>OZ242220.1:0-1859078 GCA_965206745.1 Candidatus Nitrosopumilus sp. | reverse complement strand
TGATAAATCACTAGTATATCCTGATAATATGAAACTAGTTGATCTGACACTTACAATATCGGGATCCATCCCAAGCTTTCCTGGATCCCCCACGCCCCAATTCATTGACTGGTCTGATATAGAGCATGACGGGTATAATCTGGAACTGTTATTCCTAAGCTCGCATACGGGAACGCATCTAGATGCGCCGTTTCATTTTGTCAAAAATGGGCTAAAGATACACCAAATTCCTCTCCGCAGATTAGTTGGAAAGGCAACGCTGATCAAACTCAAAAAATCAAAAAACACCCCCATCACAAAATCAGACATTACATCATTTGAGGAAAAGAACGGTAAAATTCCAGACCGTTCCTCGGTCTTTTTCTTTACAGACTGGCAAAAAAATCTGAAAAAAAATAATTATTTTACTGAAAATCCCGGACTAGATGCATCATCTGCAAAGTATCTCGCATCCAAAAAAATCAACCTGGTCGGCATTGATTCCCCGAGCATTGATCTTGGGGAGGACGGATCGTTTTCTGTACATCATATTTTAGCAAAAAACAATGTCCTGATAGTGGAAAATTTGGCAAATATGAACAAAATACGATCCTTGGAATTTAATTTTACAATTCTGCCATTAAAACTCAAGGATGCCACGGGTTCCCCCGTTCGTGCAGTAGCGTCATAGTTACACTCTGCGCAATACTAAAAATACCGAGCAGTCATAAATCCAACATGAGCAAGCCTGGGAACATCTGGAGGAAGGTTCATGGTAAAATCACAAAAAAGCCAACAAACTTTTCTTGGCTAATCAAAGATCAGCTGGCAGGATCAGGCATTCCAACAAGTTTTGATGAATTTGGTTGGCTTCTTGACCAGGGCATACAATCAATTGTAACCATGACTGAGCAGCCGTTGCCAGATGAGTGGGTCCAAGACATTGAATATCTTCATGTCCCGACTCCTGACCTGACAGCCCCTGACATGGACAGAATAGATTCGGCAGTGGACTTTATACACGAACAGATTAAAAGTGATCAAGCTGTGATGGTTCACTGTGCAGCCGGAATGGGAAGAGCCGGGACGATACTTGCGTGTTATTTTGTAAAGTATGAAAAATTTTCAGCAGGGGATGCAATCAAGAAAATTCGAGATCAAAGACCGGGATCAATCCAATCCAAGGTACAGGAACTAGCTATCGGATTTTATGAAAAACATGTGAGAAACTAGTTTAAACGAATTCCGAAACTAGCTTTCCATCCACGACTTTAATCTTCAGGGTCTTCTCTTCCTGGAACATCAAGGTCAATCCACCGTCTGCATCGGGATCTTCCACTTTTACAAGTTCAAGCATTTTGATTTGGTCAAATTTTTCCATTCATGTCCACCTATTCCGGGATTGATACGGTCTCAATTTTGCCATCTACTGCTTTTATGAACATAAACCTGTTGTCTTTGAAGATGAAGGTGATTCCGCCTTCCTTATCTGGTTCCTCAACTTCAAGTATCGGCTGTCCTAACAGACCATCGTATTTTGCCATTAATTATCACCCCAAAAAGTTCCTTATATCCCTAATTGACCTTTGCACTGTTTAATTGAGTGGAGGCTTTACGGTTCTGGTCACAAATGGTGATCTGATCACTATGTTTGAGCAGAGCTGGGTGATTTTTCAGATAGGAACAAGATCTACATTTGATACTTAATCTACACCAGTTTCATAGCATCAAAATAATCGCTTTAAATTATTTTAATACTATAGATTTTACAAATTTGCAATGGTTAGAAATGCAACCATGATCCTCTTCACAGTGTTATTTATCGGAATGATGATTGCCCCAGCATATGCAGAATCATCACCACGGGATCAACTCAAAAACGGTACTCCAATAAACCAGATTCAGTGCAATGATAATAAAATCCTGATGGAATCCCCTGCAGGCAAACCCGTCTGTTTGACTCAGGCAACATCTGAGAAGCTAATTAAACGAGGCTATTTGCCAATTGAGGCTGTAAAGACAACACAAGGCAATGTGGATGTAATCAGGGGAGAAAGTAAATCTTCTGTTGGTGGAATGGTTAAGGAACCAGAACCCAATATTACATTTGAGTTACCGCGTGAGTTTGTTGTAGGTCAGCCAGTGACTTTAAACTACACCTTGCAGTGGGAGGGTGATGACAAAGATTACTACAAAGGTGAATTAGTTAATGAGATTTCATTGCTACTTCCAGAGGAATTTTCTACCGATGCAACTCGGTCAACATTAACATATGGTGAATTCTATACTCCACATACATATCATGCCCATCTTAACATAGCACCATATTCTGAAAGTACTTCAGGACAGATGTCCATCACACTGACCCGTCCAATGACATATGAATATGATTGGGCAAAAATTGGAACGGATGCATCTTATCAGATACATAAAACAGATGATGGTGCAATTTTCAAAAATGATGCACGTGTATATCGCGGAAGTTCGCCTAGTGATGGAACTGAAATTGGTAATAGTTTTGTTGATAGAAATACACGTTTTGTTAAGGACGGTGTTCACAATCCAATACCCAAACCAGAACCAAGAGTTAGAGCCGAATCTGGTGTGGTTTCAGACTATGTACCTAAAAATATATGGGAAGGTTTTGCTGACTTTGTAAGACACAACCAAAACACATACGACGTAACTGATGTCCAAGGCTTTTTGTTGAATACCATGAAACTATCGCAGAGATTTGTCGATGACTTTTTTGTAGAATATCCTGAATTCCGAACACAAAGTACAGACTCTGGTCCATCAGGTCAAGGTGGTGGACCATTACAAATTTTTGCTTCAGGGACTTGTCAAATGCATGATAGAGTGCACTGTTAGTAATGTTTTCACTCAGCTGTACAATAGGTGAGGTTTTCTACCTGTCTCTATGTATATCCTAGTCATCCCACATATGGAGAATGTACTGAAACCACTCTAACTTTACAGACGAGTGAAACCCTCACTCAATTAAGCAGTGCAGTGATCAACTATGATTAAATATCTTGACTGCTAACTCAAAGCATGGATGCAAGATGCCCTGAATGTGAAAAAGTTGCGGTACTAGACGATGATGTCACTAGTGTAAAATGCCCCCATTGTAACTTTGAGGCAGATTATGAAACCTATCTTGAAATCATGAAAGATCAGGCAATCAACATGTCATCTGACTATATTCCAGACAGGCCTGGAATTTAGTTACCAGTAACTCCCTTTATCTGAACAATCTAAATGAGCTCCACAGTTTGGACAAAACATATGACATGCTTGCATGTCCACCATCTTCTTATCGCATCTTGGACATCTGATCTCTTCTGCCATGCCTATCTTTGCCAATCCTGTTTTAAAAATAATGTCCAAAGGTTAATTAGTCGTTCAACTTTTTTTTGGAATAATTGGCAAATTTCAAACTTACAATCTCTGACATCAAAGGCAGATCCATTTCAAAAGAACTCAAAGAAAGTGACGCCAATCCATTGCTGGGGCTGCAGTTGGGAAATGAAACTGACGCATCAATTGCAGGGCTGACTGGAAAGTTAACACTTACCGGAGGCAGTGACAAATCTGGAGTTCCAATGAGAAATGATCTTCATGGTGCGGCAAGGAAGCGGGTCTTGCTTGTCAAGGGCGTTGGTTTACAAGATGCTGAATATGGAGAGCGAAAAAGAAAACTAATGCGAGGGGATACAGTCTCTGAAGAAATATACCAAGTAAACTGTAAATTTGATGGAGAATTACCAGTTGAAGCTCCTGCAGCAACAGAAGAAAAGACTGAAGATAAAAAAGAATAACTTAACATATACCGATTTTACTTTTTGACACATGCATTGGAGAGAAACCCTTCCTGATTGGTACACCAAAGAATACGGCTATCAACCATGTGTCAACATTGGTACGGCCGGCCACGTGGATCATGGAAAAACCACTCTGATTCAAGCTTTAACTGGTTCGTGGACAAGCGTACATAGTCAAGAGCTTAAACGTGGAATTACAATCCGTGTAGGCTACTCTGATGCGGCATTTTACAAATGCAAGAAATGTGAAGAACCTCTGGGATACTCTACTACTCCAAAATGCAACAACTGCGGGCAAGAAAGTGAGCTATCCAGAGTTGTCAGCTTTGTGGATAGTCCTGGACACGAAAGCCTGATGGCAAACATGCTTTCAGGCTCTGCACTGATGGATGGCGCATTATTGTTGGCTGCGGCAAATGAAAAAGTTCCCAAGCCGCAAACAAAAGAACACCTGTTGGCACTTCAAACCCTTGGAATTCAGCAGATTGTTGTGGTCCAGAACAAAGTTGATCTGTTATCTTATGAAGAGGCACTTGCAAATTATCAAGATATTGCAAAATTTGTCAAGGGAACCTATGCTGCAAAGGCTCCCGTAATTCCGATCTCTGCACAATCCAAATTAAACATTGATGCGCTAATTGGCGCCATTGAATCTACAATCAAAACGCCAAAAAGGGATGAGAAGGCTGACACGGTAATGCACGTTCTGCGTTCCTTTGATGTTAACAAGCCTGGAATAAAATTAAAGGATATCAAAGGCGGCGTCATCGGCGGAAGCCTCACTCAGGGAATCTTCAATATTGGTGATGAAATTGAAATCAAGCCTGGCATTATCAACGAAAAGAAAAAAACATACGAGCCCCTGTTGACAGAAATCACTTCGCTGGGAACCGCTGCAGGAATCGTCGAATCAGTAAAGCCTGGTGGCCTGGTGGCCATTGGAACAAAATTAGACCCCTCAATGACCAGAAGTGATTCGTTTATCGGCTCAGTCATTGGCAAACCCGGCACACTTCCTGACAATTCCACCTTGTTAAAGTTGGAAGTGAGCCTGTTTGATTCTGCTGTTGGTATAACTGAAGACATCAAGGTACAGCCAATCTCATCTGGCGAACTGCTCCGACTCAACATTGGAACCGCTCCGGTATTAGGAAAAGTTACCAAGATCAAGTCCAAAAACATTGAGATTGAGCTCAGGAGACCTGCATGCATCTTCGAGGGTGGCAACGTTGCCATCAGCAGAAGGATTGCTGAAAGATGGAGACTAATCGGTGCAGGAATAGTTGGTTGAAGTAATCTGTGACACAAACTTTCTGATTCACCTAGCTACACACAGAATCAGGAATTTAGATAATTTGGATGTAGAGATAGGCCGGCTCAGTTTTGTTGTACCCCAAGTCGTAAAAAACGAACTGCTTGAGTTGGAAAAAAGACCGGAGAAGAAACCAGATATACAATCGACCCTAAATTACATCAAAAATTTTAAAGTAATTCCCATATCCGGCTCCTTTGCGGACAAGGAGCTGCTTGACTATGCATCAAAAAACAGAGTAATCGTGGCCACGATGGACAGGGAGCTGAAAAAACAGATCAAAAACAGTGGCAGTTCGATAATATCGGTTTCAAACGACAAAATTGTTTTAGAATCTTAGAAATATTTAACTTTGAGCTGCCTTACGTTATGGTATGGCCCTAATTTTGGAGAGCAAGGCATTTGAAGATGGCGGAGTCATCCCAAAAAAATACGGATACAAACACGGAAACGTCAGTCCGCCTCTGCAAACAAGTCAGATTCCCAAGAACACTGTCTCGCTTGCCCTGATTATGGATGATCCTGATGCAGTCGGTGCAGTTGGAAAAGTTTGGGTGCACTGGGTAGTTTGGAATATAGATCCCCAGAATCCCCAATTTCAAGAAAATTCCATCCCCCCAAATTGCATGCAGGGGGAGACTGATTTTGGCGAAATTGGCTATGGCGGACCTGCGCCTCCTGACAGGGAGCATACGTATGTCTTCAAGCTCTATGCGTTAGATCAAAAGTTATCTGCCGACAAAGGCTCAACGAAAAAAGAGATTGAACTAGAGATGAGAAACCACATCATTGAGGAATCTGCCCTTACAGGAAGATATGCCCCCTAATCGGCGCAATCCCTTATACAAAGAATAATAAGCAAAGATTTTTTAAAAAATACAAATTGCTAGCAAACAAAAAACTTGTCTCTATTGGTAGTTTTGATTTAAAATTTAATCATCTTTTAATCATCGGAATCCTCAGTCTGTCCTTTACGGTATCATTTCTTCTTCGTGCCCAACCAGTTGATGCTGGTTTTGAATTAAATGAATTTGATCCTTTTTTTAATTATCGTGCAACCCAGTATATCGTCGATAACGGCATTCCTGCATATTTTGAATGGGATGACTCTCTAAGCTGGTATCCTACAGGCAGGGACATATCTGCAACATCCCAGGTGATACTTCACCTGACTGCAGCCACCACATACTGGATTTTTGGTGGAGGAATGGATGTGTATGATTTTACAATTTTATTTCCAGCAGTCTTTGTCTCTTTTGCCGGCATTGTCATTTTTGCACTAGTTAGGGTCATTGGAGGCACAACGGCTGGATTGTTTGCAGCCATGTTGTTTCCTGTTTCACTGGCAATACTAGTCCGAAGTCCAATCGGATGGTTCAAATCAGAACCTTTGGGGTTGTTTTTTGGTCTTTTAGCAATATATCTTCTATTAAGTGGAATTAGTTCTCAAAATAAAAAAATTGCATTTGCCAAGTTGATTGGTGCTGGAATTTTTACAACGTTTTCACTTTCTGCCTGGGGCGGAAATCAGTTCTTTATCATTCCAATAGGCCTCTTCTTTCTTGCACTGCCATTTTTGCGAACTGATCACAAATTCATCGTATGGGCCGTTCCTTTATACACGATTTCCACAATAGTGACATCTTTGGGATTTGAACGTGTAAGCTCTAATTTCATTTTTGGATTGGGTGGAATTTCACTAATACTTCCAACGGTATTTTTAATACTCTGTATTCTCATCCAAAAGAAAAGTCAGAAACACAAAAAACGAAATGGGTTGTTATTTTTACTTGCAATTTTAGTTATGGCCTCAAGCCTCATGATCATCAACTCTGAATCTCAATTTTTGCCTTTACCCAGTCACAGATACCTCAATGCGCTAAATCCATTTTTGACTACCACCAATCCGCTAGTAGATTCTGTATCAGAACACGCAACAACAACATTGGCACAGTCATTCCTGTTTAACTCGGTATTCATGATTTTTGCAGGTCTGGGCGTTTGGTTGGTAATTAGGAATATCAAAAATACAGATTCTACATTACAGAAAAATGACCTGCTGATATTTTCACTGATTATGGGAATTGTAGGAGTTTACGTCGGTGCCACGTTTATCAGGTTGGAAGTATTTGCGTCTATCTCTCTGATAATCTTGGCTTCATTGGGTTTGGCCATATTGACAAGAGACTTGTTTGAAAATTCACGCACTAAATCCATTAGTAAATTCATACAACTACCATACGTCGCAGGCATTATCGTACTGCTGATGATTCCAATGGTTTATCCTGTAGGTTCGGAGATCTCCTCTCTTACTGATGTGGCCCCCACAATTTTGAACGGTGGCGCTGCATATCCTGTTGTCACTGATGACTGGCTTGAAGCATTGGATTGGATCAAGAACAACACTCCCAAAGACGCTGTTATTGCTTCCTGGTGGGATTATGGCTATTGGATTTCTACAATGGCTGAGAGAGCCACACTGGCAGACAATTCGACAATCTATACCCATATCATCGAAAATATTGCAAAAATGTTCCTAAGTAGCCCGGATTCGGCATGGAACATGCTCAATGATATGCAGGCTGACTATGTTCTTGTTTTTGTAGTGGCTGAGAAATTAGCCCTAGCTGGAGATGACTCGTTTTACAGACTGGGAGGGGGCGGAGACGAGTCCAAAAAACAGTGGTTTATCAAGATAGCAGGAGATGATCTAAGAAAATACATACATAATGATGGAATTAGTGGAACTGATCATTTTTGGAATGATACTATGCTTGGCAAGATGTTCCCCTTTTCTCCACTGGGTTATGTTAATCCAAACAACTCAACCCAGCAATCACAAACCTATGCTCCTGGCACGGTTGGAATCTATGCAAAGGACATCAAATTTCCCCCTGATGGCGATGGGCCGTTAAGACTGGTTTATGCCTCCCCTAGTTTTACAGAAGAAACGACCGGGCCTGTGTTAGGCATTTTTATCTATGAGATCAACAAGGATTACAGTCCTGCATCCTGACTCTTTGAATATCTCTCTGCCAGCCTGTATCTCATGTATTTGTCATCTGGTGAAAATTTGGCAGGATGAACAGAGATAGTCTCATTGCCGCACTTTGGACATTTTTCCTTCAATGTGTAATGACTGCACTTTGAGCATTTTCTTAATAAAAACCGCATCTTAATTTTCTCTTGTCTTCTTTGAGTCTTCTCTAGTAAACTTGAAGGAGCCTTTCTTCTTTTGGATGTTGGTCTCGACCTCTTCAATGATTGGCTTTAGTAGCCTTTCTGCGGTTTTGAAATCTTCTGAGACGATTGACAGTCTATACTTTGGCGCACCCAAGTATGTAATGTCTGCAGTGGAATCCTTCTTGATGATATCCAGCAATGTTTTTTTGATTATCTCTACACCGTCTGATTGATTGTTTGTAATCTCCATTATTCCTCTGATTTCTACTGAGGGAAGCTTGATTTTTGAACAAATATCCTCAATTACCGTGGCAGTCTTTTTTGCAAGATTGAGTTCCTTTGCCGAGTCTATCCCATTTCTTCCGATGGATACAAAGGCATCATAGACTGAATCAAACTTTGCATAGATACTGTCTTCTAATTTTTCTATCTCTTCATCTGATAATTTTGTTTTCTCTTGAACATTTTGCAGCAGTGTCTTGCCCTTTTCGAATTTCTTGACTTCTTTTAGCTTTTGCTTCTTCTGATCTTTTGAAACCTGCTTTAGTGAGAGATCTATGTCCCCCCGCTGGGTGTTCACTTTTTTTACAAGGAGAACCTTCTTCTCCCCGTCCCTGACAAACCTGTTCACTGATCTAATCCATCCCGGGGCAATCTCTGAGATGTGCAAAAACCCCTGGATGCCATCATACTCGTCTAATGTGACATATGCCCCATGATCCATCACCTTGGTGATCGTTGCAATAATAATCTCCCCCTGCTCGGGCATCTCTTGAATTTCAGTGGACATTTCTTCTAAAACTCATTTATGCGTAAATTAATGTTTGCTGGCTAGAAATCAATGCCTTTCTTTGCTTTAATTCCCTGCTGGAACGGGTGTTTTATCTCCCTCATCTCTGTAACTAGGTCGGCAATCTCTATGACCTCGTCTTTTGCATGATTTCCAGTCAACACCAAATCCACGTTTTTTGGTTTTGATTTTATGATGCTTAGAACATCATCAACTGAAATTAGGTTGAGGTTTACTGCATAGTTTATCTCATCTAAAATTACGATATCGTAATCCCCTGATTGGATTCTTTGATTGCTGATTCTGACTGCCTCCCTTGCCACTCTCCTGTGATCTTCTTTTGGACTTTTGTCATCAATTATGCCCACAAACCCCTTGCCGACTGCCACCATCTCAAACTCTGGTTCGAGCCTTTTAGATGACTCCATCTCACCGTAGTGCCACGAGCCCTTGATGAACTGAATCATGCATGTCCTCTTTTCATATCCTGCCGCACGCAAGGCGATTCCCAGGGCGGCAGTTGTCTTTCCCTTTCCTTTTCCGGTGTAAACAATTGTCAAGCCATCACTCTCCATAAACCTGATCCGACAGATCTCTCTAAAAACATTAAGAATGTCCGAAATCTGTGCTCTGGTCACAAATGGTGATCAGATCGCGGTGTTTAACCAAAGTCAGAGATATTTTGAATTCAAAGAAGATCCGTATTTGGTGCTAAACACACAGTAATTTGACATCCTAGAGGGGTTTTTTTGAATCGGAATAAGATCCGTATTTCATGTCTATATCTCCAAGATTACATAATACCATAGCATTAAATGATAGTATGTTTTTAACATCTTGAATGTCATCTGGTCTAATGGTAGCAGATTATATTTTGTCTCATTCTGATATCTCTTTAACTCCGCTACACATCATAAAATTGGTATACATAAGTCATGGATACACATTAGCTAAAACCAACAAAAGTTTGATAGAAGAAAAAGTTGAGGCTTGGGAACATGGACCAGTAATCCCTACTGTCTATCATGCATTTAAAGATTATAGGGGCAATCCAATCACTAGTTTGTATTATTGTGCTGTGGAATTAAACAGTGATCAAATTAAAGATAGACGTGAGGCAATAGAAAGTGAATTTAATACAGAGCAACGCTCAATCATGGATCGTGTAATTGAGCAATATGGGAACAAAGATGGAACATATTTATCATATATCACACATAAGAAAGATACGCCTTGGTCTAGATATTACAAAAAAGGCAAAAAATTTGTAGAGATTCCTAATGAAGTGATTAAGGAACATTATACGGAGTTATGTAATGCCGAACAGCAGAGACAATGATGATATACGCTCTCCGGACATCCCATCTGATAAACATAAAGGAGATACAGATGAAGATATCAAGATTAGGCAAATGGAGTTAGGATATCAAAAATCTAAAGATGTTAAATCATTTGTATTGGTGTTAGTCTCTATTTTTGCAATTATGATTTTTGCAGTATTAGTTGGTACAGATACGTTGATGCTTGATAATATAGTAATAGTTGCCATAATAGCTGGCTTGAGTATTAGTGGTGTTATGAAGCAACTTCGGTCTTTTTTTACTTGATTCTCATATCATACACAATAATCGACTCTTTTCAATTCAGAGAAGATCCGTATTTTATGTCTGTGCCTAACACCAGATTATTAGACAGAACTCAGAACACGAAATCTATCAATTTAAATAAAAAATGATCCTAGTCATGCAAATTGAGAGTTCCCAGAATTGTAGTTGCAGGTGCCACTAGCGGAGTTGGCAAGACCTCAATTGCATGTTCAATAATTTACGCCTTGCAAAAATACGGCCTGTCAGTCCAGCCCTTCAAGGTCGGACCTGATTACATTGATCCGGGCTACCTCTCAAGTATCTCAAAAAATCAAACGTACAACTTGGATGCGTGGCTTATGGGCAAACAACAGCTTTTGAACAGCTTTATTTCAAATTCAAGATCTGATGTCTCTGTAATAGAGGGCGTCATGGGGTACTATGATGGATTTGGCGGTGATTCAAACTATGCCAGCACTCACCATGTGGCATCACTGACAAAATCCCATGTCCTGCTGGTTCTAGATGCCAGCAAGACGTCACGCTCTATTGCCGCCACTGCACTTGGATTCCTAAAGTTTCATAGGAACTCTCGAATCTCTGGAATCATTCTAAACAAGATAGGCAGCAAGAGGCACGAGCTTTTGTGCAAAAGTGCCCTCAAAAAAATTAAAATTCCAATAATTGGGGCCGTTCCAAAAGATCCGCTGCTGAACATGCCTTCGAGGCATCTGGGATTGATCTCAACATTAAAAGATGAAACTCTCAAAAGACAGATTCAGAAAGTCTCGAGAATGATATCCAAGTCCCTTGATGTTGATCAAATAGTAAAGATTGCAAAAAATTCCGCCGATCTTGCCAAAAAACCAAAACCTGCACAAAAGAAAACAAAAACCACCATCGCAGTGGCACTTGATACCTCGTTTAATTTCTACTATCAGGACAATCTGGAGGCACTGCGTCGCCAAGGCGCAAGTTTAAAATTTTTCAGTCCTGTAAAAGACAGAAAGATTCCGGAATGTGATGGACTCTACATCGGCGGCGGATTTCCTGAAGTTTTGGGGAGTGCCCTTGCAAAGAACCAAACCATGAAAAGATCAATAAGAAAACTATCTGAGGAGAACCTTCCAATTTATGCCGAATGCGGAGGGCTGATGTACCTGACAAAGTCTATCTCATCTAAAAATAAGAGATATGAAATGGTTGGCCTATTTGATGCCGAAACTAAAATGACAGACAAGATGAGGCTAAACTATACCAGAGGCAAAATAATCTCAAAAAATCCAATTTCTGACAAGTTACACGGTTTTCATGGCCATGAGTTCCATTATTCGGAACTAAGCTCAGTTGCCTCTGATTCAAAGTTTGCCTATAGTCTGGAAATAGGTGAGGGAATCAGGAAGCATCAGGACGGATTGATGCAGTACAATACCCTGGCATCCTATGGGCACCTGTATTTTGACAGCTCAGACTATGCAGAGATCTTTGTCAAAAACTGCCTGAGACACTCAAGAAGATGACTCTGCCCTGATTAACTTGAAAATTGCGTTAATTACTGCAGATACTGAGGAACTTCCGCCCTTTCTCCCAATATTTGTGATAAATGGCACCTGTTGCAGCTTGGCTAGCTCCTCCTTTGACTCTGCAGCGCATATGAATCCCACCGGAATCCCGATGATCAAGGCAGGCTTTACCGTGCCTTCTTTGACCATCTGGATTACTTCCTGCAGGGCAGTCGGGGCATTTCCAATTGCCACAACCCCTCCGTCAATATCTGAAATCGCCGCCCTCATGGATACCTGTGAGCGCGTCTTGCCCTCCTTCTTTGCCAATTCCATGATCTCCGGTTTTGAAATGTTACAAACTATGTCGTTACCGAAATCTTTCGGATTTTGCTTATTCATCCCTCCGATCACCCCGTTGACATCAACTACTATGCTGCAGCCTCCCTGCAAGGCCTTCATTGCACTCTGAATTGCATCCTTGTGAAAAATTAGCTTGTTTTTTCCTGCAAAATCAAAATCTGCCGTTGAATGAATTATTCTTCTGACAATGGGCCATTCCTTTTCACCGAACTGGTGAGGGCCTATCTCATCCTCAATCATCTGCATGCTGGCATCTTCGATAGACTGGCCCTTTCTAGTCTGCATCCTCTACCTCTTTGGCCCTCTCCAATATCAAATCCACCATTTTTTGATCCGTTCCTATGTGTTTTGTAACGAAAGAATTTTTTATGCTGGAATCCTCCAGTGCTGGAATCAAGTCATTATTGATATCAGTCTTTACATGCGCTCCTTCGTGAAGGAAATAAAAGACAATCACCAGAACCTTTGGGTCGTCCTTTTCACATTTTTTTATTCCCTCAAAAATGTCTGGCTGCTCTATCTCTAGCCAACATCGGCTCACGTTTCTGTAGGAATCCTCCAGGTTGTTTACGACGTAATCTAGCGACATCTGAGCCTTTGGATCCTTACTCCCGTGCCCGATTAACATTACATCCACTTGATCATTTGAGAGCGTAATCTGATTTTCTTTAAGAGTCGTAGTTATTCTATTTTCTACAACGTCTACCAAAGTTTTGTGCATGCTCATCTGTTTTGTAACTACAAATTTTACTTTGGTGTCTTTTTGAAATTTCATTACATCCGTAACTGCAATTTTCACCTTTCTGCCCGGATACAAAAAGTATGGAACTATAGTCAGAGAATCAATGTCCTCTTTGAGGCATTTTGAAATCCCATCTTCAATATATGGCGGCTCCACCTCCAGAAAGCAGTAGTCAGTGAAGACATAGTCGCCTTTTGCCTTGATTCCTTGACAAATCACATCTAGTTCTTCAGATGCCTCTCTCTGCCTGCTTCCCCTGTCAATCAGTAATAATCCTCGCCTCAATTCATTATCCTCGCTATGGCTATGGTCAAATTTGGCGGGAATTTCTGTTTTTCTACTATCAATTGGCCTCCGGAGACTTTGATGGCAGCAGCTTCGGAGACACTTGCAGTCCCTTCAAATGCTTTTACCGTCTCAGATGGATTTGGAGCAGAAATTTCAGCCAAATCCTCCCTGTTTACATATTGCACTGGAATTCCCATCTCTTCTCCAAGATCAACTAGTCCCTGTACGTCTTCAGGCTTTTTTATTGATACCAATCTTGCAATTGATTTTGAGTTTAACTTGAATTTCTCCAAGCAAGACTCGATGCCTTTTCTAATCGTATCCTTTGAAGTATCCCAGTGCAATCCGATCCCAATGACCAAACTGGGAGGCCGATAAACTACTGATTCCCTGGCTAACTGTTCATCGATAATTTTGTCAGAAATTATTAGGCAAGCTTTGGAATTTGATCTTTTCAGATCCTCAATGTTGTCATAAATCACAACATTCTTTGGCAATTTTTTATACCAGTTTCTCTCCCCTGCCTCTTGGAATACGCCTATTGGTTCCTCATTTACCATGTGCGCGCTAATTCTGGTCACCGTTGAATCATCATCTATCTTCCAATCAAACTCCCTTCCTACAAGATCAACTGCAATTGTCTTGTTTACATCAGCTGCCGTGGTGATTACAGGCAGGGCTCCCAGTTTCTTTGCGATCTCTTCGGTAAGCTCATTGGCCCCTCCTATATGTCCGGACAGGACACTAATTACAAAATTTGTCTTGTCATCGATGACAATTACTGCCGGATCCGTCTTTTTGTCTTTCAAATATGGGGCAATTAGCCTAATTACTGCCCCCAATGAAAAAATACAGATTAACGCATTACTATCTTTGAAAAGTTCTACAATCTTCTCTGTTGTGGGCTCAGAGTACCATTCAATTCCCACTGCACTGGTTGTTAATTTCAAAGGAGCAAACACGTTCCAATCCGGAAACAATTTTTTCAGATTCTCTCCTATCTTTACCCCGTTTTTAGTAATAGCAAGGACCGATGTTTTCTCCATAATCAAAATCTTTCTGCTTTAATAAAATACCTTACTGTTCAGATTTTCTGGCCAGAATATTTCCTTCAAAATCAAACAATATCACGTCAATTGAAACCTTTTCTTCAGAGTGCTTTCTCATGTGTCTGTATGTCTCAGCACAGATCAAGTCAAAAAATCCCCCAACCTTGCTTTCTTGAATAATCTCCAAGACGTGTCTTGCTGTATTTGCTTTTTTTACATCTTCAACTACACTCTGGTTGGCATTACACTTTTGAGCTAGTTGGGCCAGAAAACCCATATCCACTTTGGATCCTTTAACATGAGTCTGTTTAACTCCCGCTGCCATCTTTGCCAGCTTTCCGATGAAACCTACAACATATGCCCTGTTGATCTCCTTTCTGCCGCACTGCTGAATTGTATATCCTGAAAAATCACCCATCTGTACAAAACAGTGCTCCGGCAAATCCACTATCTTCTTTGCAAAATCCTCACTTCTTCCGCCAGTTGTCAGCACCACTGTATCATTACCCATTGCAATTGACACATCCAAGTTCTGTCTAATTGATGCTGCATAGGCTGCTGTAGAAAATGGAACGACAATTCCACTGGTTCCCAAAATTGAGATCCCATTTGTGATCCCCAGTCTTGGATTGTCTGTTTTGGGTCCCAACTCCTTTCCTTTGGGTACTGAGATAATCACCCTGATTCCCTTTTCCAAAAGAACTTTTTCTCCTGCCTGTCTTAGATTTTCAATAATCATTTTTTTAGGAACCGGGTTTATGGCAGGCTTGTTAATTTCCAAACCCAGCCCTGGCTTGGTTACTATCCCCACTCCCTCTCCGCCATCAATCTCGATCTCCTCTATTTTTTCAGTAAGTGACAACTCCACGATGATCTCGGCCCCGTGTGTAACATCAGGATCATCTCCCCCATTTTTGATCACCGAGCATCTTGCCCTGTCAGACCCGAATTCACATGAGTGTATCGGAATTTGAACATAGGATCCCTTTGGCAGCAAAATATCCACACTCTGAATTTCCTTCTGATTGATTATTGATAACAGTGCAGCCTTTGATGCTGCAGTTGCGGAGCTCCCCGTGGTATAGCCTGTCTTTAATTTTGTCTTTTCTTCTTCCACGTTAGTTGTATTGATTTTGTAGTATTAACTCTTATTTCACAACTGTTCAAATAGACTTAAAATTAAAACAAAGTTGGTTCTATTATGGTTGAGTCTCTAAAGATTGCCGTTACTGGGGCTAGTGGTTTTATTGCCAAAAATCTTCGAAGATACCTATCAGAGGAAAATATCGAACTGATCTCAATATCCAGAAATGACTTTGAGAACTTTGAATGTGAAACCAAAGTTGTCTCAAAAAACTATGAAGGGGGAGACATGCTCAAAAAGATACGAAATTCAGATGCACTAATCCACCTTGTTGGAATAGGGAGGCAATCCGTGAATGTCGACTATGACATGGTAAATACCGATTTGACAAAACGTGTTGTAGATTTAAGCAAGAAAGCCAAAATAAAAAAAATTATTTTCTTGAGCGGCCTAGGGGTTTCGTCAAATTCATCCTCGGGTTACTTTATTTCAAAATATAATGCGGAAAAACAGATCATCGATTCCGGTTTAGATTTTACGATCTTTAGACCGTCATACATTGTCGGAAAAAACGACTTGCTTTCAAAAAATCTAAAAAAACAGATCAAATCCGGAGAAATTATAATTCCTGGCTCTGGGACATATTCAATTCAACCAATACACGTATCTGATGTTGTAAAGGTTATTTTTGAATCGGCATCACAATTGAGATTCAATGACAAGATCATTGATCTTGTCGGGCCTGACTATGTGACTTTTGAAAAATATGTCAAGCTCTTTTCGAGGGGAACTAAAACCAAAATTAGGAAAATTGACCTTGAAGATGCGTATCACAGTGCAATTACAAATCCAAAATCTGCTTTTGGAATTGACGATCTGAACATTCTGATTGGTAATTTCAAAGGGGACCATCGGAGGTTGTCTAGAATATCTAAAATCAAATTTCAATCCGTATTGGAGTTGCTACAGTCCGGCAGACTGCCTTAATGCTTCGGATTTGTCGGTTTTTTCCCAAGTAAACTCTGGTTCTTCCCTTCCAAAATGACCATAGGCGGCAGTTTTTTTGTAGATGGGCCTCTTCAAATCCAACTGAGAGATGATTCCTGATGGCTTCATATCAAAATTTTCCCTGACTATTTCCTCAATTTTACTTTCGGGGATTTTGTTTGTCCCAAACGTATTGACATAAAGTGATACCGGCTCTGCCACTCCTATTGCGTATGCTAGTTGAACTTCGCATCTGTCTGCTAATCCTGCCGCTACAAGATTTTTTGCAATGTATCTGCACATGTAACATGCAGATCTATCCACCTTGGATGGATCCTTTCCTGAGAAGGCTCCACCTCCATGCCTTCCAAACCCGCCATAGCTGTCAACAATGATCTTCCTTCCGGTTAGTCCTGCGTCCCCGTGCGGACCTCCGATAACGAACTTTCCCGTCGGATTGATGTGGATTTTGATTTGATCGTTCCAAAGATTTCCTAAAACCGGCTTGATGACTTTGTCAATAATTTCCCTTGAAATCTCCTCTTGTGAAACTTTGAGGTCATGTTGTGTGGATATGACAACCGTTTCAATCCTTGTGGGTTTGTTATCTTCATACCTTACAGATACCTGTGATTTGCCGTCAGGTCTTACCCATGGCAAAGTTTGATCTCTTCTTACTTTTGATAATCTCTGAATAAGCTTGTGTGCCAGCAGAATTGGCATGGGCATCAACTCCTTGGTTTCATTTGATGCATAACCAAACATCAGGCCCTGATCCCCTGCACCTTGCTCTTTTTTTTCAGTAGCTGTAACACCTTGACTGATATCCGGACTCTGGGAATGAAGTCTCAAGTCCACTTTGCAGGTATCCCCGTCAAACATCAAATCTTTGTTATCGTAACCAATCTCCCTAATTGTCTTTCTGACTAGCTCTTCCTGAGCCTCTTTATCAAACTCCGCCTTTGATGTGACTTCCCCTGACACAACCACATAGTCAGTTGTCACCATCGTTTCAACTGCAACCCTAGAATCAGGATCTTGTCTGAGGTATTCATCCAAGAATGCATCAGAAATATTGTCACAGATTTTGTCCGGATGTCCTTCAGTAACTGATTCGGAGGTGAATAGAAAATTATTGGTCATAAAACCACATCGCTAACTAGAGTTCGTTTTCAAGTTTGATAAATAATACATTGTTGCCTCTTACGATCACTCTGCCATAATTTGCAATTGTTTTACCGTCCTGAAGCTCTTCAGCATCAGTCATGATCAAATTCATGTAGGAATCCACGTTGTCCATCTTTCCTTTGTATTCCACTTCGTTTTTCAGTCTCACGGTAACTTTCTTCTTGGTACTTTTTTGAAGGGTTGTTAGAGGTCTTTTTGCGCTATTTGATTGTTCCACTGATTGTTCACTTGTTTTGCAACTTTGTTCTCTATCATAAAAGCCTTACCTCTTTTATAAAAATACAAATTCTTTAAATTTTTTCTTGTTTTTTAATAATTATCCAAATGATCTCTACAGGTTTAAAGAAATTAGACAAATTCTTGTCAGGTGGAATTCCCAATAATGTGATTGTGGATGTATTTGGTGAGAATGGAACTGGCAAGACCCTGTTCCTGTTGCAATTGTGCATAAATTCAATTAAAAATGACGGCAATGTCCTGTATTTTGATACCACCGGTGGATTTAGACCGGAACGAATCATTGGAATTCAGAAGGAACTGGGCATAGAGATCAATTTATTGGAAAAGATAACCGTATCTAGAATTACAAATACCTCAGAACAAATCAAATCAATTAACAATCTGGAGCAGAGCCGTTTCTCTTTAATAGTAATTGACAACATTACTGATCTATTCTCTTATGAATACCAAAAAGAAAAGCCCACATTTGAAAAGAATCTGTTATTTATGAAATACATGCATGAACTATCAAGATTGGCAATCACAAAAAATATTCCAATCGTAGTTACCAATATGATTAGAATGGCAAATAATGTTGAAGTGGAAAACATGCAAAATGCAATTGATCCCTATACCCACATCAAGATTCATCTTTTTAAAAATTCATCAAAATTCAATGGTCAAGTCTACTGGGCATTGAAAAAGGAAAATTTTCCTTACGTGATTAATAAAATCGGACTGTCTGATAATAGTGAAGATTTTTAATGGTCTAATCTTAGGTTAAACAATGGCAGGAATTTTTGACTCAATACCAGTTATTACCGCAGTCTTATTTGCACTTGGCCTAGTTGGCGTAATTGTTTATGAAAAATCACGATCAAGCACCACCACCAAATCATCATCTTGATTCCTTATTTGGAAAGTTTGGTTTTTCTAAACTAACTGAAATTCAAAAAAAAGCATCACCGGTAATCCTGCAGAAAAAAGACTGTCTTGTTATTGCCCCCACGGGTTCCGGCAAAACTGAATGTTCGGTAATACCAATTTTTTCACTTTTAAAAAATGTCAAAAAGACTGGAAAAATTAAAGCTCTATACATTACTCCGCTTAGGGCATTGAATCGAGATGTCTTTCGAAGGATTACAAAGTATGCTGATCAAAACCAACTGACAATTGAAATCCGCCACGGCGATACCAGTCAAAAGGACAGGAAAAAAATAACCGAAAATCCGCCGGATATTCTGATTACGACTCCTGAAACCCTCGTGATTCTTTTAACACAAGTTAAAATGCTTGCCGCATTGACTGACTTGGAATGGATAGTCATTGATGAAGTGCACGAGCTACTGTCCAGTGAGCGAGGCTCCCAGCTTTCATTGAGCATCGAAAGACTAGAACTAAACTCAAAATATCCACTCACAAAAATCGGACTGTCTGCTACGGTCGGCAATGTTGATGAGGCAGGGAAATTTGTTGTAGGCACCAAACGAAAATGTGAGATTATACGGGATACCTCTGTACGAAAATATGATGTAGAAATAAAATATGTTGATGGGACAATCACTGATGTAGCAGAAAAGATAACTGAATACGTGTTAGAATTGAATCTGGATTCCCCAGTTCTTCTTTTCACCAATACCCGGGGGGAGGCTGAATTTTTAGCATCAATTTTAAAAGAAAAGTCATCTGTTCCCATTGAATTACACCACGGTTCCCTCTCAAAACAAGTGCGGGAGGAAACCGAGATGACTTTACGTGAAGGAAAGCGCGGCATTGTAGTATGCACATCGTCACTAGAATTGGGCCTGGACATCGGATCAATCGAGTTGGTGATTCATTATGGTTCTCCTAGACAGGTGTCAAAATTTGTCCAAAGAATTGGCCGAAGCAAGCACAATCGCAACGCATCGGCTCAGGGATTAATTATTACAAACAACCCTGATGATGAATTTGAAGCAAGAGCCATTCTAGATCGTATTGAGGAAGGTTCGATTGAAGAGCAAAAAATTCATGACGGCTCACTTGATGTTTTGGCCCACCACCTAGTTGGACTATCGATGCAAATTGGCGAGGTTTCAGTAGAGGAAGCTTTTGACTTGATAACCAAAGCATACCCGTTTAGAAATTTAAAAATCAACGATCTGGTTGACGTGTTGGATTTGCTTGATTCAAACTATCTGATATTTTTTGACAGAACAAAGATGACCTACTGGAAGAAAGGCGGCGCCTTCAAATATTATTTTGAAAACCTCTCAACAATACCCGACATTCTGAAATTCAAGGTCTTTGACAGTGTCGGCAAAAAGATCATCGGATCTTTGGATCAAAGGTTTGTCGGCGATTTTGGCGATTCGGGAAACATCTTTGTCCTAAAGGGCTCACAATGGAGGATTCTCAATGTGGATGAAAAATCATTCAGCGTAAATGTCGAGCCCTTCAGAGGGGGAGGAGTGACTGTCCCCTATTGGGAGGGGGAGAACATTGCAATTGATTACAAGACTGCGCGAAGGGTGGGCAATTTTCGCAGTAAGGTAAAGGGCGGAAATATCACTCTGATAAATAAAATGATTGAAAAGTTAGCCCTTGATCCGATTCCCGATGAGAACAATGTTGTAGTTGAATCTAACAGATCTCAGGGTTCAATTGTAATTCATTGCTGTTTTGGCACCAAAATCAACTCTACACTATCAACACTGCTTTCATCAATGCTTTCCACAATGCTGGGGTCGATTGTTGATTCTCGTTCTGATGGATACCGAATTGTTCTATCCTCCACATCAAGGATTTCAGAAAAGCTTTTCGTTGAAGTACTAAAAGATGATTATGATTTACAGTCTGTCGTCAGTTCGTCTCTGACTGGAACTCACAATGTGAACTGGAGAACCTGGTGTGTTGCCAAAAAATTTGGCGTCGTTGGCCGTGGAGCGATATATGAAAGAAAGTCCGCCCGATTTTTGTACGAACGGTATTCCAAGACAGCACTTGTGCATGAAGCACTGCGGGAACTGTTTCATGACAAGTATGACCTCAAAAATACTGAAAGGATTCTAAAAAAGATTCAGGATGATGAAATTCATGTCACGTGGTTGGAGGTTGACGGATTCTCAAAATTGGCCGAGCCCGTGTTGGATCATACCGCGAAATATTATTCCTCCCCTGCAAATCTTGACAAAGGAATCATTGATCTTGTCAAAGCTAGACTGGAAAAAACCAAGCACCGCCTGATTTGTGCCCGCTGTGGAAGATGGGAGCGGGTAATGCAAACATTTG
The DNA here is from genome assembly GCA_965206745.1 of Candidatus Nitrosopumilus sp. Lineage (GTDB taxonomy): Archaea > Thermoproteota > Nitrososphaeria > Nitrososphaerales > Nitrosopumilaceae > Nitrosopumilus. The sequence goes on along the minus strand of OZ242220.1, from coordinate 1,837,712 downwards.
AGGTAAAGAATTTGCTGGCCTGTCCTTACTGTAAGGCAAGGCAAATCACCTCAACATATTATTCGGATTATGATCTGCCCAAAATAATTCGGAAAAAACACGAGGGAAAGAAACTCTCTGCAGAAGAGAACCACAAGTTTGTCCGTGCCTGGAAGGTCGCCTCCCTGGTTGAAAATTTTGGCAAGACTGCCATCACCGTAATTTCTGGATACGGCGTAGGGGCCGATACTGCTGCAAGAATTTTGAGAAATATGATTGATGAAGAACATTTGTTCAAGCAAATCTATGAAGCAGAAAGACAGTATGTTGTTACTAGGGGTTTTTGGGACTCTTAGTTCTTTTTTGTAATTTTAGAAAATGGGCCAACAAATAACTCTATTCTGCCCTCCAGTCCCGGCTTTGCATTGAGTCCTGTAACTGAAATAATTTCTCCCAACTCACACTTGTCAATAATTCTCGATAGGTTTCTCCAGCCCTTTATCCAAATTTGTCCTGTGTCATCCTCAACAAACATCTCTGAGAGTGTTACTGATTCGCCTGTTTTTGTTTGAATTTCGCGTCTTTCTGGAACCTTCAATACGATTGCCTCAATACAGTAACTTGCATCTACCTTGACATCATTGATCTTTGTCCTAATCTGGGATAATGAAGGAATGGATTCGTCGTTGTCCAGCTTTCTTACGAAGGAATTCTCATCTAGCGTGATTGAATTTCCATAAATTTTTGATGGCATACATTCTATGACATCGCCTTCTATGCAGATGCTAGTGGAGTTTGAAAGATCACTGATGTTAAATAAATTCTTTTTATTGTCAACTGCCAAAATCATATTTTTACCGCTCTCTGTTGGGGTTATGGATAGGACTCTTGTAATGACTGGTTCTGCTTCCTTGCCGCCCTCAATTTCAATTATTGTTGCGTCATTTCCGTGAATTTCCATTCCCTGATTTCCTGATTTTACCCTGACACCAAGCAGTCTTACTTTGGCAGCTTGCGAAATCATATTTGGAATGTCTGATTCATCTTTTCCCCACAGCACTATCCTCATTCCATTTCCATCCTTGCCTTTTAGCCTCATTCTTAGTGCTTTTCCAGGCATGCCGCGAGAGTTTGTAAATTCCATTCCACTAATCACTCCATCAACAGTTCCGGAAATTACTAGATCTTTTTGACCCTCTTTGGATTCACTAACATCTTTTGTGATGGTGTCAATTGTAGGGATTTCACTTTTAGCATCTCTAGTCTCTATATTTGATCCGGAACCGATGTTGATGGTCGGAGAGCCATCCAGATCAGATTTTACATAGGCTTTAATTATTTTGATCAGATCGCCTGGCTTTAGATCCTCAATACCCGGAAGATTTGCCTTTTCATCCCACAGCTTTACGCTAGCTGTGGAATTTCCATCGTATACGGTCATGGTTCTCAGATAGAATGGGGAACCGTCCTTTCTAGAAAATTGTTTTGCCGGTGAAAGGTTCAAGACTCTTGTCTCCAACGAAATTTCCTTTGCACCTGCGTACAGATCCTTTAATTCAATATCGCTCTTTTCTGGTTCTGACAATGCTATTCCATAATCAGAAGCAATTAGAAATAGTGCGCCTTGGTCAGTTAGGTAGCCTGCCCCAATCTTTTCCTTCTTTTGTTTGATTTGCTCTTCAAGTTCACCTTTGGTTAGTTCTGGCTTTTGTGCAAGCAGTTTACCGATAAGATCTTCAAATTCTGACAACTCACTTTTGTTAAACCTACTCCATTAATAAAAATTTCATTCTTTTGGAACTCTGTTCTCTTTAACAAAATGATCGCCTGGGCATTATTTTATTTTATCTTCAAATCTGCCAGACAGACAACCTTCCAAATCCGTGCATGATTTGTCACAATTAATTACAATTTTCCAAAAAATGTCCTGATTTATCTCACTAACTAAATTAATAGGTAGATCGCAGTTTTGATATGTCCTGTATCGATGTTAGCCATCTATCAAAGTCATACGGTTCAGTTCGTGCAGTAGATGACCTTGTCCTGTCGGTAAAATCAGGTCAGGTCTTTGGATTTTTAGGCCCAAATGGTGCCGGAAAATCCACCACAATCAAACTCCTTACCACTCTCATCCCGCCATCAAGTGGCTCATTATCCATCCTGGGCGTTGATGCTGTGGCAGATCCTCTCAAGATTCGTCATAAAATTGGGGTTGTTTTACAGCAGCCCAGCTACGAGCCTACATTGTCTGTGGAAAAGGCTCTTGAAAAATATGGAATGATGTGGGATGTCCCTAAAATTGAGCGTAAAAAAAGGATGGAACAACTATTGAATGATTTTGATCTGGTTGAAATTCGCAAGAAAAGAAATGAGGATCTGTCTATTGGCCAACGAAGAAGGGTCCAAGTTGCACGCGAGTTCATGCATGATATGGAGCTATTGTTTTTAGATGAGCCTACTGTCGGATTAGATCCAAGTGCCAGAAGAAAATTGTTAGATTATTTAAAAAGTAAAGTCAAGACAGGCTTGACAATCTTTTACACCACGCATATTCTATCTGAAGCAGAATACCTGTGTGATCAGATAGCCATTATTGATAAAGGAAAGATTGTCACTGTTGATTCACCTGATGCATTAAAAAACAGATTTGGAAAAGAAAAGACCATCAAGATTCATCTATTGGAGAAACAATCCAAAGTCACCTCCCTTCTATCTGGTATCTCTGACTGTAAAATTGATTTTGAAACTGGAACCAATATCATTATTCGTTCGGAGCAATCTGAATTGGTACTGTTAAAGGTGCTAAAAATTCTCAATGAAAATGGAGTTGAGATTGAGGATCTATCTGCGGTACCGACAAACCTTGAAGAGATCTTTTTGAACATGGTAAGAGAAAATGCATCCGCTAATTAGGCTTGTCAATAGAAATCTCACGATTTCTCTTAATCCCGGTTTTTTGATCTGGCAAGTGATTTTTCCTTTGATCTATATCTTTGTGGCAGGGTTTGCATATGCGCCATTAATCAGTGCAGTTCCGTTTGGAAATAAGGATCTTGACTATCCTGCATTTTTAGCATCTGGCATGATCGGATTTAACATAATGAATAGCACACTGATCTCTGGCATCATTATCTGGAATGACAGAAAACATGGAATGTTCGAGCAAATTATGTCCGGACCATTCACCAGGAGTCATTACATACTGAGCAATATTTGCACCATTGGGATAATCGGACTAGTCAGTGCTGCACTGATAGCAGTAGTCGGATATCCAGTCTTTTTTGAATCTGTCGAATTCTCATTTGTTACAATCCCAATAATCATCTTTGGTGCCATCACAGGCTCGGTACTTTTTGGCTCATTGGCATCAATTATCTCAACCCGACTACGCTCAAGTGAAGGATTCAATGTAATCATCAATACTGTTTTTCTCTTCTTTGCTTTTGTTAGTACTGCATTCTATCCGGCTGATGGTGCTCCAGAACCCCTACGAACTGCATTTTATCTAAATCCATTGACATATCTTGTGGATGTGATTAGGGCAGGAATTTTTGGAACCATCGATGAGTTTGTAATCATTGAGATGATAGTACTGGTGGCAATTGCATCCACACTGTTTGTTATTGCCTCACGGCTGCTTACAAAATTGGATTTCTAATTTATTTTACCGACGTGCCAATTCCCTTGAAAATTAATCCCGCATCCCTAACTGCATTAGATGATAGTTTGCCTCTAGTATCAATCACTATTCCAGATGGCTTCATTAGATTTTTCAACATGTTGAAATCCATCTTTAAAAATTCATCATGATCTGTGCCTAAAATTATCACATCACAATCATCAACAAGATTCTCAATACTTTCTTCAATTTTTATTGACATAAACTCCTTCTTGACAAAATAAGGATCAAAAATCTTTATTTTGAAATCCATCTGTTTTAGTTTTTCAACAACTTCTTTGATTGGAGTTAGTTGAATATCTCCAACATTTGGTTTGTATGAAATCCCCAAAATCCCAATTGTAATGTTTTCATATTTTTTGCTAATTTCATTTAGTGAATCCTCAACTAATTTGATCACATATTTTGGCATTTCGGAATTTATCTTTCTTGCAATCCTGACTACTTGAAGAATATCTTCTGATTCAGGTGCATCTAGTAATTGATAAGGATTGACTGGAAGGCACGGACCTCCAACTCCAGGACCTGGAAAATGTGGTATGAAATTATATTTTGTTTGGCAACCTTCAATCAGTTCATTTACATCCATTCCCATTCTATCACAAAAAATTGCAATTTCATTGATAAATGCCACATTTACATCTCTGAAAACATTTTCAACTATTTTAATCGCATTTGCAGTTTTACAATTTTTTACACGTACTACATTAATTTTAAAAATAAATTCATATAGATGGGAAGCAAAGTTTGTGCATTTTTCGTTTATTCCTCCTACCACCCTTGGAATTTTGTTAAAATCTGTCAATATTGTAGATGGATTTGCACGTTCTGGGCAACTAGCAACACCAAAATCTTTTCCGGAGGTGAGGTTGCTTTCTTTTTCTAATACTGGAATAACTTTATTTTCAACTATTCCTGGCCCAACTGTGCTTTCTATTATTATCAGTGAATTCTTTTTCATAATTTTTGCAATTTCAGAGCATCCATTTAACAAAAACTGATAATTAGTTTTTTTCAAGTCATCGTCAAGAGGAGTTGGCAAGCAGACAATAATTATATCTGCATCCCTGACTGATTCATCAATTTTTGTTGTAGCCAAAAATTTTTTATTTTCAAGTACTTTTTGCAATGCTTCTTCCAATCCCGGCTCATCATTTACTCTCAACTTTCCCAGGTTTGTAAATTCAACAATTTCTTGATTAATATCTACGCCAATGGTGGGCAAATCAGATCTTGCTATGGCTACGGCGGTAGGCAAGCCAATCCTTCCTAATCCAATAACAGAGATTTTGATATCTTTTCTTTGAATCTTTTTTACATATTCTTCGATATCTAAATCCAAAATTCCTTCATTTTCAAGCAATATTTTGATTAATGATGAAATTAATATTAATTTATCATTGTATTTTCAGCATTCTAAATTTTACTTATTAAATAATTTCCAACTGCAAGATGTTTTAGCCCTGATTTTTTCAGAGTATGAATTGCATCAGTTGGAGTGCAAACGATTGGATATCCATGCAGATTAAATGAGGTATTGAGCAAAGCTGGAATTCCTGTATGTTTTTCAAAATTACTAATCAGGTCATAATATGCTGGATTGAATTCTTTTTCAAGCAGCTGTGGTCTGGATGTCAAGTCATACGGATGAATCGCTGATGCTAATTCTTTATGTGCCCTCTCCTTGGTACGAAAACCCATTACCATGTATGGCGCTTTGATTTTTCTTGGATTTTCAATATAATCATCTTGTCTTTCTGAAATTATAGAGGGTGCAAACGGCATCCAAAAATCGCGTTGTTTGATGGCCAAATTGATGTCCCTGACTTTATCAAAACTGCTAGGATCTGCAAGTATACTTCTATTCCCTAATGAACGAGCTCCCCATTCCATTCTATCTTTAAATCTGGCAACAATTTCCCCTTGTGACAATAGTTCTGCAACATGTTTTTCAACATCTTTGCTATATTCAACTGAAAATCCTTTCTCCAGTTCATTCTTTCCTATCTCATCTTCAATCTCTGAATCTGAGAATTCCGTTCCAAGATAAATTGGTCCTATTGGTTCTAGCTGGATCTTCTTTCCCATCTCCTCAAGAATTTCTGAATAAGCGTACATTGCTGATCCCATTGCAAGTGATTCATCACCTGCACTTGGAAAGATGAAAATCTCATCAATCATGTCTAATTCTGAAATATGCATGTTGGATTTTACATTCATAAATACACCACCTGCACAAACAACTTTTCTGCAACCTGTTTTTTTCAAGGTATTAATCACCCATTTTTTTACCAATTCCTCAGTTAATTGTTGAATTCCGCCTGCTATCCAATCAAATCTATGATTTTCCAATCTAGTTTTTAGAAATTCATAACAATAATTCATAGACAATTTAGATTTCATGCTAAATTCCAGACTGGATTCTTTTACTTCCAATAGTTCATCAAGAACTTTCTTGGATTTTGCCACTCCTGCTTCATCAGCGTATGGAGCTAGTCCCATAATTTTATATTCGTGCTCCAAAGGCTTCATTCCTAAAAGCAACGTAATTCTAGAATAGACTTTGCCTACTGATGCACTATTTTCTGTTTTTGAAATTCTAGTAATTTTTCCATTTTGTCCAATGTTTACTGTGGCACATATTCCGTCACCTGAGCCATCACAAGTAAGAACTAGAACTTTTTCATCATTTACCCATGGTGATGCTAGATATGCAGATGCCGCGTGCGATAAATGATGTCCGACAACAGTAATCTTCTTTTCATCTATTCCTAGATGATCAGTAATAGCTTTTTTTCTACCCTTTAACTGATTCTCAAAGTTCACCATGTTTCCTTTTTTGCTATCTTCTAGTTGGTTTTCAAAACCGACTTTGTACCAATCCACCCTGGAATAGAAGTTTTTTTCATGACTGAATTTACCAGCTAAAGCAACTGTATGGATTTCTTCAGCTTTAACATTTGATAATTTAAGAATTTTTTCAACAACAAGCTTTGGATATCCTGCTTCATTTTTGTTTCTGGAAATTCTTTCTTCTGAAATTGCATATTCTATTTTTCCATTTCGTAAAAGACAGGCGCCTGCATTATGACCATCAGTAATACCTAGTATTATAATATCATTCAAATTAAAGCACTTACAACACACATTTTGTGTTTAAATATAATCTTTATGTTATATAAAAAATATCTGTTGTGCAAATAGTATACATCCAAACTAAACAAACAAAGGAATCACACAAGAATTCAGTGATCAATAATAATGTCCATTAGAAGCCTCAATCAAGGAGGCATCATACACAACAAACAGAAAAAAATATGCAATAGTCATTGCTCAGGAACTAGACAATCTGTAGATTGGATCTGCAAGATATGGTGATATTATCCCAAAACACACACATTGCACAGTCAAAGAACATTGCAGATCAAAACAGATCTCAGCCAAGCAAGACATCAAAATTCTAGAGATGTACGACAAAGAACCGGCAGGTGTAAGACATATGAAAAAACGACCATCTGCAATAATCCAAAGTATCTTATCATCAAATATGCCATATAATGAAACAGGAAGGTCTAGTGGTATCCTCAAAAAATAAACTACAGAGATGCAAGTGAGTACGATTTGATGAGGCCGTCTCTGCCTTTCAATCTGATATGAATCGGCATTGTTGAAAATATTTCTATGCTTGGTTTTTTGAGTAAATGGCCCCATATACGATTTGAATGAAAGTATTCAAACGCAATTTGGCATGTTGACTGGCACAAAATGAAGGATCCATGCCTAAAGGAACCGAATTTGATAATGTATCTTGATGATGCATCAAGGTGTGTAACTGAATCTGGATTGTTCCCTGAAGCAACATCAGAAAATACGATATTGATTCTAAGGAACGCCATAAAGAAATTCTGAAATCTCAGGACAGACACTCTCACCACGGAACTCAATTTGTACCTAACATGGGATTCATCGAACAGTAAACTTGCATTATACCGGCAAGAGCTAACTGATCACAACATGGTGCAGTTTTTGGTATGTGTAAAACATCCACAGACTAGTGACAAGATTGAGGGATTCTTTGGTACATTGAAGGCAGAACTGGTTCACCTTGGAGAGATGTCCGAATTCAGAGTTACTACAATGGGGATAGATTGCATTTTTCATTATACATTGATGGACCAAACTCCAGGATGAGACAGAGATAATTGTGTCTCCGAAGTGATCAGGAAAACAACTCAAAATGGATGGAGTAGAATACCATAAAAAACAATACTATTCATACAAGACGATGAAATACAATCTTTTGATTTTTTAATTTTTCAAAAAAGTAGCCCGGCCCAGACTCGAACTGGGGTCAAAGGCTTCAAAGGCCTCTATGCTTGACCGCTACACTACCGGGCTGCCCAAGTTTTCTGTTTTAATTTCCCTTAAAATGTTATTCATTAAGCGTATCTAAAACAGATTCAAGTTTTTTCATCGGATTCTCCATACTTTTGAATTCTTTTTTTGCACGATTTTTCAGTGTATTTGATTTTTTATTTAGAATTCGTAAAATCAGTTTATCCAATTCATTTGCTTTATCAATTCTTGTTACTAATTTTTTCCTTACCAGGTATTCCTCTATGATATTTGGAATTGCATTATATGACAACGTTGGAATTCCTCTAAGAGCTGCTTCGGCAGTCATTGTACCTCCTGAACCTACAAAAATATCTGTCATTCCTAAAATTTCCCCACTATCAACAGGTTTTTTTAATATCGTAACTTGATTATTCAGATTCTTTGCCAATTGGGCTATCTCATCAGAATATCTTCCTAAAACTATGATGTTTACGTTTTTAATCGATGCGAGTATTTTAATCATTTTTACTAAATCTATCTTCTTTTTTGTATATGATGCACTTGATTCATGGGTTCTGAATAAAATATTCCTGCCTTTTTTATTTATTTGAGGAACTGTATTCTTTTTTGGTTTTTGGGATATTATTAAAGTAGCATCTATTGCTTTGTAAGTGATAATATTTTTTGGTAATATTCCATATTTGGTAAATTCTTTCTTTGGAATTACCCATGGAATTAATAATTTTTGGATTAATGGTATGGTTAATTTCATAACAGCTTCTGCATGAGGCGCATCAGAAAACGCTACATGCTTAATCTGCAATCCATATGAAATTCTTGCAGCATCAGGTGAACAAGAACTAATTGTTACATCTGGTCTAAATTTTTCAATAATTGGCATTAGACCTTTCATTCTATTCAGATTTGCATTTAATTTATCAGAGTTATTGCTCCCACCATGTTTTCCAATGGTCTGTATTTTCAACTTTCTAATCTTTATTAAGTGATCTACTTCTCGATATCTTCTAGTAGTGCATAAAATCTTGTGTTTCTTACCTAAATTCTTCATTATTGGCTCCAAAAACAATAATTGTTTGGGAGTAAGAACATCTATCCATATTTTCAAGTATTTCCTCTAATTATGGTAAATTAAATAAGTTTTTTTGAGTCTAATACATGACAAGAATTATGGCAGGAGTCAAAGTTGTGGTATATGGTCTTAGCACTGAGGGATATTCAATTGCATCACAAATGGCAATAAAAGGTGCAGATGTCTACATCATTGATGAATCTACCCCGTCAGCGATTTCACTCAAAGCTGAGATTGCCAAAACATATCCAAACGTATCTTCCCTGAAAGAGGATGAGCCTCTTTTAGCCATGGAGCCAATTGACGTGGCAATTTCAAAGGCACAATACCTCTTCTTTACCCCGAGAATTAGAAAAACTGGGCAAGACATTAAAACTGAAATTCATTCAAAATTTAAAGATGCAATCACATCCATGAAAAAGAACAGCTCTGTAATTTTTACACTTCCAACAGGATTTGGTGGAAACAATGAGAATATTTCATTACTTGAGCATGTCACAGGCTTTGAGACAGGCAAGCATATCTCATATTTTTATTATCCTCTTGAGGATCTCAAAGAACAGCCAAAAATTATTGGATCATTTGACGGGAAAGAAGATTTGAAATTGGCAGAGCTTCTCACGGTAGGCAAGCAAGAGAAAAAATTTGTGGCAATTTCATCATCTGAGCATTTCCATGCCATTGATGTCCTGTCCGGATTTTCAAGTTTATGTAGCATTTTAGAAGTCTGTAAATATGCTCACGATGATGTTACCAAAAATGATCTTTCTTCAGATGAATTTCAGAAAATATTTTTAGACGATATGGTTAGCGGGCTACTTGATTTAAAATCCCTGGGCACATCTTTTGAGGGTGCAAACTCTCTGATATACTTGATTAATGGAAGTGTAAAAGGAATTGATGGGTACATCAAGCGGTTAATTGATGAGATTCGCACAACGCTAAAGAAAAATGATCTCAAAGCAAGCAAAACAAAGATTGCGTTATCTTGGACGCTTGATCAACATGCAATGCGTGGAGATAAAATTGAGATGTTAAAAATTCTGACATCAAAACTGCGTGATTACATCGGCAATGTGGAAGCCTATGAGGATCCAGACTTTGATTTGTTCCATAGTGATAAAACAACAATAGTTGTAGCCTGCTCAAAATCTGACTTTGATAATATTGAAAAAACAAAACGGGATTCTGATTTAATAATCGTAAAGGCCAATCCTCTGTGTGAAATAATCAATAATAGTATAAATTAGCTAAATCATTATTTCTATTGAATTGTCTGACGAATCTAATTTGGATGAAATACCTGTTAACGCATCATCTGAAGATGTAGAAGAAAATGATTCTTCTGTGATCGAACCAAGGCCTTTAGAACCTGGCATTGATGAATTAACTAAGCAATTAGAATTGGAAAAACAGAGATCATCTGAATATAAGGAAAAATTGAAACTTGTATTAGCTGATTTTCAAAATCTGAGCAGAAAAACACAAGCTGATATAGAAAACGGAATAAATTCAAAGATTAACGAATTTGCATTAGATTTTTTACAAATTTATGATGATTTTGTCAGGGCCAAAGAAGTTTTTTCTGAAAGTAAAATTAATCTGGACGGCTTGGACTCAATCCTAAAAAATATGGACTCTTTACTGCAAAAATATCATATCAAACCAATTGGCGCATTAGGGGAGATCTTTGATCCGAATTTTCATGAGGCAATATCCACAATCACCGATCCTGACTTGGATGACAATACAATTACAAAAGAGATCAGGAAGGGATATATTTCTCATGAGAGAGTTATAAGACCGACACTAGTAGAAATTTCAAAAAAAGGATGATGATGATAAATGGTTAAAATTATTGGGATTGACTTGGGAACAAGTAACTCTGCTGCAGCAGTTGTAATGGGTGGCAAACCCACAATTATTCCGGCAGCAGAAGGTGCTACAGTGGGTGGCAAGGCATTCCCCTCAGTCGTGGCATTCTCCAAAGATGGTGACCTTTTGGTTGGTGAGCCGGCACGCAGGCAGGCAGTTAGCAATCCTGACAACACAATAGTTGCCGCCAAAAGAAAAATGGGCTCTGATTATACTTTCAAAATCCTAGATAAAGAATACAAACCGCAGCAAATCTCAGCATTTATTCTTCAGAAAATCAAAAAAGATGCTGAAGCATTCATTGGAGAAGCAGTTAGCAAAGCAGTCATCACTGTTCCTGCATATTTTGATGATAATCAGCGACAGGCCACTAAAGATGCTGGAACCATTGCCGGTCTTGATGTTGTCAGGATAATTAATGAACCAACTGCTGCATCTTTGGCATTTGGATTAGATAAGGCAAAAGAGGACATGAAAATCCTTGTCTTTGATTTTGGTGGCGGTACATTGGATGTTACCATCATGGAAATGGGTGGAGGTGTCTTTGAAGTTCTCAGCACGTCTGGTGATACTCAACTAGGTGGTACAGACATGGACAAGGTCCTAATTGATTTCATTGTTGACGAGTTCAAGAAAAAGGAGGGTGTTGACCTTTCTCAGGATTCAACTGCAATGACAAGAATCAGAGAGGCTTCTGAAAAGGCCAAGATTGAATTATCTACTGTGATGGAGACTGATGTTAACCTGCCATTTATTGCACATGATCCTTCAGCAGGTGCCAAGAATTTGGAATTGAGAATTACTAGAGCTAAACTAGATGAACTGATTAATCCCATTGTACAGCGATGCAAACCCTCTGTACTCAAAGCACTTGAAGATGCAAAACTTTCCAATTCTGATATTAATAAAATCGTGATGGTTGGCGGACCTACAAGAATCCCACTAGTGAAAAAATTTGTCAGTGAACTAGTTGGCCAAGAATCAGAGTCAGGCGTGGATCCAATGGAGGCCGTAGCCATGGGTGCAGCAATTCAGGCCGGAATTATTGCTGGAGATGTCAGCAGTGATATTGTTTTACTTGATGTAACGCCCCTAACATTGGGAATTGAAACTTTGGGTGGTGTTAGGGAGCCACTGATTGAGAGAAATACCACGATTCCTACTTCAAAGAGCAAAGTCTTTACGACTGCAGCTGATAATCAAATGGCAGTTACCATTCATGTCGTTCAGGGTGAAAGACCGATGGCGACTGATAATGTGTCATTAGGAAGTTTTAATCTTACGGATTTACCGCCTGCCCCTAGAGGAGTTCCTCAAATTGAAGTCAAGTTTGATATTGATGCAAATGGAATAATCAATGTAACTGCAAAAGATCTTGGCACACAAAAAGAGGCAAAAATTACAATCGAGTCCACATCAAAACTATCAAAGGAAGAGATTGAAAAACTAAAAGAAGATGCAGAAAAGTTTTCTGATGAAGATAAAAAGAAGAAAGAGAAGATTGATTTAAAGAATGAAGCAGAAAGTTACATTTACACTACCGAAAAGCTAGTCAATCATGATCTTAAAGATAAAATCTCACAAGAGCAAGGAATCAAAATCACTGATGCTGTAAAGGAAGTCCGCGAAGTTTTAGATAAAGAGCCAGATGAACTAAAACCCAAACTTGAAGCACTACAGGCACTGGTAAATGAAGTAACAACTGAACTTTACAAAAATGCTTCACCTCCACCCGGTACCGAGGGACAAGCAGGTACCGAGGGACAAGCAGGTACCGAGGGACAAGCAGGTACCGAGGGACAAGCAGGTACCGAGGGACAAGCAGGTACCGAGGGACAAGCAGGTACCGAGGGACAGGATAATGAATCATCTTCTAACGATGAGACAAAAACCAACTAGGTCTCAATTCAATCATTTATACGGATTTATGATGGAGATATGATTCATGACTGCAAAACGTGATTATTATGAGGTTTTAGGTGTCACAAAAGCATCTCCATCTGATGAAATCAAGCAACAGTATAGAAAATTAGCATTAAAATTTCACCCTGACCGTAACAAATCTTCAGAATCCGGAGAACACTTTAAAGAAATTTCTGAAGCATATGCAGTTCTTTCAGATCCTGAAAAAAAGCAGATCTATGATCAACACGGTCATGCTGGCGTAGATGGAAGATATTCTAGTGAAGATATTTTTCAAGGGGCACAGGGAGGAGGTTTTGATTCCGTTTTTGATTCCATCTTTGGTCGTGGTGGAGGAGGATTTGGTTTTAATCAACAACAGCGAGGCTCTGATCTTCTCTATGAGACTCATGTAACTTTGGAAGAAGTATTACATGGCAAAAAAATGGAAATTAATTTACAAAAACAGATCAAGTGTGATATCTGTAATGGCTCTGGTGCAAAGCCAGGTACCGACAAGAAAACATGTCGAACATGTAATGGTCAGGGACAAGTAAGGCAAACTCGTAACATGGGATTTGCCTCATTTGTTACTGCAGCACCATGTTCTGCTTGTAGAGGCCAAGGAACCATAATCGAAACCCCATGCAATGAATGTAGAGGACATGGAAAGAAAAAAGGTTCTAAAACTGTAACATTTGATATACCCCCAGGGATTGATTCGGGAGATTACACTGTATCTGGAGAAGGAAATGAAATTCCTGATGGCGTAAATGGTGATTTAATTATTAGAGTAAGAGTACAACCACATTCAAAGTTTCATCGTGATGAAAAGGATATCTTTTATGATCATGACGTCTCAATGGTTGATGCTGCCTTGGGATGTGAAGTTATTGTTCCAACCCTGGAGGGAACAGAAAAAATTAAGGTTAATGCAGGCAGTCAACCCAACACCATTATCAAATTAAAAGGAAAGGGCGTGTCTCATATCAATTCTAGAGGCACGGGTGATCAATTTGTAAGAATCGTAGTAAATATTCCTAAAAAACTCAGCAAACACCAGAAAAATCTTTTATCTGAGCTTAAAGAATCTGGTGACTGATTGGCATGATGAAAATTGCACTAGATGTCGATGGCGTACTTGCAGATGTCATAGCTTCTTGGTTAAATTATAGCAATTCTATTAGATCAGAAATCGCCAAACATCAGATAACCAGTTGGGATTTTTGGAAGGAGTTTGATATCGATCGCTATGATTTTTACACTGAACTCAACACTTGTTGGAAAAATTGGACCGCCATTCCCACTACTGAAAAAAATTTGGCCTCAGTAACTGCGTCACTTGCAGAGATTGGCCACGTAGATATTGTGACTGCAAGAGAACGTTCCACTGACTCATCTGTAAAATCCTGGTTGGCCCACCATGATATTGCATATGATGATTATGTATCGGTAATTGACGGTCCAATGAAAGCCGATTTAGATTATGACGTGTTCATTGATGATTCCCCGTTGAATGCAGAAAAATTCCTTAAAAATAAGAAAAAAGTAATCCTTTATTCGCAACCATGGAATAAACATGTCTCTGGAAATAACATTCATCGAGTTTCAAATCTATCAGAGGCAATTAAAAAAATACAGTCCTAACCCTTTTCAAATTTTCTAATGTTAACATGATGGCCATTCCTAATATGTGCAGAATGCGTTGTATTGACTAGCTCACTAATTTTATCCTCAGTATAGAATTTAATGTTGTATCGTCCCAAAACTTTCTTACAATTTGAACAATATATTTCTCTGAATTCCATTTTATCTCTTGATTAGTCTTTATGATTGCTTTATGGTATAATAAAGAATCATATTCTAGCTCCAAATTTTTCCCAATGCGGGAGTCACCCAGCCTGGCCAACGGTGTAAGGTTCAGATCCTTATCTCTTAGGAGTTCGTGGGTTCAAATCCCACTTCCCGCACCCCTTTGATTTCTATGAATGATTAATGGTGGAAAAACCCTCAATGATTCATGAAATCCCAAATATACGATCACGTTTGTTGACTAAATTTTTTCCAACTTGTCCTTGATATTTTTTAAAAGCAAGCTGTTAATTGTCTCTCCAGAAGCTTTTCCTCTCAACTCCTTCATGGCAATTCCCATCAGAGGCCCAACTGCCCTCTCCCCTTGGTTTTTAATGATTCCCTCATTTTTGTCCACTATCTGTGTAATAATCTCTTCGAGTTCCTCATCACCAACAGACTCGATTGACGCATTTTTCATTGCCTCTTCTGCAGTCTTTGATTTTCCAGACATTATGCTTTCAAATATTATCTCAATTGATTCTTTGGCAATTTTACCCCCCTCTAGCAAGCCAAACAACTTGAAAATCTCGTCGTTCTTTAACAGATCAGAATTCAAACCACTCCTCTCCAGATTTGTAATCGTCGAGCAAAGAATTGATGCGACAAATGTGGGATTAGTTTTAATCTCTTCAACAATTTTTTCAAACAATCCGATATGCCGTGAATCAAAGATCTGCTCAGCCAGCTGTGGATTAAGTCCGTATTTTGTCTCTAGCTCTTTTATAGAGTCATCCCAAGCTTTCGGAATGCTTTCCTTTGCCTGCAATAGATCATTCCTTGTAATGATTATCGGGGGAATGTCTGTCTCGGGATACATTCTGGCTGCCCCCGGCCTTGGTCTTAGAAACTTTGTCTCACCTGACTGAGTAGCCAATCTGGTGTCTATTGGTATTCCGTGATCTTTGATATGCTTGACTCTTAGAATAATTTGATCAGTTATGGTCTGAACTTTTTCCTCAGGGGATGCCAAGATCAGAAAAGCGTCATTCTCACCAATCTGTGAATGTTCCCTTAGTCTCTCCAAGTCTGCCTGCTCTACTCCGTAGTTGGGCAATTCATCTGAATGAAAAACTCCTCCTATTCCAAAGAATCTGACCAGTTCTGCCACCTCCTTGCCCAGTCTTATGCCTTCGTAAGGCAGATACCCGAAAATTCCGGCCATGCCTCTAAATGTAATTGCCACAATCCTCTGCTTCCTCTTCAAGGCAGATTGGATAATCTTTGAACTGCAACCTGAAAATAACTCTGTAATGTCCTTGCTGTCTCTTTTATCATGCATCCAATTCATTTCTTGGATCTTCTCTGAGATTTTCAATAAACCGTGCTGTCTTTTAGCTTCATACTCTACGACCTTTTCTAGCTGATCTAACTGCTGTACCCCTTTTACTTCAATCACTACGCCCCCATCTTTTATCGACACGTTGACGTCTTGTCTTATAGAACCCAGTCCCCTCTTTACTTTTTTCGTACTCCTCAAAATCCTTCCTAGTGAGAGTGCAATTTTCTTGATCTCTGTCAATTCAACCTCGAAAGGCTCCGTTGCAATTTCAACTAGGGGAACCCCTAGACGTTCCAAGCCAAATTTTCTTACAGGACCGTCATCTCCCAGATTCTTGGCTGCGTCCTCCTCCAAACAGATTGACTGAACCCCTATCCTTGTTTCTCCTGCATTAAAAAATCCCCCCTGGGACATCAGCATGGTACGCTGAAATCCGGTCGTATTGGATCCGTCAATCACCGTCTTTCTCATGGGATAAATCTCACTAAAAATATTCGATTTCAATGCAGAAGAGATTATCAATGCAGTTTTTCTTGCATCCTCATCTAGCTCATGTGGCGGCTCTTCATCCTGTTCAACCAGACAGCTGCTTTGTTCATTTGCATAGTATACTATTGTCTTTGATTTTGTGCTCTCAAAGAGTGCTGCAGGATCAAACTCGCCTAACTCACTTTTTGATGCACGTAACTTCCTCTGAAATCTGATTGAATACTCGTCGGATTCTATCGGGTTGCAGTTGCAAAACAGCTTCTTGTTTGTAGCCAACTGCTGGTGGATCTCCAATCCCACTTTGACACCTGCATCTT
The DNA here is from genome assembly GCA_965206745.1 of Candidatus Nitrosopumilus sp. Lineage (GTDB taxonomy): Archaea > Thermoproteota > Nitrososphaeria > Nitrososphaerales > Nitrosopumilaceae > Nitrosopumilus. The sequence goes on along the minus strand of OZ242220.1, from coordinate 1,820,910 downwards.
TTATTGAGAATTCTTCCATATCGATATCACCTGATTACATTGAAAATTCTGATGCAATTCTATTTAGCATGATCTCTTTGATCTCCTCACGACTTTGGGTGTTTCCCGCAGCCCACATTGCCTTTACCAAGGCAGTCTCTGGAATCATGTTCTCCAGGGGAGTTATTCCCAAATTAAGAAGGTCCCTGCCACTCTCGTAAACTGTCATTCTGACCCTGCCATCCACACACTGTGAAGTCATTCCCATAAAGATGCCTCTCTGTTCTGCCATCTTTACCACCGGGTACATGCCTTCCCCAATGTGTCCCAGTCCTGTACCCTCAAAAATTACTGCCTTGCATCCGGCATCTATGATGTTTTTGAGCATAGTTGGATCATATCCGGGATAGTATTTTACCAGGGCAACCTTTTCGTTTATCTTTATTTTGGGATCGTATTGGTTGGCTGTAAAAAACTCCTCCTTCATGTTGCTGTGAATCTCATCATCCACAATCAGGAATGCCGGATCATCTCCTACCGTTTGAAATGCCCCCCTTTTGCTGGTGTGATTTTTCCTCACCCTTGTTCCAATATGGCATGCAACTGTTTGGTCATTCTCATCCTGATGCATTGCTATGTAGATTCCGTTTGTCTTACATTCTGTAAGGAATTTTGCAGCCCCGATCAGATTTAGTGCCGCATCTGAGGATGCACGGTCCGATGATCTCTGTGAACCAACCAATGCTATTGGAATTGGAAACCCTGCCAGTGAAAAACAGAGATAGGATGATGTATAGTGCATGGTATCTGTACCGTGTGCAATAATGATTCCATCATAGTCAGAATCCACATACTCGTTGACTGTCTGGGCGATCTTTAGCCAGTGTTTGGGCATGATGTTCTCTGAATATTCTGAAAACAGCACCCTGGTGTCAATGTTTGCAATTTTAGCAAGCTCGGGAACTGACGAATTTAGCTCCTCTGCAGCCAATGTCGGAGTAACTGCTCCGGTTCTGTAATCTATCTTGCTTGCAATCGTGCCTCCAGTTGACAGCAATAGAATGTTTGGCAACTTTTCATCCTTTGCAGTCTTTTGATCCTTTTCGATGATTTTTTCTGGTGTCAGAGTACTCTCAATCTTTTGAATTTTTGCAATCTCCAAGCCTATGTTGTATCCGCTCTTTAGCTTCAAGACAATGTGCTTGTCATCACTGTGCTCGTATCTTGGCATTACAATCCCCAGATAGGTGATATCTGCTAGGATCTTTACAGTACTGCCAATTGAAATTTTATTGGCTTTTAGAAATTCCAAGGAATCCCCCTCATATCCTGTATACTCTGACATTTACGAGGATTAGATCTGTTATTTTATTAAAACTACCTGTAATAGGAGGCTACCAGTTTTTCGCCTATCTTGAGGTCTTTTTGCTCCCTCACCTTCTTTACTGCCTCCTCAAAGTGTTTCATGGTCACCTTGGCATCGACATCCTTCTTTTCGATATCCTTTACATCTGGGTGTGAATCCAAGAATTCATGAATTACTAGGGATACTGCAGTATTTGCAATGGATGCCGTATCTGCACCACTGAGGCCATCAGTTAGCTCTGCAAGTTTTGCAAAATCAACATGTTGAGGATCCTTCTCATCACTGACTGTTGGAATCTTTTCGGCATTAATCCTCAGGATGTTCTTTCTACTCTCCTTGTCTGGAAGTGGAATCTGAATAATCTTGTCAAATCTTCCCGGTCTTAATAGTGCGGGATCGATCATGTCTGCCCTGTTTGTTGCAGCCAGTACTATGACACCGTGCATGTTTTCCATGCCATCAAGCTCCGTCAGTAGCTGACTGACCACTCTTTCGGTAACTGCAGTCTCTCCGCCTGCTCCCCTGATTGGCGCAATGGAGTCAATCTCATCGAAGAATATGACACATGGGGCAGACTGACGTGCACGTTTAAAAATCTCTCTAATTCCTCGCTCTGATTCCCCCACCCACTTGGATAAGAGTTCCGGACCCCTGACTGAAACAAAGTTTGCCTCACTCTGGGTGGCAACTGCTTTTGCAAGCAGGGTCTTGCCAGTCCCGCTCGGACCGTGCAGCAATATCCCTCTTGGCATGTTGTGCCCAAGTTTATCATAAAGACCAGGATACTTCATTGGCCATTCCACGGCTTCCTGTAACTCTCGCTTTACATCTTCCAATCCTCCGACATCCTCCCATTTCACATCCGGATTCTCAATGAAAACTTCTCGCATTCCAGATGGTGTGACCTCGATTAGGGCCTTCTGGAAATCATCATGATTTACAACTAGCTTATCCAAGGTCTCCGGTGGGAGTTTCTCCTCCTCCAAATTCAAGACTGGCAATAGTCGTCTCAGACACTTCATTGCAGCCTCCTTGCAGAGGTATTCCAAGTCCGCACCGACATACCCGTGACTTACTGCCGATATCTTCTCCATGTTGACATCCTCCTCCAATGGCATGTTTCTGCTGTGAATTGCAAGAATGTCCTTTCTTCCTTTCTTGTCTGGAACTTTGATCTCAATCTCCCTGTCGAATCTTCCCGGTCTTCTCAGTGCGGGATCTATCGCATTTGGCCTGTTTGTTGCAGAGATGACAATCACCTTGCCTCTTGCTTCCAATCCGTCCATTAATGATAACATTTGGGAAACTACTCTTCGTTCGACTTCTCCTGTGACCTCCTCTCTCTTTGGAGCAATCGAATCAATCTCATCAACAAAGATGATTGATGGAGCCTTCTCCCTTGCCTCTTTGAAAATTTCCCTTAACCTTGCTTCACTCTCACCATAAAACTTGCTCATAATTTCAGGACCTGAAATGCTGATAAAATGTGCATTACTTTCATTTGCAACTGCTTTTGCAAGCAGTGTCTTGCCTGTACCTGGTGGGCCGTACAACAGTACGCCTTTTGGAGCTTCAATTCCCAGCTTTTCAAAAATTTCAGGATGTCTTAATGGAAGCTCAATCATCTCCCTGACCTTTTTAATCTCATTTGAAATTCCACCAATGTCTTCATAGGTTACTTGCGGAACTCCACGTAGTGTCTCTCCCTTTTCTGCAATATTGAAAATAGTTTTCTGAGTTACCAAGACAGCATCAGCCGATGGGTTTACTGCTATTACTTGGAAAGTTAGACGTCCTCCAAAGTATGGAACCATCACGTTGTCCCCTTTAATCAAAGGGACGCTCTCTAGAGCATCTGCAAGATATCTTTCATCAATTGGCGGAATTGCCTCAAGTGGCGCAACCACCACTTTTTCTGCAGCCACTGCCTTTATCTTTCTAACAGATATCGTATCGCCAATTGCAATTCCTGAGTTGTTCCTTCCAAGCCCGTCAATTCTTATGATTCCCTTGCCTTCATCTGAAGGATAAAGCGGAAGACATTTTGCGACTGTCCTTCTTTTACCTTTAATCTCAATAACATCGCCTGTTGAGGCATTTAACGTGTCCATAGAGTCATAATCGATTCTTGCCACCCCTCTTCCAACATCCCGTGTATATGCTTCGAGAACTTTCAGGGAAAGAGCGTTTTGACTCATACATAACTGCCTGAATTCTAATTTTTATATCTTTGTGGTAATTTGCAGAATTGGCAATACCACAAGCTTAAAATTCTCTCTGTATCAGAAACGATCAACTTGGGTAAGAGACCACTAGTACGAAGACGGGGCCGTGGAGGCAATCAGTTTAGATCCACATCCACCGGAAAAGTAGGCGTAAAGGCGAATTACCCGCGTTTTCCACTATCTGAACAGCATGAGGGACAAATCATCGATCTGATTCATGAGCGTGGAAGAGAAGCGCCATTAGCCAAGATAAGATTTGAGGATGGCTCTGTCTCATTTGTACCTGCAATTCTGGGAACCACGGTGGGCGCAACTTTACAATTTGGATTAAAATCAGAAATTAAGAAAGGAAACGTAATCAGCGTTCAAAATATCCCTGATGGCACAATTGTGTGCAACATTGAGAAGCACTTTGGTGATGGTGGTGCCATTGTGAAATCTGCAGGAACTGATGCGACCATATTTTCACACGGTGATGACGGTGTAACAGTCAAGCTTCCATCTGGCAAGTTTGCCACCCTTAATCCCAAAAACAGGGCCATGATTGGTACTCTGGCCGGCGGTGGTGCAACTGAGCGACACTTTATGAGCGCAGGTAACAAGTGGCGCAGTTTTAAAGCTAAAGGCAAGAAATATCCAATTGTAAGAGGCGTTGCTCAAGCAGCATATGTGCACCCGCACGGTGGTGGCCGTCATCAGCATGTGGGACAGAGTTCCACGGTTTCAAGGGATGCTCCTCCTGGTGCAAAGGTGGGCAGTATTGCAGCAAGAAAGACAGGCAGAGCTCGAATCAAAGAAAGAAAGTAGATTCTTTAACCTAAAACTGATTAATGGCTTGTAAAGTATTCCCCTAATGTCAAAACAACGTATCAGGCTTTTTGTAACAGGAAAGGTACAGGGTGTCTTCTTCCGTCAGACATTGAAGGTAAAGGCAAAGCAGAATGATATTCTTGGCTGGGTAAAAAATCTCAAGGATGGCAGGGTCGAAGCTGTTTTGGAGGGTGATGCAGAAAAAATTGACCGGTTAATTGAATGGGCGCACGGCGGTCCTGCCAATGCAAGAGTTGAGGATGTGGAGATACGTAATGAAAAATTCACTGGGGAATTTTCAAAATTTGATGTGCTGTACTAGTGGATCTTCTCAAAGGCCTCTTTGATGGCCTGGCTTGTATCTGAGATCCCCTGATCTATTTTTACCTGGATAATCTGGACTGGATCCTTTCTGCTCTTCTGAATTTTTATGATCACTCCCCCTCTTTCTGGTTCCACATCTGCAAACCATCTGAATGTCATTGACTTGCAAAAAACCACCCTGTGCATCCTTACATCCTCGATGACCTTGTCTCCTAAAGAGAGGCAAAACTCCCTAATTGAGTCAAACAACGGCAGCACCGGCGTTGGAATCTGCTTCTTAAAGTCCTCATAGCTTCTCTTGTTTCCAAATGAGATGATTCCTTCCATGATGTCCCAACTCTTGTTTTAATTATAAAGGTAGTAGACCTGCTGGCTCCAGTCTAAACGAATAGCCCCATTTCAAGGCGTACAAGATCCGTCACGTTGACGAGGAAGCGTGGATGCTCCACCTTAGGATTGCTCCCTCCCGGACCTCATCACTTTCGATGGTTCGGTCTTAGAAGTTATCCCTTCGGATATTTCTAGTCCTGCAACCACCCGCCTCGGCGTGATCTCATTTCCGCACACCAAGCGGGAATTACCCATCTAGAGATTTACCCAACAGTTGCTGATCTCTGCGTATAGCCGGTTTCAGAATAGGGCACGGCTGGCACCCTGATCCTACCTACTACCGTTTTTGCTAAGAAAGTATGTTATATTTGCATTAGGTTTGACTCTTCTTTAGTTTTAAAACCATGCTACACACTGAGCACACCTTGCCTGTGCAATCACTTCCGCATTTCTCGCATCTTGTTTTTTCTTTGGAACCAGAACTCTTTACGGCTGCCGAGACTCTGAGAACTGACTGATACAAGTTGTTCTTGATTCCGCTATGCTGATTTTCCAGCGAATTTAAAAACTCACGAATTTCCGTCCTTATTCCCTCATTCATGTGCGGGCATGGTTCTGACTGGAATGGCATCTCATTTGTGAATGCGTAAAAGACTATCTCTGACTCGTAAATCTCACAAAATGGTTTTATCTTTCTCAAATCATTTGCCGAAGTATCAGGATCCATCCATCCGATCTTGGTCGTATCACCGGAGATCATGTTTATCACAAACGTCTGCAGCGTATCATCCAGATTGTGGCCTGTCGCAATGACGTCAGCACCGATATCCTTTGCTGCATGGTCTATTGCCCTTCTTCTAAGGGTCCCGCAGATTGAGCATGACGATGTCTTTTCGCCTTCCCGCAGATCCAGGGCCTCATCCAGTGTCATCTCAAAGAGATCCTTGTACGAGTAGACTTTGTGTTCCACGTTTAGCTCGGCACAAAACTTTTCAACTATCTCCAGGGCCTCGTTCCTATATCCAGGTATCCCCTCATCAATGGTAATTGCCTTTATCCTGAAACTATGGGTTGATGCCATCTCATTAATAATTTTCAATAGTGCAAGCGAGTCCTTTCCTCCCGATACTGCAACTGCGACTAGTTCGTTATGCTTGATCATGTTGTATTTTGAAATCGTCTTTGCAGTTTTTCTTACAATTGACCTTGAGAAGCACTGTGAGCACAGTTTTTCACCAGAGTACTTTCTTGTGTATGCTGCAGGATTCTCGCATCTGTCACAATTCATCAAATCAACCAGTCTGCTTTCATTAATGATTCTTTAGGTATTTTCTAGATTGTAAACCAGCCTGATTTCAGATATGACAAGGCGATGTTGAGGCCAAATAAGACAAAAGTAAATGCGTATATTCCCCACATTACCATGTTGACTGACTTTTCTGAAATTCTCTTGTCAATAATGATGTGGACAAACTTTCCCCCATCCAAAATGGGAAGGGGCAGCATGTTGATGATGCCTATGAAGAATGAAATCATCCAGAGCCACAGCAGGAACATTGAAATGTTAAAATCAACACCTGACCAATCGATCAAACCGATTACCGGCTTGTATGGAATTGAATTGTCCCTCATAATTCCTATCAGTCCTTTCTGGGGATCGTCTGGCGATGCCATCACCTCTAATGTCTTTTCTAATTCCTGGCCGTCTCTAATTATCGATACGCTGGCCGTATCCCCCGGATTCAAGGCGGGAAAATCACCCGGACCGTGTATCTGCTTCCCGTCAATTGTGGTAATGATGTCATTTGCAAGCAGTCCTGCTTGCTCAGCTCCCGAGTTTTCTATGATTGAAAGTACCAGAACCCCCTGCGATAACTCATAAAACGTGTTTAGGATTACATCCCCAAACAGTGGGATGCTCTCCAAGACCAGTCCAAAGACTGGGTTTGTCAGCATGATTGCACCCAAGACAATCGCGAAGAGTACATTTGAGGTGGCACCTGCACCGATCACTCTTAGTTTTGAAATCTTTTTGGCCTTGTCAAACTCCTCCTCATCTGGTTCCACAAACCCTGCAAACAATGCAATGAATATCGCAAATCCGCCGGTCTTGATCTTTATCTTTTCTAATGCAGCAACAATACCGTGTGCGCCTTCATGAATGATTAGTACGATTGGAATTGAAAGCAAAAAGTATGTGATAGCCGGCGCCGAAGTCAATGTGACTCCAGGAATAAGCACTGTTAATTCTGAAAAAGCGCCCGGTTCCACAAAATAATTTGAGACATTGTTTAACAAAAAGTAAAACGCAAACCCCATCATTATGAAACCTGCAACAACGCTTAGATCCGCAAAAACCCTGATGCCTCTCCTTGTTCTTCCCAGGACCCTGATCAGTACGTCATTTATGCTCTTATTCTTGTATACTAGGCTGTATGCCTTTAACTCACAACCATACCTCTCTAATTTGAGGGCCTTTGCAATCACGATAATGACCACCCAGGCGATCAAGACGTAGATTATCGAATTCTGAGTAATAAAATCAAGTTCCAAACTAATTGTTAATTTTTTAAGGTACAGTCATTTATCGGTTACTATGAAACCAGTAGTAATCATCTCGACATATCCTGACAAAAAATCAGTTTCCAAAATTGCAAATGAACTTGTAAAAAGCAAGACAGTGGCATGCGTCAATATTTCCAAAATCTCATCGATTTATTCCTGGAAGGGAAAAATAGTAGATTCTGCAGAGTATCTTGCCATATTCAAAACAACTGCAAAGAACAAGACCCTGCTAAAGAGGAAAATCAGACTGACACATCCATACGATGTTCCAGAGATAGCAGAAATTGACATTGTCTCAATGAACAAATCATATCTGAAATGGTTGGCCGAATCCACAGTCTAAGATCCCACAGAATATCTTAGCAGGGAAATAATTCCGCCCAGACCTGTAACCCTAAGACCGATATCAGTTGACGAGTCGACACTGTAAATTTTCACCCCCTTGCCTTCTGCATCATTTAGAAAATCCATCATCTCTTGCTCGTCATTATCCTGTATTGCTTTATCGGAGAAGACCAGTGATTCAACTGCGCCCATTTGGTTTGCATTGAAGGTTTCAGCATACCCCATTGTAAACTTTCTACTCTTCTTGTTTGCCAGGATCATGACCTCATCGATAATCGATGAGGCTTTGGCCAGTTTGCTCCCTGACATTATCTCCTGCATTGCCTGTGACTTTGTAAACGTGTAAATTCCGTCCTCACCTCCAGAATCAATTCCATCGACCACCTGAATCTTGAATTTCTGAAGTTTTTGCGATTTTTCTATGAAATTTGCAAATCTCTTCTTTGTCTCACCGGGACCGAAAATTACTATGGTATCGCCCTCTTTGAAGATGCTTGATAGTGCCTGCAGTACCTGCTCAAAGAATTTCTCAATGTTGAAACTAGTCTTGTATCTCTTACCACCGGATCCCGAATAGATGTTTGGCATAAACTCCAGATGCGTCCCCCTCAATCTTGCAATACCGCTATCGCTTGTGTCAATTGCAACTAGAACAAAGCTGATTTGATCGTTACTTGATTCCAAAAGTTTTTTTTCTATAGGCTGCCAACTTTTCTTTGAAATTGTAATTCCGTCATTGAGCTTGAGAATAAATGAGTGGTGTGATCCGTGCGGTACTGATTCGTTACTTGATTCAGAGATTGTACCGCCTATTCTTAATTTATCCAACACATCATCAAGGGAAATTTTTTCCACAGACAGCGCAATTCTAACCTTGATTCTCTCGCCCTTGTCCGGCCTTGCATAGTCCTTATCCTGTTTTAGGACCCTTGTCGTATCCCCGACCACCTTGTCATTCTCTTTGATGATGCGGCGCAAATTCAAAAGATCCTCTGAATCCTCTGGCATGACAGAAATTGAGTTCTCATCTATTGCCTTTGTAATCATGATGTTATCCTAATTTACAAAAAGAAAAGCGTTTAGCTTGAGGTCTCTTCAGCCTTTGCTTCTTGTGATTTCTTTTTTAGATAATTTTCAACCCATTCTAAGGTGAGAACGCCTGATTCTGATAAATTTGCCAAAGAGTTTGCAGAAGCTTCTCCCGTAACTTTGCCGTTGTTTCTTTTTAACTGCCTCCATTTTAGCGATGTATTTCCACTCTTTGAGTTGTAGATTATCCCCAGGACATCCTTTCCATTGACAAACGTAATGTCCCTTATTTTCTTCAAAGTGACTTTATCGGCTGCCTCAACGTAAATTGCCCCGAGACCGTCATCCCTTTCGGCAAAGACCTCCGAGTCCTCCAGATAGGCCCTCGGTGCATAAGACATGCATGTGCTTGAAATGACAAATCTTCTAAAACTTTCCAGTGAGGAGGGGGTATCTATTGCAACCATTTTGAATGATTAAACCATTGGCCATTTATCAAGCTTTTTGAAAGACTCAATAGTAAACCGCTTCAAATATGGCTTGCGGGCAGTGATGTACCTATCCCTTTGATTGATGATGAGGATCTTGAGTTCTGAGCCCTGCCCTAGGATTTTAATTAATCACCATCATAAAAAAAAATCATGAAATCCCTCACCGAGTACCTGACATTTGAAGTCAGAACCAGGAGGGCATTTGTCAATATTACTTCTGATGTAAGCAGACTGGTTGCAAAGAGCAAGATTCGGCAAGGCCTCTGCCTTGTAAATGCAATGCATATCACTGCAAGTGTTTTCATCAATGATAATGAATCTGGGTTACTCTGTGATTATGAGAAATGGTTGGAAGGACTAGCTCCACATGCACCAACCACACAGTATGATCACAACAAAACAGGTGAGGATAATGCAGACGCACATCTCAAACGACAAGTGATGGGAAGAGAAGTTGTAGTTGCTATAACTGACGGTAAATTGGATTTTGGACCGTGGGAGGCGATCTTTTATGGTGAATTTGATGGCAAGAGACCAAAAAGAGTTTTGGTCAAAATTATTGGGGAATAGTCATCCAAAGTCTGCATCACGTTTCTGACTCTGCGATTCATTCTTTCTTGCTGCATCTCTGAATTCGTCACTATGATTTTGAGGTCCGTGTCCGCATTTTACACATGCAATCTTGAATCCATCCTCATTTTTCTCATACGTCTCGCACCCGCAGAAACATGCCATGAATCAATATCGTCTCTAAGATGATATATCTTTTGGGTTGTAGTTTGTCTCTGGCGACTTGCAGCACTCACCTATCGGAATGTCATGATCATGTGGACACTTTCTTGGATGCTTTAGCATTACGCAAAGCGCATCGGTAAACTGCTTGTTCATGTGATGCTCAATTCCACAAACCATCTCCTCATCAATTTCCACTTTTAGTGCACTGTCCATGAGGACCTCAAGCAGTCTGCTGTTTCGCATCATGCTTGCGCCGATCCTCTCGCCCTCTTCTGTCAGTTTCACTCCTGCCTTGTTGTAGTTTACAAGGCTTTTCAGATTTAGTTTTTTGAGCATCTGAACAACGCTTGGTTGCCTGACATTGAGCATCTTTGCAATTGTGCTGATCTTCACATCCTCCCCCCTCTCTTTGATGTGCCAAATTGCCTTAAGATACATCTCTACGTGTTCTGCCTCTGCTGTACCTACAAAAAGTGTCTCCTCATCTATTGCGTCCATGTCTATACCTTCTTGGAATCTTTTAATAAATATTCAAAATATTGGCGTGCAAATCCCGCCAATCCTGTATGATCTGCCCATATTGCAACAATTTCTGAAGAGTTCATCCCTCCTATCTCCGGGCCTAGCAGAATCACTACGTACCTTTTATCCGAAATTATGCCCCCTCCAAACAGGCCTTTCTTGATTGTTACGGTGGCAACCCTCTTGATTGCCTTGATTGACTCTTTGTCCATCTTATCTGATGTTAGAATCGTGATACTCACCCCTTTATCATGAAGTGACCTCAATTTTGGCAATGCCTGCTTTACCAGTTCCACTCCCGCCTCAGGCAATGCAATCATCACCTCACTTCTGCAGGTATCTACCATCTCCAAGATTTTGGCTGCAATGTTTGCCCCGCCAGACAATACCCAGATGTCTGGCCTTTCACTGGTGCCGTTCTTCTCATACAATGGGACCAGTTCATTTAGAATTATGTTCCGATTCTCTGAAAAATTGCTTTCCATCTTTTGCTTTGTAGTTTCAAGTCCCGTTGATGGAGAGTTTGCAAAATATTTTGTTGGCCTTGAATCATCTGAACCAACCCATCCCTTCTCCTCCAGAGTACCCAGCACCTCGTAAATCTTTGAGTATGGGACCCCTGATTTTTGGCTAAGATCCGATGCTGTCAATTCCTCTGATTGGAGCAGGGCTGAAAATGTTCTAATCTCATAGCTGGTAAGACCTATTCTTTCTAGTGACTTTCTTGTTTTATCTGATATGCTCATATGCGATCTCTTCGATCAGCTTTGGTATTTAAATAGGCATGCCTGTGGCCTGAATTACCCCTAGGGCAAGTAGGAAATAGATTATATACCATTCCCGAAAAGTCAACAATACAGAGATGGCACTAATTCAGATATCCAATCAGTCAACGAAAAATTTAGGCAAGAAATCCACAATCAGATTCACTCAAAGTATCTGTCCTGACTGTAACATGATTCTCGATGCCGAAGTCTTTGAGAGAGACAGTCAGGTGTTTATGTCAAAAGTTTGTCCAACTCACGGCGAATGTGAGGAGTTATACTTTGGTTCCTATGAGATGTACAAGAAATTCAGTACATACTGGATGGATGGCAAGGGTGCCCACTCTCCAAACGTAATGATTGACAAATGCTCATGTCCAAACAACTGTGGATTGTGCTCAAACCACCTCTCACACAGCGGATTAGCAAACATGATTGTAACTAACAGATGTGATTTGACATGCTGGTACTGCTTCTTCTATGTGAAGAAGGGACTTGAAGGCGCTTACATGTATGAACCAGATCATACTCAAATTAGAGGCATGATGAAGACTCTACGAGCTGAGAGACCAATTCCAGGAAACTCTATGCAAATCACTGGCGGTGAACCAATGCTCAGGGAAGATATCGCCGATGTTATCAAAATTATGAAAGAAGAGGGTGTTGACCATATTCAGATGAACACCAATGGTATTAGACACGCAATGGATCCAGAGGCTGCAAGAGAGGTAAGGCTTGCCGGATGTAACAACCTGTACCTTTCCTTTGACGGTGTAACTGCAAGAACAAACCCAAAGAACCACTGGGAAATTCCATATGCACTTGACAGCTGCAGAAAAACGGGCACCACAGTGGTATTTGTTCCAACTGTAATCAAATCAATTAACGACCACGAACTAGGTGGAATCATCAGATATGCACAAAAGAACATGGACGTAGTCCATGCTGTCAACTTCCAACCAGTATCACTGACTGGAAGAATGGGCAAAACTGAACGTGAAAAATACAGAATTACCGTTCCTGACTGCGTCCAAAGAATCGAAGAGCAGACAGACGGTCAAGTAACTGTTGATGACTGGTTCCCAGTTCCAAGTTGCATGCCACTGACAAATGTAATTGAGGCATTCTCAAGCAAACCAAAATATGAATTATCCATTCACTTTGCCTGCGGTGCAGGAACGTACATCTTTGAGGATGCAGATACAAAAAAGTTTGTTCCATTAACAAAGTTCTGTGACATTCAAGGAATGTTGGAACTCTTTGAGGACAAGGCAGAGGAGATTCGCTCTGGTAAAAACAAGTACTTTACGATGCTTGAGGTTGTCAGAAAACTCAAGGGATTCGTTGATTCAAAGAAACAGCCGGCAGGATTGGACTTGGCAAAGATGTTTGGCAATATACTCATGAAAAGATCATTTGATTCAGTTGGTTCATGGCACGTAAAGGGACTGTTCCTTGGCATGATGCACTTTCAGGACAAATACAACGAAGACCTGGAGAGGCTGCAAAGATGTGATATTCACTATGTGACTCCGGACCTTAGAATAGTTCCATTCTGTGCATTCAATGTGATTCCAGAATGGTACAGGGATAGAATCCAAAAGAAATACTCCATCACGGTAGAAGAATGGGAAGAGAGAGAGGGTGTCAAACTAGAAGACGGTCTTTACAGGGGACTGATGAGACGCGGTGCAGGTGATGAACTTGCCGCTGGCTGCGCAAAGAGTCAAATGTTCCATGACGCTTCACAGGCAACAATGTAATTTTAAAATATTCAAATATTTCTCAAAATACAGATCAGTAGATTATTGGAACTAAGCGTAGACAAATTTACTCGAGATGATGAATACCCAGAGAGAGAAAGCCCGCCTAATAGGCTATAAAAACAATACAAAGCATCTGATTTATCATTAGTTCAAATTAATAATGCAAAGAAATTTTGTGAAACTTGTGACACAGATTTTCAAATCTCATCAATTCAAGACTATGCTGATACAGAAAAATACTATCTGGTGCTAGGAGTTGAAACTTTAATGCATGTCCCACCTGAATTGATTGCAGGGACAGTTGAAAAACTGAGTATGTTTTTAAAATATGTGTTGGGTGTGGATTTTTATGATAATCACCCTGATGCAAGATTAGCAAGGAACAACTTCATCAATATGAAGACATTTACAATCAACTAGATAAAGCAATCAAAACTTGTCAGATAAATTAATCAAAGACAATAGATATTTTGTTCTAGTTTTTAAAAATTTTCTGCACAAAAACCTAGTTTGAAGATAATAAATCATGGTAATATATTAAAAGCTTTTTCCTGTATTTTATTGTGAAAATAGGAATTATTCATGGCTTTGTAGGTGGGGGAGGTGGAACAGAAAAAACACTATACGGAATCCTTGAAGCATTAGAACAAACAGATCACCATGTAACTCTCTACACATTTTCAAAACCAAAAATTAAATTTAAAAAAATCAAGATAAAAACAATGATTCCTATATCGCTCCCTTTATTTGGACTGTTTCAACGTGCTATGGAACCAAAACTAATCTCCAAAGCAAAGAATGAAGATCTGTTAATACAATCATCGGGAGGTCTAGGAATTCCAAAAAATCCTAGTCAAAAAATCCTAGTTTACTGTCATGCAGATTTTTCAGGAGAACTTGATAATTCTGATACAAAATACAAAGGATTATGGAGTTTGTATTACAAATCATATTATTCAATGACGAAAAAATTCATTCAAAGTGTCACTGATTCTAGAATATGTCTAATTAGTAATTCCAAATACATACAAAATTGCATTGAAGAAAATCACAACAAAGATTCCAAGGTGATTTATCCTCCTGTTAATTTAGATGAATTTAAGGCTGGCATAAAAGAAAATTCTGTGATAACAATCGGACGTTATTCTCAAGAAAAAAATCACGATTTTGGAATCAGCGTAATGAAGGATATAGATTGCAATTATGATATTGTTGGAAATACTAATACAAAATCTAATATGATTTATTATAAAAAATTGGATAATATAGTCAAAAATAAAAATTATGAAAAAATTCATTTATTAAAAAACATAGAAAGAAATCATCTTGTTAAAAAAATGAGTCATTCCAAGGTTTATCTTCATTGTTCTAAGGAGACTTTTGGTATTTCTGTTGTTGAAAGTATTGCTGCAGGATGCATACCGATTGTTCCAGATAATTCTGCACATAAAGAAACTGTTCCATTTGAAGAACTGCGATATGAATCTAATAACATTCATGATGCACAAGAAAAAATTAAGCGAGCATTGTCAGGAGAATTGGATCATTTCAAAGACTCTTTGCAGAAATCTATACAAAAATTTGATCAAAAGACCTTCAAAAAATCGTTCTTGTATGTTTTGGAGAATTTGTCAAATAACTAAGGTTCACTAATTTTATATTTTTTCCATCTTTCTGTATCCAAACTCATATCCATAGTCAATGGCGGACCAGAGTAGTCATCTATAGTCATTGGTTGAACATCCGGGGTTGTCATTTTTGCCAATTCATACACTGAGATTTTTTTATCTCCAACAACATGCACAATGCCTGAGATTTTTTCTTTTTGTACGTCTTCAATCCCTTCTGCGACTCCATCTGCAAATAGATATGTTCCATATCTATCTGTGAATGCTTTTGGATATGGCCATTTTTCTTTGGCTACAAAATTTGTCCTTACAATCAGAAATTCCGGTAATTTTCGTACCTCACTTTCACCTACCAATTTTGTTAAAGCATAGTAATTTTCAGGATACGGGATAGAACTTTCCTTATACATTTCATGATGTCCGTCAAAAACACATGCAGTACTTACATAGATGAATTGAATCTTTTGTTTCGATTCTGACACTGCATCAATTAAATTTCTAGTTCCTTCAACATTTGTATTCCATGCTAATTGCTGATTTTCTTCACAAGGCCTTATTCCAGTCAAAGCTCCTGCATGAATTATGACATCGATATCTGAATGTTTTTTAAAAAAATCTGAGACCTGTTCTCCGTTTCCAATATCTAGTTCTTTATGCGTTGGTGTCAAGGCATCAGGATATCTTTTTCTCAGTTCTGAACCTAAAGCCCCTGCTGCACCAGTTATGAAAACAGTCATTTCCTATTTCTTGAAGATTGGTCCCTGCGTGTAAACTTTTCGTTGGATTGCTTTTGAATTGAAGAATGATTTGTAATTACTATATTTGTCCTGCCTGTAATTTTTTACATCATCTGATATTTTGGATTTGAACTCTTTGACTGCAAAAGCAATATCTTTTCTTGCCTTGTAACTGAAATGCTCTAATTTTTTGCCCGTTACTCTATAGTTCCTCTTATCTACAATGTCTTTTGATAAATTGATCTGAGACGGGATCAATTTTTTAATATCTTTTGCCATCTGGTTTATGGTAAGATTTTTCCAAACCACATTGTATATTCCCTCCATTTTATTTTCAACTGCAAAACTAAATGCTTCTGCAGCATCATCTACGTGTAAAAATGGCCTCCATTGGTCGCCTCCGAACACTGTTAGCTTTTCTTTATTCATTGCCTGTGCGATGAATAAATTAATTGCAAGATCAAATCGCATTCTGTGGGATGCGCCAAATAATGTTCCCAATCTCAATATTGTAGGATAGTCATAAGCCTGTAAAACTGCACGCTCGGATTGGAATTTTGATAGTCCGTACGAATCTAACGGATTGACTTCAGAATTTTCTGCAATCAACTGATCCGGTTGGGCACCATAAACTGAACAGGTACTTGCAAAAATGAACTGTTTAATTTTGTATATTTTACATAATTCTGCAATATTTCTTGTTGCCATGAAATTAACCTCTATTGATGCTTTTGGATCCAACTCTGCAGACTGTGTTCCCACTATTGATGCTAGATGGATTACCGAATCAATATTTTTTAATGATTTCCCCACTATTGACAAGTCTCTAATGTCCCCTGTCACCAGTTCCAATTTCTTATTTTTCTGAATGTCTTTGAGTGATTCTTTTCCAAAGAGAAAATTATCTAATATTCTAACACTGTGGCCATTTGCCAATAATTTTCTAGTTAGAATGGATCCTAGATATCCTGAACCGCCCGTAAGTAAAATTTTCATCTGTCTTTAACCTTCCATACATCTCCGTATGAAAATGGTTCCAATCGCTCATCATCGGGATTATTTTTATCAAATATTTTATTAGATATGCCTATGATCACTGTTTTATCTTCCAATGACATCCATCCCGTGTAAATCCCGGTTGGGACTATTAGTACTGAAGGATTAAACTGTGACAAAATGAAAGTATTGATTTGCTTGTAAGTTGGGCTGTCTTTTCTATCATCCACTGCAACAAATTTGGCTACGCCTGAAGTTGCAAAGAAAGCTTTTTTCTCTTTTGAATGTTTATGAAATCCCCTAATTGTCCCTTTAGAGAAGTTTCCAGTGGAATAGATTCTTTTAATATCAAATGACTCATCACCTTCTGGTAAAATCTGCGAGAGGAATCCCCTATCGTCTACAAATGATTCTACCCTATTACATGCCAATCCCTGTATCATCGATATATGTCCAAAACTGTTCAATAATTAACTTTACCTAAAAAATTTCATCAGGTATTGACTGATTTTTCCATTTTGTTTTATATTGACTGATTGACTTACTGGAGCTAACTTTTGGATGATCCCACCAAACTTTTGGTGAGCATATTTCCTTATCTAATTTATCCAAGATCTTGATCATTTTTTTAGAAAAGTCAGGTTTCCCGTATGGATTCCTCCAGTTTGTCTTTCGGTTTACCATTTTATCTACGGCATCTACAATATGATCTGAATTAACACCTGCTGCAATACTTGAACCCACTTCTATTGTTTCTGAGCGTTCAGTACTTACTCTCATAGTAACACAGGGAACTCTAAAAATACAGGCATCCTCCTGAACCGTTCCAGAATCTGTTACACAACAAAATGCATTTTTTTCAAGCTTTGAAAACTCCAAAAATCCTACCGGATCTGATATTCTAATACCTTTTGGAATTTTAAGATCAAATTTCTTAATTGATGCCCTAGTTCTTGGGTGCATTGGGAAAATAACCTCCTTTTCATATTTTTTATGAATCTTGCCTAGTGCATTCAAAATATTTTTTAATGGCCGTCTTACTCCCACATTTTCTGGCCTATGTGATGTTACAAGGAAATAATTTCCTTTAGATATTTTTAATTTGTCTAATATGTCGCTCCTGTCTATTTGATCCTTAAAATTTTCCAATACCTCGAAGATTGGCTTGCCTACTTGGAAAATCCTATGATTTGAGATTCCTTCGTTAATCAGATTCTGTTTTGTAGATGATGTTGGAGTAAAAAGATAATCTGAAATACTGTCTAATAGTCTCCTGTTCTTTTCCTCTTGCATCCTCCAATCAAAACTTCTCATTCCTGCCTCCAAATGGGCAACCTTGATTCCCATTTTTGAGGCTAGAATTCCTGATAATGCGGGATTTGCATCTGAAAATGAGAACACCAGGTCTGGTTTCTCTTTTAATAGAACTTTTTCAAATTTTTGAGCCAGTTGGCCAAGCTGATGAGACTGAGTACCTGAACCAATTTTTAAATGATAATCCGGCTTTGGAAAATTTAGTTGCTTAAAAAATAATCCGTCAAAAAAATATGAATAATGTTGTCCTGTATGAACAATTGAAAAATTTATTTTCTTACGCTTGAATTCATTTACTAGAGGCTGATAATTAATTATGTCTGGCCTTATGCCCAGAACAATCATGCATTTGGCTTTCAATAACTAAACAACTTGTTATTTGCATATATGTTTTGATCAATAAGATAAATAGCTCATTTAGATATAATTTAATATTGAGGATTAAAAAACTTGCAAAAAAAGGTTTGGGTGTTTACAAAAACTTGCGTGCAATTAAACATTCTACTCTTCCGCCTGTTACTGATAACAAATCGTTGAAATTAGTTGGTTTTGTTAAATGCTTCAATGAGGGACAAAATGGTAATTTAGAAAGATGTCTTAAACATTTATCATCATTTTGTGACGATATTGCATTTTGTGATGACAGTTCCACAGATAATAGTGTAGAGATTGCTAAAAAATTCACCGAT
The DNA here is from genome assembly GCA_965206745.1 of Candidatus Nitrosopumilus sp. Lineage (GTDB taxonomy): Archaea > Thermoproteota > Nitrososphaeria > Nitrososphaerales > Nitrosopumilaceae > Nitrosopumilus. Next base: position 1,802,295 of record OZ242220.1, on the reverse strand, counting down.
AATATAATTATACTACCTGATGAATTTACAAAGGAACTTGAGCACAAACAAAAATTACTTGATTTAACGTTAAAATTAAAACCTGATTGGATTGTGTCTTTAGATCCTGATGAGATTTTTGATAGAGATGGTGAGGATGGAGGAGTTCGTAAATTATGTAATTATGGCAACCATCACAATATTGACTCATTTTCATTCCTGTTTCATAATCTTTGGAAGAATACAGCAAAATATCGTGTTGATGAATTGTGGCTGAAAAACTGGCAGCCTAAATTATGGAAAAATACAGGAAATTTGCGATTTAATGTACGTGAAGGGTTGCATTTGGGCTTACATCCGCTAGGTCTCAACAATGATCGCCGCACTGATATGAAACTCATTCATTATGGATTTGCAAGCGAATCATCTATTAACAAAAAATATGATAATTATAAATCGCTTGGACAAACAGGAAATTCTTTATCAAGAATAAAAGATGAAAAAACCCTCAAAACCAAAAAATTTGAAAAAGATTGGTTTCCCTCATCCACCTTGGATCCCTCATTAAAAATTGAAAAAACTTTTCAGGTAAATGTTGTTACTGTAAGCAGTGGATGGATACTTCAAAAGATTGCAGAACGTATAGTTTCTGCTGCATCTGACACTGCCACATTCTCACTTTCACATTCACCACGAGATGATGTTGATGTAAACTTCTACATTGACATTCAAAATTGTTATACCGGTAAAAGTAAAACAAAGGATGTAGGATTTTTTACACATCTGGATCGTAATAGTAAGGATCACTTATTAAAAAACAAACATTGGCTTACATGTGATTATATAGTTCATATGAACAAAAAATATTTTGAAATATTTTCCGAATTTTATCCGAAAGAAAAAATGTCTGTTCTAAAACCCATCGAAATTTTTCCAGAATTTAACTTGAAAAAGTTAAAACTCGGTATTGTACAAAGAGGAGGATTTGAAGGAAAAGGACATAATTTCATGATTCAAATGGCAGAACATGATTACATGAAAAATTTTGAATTTATTTTTTGTGGAAATAACTGGGATGAAGTTGTTACTCTATACAGATCTAAAAATATCCAATGCAGTACGGCAGATGAAAACTATGAAAATTATCCAAAAATCTATGATTCCATTGATTATCTACTGATTCCATCTTTATGGGAAGGCGGCCCAATGTCTGTACCTGAGGCTCTTGCAAAAGGCGTACCTGTTATATCTTCAGATGTTGGATGGGTTTCTGAATTTAATATTGAATATTTGTATAAACCAAACGACGAATCAGGTCTTTTAGACATATTGAAAAAGATACGAGAGCCATTATTAGAAAGGAGAAAAAAAATTGAAGATTATTCTATGAAAAAATATACAAACGATCTGATAGAAATACTTGAAAAAAAAGTTTTGGATAAATAAACGAGAAATTGCACTCAAAATACCTGTATAATCACTATCTAGTTGACCACAATCTACCTGATTTAATGTATCTGGCAATTCTTTTCATGAAATTATTTGATGCAGTTGATTTTTTAGACAATGCTTGCTTATCCGAACTTTCTCCTTGTACAAAGTGATAGGTTATACAATCCCTTACAATATAATTTTTATAATCATTTTCCTGAAATCTGTCGTGAATTATTACATCTCCAGTAATGTTATTTTCAAAAACAGGAAGAGGACCGTGATCCAACCAATCCTGTTTTGTCATTAACCAAGAACAACCATCAGTTCTGTTGGTTTTCCCAAATTTACCATATAACGAGGTTGGTTTTTTCCAATATTTTAATGCCATATCTATTGTTAACAAATTTTCTTTTACGGATGAATTAATTTGCTCAATAAATTTTTCAAAAGAACCATAATCCATATTTGTAAAATTATCTCCAAAATCTTCTTCAAAATGCCTACTTTTTTTAACTCCTATCATCCTCAACCTGTTTTTACATTCGATTGTATTTGCCTGCAATATTACATTTTTTTCTGGATACTCTTTTGAAAATTTCTCCGCCGCATCATACAGTGCCAAGAATGAATCTTTTGAAAACACTTGATCTGATCCCCCCCGAAAAACATAACCATCTGATGCTGTTTCATATCCCAAATTCCAGCATGCATACAGATTATCAATAAATGTATCTGTGAGTTCATTATAGATTATTGGCTTGATGTTTTGCTCTTTACAAAATTCTAAAATTGAATCTGTTGTTTCTTTTTTAATTCTATCATTTTTGTAAATAATAGTATTAAAATTTTTTTTGCAAGGCAATTTATCAAAGCCCGCATATTTTTTAACATTTTCAACATGGCCTTTGAAAAGTTCCAAATCCTTTCCAATAATTGTATAATAAGTGAATTCCATCATTTTGTTACTCCAAGCTTATAGAATACGTCTGGACCATTTGGTTTATTTTTCACCTTCTTTGCTTCCAAAACCCTTATTTTCACTTTATCCCATCCATATATCTGACCACTAATTCCAAGTGGTTTTGTTGAATCAAAGTAATCAAACGTTCTAGTTGTCATTGGAAATTTGTGTGTCGGATCTGTCCAAAAATTATCAGAACCGCCATATGGTGCCTCGATATTGATTATTGCCCCATTTTCACAAACTCTGTAAATCTCTTTCATCACATCTAAAAAATTTGCTTTTGATATGTGTTCAAAGACATGTTTCATAAGAATTTCATCAACATTTGAATCCTCAAAAGGCCAAGGAAATTTTTCTATATCATGTTTTACATCACATTTTATATTTCCACTATCCACATTTACCCAGCCTGATTTGTAATCAGTTCCGCAACCCAAATTTAATTTCATATTATGACAAATTTAATATCAATAATTAATTTATCTATTCAAAAATCCCATCTTCATTAAGATTGCTTGGGGTTATCTCTTCCATAACTTTTGTTTTCATTGCATACGTTTGAATCATTTCCTTGCATGATTGATTTTGTATTAATGATAAACAATTCATCAATTGCTTTCTTGAAAACTGATCTTCTTTTAACTGTCTCTACATTTTCAAATGATTTTCTAGCAATTCTTTCCAAAATTTCTACCCTTTCTTTTTCACCCATTCCCGGTTTCCCTAATTCCTTTTTTAATGCAATTGTATCGTCCAGTATGTGCCATAATCTGATGTTTTCAATGCATAATTTGTCAATTATCTCAGAAAAAGAGTTGCACGATGATACAAATTCTATTACATTTTCAACCTTATCTCCGAATTCACCAAAATTTTCTTTTGTTTCTGACACGTCACTCATTTTTTATCAATTCCATATTTGATTTCATCCATTTAATTATTTCATCTAGACTCTCAGATAGTTCAATCTTTGCCCCAAATCCTAGAATTTTCCCAGCTTTTGTAACATCTGGCATCCTTTTTTGTACGTCATGTATGTAGGGCTTATCTGAAATAAATCTAAAGTCTTTATCGGGATTGATTTTCCCCCATATCATCTCTGCTAGCTCTAATACGGTGGTACTGGCTGATATGGATATGTTAAAATCCTCATTTATCGCCTTGTCTGATTCCAAAGCGAGTCTTATTCCAAGTGCAATGTCTTTCCCATTTGTATAGTGTCTAATCTGATCCCCAGAACCTAGTATGTGCAATGGATCTTGACCTAGCAAACATTTGTTAATTAAATCCGGAACTACGTGAGACATCATTAATTTAACATTGCCTGAAAAAATTTCCTCCTCATTTAGTGCCTTATCCTCACCGACTCCGACACAATTGAATGGACGAATGATTGTATATGGCATTTCATATTGTTCTGATGCACCTTTTGTAAAATATTCAGAAGCTAATTTTTGGAATCCGTATGTGGAAAATGGAGGCGGACAGATTAATTCATGTCCTTCCGGTGTAGGCCAAATAGTGGCATTTTCATACACCATGCTTGAACTCAACACAATAATCCTCTCTAATTTTTCTTTCTTTAATCTGTTAATTGCAATATCAAATGTATTTGCCAAAATTTTTTCATTAACGGCTAATAGATCATAGGCATACTTGTGGAAATAAGAAATCCCCCCAATCATGGCTGCGCCTGCTATGACAAAATCAAACTCTGTATCTCTTTCATTGCCTGTTAGAAACCTTTCTTTAAATTTCTCCGAAGAGCAATCCTCCTCAATCAATCTAAAGTTGGAATTTTTATCATGAGCCCTACTCACTTTTCCATATTTAGAATAATTATCAATTCCAATTATTTTGTATCCCTTGCTTAACAATTCATTGCATATGTAGGAACCTATGAACCCTTGAGAACCTGTTACCAGAACTGTTTTATTCTGTTTCATGATTCAGTCTCTCGTTATCATCTATTAATCCTTTAAGAAAATTATAGTGTATTCCTAACTTTTCAGATAATGAAAGAATAGCGAAAGTATCTTTTGGCAAACATGCTCCACCGAATCCCCGCAAGTTTTCATTGCAATCTAGGTATGAATCTATCATGTTGTATCTTTTTGTGGCAATTTTTTTAGCCTCATCATAATCTGCACCTACTTTTTTTGAAATATCATAAAACATGTTGGCAAAAATTATTCGTGTTGAATTAAACACATTGCAATAATATTTTACAACCTCTGCATTAGCAGGAGTTGTTTTGATAAACTCTTGGGCTAAATTACCGTGAATCTCTACAATCTTTTTATAAATGTCATCATGTTTTGTTCCAATTACACAAATATCCTGATGGCAAAAATCATGCATTGCTGCTCTTTCTAAAAGAAATTCTGGATTCATAGCTAGTCTGATTGAAGTATTTTTTTTTGCTAACTGATCTGTTGTACCTGGAATCACACTTGATTTGATTACTACATCCTTTGTTTCATTTTTACTTTCTGCAATCGAGTTTATTTTCATACAAATTTCTGAGACATTATCAATGTTACATGAACCGTCTGGAGTCTTTGGAGTGCTTACACAGATGAATATAATCTCCGAATTATCGTAGACATTTTCTAGTGTTGTATCTGGAAGTTTCAAATCATGAACAAAAACTGAATGTCCACGTTTAACCTCAAAACCGTATTTTACAGCAGAACCAACCATGCCTAGTCCTACAAGTCCTATTTTCATTTTTTCCTGCCTCCAAAGTCCATGTTATCATTTTTTAAATATTTTTAGATATTTATCTTATGTTCTATTGAAAATTAGAGCAAGTTGGTGATAATGACTATTTATTAGATGTTTTTGTGATAAATTTCAGAGAAAAATGAGTTTGGGATTGATAGTTTCCATGTATGATGAAACTGAAAAAGTTATTGAAACCATAAAAAACACGAAAAAGAGCTTCCACAAAATAATTGTTATCCAATCTAATCCAGACGATGAAAAAAAACTCATTGATCCTTCTTTGGCAGATCACTATGAATTATTGCCTGATCTTGCATCGTCAATTGAAAACTATCAAAATGAACGAAAACAGGGAGGGCCATCTACCACTCCTGCAAGAGCTCTGAGTCGTAATTGCAGTATGGGATTTCAAGTTGCAAATTCATTTGATGTTGATTGGTGGGTGTTCATTATGGGTGATGTGCTATTAAACAACTTGTCTGGCATTCAAAAAATTATTAGAAAAATGGAAAAGCAAAATAAATTTCTAGGTATTACAAGGCCACTTGGACAAACACTTTACGATTCAGATGGGAAACTAAACCACCTAATTATCAAAGACACCACGACTTTCACTGCGACCTTTTTTATAGTAAAATCTGATCTAATTCAGAAAGGCCTTTTTACAGATATTAAAATAACTAATCCTTTCACATCTGAGCAATGTTTTGGAGATAATTTAAATAATTTTCTAATTGATAATAAAATGAATTTTCATAATTCTATTTTTTTAATAAGTAATCTTGCATATCCTGGTAGCATAAAAGGTCTAAAATATAATTATCCACAACCAAAAATTTCAAAATTCTTACAAACTCTTAAAGATTATTTTTGACAGATTTTTTAAATACTGCAAAATTTATTACACGTTTATATCTTCATTAAATTTCACAAAAAATATTGTCACTCGTTAGAAATTCAAGTGTGCTTACCAATAAGAATAGGTTGGAAACTCTCTACACTTTTTCAAATTTCCCTGTTTATGCTGGCTGTATATCTGGTAATGACACTGATGATTATTTACTTGATCTTCAAGTCGATATTTGTAAAGATACAGGAATATTGCAACTGAAAAACATCCCTCCAATCGAACAAATTTATCTTTTTCCTCATAATGATGCAATTGGTAAAACCTGGCAAGAACATAACGAACAATTTGCAACTTTTTTGATGAAATTTGACCCCAGAAAAATTTTAGAGATCGGAGGGAGTCCTGCAAAACTAGCAAAAATATGCCTTCAGAATAACAACGATTATGACTGGACCCTTTTAGATCCCAATCCTTTGTATCAAAATGAACCCTCCATTCATAGCATCAGGAAATATTTTTCTTCTGATCTAAAATTTGAAGAAAATTTCGATACAATAGTTCATTCACACGTAATAGAACATACTCCAAACCCTGAAGAATTCCTAAACGACATTTCCAAGCATTTGATTCCTGGAAATTTACATGTATTCTCATTTCCCAACATGTTGGTTTGGTTACAAAAAAAATATCTAAATTGCATGATGTTTGAACACTCAATCTTCCTCATTGAAGATTATTTGGATATTATATTAAAAAAAACTGGGTTTGAAATTATTGAAAAATCATATTTTAAGGATGATCACAGTATTTTTTATGCCACAAAATATACTGGAATTAAGAATAATTTAGATTATCCAAACCTATATGAAAAAAACAAAAATCTATATTCTGAATTTATAAAATATTACAAAAATTTTGTTAATGAGATAAATTCCAAAACTGAAAATTTTCCTGGAAAACTGTATATTTTCGGAGCACATTTGTTCTCCCAATACCTCCTATCATTTGGCTTGGATCAATCTAAAATTTTTGGCATCTTGGATAATTCTGCCTTAAAAATTGGAAAGCGGCTGTATGGCACACGACTGAATGTGTTTGATCCAAATACAATAGAAAATGAGAAAGATGTTGGTGTTATAGTCAAAGTTGGATCTTATAGGAACGAGATTATTGATCAATTAAAAAAAATCAATCCCAAAATTGTCATCTTTGAATGACTGACTAATTCATAAAATACTGTAAATTATTTTATAATTGCCACGCATTGATTTCAGGATTATCATTTTCCAATAATATTTTTCTTTATTCTTTTTAACTCAAGAGTCAAAATTAGCATAAACTATATGAAATAGAAATCTGATACAAACTACATCTATGGGCAAACAGCGTAAAGGTCTTCGGGTTTTTTTTTATTTTCGATTAGGATATGCTGTCTACCTTGCATTATTGGTAGGTGTGATCAATGTTCTAACTTCTACATATTTTCTTGCCATAGATCGAGCTCCTTTCATCAAAGCCATATTTCCTACCTTTGAACTCTACATCCTAACTGCAGTAGCAATTGGCCTTCCTGTCATTATCTTTTCTGGTTGGTTTCATTATAAAAAAGCAGGAACCTATTCTGCGGAATTATCCATAGCACAACAAAACCATGTTTACAATTACAAATGGTTGCCTGGATACCACAAAGAGGTGTTCAGTCATGCTTACCTGGCAATATTCCGTGCCACAGTAAAGCAGGCCAAATCTGAAAAACTATCAGATGAGGAAATCCAAAATATGAATAAAATTGAGAAACAATTACAGGATCTTATTGATGGTGAATATGCTGGTAATCCCCCCAAAGGAGCTTTTCGATGACGAAATCTCTCATATTCCGCGCATGGTATTATTTTCGTACCGGATATATCCAATATTTCTCATTCATTATTGCAGTTGTCAACATGTACACCTTAACGTACTATCTTGCAATAGAAAATTCTTTTTCAATATTTTCAAGTTTTTCAACATACGTAATCGTTTCATCTTCAATTGGATTGCCAGTTTTAATCCTATTGGGTTTTATTCATATGCGAAGATCAGGGGCGTTCAGAGCTGAATCTGAAATAAGCAGTGAATCAAACCCCTACAATTACAAACTTCTTCCTGGTATTCATAAGGAAGTCCTTGCACCCTTGCTATTGGAACTTTTGAAATTGTTGCAAAAATCTCATTTAGATGACATGACTGAAGAGGAGACTGAGCGACTATCAGAACTTGATAAAAAACTAGATCTGCTTGCAAAGGGAGGAATGCTCGACATTCCCCAAAAATTTGATGATTTATGAAAATCTCAATTGTTATTCCCGTCTTTAATGCAGAAATTTTTTTAGATGATTGCATCCAATCTACCCTTAATCAAACATATGAAAATATTGAGATTATCGCAGTTAATGACGGATCAACTGATTCATCACTGTCAATTCTAAATAATTTTAAAGATAGAATAAAAATTATTGATCAACAAAACGGTGGTACTGCCTCTGCCTTGAATACCGGAATAAATAGCATGACTGGGGAATGGTTCAAGTGGTTAAGTGCAGATGATGTTCTTAAACCAAACGCAGTTGAAAAGCTGGTCTTGGAGATTAAAAAACTTGGAAAAAATGCAGAAAATTGCATCTTGTATTCAAACTATGATCTGATCAATCAAAGGGGAAATACAATTGACACCTTTGTAGAACCCAATTATAATTCCCTTTCTGCTTTTCAGAAGAATGTCATTCTCTTGGATCACTACTATGGAAATGGAACTACGTCAATAATGCACAAATCCATTTTTACAAAATGTGGACTATTCGATGAATCCTTAAAATTCAAAGATGATTATGAATTTTGGCTGAGATGCTGTATTCTTTTTAATTACACCCTTCATTTATTGCCTGAAAATCTAGCCCAATACAGAATCCATGAAAACCAAATGACCAAGGTACGATATGGTGATGCTTTGGAAAAAACTCAAAACATTAAATCGCTTATCATAAATCAACTATCAGAAGAATCAAGAAATGCATATCTGTCTGCACTAAAACAATACCAAAAGCAGAAACCATTCAGAACTAGAATCAGAAGATCATCACGTGACATTATGTTCAAAATTCTACCCAAAAGTGTTTCAAAGAAGATTCTTGAAAAGTATTTGAATAGTAAAAACTAAATTAATTATTGAATTACATGCATCGTTGAAAATATTGAAAATAAAGTACCTGTGTGCATTTTTCTAATTTTAGGCGCATTAATCACATCTCTGACATTATATGGCCCAGTTTATTCCATGCTTTAATGTCAAATTGACTCTAGTATCTTAAAATTGTTGACTCTGAATGTTTTTCTTTTGATGGTTATGGGTATTTTGTGATTTTTTTGTACCGAAATTTTTACAATCACTTTTAAAGACATATTCTTATTTTTTTCAAATGAAAAATTACACACTCAACATCACATTCAACACATCTAATCAATGTGTTGACTGCTTTGATGGCATCTGTGATAAATCATTATATTATAATACTCACATTGAATTTTAAATGATTACAATTTCTGATTTAAAAAAATATGATACCGCAGAAATGCACAAGATTTATGATCAGTGGCCAGATATTGCAAAAAAAGCATATGAAACAGATGCAGAGGAAATTTTCTTTGATGGAATAGATCATATTGTATTTTCAGGAATGGGGGGGTCTGGTGCCATAGGGGATCTATTCTTATCCATTTTATCAAAAAGTAACATTCATGTAAGCACCGTCAAAGGATATCTTTTACCTAAAACTGTTGATGAAAATACTCTGGTTATTGTAACAAGTGTATCTGGAAATACCAGTGAGACATTAACTGTGTTGCGATCTGCAAGTACTCTCAATTGTAAATTACTAGCTTTCTCTTCTGGAGGCAAAATCCAGGAATATTGCAAAGAAAATAAGATTCATTTTAGAAAAATTGATTTGATTCATTCTCCGCGATCTTCTTTTGTAAATTTTACATACTCTATTCTCAAAGTATTAAACTCAACACTTCCTATTGAAGAAAGTGAGATTCTAGAATCCCTTGATGAACTAGCAAAGATGAAAGATCAAATCAGCTCTTCTAATCTGTCTGACTCAAACCCTGCATTATCTTTGGCAAATTGGATTTCTGAAATTCCCATAATTTACTATCCTCACGGCCTCCAATCTGCTGCTAATAGGTTCAAATCATCATTACAGGAAAATGCAAAATCCCATGCAATGATAGAGGATGTCATTGAGGCATGTCATAACGGTATAGTTGCATGGGAGAAACCCACTATAGTTCGTCCAATACTTTTACGAGGCCAAAATGATTTCATAAAAACAAAGGATAGATTTGAAATACTCAAAGAATATTTTATAGAACAAAATATTGATTTTAAAGAAATATTCTCTGTATCTGGAAATATTTTAACCAAATTGATTACTCTGATTTACTTGCTCGATTACACTTCAATCTATTCTGCAATTTTTTCTAAGATTGATCCTTCCCCAGTAGGCTCAATAAACTTTATAAAAAATAGGATTTAAAAATCTCCTTGTAAATTTCATTTTTTACACTGTTGCTGACGTGGGAGCATCCCAGGGGAAATGCTCATTTTTCATCCATCTTTCCCATCTATTGATGTCTTCTTCCACCATGATTTTTACCAATTTTTTAAATTTTATTTTTGGATGCCATCCTAATTTCTTTTTTGCCTTAGAATAATCCCCACGTAAATACGTAACATCAAATGGTCTCAAGTTCTCTTTTGATGATGTCACTTTCTTTGTTGAAACACCTGCAATCTTGCATGCCTCATCCACGAACTCCTTAATTGTATGTGTTTCATTGGTTGCTAAAACATAATCGTCTGCACTTTTCTGCTGCAACATCATCCACATTCCTTCTACAAACTCTGGAGCATACCCCCAATCCCTCTTAGCGGAAAGATTTCCTAATTTGAGCTCTTTTTCCAATCCTAGTGAAATCTTTGCAATCCCGTTTGATATTTTACGTGTTACAAATTCCAATCCTCTTATTGGTGATTCATGATTGAACAGTATTCCGTTTGCTGCAAACAACCCATAACCATCTCTAAACATATTCGTGCTCCAGTGACCACAAACTTTGGCAATAGCATACGGACTCACTGGTTTGAAAGGTGTCTGTTCATTTTTGATATTTGATTTCTCCATCCCGTACATTTCGCTTGATCCTGCTTGGTAAAACTTGATCTTGTTATCGAATTCTTTAATTTCTTCTAGCATCCTAACTGTCCCTAGTCCGGTAGTATTGATAGTTGAGATGGGTTGATCAAATGAAATTGCAACAAAACTTTGAGCCGCTAAATGATACACCTCTTTGGGTTGGGATTTTTTTAATAGTTCATATATTGACTTTGAATCAGTTACATCTGCTGAAATAAGTGTAATTTTATCTTGTATTCCAAGATGACTCAATCTCCAAAAGTTTGATGTAGAGAGTCTTCTATATGCACCGTATACCTTGTATCCCTTTTTTAATAGCAGATCAGCAAGGTATGCACCATCCTGGCCTGTTATCCCTGTAATCAGTGCATTTTTCATGAATTCTCTGTGTTTCTCTCCAACATGATTCTTAAAAAGTATACTGGAAAAATTAAAAATTTTTATCTGGCATGTTTTTATGAATTATGTTATTTGTGAAAACTCTCTTGATTACTGGACATAATGGATTTATTGGTACTCATCTAGTTAATTCATTAAATTCAACACAATATCGCCTTTCAGGAATTTCAAATTCTTTGTCAGATAATTCTAAAATAAAACAAATTAAAAAAGATATTAGAAAAATCAATTCATCTGATATTAAAAAAAACTCTACAATCATTCATCTTGCTTCAATGTCTGATGTCAAGTCATGCAATTCAAACCCTGAGAAATGTTTTGAAATTAATGTCGTTGCCACTCAAAAATTACTTGATATTGCTAGAAAAAAAGATTGCAAAATAATTTTTGCAAGTACCAGCCATGTATACGGCAATCCTGAAAAATTACCGGTATCTGAAAATCATCCCACACATGCGACATCAATTTATGCAATGAGTAAAATTGCTGGAGAATCTCTTTGTGAATCTTACTCAAAAACATATTTGATGGACGTTACTGTATTGAGATTTTTTTCTGTTTATGGGCCTAACAGTCCATCTCATTTAGTAACTTCCAACATAATATCCCAATTCCTAAATTCAGATGTTATAAAACTTGGAAATTTGCAACCCAAACGTGATTTCATTTATGTCTCTGACGTGATAGATTCCATCCATATAGCAATGAAGAATTTGAAAAAATTTCAAATTTTTAATGTCGGATCTGGCAATAGTCATTCAATTCAAGAAATATGTGATATGCTTGGAAAGCTTACCAATTCCAAAAAACCCATCCGCTCTTTAAAAACAAGCAAGCGCAAAGTTGAAGTTCAGAATATTATATCCGACACATCAAATATCAGAGAACTTGGTTGGAAACCCACTGTATCAATCAAAAAAGGATTAGAGTTAACTCTTAGTCAAACAAATTAAAATCATTACAAATAATTTTAAAAGTTCTGTATGATAAAACTGGAATTGTCATTTCTATGATTCTGTCGCATTTGTTTTTTTATCGATAATTTCTATGAATCTTTTTAGATCTTCTGGAGTGCCAAGGCCTCTCATCTCTGCAACTGGATACGTTAAAATTTTTTTCTTATTTTCAATCATCTCATTAAATACGGGTGCGACATAGAATTCATTATTGGTTCTGATGTTTTTGGCAATCATCTGTTCTGCCGCTTTTACAAAATCACTTCCCTTTTTAAAATAATAAATCCCAACTGTGGCAATATTGCTGATTGGTTTTTTTTCAGCCACTTCTGTAACTAGTCCGTCTTCATCTGTTTTGACAAAACTCCATTTTGGGTGTGTCGCAATAAATGTGACAATTCCGCCATCTGCATCTTTTTCACGCAAATAAGATAGGAAATGTTGGTTATTCCAATTTACCCACTGATCACTATTTGCAATGATTAATTCTTCGTCATTGTTGATCAATTCCTTTGCAAGTAAAACCGTACATGTAGCTCCTTCTGTAATCTCATTTACCGAAATTAATTCACTATCCTTCTTGATCAAGTTCAACATCTCTTTTATCGAGTATTTTTCCATGTGTTCCTTTTGTGTTATGAAGATATGCTGATCTGAGAAATTTAGATTTTCTATAATAATTTGAATCATGGGCTTGCCGTTGACATCAATTATTGGTTTTGGAAAACTATACCCTGCATCCTCAAATCGTCTTCCACGACCTGCCATGGGAATTAAAATTTTCATATTAAAAAATATCTTATACTTTCATATAAAATTGCATTTTATACTAAAAAAGACTTGAATATGCAGAATTATAGAAAGATTCATGATAATTTTAAAACATAGAACAAATTCCATCGAACTCTTTGATGATCGATATGGGGCAGAAATTGATGTAAGGGATTTTGGAGATAAATTGGTTCTATCACATGATCCACCAGATGGGAATTCACCTGATTTAGAATCATTTCTTGATAAAATTCCCAATGAAACGTTTCTATCCATAAACGTAAAATCCTCAGAAATTGAGCTTGAATTAAAAAAAATCCTTGGCAAGTATGGCTTTGAAAACTATTTTACATTTGATCATAGTATCCCTTCTTTACTAAAATCCATAAAACATAACTTGAATTGTGCATTCAGATTGAGTGAGTATGAAAAGGAAATAATCCCAAACTGCAACTGGGTTTGGCTAGATTGTTTTGAAAAAATTTGGTATGACGTTGACTTTTTAAAATCATTACAAAAGTCACATCTAAAAGTTGCACTTGTTTCTCCTGAACTTCATGGAAGAAAATTTGAAATCAAACAATTTGAGGAAATTGTAAATTCTATTTCAGCAGATGCAATTTGTACCGATATGCCGAAATATTGGAATGATGATTAAGGCAATTTTATATGATCTTGATGGAGTTTTAGTTGACGCAACAGAATGGCATTATCAATCACTTAATCTGGCATTAGAACAAGCAAAGAATTTTACAATTAAGCGAGATGAGCATATCCAAACTTTTAATGGTCTTCCAACAATGAGAAAACTTGAAATTCTTTTGGAACAAAAAAGAATAGAAAAAAGTGATTTTGATTTAATATGGGAAAAAAAACAGGATTTGACAATTGAAGTAATTAAAAAAGATGCGTTTGTTGATCCAAATAAAATTAGGCTGCATGATGCTACAAAATCTTACAAGAGAGTATGTGTTACAAATAGTATTAGAAAAACTGCTCTTTTAATGTTGGATAAAACAGGACAGCTTGAATATATGGATTTTGTAATTTCTAATGAGGATGTTTCATCCCCTAAACCCTCTTCAGAAGGATACTTGCAAGCTATGTCTAGATTAGAATTGGATCCGAAAGAATGTATGATTGTAGAGGACTCTCCAAAAGGAATTCTTGCTGCAAAAAATTCAGGCGCCCATACCTTTGAAGTTTCAGGATACAACGATGTCACGCTTGAAAATATTCTGACAAAACTAAATTACTTTAATTTTAAATAGAAATCACAGCTAGCCACGCCTTAAACCTGTATTTATCATTGAATGCATGTGTGAGGTTACTCGTATCTTTTCATTGAGCACGAATTATTGTTACCAATATTTTTGTACCTAGTTTTTTGAGTGGTTTGCCGCATACGAATACTTTGAAGAAAAATTTATTGATAATACTAATTACTCATTTATCAAATATTGTTTTAGGATCATATCTTATGATTGCTTGTTTCTATTGGTTTTTAAAAAGCATCATTTTGAGATTATTCATGGATGAAATTGCAGTCGATTCATCACTTAGAACCGTGGAATGGAAAGACGGCAAAGTTGTAATGATTGATCAGACAAAATTACCAAACCAACTTGTCTTTGTAAAATATGACGATTTTAACCAGGTTGCAGACGCAATCAGTACCCTGGTTGTAAGGGGGGCACCTGCAATTGGGGTGTCAGGGGCCTTTGGATTGGGACTGGCTGCCTTACAAAGCACTGCAACAACAAAGGAGGGACTGCTCTCGGACTTGGATGCTGCAAGAAAAATCCTTTTTGCAACTAGGCCCACTGCGGTAAACCTGGGCTGGGGGCTGGAGAAGATCATCAATGTAGCAAAGACTGGCGACTCTGCTGTACAAATCAGGGAACTGGTAGTATCTGCTGCCAAAAAAATGGCAGATGATGACATTGATATTAACAAGGCCATGGGAAAGAACGGCTCTGTCCTCTTTGATGATAATGACACCATCATGACCCACTGCAATGCCGGAGCGTTGGCAACTGTCGCATACGGAACGGCATTGGGAGTGATTAGGGCGACTCGGGAGAGCGGAAAAAACATCAAAGTTATCGCAACTGAGACAAGGCCCATCCAACAGGGCTCAAGACTGACTGCATTTGAGCTGAAACATGACGGATTTGATGTCAGCCTGGTTCCAGATACTGCAGTAGGATACTCCATGGCAAACGGATTGGTCAACAAGGTTATAGTCGGGGCCGACAGAATTGTGGGGACAGGCCATGTCTTTAACAAAATTGGAACGTATCAGGTGGCAACAATGGCAAAACAGCACGGAATTCCGTTCTATGTTGCAGCACCGCTATCCACAATTGATCTCAAAACAGAGGCCCAAGATGTCATTATTGAGATGCGAAAAGGATCCGAGGTGACAGGCATCGGAGATACAAGAACAGCCCCTGACGGTATCGGGGTGATCAATCCCGCATTTGACATGACCCCACCTGAACTAGTTTCGGGAATAATCACGGAAAAAGGCGTGGCTACTGCCCCCTATGAGGAATCGATCCCAAAATTATTTCAAGCTAATAATTAGTAAGTTTTTATTGTTTTTCAAGCTGCCATATACAATATGAGTACCGTTTCTGCACAGGCAATTGAGGACTCCCTCAGGCAATGCATGGATCCCGAGGTCCCCCTGAACATCGTGGAGATGGGCCTGATTTATGGTATTGACGTGACTGAGAACAACGATGTCAACATCAAGATGACAATGACCACCCAAGGCTGTCCTTTGCATGAGACTCTGGTTGAGGATGCAACAAGATTTGCAAAAAAGGTTCCCGGAGTAAATAATGTAAAGATCGACATCGTGTGGGAGCCTGCATGGTCCATGGACAAGATGACTGAGGAGGGCAAGCTGAAAATCAAGAACATGGGTACTGCAATGAACACGCCTGCACCGATAAACTACGAGACTGCCTTGCCCCAAGGGGTCGGCAAGATAGTGCAGCAGGAAGACGGCTCCATGGTGCTGGCAAACGAGCACGAGCAGGGCTTTATGGTTAATCAGGCAATTGTTGACTTTTGGAAGTCATGCAACGGGCAACGCAAGGTGACTGAACTAGTTGAAGTGTTTGCACAGCAGACCGGACTGCAGAGAAAGCAGGTGGAGAAGGAGGTCATGCAACTGCTACAGCAGCTGCGTGATGGCGGATTGATTGCAATTGCAGGTCAGCCAGACGCGCCAAATGTCGAATTTAAGAAATAGTCCTAAAAAATATAATTTGAATTTGCACCATCAAAGTTTATCGTGACGCCTGAAAGATACTTTATCTCATTCTCGATGATTGATTTTACAAAGTCTCCAATCTCTTCGGGCTCCCCCAGCCTTCCCATGGGCAGTGTCTTTTCAAACTCTTTTACATTCTCTACTAGCTCCCGAGTCCTGTCTGTGTTTATCGGGCCCGGTGCAATGTTTATGCAGTTGATGTTCCTTTCTGCGTACTCTTTGCTCAATACCTTGAAGACCTCGGCAAATGCTGCGCGATATGCTGCTGAAATTACCAGCTTGGAGTTTGGTTCCTTGATCACATTTGAGCTGATCAAAAAAATGTACCCCCCGTCACTAACTTTGATGTTCTGCAGTATGGTGCAGAATCCCACAAACAGCTGGTTGTGGTACAGATTCCAGTCCTCCTCTGATATCGTTGAGAATGGTTTTGGTGCAGGGCCTCCGGTATTCAAAATCAGAATGTCTGTCTGGGCATGCTTTTTCAGAAACTCCCTCACGCTGTCCAGATCCGATGTATCAATGTCGTCCTTGGATGCCGCAAAGACGTCAATGCCTGCTGATTTGAGGGAATCGGAAATTGCCTTGCCAATTCCACGCGAGCCTCCAAGTACAATCGCTCTGGTCATGTTATCTTTTAGAATCTGTTTGATAATTAAATTTCTCTAGTAGGGTTGTTCCCAAGGCCACACCTCTGTTTTTTAGTTAGGCACAAATCAACACTGTCGAAAATATTTGTGCCTAGTTTTTTGAGACAACCTCGTACAAAATTTATCCATATCCCCCAAGATTACAGTACAATCCATAACAATTGTTAATAAGTGAAATTGTTATTATATATGCGGGAAAGGAGTAAACTAAAGATGAGAGAACAGATTATTCAGGAAATTAATGATTCCCTAAATCATATGGAAGAAACAGGAAAAGTTGATCTGTCAATACTGGATAATTTAAAACAACTTAGAAAATTTTTATGTGAAATTAAAACTAAATGGCTTGAACATCCTAGCACTGATGCATTTTATTTTTATCAAGCTGCAAGAAATGTAGAATTAATTTTAGGAAAAATGGAAGACAGATTTGAAAAGTCTCAAATTATGAATGATAATCCAAAAGTTGCAGCAGATTCTTTAATCTTGATGCCTCAAATAGACACTGTACTAAAAATGTCTGAAGAAAATATTATTTCTGAATATACAATAAATATAATTTTAGAAAAAACTAGAAAGCTGAGAAATGTAGCAGCTGATAGAAATTTAATTGAATCATTAGAGATTGATAGAGATTCTATTGATAAAGATAATTTACGATATCGCTTTACACAACTAATGGATAAGTTAAACATAAAATCTGATGATCATTATAGGGTAGTTGATGACTGATCCAAAAGTTATAGTAGACACCAATGTTCTTGTAGCTGCAAGTATAATTCAAAATATTGCTGAACTTGACACTGAAATAAAACATGAATTCTATGATCAATCTATTCAATTATTTAGCTTATTTCGAAAATACCATCATAAAAAAATCGGATATATTGTACCAAAAGTTAGATCTGAATCTTTTCATGTTTTAGCAAAAGCAGTAAAAAGTGTTTTTATTCCATCAGGGTTGACTGATGTGCATAGAAAAGAAATTTTTTACAATAATTCAGTTGCTATAATGAATTCATCTGATCATAAAATGAGAAATCTTTTAAGATCTTTAATACGAGCAAAACTCATTAGATCTGATGTACAAAATAATTTAACAGATGTAAAAGAGATGTCATCTTTTCTAATGGATAAATGGAAAAAATATAGCAAGAAAGGATGGCGAATTAAAGAATTAAAAACTCGATCTAATCCTATTGCAGAAGAAGAACATTGGACGCCAGGTCAAAAAAAGGAAGTTGTTGATACACACAAAGAGCAAATTAATAGAGAATCTAAACAACTTTATCGATTTCAACGTAAACATCCAAATCATCAAGATGAACTAATATTAGCTGAAACTATTACTTTGAAACAAAAATTAGAAACACCTGAAATAAAATACAACTTTATGATTGCATCCTGTGATAGTGGATTTTTTTCTCCTTATATTGGACCTGATGGAATATCTGATACTGTAACTAGTGAAATATCAACTAGATTTTGTATAACATGCGATTATCCAAGAGTTATATTTTTTAAATCTGGTGGAATTTGAATATCTGAATTCTATTATGATATCTGAGGGATACAAAAAAGAGTATGTCTTCTCTATTTGATAACATAGTATTCTTTTGATTCCTCATCAACAACTGTTCCTTTCGGAGACATCTTGTACTAATATGTCCGTTCATGTTGTCTTAAATTGTTACATCTGGTAACATGTGTGAGCACCCATAGTTGTATCATTCTACAAACTGTGTTATGACATCCTTTCTTTTTGCAGTGTAAAACAGATCTCTGATGTATTCACTCTCAACCTGTCTGTGGCAGATACTCTAGTCCTGTTCTATGTGATCTCCTCAAATATTACTATCTTACGTTGCAATTCATGTGAAATCATTTCAGTTTACCATCTATCTGAATGGTGATTAATTCTTATGAACTGATATCTTATTTCAAGTACAATATACTACTTTTTGTACAAGACACGATGTCTTTATTTCATCAACTTTATGAATAAAGATGCTAATCCAACTATTCAAAAAAATTAGTAGATATAGACAAATGTGGGGTTATGCCCTCCGCCTGTATCTCCTTTCATTTCCTTATCGAGAAAATATTTTTCTATACTTCTAGCGTCCTCTTCACTATCGGCTTTCCAAGAATGCCAAGTATTGGGATTTTTATGTTCCACCTTCCTTCTATCCGGATTATCAGTTATTCCAATATACCATACGGAATAAGTGGACACTTTAGACTCGATATCAGTGATAATACTTTGTCTATTCATATTTTATAATAACAACAATCTAGTTTAAAATCATTATGATCTAAGATTTTGTCGGGTCATGAAGAACCTGAAATACGGATCTTCTCCAAAATATAATGTCGGAATCGTAATTGAGGATCTCTCTGCCATTCAGATCTCTTTGATCTCTGTAATTGTTCCCAGCACCGAGTCCATCTGTATAATTGCCTTTTTTTCGTCCCATCCTAAAGCGACATACCAATCGCCTGCATCATCATGGTATTTTGTCTCCAGGGTCTTGATGTCATCTGGCTTTACATCGTACTTTTTGGCAATGCCTGAGATGGCCAGCACTATAGCATCCCTCTCCTTCTCAAGGCGTCTCTTCATTAATCCTATTCCCGGGCTCATATGGTTTCTCTACTGTACATCATCTAATATAGTTAGTTCCCTTGCCAGCCCACAAAATTACCCATAACGTTAATTTTTTCAAATTTACACATTTACAATATTTCAAATAGTCCTATAATTGTAGAAACAAGATGAAACTAATTGCAAGGCTTTCAAACTCCTCACTTGCAAAATCTACCACGCTGGTCTCCCTTGTATCGATTCTGGCCGTGATCGGCCCGATCGTCATTGTCTCGGCAGGATTCTGGGACGCAATCTCCCACCTTCAAAAGGAACCGGAATTTTTCTGGAGTCCCTCACACATCGTGGTATACTTTGGGGTATCCATGACTAGCTGTGCCGCAGTAATGGGAGGAGTGCTGATCCTTCGAGGATCCGTTCACGGTTCTCTTAGAACCGGAATCAAACTAGTCATTGCAGGATCCGTCTTGCAGATTGTCTCAGGCTTTGCAGACTCGCTGTCCCATGATGTCTTTGGAATTGACGGGCTGATCTCCTGGTCCCACCAACCGCTGGAACTGGGCCTGGTGCTTGCATCGCTGGGTGCTGTTATAATTTTAAAAAACAGGGAGCACACGAGGCTTGGCCTGTTTCTCCCCTTCTCTATTGTTGCATTTTTGTTCTTTACGACCTGGCTGATATTTAACCTGGTACTGTTTTTCGGACACACAATCCAGTGCATTCAAATCTACGAGATATTCTCTTCGGGCTGCTCTATACTGTAATTTTTTATCTTCACATACGATACAGCCATCAGCACCAGGGCACCTACAAGAACCATCATACCTGAGGGGAGCATCTTTTGGGAGTTTGTATCTCCAAACTCCGTCTGTACATCAATCTGGTTCTCTGCAACATTTGCAATCTTTAGCGTGTATCTTCCATCACCATCAAAGTCAAAATATCCCACCGACATTTTTGTCTGCACTATCTGCTCTGAGATCACATTCTCACCAGTATCCAATATCTGGACAAAAATCTTCTCACCTGCAAACTCGGGCATGTACAGTTTGTAGTACCCGATACCCGTGCCAGAAAACTCTAGTTCTGTTTCAAAAGAGTTTGCCTGTTTTAACATGACTGAATCGTATCCCTTTTCGGTTTCATCAAAGATCAGTGCAGTCCAAATCATTCCGATAGCAACCAGTGCCAATCCGATCTTAAACGGCGATGCTTTCATTTCACAATGCAGAGAAATAATTTACCTTATAAGAGAATCTAAAGGGTTTTTTTCGCATGGCTCCCGCCATGGGACGCCGACTCGCCTGATGATTCAAAGAATCCGTCTAAAACAACGCCGACTGTTTTTCAAATATTAAAAATTAAGGGCTCGGAGGGCTTCGATCCCTCGACCTAGCGGTTCGAAGCCGCTCGCACTATCCAGACTGTGCAACGAGTCCAAACAAGTAAGATTTTAACGGGTCTAAATATCTGTCTAGATACTTTGAAGGTATCTAAAAAAGTAGTAGGAGTAGAGTATGCAATTAGGGACATTGTCCTTGCTGCCAGAAAGGTCGAGGAGAAGGGAATGCCAGTTGACTATCTGAATATCGGCGATCCCGTCCAGTTTGGATTCCAACCGCCTGATAATGTCAAAGAAGCTCTGGTCAGTGCCATTAACCGTGGCGATAACTTTTACTCCTCATCTGAAGGCCTTTTCGAACTAAGGGAGGAGATAGCCAAGAAGGAGAATGCCAAGGGACTCTCAATTGATGCTGATGATATTCTAATCACAAACGGCGTCTCTGAGGGGCTTGACATGGTAATCTCATCGATTGTCGAGGAGGGTGACGAGGTGCTGCTGCCAGGACCATACTATCCGCCGTACGCCTCGTATGTACGGCTGCATGGCGGAGTACCTGTAGAGTTTGCAGTGGATTTGAACAACTCGACTCCAGACATTGAGGATATCAAATTGAAAATAACCCCAAGGACTGTGGCCATCTGCCTAATCAGTCCAAACAATCCTACCGGCGTCGTATTTAATGAAAAGTCCCTAAAGGAGCTGGTAGAGATTGCAGATCAGCACGGCCTCTACATCATCTGTGATGAGATTTACGATCAGATAGTCTTTGATGAAAAGTTCGTTGGAATCGGAAGAGTCGCAGGCGATTCGCCGGTAATCATTCTCAATGGATTCTCCAAGGTACACCTGATGTCCGGATGGAGAATTGGCTACATTGCATTTAACCAATCCCCGCAGCTAAAAGAGCTGCGTGAGCACCTGCCAAAGCTGGCAAGAGTCAGGATTGCAACGAGCCTTCCTGTACAGTATGCTGCCTTGGAATCACTGCGTGGACCGCAAAACTACATCGGCGACTTTGTCTCAGAGATGAAAAAGCACCGGGACTTTGTAGTTAAACGACTAAACGAGATGCCGGGATTATCCTGCCCCAATCCAAGGGGTGCGTTTTACGCATTTCCAAAGATAGAGGAGAACCCATTCGGAACAGACAAGGAGTTTGTAACCGAACTATTACAACAGAAAGGCGTGCTGACTGTCCATGGCTCCGGATTTGGCAGACAGTACGGCAGCGGACACTTTAGGCTGGTATACCTGCCAAGTCTTGAGATTCTGGACTCTGCAATGAACAAGATTGAAGAGTTTGTCAATAGTCCCAGACCGTAAACTTTTCGGCTGCAACCTCAATTATACAATCAGTATCGCCTAGTAGCTGTCTTGCAGATTTGTCATCTAGTGTCTTAAAATATCTCAAGAGAATCTTTTCTGCAATCTCTTTTACCCTTGACTCCTCAAGTATGACGCTTGCCTCCCCGTGTACTAGCACGCCATAAATGTCCGGGGAGTTGACCCCTACATCCACACAGCAGCAGACATGCTTGTTGTTCTTTACATTTTTTGCCTTTTGTGTTTTCGTGTTTGTGCCAATGTAGAACTTTTTATCACTGTACATGTACCAGACAGGGGCAATGTGCGGGGCCTTGTCCCTGCCGATTGTCGCCAGCCGCAGTACCTTCTGATCCCTTAGAAACTCATCCCTTTTGCTCATGCCCTCTCAGTCCCCACGCTATCATAAATATCCCAAAGCAGAGCATTGCAACTGAGACCTTTTCGTTTGTAAACTCTCCGTTGACCAAAAAGTCCTCGACAAACTCGATGCCCCAGATAAGCAGCTGCTGAATCAAGACGATACCGCCCATGACGCAGAAGAGTATGCCAATTGCGGTAAACCAGTTCCTGCCCCGTTTGTAGTATTCGTGACTCATGATGAATCGGGGACTCAGATTATTTTGATGCCTGGATTCTTTATCTTGTTTCTGATCATCGCGTTTAGCAGCAGCGGTGTTGACATTTCTGCAAGATATGACAACTCGATTGGTCCCAGGTAGATTGCCCTCAGCCCCTTTATCTGATTGATCAGGCCGTTGACTGTCTGCACCGAACCCTCATCATCCCCGCAGACAAAGATGTCATAGTCCAACTCCAGTGCGGGGTTGACCAGCTTCTTCTCGGAGATTACATGGAATGCAGATACGAGTCTTGACTTGTCCTTCATGTGGTTTGCAACAAGCTTGTATGAAAACGGCTTGCCTTCCTTAATGGAGATGCACTCAAATCCGACATCCGTCTTGGTCATTGGTACGATTGGAGATACAACAACGCATCCGTCTTTGATTTCAGATAGTATATTCGAGCATACAGAGTCAATATTCTCATATGGAATTGATAGAATCAGAACGTCGCTCTCCTTTGCAACTGTGAGGTTATCACTTCCGGTAATCGTCCCCTTTATCTGGCCGAATGCCTCCCTTGCAAGTGCTACATACTCTGCTGCGGACTCTGATGCCCTTGCAGCATCCCTTGAGCCGATAACTATGTCATTGTTCTGCGACCACCTCAGGGCAAACCCTTTGCCCATTCCACCTGTTCCGCCAATAATGCCAACTTTCATGCTATCTCCCTGACAATGTTATTATTATCTCTATTTGAACAGCGATCAATTTGGGACAGATAATCTTCCTCAGACACGGCCAGGCAACAAACAATACCCAGGGAATTCTGACGGGAAGAACACCGGGAGTCCCATTGACAGATCTTGGAATCAAGCAGGCAGAGCATACTGCAGAACTGCTCGAGCACATGAACATTTCTGCAATCTACTCCAGTCCAATCCAGAGGGCAAAGCACACTGCAGAGATTGTAGGCAA
This sequence comes from Candidatus Nitrosopumilus sp., assembly GCA_965206745.1. GTDB lineage: Archaea > Thermoproteota > Nitrososphaeria > Nitrososphaerales > Nitrosopumilaceae > Nitrosopumilus. The sequence continues at coordinate 1,778,228 of OZ242220.1, read as the reverse complement.
GCACAACTCGATTAATGTTACAGTTGATGAGCGCCTAATCGAGTTGGACATGGGAAAGTTTACTGGAATGCGATATGACGGGATTTTTACCACCCATGGCAATGTCTTTATGAAGTTCTACAACGGTGAGCTGGAGATTGCCCACAACGGGGTGGAGACTTTTGATCAGGTCAAAAAACGGGTACTGGGAATCGTGGATGACATCCTCAAGACCCACCCCGGTGAGAACGTGGTCCTTGTCACTCATATGGATCCCATAAAGGCCATGCTCTCAACTGTCGTGGACCTGTCCCCTGCCAACCTCTTTGAGCTAGTCATTGCAAATGCGTCCCTTAACGTCTTCAGGGAGAAGGATCTAAAGTTCTCCCTGTCGGCACTGAACCTGATGCATCCCTCCCGATTCGATCAGGGCTGATGGCCGATAATCTTGAAAACCCTTAAATAGAAATTACAAACCACGTCATTCAATCACTATGAAGAAATTCGTCGGATTATTCTTGGTATTGGCAGTCTTGATGGTAATTCCAGCTGTGGATTTGGCATTTGCTGCAGGCGATGAACCAGGGGAGTATCTCGATCGAAGGGTGGTTATCTGGAATTTATTCTATAGATTGATGACAGTTGGATTTACTGTGGGTGCAGTCGTATCTGGAACCATCATTTGGCAGTGCTGGAGGTTCAGAGAGTCTCATCCCAAGGCAAAACCAACGCCTTATGAGGGAACGGACTGGTAATAATGGGCGGGCACTCCAACTGGCCTGAATGGATTTACATCGGCGTTGTAGTGGCCTTGATGGTCTGGGTGGGTGCTGAAGCATGGGAGGCAGAAAGACTAGTCGAGCATGTTCCCGAAGGTGCCGAGATAATCAAGGTGACAGGCCAGCAGTGGTTCTGGACCTTTGAGCATGAAGACGGCACCAAGGAGATTGGGGAACTGCATGTTGAGGTCGGCAAGGCTTACAAATTTGAGATAATGTCCACAGACGTCAATCACTCCTTTAACATTCACGATTACGTTGTCCTGATGGATGCAATCCCTGGCAGAGTAAACACCGTGTGGTTTGCTCCGACTGAGGCAGGAACCCATGACATTCAATGCAGGGAATACTGCGGACTGATTCACTACAACATGCGTGGAACTCTGATCGTGGAGGATCCGGCGGCTTGACAACGCTTTTATCACAACTACCAATGCTCAACTCTGAGGAGACTGTCTTATGGTTCTAGAATTACAAAAGCCACGTCCAATCTGGCAAATAATGTTCTCAACACATCACACTGATGTTGGGCTGCTCTATCTTATCTCATCGCTTGCATTCCTGTTCCTGGGCGGATCACTGGCCCTTGCAATCAGGGCAGAACTGTTCCTGCCTGGCGCGCAGATCATCGGCGATGCGATGACATTCAATCGAATATTTACAGTTCACGGCACGACGCTGATCTTTTTGTTCATCATTCCCTTTGCATCTGCAGTAGGCAACTACTATGTCCCAATCATGGTAAGATACAAGGACATGGCATATCCGAAACTCAACGCAATTGCGTTCTGGATGATTCCTCCTGCAGGGGCACTTATCTGGCTGGGCTTTGCAGACTTTACCTGGTATGCAACGCCGCCGTATTCCATCATCAGCGCCCCCGGTCCTGCAGCAGACATGTGGATATTCGGACTAAAGATACTGGGCATCTCATCGGTACTGGGCGCAATCAACTTTGTAGTTACAATCCTCAAATGCAAGCATCCTGACATGTCAATTGGCCAGGTTCCGTTGCTGGCATGGTCCTTTCTGTCCTCATCACTAATCATTCTTGTTGCAATTCCAACATTTGCCGCAGCCCTTCTCATGCTGCTAACTGACAGGCTCGGAGTCAGCGGATTCTTCAATCCCGCAATGGGCGGGGATCCTATAGCATATGCGCACCTGTTCTGGTTTACGTTCCATCCTGAAGTGTATGTGCTGGTAATTCCTGCAATCGGCATGATGTATGAGATTATTCCAAGATTCTCAAGAAAGCCAATCTACAGTTACAATTCCGGAGTCTTTGCCTTTGTCCTGCTATCTATCGTCGGCTTTTCATCATGGGCACATCACATGTATGCAACCGGAATGTCATTTACTGAAAAGACCGTCTTCATGGTCGGAACCCTTGCAGCAGTTCCAGCATCTGCGATGCACGTCTTTAACTTTGTTGCAACAATGTGGAACGGCAGAATAAAGTTCTCAACCCCAATGATGTGGGCAGTCGGCGGAATCGCACTGTTCTTCTCTGCAGGTGCAGGCGGCGTTGCAAACGCTGCCATGCCGCTTGACTTTACTACCCACGACACGTACTGGGTGGTCGGACACTTTCACCTCTTTGTGATGGGTACCATCGCATTTGGCTCGATCGGCTTCCTCTACTACATGTTCCCGTATGTGACGGGAAGAATGTACAATGAGACCATGGGCAAGATCCACTTTATAATGTCATTTGTAGGAACCGTGCTGGTCTTCTTCACGCAGCACGTGCTTGGACTGTACGGAATGCCAAGAAGAATATTTGATTATCCGCCAATCCCCGAATGGATTGCCATGAACCAGATTGCATCAGTTGGCGCAATGATTATAGGTGTCAGTATGGCAATCTTCTTAGCAAACATGATTCACAGTTCAGGAAAGGGACCGCTTGCAAATACCGAGGATCCATTCGGAGTCGGCGGCAAGTACTATTACCCATTTGAGGCAAAGAATCCGTCACATTAGGAGATGCATGAGATGAGTCACGATAATACCCAAGTTTACAGAACGACTACGGAAAGGACCGGAAAGATGATGATCATCATGTTGGGCATCTGCATAGTCGGCGGGGGAATATTCTTCTCACTGTGGGACTATTGGATATCCGAACCTGCCCCCGTTGTAGCAATGATGGCAGGCAAAGTCGATCACAAGGTGGGAACGCAGACTGGCAAGACCATAACGCAGGATCTTACGTTTGTAGAGTCATCGGACCTGAGAATTTTGGGGTTTAACGCCCTGCCTGGAGAGGAGGGGGGCAATCCGACAATCCAGATGAGTGTCGGTGACAAGATAGCCTTCAATGTTGATAATGGCGGTATAGGCGTGCATGCCTTTGGTGTGACCAAAAATGATGAAGGCTTTGCCGGTATCGTACCTGGAAGTGAGATTGGACTGGCAACAAACCCGCTGACATCGGGCAAAGGCGGCTCATCTGAGTTTATCGCAGGCGAGGAGGGAACCTACTATTACATCTGTACGGTTCCAGGCCACAGGGAGCAGGGAATGGTCGGGGAGATCATCATCACCCCGTCAGACGGCTCACCGGCAGTGGCAGCCGCCCCGACGGGCGTATCACACGATCTGGCCTTGGACTTTGTAGAAGCTGAAGATTTTAGTTCTTATGCGTTTAATGCCTTATCTGGCGAGGAGGGAAACAATCCTGAGATCCGTGTAAACTCTGGGGATACTGTAACTGTAACTGTAAACAATGCCGGCAGATCCCCCCATGCCTTTGGAGTCGTCTCAAATCCTGAGGACGTCAACAGCATAGTCATGGACTCGGCAATCGGATCCGTATCCAACTCACTGGCTGCCGGTCAGAGCGAGAGTGTCACATTTACTGCCGGCGCGCCAGGAAATTACTATTACGTCTGTACCGTTCCAGGCCACGCATTTCTGGGCATGCAAGGCAACTTTATCGTAGAATAATTTTGGCAATCCAATACCTTGCCCTAACGACACTGGTTGTCCTGTACTCGCTGATGTTCATTGGCGGATATATCTCAGCTGCCGGACTCGGACTGACCTGCCCCGAATGGCCCCTGTGCCCCAACGGGGTGATGCCCTCTGAGGAGTACCTCATCGAGTGGATTCACAGGACCGTTGCTGCAACGACAGGAGCACTGGTGATTGCAACCATGGTTGCAAGCCTGATCAACAGGAACTCTGACTTTAAAATCAAGGTTACAAGCGTGACTGCGACTATACTGGTGATCACCCAGATTACGCTGGGCGCACTGGTAATTGACACGCAGCTTCACGCAGTACTAGTTGCAGTTCACCTGGGAATAGGAATCTGGCTGTTTGCCATGGTTCTGCTGACCACCCTGTTTGCATTTAGGATCGCAAGATCCCCAAAGCCTTCGATCACTTAGATCTCTTAAAGACCCTTGGCAGGTAAATATACAGCATTACTCCCGTCATTACCAGGGCACCAGTAGTGATCGCACCTATAAACAGTATCCCAAATGGGCTCTGCGTTCCCATGTTAAACGTATAGGTCAGAACATCACCTGCCTCATCGGCATTATACAAGTCCACCTTGACTACATGATTCCCTATGTTTCTCCAAGTATAGTCAAAGTCCCAGTGTGCTCCCTCTATCAGTGTAGGCGGGATCGCATCGACTTGCTGCCCGTTATAGTACACCCTGATCCCCATCGTAAAACTGTCCACCTCGTCATAGTCAAATCCCTCCGTTACCTTGACTAGAAACTGGGACGGCTCGTCGATCTGTGGGAATTCCGGTGCCGTTGCCACCTGGACCCTGTACCCGCCGTATGACTGCTCAGCGGAGTTGAACATGGAATGCGCGTATGCCGAGCCGGCACCTGATGCAGAGAGGGCCAAAACCAGTACCAACAGAACTGATCGCCTTTTAATCATTTAAGATAACGTGCAAACTCGGTGAATATATTGTAAATCAATTCTTGCGTAAAAATCTTCAAAACCTTTAAATCCTTATTGCCAAGAAACCCAAATGTTGACCCTCGTTACAAAATCAATCGACATAAAGACACCCGTAGAGAATGTCTTTACCTACTTTGCAAGACCAGAGCACGTCTCTGATCAGATCAAAAACGACACCGTAGGCATGACAGTCGTTCCTATGGATATAAAGGAAGGAATGGGCGTTGGAACAACCTTTAGAATTATCGGTGACTTTAGCGGAAAACGCCTAGAGTGGGATTGTGAGACAACAGAGTTTATCAAAAATGAGAGGATCACTGCCAAGCAGATTGAAGGTCCCTTCAAGAACTGGCAGATAATCAACGAGTTTAAGGCACTAGGCAATAATCTTACCAGGGTGACCATGTCAGTCGACTATGACATGCCGTTTGGCCCGCTAGGCGCAATACTGGACAAGGCAAAGTTTGCCAAGTCTGCCGAAAAGGGAATGGAGACTGCCCTGTATAATGTCAGGGGGCTACTTGAAGGAAACGGCTCGATTCCGGTATACATTACACTGGATGCATACCAAAAGCTCTTGGCAGAAAAGAAAAAGATGAACGACGTACCTGTCTCAACTGCACTTACTGCAATCATTGAAAAATACAACGAGATTGAAGCAAAGGCATAAAACTGAATTTTCAATCATTTTAAAATCTCAAGATTAATAACAACTCTGAGCCTAATTACTTTGGTGGGTCTATGGCGCAGCCAGGTAGCGCACCGGACTCTTAATCCGGTTGTCAAGGGTCCGAATCCCTTTAGACCCGCTTCCTTTTTTGTGATAGAAATAAGACCCGATGGTAGTAACTACCTAGATAGAACTGAAAGCACACGAACTTTACAGGTGAGTGAAAACACCACTATATTTTACAGTGCAATAAAGCAATATCCTTTTTTGGAAGGACACCAAATAAAAAAAATACAAACAGTTCTCTTAAATTATCATTACTTCGAGGGCGATCTCAAGACAAAATCTTACGACTGGCTTCTTGCATAGAAAAATCTACAAATGGTGTAGCGAATTCTCTGACATTACATTGGTATGGTTACGATGCATATTCCTTTAGGACTAATACATGGCGGCCATCCGTGGATAAGAAGCAGGATCAACAAGTACTTGAGGAATTCCGATTCAAACCGCTTTCATCTATGCCATCAGCTGTTTGTGTAATAACAAAAAAGAAATTACAAGAATCAGTAAGAGATTTTACAAGTAACCCATCTATTCCTGTAGCAACTTATAATATTGTGAAATTAAATGAAAATTTCAAAAGATTCAAAGACAAATACGATGTAAAGAAAATCCGGGAAATTCTTGGAAATTTAATCTGATTTCATTATCTCGTAATATTTTCTAAAATTAATATCAAATCCAGATTGACGTAATTTCCGTGCTTTATCCCCTAGTACTTTTTGAAGCACGACATCAAAATGATCACACTCGTTAATATGACGACATTTACATTTCCTATTACGATTATAGTAAGCACGAAGTCTGTAATAAGCTCTGTCTAATTTCTGATATTCTTCCTGCCATTTTTCTTCCAAAGCATCTGAATCAAGGTGCAAGATCCATGGAAGTCAATCTAGTCCTTAATGGATCATTCAGATCTAATTTTTTTAACCAAAGGTGACCGTCGAAGAATATGTCATGTTATAGATCAATTCATGCACAGAAAAATAGGAATATTGTAAGCGTACCAGTTGCTTTCTACCGTGTTGTTATTGCATGTCCCTACATATGATGAAGAAATCAACTAAAACTGGAAAGAATCTCAAACTCTTCTTCTCTTTATCACATAATAGATTGAGAAAACTATCAACACTATGGGCATTGTTACAATGGTTAAGGGTAAAATGTAATATAATTTGAATAAAGCATCTATTTCCCAAGTACATTTAATTTCTATGTCAGAAAGAACCGCATGATTAGGATTGTCAGATTTCTTATCCTCTTCTGACTTATACTGCCCTGCCTCATAACAGAAAGGAGAACCAGTAACCACCAGTCCAAACGTCACGGTTATCTGGATTGGTATGGTCAAACATATGAGAATTATGACTATCTTTTTCATGTTGGTCCTTAGAAGGGTTGGAAGAAAGGTCATCTATTATTCACTGTCAGTTTGGATCATCACTTTGATTTAACTGATCCATGATCTTGGTCAAATATAGTGATCCACTCGGTTCTAGTCAAGATTAGTGATCAGATCACCGTTTATGACCAGAGTCAAAGATGTTAAATTTTTTACAGATAAACAGGGCAACTCTTACAATCATTCTCAATGGTTTAACAGATCTTGGGCTTGTGGATGGAACTGTAAGTCAAACAAGATCATTGATAACTATATACAAAATCAACAAAAAAGAAAACACAGTATTGAAGAATTTCAAAGATTTGGAATTATTGTTTTAAATAATTTAAAATATTTATGTAGTTTTTGTTTTTAATTTATTTACTGATTCATAACAATATTTTGCCTCTTCATCCCTACCAAGTTGAGATAACGCATCACCTTTTCCATTATATGCCAAATAATTAGGTTCAGTATTAATTGATTCATCATACGATCCTATTGCATCATCGTATCTTCCAAGTTGGTATAGTACATCGCCTTTGCCAGCATATGCCAAATAATTAGGTTTGATCCTAATTGATTCATCATACGATCCTATTGCATCGTCATATCTTCCAAGTAGGTATAGTACATCGCCTTTTCCATTATATGCCAAATAATTAGGTTTGATCCTAATTGATTCATCATACGATCCTATTGCATCGTCATATCTTCCAAGTTGGTATAGTGCATTGCTTTTTCCATTATATGCCAAATAATTAGGTTCAGTATTAATTGATTCATCATACGATCCTATTGCATCGTCATATCTTCCAAGTTGGTATAGTGCATCGCCTTTTCCATTATATGCCAAATAATTAGGTTCAGTATTAATTGATTCATCATACGATCCTATTGCATCGTCATATCTTCCAAGTAGGTATAGTACATCGCCTTTTCCATTATATGCCAAATAATTAGGTTTGATCCTAATTGATTCATCATACGATCCTATTGCATCGTCATATCTTCCAAGTAGGTATAGTGCATTGCCTTTGCCAACATATGTAAAATAATTAGGTTTGATCCTAATTGATTCATCATACGATCCTATTGCATCATCGTATCTTCTAAATTGGTATAGTACGTCGCCTTTGCCAGCATATGCCAAATAATTAGGTTCAGTATTAATTGATTCATCATACGATCCTATTGCATCGTCATATCTTTCAAGTTGGTATAGTGCATCGCCTTTTCCATTATGTGCCAAATAATTAGGTTTGATCCTAATTGATTCATCATACGATCCTATTGCATCGTCATATCTTTCAAGTTGGTATAGTGCATTGCCTTTGCCAGCATATGCCAAATAATTAGGTTTGATCCTAATTGATTCATCATACGATCCTATTGCATCGTCATATCTTTCAAGTTGGTATAGTGCATTGCCTTTACCAACATATGTAAAATAATTAGGTTTGATCCTAATTGATTCATCATACGATTCTATTGCATCTTTATATTTTTCTTTTGTTAATTTATAATAACCTCGTATAGCGTAAAAAACGGATTCATTTTTAAAAGTGGATTTAGATAAAATTATCTTTATTAGTTTCTCTGTTTCTTTAAATCCTTTTTGTACATCATAATCAGTGTCAATAACTGTGTGAACAACGTCGTGACGTTTTGATATTAATTTATCTATCGATTTTTTTAGATTATCATCATCAAAAATTCCTATAATTTTATAATCTTTCAAATCTTTTATTGCATCTATATTTTGAAATGAATATGATGCAGCAATTACAATTTGTTTTATTTCACCAATCTTATCTAAATTTTGAACATCGTTGGAAATATTTTTTGTCACATACTTGGTATGTGCTTTGATGATTTCATCCAAATCTTGAGTCTTGATTGTAATTTCTTTAGGAATCTTGCCTTTTTTATGTTTGATTTGATTTTCTACAATTTTTCTACAAAACTGTTCAATAATGGTTGCTAATCTAATCGTTACATAGTTCTTAGTGTGTAATGAATCTTTTTTACATAAATCCTCAAGATCAAAAAAAGCATACAAAACATCTTCAAAATCCTGTTTTATCAAATCATCTGTAAGAGAAGGGGCTTTGAGAGGTTTATTTTGATTAACCATGTTAAACAGAATAAATATGATCGATAAATAGTTCTCCTAAAAAATAGCTCTGGTCAAGAATAGTAATCTCTTCTAGTTACTGTACAAAGATGAGCTAAAACATGATCTTCAAATTCAAAAATCACTGTTCAAAGGTGAGATGACATGACTTGAATCCTGATTGCCAGATTCCATCTTGTAGTTAACAGTATTAATCAAACCAAGACCTTACAGTTTTCTCAACAGCGTAAACCTTGGCTTGTCCGGTTCAATCTCCTCGTGCATATCGACATTGCTTACGACTCTGACATCATACCCTGACCATCTCTTCTGCATGTTGCGTGATGTATGGTTCTGGTCAATCCTATCCTCTGTCTCTCCAAACTTTTCACAGTTCATGATGTACCTTCTAGCAACCCTGAACATCTCTGATATTCCCTTCTCGATTGTCTCATCCTCCAGATAGTTCATCAGCCCGTGGGTGAATACAAAGTCTACTGACGAGTCCTCAAAGGGCAGCTCAGTTATGGTACCATTATCAAAGTTTCCATCCGGCAGTCTGTCCCTTGCAATGTTTAACGCATGATCATTTGGATCAATGCCCCCGAACTGAATCGTATCTGGAAACAGCCTCAGGTCGATTCCCGTCCCGCAGCCCACCTCCAACACGCTTGTACAGCGCAGTGATGTAGCCAAATCCCTGACAAACTTTGCAAACTCTTCGTTGTATCTTGACTCGTTATCATCTGCATATCTGTCCCAAAACCCCTCGTCATAGTCCATGTAATCAATGAGGAACAAGCTGTATTTGATATTATGTCAGTGCCTGCACTTGCAGGGAACAAGCTTTGTGTCAAACGTGCAGTCATGCGGCCCATCTGATCTTCCCTGCGTGGGAATCTCCCCCATGCAGTCCTCATGGCGATCCTTTCTGCAGAACCAGCAGATCTCCTGTGCATCTCCAGTAGAGCATGAATCCATGATTAGCAGTATCCCTTGCAGGTAAAAAACTTCATGGAACTCAGATAAACTTTAGCCAGGGCAGGAACCTCTCGTCTTTGCCCATGACCACGTCTGTAAATGACTTTTGCAGTGCCTTGGTGATGCTGCCCATCCTTCCGCTGCCAATCTTTACTCTGTCTACCTGGCTTACGGACTTTACCTCGGCTGCCGTACCTGTCATGAAGATCTCATCTGCATTGTACAGGTCGTCGCGTTCCAGATCCCTCTCTACTACAAAGCTCCCGTTCTCCTCGATGATCTGTATAATGCTGTCCCTGGTGATTCCCTCCAACCCTCCTGCCGAGAGTGGCGGAGTCTGAATTATGTCATCCTTGATTATGAATATATTCTCGGCACTTCCCTCTGCAACCTTGCCTTGATGGTTCAGCATGATGGCCTCATCGTATCCGCCATCGAGTGCCTCCATTCTTGCAAGTGCCGCGTTTGCATAGTTTGATGCGGCCTTTGCCTGCATCGGCTGGGATCTAGAATCGATCTTGGTCCAGCTTGACACCTTGCACTTTGCACCTGAAAACTTGCCTGCCTTTGACTCGCCCATCCTCCATTCCCAGCATGAGATTGAGACGTCCACCTTGTTTGGAGTCGGGGTCAGTCCCATCGTACCATACCCGTAGTATGCCAGCGGCCTGATGTACGACTCCTTGAGTCCTCCTGCCTGCACCGTCTTTACAATCGCATCAGAGATTGCCTTCTTTGAGAACTGCATCTTCATCGAGTACAGCTTTGCAGACTTGAAGAATCTGTCAACATGCTCAGGCAGTCTGAAGATTGCGGATCCGTTTGGGGTATCATAACATCTGATCCCCTCAAAGATTGATGTTGAATAGTGTAATGCGTGAGTTAACACGTGAACCTTGGCATCCTTGAACGGTACCAGTCTGCCGTTCATCCATATCTTGCCGACCTCCTTCATAGGTGAGCAAAAGATCCATGCTAATTTAAAGAATTAACTTTGATTGGTATTTCATACCAAACTACATATCTGATTGCCCGCAAGTGGTAACCATGGAGTGGACCCTGGGATTTGCCGGAATAGCATTGCTTGTAATGGGCCTGGTCGGTCAGGCATTTGAGATGAGAAAGATTCGCCTGACTACATACAGGGATGAGGACGCAGGCTCTGCAAACGTCTTTCTAAACAGGAGGAACTTCAAGTGGTATGCCCTGCTGGGCGCCGGCATCGTCCTTTGGTATGCAGCTGAGCGTGTGTGAACGGATCTATATGGATCAACTCTAAATACTAGTAACTATAACGTATGGTATCGCGTGTTTTGGGTAACGCCGGACTAAGTCTAGATAACGGTCCAAGAATAAACCCATGAATGGCGGTTTACAGGTGAGAGCCCGTAACGCCACTTTTCATTATTCAAAATTATTCCTAGAGATCTCCTGGTGTATTGCCGCAATGGCCTTCTCGATGTTGCCATGCGCATCCTCCACGACGATGATTATCCGCGAGGTCTCCTCCTGTGCATCCATGTTCAGTATGTTCAGTCCTGACTGGCCTATCTTTGCACTGGTCCTCGATGCCACCTGCTGCACCCTCCACATCTCATCACCGATCAGCGTTATGACCCCCCTGTTGTACGTTATTGTGGCAAGCGAGTCAAATCCCAGCAGATACTTTTCATTCCTCTTTACATAGTCCCCATCCAGAAACAGTATCCTGGAGAACTCGATTCCGTCCTTTGTAAATGGCGATAGTATGACAAACTCGCTGTAATGCTTGTCCTTCTCCAGGGATGTCAGTAGTTTCTGAACCGCGCTTGTCTCTATTCTAAAGATGGCGCAGTTCTCCTTTCCCGTGACTATCTTTATCGGATGCCCCTTTTGTTCTTGCAGGTTTCTTTTTATCGTGGTCGTCTTTTCAGGGCTCTTCATGTTGGTGATGGTGATTGGCATGTCCACCCCGTTCTCGACAATCTCCTTTATTGCAATCGGATCCAGGATCTTCATTCCGAACATTCCTGCCAGCCTTGCCTCGTTGTACGACAGCTGGGTGATCTCCCTTAGATCCGAATCCACAATTCTAGGATCGGCTGATACCACCGAGCTGTCCTTCTCAAAGTCTATGCTGGTCTGGTATTTTCTGTGGAACAGTATCCCGAGGTCTGCTGCCGTCCTGTCCGAACCGCCGCGCTCGTACGTCGTGGTGATGTTATCCACTGTCTTGCCGATGAATCCGCCTATGGTGACAACATCGTTGTCTTTTACCAGCTGCTCTGTCTTGCCCATCTTTTCCCTGGACTCGGCGGTGAGAAAATTTGTAAATTCTATATTCTTGTCAGTTACTATCGGCCAGTCTTCAAATTTTACTGCCTCGGCTTTCATGCCGTTGCTCCTCAGGATGTGGTTCATCACATGCGACATTAGAATCTCTCCTGAAAATCCCAGTGCCTCAGAGCGGATCTCGTTTGCAAACTCTCTGCTCTCATAGGCTTTATCAAGCGCCCCCTGTGCCTTCTCTAGGTGGTGCTGGATCGTCTTCTCACAGTTCTCCCTGTTGTCCTGATTAACCATTTTTAGAATCCTCTGATAAGTCGACTTTACAGTCTCCAGGGACGGCTTTGTGCCATCCTCTGCATTCTTGCCCTGCTCTAGTACCACGTCTGTCAGCGAGCGCTTCTTCTCGTTGTGCATTGTCAGTGGGGCCGAAAAGACGGCAATGACTTTGGAATCCTTTTTCAGATCCGTGATCCTTTGGATGACTTTTGGGATAGTCTGGCCATCCGGACCAAGTGCGCTACCGCCAAATTTGGCAACTATCAGCTTTGTCATGGCACTCTATCAAAACCAAACTGCCTTCTATTAAGCATTTGATTATACAGGATTTATCAATCACTCGTTGACATTTCCTGTCATGGATGTTCTAAATTTAAGCCTGGTAGTTACGGCAGGCATCTGTTTTGTAATTTTGGGTTATCTGGGCAAGTGCTCCAAATGGCTGTTATGTGCAACCTGATGATTACAGATTAACACTAACAGAGGACCAAGCAAAAGAGTGTTGGAAAAAGGGAGTTGTCATTTGGATTTTTTGGGTAGGTGTTTTCGAATTGATATTCTATGTTGTCTATTATAAAATACGCAGATAAGTTATCTATGCCTCTGCTTGCATCATCCTGTCTGGCTCTGCCCACAAATGATGATCCGATCACTGTATTTGACCAGAACAGTCATTGATAATTATTATATCATAAAGATGCATGGGGGTGTAAGAACATGGATGATAAAAAAACAGTCAACACGATACTGTTTGCCTCTTTGGTAGCTGTAATGACTTTTGGAATCGGCGAATCTTTTGGCCAAATAGAGCCCGGACTTGATGATCCCCTTCCAAATACAATCCCCGTAGACGAGGATCACCTGTACAACAACACGACTCTGAAACTGCCGCATGACATGGTAAACGAGGACTATCGGCACTATCTAAATCAGAAAGCGTGCATAGGATGCAATCAAAGAGGATGTGACATCGGAAACGAGGAATACCTGTACAACCTTGTATTGGCTCATAAATCACACCGTCATTCAGCAATAGACACTGTCGTAGACGAGGATCATCTGTACAACAGCACCATCAACCCCGTTATCATATTTCCAGTCAGGACCAGTCTAGATTATGCCACTCGTGCTGCACTTAGTCACGAATTCACCGACCAGAGCCAAAGTGTTGCTGCTCCACTACCTGATTTATTGGAACAGAACAGGCAACTCAAGGCAGCTCCCGGTGATGATTCTACACAAGCTGCCATACTGGCAAATGATCAAATGATAGAAGAGATATCCGCCGAATTCAACATGCTGGTACCGTCGATTCAAGTAATTGAAATACCTGATGAGTTAGAAGACAGAATGTCTTTTGTCGCGCCCAGATTATTCATGATCGACTCTGTGATAGGTACAGGAATTGATGCATCCACGGGCCGATTAAAGATTCATGTAAACATAGACACTGTAAAACATGACACAGTAGGACAAATAGTGAGCATGACTGGAGATCTTCCAATTATAATTGAACATCGAGAACATACGGCACGATTACAGAATGCATGCAATCAATCCACTGAACCATACAGTCCCTTAATTGGAGAGGTACAAAAGCTCATGATGAATATTCTGCATTACTTTGCACCGTATTACTTGTCGTGGTGAGCTGTTCTGGTCAGTCGGGATCTTCACTCACCTGTGTGGTCTTTGACTTTTCTCCATGTACATTCCAGTCATCCTACATGTGGGGTGCACTGATATCACGTATCTGTCAATCTTTCAATGATCTCTGATGCAATCTTGGCACCGCCGGTGCTTACCCTGCCTCTACTCTCTTCCAGCTTTTCCAAAATTAATTTCTCCAGTCTGTTGATATCATTGAAGGCAAAGCCCTGCTCCCTTGCATTGTCCTCCTGCTCAAAGTGTCCCTTTATCGGTATGAATATTGCCGGAGTGCCATAGGCGTTGGCCTCGTCTATGGTTGACTTTCCTGCCAGCGACACAATCACGTCTGCAGCATAGATTAACTCGTGCAGGTTATCCACAAATCCCAGGTTCCGTACATTCTCGTATCTCTTGCTTACTGCCGGTCCTGAAACCAAAACTATATCCAGATCACTGATCCTTGAGGCAGCCTTCAATGCCTCCTCAATTAGGAACAGTCCTGCATCCGTGCCCCCTATGGAGATTAGCACGGTTCTTTTTTGGAATGAAAATTTTCTTCTCAGTTCCTCCCTTGTAAGATTCGTCTGCCGTACTATCGGGCCCACCATCCTGATGTTGTCATGGTCATCCCCTATTTCAGGAAAGATCACTGCATCGCACCTGCTGATGATCTCCTGCATTGACTTGTTCATCTTTTTTTCAACAAGCGATGCAATTCCCCTGGTAAAGCGGGTCTCCAGTACGTCAGTGACTAGCACCGTTGTAATCTTCATGTCCTGGGCGACAGTCAGCGATGCAAAGTCCTCATCGCTGATCACCAGGTCCGGCCTGTCCCTTTGGAGCAGTCCCCTTGAGATACTCTTGCAGTCCCTATAGTAGCGATAATAGTTCCACAGCCATCTGGCAGGACTCTTCAGGGTCCCATTCTTGATGACAAATGAGGGCGGATTGTATGCATCCTGCACGTTATAGTCCAGTCTCTTTAGGATCTCTGCGGCACCGCTACCCGTGATGAAACTCGCTGAGATATCCTCAAAACAATCTGCAATTGCAATGTCCCGGGTTACATGGCCCAGTCCGATGGGGCTGGTAAAGAATCTGCAATTAGACATGTTCTTGCTGCTTCACTGCCAAATTTCTAGATTTTCACTTGTCTCAAAGTTTAAATGGATTTTAACAGGCTAGGTTTCTGGGCTCATAGTCCAGGTCGGTTATGACGTCGCCCTTACACGGCGAAGATCCGGGGTTCAAATCCCCGTGGGCCCATCCCCTTTCCTGTGCCTAAAATATGATATGCTAAATCAGATCATCTCTGTAAAGGCGCATGAGGTCTGCTCAAAGATATCTTTGACACTACCATTGAGGCTACTCTGATTCGACTGCGATCTACACTGCCAGACATCAGCTGGATGGAATAACATCCGAGAATGCGCCATATCCTTAAATATTAAAGCACTCAACAGTATCTAGATGGATTCAAAAATTGCAATGTTCTCAATACTTGCACTGGCTGCCATATTTTCCATGGCACTTCCGATGGACTCTGTCTATGCAGAAACCACTGACATACTCCCTGTTGGCCAAGATGGGGAGCATGAAGGAAAATCCTGTCCATTCAAAAACAAAGTTGCATCAGTCAATTTTGGTCTGAACATCTAACTTTAATCAATCTCTCTCTAGGTTCACATGTTTGTCTTGCATGAGTGGTTTCATTTGCTTTTACAATCATAAATCCTCGTATGGAAAAGGATGGTTTTTCTGTACTGTGAAAATTTACTAATTTTTAACAGATCGTGCTTTGCTACCCTCAGATGATTATCTGCCTTTTTGCAGTCTAGGCCAAACCAGCATTAGAGGATATATTTTGTAATTGAATCATCTTAACTTTTCTTGCTCGTTTACAAAGTCTTCATTGTTGAACAAGCTGTTAAAGTCAGGATCCGGGGGATGTACATCAGCACTAGCAGGTTCAATCCTGCTTTCCTCCCTATTGGAAACCACATAGTACAGGGCAACAAAGACCAAAAATACAATTCCGACAGGCAAGGCCACAATGAGAAACAAGCCTGATAGCAGAGCCAGTAGGTAAAATCTAATCTTCAACGTATCTTCTGAGTGGTGTAATACTATAATTGAATTACTACTCTTGACCAGAGCCATATTTTATATTATTTTTTTACTTCAAGTTTGCAATGTGAATTATAAGTCAGTTTCAATTTTTTCAACATATCTGTTCCCAATAGATTTGGAATTTTAAACATATTTGAACCTATTTCTGCTTCCAGGTCTGGTTCTATCACATCAATACATTCTAATTTTTCATAGATTGGCTTACCTTTTAAATTCATGAATCTAAATCCCACATCATCTATTTCATATTCACAAATTTGTGTACCACCAATACCTACAGATGGTTCCTTCTTTTTTCTTAATTTAGAAAAATCTATTTCATTAGTTAATGCACAAAGAGGTGATATTGTTGTTATATCTGCTCCGGTATCTATTAGAAAATTTACTGGTATTATTCGATTTCCTAATTTTTTACTAACTATGTCAACTTGTACCATTGCTCTAGTACCATGTTGCATAATTTTTATTTCCAATTTTTTTATAAGTTTATAGTAAAAATTTCACTTGTTCTTTTCCAATAAAGCTTACCACAACACTTGGATCATGACCATATTTTACTTTAACATGTTCGAGTAATTTTGTTGGGTCTTCATCTTTAAGACAAATCTTATTCTTATGAACTGCAACATAATTTCCTCCATATTTCTTTCTTAAACTGTCTTTGTTTTTAGCAAACCATTCTGAATTTTTTCTAAAATCATTCAATTTTTTATCCGATGGTGAATCAATCGCTATGAATAATTCCATTACTGATGTGTTCGATTTTCCGATTTTTGATTTAGTCGTTATATTTGCAGTCATCTAAACATCCTCCTCTTCTTTTTTCCTAAATCTTTGATAAATAACTTTTTCATTAATGGACCCTCATTATTTGAAACCAATTTATAATATAATAGACATTTCACCACTAAAGTAACAACTTGTTTAAAATGAGACGAATTTATCAAAATTTGTTTAGCATCAATACTATCTAAAATATCCTCATTTGATCTTAGAATCACACAGTTCCTTTTCATCAGGCATCCATTCCTTCAGTAGGATTATTTTTTGGATGTCCACATTTTCATTGCTTCCTCAATGGATACTGCAAGATTGCCTTTTTTGTATCCTTTTTTCTTTGCTACTGCCATTCTAAATTTTTTTTCAATTTCATCATTAATTGACAAATGGATTTTTCCCACAGTATTATTACATTAACTTTGTATTTCTAGTTTTCTACATATGTGGTTATGGCTATTTGTGTCTAATTATTAAATACTTAAATAGATGATCATATTTACAATATGTAGATATGTACATAGATACACAACTAATTAAGAAAGGATTGCTTTTGAGCACTGATCAATCTCAATGCAAAAAAACATTTCAACCTCATTCTAAAAATAAGATAAAAGAGATAATTTCTCTTTTTATCAATTCATTATTTTATTCACTTAACAAATTACAGTTATCTCATAAACAAGGTGACATTGTATCTGGAATAAAGTTCTGCAGTGCAATCAATTCAAGGAGGTGTAACAATGCAAAAAGAAAATGAAGAATGTTCCGAACATTTTAACATAATTGTTAATGCAAGACAACATCTATGGAAATATAAAACAATCAATTATCCACAAATAATTGATTTAGCATTTCCTTCTTCACATGGGCCAAATGAAATATTCACTGTTCAATGTAGTCGCGGTCCAAAGGAAAATCGTGAAGGTACTCTTGTAGATGGTCAAGACATTGAAATTAAGAGTGGGATGGTGTTTGATATTGTTAGAACTGATAAATCGTAATCCTGATCTGCGACAACTTGTAAACGAAGGTTATGAGATGGAGTTTGTTAATACCACCCTCATAATTCATCATGTTCCATATGTCAATGACAAGAAAGAGATAGCATATGGATCACTAGTATCAAAATCTACTATGTCAGGTAATACTATAAAGCCATACAATCATGTCGTATTCTGGACGGATGATTTTCCATGTGATTCAAAAGGATCACGATTAGTCAAATTAGGAACTAGGAGTTTACCAGAAAAAATTCGCGATGGGCTAGTTACCATTCAAATGTTTTCTCAAAAACCTTCAGGAGGATATCAGAATTATCATCAAAAGATGACACATTATGTCAAAATATTAGAGAATGAAGCCCGAGCAATTGACTCAAAAGTTAAAGCCACCACATTTCATCCTGTCAAACTCACCGAGGATGAATCTGTCTTCTGTTATTTGGATACAGCTTCCAGTCGTGCAGGTATTACATCAATTAATGAAAAGCTAAAGAAAGATAAAATTGCTATCGTTGGATTAGGTGGAACAGGATCATACATTCTCGATCTTGTTGCTAAAACCCCTGTGGGTGAAATTCATCTTTTTGATGGCGATAAATTCCACAATCACAATGCCTTTCGTTCTCCTGGAGCGCCATCGTATGATGATCTCTCAAAAGATATAACTAAGGTAGAGTGGTTTGCGGAAAATTATTCTCGGATGCGAAGAAACATTATCCCACACCCACATCTCATAGATGAATCAAATATTGGAAAATTAATTTCTATGGATATGGTGTTCCTTTGTGTTGACAAAGGAGAATCTAGAAAAATTATAGTGAATTATCTTATGAAAAATAAAATACCTTTCATTGATGTGGGAATCGGTCTCTTAAATGAGAATGAAGCACTAACTGGTTTGATTCGAACAACTAGCTATGATCCATCTCTTAATAATGATCCATCAAACAAAATCCCTTTTGATGGCAACGAAGATAACCAATACTCAACTAATATCCAAGTTGCTGATATGAATGCATTAAATGCCGCATTTGCAGTTATCAAATGGAAAAAGACCTGTGGATTCTATCACGATATCCCAAATGAATACCATACTGTTTATGGAATCTCTACTAACACTTTGACAAATAGTGATGTTGCAAATGAAACATAAGATTATCAGATATGAGTTTGTTGATTTAATTCCAGATCCAGTGGAAGAGGGAATACTGTACATATCCATTCCATATGCTACAGCTATCCACAAATGTGCTTGTGGTTGTGGTGAAATTACTGTAACGCCCATCAAACCTATGGATTGGAATCTAACCTGGAATGGGGAAACAATTTCACTAAACCCATCAATTGGAAATTGGAATATACCGTGTCAATCCCATTACTGGATAGAGAAGAATAAAATTATCTGGTCCAAAAAATGGGATGATTCAGAAATAAAAACAGGTCGTGCACTAGATAAGAAATCAAAAGCTAGACATTTTGGAAAGTTTCGAAGGTGGTTTTCATGGATAAGATAAAACATATTCATAGTTGAATTTTAAGAACTCTTGTTGGATGACTGGAAAAATAAACCAATATCTTATGTAGCTGTCATGATTCTAAGTTATGGTTTATTCTGCTTTGTTGCATGACTCTGCCTGTATCATCTTTTTGATCTCCAGTCTAACAAAATTAAATCAAAAAAGCTAAAGATCATCAAATAGTTCATGCATGTGTGAGTAAAAATTGGAATGGGTACAACAACAAACTCTGCAGACGAGGTTACTTTCGCATCGATGTCAACCTCATAAACGGATTCAAAAGGGAATTAAAAAAGATGAATCAGAAAAAACTGGGAGGACAATACCAATATCCAGACGAGTTGATCACGATTCATGCATACATTCATCTCTACTGTACATTGCCATACAGACATCTGGTCTGGCAGAAACCTTGTTTGGTGATAAAATCAAGGTTCCATCATACAGCACCATATGAAAAATAAACCAGTTACAGCTTGACTTGACCCAGAGCAAAAACACACATGGCAATATCACCATTGCAATTGACAGTACTGGAATAAAGGTAACAAACAGTGGCGATTCGATAAGATACAAGCACGGTACCCCGAGAAGAGGATTCATAAAATTGCATGGTACAGTTGATACCAAAACAATGACTGTAACAGGCATGATCATTACAGATGAGAGCTCACATGACTCAAAGCATCTAATTGATCTGGCCGAAGAGTCAGGCAAAAGAAACACCGTATCTTGTGTGCTGGCAGATGATACGTATGATGCGGCCATAATATTTGAGCACATGTACCATGAGAGAATACGGCGTGTAATTCCGGTCCGAAAAAATTCCAGATGTGATACCCCGTCGTATCCGCGCACAATGACAGCAAAGATGCAGAGATGTAACACGGAATGGAAAAAGACTGCAGGTTCTGGAAAAAGATGGGTTGGTTGAGGCAGTATTTTCTGCAATAAAGAGGCTGTTTGGAGAGTATGTGATGGCACGAAAAAGGAAAAACATGATGCACGGGATGAAACTCAAGTTGCTGTACAACAACAGGATGGTACTGGCATGATTTCAGTGGATACTGTCTGGATTAAATTATGCAGAGACAAATAATCATCTGAATTGATCGAGTCATACAACAAAGCAATTAAATCATCTTAACTTTTCTTGCTCGTTTACAAAGTCTTCATTGTTAAACAAGCTGTTAAAGTCGGGATCCGGGGGATGTGCATCAGCACTAGCAGGCTCAATCCTGGTTTCCTCCCTATTGGAAACCACATAGTACAGGGCAACAAAGACCAAAAATACAATTCCGACAGGCAAGGCCACAATGAGAAACAAGCCTGATAGCAGAGCCAGCAGATAAAATCTAATCTTCAACGTATCTTCTGAGTGGTGTAATACTATAATTGAATTACTACTCTTGACTAGAGCCAATAAAGCTTACTACAACACTTGGATCATGACCATATTTCACTTTAACCTGTTTGAGTAATTTTATCGGGTCTTTATCTGTAAGACAAATTTTATTCTCATAAATTGCAACATAACTTTCTCCATATTTCTTTCTCAAGCTATCTTTGTTTTGAGCAAACCACTCTGAATTTTTTCTAAAATCATTCAATTTTTCATCCGATGGTGAATCAACTGCCATGAATAGTTCCATTGCTGATGTGTTTGATTTTCCAATTTTTGATTTAGTCATTATATTTGCAGTCATCCAAACATCCTCTTTCCTTTTCTTAAACCTTTGATAAATAATTTTTCCATTAATGAGTGCCCCTCATTACTTGAAATCAATCTATAATATGATGGGTATTTTACCACTAAAATGGCAGCTTGTTCAAAATGAGAAGTTCTGGTCATAAATGGTGGTCTGATCACTGTATTTGACCAGAGCCTACTCTAACAAGTTTATGATTGTGATTTCAGGCGGATTGAAGAACCTTGGCGCAGGGGCCAGGCCGCACGTCGTGTACACGTCAGCGCCGTTGACGATATAGTGCTTATAGTCGTACTCCCCCTCAAAGCCCGCAATTTTTGGTATGGATCCGATATATGGGAGCCTGACCTGTCCGCAGTGCGTGTGCCCGAACAGATACACGTCTGCTGTCTCCTTGCTTATCTCCAAGTCATTCTGATTGTGTGACAATAAAATTTTAAACTCGTCTGCTGTACCTGCAAAGGCCTTCTCTGAATCCCTCAGACCGGCCCAGTAAGAGTCAAGGCCCACTATCCTAATGTCTTTGACTGCAACATTCTCGTTTCTGAGAATCCTGATTGGACCGTTCCCCTGAAGATACTCTATCACTGCCTCAGCCAGCTCCAGGTTGGCGTTGCCCCGGCTAAAAGAATACACGCTATAATCGTGATTTCCCAGTACGCCATACACGCCGTATCTGGCATCCAACCCCCCCAGCGGCTCAAGGGACGGCAGCTCATCAAGACTGGTATCTATGAAATCACCTCCAATCACTATTACATCAGGTTCTCTTGCATTTAGCATGTCGACTGCACGCTGAACAAACGCGGGATCAGAGTTTTGTCTTTGGAAATCCGCAATAAAGCCGACCTTCATCTCGGTTCCCGTACCTGTGATGTCTATCTCGTTTACCTCGATGATGTTGGGCTCGATTACAAACGCGTCCACCCCTGATACCGTGATGATGCCGAGCAGGATGATTAGCAATGCTCTCTTTCTTCTCACGGATACTGCATTGATCTGTGCATTTAAAACTCATTCTCTATATTCCTCAAGCAAGGGATTGCACTTGGCAGCTCTACTGGTATGCCTCAGCCTATCTTGCAGCAGCTCTTGCTTTGCAGGCCCCTTGCAATCCACCAGATGGAGAATGTCAAAACCCCCACTGAGATGAACTTTAACTCCAGTCCCTGCATTGGGAACAGTGAGAGTCCACCGACTGCACTTAAAATCACTGCAAGGGGTGCAGTACATGCCGGACATCCCGGAGTGAATGCGGCAAACGCCCCTCCGAGTACTGCCGACGAGTTTGATTTTACGGAATTCATCATTTTCATCCTCTTTATCTTGAATGCCATCATTGCAAAGTTTATCCCTGCCAGTGATGATATTACCACTGTCAGCACCACGGAGGTTATAATGTATGACTGCATTGTATTCATTGTGACTTCCAGATGGGATGAAAACAGCGACATTGTCAAAAAGTAGTAGATTATTCCAAGTCCTGTGCCGCTAACTATGGCAACAGATGCGTACCTCCTTGTCCTCAGCACACTTGATATCAGTTCCAGCTTGCTTGCCAAATCAATCTTGCTTGTAATTCATCATATTTTAACCATCTTTGACTGGTATGAGGGTCCACACGTACTTACAGTCTCACCAAAAACATCTCCAGATGGCGACATGATCTCAGAGAGTATGGTTTGGTTCAGACTGCAGAGCAAACCAATCATCTGAAGAGTCATGCAATAAGGCACAATTTTTTTAAAATGTACGATCTCTTTAAAATTATTGGATACTCCTGCAGTCCCTAAAAATTCAAGCGTTCAAATGGAATACATTTACATTATTATCGCGATTATCGCTGTTGCAACAATTGTAATAATGGCTATCGGCAGTCAACAGTCACTAGATCAGATTCTGGCTAATAGGGATTGCTATGCATTAGCCAATAGCCCTAGCTTCGGGATAATATCTCCAGATCAAGCAGAAAAATTAGGTAAACTAGGTGAATATTGCGGTCTACATCCGTTTATTGGACTCGATGATCCGCCATCGATAGAAAAAATAGATGACAGTAAAACAGAATATTGGGATAATGGAAACAAGAAAACAGAATACTGGGATGTTGTAAACTCGACAACAATATATCGTGAGTACCGTGAAGACGAAACCGGTAAAATATCATACTGGGATACTGTAAACTCGACAACAATATATTATGAGTACAGTGAAGACGGAACCGGTAAAATATCATACTGGGATAATGGTAGTACGGAAATGGAGTACTGGGAGAATGGGAATGAGAAAACACGTTATGATGATAAAGGCAGAATGACAAATGAATTCTATGAAAATGGAAATCCAAAATATTGGTATCATCCAACTGGACAGATCTACGAATATGCAGAAGATGAATACGGAAAGAAAAAATTCCGCTATCATGAAAATGGGACATTAGCTGACCAATATTCTGAGAATTGAAAGACTAGAATCAGGTATCAGAAAGATAAAAGTATCTTGTTGCATGACTGTATCGTCTCTAGTCTTCCCCGGTCCAACAAAATTGAATCAAAAAAGCCCTCATTCAGATCTGCAATTATGGAAACATCTCAAAAATCACAAAGTGTGAAATCATATAGATGCCATACTTGCGTGTGCCTTAATCCGGCTTATCATTCAAGGACAATCTGTACTAGAATCCTGTTTTTCCGGAATCTGAGGCAAAACAAATCATTTCCTACAAAACAACTCCCCGTATGGCTCTAGTACCCTTTGGTGGAATTCTCTCCCTTTCTGCGTAATTGCGTATTTGCTGATTGTTTTTCTGCCATTAGAGTACACATCTTTTTTGATGAGATCTTTCTCTTCTAATTCATCTAGTATTGACTGGTCCCTTGATGGATTAAGATTGCAGTATGAGAGCAGATTTGTCCTTACTATTGATTCAGATTCTGTAAGCCTTGCAATGATTTCTGCAATAATCTGAACCTTGTCCCTGTACATTATAGGATATCACCCGGTTCAGCCTCTAAAGATTTTATTTGTTCTTGATTAAAGGTAGAACAAGCTGAATAACTGTCACTTGGAAGTAACGTATGAAAAGTATCACACTCTCTATCGGTTAGAGATATGCTAGATCTGGTTGATGAAGTCGCATCTCCAGTTGCACCTTGAGATACATCTGTAAACGTTTCATCAATTCCCAGATTGTCATTGATGAGTTTGTATGTGCTATCATCATTTGCAACTATTCTGAAAGTTTCAGACATTATTCTTTCATCGTTTACACTAGCTGTAGTTCTTGCTACATAACTACCATCTGTTACTTGGATGTTTGTTGTAACTGACATAGTTTGCCCGTCTATTGTTTTCTCTTGTGTGTGTTCACCATTTCGAGAAATGATCTCTTTGATGTATTGTACAACAGCAGGATCATAGATGGGTGCCTTTTGACTTGATTCTTGTGCAAATGAATTATCGATGCCTGCTGGTATCAGTAAAATTAATGCCAAGAACGGTATTGTACATTTTGCATTTTTCATGTTGTTAATACCTGAAAAAATCATTTCTGATTTTTGCATGTTTTTCATGTTATTGTCATATCTATCATCATGGTGTTATTTAGCGACATCTGCCTCCCTACGGCATGCCTCTTAGGCGTGAAAACTGTAAAAAACCCCATATTTATTGCAGGATCGGAAAAACCGAGATGAACAAAACCCATTTACACATCTGTGCCAGTTTGAGGCAGGACATGCTCAAGATGATACGAATCCGGACTGTAACTTGATGCAATTCTTAACATCATTATATAGCAACATTACACATCTACGTCATTGACTGAACATGGAATACGCTACGGGAACCTCATGTCATACAAGATTCACACCATGCCTGCAGCCCACAGGCTGTACGGTGGTAACAGCAAGAGGCTGACAAAACACCAGAGGAACGTGCGAGAACTGTTGTACATCCTGTTTACAAACGGGCAGTGCACCACGTGGGAGATGGCAAAGATACAGCATTCCAAGATTAGCGTGATCAGGGCAAACGAGAAGGGATACAGAAGGCTCCTCATCGGAAGGTCAGATGGAGGCAGCCACAACGACGGAATGTTTGACCTTGGACTGGTGCTGAAAAGTAAGAAAATAACAGGCAAAAAGATATCCCATTTGTACTGCCTCTCCCTGCACGGGATACTGTACTGTATGGATGTCCTGAATCCCACCAACAGAGAGATTGACACCATGGCATCAAAATATTCAGATCAGCTTCCAAGGGTGTTTGGCAGGTGGAAGGATCTAAAATCGGCACTGAAAAGTGATGTGTACAAGCTGCGGATTCTTGCAAAGGGAATACTTCTTGACAGCCAGGTAATGCAGGATCCGAGCAATCCCCTCTACGCACTCATGTCGTTTATCCATGTCAAATATGCCAGAAACCTGGAATCAATCATAGAGCAGGATCTGGCAGAGCAGATATCATACTGGTTCTATACGTTTCTGATGTATCCGCATCTGCACTCCAGAAAGACACAGGGCAGGGCCAAGAGAATGCGCAGGATGCTGGAAGGTGATGAGGACCTGCATGGATGGTACTCTGAATTCTTTCACAATGCCTCTGCCCACTATGCCGGAATAGTCAGCGGCATGAAGAACAAGCATGCTTTGCCATGATATCTTATTTTGCGTGCATCTTGATCATCTTTTTGAGATCTGAAAATCTGAGCGGCTTTTCAAGCACACCTACGGGTGCGACATCCATGGCACGCCTGTACTTTTTCTCATCCAGATCATAGCTTGATACAAAGACTATCCGTGCATCAGGATCCCGCCTGGTTATCTGAAAAAAGGCACTATACCCATCAACTATGGGCATCCTTATGTCCAGAAACACTATGTCTGGCTCAAACTCGGCATAGACTGAGGTAGCCTCGATGGCGTTTGGAATGGAGATGACGTTGTGATCCACATCCATTAGAATCATGTGTATTGACTCGCGAAACTCCACGTCATCATCGATGATCAGAATCTTCTTAGAATGCATCAGATACCTTCCTTTGGGATCACCACTGTAAATGTGACCGGATCATTTCGCACGGTGATGTGCCCGCCGTGCCGTTGAACTATCCCCGTACAGCTGACCAGGCCCAGACCCGTTCCCTGCATCTTTGTCGTAAAGAGCGGTTCGAATATGCGCTGTAGGTTCTCTTCCGGTATTGCAGGACCGGAATTTTCAAACTCAAGGGCGATTTCTGCAGGTCGGTCTGTCAGCCGTATTGTGATGCTGCCTTTATTGCTGCCTATTGCCTGAATCGCGTTGAGCATTAGGTTTGTAAAGACAAACTCCATCTTTGTCGAGTCACACGTTATTGCCGTGTCATTCTCTGGAAACTTTGTGTCTATATTTTCTGGGATATTTATCGTCTCCATGCTCCTATGTATGATCTCACACATGGAACATGACTTTGTGAAGAGTGGGACATTGCGTGCATAGTGCATGACGCCGTCTATCTGGTGGGCCATCCTGTTTATGGAACGGTCGATTCTGGAGCACTCAGAGTCGATCACCTCGTTGTTACCGTCGTTGCGACCAGTTATTATTACAAGCGAGTTTCTTATCGCTCCAAGTGGATTCCTCAGATCATGGGCCATCAGGGATGCAAACTGGCCTATGGTGGTAAACCGTTCTGTCTTTATCTTCTGCTCTGTGTGACTTTTGAAGATCCGAAGTACGAATATGATCATAAAAACGTGCACCATCACGTTTACTATACCTAGTGTAATCTGAAGCATTATAAGATGATCAGAGAGGTCATCCACGCTGTCGCCTAGCTTCCTGGTGAGCGAGTCAGAGACACCCACTAGTTCCAAGTTTGTTGTATCTATATTCATGACTTGGTCCACATCATCAAGATTGAGATCACTCAATGAGGATCTGATAACACTATCATATGCTGTGAATTTGGTCCATACGGCACCCCAATCGGCTACAAACTCTGATGGAAGAGGAGGTATCTCGATGTCATTTAGCATTCCCCCATCCCTGAGAAACATAATGTTCTCCTCCAAATCCTCAAGTGCTGTGACCACCCTGACATCATCTGCACCACTATACATGCTCTGAATCATATTCACATGAACCAGACTTGTCAATACCCTGTTCTTGCCGGCAATATTGACCCTGTTTCCAGTAAGGGCAGTCTGGGACTCAAAGTATACTATGATCAAAAAGCTTGTAATGATTAGTATGATCTGTAGTGCCACCAGCACTAGGATCTTGTGTGTAAAGTTCATGATAAGCTAGTTTCATTCAAATGAATAAAAGTTCCTATACGGTCTGAAGCCGGGGATATTTGACTGCCTGCTCAATTCCGGATGTGGGGGCCTGCCTTCAAGAGGATGTGATTTGAGGAATTTTTGAATCAGAACAAGATCCATGTTTCAGGCCTCCCAAGATTACACAAAACCGTCAATGGAAGTTACATTGTAAAACCTCGTGCACTTGCTTAAAACCATTGTGTACAAATTACAGCTGTAAATTGTACACAATCCCTATTAATCTCTACAGTGTGATACTACCAATGACGAAAAACAACGCAAAAACGATTTCATTTTTTTCTATTGAACACTAAATATCAGATTCCAATCATTGCGACTGGAATACTGGCTGCCGTCCTTGTCTTGGCAATGGCCATGAATGCATCTATGTTCTTACCGAGTCCTGATCCTGCCGATAACGACCTTACTCATTTTATTAAAGTAGAGACTACTCCCTCTGAGATAGACGGATTGAACCGAAGGACACCCTATCTCCCACCAACCCTTACAGAGCAGGATCTGGTACATGAAAAAATAAAGCAGGGAGTGGTGTATGTTATGGGTGCATCAAATGTACAAATACAAGGAGAGATGATTTTCAGTACCGATCATCCTCCATCCAAATATAGTGTTGTTCAACTCAGTGCATTCGGTTCTGAAACTTACATTTACGTCACACATGATGAATTCAATCAGTACCAATCGTGGGCAGATGAAAACCTGATTCCAAAAGGAGTTGATCACGATTTTAACCGTTATTATTTTGAGTATGATGGGGAGGTCGTTGAAGTGATCTTTATGGATGAAGAAAATATACAAAGTTATAATCAGGCGTACACAGAGGATCTTGAGCCTGTAATAGTGCCATGATGACGCTAATCAGAAATGGTGATCTAGGATATGAGGATGAGTTAAAACATGGGTAGAGTGTTCCATATGGTATCTTTTGCCAATTCTTTTGGGAATCATCGGAGATTTGACTGCATGGGCATGTTCTGGTCAAACACAGTGATTCAATCACCATTTGTAACCAGAACCGCAAACAATCATCTGAACTGAGTCATGCAAAACACAATTTTTTTAAAATGGGCAATCTCTTTAAAATTATTGGATACTCCTGCAATCCCTAAAAATTTAAGTGTTCAAATGAAATACATTTACATTATTATCGGGATTGTCGCAGTTGCAGCAATTGTAACAGTAGCTGCCGGCAGTCAGTCACAGCTGGATCAGGTTCTGGCTAATAGGGATTGCAATGTCATAGACGACTTTGACGGCACAGACATGACACCTGCTCAAGAAGAAAAATTTCTCAAAGTATCCGAATATTGTCATCATCAGCCACGAGTCCCCTCCGATGATCCATTATCGATAGAAAGAATAGATGACAGTAAAACGGAATACTGGGATAATGGAAACGTGAAAACAGACTATTGGCTTGTTGGAAACATGACAACAAAAGCTAGTGAATTCCGTGAAGACGGAACCCCCATAATATCATACTGGAATAATGGAAACACGGGAAGGGTGTATTGGGAAAACGGGAATCAGAAAGCATCTTATTCCAAGAATGGAAACCTGTTAGAAGAATTCCATGAAGACGGAACCCGCAAAATATCATACTATGAGGATGGCAGTACACGAATGGAATTCCGTGAAGACGGAACCAGCAAAGTATCATACTATGAGGATGGCAGTACACGAATGGAATTCCGTGAAGACGGAACCAACAAAGTATCATACTATGAGGATGGCAGTACACGAATGGAGTACTGGGAAGATGGGAAACGGAAAACAGGTTATGATGATAAAGGCAGAATCACAGATGAATGGTATGAAAACGGGAATATAAGATATAATTATCATCCAAATGGACAGATCGAGTACGAGTATGCAGAAGATCAAAACAGAAAGAAAAAATTCCACTATCGCGAAAATGGAATATTATATGCAGAGTACTGGGAGAACGGGAATACAAAATTCACTTATTTGGCTGACGGAACAATAGCCAACGAGTATCCTGAGAACTGAAAAAATAGAATCAGGTATCAGAGAAATAAAAGCATCTTGTTGCATGACTGTATCGCCCCTAGTCTCCCGGGATCATCGAATGATTCACGCCTGTGTGGTTACTAGTCAAGACTGTAACTGCAATCTGCAGATTCGGCTATTGCATTGATGCTGATTGCAGGAGGAATTGGAGATGAGACTGGGAGGATGACGGGGTCTTAGTTGCCTTGTCGCATGACTGTATCTACAAAGTTCATTATGATAATCTCCCCATCATACTCAAAATAATAACTGTCAGAATCGTGTTCAACCCCCTTTGGAACCAGGTTTTCATCTGCCCACGATCTGTACTGATTGAATTCTTTGTCCGTGACGTAAATTTCAGTTATGTAATCAAACGGGCCGGGTTGAGTAATCTTGTATTTGGATGGGGGATAATCAGTACTGAAAATTACCTGTCCTTTTATTTCCGGTGCATTTGATGCACCCAAAACATACACCACACCCTGCTTTATTTTTTCATGTACCAGTTCCTGCTCTGTAATCTTTGGTGGAAGATAAGGCGTCTTTCGGTTCAGCCCGTCTATCTCAGAGGGACTAGTCAGTACCTCAATAGAATGAGTAAGGTCGCCATCGACTGGCTCAGGTAGTGTTATTGATGTATTCATGGTAATTGTCAAGACAAGGGCGGTAGCCAGTACTGCAACTGCAATGATTAGAATCTGATATTTATTCAATGCAAATAATAAAGACATCCTGGGGTTTATCTGGATTTGCATTTGGTTCACTAGCATTGCCTGTGCAATTTTTTTGTGTATATGTCACCTGCCAAAATACACGGGTCTTTGTCAAGAGATGTCTGATTGTACCATTACTCCTTTGGCGGCTCCATCATCTTGCAATCGTATCTAATCTGATTCAAAGGACAAGTTCTAGTGCGACATGCAATTCTCTTGCCTGCCGTCACCTGAAATGCAGGCCTGCTGATACTCGTACAACTGGTAGTGCGTCTGTTGACCAAAGATTATTACCACCAGACCTGCCTCTCAAAGACATGACAGAGTTCTCATCTGAGGAGAAGACCATCCTGGTTCAGTACGGGATCAAAAAGTACGAAAACGAGGGGGTCGTTACCGAAAAACTAAGGGCTGTACTCTCTGAGAAAGACATCATGAGAAACATTGACACCCTTATTGGGACACAGCGGGTCAGACGCATAGGCCCCGAGATCCTGCAAAACAACGAGAGCCACACAGAGCTGCCCGATCTCCCAGAGAACCTCAAGTTAATAGTTGATAGTCTCTAGCTTGAAAAATTCTTAAACTAGCACATGTCATACCCTGATATGGACAAACTAGTATTCTCAGGCATTCTGGCTTTTACCATTCTTCTGTCACTCTCACTGGGTTCTGCCTCTGCGCATCCGCATACTGGCCAGGTCCTCATCAACGGCCACACGCACACGCCCCAGACTCAAACCAGCCCGCTGACCCAGACGACTAACCTTGAGCAGTCGACACTCCTCTTTCATTCCCCCAAAGACAGCACCATACCTTGGGCGTATGTTGAAGGAAAGATTGCAGACCCCGTAGATGGCTATCCTGTAATTATACAAATTTTCAGAGGCGAGGAGGCCGTTCACTTTGCCCAGGCAGATGTCAGTCCTGATGGCACCTACCAGTACAAATTCAGGGTGCTAAACTCTGATGACGGCATTACAACGAGGATATTTGATGGCGACTATCTAGTCAAGATCTTCAAAGTGGTGTACAAGTCCCAGGAAAACCTGGTCTAGAATCCTCGGAGTCCCTCTGGACGCGCAGTCTCCGGATGCTGCCTCATCCATGTGACCTTTTCTAGCATCTCCTGCTTGTCCTGTGGGAACGTTCCCTTTACGCTGTATGCGTTTGAGCCGTGGTTTACCCTAAAGACGATCTCCTCTCTTGTGTCAATCTGGTCTATCAAATTGTACAGCTCCTCCAGTGACTCCTCGTCGCTGATCTTTGCAAACTGGCCCTCGTACTTGCTGATAAACTCCTCCTTGATCCCGTTCTCCAGGTATAGTGTCAGGGCGCCGACATAGTCCGGCGAGCACTCACTGATGACTCTGGCAGTTCCACTGATGTGGTCCTCCGAGTATGCCTTTCCGCCCAGCCCCAAGATTACCATGCACGACATTACATATCCTGCCTCCTTTGCCTTCTTCACTGACTTGACGATCGTCTTTGCGACTGCCCCCTTTGTGACTTTTTTTAAGACGGTATCAGAACCGCTCTCAATCCCGAGATAAAACATGTCAAGGCCCGCATCGTTCATCATCTTTAGCTCCTCTGGCGTCTTTTTCAGTATGTTCATGGGCATTGCATAGCAGGAAATCCTCTGGATGCCCTGGAACTTTTCCCTGATGTACCTTACAACCTTGATCATGTACTGGGAGTCGACGTTTAGTGCATCCCCGTCTGCAAGAAACACCCTCTTGGTGTCTGGAAGGTAGCCTGCCATCATGTCGATCTCTTCTTTGAGCTGCTCCCAGGGCCTCTCCGAGTACTCTTTTGATCTGTACATGTCGCAAAACGAGCACTCGTTAAACGAGCATCCCAGCGTCACCTGAAAGATAAGTGATTTGGCCTCTGATGGCGGCCTGTACAGCGGGGCGTCATAGTTTAGCATCATTTTTTGGTTCACTGGAATTTGCCTGACTATGTTTTTTATACCTTCTACTTGTGTCTCCGAATCCTTTTAGTAGTAAATACGGAGAAATTTAAACAACTTATGGCCAATGATCCTGACGCAAAGAGACTCCTGTGGTTTGTGTTTGCAGGCTCACGGGGCGGCCTGAACCGACTAAGGATAATCTCCAAGCTAGGGGAGAACCCGTTTAACATAAACCAGCTTGCACGGGAGCTGGGCCTTGACTACAAGGCCATCCAGCACCATATACGCGTGCTGGAAAAAAACAACATGGTAAGCAAGGTAGGGGAGAGATACAATGTGACCTATTTTATCTCAACCTTCCTTGAAGTCAACATGGAGGCATTTGAAGAAATTGAGAGAAAATTGGATAAAAGTAAATAAGAGAATTCGAGGTGTTTTATTCTAATGGAGCCCACCTCTCTAGTGCTGTCTGTCGTATCCATTGCAAACATGGGCATACTTGGAATTCTGATCTGCGTATTTGCCAAAATGTATCAAAAGACCCAGGCCCAGCTTCCCTTGGGCATGATAGTGGTGGCAGGCATGCTGTTCTTGCATAACATCATGGGGGCACTGGCCTATTTCTCGATGGATGAGATCTTTTCACACGACATATTCCCGTACATGCTGGGAGTCGGCATTGCAGAGCTTGCAGGACTGATAATGTTTCTCAAGATTGCCCTGGACTAGTTTATTTGTAATGGATTGGGGGTTTGGAATGTGTTGGAGCAGTACCTCAAACTAAACAAGAACGTTCTCATTGCACTTGCAGCGTCAATAGTGACCTCGGCTCTCATAGCACAGGCCCTATCTGATCAGCCCGACTATCTAAACACCACATACACGACAGTTGCAGACTATGCCGTTTACTTTTCAGTCTTTAGCTGTATGTTCTATATCGACAACAGGAAAAAATACCGGCTGGAATCTGGCGGGACGGACACTGCAAGGCTGAGGCGCGACCTGAAAAAGCTGATCACCTCCCTTGGAATAGCCGAGATCATCTATACCGTGTTGAGGTGGGTACTGCAGTACTATCTTTTGACGGCACAGTATGATCCGTACATGGCATCAATTGTATCGCAGGGTATCTCTACAGTCATCTACATGGCGGTGCTGAATCTTACCGTAAAGGCGACAAGGCTGTACAAGCAATAGGGACTGGCACCTGTTTTGTCGTTCTTGCAGTGATTGTGCAGCAGGGTCTTTGGATTCTTGTCTGACTCATGTCTGCATCCCACTGTATGTTGGCAGCAGTGTAGCGTTTCTGGTATTTGTTTTGTACCAAGAACTGTCTTCTGGTTACTCGTCTTGTCTGATAACCTGTGGCAGGTGACTGGATACATGAATATGAAAAACATTGATCTTTTCAACTTTCAGGTAATTGCCATACACCAAAGAAACTTTTATCCTGATGATTCTCCGGTATTGCAAGACTTGAATTGATGCAAACGCTACTCCATTGAGTCAATTCTTAAATTGAGTATTGCCCTATTGTACACTGTTGAAAAGATCAGTTCTCCTATTACTGGCCCTAGTAGCCCTGCTCCCTTTGATGATTCCCTCTGTACTTGCAGAAATATCTCCAGTCAATGAGCCACTTGAGACGTATTATGGAGACGAATACTCGCAACTGATCCAATATGACAAGGATGGAAATATGAAATTAAAATTCTATTATGACGAGAACGGACAACTAGTGGAGGAACAGCACTATGACAGCAACGAATATTTGAAATTCAGAAAATATTATCTAGACGGGCAGCCAGATAGTGAAACACACTACGAGTATGAGAATGATAATCTCAAATCCAAAAAGCACTATGTGGACGGAGAACTAAAATTTTCATTTAACTACGAGTATCGCGAGAACGGCGACTTTAAACTTGACGAGTATCATGTGGACAGATCGGTTCGATATGTTACTGAATATTATGAAAACCAAAGTACCAAATCCGTAAAACGTTATGTGGACGGACAGCTAGAAAGGGAGACACACTACAAGTATGAGAACGAATATCTAAAATTACCATTCATTGATCTTTTCAACGAAAATATGACGAAACCCCAATCTTATGAGAACGAATATCGTAAATCAGTAAAACATTATGCCGATGGACATCTAAAATCTGAATCTCAATTTGATGAAAACGGACTAGTGAAGGAACTACACTATGACGAGAACCAAAACCTCAAATCCGAAAAACACTATGTAATCGGCCAGCTAGTAAAGAAGATACACTATGAGTATGACGAGAATCAAAATCTAAAATCCGAAAAACATCATGTCAACTGGCAACTAGAAGAAGAGAGACACTACGAGTATGACGAGAACCAAAACCTCAAATTCGAAAAACACTATGTGGACGGGGAACTAAATTTTTCAATTGCCTACGAGTATGACGAGAACCAAAACCTCAAATTCGAAAAACGCTATGTGGATAGACCACAAGTAATTGAAACACACTACGAGTATGACGAGAATCAAAATCTAAAATCCATAAAACAATATGTCAACGGACAACTAGAACGAGAGACACACTACGAGTATGAGAACCAAAACCTCAAATCCAAAAAGCACTATGCAGACGGAGAACTAAACTTTGCAGTTGACTATGAGTATGACGAGAATGGTGATTTCAAACTTGATCAATATTATGTGGACAGCTCAATTCGATATGTCGCTGAATATTATGAAAACCAAAGTACCAAGTCCGTAAAACGCTATGTGGGCGGACAGCTAGAAAGTGAGACACACTACGAGTATGAGAACAAAAATCCAAAATCCGTAAAACACTATGTGGATGGAGAACTAAAAGGTGAGACATACTACGAGTATGAGAACAAAAATCTAAAATCTGGAAAACACTATGTGGACGGACAACTAGAACAAGAGATACACTACGAGTATGACGAGAACCAAAACCTCAAATCTTCAAAATGGCATATGAACGGACAACTACGGGAACAACACTATGACGAGAACCAAAACCTAAAATCCTATAAATATTATATCAACGGACAACCAGAACAAGAGATAGACTACGAGTATGACGAGAACCACCATCTCAAATCCAAAAAGCGCTATGGGGGCGGACAACTACAGGGACAACTACAGGAACAACACTATGACGAGAACCAAAACCTAAAATCCTATAAATATTATAGCAACGGACAACTAAAGCAAGAGATACACTACAAGCATCATATGGGCAGCCCAGTTCGATATGTTATTGGATATTATGAAAACCAAAGTACCAAATCCGTAGAACACTATGTGGACGGAGAACTAAACTTTTCAATTGACTACGAGTATGAGAACCAAAACCTCAAATCTGTAAAACAGCATATGAACGGACAACTACAGGAACTATACTATGACGAGAACCAAAACCTCAAATCCAAAAAACACTATGTCAACGGACAACTAGAAGAAGAGATACACTACGAGTATCACGAGAACGGAAATCTAAAATCACAACTCAGTAATTTGAACAGCGGAGAGCTAAAAGAAGATCAATATTTTGAAAACTGATATCACAAATCAATAAAATATTATACCGATGGACATCTAAAACATGAATCTCAATTTTCCGAGAACAGACATTCCAAATCAGAAAAACATTACATCGATGGACATCTAGAATCCGAATCCCAATTTGACGAATACGGAAATCTGGAATCCACAAAAGAGTATGATGAGTATGGCAACTTGATAGACTATACTGAAAATACTCATGTACGGTCCTCCCAATAGCCTGCCTCGTATTCGGGGAGTATCCTGCCTGATGGTTCAGAGTGCTGGTTATCTACAAGACACATTTCAAGGATGAAATCCCGTCATTTGACGTGTAAAATCATTGCAAAATTTTCAAATCCATGCATTCCCAGAAGAGAGATTGGGGATGCTGGGAATCTGGGGGATCAGAAATTTCATATGAGGCTTGCCTGTTCTCACAATCTTATCGACAAGCATTATGATCCATTAACTGTGACCATACATTAGCTTCGCCTTGCTTTAATACCATAGATCTTACAAATCTGTATTGGCTAGAAATGCAATGCTGGCACTCTTTGCAGTGCTATTTGTAGGAATGATGATTATTCCAGCATATGCCGAATCATCGCCACGGGAACAACTCAAAGACGGCATTCCCATAAACCAGATTCAGTGCAGTGAGAAAAAGACCCTCATACAGTCACCCGTAGGCAAGCCTGCATGCGTCTTTGATCCCACTTTGGAAAGACTCCTTGTGCGGGGATGGAGCATCATACAAGTCGAGCCAACCCCTGAACCTCAAGGGATATCCGACATTGCAGAACCCCTTGACACAACAGCACCTCTTGACACAGCACCCCCTAACACAGCAGCACCCCTTGACACAGCACCTCTTGACACAGCACCTCTTGACACAGCACCTCTTGACACAGCACCTCTTGACACAGCACCTCTTGACACAGCACCTCTTGACACAGCACCTCTTGACACAGCACCTCTTGACACAGCACCCCCTAACACAACAGCACCCCGAGCAGAATCTTCCCCTGAAAATGATATCGCGTACCTACTAGCTGGTGGCCATATAACCACAAAGTATGCCCCAAAGCTGCCAGACCCTGATGCGGTGTGGTTTCCCATGCCATTTGCAGATGCTGAAATTGTAATGCAACGCATAGCAAAAGCCAATGATGATAAAATAATATTCATAGACCACTCATCATCATTCCCATGCGTTGCTTCTGGCAAATGTCGCATACCTGAGCAAGGCACCAATATGTTTAGACCGTCTGCAGAATCTAATGGTGGTTATCTGTACCATACAGAAAAAGGTAACGAGTTTTCACTGAGCAAGAAACATGCATCTTTTGAGGCAAGCTTTGATATCGACGCACCACATGCAATAAACGGTATAACATATGGCATATCCAAACGTATGTCACCTGATCAACGAGAAGCGTTTATCACCTCGCTTATGGAAAAGGCCGGATTCCATAATTCTGACATACATAATCCCTTAGGTGAAAGAGTTGATGTCTATGGAGGAATAAAATCAGTAACTGCCTTTGATTGGGTAAACTCTGATGACAAACCTTCTACAAGAATAGTCTTTGATGGCTGGACAAATAATGCAGAACCACTTTTCCAGTCAACTCTAAATGGGGCTGAACTGGAAAGACGTGCACACGAATTTGTAAAAAACCATATGCATCTACTTAATCCCGAATATTGCGTATCATTTGAGGAACATCCTTTGTCAGGCCGTTCAGGTACACTAGATGTATTTGCTGGCACTATGTTTAGCACCGTAAACGTAGGTCGTTGTGTTGAGCCTGATGGTGGTCGGAATCATCAAATATATGTAAATATAGAAACACTGAAAGGTGAGATCGTCTTTTTTAAACATCATTTGAATTTAATCTATGAGGAGGACTGGTATGAAAAAATTGACATCCCAGAGTACGCCCTGACCCATTTACAATCAAAAATACAGGAACAGCCAGGAACAGCCAAGTCAATACCTGCTATAAAACCAATCACAGACACATCAATAGTAAAAGATCTCTTTGAATCCCGTTATCATGAAAATGGAAATTTGATAGATGAGAAATGGTACCATGAAAACGGAAATCCAAAAACCCAAAAAAAATACAGTCTGCTTGGAAATGGAAATTTGGAACAGGAAACTCATTATCATGATGGTGATAACGGATTTATAAAATCTGACAAACGGTGGAATGAAGTTGGACAGTTATCAAGTGAGGGAGAATGGCATGAAAATGGACAAACAAAATTTCAGCGTAACTGGTATGATAATGGGGAATTATCAAGTGACGTCATTCGGACATGGGATGAAAATTGGAAATCACAATCTCATCTAGTCAAAATCTATTATGAAAATGGAAATGTAAACACTGAAGTGAAATATGTTAGATCGGAGAATCACATGACCAAAGAATACTATAAACACTACCATGAGGATGGACAAATAAAGTTAGAATGTTACGACTTTGATTATAGCCTGATATTGTTAAAACCTGACAAATGTGAAAGAATCACAGACTAGATGTTAAATTATAACTTGCATACAAAAATCCATAGTGCAAAACTGAGATCTCATTTCGTATGGGGTCCACTATACCTTTTAGTCAGGCACGAATCAACACTGTCAGAAACATTCTCACGCCTAGTTTTTTTTGAATATCTGACCTCATACGATTTTAGCTTCGCCTTGCTTTAATACCATAGATCTTACAAATCTGTATTGGCTAGAAATGCAATGCTGGCACTCTTTGCAGTGCTATTTGTAGGAATGATGGTTGCCCCGGCATATGCCGAATCATCGCCGCGGGAACAACTCAAAAACGGTACTCCCATAAACCAGATTCAATGCAGTGAGGAAAAGACCCTCATACAGTCACCTGTAGGCAAGCCTGCATGCGTCTTTGATCCCACTTTGGAAAGACTCCTTGTGCGGGGATGGAGCATTATACAAGTCGAGCCAACCCCTGAACCTCAAGGGATATCCGACATTGCAGAACCCCTTGACACAGCAGCACCCCCTAACACAGCACCCCTTGACACAACAGCACCCCTTGACACAACAGCACCCCTTGACACAACAGCACCCCTTGACACAACAGCACCCCTTGACACAACAGCACCCCTTGACACAACAGCACCCCTTGACACAACAGCACCCCTTGACACAACAGCACCCCGAGCAGAATCTTCCCCTGAAAATGATATCGCGTATCTACTAGCTGGTGGCCATATAACCACAAAGTATGCCCCAAAGCTGCCAGACCCTGATGCGGTGTGGTTTCCCATGCCATTTGCAGATGCCGAAATTGTAATGCAACGCATAGCAGAAGCCAATGATGATAAAATAACATTCATAGACCACTCATCATCATTCCCATGCGTTGCTTCTGGTAAATGTCGCATACCTGAGCAAGGCACCAATATGTTTAGACCGTCTGCAGAATCTAATGGTGGTTATCTGTACCATACAGAAAAAGGTAACGAGTTTTCACTGAGCAAGAAACATGCGTCTTTTGAAGCAAGATTTGATATCGATGCACCACATGCAATAAACGGTCTAACCTATGGCATATCCAAACGTATGTCACCTGATCAACGAGAAGCATTTATCACCTCGCTTATGGAAAAGGCCGGATTCCATAATTCTGACATACGTGATCCCCTAGGTGAAAGGATTGAGGTCCGTGGAGGAATAAAACCAGTAACTGCCTTTGATTGGGTAAACTCTGATGACAAACCTTCTATAAGAATAGTCTTTCATGGCTGGACAAATAATGTAGAATCGCTTTACCAGTTAGTCCTAAGTGGGGCTGAACGGGAAAGACGTGCACACGAATTTGTAAAAAACCACATGCATTTACTTAATCCCGAATATTGCGTATCGTTTGAGGAACATCCTTTGACAGGCCATTCAGGTCGACTAGATGTATTTGCCGGCACTATGTTTAGCACTATAAACGTAGGTCGTTGTGTTGAGCCTGATGGCGGTCGGAATCATACAATATATGTAAATATAGAAGCACTGAAAGGTGAGATCATCTTTTTTGAACATCATCTGGATTTAATCTATGAGGAGGACTGGTATGAAAACATTGACATCCCAGAGTATGCCCTGACCCATTTACAATCAAAAATACAGGAACAGCCAGGAGCAGCTAAACCAATACCTGCTATAAAACCAATCACAGACACATCAACAAAGGATCTCTTTGAATCCCATTACCATGAAAATGGAAATTTGATAGATGAAAAGTGGTACCATGAAAACGGAAATCCAAAAACCCAAAAAAAATACAGTCTGCTTGGAAATGGAAATTTGGAACAGGAAACTCATTATCATGACGGTGATAACGGATTTATAAAATCTGACAAACGGTGGAATGAAGATGGACAGTTATCACGTGAGGGAGAATGGCACGAAAATGGACAAACAAAATTCCAGCGTAACTGGTATGATAATGGGGAATTATCAAGTGAACTCATTCGGACATATTATGCAAGTTGGAGTTCACAATCTTACCTAGGCAAAATCTATTATGAAAATGGAAATGTAAACACTGAAGTGAAATATCTTGCATCTGAAGATAATGAATATGATGAGATCAAGGAATACTACAAACATTACCATGAGAATGGACAAATAAAGTTAGAATGTTACGACTTTGATTATAACCTGATATTGTTAAAACCTGACAAATGTGAAAGAATCACAGACTAGATATTAAATTATAACTTGCATACAAAAATCCATAGTGCAAAACTGAGATCACACTTCGTATGAGATTCCTATACCTTTTAGTCAGGCACGAATCAACACTGTCAGAAACATTCTCACGCCTAGTTTTTTCAAGTATCTGACCTCATACGAAACTGCCGTGAATAACTTTATTATACAAAATCCCGGACTCAACTTTACATGGCAGAGTCCGTTATACTATCACCAAAATCCATTGCAGTAATTGGCGCATCTGACAAGAGGGGAAGCGTCGGTGCCACCATCACCTCAAATATCATTAACGGCTTTCAGGGAACAGTCTATCCAATCAGCCCGTCCCGGGAGAAGGTCTTTTACAAGAAGGCATACAAGACCGTCCTGGATGTCCCAAAGCCCATCGATCTTGCAGTCATTGTGATTAAGAACACGCTGGTCGCACCGGTACTAGAGGAGTGCGGAAGAAAAAAGATCAAGGGCGTCATAATAATCACTGCCGGCTTCAAGGAGGTCGACGAGGAGGGGGCAAGGCGCGAGGAGGAGATTAAAAGTATAGCCAAAAAGTACAACATCCAAATAATCGGACCCAACTGCCTCGGGGTCATGAACCTTGATCCAAAGACGATGATGAACTCGACGTTCCTCAAAGTGACCCCAAAATCAGGCAAGATCGCCCTTGTCTCACAGAGCGGCGCAATATGTGCAGCCCTAGTCGAGGATGCCAGCGCGCAGGGAATCGGCTTTTCTGCAGTTGTAAGTCTCGGGAACAAGGCAGTGATGAGCGAGGTTGAGATCCTCAAAATTCTCGCAGATCACAAGCAGACTGAGGTAATCGTAATGTACCTTGAGGACATGGGTAACGGCCAGGAGTTTCTCAAGGTCTGCAAGCGTATAACTAAAAAGCTCAAAAAACCTGTCCTTGTGCTAAAGTCGGGACGCAGTCCGGAGGGTGCAAAGGCTGCAATGTCCCATACCGGCGCCCTGATGGGCTCTGATGAGATTTACGATGCGCTGCTAAGGCAGTCCGGCGCCATACGGGTTGATACCATGGAGGAACTCTTTGACTATGCGACTGCCTTCTCAAAGCAGCCGCTTCCATCAGGCGATCTCGTGATTGTATCAAATGCAGGTGGTCCTGCAATCATCTCAACTGATGCGTGCTCAAAGCTGAAGGTGAGGATGGCAGACATTACTAGTGTGAGAAAAAAGATTGATGCTGTAATTCCCCCCTGGGGAAGCTCTAGAAACCCCGTTGACATTGTAGGTGATGCCGACTTTAACAGGTTCCACAACGTCCTTGACCGCGTGCTGCAGCATCCCAAGGTGGGCTCGGTCATCTCAATGTGTACCCCGTCAGGTACGCTTGACTATGACAAGCTCGCAGAGGTCATAGTTGCAATGTCAAAGAGATACAAAAAGACAATGCTTGCAAGCCTGATGGGGCTGGATGAGGGGATCACAAACAGGGAGATTCTCGCAAAGGGGGACGTCCCGTATTATAATTATGCAGAGGGCGCAATCAGGACCCTCTCTGCAATGATCAGGTTCTCAAACTGGACAAAGTCTCCAAGCGGCAAGATTACAAAGTTCAAAGTCAACAAGGCAAGGGCGCAAAAGATCTTTGAGAAGGCCATGGAGGAGGGCAGGCCAAACCTGCTAGAGGAGGAGGGACAGCAAATTCTAAAGGCCTACGGACTGCCGCTGCCAAAGAGCGCGCTTGCAACCACAGAAGCAGAGGCCGTAAACACTGCAAGAAAGATCGGCTATCCTATAGTCATGAAGATTGCATCCCCGCAGATAATTCACAAGTCTGATGCAGGCGGCGTAAAGGTAAACCTGGCAAGCGATGCAGAGGTCCGGTCCGCATTCAAAACTATAATTAAAAATGCCAAGAGATATGACAAAAAGGCTGAGATCAAGGGCGTCCTGATAGTTGAGATGGTAAAGGGCGGCAAGGAACTCATCATAGGCTCAAAGCTGGAGCCGGGCTTTGGACCTGTCATCATGCTTGGCATGGGGGGAATCTATGTCGAGGTCCTCAAGGATGTCACATTCAAGCTTGCACCGGTAACTGACATGGAGGCTGACGACATGATTGCATCAATTAGGACCCAAAAGCTGCTCCAGGGCGTCAGGGGCGAGAGGCCATCTGATATTATAAAACTCTCCGAGTGCATCCAGAGACTCTCCCAGCTGGTCTCGGACTTTGCAGAGATCAAGGAGCTTGACATGAACCCCGTGCTAGTCATGGAGAAGGGCAGGGGCTGCAGAATTCTCGATGTCCGCATAGGCCTCTGATCGCGACTCACTCCTAGATGCTGCCAAACGGCAGTTTAGAATATTTATACGACACCGAGGTAACTGATGTTACATGGCTAATGTCTTGAAGACAATTAGGACTGGAAATGACTACATTGAAAGCCTCAGGGGACGGGATCTCAAAATCTACCTATTTGGCCAGCTGGTCTCAGAACCAGTGGATCATCCGATGATCAGGCCCTCAATTAACGCAGTTGCAGAGACCTATGATCTTGCAGTGCGCGAGGAGGCCCTGGCATCTGCTGATTCAAAGATTACCGGACTGAAGGTTAACAGATTTTTACACATTGCAGAGAGCGCAGAGGATTTGGTTTTACAAAACAAGATGCAGAGAAAGCTCGGACAGAACACCGGAACATGCTTCCAGAGGTGCGTCGGCATGGATGCGTTAAACTCTCTGCACTCTACCACATTTGAGATTGACGAAAAGCACGGCACTGACTATCACAAGCGGTTCCTAGAGTTTGTAAAGATGGTCCAGCAGGAGAACCTCGTCATCGGCGGGGCGATGACTGATCCAAAGGGGGACAGAAGCAAGGGTCCGGCACAGCAGGATGATCCTGATCTGTTTACAAGGATTGTGGACAGGGACGAAAAGGGCGTCTATGTCTCAGGTGCAAAGGCCCACCAGACCGGATGCATCAACTCCCACTGGATAATTCTCATGCCGACAATCAGGCTGACTTTAGATGACAAGGACTGGGCAATAGTCGGCGCAGTACCTGCAGATGCCAAGGGCATCACCTACATTTACGGCAGGCAGTCCTGCGACACGCGCAGCATGGAGGAGGGCGACATTGATGACGGTAATGCAAAGTTTGGCGGCCAGGAGGCCCTGATGATTCTTGAGAGGGTGTTTATTCCGTGGGACAAGATATTCATGCATGGGGAGTACGAGTTTGCATCCATGCTTGTCGAGAGGTTTACATGCTATCACCGGCGCAGCTATGTCTGCAAGACTGGCCTCGGTGACGTGCTCATTGGTGCTGCAGCCACGATTGCAGATTACAACGGCGTCCCTACAGTATCGCACATCAAGGACAAGATTACAGAGATGACGCACCTCAATGAGACTATCTTTGCTGCAGGAATTGCATCATCATACCAGGGACAACAGATGAAGTCCGGCGTCTATCTGAACGATGACATGCTTGCACAGGTCTGCAAGCACAACGTAACCCGGTTCCCATACGAGATCAGCAGGCTGGCACAGGACATCGCAGGCGGACTGGTAGTGACGCTGCCCTCTGAGAAGGACTTTAGGCATCCTGAGGCGGGGCCGATGCTTCGAAAGTACCTTGTGGGAAGAAAGGGTGTTGATGTGGAGAATAGGATGAGGATTCTGAGGCTCATTGAGAATATGACCCTGGGACGAAACGCAGTGGGATACCTTACAGAGTCGATGCACGGTGCCGGCTCGCCGCAGGCGCAGAGAATCCAGATTCAGAGGCAGATGCAGGTAGGCTACAAAAAGAATCTGGCAAAGAACCTTGCAGGCATCACAAACGACATTGAGGAGCCAAAGGAGGCATCTGACTACTTTAAGCGCGTCTTTAAGACCAAGGACTCTGTCCTCTGAGATTCGTCTTGTATTTTTGCTCTGGTGTTTTTGAATATCCGGGTCTTTGAGAGTCGGCAGGTCTGGGTACGCTTTGATCAGGTTTGCTGCATCTAATGCGTGGAAAAGTAGGCTATTCTTTTTATAACAATTATACTCGTTATATTCATGAGTGTGAGAACCGGCAGGACACATACGATTACTTTTACCAGCAAGGAAGAAAAGACAAAGGCAATAGGATTCCTATTGCATGCAAGCTTTGCATTCAAAGGCGTGGGCATTGACACGATTGAAATTGCCAAGGATGCACATGATGCCCTAGTGGAAAGAAACATCAAATTCCAACAAGTCTGTAGCAATTAAGGTGCAAATTAATTCTATTGTTTTACCATGAGGATCA
Source organism: Candidatus Nitrosopumilus sp. (assembly GCA_965206745.1). Classification (GTDB taxonomy): domain Archaea; phylum Thermoproteota; class Nitrososphaeria; order Nitrososphaerales; family Nitrosopumilaceae; genus Nitrosopumilus. The sequence goes on along the minus strand of OZ242220.1, from coordinate 1,733,454 downwards.
AGGTGGCAAGAGATTCAATACGAAGAATACACTGACCCTAGATCATCCTTGTTCTTATATGATCTCCTATCATACGTATTAGTTGCTCCTTATTCTTTTTTCTGAACTGACATGCAATATTTTCACCATGATCATTTTTGTTATGATGAACTGTCATGTTATTTTGAATTTTCAGTAATTTGTTTAGATTCTTTTAATTCAGAGATTACATCCATCACTGTTTCCAGATCTAAATTATATTCATTAGCTATGTCACTTGGATAGAATACCTGACCTATCCTGACTTCTTTTAATATTATTTTTTTAACACTTTCTTTATCCAAATCAAAATTATCCTCATTATTGCTCATTGACATTTGAACCAAACCATACCATCTATCATCTGTTGTACTTGTCTCTTTTTTAATATTCTTTCTGATGGTTCTGTGTAATCTTGGGAGACCTAAAATACGGATCTTCTTCGAATTCAAATCCCTCATTCAGTTCTGTAATTGTAGAGCCATCTCAAATTATAACGTGTGGAATCGTATAGATGCCATATCCAGATTATGCAACAGAGATAACGCTGTTGATAACCTTTTTTTGTTTCCAATACAAACAAATCATAAAATGCTGGATAAAATATATCGGATATTAATTGGATTGGTGATTTTAGGCTCGTCATGGATTATTTTATACTCATGGTCAATATGGTCATCTATTACGGATCGTGCAACACATACACCAAGTTATGATGCAATAGGCTATACAGTAGAGATTGCTTTCTGGCTCCTGTTTATACCAATCAATGTTTTTGGTGCATCTATTGTCTTTTTGACACTGACAAAATTCTCTAAAATTAGAATAATCATAATTGCGGCAATTATTTTTTCAGCCTATACTATTTTTATTTACGTTCTTATTTCTACAAGTAATGCATACTTTTGATATTTTTCATTCCAAACAAATTACTTGAATAATGGGCATTCTCAAGTCTTTGGGATCTAAGTGCGAAATACGAGGTGAACCATGATTGATCTTTAGCTTTTTTGATTTAACTTTGTCAAACTGGAGATCTGAAAGATGATACAGGCAGTCATGCAACAAAGCAAACTATGTGATATTTTGGACAGGTGCAGATAATCCCAAATAGATTCTTTGTATCAAAATGGAATAATCTAAGATATTGGAAAAGTCCCAATGATTAAAAACGAGCTCTGGGTACAAACGGTGATCTGATCACCGTATTTGACTGGAATAATTTATCAGGACTATTGCTTTGTTGTGATTCATTAACATGATCACTCTCCACATAGATCCAAATTCTAGAAAAGGATGATTTTTTGGACAGTTTGGAAACTGTAATCCGAACTTTTGGCCATCTAAGGCATGATCGAATTAACCCACGTGATAAATTGATATGTTATATCCAATGGGATGATCTCAGATCTGGCAATTCCAGTAATGAATAACAAGAGATAAGGAAAGCCCTGGAACGAGATATAAGACAGGAGAGTGGGTACGACCAGAAGTATCTGAATAATCACAGCTGCTGGATAAGACAAGCTCTCTATATTACAAGGTAGATATTCATTGTTATCATCAGACCTATACCAACAAGAATAATCCTTAATCTCTGATATGCGATTTACTGAATCCTCGGTTATTGGTACACCATGTTGATCTTTTACCACGCAGTTGGTAGGAGGTTGTGAAAAATGTGTGTCACAATATTTTGTATAGTTTGCATCTTGTAAGAATTGTGGCGTACTCATCTGAGTGTCATAAAATGTTATTTGTGAATATACAATGATTGCCACATACAATATTGATATCACTATTCCCAGCACCAGCATTCTCTTGGCCTTTGCATGATCGTCATCCTTTTTGGTCATCCATACAATCAGACCCCCGATGACTCCAAAGAAAAGCGGCATCATATACCACACAGAACTTAGTGTCTTTCTTGGTTCTACTATGTCAGACATGATCATGGCACCAACATAGCATTAGGATATTGGGTGTCTGAATAATTACTATTTTGTATATTCATGTCTTTTTTATTCATAAATAACATTTCAAAAACCTCCCCATCATACTCAAAATAATAAAGGTTAGAATCATAGTCAATTCCCTTTGAAACCAAATTTTTATCTGCCCATGATCTATACTGATCAAATTCTTCATGCAGAATGTAAATGTTAGTCATATAACCAGATAGAGCGGTTTGAACACCATCCAGTCCAGTTGAACTGTTGCCTGCACCAAAAATCATCTGATCGTTTATTTGTGCATTTGATGCATTCAAAATATAACCCATCCCTTGCTTTATTTTTGCAGGTATCAAATCCTGCTCTGTAAGTTTTGGTGGGACATAAGGCGTATCTCGGTTTATTGCCTCTATGTAGGAGGGCATAGCATACACTTGAATAAAATGAGTCGAGCCATCATCATCATATATCCTATCAGCACCTGAAGCGAGAACTAAATATGTTACAAGTAGCATGGTCCACAAACCAGATGAAACAATTGCCAACCTGAAACTTTTTCTAACTGCCTTTTTGTCATCACAAACAAGGGAATTTGAGACAATCAAGTGGCCTACAAGTCCGAATAATATTGGAGCCACATACCGTGAAATATTAGTCAACAGTAATATCTATGGCAGAAGACTAAAAGCGTTATGTACAATTTGTAGCTGTAATTTGTACACCATGGTTTTAATCAACTGTACATTGTTTTACAATGTAACTCCCATCTGTATACAATGATTCCTGGACAAGCTGAGGACATAAATGATTGGTATCATTAGGGGATATTGGAAATGAGCAGACAAAAAATACTAGTCACCTGTGTTTTGATTGCAGCAATATCTGTGATTATTTTGGCAATACCCGCAACACCAGAATCTGCATATGTTTACACCCAATCAGACATCACAAAGGCAAATCCAAATCTTACAATAGCTAAAGGTTCAGCCTATATGGTAGAAGATATAGAGTATGCAAAGGATAGCGTGGTACTAACACTGTCTGGAACCGTGTTGTCTGTTGGAGATCCCGTGGATTGGACGGATCATGAAACCGGTCATGCCATGGGTCATGTACCAGTAACAATTCAGGTAGATAAAAAAAGCAAAAATGAAGAATCACATCTGAAATTAGACAAGGGTGATGAATTTACATTTAATTTGCATGGACATTATCTATATGGTCAACACTATATTTTGAATTTTGAACCTCAGTTCGAAATTGGTGAAAAAATTATCGTGCACATTGGTAAGAGTGATCTAGGTCCAAATGGAGTAGATGAAGATAGCTACTTTGCAGCAATAGGCAAGTTTGGAAAGTACAAAGTTATTGAAGAAAAGGCATACAATGAAAAACATCCGTTTGGCAAATCATTAGATACAGTATTTGATGAGGCCAAGTAACTTCTCTCTTTATTTATACACAAACAAATTACAAAATGTTGCATAAGATACATCTGATATTAATTGGATTGGTGTTTTAGGATCACCGTGGATTTTTTATATTTTAGTAGAGTCAATATTACCACTTAATATTTGGGCAGGAAGTATTGTTTTCTTCTTGTCTATACTTGTACCAATTAATGTTTTTGGTGCGTCTGCTGTCTTTTTGACACTAACAAAACTTTCTAAAATTAGAATAATCCTAATTGCGATAACTTTGATGTTTTTCCGCCTATGTTGTTTCTAGTTATGTTATTTATTCTGTGAGTGGTTTAGATCTTTGATTTGTTGATTAGGCGTTCCGGCTTTGGTCAAATATGGTGATCAGATCACCATTTGTGACCAGAGCCAATAATCGCTTTAAGAAGTTTATCAGAAAATTCTAATGATTTTTTATTATATCTAATGTCAACATTAGAGTTGCATTAAAAAAATATTCCATGAAGGTTTATTTCCCACAATACTCAAAACATTTCATTGGAGAAAAAGAAATTTCTCATTGTAGGGGGAGGAGGACGTGAAAGTGCTTTTGCTTTTAGACTGGCAAAAGATTGTATAGTTTATGCAATTATTTCACACAAAAACCCACTCATTGTAGACTGTGTTGTATCATCTGGCGGAAAATATTTGGTTGGAGATTCTGATGATCCTCAAGTGGTATTGCAATTTGCAAAAGAAAATAACATAGATTATACATTTGTCAATGCAGACCAACCTTTGGCTAATGGTGTTGTAGATGTTTTACTTGAGAATAACTTTAAAGCAATTGGAGGAACAAAAGAGGCAACACGAATAGAATGGGATAAGGTATATTCCATCCAAATGATGCAAAAAGTTTGTCCAGAGTTTACACCATTTTACAAAGTTATCAGTACCATTGAAGAGTTGCAAAATGCAATGATTCCATTTGAATCAAAAGGACTGGATATTGTGGTAAAGCCACAGGGACTCACAGGAGGCAAAGGTGTCAAAGTGATGCCTGAGCATCTATTGACGTATCAGGATTGTTTTAATTATGCATCTCATCTACTAAAGAAAAATCCTGATGAAAAGGTTCTGTTGGTAGAAAAATTACAAGGTATAGAATTTACAATCATGGGAATAACTGATGGTGAAAACTTGGTAGTATCTCCTGCAAGTTACGATTATCCCTTTAGAGATGAAGATGATTTAGGTGCAGGAACTGGTGGTATGGGTTGCTTTACAAATTCTGAAAAGAAACTTCCATTCATGACTGATAAAGACTTGGATGATTGTCAGTGTATAATGCAGAAAATAATTGATGAGATGAAATCTAATAATCTTTTTTTCAATGGTGTTATTAATGGTGGATTCTTTAAAACAAAATACGGCATAAAATTCATGGAGTGGAATAGTCGCTTTGGTGATCCTGAAGGGTTGAACATACTCAGCATTCTTGAAGGGTCATTTTCAGAACTATTAATTCATCTTTGGAACAAGACACTATCTGACGATGTTGTTTCTTTTGTGAAAAAGGCAAGTGTTGTAAAGTATTTGGTGGCAAAGGAATATCCAGATACTAGTAATGAGGTAACATCCTTTACCATTGATGAAGAGGCAATTAATGATATGGGTATAAAAATATTTTTTGCATCTTGTATCAAGACAGGACCATCCAAATATGAAACCCTAAAAAAATCACGAGTTTGTGCATTTAGTGTTATTTCTGATAGTATAGAAAAGGCTTCATTAATCATAAACAATGCAATTGACATACATGTTGTATCATCTAAAAATGGTTCCTTGGAATATAGAGCAGATATTGGTAGTAAAAAGAGCTTGGAAAAACTAGTAAAAATTGATTCTGAATTAATTCACTGATACATCGTATAAAATACTGCACTGTTAAGTTCAGTGGATGTTTCACTCGTCTGTAAAGTCAGAGTGATTTCAGTACTCTCCACATGTGGGATGACTGGAACATACATGAAGAAAAGTTGAAAACCTCACCTATTGTACAGGTGAATGAAGACACCACTTAACAGTGTAGTATTATAAGACAGGTTTATGATTTTACAATTATTGAGATACCTGGGTTTCAGTGCAATCTTAGTTTTAATCACTGTTACAGTACCAGTGGCTTATGCAGATTGGAGAGATGAGATGTATTATCCTGAAGAATTAGATTATAACTACAAAATCAATAATGGTGAAGTTAAGAAAATTTATTTCACAGGATACGCACTTCTTTTTGATTTACAAAATATAAATTCAAATGCCAAGTTAACTGTAGATATTCCATATGGTCATTTCCCAATAATGAATAAGGAAAATTTACGGGATTTTATCCTATCTATTAATGAGCAACAATCTGATATGTTGGAACATTTACAGAATTATACTATTACCATACTTATCAATAATAATTATTCGGGTTATTCGTTAGAAAATTTACCAAATCGAAATCTTTACCATCAAACTTTTGAAATTAAAGTACCTATTCACAGTGAAATCTTGGAAATAATAGGGTCGTTTCCTTAGTCTAGTTTTAATAATGTGAATTATAATCTGACAAAATCAATACTTGAAAGAGGCAACCCCTGAACTAGAAAACAAATTATCTTGCAAATCTAATTCTGTATCCGTTATGAAACATCCTACTTTGAATCCCCGTCTGCATCCTTGCTGATCGACTCGTCTATCCCTTCCATCTTTTCATCAATCTCTGCAGTCTTTGCAATGTCATCTGACTCCTTGTCGTCTTCTTCCGTGACATACTCTGAGTCTTTCTCTATCTTGCCGATATCTGCTAGCTCATCTGCAGTATCAGACTCCTCCAATGAGGGCTTTTTCTTTACAAACTGCTTTGCCACCATTATTCCGATGACTATTGCAATTATGATATAGTTGATCGGCGGCTTTATCAGCTGGGTGATATAGCCGACCTGCGGAATCGCATATACGACCTCCCCTATGTACTCCTCCTCTGTTATGGGAAAGTCCGTTCCCGGAATAGATGCGGGATTTGCATCCCCCTTGGTCCTAATCGTCTTTGGATCATCGTCAATAATTGATGCGACCCTGTGCACGATCACCCTGTCGTGATCAGATGGCCGGTTAAACACGATGATGTCCCCCACCTCTATATCATCAAAGGAGACGTGCCCTGAAACCACCAGTACATCATATATCTCCAAAACCGGAATCATGCTTCCGCTCACAACTACATAGAACGGGTTTGGCGTGCCAAATGCCACCTGCAGTCCAATCCAGATGACAAGCACCGCTATGCCGACAATTATGACGTCTTTTACTATTCCCTTGGGGATTGTTCTTGCCAACTATCTTGCCTCACTGTCATTGATCAAACTAACCTGCTATCAGATCTTGGTTCCGCACTCTTCACAGAACTTTGAACCCTCCTTGTTTGCAAACCCGCACTCTGAACACTCTCCCTGCTTGGTGGCTGCCTTGGGATCTCCGAGCAGAACTACCTGGCCGATCTTCTTGATGCTACTCCATGGTATGCTGCCCTCTGTCCCGTCCTCTTTAGTAATTACCAGAACCATTGACTGTGCAGAGTCAATTCCAACCTGCTTTGCAGTGCCTATCTTGTTTGCGTTCTCATCAAATATGGCTTTGCCCTCAATTGACGTTACAGAAGTTGCAGGACCTGGCTGCGTTGCTGCATCGGGTTTGGCTGCCTGCTCTTTCTGCGGTGCTGCACCCTGTGTTGTCTCTTTCTGCGGTGCCACGCCCTGGGATTCCAGCGGCTTTGCAACCCCGACTGCCTCTGCCTCGTCCTGCTTTTTGAAATCCCTGTACTCTGCTATTGATGCGTTGCACGAGTTGCAGATGTACTGTCCACGCTCTGCAAGAATCAGGTTCTCTGCGACCTCCTCGTTTGGATTCTCAAACTCTATCTTTGGAGGGCCTTCAAACTCCTTCTCACAGGTATTGCAAAAATGTTTAGTAATGGTATTGGCATCGAGCCTTCCGATGGGCGCCAGGAACAGGTCGGGGCCTCCCAGGTTCCCCTTCATCTGCTGCTCATCAGTTACGGTAGCCATGACATAGCCGCCGGAGCCCCTTAATTTTTTAAGCCTTTGCTCAGAACTCATACGTAGGATTTACCAAAAGGTCATTTAAGTATATATCAGAATCAGTCCTGCGGCAAAAATTGCGGCATTAATTCTGGTGAACATTTTTAGGTACGTTCAGCAAAGTGATCATATAATGGCAGTTACGCAAATTTCAGATGCAAAATCATGGGAAGTCGATGTGATAAATTCTGAGATTCCCGTATTTGTAGACTTTTGGGCCGAATGGTGCGGTCCGTGCAGGATGGTAGGTCCCGTAGTCGAAGAACTGGCAACTGACTATGACGGCAAGGTAAAGTTCGTCAAGGTCAACGTTGATGAGGCCAACGAGTTGGCATCAAAATACAATGTCTTTAGCATCCCGACCCTGATCCTCCTTAAGAAGGGCGAGATAGTCAGCCAGCAGGTGGGTGCAGCATCCAAGGAATCATACCGAAGCATGATAGACAGAGCACTTGCATAAACCCAAAACACGTTTCTCCTCTTTTTTGATCCTAAAGTAATTAATATTCCAAGAATCCAAGCTAGGTCATGTCATTTGACGTGGATACGCTCGGCATGCTCTCTGACAAGCTCCAGAGCCTCTTTGACGAGTCCCAGGGGTACTATGAGTCGTTTCTTGACACAAACAACATGTACAAAAAGGGCCAGATCAGTGACAAAGAGTTCTTTCAAAAGCTCGGCGACTATACCGTTGCATACTCTGCACTAGAGTTTCTGGCAATCAAGGTAATATTTGAATTAAAAAAATCCATCGCTTCTGGTCCTGCAGGCGCACCCCCCTCTGGCATGCCGCAGGGCATGCAGCCTGGAATGCCGCCGGGAATGATGGCAGGCGGAATGGGACAGCCTCCAAGGACCGGAACTGCCGAGAATCCCGTAGGCAGAGGTCCGCCGGGAATTGTCTCTGCACAAGAGTCATTCGGGGATGTTGGAACACTGCCATCCCCTGATCCGGCACTGGTGCCAAGACAGACTGTATCCCCGCAGAACGGATGCTCCTCATGCGGCGCACCACTTCGTGGGAATGCAAAGTTTTGCACAAAGTGCGGAACCAAGGTGTAATATCAGACTATTCTTTACTGTGTCGTCCCACACTCGGGACAGAACTTTGCGCTAGTTGAGAGGGTGTTGCCGCACTCTGAACAGAACTTGCCGTCTGGAACCTTTTCGCTAAACGCGTTTCCTACCGTGGCCGAACTTTTTACCGCCCCTGAGGGGACGTACGTCTCGTCATCTACTAGTACGGGCTCAAAGTCCTGCTCTATCAAGTATGTCATCATTCTTGGAATCCCCTTGCCGTCGTTGTCTGGGTCCGGTACCGAGTCGCCCATCCAGAACGCAAACCTCATCAGTGTCAGCTCCGGGGTGGAGAATGCCAGCGTGTGCTTTGACATGTAATCCTGTGCGGCCTTTTTGCCGTCAAAAACTTCCATGCCTACTGTATCTGCCATTTATGTATAATAGTTTCTGACATTGCACCGCAGTTGTACAGTGTGTGTGCCCTGATTTGTCATTCCACTTTGAATCACCAAACCCTGCCTTCCCCTGGGGAATCTGAGGCAGGGCAGATACCATCTAGAGAATGACGCCCCGTATGGCGCCAATATCTTCCGGTGGTCTCCCTTTTGTGTGACTGTTTTATGATGGCTTTCTTGCCATTAGGGTTATTACTCTTTGATGGGATTCTTCTCCTCTAGTTCGTCCAGTATTGACTGGATCCCTTGTTGCATTAAGATTGCACAATGAGAGCAGGTTTGTCCTCACTATTGATTCGGATTCTGCAAGCTTTGTAATTATATCTGTAATGACCTAGGACCTTGTCCCTACACATTATAGGACATCGTCAAGTTCAGCCCCTAAGGATTTTGTCTTTTCAAGGTATTTCTGGTATTTCTCATCCCATCTCTTGTAAAACAATACCCCTGATACGCCCAGATACAGCAGATATGCTGCAACCATAAAGGGTGCCAGGACAAGCAGCCACACATAGATTGTCACGTCATACTGCATTGATTCATTGGGGTCACCATCTGGATACTCTGCAGAACCAGTTGCCGCAGTGGAATTTGTCACAGTGGAATTTGCCACAGTGGTCTCCGACGGGGCCACCCTTTCAGTCAGACTCCAATTCTGATCATCCTTCAAGTCAAACAACGGATCCCACCATATGGGTATCGGCGTGAGCAGAAACACCACAAATGTGAAAGTCAGTACAAACAGGATTAGTGCCGATACCACCTGGATGTAGTGATGCTTTTTTCTGGACATCATGTGGTCAATTAGCATGTCTGCAAATGCTCTGGAATCTTCAGTCAATGTATCTTCACGTTACAAAATCTTCAATGTTGCTTAAATTCATTGTGGACAAGTTACAACTGTAAATTGTACACAACTCCTTTTAATCTCTGCAGCATGATATTGCCAATGACGAAGAATGACTCAAGGATGCCCTCTGCATCCATCCCTTTAACCATGATGCTCAAAGTAGCCGATCTTTTGCATGGGGACTTTGAAACTTTGAATGCCGGTGCATTCAGGCGTGCTAATTTGAGTAATTCTATGTATAATGCCACGCCATGTGATGCAGTTCGAGAAATATCTGAGGCATGCAGTGGTGTTGCAGGATCAGCCATTACGCGTGATCCTGGTTTCTGTCTTGCAGACTCTGCAGATCCCAGATCGCAAATAACATGTTTTGAGATGCAGCCAGTATTGCAACCATCAAACCATACACAAGGTGTCAGTAATGAATGGTGCAATCCTGTCATGGCTGACGGCACGGACTTTGGAGAACAAGTGCGAACACCACATGACATGGAGGCAGGGCATCTGTCATGAATAGGGAGATAATTATTCCGTTGGTGGCACTAGCTGCAATCATTCCGTCTGCACTGTTGATATCATCATATGCCAATGACGAGGTGCATGATGACAGAATCTATACCACTACTTCATCAATATATGCCGGTGGTTCTGAGGAGAACATAGCTGCCACTGCAGCATACATCGTGGAAGGTGAGCTGATAAAAGCAGTATCTAGAGAAATCGTTGATCGTCCCAACTATCCTGAGTTTGTCTCTGCTGTTACAGATTGGACACTTGATGTGGATCATATCTACAAGGGCGCACCTGCAGAGACGCTAACGTTTATGCGCAGTGGCGGTGAGACTGACAGAGCAGTAACGGAGTACGAGGGACTTGATTGGGAAATAGGAGACAACGTGTTTGTCTACTTGTCCACAGAGGACGATGGCACCCACTCAGTATATGCAGGAGTTCCATACAGCTACGTCCTCAGGGATTACGGTATTGCCGAGTCATATGTGCCCTGGAACTCAAAACTAGTAGGACAATTACGATCATCGGCAAATGACAAGGTGTATGACGAGAAGATACACGCCGGTTCCCTGCGAATATCATCTGTGTCAGAAGATGAGATAGCTGCCAGTGCAGCATACATCGTGGAAGGTGAGCTGGTAAGGGCAGTGCCCGGCAAAGCCGTCAGGGATCCAAAATACCCTGATTTTGCCTCTGCTGCCACAGACTGGACGCTTGATGTAGGCAGGATCTACAAGGGTACGCCTGCAGAGACGCTAACATTTACGCGCGATGATGAATCTGACAGCGTCATATCAGAGTACAAGGGATTTGACTGGAAGGTCGGCGATGACGTGTTTGTCTACCTGTCTGCACAAGACGATGGCACCCTCTCAGTACATGGGGGCGTTCCATACAGTTACATTCTCAGAGATGATGGTGTTGCAGAGTCACCGATACTCTGGAAGTCAAAACCAATAGGCCAACTGCGTGAACAAACTTTGGCAGAGTAAGATGTTTTTTCCTTGACAGACATTCATGCACAAGCTAGAGTGACATCTGACACTTTGAAACTGGATTCAAAACTTTGGCCAAACCTGTTTAATGTTTGTAGCAAAACATATCCAAGACATAACAGTACAATCTGTTCTGCAAAACATATCCAAGACATAACAGTACAATCTGTTCTGCAAAACCTGTACAAGATGTAACAGTATGACCTGTTCTGTGGATTCTGCTGTAGATTGATTTAAAGAAACAAAATGAGGGATTTTTGGAAATGTTTTTCTGTCTGCAAGGATCATTTACATGCAAACGAACATGAAATTAATTTATGATTAGATTGAGTTAGTTGATTGACTGTGTGATTTACAGATTTGTCGGAGAATCTTCAAATTCTGCACCTTTAAGTTTGTCAGTAGCCTTCCAAAATATTCCAAACACCTTGTGCTCATAGTCTTTCTCCAAGTATCCATTCTCCACTGCATAATCAAACAGTTCTGATGCCCTGCCATCTCCCCAATTATTGAGTTATGCACAGACATCGTCTTTTGTTCGTGGCCTGTATTTCATGGACTTCATTTCAATCTTGAGGTATTGCAGTTTTTCCATTATTGTTCTTCTACCAATTCTATTTCATTCTCTTTTAACTATCTTTAATCCTGACTTGCTAATTATCTTTTGTATATCTTTCTTGTAACCTTTATGCTAATTCCACATTATCAAGAATCATTTAAAATCGCCATCTTTGTGCCTAGATCTTGAGAATCCTGAGCGGAAAAATTCAAAAAATGCTTTGTTGCATGATTCAAATTTTCGGCATGATAACTCGTTTGATCTCTCTGTGGTCTAGGCATGTCATGCAGCAAACCACTAAAATACAAAACCATCCATACTTGAATTCGGATCCTACTGTATCGTTGAGTCAAGTGATGCGCTCTTGAAGTTTTCTGCATCTGCAAGACCGTCGTTGATTCCCGGATCAAATCCTCTCTGCATTGTTTTTTAATTTTGTAAACTAGAAGAGCAGCACCGGACACATGCTTGCAGTTGTTTTTCCATCAATGACACCAAAGCCTCCGTATTGTAACTTTGATGAATCCTGTTCCCTGCAAATGTATCATCACAAAACATCGTCATCCTCAGCTTCAGTGCAATTCTTTTTAGAGAATCTATATCTCTAGTCTACCTATACATGACATTACAAACTTGTACCAGTGTCTTCTTGCTTGAATCCTGCGATACTTGCATGTGCATCTCCCCTGATATCAACTGTGAATGATGTTTTTCACGGGATCCATGAATCCTCATGAGTTATTCATGTATTAGCTTCTTTTGACTTTTGGTTTAGAAATATACTTGAGAAATAATATAACTCTGAACGCCGTATACTAGTGCATGGATGTTCAAGAATTGACAACCGCATCACTGGACAAAGAACACCTGCAGAAACTGCACGAACTAGCTGATTTTGACGACAGGTCTGCCACAAGATACCTGCATCGACTAATTGATCGTGAGTACGCCAACAGGAATCTACAAAGGGAGGCAGCAATCAATGCAAGCTAACTTTATGTGGAATCCAAATCTCACACGTCGATGTACAGGTACATCAGAGGAGTCTGCAAAATCCACACCTCCTTTTCTTTTGACAAGGAAAGACTGTTCCAGGGCAGAGACTGCCGTATACCTTGCAGCATGCCGATCCCTCCTAGACTGCAAGACAGAATCCGATTTATCTGCAAGCGCGTATGTCCCAAGCACAAAATATGACTTGTACAAGACTGTCCTGAATTTTACACATCTTGCTAATTGTCTCATGCAGTGTCGTCAAAGTACTGTTGGCACAGAGAGCCTGGCCATCCAGCACTGCATCCTTGGTACCGTTATCTGTACACTGGCAGGACTTTGTGCGTACCTGCGGGCAAGTAACACATGTGGTGGAATCATTAATGCTGCAGCAGGCACGCATGGCCTTGGGTACATCTGCGTGATGGCTCAAAGCAATGCCCTCCCTTCTAGACCTGCAAGCATTGTTTGCCGTATGTCAATACCTGCAAACGACTCTGCTGACATCAGGGGATCCCAACTACGGTAAAGACATGGACTGCTGTTCAAACAAGAGACTGGTTCATGCCGGCATTGATCTCGTCTGCTCCGGATGCGGCGTGATACACGATCAGATCATAGAGCCTGATCCCGTCCCCACAAAGAGCAAGGTGATACCGTGCGACGAGTCAAGGGTAGGCAGCGCAGACATATCCCCGCGATCCATACTGCGTTCGAGAAGGTACAGGAACATACTTGAGTCAAGGAGGAACCCGTACGAGAAGAAGCTCTTTGACTGCTGCGCCGCACTCTCGATTAACCGCAACCTTACAAGGCGCGCAATCTACCTGTTCCATGCCATACGCAGTACAAAAAAGACCCCGATTGCAATCGTTGCATTCTTTAGCGTATGGCAGACATGCAGGGAGAATGACATCAGTACTGACAACGACACCATCATACTTGCAATCCAAAAGTCCTTCTCACTGAAACGACCAATCAAGCCAAAGAATGCAATATTTGTCGCAGAGTCAGTGCTGCTTGACTCTGCAAAAAAGATACACCTTGCAAGTACAAAACCCACAGATGATTCGAACCTCAAGAGGATCAACTCGGAGGCCTGGAGAAGGGCAGCACTTAGACTCTCATCCAAGTGCGATTCTGTAAAGACTGCAGTCGACATCATAGAGTACATCGGAGTCGATGCCAGTTGAAGCTGCTAAAGGTTGACACCCTGCTTGTAAGCAGGCCAAAGGTGATGGTCTCTGTCACTCCCCGATATGAGATTGACCACATTGCATCAAAGATGGCAAAGACCTTCACCCAGTACCATGTTACGGTAGTAAGCGGCGAGGGGGGCTTTGTAGCGGTGGACAACATCGAGGTACTGGATGCCGCAAGGATTGCAAAGATTCCAAGAATCAACGCAGTTCACCTGGGCAGAAAGGACCCCGTCCTGACGCACCTGCAGCTCTCAATATCCAAGCCGATGGCCAACCCCATGCGCGCAAAGATGGCGCTGCGTCACATCTCGCCTAAAGCGCAGGAACTGAGGATGAATCCCTACCTTGAGCGCGTGCTGGAGACAGAGTTTGACTCGGCGACTGAACTGCTTCTTGCAGAGCTAATTGATTCCATCTTTGAGATGGGCATAAGGATAGGGCCTCCGCTGTCGTTTTTTACCTCCCTATCAAAGCTTGACGGGGATGTCCAGAGGCAGGCAATAGTGAAGACGCGCTATCTGTGCGAGGAACTAAAGCAGAAATATTTCACCTGGCCTGACATGCACCTCTTCAAGCTATTACTGGGGGTCAAAAAGCCCAAGCCCAAGACGCGCGGGTCAGTCTCAAAGGGGACGCCGAGCTTTGATTGCATCAAGTGCGGCACGTCATACGGGGTGATTAATGACCAGATATGCCGATTCGAGGAGGAGGACGGATGCCTTGTCGTAAGGGACAGGTTCGGAAATGCGGCACATTCTGTTCCGCCAAAGTATGCCAAGTTCCTCGGGGCACTGACCAGGGATGATGCGCTGCATTTCTCAAAGCACGAGGACGTTGCAGAGTTGGAGGATCTGAAAATTGACGGTCCCTTCCTTCTGGTGCGACTCGACAAGAAACCCGTACAATAGTACTGTTGCCTGAAATACTATCCTCTGTAATTTTACTGGTACCGTTTCTTGCCGTCTTTGGTATGGTGTCATACCAGGAACTGCGATACCGTAAAATCCAAAACTATCTTGTGTTACTGCTTGGGGTATTGTCTGTAATTCATCTCTATACATCTGATGAACTTGGCATGCTCGGATTTGCATGTACCGTAACTGCAATGCTCGGGGTTGCAAGGGCAGGCGGACTCTTCAAGATATCTGACTGGCTGTGCACCTCTGCGTGCTTTGCATTTCTGCTTCCGTTTGGAATCCACCTTGCAGTGCTATCTGTACTCTTGGGATTTGCAGTATCCGTACTCAACCACCTGACTGTCTGCCTTGCTACAAATCTGCGGCGTGATCCGTTCCCCGATGTCAACTCATCTGGAATGATGAAGGTACTTGCAATGATATCGTGCAAGAAAAGGGGGATACTTGACAGGTTTGCGTATCCTGCCGTACTGGCAGATGAGAACACGCTTGTCTTTGATATTAACTCGGGCATGAGGGGAAAGAGGATGGACCATTCCCGCCAGTGCAAGTATGTGATTCCCTCGATTCCGATTCTCACCTACGTGTATGCGTCATTAATCACCGTCATGCTGCTGTTCTATCAGCACGTGATACTCTGAGTGTTATCAGGTGTTGAGATGATCTGGCACGAGTCAAGACCGAGGCCCGACTTTGAGGATGAAGAGTCCGAAAAATTCATCTCGCTGCTCTCCTCGCTGGATTCAGTCGGAATCATCCTCTCAAAGAGGGACTCTGCGCTGTCACTCTACCTAGGTGCTGCAGAGTCAGAATCACACCACATCACCGGGCTGCCTGATGTTACCTCTGCTGTATGTGATGATATGGGCATGCCGTCGCGCGTCATCCCCATGAGACTGCGAAACGACCACATACACCCGCTGTGCGTCACGCCGCAGACCTGCAAGATATACGAGCAGTCATCGCTGCTCTCTGACTTTACGTTTGGTATAATTGGAAGGAGGATTGATCCGAGGATCATACGAAAGAGGGCAAAGTCGTTCCTTGAGAGGATCTACAACAAGACTGCCCCGCAGGCAGATATGAGCAAGCCAGTAGAGTGGAAGCTAGAGCAGAACTCTTTTTTCGTATCTAATGTCTTCTTTGCCTGCAACAAGGAGGATGCCCCGTCGCTTCTCTCCAGCATAAACTTTACAAACAGACTCTCAGAGCCCAACGGGCTGGTTCCAAAGTACGGGAGAAAGCTTGCACTTGACTGCCTTCCCAGACTGCCCTGGCTTGGCAGCACCAGGACACCGGTACTCTCCATAGTGGAACTGGCATCAATACTCTCGCTGCCGCATTCCATGTTTGGCCTCGCCATGGAGTCCGGAGCTGAAAAGACATTCTCAAATGTACGCGGCACCATGGAGGACCCTGCCGGCTTTTTCTCAGAGATGTTTGGTGGTGCAGATGGCTAACCGCTCCCGGGACAATTCGATGAACTTTATGGCACTGCAAATGCTACATCGGGGGGAGGCATGCCACTACCAGCAGAAGAAGCAGCTAAAGCGGCTGGGATTCATACGTGCTGACTGCTCGCTTACCGTAAAGGGAAAGATGCTCATCTACTCTGATATGCTTGGCATCCCCATTCTGTCATTTAAGATACTTGCAATATTGTACTGCCACAAGTGCATGCAGTCTGCAAGCAACCACATGCCTGCATCACAGGACCTCTTTCTGTTTCTGTTTACAAAAAAGTCAAGCAACTACATGTCAATGTGCATGACAAGCCTGAAAAAGCTCAACCTTGCAGAAAAATGCTCGTGCCGGTACATCCGGATTACCGACTCTGCCTTTGAGATATTAAAAAAGCATGATGCAGATATCGTGGAGATAGAGTCGACGTTTTGAGTCCGTGGGATGTACTGCTGTACATTGGAGTCTGCCTGGCAGCAGTGTGTTATGTGCTGCTTGCCAGATATCATAGACCGCAGGACTCTGAATCTTTTCTATCTGACACTCCAAAGCACGCAGGCAGGCAGATGACAGCCCTTGGGTATATCGAGGAGACAGGCAGCCAGACATTTGTGATTCCAGAGGATGACCGCCAGAACATTGGAATATTTGGCGAGATTGGTTCAGGCAAGACCTCTGTGATGCGGATGCTCATAATGCAGGATATAATCCGCAAGACGGGATTTCTGCTAATTGATCCCCACAGGGACTTTAGCAGGGAGGTCCTCTCGATGATCCCAGAGGACATGCAGGATAAGGTAGTCTACATATCGCTTGCATCGATATACCAGTTTGAGAGGACTGTCTGCATCAACCCACTGCAGACTAGGACTGAGCACGAAAAGTACATCAGGACTGCAGGATGCATCGACAACCTCAAGCAGTACTTTACAGACGGCTGGGGCCACAGGCTGGAGACAATCCTGCGCAACATGATAAACCTGGTAATGTCGACCCCTGAGACCTTTAGGTTCCTCGATATAATCTCCGTCCTCTTTGATGTCAACGCAAGGAACCGCGCGCTGCAAAAGTGCCCGCTTCCGACTGTGAGGAACTTCTGGACAAACGTGTTTCCAAGGTTTGCACCAGAAGCTGCAGGCGCAATATACAACAAGTTTGACAAGATAATCAACACGCCCCCAATTGCTGCCCTCTTCTCCTCTGCCGAATCTACAGTATCAATTAGGGATGCAATCGAGGGGGGAAAGATTGTAATAGTTGACCTCGGCTCTGCTGCAACCACTGACATTATAGAGTTTGTCGGCACGCTGCTTATCAACATGTTCAACCTGGAGAACAAGATCCGCTTTGACCTTGGCGACTCTGAGAGGACCCCATTTAACATATACATCGACGAGGTACACATGTTCTCAGCACCCGTCATCCGTGAGCTGCTAAACAGCGTCAGAAAGTACAACATGAAGGTGACAGTTGCCACCCAGTCAGTTAAAGTACTTGATGATGATCTTGCAAGGGAGCTTGACGATTTATTTCGCTGCATGGTGATGTTCCGGTGCGACTTTGACACTGCGCGGCTGCTTGCACGGAACCTGCCGCTTGATGAGAGACAGCTTGCGCACCTCGGGTTTCACAGGTTTGCCGCCTTCTCGCAGGGAGTTGAGAGAATATCTGGAATCGGCATGACGCGGTACATCAAGACGCCCTCGAGGTGGGAGGAGGTTGCAAGAAAGAGCCTGCAGAGGTACGGCAAGGCAGTCCATGCCGACTCTTTCTCGTCAGTAAAGTCCTCAATGATGCCAAAACTTTCTCCGCTTGAGTACTTTTTGCTAAACATGTTATATCTGGAAAAGCGGGAGATCAACCACGGCGAACTTGTAGCTGCAGGAATTGCAAAGTTTGGAGTAGATGAGAGGGAGGTGGTCCGGGCGCTGATCAATTCTCTGCTGTCACACTACAAGTTTGTGGTGAGGAGCATCGACTATCGCGAGGGCTGGCACCAGTATGACACCAGTGCGTCATTTGCAATCACAAAGAAGGCAATAAACCTCATCTACTCTCGTGCGTATGCCGGTGCCAGTGCAGGCAGTGAATTGCACACTGGGGTCATCTCTGCCATTGCAGACAGGAACACTGCACAGTTCCACTACTGCATCCCCGACCTGGCTGACACCTACGGGCCGAGGGCAGACCTGCTTGTATACGAGTTCCAGCCCCTTGATGACAAGGGTGTCACAAAACAGCAGATGGTCAATCCCGTACTGTGGTCTGAGAATGTTACTGCAGTCGAGGTGGAGACCGATCCGATGAAGCACCGGGGGCAGATAATAATCAACTATGAAAAGAGCGCCTCGCGGGACATGAGGGTGTGGTTTGTGGTGTTCTCACAAAAGCACAAGCAGTACATCATTGATGCACTGGCAGAGAAGAACATTGCTGCCGAGTCATACGACTTGATAGTAGTTGATCCAAAGAGCATAGATATCCAAAACGATAAGCGGTTCTGCAATGTGTCAGAGTCTTCTGGCAGTATCGATGGTTTGAATACTGATGTGGGGCATGCATCGCTGCAGGGGATTGTAGACCGGCCAAGCCTTACTGCCTCCCAGGTGCTGGCATGCCTGGGATCCATTGTGAGGGAGGACGGGACCTTGGAGGGGAGGCCTTTTGATGTGGTTGCAAAGTCTGCTTATGCAAAGACATCTGATGTAAAGCCTGATGATACAAAACCTGATGATACAAAACCTGATGATACAAAACCTGATGATACAAAACCTGATGATACAAAACCTGATGATACAAAACCTGATGATACAAAACCTGATGATACAAAACCTGATGATACAAAACCTGATGATACCATTGCAGGCAAGTACGCAAACTCTAATGTCGTGGCATTAAAGATATTGTTAGAGGATGAGAACTTTGAGGGGTACGATGAAATCTGTGAGGAGCTTAAACGTCGCAGTCTCGGCGTGAGAAGGAACAAGAACGGCGGTGTGACAGTATACAAGTTGTGATGTGTGGAAATATTCTGTGTCTTGGGAATTATTCGTTAAATTCCATATCGATTCGCAGAGTCTCAAAGGCCAATTCGCCGTCTTCCTCATCTCTGACAAGTTTTCTCTCCCAAGCAGCATCCTCACGTTTTTCGACAGGGTGGAACTTTTCGTCATAGTAAGTTATAGTCGGTTCCAGAGGCGGTCTGGTATCAGGGGATTCTGCCATCAGACTTCATCTTCTCATACATTGCTTTAAGTTTTTTGTAATCTTTGCATTGTTTAATTGAATGGGGGTTTTACTCGTCTGTTTCTGTAGGCTCCCATGTCTTTTGGGTTATAGTATCTGATGGGGACAATATATAGCGCGAGCCATACGTGATTGTATCGTGAATAAACTAGTCATTGTCGCAATATGTGCGGTACTAGTTGTAGCCTCGATTGCATTGTTTAGTTCTACAGACACCTCGTCTCCTACTGCCCCAAGCCAAACACCCCAGACAGACACCTCGTCTCCTACTACCCCAAGCCAAACACCACAGACAGACACCTCGTCTCCTACTGCCCCAAGCCAAACACCCCAGACAGACACCTCGTCTCCTACTACCCCAAGCCAAACACCACAGACAGACACCTCGTCTCCTACTACCCCAAGCCAAACACCACAGACAGACACCTCGTCTCCTACTGCCCCAAGCCAAACACCCCAGACAGACACCTCGTCTCCTACTACCCCAAGCCAAACACCACAGACAGACACCTCGTCTCCTACTACCCCAAGCCAAACAGCACCTCCAAACGCCCTAGTTACAGTAGATGCCGTATCACAGAACGGACCACAGAGAATCCCAGAATCCACATCCTCTGCAAACAATCAATTTGCAGTCGACTTTTACAAGCAAATTCTGGATGCAGAAAAAGGCAAAAACATATTCTACTCACCTGCCAGCATGTATGTCGCATTCTCGCTTTTGTACGAGGGTGCCAAAGAAAACACGGCACAGCAGATGGAGGATGTCTTTGGGTTTGAATCAGACGCATTTGCACGACAAAACGCCACAGCCCATGCACTATCCTCGTTGAACCGTGATGATGATTACACAACACTAGAAATGGCAAACGCACTGTGGATTGCGAACTGGTTTGCACCATACGAATCCTATCTTGATATTACACGAAGCTCATATCTTGCAGATGCACAGACAGTGGACTTTACAGATGAGGATGACAGTGTAAATAGAATAAATGATTGGGCGGCAGAAAAAACTCGTGACAAGATTCCAAAAATAATAGGACCTGAAGCTGTAAACGCAGATACAGCGATGGTGCTAAACAATGCAATCTATTTCAAGGGAACTTGGTTGACACAATTTGCAGAGGAGGATACAAGGGAATCAGAGTTTCATACAAATTCCATACACGGCATCAATGCAGATTTTATGAATGTGAGAAGTGCGTTTAACTACACCCATTCAGACGGTGCCCAAGTGCTTCAGATGCCGTACAAGGGCGACAGGCTGTCCATGCTGGTAATTTTGCCTGACGATCCTGACATGAGACAGTTTGAAGAGTCATTGTCTGTCCAACAGATACAAAAGTGGACTGATAACCTGTGGGATCAGGAGGTAATAGTCTCGATTCCGAAATTTGAGACAAAGACAAAATATTCTTTAAACAATCCACTAATTAGTATGGGGATGCCTGATGTTTTTTCTAGTCGTGTTGCAGATTTGTCAGGGATTGCGTCCACTGAAGTTGTAAACTTGTATGTAAGCCAAGCAATGCAAGATGCGTATGTAAAGATAAACGAAGAGGGAACAGAGGCAGCAGCTGTAACTACTGTTATTGTTACAACTGATTCATTATCACCTGCCCCCCCACCCCCACCTAAATTCATCGCCGATCATCCATTTCTATTTGTCATACAGGATGATGAGAGCGGCATGATCCTATTCATGGGACGAATCTCAAATCCTACATCCTAAGTCGGTACTGATAGGCTCTGGTCAAATACAGCGATCTGATCACCATTTGTCAGAGCTTCAGTTCAGGCACATCACTGATCAGTAATCTTACAATAAAATTATTCATATGATTTGAAGATCCATTTTTGTATGACAAATCAACTAAGACTGGAAAGAATCTCAAACTCTTCTACGGTTTTTCACATAATGAATTAGGAAAACTGCCAACATTACAGGCAGTGTTATTATAGTTACAGGTAAAACCGAATATGATTCAAAAAAGGCACTTATTTCCCAAGAACATAGAGTAACTTCGACAGAGGGAATATTGTAAAGCTCTGGAAATGGAGATGGAAGACTGCCATAATAACAGAAAGGACCATCACTTAGAATTATTCCCGGCATCAGGGATATCTGGAGTGGTATGGTTAAACATATGAGAATTTCGCCTATATTTTTCATGCAGAAATCTTTACTTCCTTCCATGGCACTGTCCTGCCTTTTTTAGCTTCTTTACTACTCTGTGTTAATTCATTGATCAGTTCAGCATCGCTTAGAATTTCTAATGCTTCAAGTTGGCTCGAGAACTTTGGCATGGCTATCTTCTTTTTTGAAAATATTTACATATATCTTTTCAAGGCTCTGTTAATTGAGTGGAGGTCTCACTTGTCAGATTGAAATGTTCTCAAATTCTTCCACAAGTGATCTAAACAGTATACCCAAACTTCAGGATCAAATCATTCGACATTCTTATATATTTTCAGAATGCTTGATTTGCATTGATATTTAATAAGAAAATAATAACTGCATTGATGCCTCGTTTGTTTCTGCAGGAGCACACATCTTTTGGGTTATCATATCTGATGGGGGACAATGTCGAGCATAAGCCATATGGAGTAATCGTTTAATGAACAAAGGCATCATTGTCGCAATATGTACAGTACTAGTCGTTGCCACTGTTGCATTGTACTATGTGGACTCAAGCCAAACACCACAGACAGACACCCTATCCCCTGCTACCCCAAGCCAAACAGCACCTCCAAACGCACTAGTTACAGTAGATGCCGTATCACAGAACGGACCACAGAGAATCCCAGAATCCATATCCTCTGCAAACAATCAATTTGCAGTCGACTTTTACAAGCAAATTCTGGATGAAGAATCAGGCAAAAACATATTTTATTCCCCTGCCAGCTTGTATGTTGCATTCTCGCTTTTGTACGAGGGTGCCAAAGAAAACACGGCACAGCAGATAGAGGATGTCTTTGGGTTTGAATCAGACGCATTTGCACGACACAACGCCACAGCACATGCACTATCCTCGTTGAACCGTGATGATGATTACGCAATACTAGAAATGGCAAACGCACTGTGGATTGCAGACTGGTTTGCACCATACGAATCCTATCTTGATATTACACGAAGCACATACCTTGCAGATTCACAGACAGTGGACTTTGAAGATGAGACTGACAGTGTAGATAGAATAAATGATTGGGCGGCAGAAAAAACTCGTGGCAAGATTCCAAAAATAATAGGACCTAACACTGTAAACAATGATACAGCAATGGTGATAAACAATGCAATCTATTTCAAGGGAACCTGGTTGATACAGTTTGCAGAAGAGGATACAAAAAAATCAGAGTTTCATACAGATGCCACAGACAGTGTTAATGCAGATTTTATGAATGAAGAAAATATATTTGGCTACACTCATTCAGACGGTGCCAAGGTACTAAAGATGCCGTACAAGGGTGACAGGCTGTCCATGCTGGTAATTTTGCCTGACGATCCTGATATGAGACAGTTTGAAGAGTCTCTGTCTGCCCAACAGATACAGAAATGGACTGATAATCTGTCAAATCAGAAAGTAATAGTCTCGATGCCAAAATTTGAGACAAGGACAAACTATCAATTAAATGATCATCTAATTGCAATGGGAATGCCTGATGTTTTTTCTAGTGGTGATGCGGATTTGACAGGGATTGGAATTTCTCCAGGTGGGAATCTGTTTGTGAGCAAGGCAACTCAAGGTGCTTATGTAAAGGTAAATGAGGAAGGAACAGAGGCAGCAGCTGTAACTGCTCTTCTTATTGAATCTACGTCAGAACAACCGCAACCACCTTCCTTCATCGCCGATCATCCATTTCTATTTGTCATACAGGATGATGAGAGCGGCATGATCCTATTCATGGGGAGAATTTCGGATCCTACATCCTAAGTCGGTACTGATAGGCTCTAGTCAAATACTGTGATCAGATGTACATTGTTTAATTGAGTGGAGGTCTCACTCGCCTGTTTCTACAGGCTCTCATGTATTTTGGGTTATAGTCTCTGATGGGGACAATATATAGCGCTAGCCATACGTGATTGTATCGTGAATAAACTCGTCATTGTTGCAATATGTGCAGTACTAGTTGCAGCCTCAATTGCATTGTTTAGTTCTACAGACACCTCGTCTCCTGCAGCCCCAAGCCAAACAGCACAGACAGACACCTCGTCTCCTACTACCCCGAGCCAAACACCACCTCCAAATGCCCTAGTTACAGTAGATGCCGTATCACAATACGGACCACAGACAATCCCAGAATCCATATCCTCTACAAACAATGAATTTGCAGTCGACTTTTACAAGCAAATTCTGGATGCAGAAAAAGGCAAAAACATATTCTACTCACCTGCCAGCATGTATGTCGCATTCTCGCTTTTGTACGAGGGTGCCAAACAAGACACAGCGCAGCAGATGGAGGATGTCTTTGGGTTTGAATCAGATGCATTTGCACGACAAAACACCACAGCCCATGCACTATCCTCGTTGAACCGTGATGATGACTATGCAACACTAGAAATGGCAAACGCACTGTGGATGGCAGGCTGGTTTGCACCATACGAATCCTATCTGGATATTGCACGCAGCACCTACCTTGCAGGGGCACAGACATTGGACTTTGGAGATGATAAGGATGGCAGTGTAAAGAGGATAAATGATTGGGCCGCTGAGAAAACCAATGACAAGATTACCGAGGTAATAAGAAAAAGTGATGTACACATAGATACAGTAATGGTGATAAACAATGCAATCTATTTCAAGGGAACCTGGTTGACACAGTTTGCAGAGGAGGATACAAAAAAATCAGAGTTTCATACAAACTCCACAGACAGCGTCAATGCAGATTTTATGAATGTGAAAAGTGCGTTTAACTACATCCATTCAGACGGTGCCCAGGTACTTCAGATGCCGTACAAGGGTGACAGGCTGTCCATGCTGGTAATTTTGCCTGACGATCCTGATATGAGACAGTTTGAAGAGTCCTTGTCTGCCCAGCAGATACAGAAGTGGACAGATAACCTGTCGAATCAGGAGGTAATAGTCTCGATGCCAAAATTTGAGACAAAGACAAAATATTCTTTAAACGGTCCCCTAGCTAGTATGGGGATGCCTGATGTTTTTACCCGTGGTGGTGCAGATTTGTCAGGCATTGGATTTGCAGATCTGTTTGTAAGCCAGGCAATTCATGATGCGTATGTAAAGGTAAATGAAGAGGGCACCGAGGCGGCAGCTGTGACTACCATTATTGTTTCTCCAATCGTATCTGCCCCACCTCCTTTACCGAGATTCATCGCCGATCATCCATTTCTATTTGTCATACAGGATGATGAGAGCGGAATGATTCTATTTATGGGACGTATCTCGAATCCTACATCCTAAGTCGATACTGATAGGCTCTAGTCAATATTAGTGATCAGATCACCGTTTGTGATGAGTCCCAGTCATCTTCAGGCATATAATTGACTGATAATTTCGCAATAAAATTATTCATATGATTTGAAGATCCATTTCTGTATGACCAATCAACTAAAACTGGAAAGAATCTCAAACTCTTCTACGGTTTTTCACATAATGGATTAGGAAAACTGTCAACATTACAGGCAGTGTCACTATGATTACAGGTAAAAGCAAATATGATTCAGAAGCGTATATTTCCCAATAGCATTGCAAACTATATTGCTGTGTTGTAGCCATACCTTCCTGTAATGGAGGAGCACCCATATAACAGAAAGGAGCACCCTTTAGAACTATTCCAGATATCACGAGTATCTGGATTGGTATGGTCAAACATATGAGAATTACGACTATTTTTTTCATGTTAGTACCTTAGAAGGGTTGAAAAAAAGGCTATCTATTATTCACTGCTAGAATCATTGCTTTGATTTAACTGATCCATGATCTTGGTCAAACAATGTTCCACTCGGTTCTAGTCAAGATTAGTGATCAGATCACCATTTATGATCCGAGCCATTCTCAGAGTTTGAATTCAAAGAATCCATATTTGATGTCTAACACACTTGACAAAACTCCCAAATTTCAGGGTCAAATCATTCGACATTGTTATATATTTTCAGAATGTTTGATTTGCATTGGTATCTAGTAAGAAAATAATAATTTTAACGGCCGTATTGGTGTCAATCTTGTTTATAGGATTGACAGTAATGGTACAAACGGTACAAACAGTACAAACGATACCTGAAGAAGAAGATTCTATCTATATTGAACGCGTTGGGGTATCTGATGAATTGTTGCAAGCAGAGCATATTATGACTGATGTATTATTTGGTACTAGTACTGATCCTATTGCAAGTGTGTTTGATGGTGTACCTATTCACATGTTAGGTATCGCGTCCATTGATGGAATAGATACGTTATACATAGGAATATGTGAAGATTGTGAATATGCGTTTAATGATGTAATGACAGGATTGAAGGAACGATTTGGCGATATTCCATATTATGTGGAGATGATTCCACCGGCTCAACCATTGCCTGCTCCATGGTACATGGATTCCAATGGAACAGCACAGTCAGGCATTCGACTCCCTGCAGATTCAAGCCAAACACCACCTCCAAACGCCCTAGTTACAGTAGATGCCGTATCACAGAACGGACCACAGAGAATCCCAGAATCCATATCCTCTGCAAATAATCAATTTGCAGTCGACTTTTACAAGCAAATTCTAGATACAGAGGTAGGCAAAAACATATTCTATTCACCTGCCAGCATGTATGTTGCATTCTCGCTTTTGTACGAGGGTGCCAAAGAAAATACAGCACAGCAGATGGCACATGTCTTTGGGTTTGAATCAGACGCATTTGCACGACAAAACGCCACAGCCCATGCGCTATCCTCGTTGAACCGTGATGATGATTACGCAACACTAAACATGGCAAACGCACTGTGGATTGCAGACTGGTTTGCACCATACGAATCCTATCTTGATATTACACGAAGCTCATATCTTGCAGATTCACAGACAGTGGACTTTACAGATGAAAATGACAGTGTAAAGAGGATAAATGATTGGGCCGCTGAGAAAACCAATGACAAGATTACCGAGGTAATAGGCAAAAATGATGTAAACGGAGGCACAGCAATGGTGATAAACAATGCAATCTATTTCAAGGGAACCTGGCTGATACAGTTTGCAGAGGAGGATACAAAAAAATCAGAGTTTTATACAGGTGACACGCAAAGTGTCAATACAGATTTTATGAATATGAGAGGTGGATTTAACTACACCCATTCAGACGGTGCTAAAGTGCTTCAGATGCCGTACAAGGGTGACAGGCTGTCCATGCTGGTAATCTTACCTGACGATCCGGATATGAGAGAATTTGAAGAGTCTCTGTCTGCCCAACAGATACAAAAGTGGACTGATAACCTGTGGAATCAGGAGTTAATAGTCTCGATGCCAAAATTTGAGACAAGAACAAAATACCAATTAAATGATCCTCTGATTGCAATGGGAATGCCTGATGTTTTTATCAGTGGTGTTGCAGATTTGTCAGGCATTGTATCCACTGAAGGTGGAAATCTGTATGTGAGCAAGGCTGTTCAGGACGCGTATGTAAAGGTAAATGAGGAAGGAACCGAGGCGGCAGCCGTGACTACTATTATATCTGTGTATACCTCAGTACCTCCGCCCCCACCCAAATTCATCGCCGATCATCCATTTCTATTTGTCATACAGGATGATGAGAGCGGCATGATCCTGTTCATGGGGAGAATCTCGAATCCTGCATCCTAAGTCTGTACTGATAGGCTCTGATCAAGATTAGTGATCAGATGTACACTGTTTAATTGAATGGAGGTTTCACTTGCCAGATTGGAGCGTTCTCAAATTCTTCCACAAGTGATCTGAACAATACACCCAAACTTCAGGATCAAATCATTCGACATTGTTATATATTTTCAGAATGTTTGATTTGCATTGGTATCTAGTAAGAAAATAATAATTTTAACAGCCGTATTGGTGTCAATCTCGTTTATAGGATTAACAGCAATGGTACAGACGGTACAAACAGTACAAACGATACCTGAAGAAGATTCTGTCTATATTGAACGCGTTGGGATATCTGATGAATTGTTGCAAGCAGATGCCATTATGGGTGATGTATTCTATGGTAATAGTACTGATCCTATTGCAAGTGTGTTTGATGGTGTACCTATCAACATGTTAGGTATCATGAGCATTGATGGAATAGATACGTTATACATAGGAATATGTGAAGATTGTGAATATGCGTTTAATGATGTAATGACAGGATTGAAGGAACGATTTGGTGATATTCCGTATCATGTGGAGCTGGTTGGACCGGTTAAGCAATTGGGTTCAAACCAAACAGCACAGACAGATACTCTATCCCCTGCAGATTCAAACCAAACAGCACAGACAGACACCTCGTCTCCGGAAGCTCCAAGCCAAACACCACAGACATACACTTCGTCTCCTACTACCCCGAGCCAAACACCACCTCCAAACGCCCTAGTTACAGTAGATGCCGTATCACAGAACGGGACACAGACAATCCCAGAATCCATATCCTCTGCAAACAATGAATTTGCAGTCGACTTTTACAAGCAAATTCTGGATGCAGAAGAAGGCAATAACATATTCTATTCGCCTGCCAGCTTGTATGTCGCATTCTCGCTTTTGTACGAGGGTGCCAAAGAAAACACAGCACAGCAGATGGAGGATATCTTTGGATTTGAATCAGACATACTCACACGACACAACGCCACAGCCCATGCACTATCCTCACTGAATCGTGATGATGATTACGCAACACTAAATATGGCAAACGCACTGTGGATTGCAAACTGGTTTGCACCATACGAATCCTATCTTGATATTACACGGAGCACATACCTTGCAGATGCACAGACAGTGAACTTTTCAGATGAGGATGACAGTATAAATAGAATAAATGATTGGGCTGCTGAGAAAACCCACGGCAAGATTACCGAGGTAATAAGAAAAAGTGATGTAAACGGAGATACAGCAATGGTGATAAACAATGCAATCTATTTCAAGGGAACCTGGTTGACACAGTTTGCAGAGGAGGATACAAAAAAATCAGAGTTTTATACAGATGACACGCAAAGTGTCAATACAGATTTTATGAATGTTGTTAGTATGTTCAATTATGTATATTCAGATGGTGCCAAGGTACTAAAGATGCCATATGAGGGTGACCGGTTATCCATGCTGGTAATTTTACCTGACGATCCGGATATGAGACAGTTTGAAGAGTCTCTGTCGGTCCAACAGATACAAAAGTGGACTGATAACCTATGGAATCAGGAGGTAATAGTCTCGATTCCGAAATTTGAGACAAGAACAAATTACAAATTAGGTAATCACCTGACTGCAATGGGCATGCCTGATGTTTTTTCTAGTGGTGATGCGGATTTATCAGGCATTGGATCCACTAACGGTGGGAATCTGCATGTAACCGAGGCAGTTCAAGATGCATATGTAAAGGTAAATGAGGAAGGAACCGAGGCGGCAGCTGTAACTACTATTATTTCTACAATTGAATCAGTATCACCCACCCCCCCACCCCCACCCAAATTCATCGCCGATCATCCATTTCTATTTGTCATACAGGATGATGAGAGTGGAATGATCCTGTTCATGGGACGAATCTCGAATCCTGCATAAGTCGGTACTGTTATTCATCCCGCATGTGGAGAATATTCACCAGTGAAACCTTGATTCAGTTGAACTGTGCATTGCTTTTAGGGTACAGTACAAGATGGAAACTTTTTCCAAGCCATCCATATTTGGAACCGGACCGTGTAAAATTTCACGCTCAAATCAGGCAGATGCCGTATTCGGACAGTGCTGACTCGTCAGGGTATGACTCCTCTGAGAGATAAAACACGTCGTTAATCCCGTACATGTTCATGTCCTCTATGGAGTGGGCCCACCCAATGCATTCCTCATTCTCAACTATATGGCGCAGCCCGTTTAGTGTCACATCTATATCCACATTGATCATCTCAAAGAATCTTATCTCGTCCTCCTGGTCCTTTACGAGCGTCTGGTATATCTCCTCTATCTCCTCCTCAGTGGGGGTAGGGTACAGAGGATTGCTCTGGGACTCTTCGAGTACCATCTCCTTTACGATCTCCCTGGCAGGCTTGTCCATTATCTCTGCGAGGACTTCAAACTGTAGTTCCGAGCCGTGCCAGCCGACAATGCCGTCCTCTAGGATGAATTTCTGTGCCCCGCTTGGAAATATGTAGTTGGCACACGATGAGAAACAGATGGTATCAACTGCCACGTTGAGCTTTTCTTCAAATATCATCCTTGCAATCTTTTTGCCCGCTATGGTGTCCCCGCCAAGTGACCTTATCTCAAGGGTTTCGATGCCCGGATTCTCATCCATCATCATCTTTAGCTTCTCATAGCTTGACTCGTTGATATCGCCGTGATAGACCAGAGCGTTCTCCTCGATGTAGATTTCAGCCGGAGATTCAGGGTTTTGTGACATTATTACCCATGCGCCTGCACCGATAATTACTGCCAGTGAGACTGCAATGTACAGGATGGATCTCTTCAATGAAGTGTGGAATGATCTATTTTATTTAAAGATTATTCCAGAGAATCAGATAGATATTTTATTAGATATTGTACTCTTAAACATTAATCGGTGACTAGAGAAAAAACAGATCAGGATCGTTTCTTTGTGCCGAGACTTTTCCATTCCTCAAAAGCTTCTTTTGCGGTAAAATCTTCAATCTCCTCCAACCTCATTGTTATTTTTTTGGTTGCTATTTTTTTGGCTGCCATGTTTCTGATTGTCCAAATCCTGTTTAAAAATGATACCCTAAATTATGTATGAGGCCACCTGCCAAATCATCCCCGTAACCTCATCTGCGATGCTTTTCCTGTGTGTCCTCCATGTGTAGATGCTCAGGTCATAAAGCTAGATTTTTGTAACAATTTAACTTGGCATGTTGTTTGTTCCTTGTAATTGTGTAATCATTGCAGTATACTTGTCCATTTGGCTCTTTTGTCGGATTGTCATATCGTTGGATTGTTGCACGGCAATCCCAAGATTCCCTGTTTGCAGGTCGACTGCACTTGATGACTGTATAGTCATGGTTGATGGATCATGACGCTTGTTGATAAAATTGTGAGAATAGGTGAAACCTCATACTAAAAAAAATTGTAATTATACTTCTTGAATCCAATAAGATTCAGGGTCATCCTCATCTAGTTTTAATTCCAAAGCAAAACCACAATCAACACAATAAGTAATCTTGGGGAATTTTGAATTAGACAAAAAGTCTGATTCATCTTCATGGTATGGTTCATGATGATTTCTTCTTTTACATACAAATTCATAATTTTTGAGATTTTTTAAAATCGTAAACATAGACATGTTTCACAATAGTTAGTCATATGCTAAATACATTACTTTTTTTTAGTTTCAACTATACATTAATAGCCTTTTCATGATTGTAAATCGTACTTGATCCCTAAGAAGCCTGCAGATATTTTTTCATATATATGTCATTTTATATTTGCTATAATAATTACAAATTCGTACGATTCTGCCAAGCAGATATTTATAAATCCAGAAAGTGGATTTCTAGCAGATACTAGTTCGATAATTCCTAGTCTTGAACTTTTTCTTGCATACGTTGCTATAATTTCAGGATGGGTGGGATATTCACGCTCTATGATAAAATGGCCACATACAAATACAAGGTTTGGGGCGTTACGATTCTCACTAGATCTTGCAATTTTATTTTGTTATTTCGGATTAATATCTTCAGTGGACCTTGAAAATGGATTTAGAGATCATTTCTTAAATTGGATAATCGCGTTATTTACATTGTTTATGATATGGGATGTTATCAAGCTAAAAGAACATTATAGAAAAGAAAACAATTACAAATTCAATATTGCGTTGGGAAGGAGTTTAACTAAAACGATACTATTTTGGCTAGCTTTCTTTGTAGCTGTACCTGTAATATTTGATTCGTTATTACAAAATCAGATTGGAATAATTAATGATCAGGTAATCTATGGATCTATTTTGATATTAACTATTTCTTTGTTGTTATTATACAGATATTGGAAATGGTCTATTCCACCGCAAAAACGTTCTGTTACAAAAGATATAGATTCCAAGAAAAAACTACCCAAGTCATAGATTCTCAGGTTTCAATAATCCAAATAAACCATCAATTGCACTGCTAAGTCAAGTGGTATTTTCACTCACCCGTATAATAGGCGAGGTTTTCAACTTGTCACTGTATACTCTAGTCATCCCACATGTAGAGTGTACTCAAACCACTCTGACTTTGCAGAGGAGTGAAACCTCCATTCAATTAAACGGTGCATCTTTCATTCTAGCATAAATACTAGTTTGTGATGAACCACACTGATGCGTGGCCCCAAAATTGCCATTTTGTTTGTTGTATCTGCCTTATTCGTATCTGCATATTCTCCGAGCATCATGGCTCAGATGGACAAGGAATGGTAAATTGATGCATCTAATACTTTGCATGTTGCTGATATTGGCATTTGTGCCTGCAGTACATGCTGAACTGCCGTTGTGGGTAATAGATCGCCCCCGTGTTGCAGGCTTTGAGATGCCCGACAGGTTTGACGGATTTGCAAGTGGATACGGATGTCACGACATAGTTCGACCAATGGTAGATTCAGAATATGATCAATTTGTATATGAACTTGCAGATCCTAATAAATCCCTGGATGTAAATGGCACATCTGTTTATCGGTACGGAGATGCCCAACTTTTAGTCAGTCAGGGAGTAGGTGAGACCCTGATAATGCACGGGGATCAGGTGCCACATTGGACTAGTACATGCAAGTATGCAGACAGGGATTACATTATAGCAGGAGAAGATTATAGAACACGTGATCAAGCAGCAAATGGAAAATTTTGGGATCCATTCACGAGATTTATACATTTTTCTAGCTATTATAACACCGATCCTTTTTCATCAAATCCTTTTGAATCTATGGGATCTTATCCTGACGATTGGCGCGGACGAATCACAATTCTGACTGACCAGGGATATCGAGGATTTGACATTAGTACATATGGTGCGATGGTTGTAGTGCCTGACTATAGGCCACATGATTTGACATTAAATCTCAGGGTAGAGGGCATATACAGTCCATCTATAAACCTGAAAGTTCATGATACACCTACTTTTTTTGAGCCTGATACACCTAACTTTTTTGAGCCTGATGCACAAAAATATGATGGGGGCATACTAGTCAACGGCAAAGTCACTCCGATTCCCTGTTTGCGTCTGCCGCATGCCTGCCTTTCAGTTATGGTAAACATGACAGAACACGGGTGGCCTGAGCTGAGCCATGATGAGATACTGGAGGAGGCATCAGAGTGGTACCATGAGATGTACGATCAGGACTATCTCAAGGAGTATGGGCAGATTCCAGAACCTGACTATGAGTACCATCTACGATACGATGAACCTGATGCCAAGGGACTGGTGACATATCGTAATGCGACACTTGAGATAGAGATACCTCTAAAGATGAATAACCAATACACGTATACGAAAAATTACCCTGAAGTGGGATGGTGTCGCGCACCGATGGTCCTGGTTGCAAAGTCTTCTGAGGATCCGCACGGCGCATGTGTGATGCCAGACACTGCACAGACCCTCATGGACAGAAAATGGGCACAAAAGACACCCGAACTATCTGAGCAAAAACGCAAAGAGTTTGCCAAAGTTTTGGCATACTATGGATTGCAGTATGTGCCAGACACTGCAGACCCGCACGATGCATTCAGGGCAGCCCTCTTGGGACTGCCACACATCGATGACGTCCATGTTCTTGAGACGACGCCTGGATTCTCGTACAGGGATAAAGACTATGCCTTATATTACAACCAGACCGTACACTCTCCAATAAAATATCTCAAAGAGCTTACCATACATCCTTTGGGAGGCAACTACCTCTGGAACTCGCCTGAACCAGTGGATGATGAAATAGTATGCATGAAGAAAACCCGTAATTACAAATTAGCTGATGAGACATGCCCTCCGTCTGATCCTGCACTGTTGATATCACGGTGATAAAAAATAACATCCATTCTTTATTGAGATTTTCAATGCTCCATGGCATTCTTTTGTTTCTCCATCTCCATGTAGTCTTCTTTGGTAGGATTATCCATTTGAGATTCTTACTGTGTGGTATCTATAAAGAAGTAAAATGTGAGGTTTTTGGAAGTATCTTGTTGTGTTTGGAGAATTATTCGTTAAATTCCATATCGATTCGCAGAGTCTCAAAGGCCAATTCGCCGTCTTCCTCATCTCTGACAAGTTTTCTCTCCCAGGCTGCATCCTCACGTTTTTCGACAGGGTGGAACTCCTCGTCATAGTAAATTATAGGCGGTTCCAGAGGGGGCCTGTCATCAAGGGATTCTGCCATCAGATTTCATTTTCTCATAAACTGCTTTAAGCTTTTCGTAATTCTCTCATGATTCAAGGCATGTCGTAGGATAATCCCACTATAATCTGGTTTCCCACTATTTTTGATTATTCACTATTACCGTATTTCTCATTTGCATCCCTAAGACACGTGAGCAGTTCTGAAAATTTTAGCGTTTGTTTGTCATAGACATATAACCAATTGTGTATATCACAACTTTTTATTGCATTTTTAAGTCCTGTTCTCACTGTTAAATCCTTTACTTCCTCGGCTTTATCATAAAATGTTTCAACAACCTTGGATTTTGTTTCCGCTTCCCATCCCCGTACTCTATTATTGATATCCTTCATTAGATCGTTATATTTCAAGTAAAATTTTGCATATTTGTCGAATCGTTTAATGCTATCAGAATAATTATGTAGTCTTTCTATAGCCCGTGGATCTGTATAATTGCCTGTTTCATAAATGTATGATGGATCACGGACACTTGTATAATCCCGAATGTCAAGTGTATAGTTGCTTGCATTATCAACATATGTTGGATCAGCCTCATATTTTTCACTCATCACTTCGTATAAATGATTAAATTCTACATTTCTTACAAAAGCTAAAATGTAAGTGCAAGATAATAATGTAGCATTATTATGATTAGTTAGGGGTTTATTGCATAGACTCAGTTCACTTTTTATGTGGGTATTACCTGTGGCCATTATATTTTCATAGTCTGTTCCAGCTATACTCTCATCTAATCCTGAATTCTCTGTCAATTCTGAAAGCATTAGCAGCTCATCGCGTATTTTTTGTAACGGTATTGTTTTTTTATCTGTTGCTAGCATTTCTACCAATGATGGCAATTCTTTGTAAATTGA
The DNA here is from genome assembly GCA_965206745.1 of Candidatus Nitrosopumilus sp. Taxonomy (GTDB): domain Archaea; phylum Thermoproteota; class Nitrososphaeria; order Nitrososphaerales; family Nitrosopumilaceae; genus Nitrosopumilus. The sequence goes on along the minus strand of OZ242220.1, from coordinate 1,698,362 downwards.
TTTTATGTCAGTTGGCGTGTCAGTTGCAGGTTTTAGAAAAAAAACAACATTCCATCCGCGTTGAGATAGCTTTTCAACAGTACCGACAAACACGCATGCAGGTCTGCCAGCAGGCGATTCGAGAAGAATTCTTTGATTATTACATTGAATTTGGTTTAATGGTATGCCATCACGCACCTGTTTGGCAGGAGATATATATTCTGCAAATGCAGGCGCCAAAACTCCAGCTGCCAATACTGCCAGTAGCACAAGCACGACATATGCCAATACCCGATTCAGTAGCCAATTGCACTTAAGTATCGCGTAATATGGTTTGCATGAGAGTACCTGCTAGTTTATTGCCATGACCTCATCTATGATTCTGGCACAGTATATACTCAAAAACTATAATATTATAGCAAATTACTATACTATCAAATATCATGGATGAGGCAACGTATCGAATACTGGACATACTCTCACGAAGACTGGGCATACCCATGTCGATTAATGAGATTACAAAGAACATTGATGGGATATACGGCAAAACCCATTATTCCAACACACATGAAAAGATCAAGGAGCTTGACGGGGAAAAGGTTCTAACGCTGACCAAGGCTGGCAGGTCATCTCTGGTGGCACTCAACTTTGACAACTATACAATAACTGATATTCTTGCAGAGATGGAACTCAGGCGCAAGCATGATTTTCTGAAAGGCAGACAAAAGATGCAGATGCTCATGCTGGATACCGGCATGCGTCTGCGTAATGTCCCCCTGATATCTTATGTACTGCTGATGTATCCCGAAAAGAACAGAAAGCTAAACAAGATAGAGATGCTGATTCAATTAAAGGCATCTAATGATGAAAAGGCAGTAGAGAGGACAAAGATCCAAATTCATGCAATAGCTGAAACCCTGCAGCAGAACCACAACACAAGGGTGGACCATCTCACACTGGAGAATGGGGCATTCCTTGACCTGCTAAAGTCAGGCCAGTGCAATACAGTCAGGGAGATGTTACATGACAAAATTGCAGTAATGCACCCCCAGGACTTTTGGCTGGAGGTAAGAGATATGAACAGCAACAGAGTCGGGATATCTGCCATTCCACAGGAGACCAGCCCTGCCAAGATACCTGAAAAGGATATCGTGTTTAATCTTGCCAGGTTTGGATATACCGAGTTTGGATCTATAGTTGTACAGGGAAGACTGTTTTGTATGGAGCATGTGATATCATCAATAATGTTCCATGGTGACGCAAGAAGGATTGATGCAATTTCTGTAATCATTGCAAAGAATCCTGAAATACACTATGATCTGCTGCTGTTTCTTGCACGGAAATACGGGTTTGGTGGTAAAATGCTTGGCATACTGTATGCGTTGAGGGATTTGATTCCACATGGAAAAAAGACTATTGATGGGCCGGTAAGGCTGCTTGAATCCATGGGGGTAGAGGGGATAAAGGCTGATGCTACTAGTATGCAGGAAAAATTGAGGCTGTATGGTGTCATTTGATGGTGTAAAACTGCCTGACTTGGGGAGACAGACCAAAGGATGCTCAGGCATTTTTACTGTATCTTTTAATGTGTTTTAGAATTTTATCATGCATAAACTAGTCTGACAAAAAACTAATCATCTATGATTTGTTGTTGGTTTGATTGAATCTGTTTTTAGTACTGTATTTGCACCAAGTGCTTTATTTTCGCTGCAAACTCTAAAAAAGACAGTAAATGTAATGTTGTGATGGAACCACCCTTTATTATTACACATGGTGATACAATTTTTTCTATCGGATACACTATTGTTATTTCTCTTTTTACTATATTGATAGTCACATATCCTCTCAAACCAAAAATAGAAAAAATATTTGAAAAAAATTTGAAATATACGAATAAAGTTGTCTTTGATTATCTGCGTACAGTTGATGCTATAAAAGTCCAAATTTATGAACTGTTAGAAATGCATCCTGATTTTGATCCAAATGTTTCTGCTTCTTTGAAATTTTCAAAATATGACTATAAAAGGATCTTGAGTCTTAAAAAAACTATAAAGAATCCTATGTATAGAATTCAGATGCTACAAAAAGATATTAAAAATTTATCAGTAGAACAATACATTGTAATTCAAAAGTATAATTTAAGCGCATTAGCATGCATTAGTGAAAATGTACATAAATATTTGCATGTATATTATAATACTAAATCATTGATGGATCATCGATTTTATGCAAAAAGAATTATCGAATTATTTGAAGATGATGTAGACAAGAACTTTGTTACAAAATGGCAATCTGAATTTATCAAATTTGATGATATTTCTGAAATAACTGAATCATCCATAAAACCAGGAGATATAGTTTCTCCTCATCATGGTATGGAAAATGAAATACTGTTCTTTGATTTTACATTTCAAGAAATTACGAAGAAAATCATAGATGTATCTGATAAACTAGATGATGTCTCTAGTAAATTAGACCGATACATCTCTGGTAATAACAAGAGTGGATAATTATTCTCAAAAATCACACTTCAATATTTCCAAAAAATTTTGTTTTATCCAATATTATTGGATATTTCATCCATATTGTATTCTTCCGCCCTTTTGTACCTCCTACCATCACATAATCCTGTACTATATCATTAGAACTTGCAATCCTTATTCCTCCATAATCTATATCCATATTCAACTCTTTAGTATTATTTGAAATATACAATTCAATCTCATCATCATACATGTGATCAATTTTTAATTCTAATTTTATCTTTGCAACTTTTGGATTTCGTATTTCAAAATACATAGATTTTTTATTTGTATTAGACATATATTTAGCATTAATATTTCCATTTGAATCTAAAACATCCACACCATCATTGAGAATCTCGTATGATTGTATATTGTGATTGCTTTTTATTGCTATATCATAGATTTCTACGGGATTATTTTCATTAGAAAATCTTAAGACTATTGTTTTTGTTTTTTTGACATAATCTTCAAATTGTAGTTCAAACAATCTATCGCCAAATTTTATAGGCAATACGTCAATTTGTTTTTTGATGGAATCCTGAAATTTATTCTTAATCTGTTCTGCCTTTGGATTAATTATAACTAATTTTTTATTAGAATTATCTACAAGTGATTCTTGGAATGCATTTCTAATAAATTCATCATTAAATGCATATCCTATTACATACCATATTATTTTTTGTGATAATCCTAATTTCAAGTCTTGAAACAGAGTAAACCAAGGATGCAAGTAAAGATCCTTTTGTTGTATTGGAAACAACATTATTTCACCTTTTGTTTTAATACGTTCAAACCCTGAATGTGTTTTTCGTATTATTATGTGTGTATTCACTTCCTTTGTCCAATCCAATGATCCGTGTAATTTGCAAAAAGTATGCACTGTTCCTAATGGTTTAATATTGAAATAATGATTATCAGAAGCATCAATTTTTTCAAAATGATCATTTGGTGAGTCATACTGGTTCCAAAAACCTTCAAAAATATTATCATAGTTTGTTGTATAGGCTTTCCAATCATATGATAATTCTTCTTCACCATAATTCTTTTTGCTTGGACCCATGTGTTCAAACAAAGGCAAATATGATCTACGATATATCTTATCAATATCATCTCGATTTATTTTACATGCTTTTTTTATAAAATCCTGTAACTGTGTTTGTAATTTTTTTCCAAGTTCTATCTCATCAGAAGGAAATTCCTTACGAGAGCAATTATCAGCCAAGTAATAAAATACAAAATGGCCTAGTTCAGTAGGCTTTGTATTTGCAGCAATTCCATTAATTACAGATAGCATTGATTCAATATCTATTTTTGATTCTCCATATTCTTGAATCAATGTCTCTTTTATCTTGGAATAAAATTGAAACAGGTCCGGATGATCATCTTTTAACGTTTTTTCAAATTCAATTACCATTGCTTGCATTGTTGGGATTCCAAATGGTCTTGATGCGCCAGCTCCAAAAAATACTAGATTAGTCATGACTTGAAAATACCATTGGCATAATTAACATTTACCAGTTCATCAGATAATTTTTCAATAATTTTTTAAAATATTGTGATGTATAGATGAAGGAAAGTAGGTTTGAATTCCAATCTTGTTCTGACTGATTTGTCATTATGACTCATCCTTTCTTAAACAAAAGGTAGTTGATGAGGTAATTATATCTGTCATACCTGTTATTTTGGGTAGAAGAGTGTCTCTGTTTATGAACATAGAAAATGAGCCAAATCTTGGATTGATCAAAATCAGAGTATGACCAGTTGGCTGGATCTGCATTACGAGATTTTAAAGATCATAATTTGCCTGATTCTGCAAGTTCTACTAGACAAGGTCAATGTGAGATGAATGATGATTTTACCGGGAGATGTAATGCCATGAGGCTATCTCTATACTTTAATCAAGTATGAATCAACATTGTCGAAAATATTTTTGTTCCTAGTTTTTTGAATGGCTGACCTCCTACAGTATCCATAAATTTCTCTTAAATATGATCAAATTTTAGATAAAATTCAACTTGAGAAGAGGGAAATATCATTATTATAAATTAGATCTCTTAGAATATCTAGTTAACAATAATTTTTTGTTATATATTGGAGAAGGAAATGAACTATCAGACATAGCAGGCAAGTTAAACATTCCTATGAGTTCATTCTATGATATTACAAAATCTCTTTCCGAGTCAAATTTGATTATATTGAAATGTAAAAATAGATCGTATCCCCGCGGAACTATAGTTTGGATGATTTATGAAATTCAGCTTACTAAATCCGGATTGAAATTTTTAACTCGTTTTAAGCACGCCTAAAAAAGCCATGATCCTCCCGAGTTAGATTATTTTTTTAAAAATGTAACAATTTCATTTCCAATTAAACCTGTAACCAGTTTTTCTCCGTATTCTAAAGCTATATCAACTAGTGGTATCCCAAATTCAACATAATCTTCAATTACCATTGCATGATAGTTACGTCATGTACGCTAATAAAGATTTTGTATGATGAAGATATGAGACCAGATATTGAAAAATCAACTCAAAAATATTTTCAGCAATACGGATTCATATTTGACTAAAAGATGGAAGTGATCTTATATGCAAGTTAAGCACTCAGTTTTACAATTTATTAGACTTGTGACTTTGTTCTTGTTTTAATTTCTTTATTGTTTGTGCTTGTTTTTCAAGTTTACAACATAATTTAGGATCTTTATTTTTTAACAAAGAAAAATCACCTACAAGAGATTTTTCAAGTCCTATATGGTTATTTTCAACACCTATTGTATTTATTTCAGATATGATATTTGCAAACATTGCTTCTTTTATATCGAAATGGAAAGTTTTAGAAAAAGTTATAGTAAATTCTTTTTGTTCTAGGCAATGTATTGAATCAAATTCATTAGTAGAATGAGCTAGAACACCTACCTCATAAAATAATATTTTTGGTTTATTTGTGTTATGAAGAAAATCATACAAATATTGTGGTTTAGGCCTTAATTTTGAGCCACTGTGAGCATAATAGCCTCTAAAAGCCAAAACGATATCATTTTTTGTATAACTATGAATTTTATTACCCTCTGTTTCTAGAACTAGACAAATCCAATCTTTGTAGTATTTATTAAAATAATCAGAATATTTTGTTGTACCATTTTTACTATATTCATAAACATGGTGTACAGAAAATGCCAATTGTCCTAATAACTCATATCGTTTTTCTACGTATTCATACATTTTATGAAGAACAATATGCACATGTTGACCAATATTAGCACTTTTAATTATTCTCTCGTTTATTGAAATATCAAAATTTTTGAATATATTTTTCAATGTCGTAAAATCTATAAAATCATAAATACTCAATAACCAGAATAATAATATGGTTGATTATATGTTTTGATGTATATTTTACATCTGTTTACATTTTGAACCATATTTTTTATTCCAAACATTTCTTCATTCCCATAAATTCTAAGTAAAATTTTGCTTTGTTGCATGATTCAATAAATTCAGATGATTATTTGCATTAGTGCTCTGGCTGGTGACTTTATTCAACTGCATTGTTTGGATGTCAAGTACTAGATGGTTTACACCTTTTACACTCTCTGTACTGCATACCGTGTTCTCTGGCCAAACGCTGAGCAGTTTCCGTAGCAGCCTGAATATCTGGCGCTGTAAACCATTCCATCGTTGATGCGGTAGGGTCTCTTTCTGTGTGGAAACTGCAATCAATGTCGTGAATCATAATGTCATGTGCTTTTTTAATATCATGAGAGATTGCGAATCTGTCTGGCATGAAATACAACTGTCAGACTTGGTAAAAAATGATGTGTTATACGTACACTTGAAGGCTAGGCACATTTGACCCTGCCATACAATTTGGGGCATGGATAACCCATAATCCAAGTTTCTGTCGGATCTTTTGTTGTTTTGTCTAACTCATTGCTCTTGCTAATGATGTCTCCATATCATATCTGGGTAAAAGATCTGATTTTTCTTATTTATTTGATGGCGACATCATTGTATGGAAATTATGGTTCGATATTGGAAAAACATCGGGCATCAGTGAGAACACGTTTGGAAAATACTTGATGTCATAATCAATTTAGATGATAACGTCAGATACGCCGATGAGCTTTTGCTTGTTAGCATATAGTACAAATTATTTTAATAACATTGCTCGTTAAACCTTTTGATGACTGGAATCATTGTACTGGGATTGCTTGCAGTGTCAGTTATCGGGATGATTGTCATACCAGCTTATGCTGATGATCACCATCAGAGTCCATATGATTGTGATCAAGATAGAATCACCATGAAAAAATTCAACAGTGACAAAATTCACTGTGTTTGGACTGAATCAGCAGCAATTCTTGAGAAAAGAGGCTGGGGATATACGGGGGTTTTCTATGATTTTATTTTAGATCATTGTATTAATTTTGGAGGCATAGGACGATGTTCATCGGGTAGCACTTGGGACATAACAAAAAATTATGAATTTCAAAAAAATATTTCTGATTGTTCATTGGGCACTATTCCTTGGGGAATGTCAGTTGCTCATATTGGACCTTGCACGCTGACATATTACAATGGAACGGTATTTGATATTCTTCACACTACAGAACCGGAACGTTGGATTGCTGGAAATTAATCTGATTTTTCTTATTTATTTGATGGCTACATCATTGCATGAAAACTATGGTTCGATATTGGAAAAACATCGGACATCAGTAAGAACACGTTTGGAAAACACTTGATGTCATAATCAATTAGATGACGACATCAGATATCCCGATGAACTTTTGCTTCTCACTACATCATACAAATTATTTTAATAACATTGCTCGTTAAATCTTTTGATGGCTGGAATGATTGTGCTGGGATTGCTTGTAGTATCAGTTATCGGGATGATTGTCATACCAGCTTATGCTCATGATCACCACCAGAGTCTATATGATTGTGATCGAGATAGAATCACCATGAAAAAATTCAACAGTGACAAAATTCACTGTGTTTGGACTGAATCAGCAGAAATTCTTGAGAAAAGAGGATGGGGATATACGGGGGGTTTCTATGATTTTATTTTTGAGAGATGTATCCAGATAGGATACATAGGACGATGTTTAGAGATTGCCACTTGGGACGTAACAAAAAATTATGACCTTCAAAAACATATCTATGAGTGTTCATTGGGCACTATTCATTGGGGAATGTCAGTTGCTCATATTGGACCTTGCACGCTGACATATTACAATGGAACGGTATTTGATATTCTTCACACTACAGAACCGGAACGTTGGATTGCTGGAAATTAATCCTATTTTCCAGTTATTCATTTAATTGCAATGAATCAAATTATTTTGTTGTTGGTAAAAAAACGCACACATCATGTAAATGCCAACTTTTTGCAATCCCTTGATTAATTGAAAATAATACCTTGTCAATTACGCAGATATCTGCTTTACTGCTGAGTCCATTCAGATGATTATTTGACTTCCAGCACACTCTGGTCCAACTCAAAATCAAATTGATTCATGCCTAGTTTCATCCCATTATACCGGGCAATCGTGGTTTCATCTCATCATGTTTTCTTTTTTTTAATGCCATTCTCCAAATCATCTCTTGCAGAAAACATGGCCTCAAAGACTCATAGTTCATGCAGCACAGCAGAACTCACAGCAGACGATGTATGATCTTATCTTTTAAAATCACTGTAATTCCAGCATGGCAGGTACAGATGGAGGGCATGCCTCATCAGGGTACTTGTAATTGCTAGTTTTTCTCATGCATACTATTTCATCATCTATCGGCTCAGGCGAGTTCCAGATATAGGGCAATGAATCAAGAAATCCCGGTTTGGCCTCTTTGAGATATTTTATTGCCTTGTATTCTGTCTGGTCGTAATGTTTGGCATAATCTTTATCCCTGTATGAGAATCCTGGCGTCGTCTCAAGAACATGGACGTCATCGACATGCGGCAGTCCCAAAAGGGCTGCCTTGAATGCATCGTGCGGGTCTGCCGTACCCGGCACATGCTGCAGTCCATAGTATGCCAAAAATCGGGCAAGCTCTCTGTGTTTTTGCTCTGATAATTCGGGCATCTTTTGTGCCCATTTTCTATCAATGAGTGTCTGTGCAGTATCTGGCATCACACATGCACCAAGCAGATCTTCTGAAGACTTTGCAACCAGAACCATTGGTGCGCGACACCATCCCATGTCAGGATAGTTTTTTGTATACGTATAGTTATTATTCATCTTTAGAGGTATCTCTATGTCAAGTGTTGCATCATGATATGTCACCAACCCTCTGTTCTTAAGGGAAAACGGAAGATAAAGCCTATAGTCTGGCTCTGGTATCTGTCCGTACTCCTTGAGATAGTCCTGGTCGTACATCTGATGGTACCACTCTGATGCCTTTTTCCATACCGCATCACGGCTTAGCTCAGACCATCCCTGTTCTGTCATGTTTGCAGTAACTGAAAGGCAAGTGGAGGAAGGCAAGTACCAACATGCACGTGCCCATTCCTCATCTTTTACATCTATTGTAAAAGAATCACCACGTTTAGGAATGAACGCAGGTCCTATCGGAGTTACTTGGCCGTTGACTAGTATGCCTCCATCGTATTTTTCTGAATCAAAGTCAAAAAAGTCAGGCGTATTACTAATTTGCAGGCCTACATACGGCTTGTATATGCCCTCCACCCTGAGATTTAACGTGGAATCCAGCGGCCTATACTCTGCCACTACAGACATTGCACCACGGGCAGCAATGCCAAACATTTGATATCCCTGATCAGTTAGAATTATGAGTTTTCCTGGCCACTCTCTAGAGCTGTATCCCATATACTCAAAGGGGTTTGATGAGAACGGATTGCTGGTTATGCTGTTAAAATCAGTGTGATGAAATCCCGTGAATGGATCAAAAAAATGTCCGGTTCCCGAACTGTTCCTTATGTAATAATCTGCATTATCTACAACATAATTCCTTCCTGCATACTTGCATACGCTAGTCCACTGTGGCACCTGATCCCCGTGCATTATCAGTGTCTCGCCTGCTCCCTGACTGACTAAAAGTTGGGCTTTATCGTACGCATAAATGAGTGTGCCATTGTCATCCCAAGGGTCACGAGTAGGGTCTACAAGTTTGTCATCTTTTTCATATACAAATACATCTTGTGTCTTTGCCTCCGGAAGAACTATGCGGTCACATCCTCGTCCTGTCGCAAATCCGTCAAGCTTGTCAGGCATCTCAAAGACTGCAGCACGTGGCCGTTCTATGGAGTAGGGACTCCACGGTTCGGCATACACTGCAGGTACAAATGCTACTACCAACAACACACAAAGTGCAAGATACATCAGTTTGATTTCTCTATTCTAGTTTTTATATTTTATATCGCTCTGATCAAATATGGTGTTCTGTTCATCATTTGTGGCCAGGGCACGGGTGGACCAGTTTGACCAAGATCATGGATCAGTTAAATCAAAGCAATGATCTAGATTAACAGTGAATAACAGATGGCCTCTCTTTCAACCCTTCTAAGGACCAACACGAAAAAGATAGCCATAATTATCATATGTTTGACCATACCAATCCAGATAGCCATGACGTTTGGACTGGTGGGTACTGGTTCTCCTTTCTGTTATGAGAGAGGGGATTATATGTCAGAAGAGGATAGGAATTCTTACAATCCTAATCATGCGGTTTTTTCTGACATAGAAATTAAATGTACTTGGGAAATAGGTGCTTTATTTAAATTATATTTAATTTTACCTTTAACCATAATAACACTGCCCATAGTGTTGATAGTTTTCTCAATCTATTATGCGATAAACAGAAGAAGAATTAGAGTTTGAGATTCTTTCCAGTTTTGGATGATCTGTCATGTACAATATGGATCTGCAAATCACGTGAATAATTTTATTGTAAAATTAGTCAGTTCTATACCTAAAGATAACTGGGACTGGTCAAACATGGCGGTCTGTTCATCATTTGTGGCCAGAGCACGGGTGGACCAGTTTGACCAAGACCATGGATAAGTTAAATCAAAGCAATGGTTCAAACTAGCAATGAATAATAGATGATCATTTTTACAACTATAATCTAACATGAAAAAGATAGTCATAATTCTCATATGTTTGACCATACCAATCCAGATATCCATGATAATGGGAATAGCTGTACATACTGCTCCTTTCTGTTATTATTATCATGATCCTCCAAATGAAAGAGGTGAGGCATCTGTACAACCCCTCTATTTTCAATGCTCTTGGGAAATAGATGCTTTTTTTAAATCATATAATGTTTTACCTGTAACCATAATAACAATGCCCATAGTGTTGAACGTTTTCCTAATCCATTTTGTAAAAAACTATAAAAGAGTTTGAGATTCTTTCCAGTTTTAGCTGATCTGTCATGTACAATATGGATCTGCAAATCACGTGAATAATTTTATTGGGAAATTAGTTAGTCATATGCCTAAACTGGGGCTCTGGTCAAACATGGCGTTCTGTTCATCATTTGTAATCAGAGTCGAGTGGAACACTATGTTTGGCCAAGATCATGAATCAGTTAAATCAAAGCAATGATCCAAACTAGCAGTGAACAATAGATGGCCTCTCTTCGAACCCTTCTAAGGACTAACATGAGAAATATAGTCGTAATTCTCATATGTTTGAGCCTGCCAATCCAGATGACTGCGACGCTTGGACTGGCGGCTACTGGTTCTCCTTTCTGTTATGAGATAGGGCAGTATATGACAGAAGATAGGAATTCTTCCAATCTTCTTTATCGGAATAGTGTTGAAACAATTGAATGTACTTGGGAGATAGGTGCTTTGTTTAAATTATTTTTCATTTTACCTGTAACCATAATAACAATGCCCATAGTGTTGAACGTTTTCCTAATCCATTATGTGAAAAAGATAGTCAAAATTCTCATATGTTTGACCATACCAATCCAGATACTCATGATATTTGGAATGGTTGTAGAGGGTGCTCCTTTCTGTTATTGGGGCATTCATCAATTACAGGAAGATGAGTCCTACATACAGCAAAACAGTTTACAATGCTATTGGGAAATATACCCTTCTGAATCATATTTGCTTTTACCTGTAATCATAGTGACACTGCCTGTAATGTTGGCAGTTTTCCTAATCCATTATGTGAAAAACCGTAGAGTTAGAGTTTGAGATTCTTTCCAGTTTTAGTTGGTTGGTCATACAGAAATGGATCTGCAAATCATATGAATAATTTTATTGCAAAATTAGTCGGTTATATGCCTAAAGATAACTGGGACTCATCAAACATGGCGTTCTGTTCATCATTTGTGGCCAGAGCCATCGTTCTCATTTTAACACCATTCCTCCATACTTTACACTGTGGTAATAGTATATTGAATAATGCCTGCTCTGCTCACAAATAATAGTCTGATCACCGTATCTTATCAGAACCTTTCCATCCCGTTGGATGCCCTACTGTTCAACACTTAAGACAGATTTGTACCTTAATTTTCAATGGATATCCAAAAGTGGGCAGAAAAGCTAAACTCGGACACGTATGATAAATGGTGTGAATTTCCCAAATGGAGATCCGGATTCCAGGTTTTCTATTCTGCAATACGCAAAAATCCGCCAATCATGATTTTGTCATTAAATCCGGGCGGTGAGGTGGACTTTTCATCAGATGATATCTGCAAACAGTACAGAGAAAACAACTTTGCAGTTCAGAACTACAACTCTTACATCAAAGAAAATTATAAAATGGCAAAAGCAGTATGATAATTCATTGGTTTCTTTGTGATTTAGGTATGTCATGTACCAAACTACACGTCTACATCCTCAAGATTACATAGAATCTTGAAAATGAATGTAAGTACAAATGATTATTATCTTTGTATAAATTAATAACGATATGGGCATAGATATCAAATCAATTCCTTCTGATCGCTTACAAAGTAAGGAAATAAAAACATTATTTGTACCTCTTATAGCTTACAAAAAAATCACTGAACATGAAAATATTTTTCTGCTTGGTCCAAGAGGCTCAGGAAAATCCATGATTCTCCATTATCTATCAATGCCAGTACAATTTGAACGATATAAATCTAAAACGCAAGATCCGTATGACCAAAAATTTAATGGCATTTATGTAAACTGTCACAAACACTATTTTGACGGAACAAAAGAAAAGTTGGATGAAAATGGTAATCCCACTGAAATTTGGAAAGAAAATTTTACACATATTTTTAATCTCACTGTTTGTGATGTATTGTTTAAGGATTTTTCTAAACTTAAACGAATATCATTAATTAAAATTAGTGATGCAGAAGAAGTCAACGTATGTAAAAAAATTAGCCAAATTTTAGGATATGATAAGAAAATTTCATTTGAACTTCTTAGAGGTGAGGTACAAAAATCCATAAATTCTACTTATAAAAATATGAGTCACAAAATTTCTGCTACCTTGACTGTTACTTCATTTATTTCAAAATTACAGGAAGTCTTTGTAGAAAATATTTTACAATTCAACGAAAGATCACTTTCAATCTTATTGGATGAATATCATGAGTTAACTAATTTTCAACAACAAACTATTAATGAAATCGTTTCACTCAGAACTCCTGTTTTTAAAATAGCTACACTTCCTCCAAAATTCTCTATTGATAGAGGGCAAGATGATAGGTCCATTGAACTTCATTCTGATTTTGAAGTGGTTGAAATTGGAACCAAAAATATCAGTGGAAAATCTCCTGAGTTTGATTCAATGAAAAATTTCCTTAAAGATATTGCCAATAAAAGATTAAAACCATTTAACCTTGATATAGAATCTTTGTTAGAAACAGAAATCCCTCAACATACTAAGACTCCAAACTATTCTGGTTTTGAAAATTTTGTTTTACTTTCTTCTGGTAATCCTAGAACCTTTTTAAAATTATTAAATAAAACAATTTCTTTGTGGTCTGATACCGAAAAAAATATTCCATATGCAACTCAACAAAATGCAGTAAAAAAATTTTCGCAGGAATTAATGGCCAGTATTGATTACATTCCAAAAATATCTCCTCCTTTATTTCGTTCTGTGATCTTAAAAATTGGTCGATTGTTTAGTAATTATTTTATTAAAACTAAAAGACATTATCTCCAAATAGGAATAAAAGATCCTCAGAATCTTTCTGATGAAACATATGACTTGCTTTCATTAGCTATTGAAAGAAATTATTTGATGATACCTTCTAAGGAGCGAGAATCCCGTGAAGGATTTAAATTAGAATCTCTGACATTGCTAAATGCATTATTACCTTACTTTGATCTTCCAATCAAAACACATCAAGTATGTGAAATGTCATCTCAAGATCTAGAAAATTTAGTAGATAAATCTAGTACTATTAAAGGAATATCTGTTGTCTTGAAAAGTAGACCAAAACCAATCAAATTAACTGGAACACTTGATCCTCATTTAACTGCTATACGTGAATTAGTAGTACATGCAAAAAATAATCAATTGGGAATTTTTGTTGGTTCGGGACTTTCAACCGAATTAGGTTATCCATCAGGACATAAATTGGCTGAAAAAATTGCCAATCATTTTGGAATAGAATTTGTTGGAGATGATTTACCCACAATTGCTGAAAGAGTTTTAGAAGAAAGAGAACGAGGAGATCTAATCAAATTTATTAAAAGCGAATTAATGAGTGCAAAGACGAAAAACTCAAATTCTTATACAAAATTAGTAAAATTAGGTTTTGATGAAATTTTTACAACAAATTGGGACATCTCTATAGAAGAAGAATTTAAAAAATCATCTCTTGATATAGAAAAAATTGTTACAGATGAACACTTGTCAATCGCTGGCTCTGGGAAACCGCTGATATACAAATTGCATGGAGATTTTGATCATCTAGACATGTTTGTCATAACTAGGGATGATTCGCTTAAAATTGAAGAGACTAGGCCTGCAATAATGAATGCATTAAAAAACAGTATGGTTCGTAAGCATTTCCTCTTTTTAGGCTATGATATGGAAGATTTGGATTTTCAAACAATTTTTAATTTTATAAAGAAAATCCAAGGAAGCGTTCGACTTTCTTCATATGCTGTAATATTATCAGGCTCTGAAGAAAAAAAGAATATCTTAAAATCAAATGGAATTATTCCGTTAACTATTAGAGGAGAGACATTAATTGATGCCATATATGATGAGATGCAAAAACCATGAATTCTAATAATGTTGAATATAATCTTCAAAATAATTTGCTTGATCGATATGACCTCTTCTTGTGTTCGGCAGGATACGAAGAACGAACCTTGGGATGTCTACAAAAAGCACAAAATAACACCAAATTCGATCGTGCTTTGATCAATTTATTCAAACCTGCTGATTCTGCTTTAATGAATAAAAACTTGGAACATCTTGAAAAAATCAAGACTCTTTTGTCGCCTATGACTGAAGAAAAAAAAATATTTAGAATCACACCTAACAATCCTACTGATTTTAATGACATGTTAATTCAAAATTTGGATAATGTTGAAAGTGTACTGATTGATGTTACATCATTTACAAGATTATTTTTGTATTCGATTCTCAATATTTGCATACAAAAAAGACTCAAAGTACATTTGGCATACTCTGAACCTAAAGATTACACCATGAATTTTGCTCAAGGGTTGGAAGAGATAGTCATCATGCCCACTAATCCGGGCATTCCTGATCAATCCAAAAAGATCTTGTTGGTCTTGTTTTTAGGTTGGGAACATTTGCGATTGCGCTCAGTAATAGAAGAATGGGGACATGATAAGATCATTACATTGGCAGAATATTCTGAAGGAGATCGTGAAAGATGGAATGAATTTACCATTAAACAATGTGAAAAAATTATAGTTGATTCTGATTTTATAAAAATTCCTGCATTGAATCCAAAAGAAACACTTGCAAAACTAGAGGAAATCTACTCTAAATACAATAATGAATATGATATCTGTCTTGTTAATGGTGGTCCCAAAGTTCACTGCTTTGCATTCTCTGAATTTGCATTCAAATACCCTGAAATCCAGCTACTCTATGCTAAACCATACAAGTGGCAACAAAAATCACCATCTGATGAAACTGAACCCACTTCAAAAGGAATTGGTAATACTTTTCTTTTTAATTTTCCAATCGGACGATCTTAAAAATCTCTTTCTTCAAACTAGCTTAATTTATTGGAGATCTTACACTGTTTAATTGAGTCTAGGTTTTATTCATCTGTAAAGTTAGAATGTTTCAGTACATTCTCCATATGTAGGATGATTAGAATATACATAGAGATAAGTTGAAAACTTCACCTATTGTATAGGTGAGTGAAAATACTAAACAGTGTGTACTGTTTTATTCTTATCAAGCAATCAGTTCAATCTCTTTTTATTTTTGATATGGTGGTATCATTTTTACGTATGTGTGCTATTATCAAAAAAATCATCGATTCTCATCTTCACAATATCTAACATCTGATCTATTTCTTGAACAGATGGGATTTTCATATTTGTTGAATTGTAATATTGAAGATATTGATTATGAATTGAACCACTGCAGAAGCCTTTAAAATAAATAATATCTTTGTCATTTTGATGATTTGTATTTCGAGGATTTCTACTCAATACCGTTTGACAGATTTTTTCCAAAACTTGTTCATTAAGCGTAGACAGAGTTTCACTCATACATTCTAACATACAACATATGCTATAAAGTATTACTCAAAACGCCAATCTAAATAGCACCATATCTGGAGGATAGTGTCAAATTATGATGATTTATTTTTCCTGCAAGGTTTGATCTGGCAATTCAAAAATCATATCTTATAACATCAAAATCATAATATCTATGAATCTCTTTTCTCGATTGCTTCTTTTTTTCCTTCTGGCAAACTCTTGAAAATATGATCTATGGTTTTTTCCTTCGTATAAGCCCAGTCTGAAATATAATTGATAATATCAAACAGTTTAGTTGCAGTATTTACATCATCTTTCAAATCCATTTTCAAAGGGTGAACTGCTTGTCCGCCGATCACTCTGACAGAATCTAGTGCGTTTATTATTTTGTCATTTAGTCCTTTTTCTGCCAATTTTTTTATTTTTTCATTCAGGTCTTTACCTGTTGGTACTTTCTCTGTACATATTTTTTCGATACATAATCTTAGTAATGCACATGCTGATCTTGGAGAACGTGAAACTATATCTCGTGCTTCATTATAATCATTTTTAATTTCATCTGGTATATCGGGATTTGGCATTGCTACATTGCCTGTTGATGGAAATATCATCGCTGCATCTTTCCAAATTGTGATTTCCCTACATCTTCTACATCTACCTACATCAAATCCCTCAATTCTCTCACCATGCATAATTGAATTCCAAAACTGATCAGAATATGACCCACAATGTGGGCAGTTAAATGCATCTAGATCTACAACAGGTTGTACAAATTCCGTCATGGCTTTAACAGTAATTTCTCCATATCATAATTCATACCATTATCAATGCTAAATATAATGATTCTCAGATATTTGAAAATCACCTCCTCAAATTTATCTAGTTTTTTAAAAAGTGTCTATATTTGATTTTATTTCTCTAGTTGAGTATTATTAATAGATGATTTAATGTTTTTTGCATTTTAAAATAGAGATTTCTTATTTTTACTTTTAGGTTTTCAGATTATAATCTGATTTTATCTTTAGCTTGTTTATTGCTAAATTCTGCTTTATTGCATGGTTGATTTTAGGCACGATGATTCAACGATTTCTTTATGGTTTAGGCATATCGTGCAATAAATCCCTGAATTCTAATTTCTTCTAATTTATTCTAATTAGCGTAAATTAGCTTTACCAAAATATAGGCATATTTACAGTTCATACAAAGTTTGGATTATTTTTGATTGATGGTTTGTAAATGTACTAGATTCTCCTGTGTCAATGCTATGGCAAATACATCAATCATTTATCTTCATTTATTTGGAATTTCTAATTTGAGAATGATTCCCCTATAATTTATTATACTATATTTGATATAAAAAATGTATTGCCAAATACATCCAAATCTAATACTTGGGAAACCAGATATGGTGAATGTGGAGTAGCAGGATACATACGCCAGTATGCTCAGGAGACATCTAAGGATCTTAAGGTAGTAGATGTTGGTTGTTCGGATGGTACAGCCTTACGAAAATGTAAAGAATACCTGGAATCTGAAAAAATTACCCTATACACAGTA
This sequence comes from Candidatus Nitrosopumilus sp., assembly GCA_965206745.1. Lineage (GTDB taxonomy): Archaea > Thermoproteota > Nitrososphaeria > Nitrososphaerales > Nitrosopumilaceae > Nitrosopumilus. The sequence goes on along the minus strand of OZ242220.1, from coordinate 1,680,630 downwards.
GGCATCGACGAGATGAAAGATGAAGAGAACAAAAAGAAAGCAAATAAAAATCTAGATGTGTTCATCTCAGACAAGATTCAATGTGTGAATCAACATATTGGAGAGGCTGATGTTGTGATCTGTATACATGTAATTAATAGGAATAATTGTCAATGGTATAAACGCGATTCTAACAAGATATTTCAGGAATTAAAAAAATTTCTCAAACCTGGTGGAATATTAATTGCTGATGCATGGAAGATATCTTCCGAGTCTAAGAAAGGGTTAAAAATTCGTAAAGATTTTTCTTTTGAAACTCCATACTATGATATATTCCTTAAATTACTTGATGGCTTCATTAAATTGTTTAGTAATTTCAAAATCAAATTATGTATGCCAGATGTATATCAAAAGATCTAATAATGAAATATTGGCGTATACATGCCTCTTGCTATAAAAAAACAGCCTAGCCACTAACGAGTTCAAATCAAGAAATTATTAAATTTCATCAATTCCTGACAACCTTCCCGCATACCAAATGGATACCAATTTGGCACAGAATCCTAAACAACCAAGTCCTCCCACGTAGCATCTTTGAATATAAGAAATATTGCGATCATGCTTAAATCATAACAACACACAGCCAATTCATGGCAGATATTCCAACTAAAAACCAGATATCCATTGGAGGCACAGTCAGCATTGAGACAAAGCAAGACCAGAGAACAGGCCGTCTCATACAGGGAACAGTCGCTGAAATCCTAACCTCAAGTGAATCCCACCCGCACGGAATCAAGGTCAGGCTGCACGACGGCAGTGTAGGCAGGGTCAAAAAGATAGAGATATCCCAGAACCTGCAAAATCCGGACTCTGGAGTGCCGGCATTTGCAGATTTGAGTGACAAGGAGATACCAAAGGGCGAGGATGCTCACAATGAATTCAAGGAATTTTACCAGTATGATAGTATCATGGACCGCCTAGAGGTGGAGCCCCAGAAGAGGGGCGAGATAGTCAGAAAGAAAAAGAGGGAGGTTCAGGAGCGCTTTGCAACTGCCGTATGCTCCTTTGGAAACAAGTACGGCGGATTCCTGTACCTTGGGGTGAGTTCTGATGGAACAGTTGCAGGCCTTGAGAGGGACAAAAACCTGGAGAGGTTTGCAGACTATGAGGACGAGTTTGCCAATCACATGCATGACAGGCTGCTTGACCTCATACAGGACAATACGTTTATCCTGACAAAGCTGAACCTGGCCTTTCGGCAGATACAGGATAAGACGATATGTATCATACAGGTCCTTCCCTCATCGCGTCCTCTGTATCTGCGGGGTGAGCACGGAAAGGAGTTTTTCGTCCGGGGTGTGGCGCCTCGGGCGCAGAGGCTTGACGGGATTGATGAGGCGCAGTACATCAAGGAGCGGTTTCCGAATCTGCAGTGATGTGTAATTGACTATGTTATATCACAGTCCGCTGTTTGAGCATATCAGGGAGACATGGAATGGCACTAAGATACAACTATAGTTTCAGGAACTGCAAATGCAAAAGCCATTGATGGAATCACAACAAAACTAAAATCAACAAATCCTGATTAACTAAATTTACTCTTTAATTTTTCATCGATAATCTTGGCTTTCTCAAAATCTTCAACGGTGAAAACATTCATTTCTTTTGCTTGTAGTCGCTTGATGAATTTCTTATCCTCAGTAACAATGACACGACCTTCTTTTTCTGCATAGTCCATAACCTTTGTGTCATTTCTACTTTTTTGAGCAACCCCGAGTGTTTTTGATACTGTTTCTACCTCCCATCCTTTATCCTCTAAAAATTCTCGCAGATTTTCAAGCATCACATCTAGAAGGATAATTGGTTTTTCTTTAGTCATATCTACCCAAATACTGCAAGTGTTATTTCTGTTATAAATAATACTGAAAATGACTCTATGATCTGGATTTGATGAGATATTGACAAATTTACTTTTAGTTACAGAATTCACATGAGATTGTCTGTGATAATGATACATGAGAGAATAATTGAGTTATACGGAAAGTTTGAATAGAATATTCTTACAATCATCTCATGAATATTAGAATAGAATTAGGAAAAATATTGAGAAAGTCTCTTAAACGATTGATTTAAAAATAATCCATGCCAATACCATCAAAAAATAAACTGTGAAAACCAATTCTTGAGTTTCTAAATGATGAGAAATCTCATAAACTTGGTGATTTGACAAATTATCTAATCAAACATTTTGATATTACAGAAGATGAAAGAAATCAATTAACTTCAGGTGGAAAACAATCTAAATTTGATGCCCAAGTTAGATGGGCAGTATCTGAATTACGTCAGGCATTATTATTGGAAAATTCAAGTTCGGGCGTCTTTAAGATCACTCCACGTGGATTAGAAACACTCAAAGAAAATCCTCCTATAATAGATTCAAAGTTTTTGAGAAAATTTCCTGAATTTCAGGCTTGGATTAAAAGTACAGATCATACCAACAAAATCTATAAAAAAAAAGTGCTAGAAGAATTTAACCCAAAATTTGGATTAGTTTCATATATTGACATGTTGGGAACTAAAGATTTTTGGAAGAATTTTGATCCACGAGGTATTCCTGATACTTGGAATAAATTTACAAAACAACTTCAAGATTTACTTCAACAGGAATTTACACAAGGATCTCAAATGAATTTTAATTCATTCTCAGATACGATAATCATTACGCTGGAGAATGATGATATCAATGATTTATTAAAAAAATTTGGTAAGACTATGTGGAGTTCAATTACACAAAGTATAAAATTAGATATTCCCATACGAGGTTGTTTTTCCATAGGATCATTTTATAATGAAAAGAATTTTTTTATTGGTGAGGCTGTAACTGACGCTGCACAATATTATGAACTTCCTCAATGGATTGGAATCTCAGCATCTCCGAGTGCTAATGTTAAGATTGAGAAATTAAGCAAAGCAGATCCTACTATTCGTAGGTATTATCATAAATGCTCTATCCCATTGAAACATTCACTTGAACATGATGCATGGGCTATTAAATGGCCTGCATTATATGATGCTTCAAATATAGGTGCTGAAAATGACGAATCATTCGTTGACATCTTGGAATTAATTGATAAAAATCTTGAAAAAATAAAAAATGTTGATGCTGTATTAAAATGGAGAAATACCAAAAAGTTTTACAATGACGTAACTGGTAATTCTTAAGATTAGTAAATTGATGAATTCTAATATCAAGTGTGAAATATGTTACGTGCTATCAATTAGTACATGTATACTCTTTCTATGAATTTAATGAGAATAGACACTCAGTTTTTGGAAAAGTAAGGAGAATATAGTAACAAACAAAAGTTCATCTGAGTCGATCTAACAGAATTCATTCTTTACACTGATGCATTATCTGTTTTATCATATTGTATATCATGTTATGAATTAAATAAAATATCTAGTAAAATTTTTGAGTTTTTGTCTTGGCATAAAATTTTATTGCTTACAATTTCATTTATATCATTAAAAAATTAATGTAGATATTAAGAAATATTTACAGTAGAAAGTTTCAATTCTTTAAAACTCTTTAAGAAAATTTCTTGTGAAGATAATTCATAGATGGAATTATCAATCATCTTATGTAATTCTTCTTTACTTTTAAATTCCTTTATAAAATCAAGAAAACTTTTTATTGAATTTCTAGAAATTTTTTCTAAATTTATAAGACAACTATCTAAATCAATCTCATGTCCATTTATTATTACAGGGGGGATTTGGTCACCATGTATGATTTTACTTCTTAAATTATAGATCTGTAAAATAAATTCTTGAATTGCAATTTTTTGATCAGGCGTTTGACCTAAAACGCTAGCAGTTCTCATAGCAAATCTAAAAGAAAGTTGTTGTTCATTTGAAGAATATAGTGATTCCAAACAAGTGATAAAATCCACAATTTTATCTAATTTGTGTTCGTTTTCAATAGCTTGAGAAAATCGCTTTATTGAACGTCCTAAAAAAACATATTTTCCTTTAGTGAAATTAATTTCAGAAAAATCCTTAATGAATTTACTGAAATCACTTTCAGTTAAATTCTCTGATTCTAATTTGTATTTTGTAGATGATTTTCCCAAAATAGGCTCAGTCTTAATCGTGATTGTGGGTTTTACACGCCAATTTACCGAATCTGTATAGTAAATACCACCAAATTGTACATCTCCAGCATGAAAAATTTTTAATGCAAACAAAAATGCTTCAAATTTCTCTTTAATTTTTTGATCATTGATATCTGTTTTAGCAATATGGGCTCCGATCACAAATTTGATGTTTTGAAAATTAGGGTTTATTTTGGGTTCAGAATCGTTTCCACCGACATTGCAAATTACAGAAAATTCTTCTGGTGTTCGTAATCTCAAAATTTGATCATTAGGCAACATAAGAGAATCATTATGATGATCAAAATTTCTTAATGTTATAAAACTGAAAACAGAAAATAATTCATTATCTAGGAAATTTTCAAATTTGGAATAAATTATTTCAAAAGTTTCAACATCATAATCTTTAAAATTTGACTCATATAAACAAGATATTAAAAAATCCAAAAGAGTTTGTTTAACTACATGATTCAAATCTAAAACTAATCTTTTGATATAAGCAGGATTTTCTTGAATGGTTGTTTTTATATTGTTTGTTGAAGTTTTATATGAAGATAATCCTATTATTTTTTCTTCATAATCATAAATAATTTTTTTGAAATTTATTATTTTTTCTTTCTTAAATTTGTTATAAATTTTTTCTGAATTAAATTCTGGAATATGTGTAAAGGAAATATATTTTTCTAGTTCTTTTTCAGACAACTGTGAAAAAATATCTTTATTCGATTCAACAAATAAATCCTTCATTACGTTTTTTAGAGTTTCTTCCAAATGATCACCTAAGGTTGAGCTATTGCATCAATATCTAAATCACTCTTAATTTTTTCAGCTAATGTTTCTCCCCATCCGCTTTTATAATTATCTATAATTACTAATTCAGGATTACATCTATTAACATATTTTAAAATATTATCATAATTTCCATGATCAGCAAATTCCAAATAATAATTTTTTTCATTTCCTAGCTTTTGTTTAAAAGTTGCATTTCCTCCCAAACAAAATCCTTCCAAATGAAAAACAGTTGAACGATTATCCATTTCAGGCTCAGATTTTGCTTCGTGGTTTGTTTTAAATTCTATGAATGGATAATTTTTTTCTAGTTTTTCTCTGCCGTCATAAGAATACGAATCAATGATTTTTCTTATTGGCATATCATGTTTGTTATAAATTGGAGCTAATTTTTTATTCGTAGATTCAGATAAGAAAGGAATATCCATTCCAATTTTTTTAGAAAGTAATGACATAATATATTGTAATCTTCCAACATGTGATCTAATACACACTGGATTACCTGCTTCAATCTCTCTATTTACATCTTCTACTAACCTATTTTCAAGACTATTTGAATCAACAATTGTATTAAACATAGGATCACCCTGTGTGGAATCAAGTACAAGTGCATTACATTTCATGGGTTCGGTTTCAGAATATGAAAAATCACTAGAATATCCAATATCTTTGTCATCGTCTGTGGTAACTAAAATTTGTGTTGAGCTTAAAATATGATGAGCTTTTTTTAATGTAATTTGATCCGAATAATTTTTTTTAGGATCCAAATTCCTCAGAAATTTTTTTGGATTTATAGTTCGATCGAAATCTAAACGATGTATGTGCCTTCCTCCAAAATATATTTCGGAGGAAACACTATCATTCTCATTTTGCTCTATCGCAGCAAGTAAATCAAATATCGGTGGAGATACAAAGATGGCAGTACATTCATGCATGGCATAAGTAAATAATTCAATATGATCTTGATGAATATGTGAAAAAATTCCAATTTCTCTGCCATGTTTAGATCCATTAACGACAGTATTTTTTCCTAAATAGATTGAACCTTGTTCGCCCACAGATGCATATTGTAAAAGTTCTGATACACTCATCTCAAAATCCTTCTTTTAAAAATAAATAATTAATTATTTCAACAATTGATTTTCTTTCTTGCTTTGAAATTTTGTCTAATTTTTCACGACCTTTCTCTGTAAATGCAATTTTGATATGTTTGTTATTTTTTAACAGCACTCCTTCGATGTTTTCTTGACCTATGTATTTTGATAATATCGATTCTGCAATATCTTCTTCAGATTTAGAGGCAGAAATGGATTTCTTATGGATTTTTTCAATAATAGAATGGTCCAAATCGGCAATGAAAATTATGGATGTTATACTTTCAGGGATTAGATTAAGAATCTCTTTACAGCATTCATTAAAAGATTTTTCAGGATATCTTTTTTTTAAAATTAAAATATCTTCAACAGTTTTTGGAGGGATTTGATTATTAAGGGCACCACTGACAAGTTTTCCGAATTCTTCCTCAGAAATCAATCCTTTTTTATATTCAATTCCCATTCGCCTACACATTGACCATGCAAGTCGAGCATCTGTTGAAGTGCCCCATCCCCATACATAATCATATTTGTTAGTTGGAGCATCAAGTAAACTTAAGAAATTAGAAATTAACGCTGTAGAAACTCCAAGTCTTTTAGCTGTTTTTACATTTGATAAATCATTTAGATCCTCTTTCATTTCTTTTAGATATGTGGCAACTTGGATTGGTAACAGAGGTCTAGGATCAGCATGATCACGTCCAATACTTCGTTTTAATTTGGCAAGTCTTAGACCATCTTTTAGAATGGACATTTTATAATTTATTGAGCTTTAATCCATCTTCGATTAATTCTGATGCAGCAAGTGCAACGGATTTTAATTTTTTGGTATCTTTGTATACTTCAACACGAGCATATGTGTCTGACACTACCTCTGTTTCAATTTTATGAGAAGTCTCTTTTTTAGTTCTGACTTTATTGATGATCTCTTCAATTTTAAATTCGGGTTTTTCAATCTTGATTTCTTTTACACGTTTTTTCTGTTTTGAACTTAATTTTTCACTTTCTAATGCACATGTTTTCACTTCTTCTTCAGGAATATCTCCTAATTCTGAACTGTCAATTTCAAAAAGATTTGCAGTATCTAAAGCAGTACCTAATGAAATTTTTCCATCGTCTTTTAGTTTTTTCAGAATAGGAGGAAGGCGAGTATACTTTACATATTTACTTACTCGTTCTTCTGAAATACCTGTTTTTTCAGCAGTTACGCGAATAGAATTAAATGTATTATAGCAAACAGTTACTGCTGCAATTTTATCTTCTTCACTCATTGGAACCTGATTAAAATTTTCGTTAATTGAAATTGCCTTCTTCTCCCACTCTTCCATGGAATTTTCATAAATAAAAGCTCCAATCTTACCAAATTTTTTAGGATCTTTTTTTGATAAAATATCTCTATGAGCTTTCATTCTTCTCTGACCTGCAATTAACTCATACCTGTTTTCATTTACTTTGATAACGAGAACTGGCGAAAATAATCCTTGGAGTTCTATACTTTGAGCTAAATCTTTTACATTTTCATTAACATTTGTCTGTCGTGCTTGGGATTTGCTTGTATCAAGCACATCTTGAGATATGTCAATTTCCTTATAGCCAATTTTTTTAATTGTCATAAATGACAACCATTGAATCTATCTTAAAAAGATGATCTTTACTACTAAATCTTGATTTTTGTTAATAGATTGATACAGGCATGAATTTCATCTGTTGCTATCTTGATTTCCTCATCAGTATTGAATCTCCCACACCCAATTCTAATTGATGAGTGGGCCTGATTCTCATTTAATCCCAAGGCTAAAAGCACATGAGATGGCTCTATCATATGAGTAGTACATGCAGATCCTGCAGATATTGCTAATTTTTTTGCCACTGAGTTAATTATTGCCTTGCTTTCTATTCCATCAAATCTGATATTCAAATTATGAGCAAGTCTATTTGTAGGATGTCCATTTAGTTTTGCACCTACTTTAGATAATCTTTCCAACATTGTATCAGTCCATCTTTTAAATTTAATATTCTCAGAATTCATCTCTTTATGTGCAATTTCAACTGCTCTTGCAAAACCCACAATTCCTGGAACATTCAGAGTCCCAGAGCGAATGTTTCTCTCCTGTCCTCCGCCATACACAATCGAATCAATCTTTACGCGTGGCAAGATACTTCTAATGTACAGTGCGCCTATCCCCTTAGGTCCGTATATTTTGTGAGATGACATTGACATCAAGTCAATGTTCATTTTTTTGACATCAATTGGAATATGACCCAGTGCTTGTACTGCATCTGTATGAAACAGTACGTCGTGTTCCTTTGCTATTGTTCCAATCTCTGCAACATCTGCAATGGTTCCAATCTCGTTGTTTGCAAACATTATTGAAATCAGCACAGTCTCATCTGTTATTGCAGATCTTAGTTCATCCAAACTAATGCAGCCAAACTCATCTACTGGTAAATATGTCACTTTACATCCATTCTTCTCCAGATGTTTTGCAGTATCCAAAACTGCCTTGTGCTCTGTTACACATGTAATGAGATGATTTCCCTTGCTCTTGTTTCGCTCCATCACACCAAGTAATGCCAGGTTATCAGATTCTGTGGCCCCTGATGTAAAAAGAATCTCATCGGTATTTGCCCCAATTGCCTTTGCAATCTTCTCTCTGGCTTGAGAGACTGCAATTGATGCGTCATATCCAAAGGAATGATCCAAACTTGAGGCGTTGCCAAAATTCTCTGTAAAGTACGGCCTCATCTCCTCAAAAACACGCAAATCTACAGGAGTGGTGGCATGTGAATCAAGGTAGATTGGGAACTTTATCTCAGACATTTCGCTCTTCCCTGATTAATTCGTAAAAACTCTCCAAACTCTGGATTCTTGGAGCAAGTGCAATGACTCCGCGATTGATATGGCAGCGAGCCATCTCATTCAAATCAGTTTCAACACTCTTTCCGTCTTTTTTCAGTCTGTTTCTCATCAGACCAAGATAGAGTGGCTCATACTCTCCAAACAAAATACTAGTTTCAATCTCCGAGCCATCTTTGTCATATTCATCGGGATTCGGAGATGATCTCTCTTTGAGTGATAGACAGAATGCAAACCTTGCAAGGAAATTCGGAGTCAGACCAGTTTTGGATTTTAATCTGCCTAAGAGGTTCTGGCTCTTGGCACTGAGCTTTATTTTAGTGGCTTTCAACTGCTATCTTCTCCTTATTATCAAAATAGTTTTTCTTGATGCTTGTTGCCCCTTTATCAGAATCAAACTTTATCGTATATGCTTTTGAAATGTATGGCTTTAGTTTCTTGTAATACGCAGGACCAATTTCAGAGTTAGTGGATAGTATTATTGTCTGCTGGGATGTTCTAGGGAAGAATGACTCGATAAGACTTTCCCTGTGTTCCACATCCAGTCTTGCAAGAGGGGTGTCAATCATAAATGGTAGAGGCCTTCTAGAGGTCTTTGCTAATCCCCAGACAAGTGCAATTGCATAAATCTGAAGCTCACCTTTGGACATTCGATCTTTTGTTATCTTGTTCTTATGTTTGTCATACAGTGTGACTACAAAAGTCTCCTTGTTAACTGTCACCTTTTTGATGAAATCCTTTTTGTGCAGTAAAATATCAAGACCCTTCAATATATTATCCTCCAAGAGAGATATTTTTTCTGTCCGTAGTGAGTCAGAGTATGCTTTTAAGACATTTAGCACAGAACTGGCAGTTGACTCACTGGAGGATAATTTTTCAGAGGTTGTTTGTCGTTCTAGACTGATTCGAATCTTTGCATTTAGCATTTTAATCCTTGTTCGGGCTTGTGACAAATCAAATTCAATTTTATCACATCGATCCTTCAAGTCATGCTCTTTGTCCCGAAGTAGATCTCTTTCAGACATTATTGATCTTATTTCATCTATCTCAGGCTTGATTTTACCTATTACATCGAATTTCTCCAAAGCTCTCTTTTGAATTCCATAGGATACGGTCAATTTCTCGATCTTCTCAATGGTGGCATCTTGGGAATCCTCAATGATACGCAGGAATCTCTCCGTATCTGATGGGGACAGGCTAAAGAAGGTATCTGGTGTGGGCTTTTTCTCCAAATCCTCACTTAACAGCTTGGTCAGTTCTGTGTTGATCATCTGTTTTGTATTAGTTGGAATATCTGACAGAAATGACTTGGAATTTAATGCAAGGGAGATCTTTTTAGTGTTCTTCTCAAGGATCTCCATTTCATAGTTTAGTCGAATGACATCCTTGTCAGATTCGATCTGCTCTTTTATCTCTTTGAGCTGCTCTGGAATCAGACTAAATGGCAACTCTGCAGAGCACAAGTCACGGATCTCTTTTTCAGTGACTGCAATCTTTGATGTTGTCTCTTCTTGATTTTTTCCTAGCTCTTTATCTTTCTCATAATAACTTCCACCAATCTTTTGGAATCTCTCTGTTGCCAAGAGGAATTCTTTGTGACTTGATTCTATCAATTCATTGCATTCTTGGAGTTCAATACCCATCCCTTGAATCTTCTCTTCTAATATCTCTTGTATGAAGAGCAATGATTGTAGTTCATTTCCAGTAAATTCTTTTTCACGCATATCACTTGTGACAAATCTTAGCATATATTCAAAATTTTCCAAATGCATCGGTTTGTCGTAATTTTTTTTATATTGCTTGTAATTGTTGCGCAGTTCGACAAATTCCACTAGTTCTTTTTTTAGCATTTCACGCTTTAGTTTGTCTGGAGTCATGGTATCATAGTTTGCCTCAGTTTGTTTCTCGTTGGTGTTCTTCTTCTTTGTCTCTCTGTACAGTACAAATCCAATATCTTTTTGTAGCTGCTTTACATGATCCAACCCAAGTAGAGTATCAAATGAGGATTGGATGTATTTGTTTTCATTGTCATCTTCTGCAATATTTTGAATTTGTTCGCCATCAAAAAAGAATAGCTTTGCAATGCCTCTTGGAATCAATTCGTTGATGAATTGCTGCCATTCTGATTTTTCAATAGAGTCTCTCTCCGCAAGTTTAGCATCAGTGTGCCTGTTTCTCTTTGTGGGAATTGACATGTTTAGGTCTCTAAACTTTGCTAGTTGAGGATCATATTTTTGGACGGATAAACTCTCATTAATTTTACCGTCATTGTTTTTCCATGTTCTAACTATTTTGTATTTTTTAACTTTGCCATCAAATGCAGTCTGAAATATTATTAAAATTGATGAGTCAGTAGAGACAAAATTTGTCTTCAGATTCTTGTGAAATGAGCGTAGGATCTTTTGATTGTATCTTTTCCCTAAACCAACATCATCATAGTCTTTGCCATAAAAGCACAGCATGATTGATTCAAAGAGGGTGGTTTTTCCAGCTCCGTTTATCCCGCCACATAAAACTATAGTTTTTCGAGGGCTCGTAGTAAAATCAAATTGATTTGTCCCTCCATATACTCCAAAATTAGTTATGATGATTTTATCTATTATCATGATCTTCACTGTGTTTTTTTGATATCTGATTCTGCCAATGTCTTTATTTTGTCCCGAATGTCCTTTTTCTTTTGCAGTTCAACTATAATTTTTTCAAACTCTTTTGTATCCTCTACATCTCTCCATTCTTTGGATAACTCGTTCTTTATCTTGTCAAAGATTTTTGCATGCCTGTTTGCACTCTGGGACTTTAGTTCCAAATTAAGAAGACTGCTTACCAGTTTGAAGGGAACGTTATGTGTAGAGCATGTCTCTTCAAGTAGATTCTGTTCTGCATCGCCAAAGTCTCCCAACTCGTTTTGAACGCTGTTTATGTTTCTTCCAGTTATTTCTGCATATATTGCATATGCTGTATTCTTCCAGTCTCCCTGCTCCATCCTCCAGATTCTTTGTATCTCGTGAATCTCATCTTCTAAAATCAATTCCATCTCTGGATCATTTTTGAGTTTCTGTATCTTTATTTGCCCTTCGAGCAGATCCTTTAGATATTGTATTCGAAATTCCATTTTGTATGGACCTGGCGTGTATCCTTCACCGTGATTTTTTAGATCAACATTGCCATTGCGTCTCTTTTTCTCCCTGTATATTTCCCAGACGCTAGAATCCTGGGTATCCTTTAGTTTCTGTCTTAGTTCTGCTAATACCTCCATCCATTCATTTTTTTCATCACTTTCAATCAAATTTGTAAGATAACTCTGCTTGTCTACCACAGTGCATGTCCAGCAACCAAAACGTCCACCGCCACAAGAAGGAGTTGTGGTGTCAATTACTAGAGGACATTCCCTGGCATTTGCATCCTGATACATTGCAAGCAAGTTGCGATTCTCATCACCCCAGGGATTTTTGTTTGTCAGCAGATAATTCCAGACATCCTCTGTCGAAAAATCTTCAATGGGGGTATACACATAGGTCTGATCAAATTTGGAATGCCTTGAGAGTACGCTGTTCTCAATTTTGTACATGTTCATGACCTGATCCCGCACAGAACTCTCGCTTTTTCTCATACCCAGTAGAACTATGGCCTCGCCGTGCTTGGAGACGGTATCCTTGATGAAACGATCAGCGTTTGAAATTTTTAGCATGTCAGTACACCATCTGAACATCGTTGTAGGTGCAGGATAGCCCATGCCTAGCAATCGAACCCAGAATGTGTCCGTTATTGGAGGTCTTAGCAGGTTTGTTCCAAGTGGAAGGTTGATTTTTTTGGCACATTTTTCCATTCTCTCCAAACTGCCCGTAATTCTCTCGGCAATTTGGGGCGCTTCAACCAGCGTATCTGAAGAAATTACATGGATCTCCTTTTGCAACTTTTCTTGAGGCAGTTCAGAGAGGGCCTTCCAGACTAGCTGTACCAAGCATGTCGAGTCCTTTCCCCCGCTGAATCCGATTATCCAAGGTCTGTCATCATTTAGGTACGTATTTCTGATTTCCTTAAAAATATCTGCAAATGTCCTTTTTTCTAAGATTGATTCACTCATAGCTTTGCCTCTATCTTTTGTCTTGTTTTATCAAGTTTGACTCCGCATTTTTTTATAATAACATTGGCTGCCAGATCAATCCCTATTGCAAGCTTTATCATTTGGCCACTACGTATGAGTCTTCCATCCCATTCTGGATTCTCCCTAGACCAATCTATCTTTTTGAGGTTCTTTAATTTTTCTTTCCAAGTTTCTGGAGAATCATCGATAATTATCTTTCCTGCAATTCCAAGTGCATTAAGCAGGTTGGTGTTTGTATTGACAAAATATTTGCGTAGTTCTACAAGAGATGCATTATCTTGCAGGATCATCTGCCATTCAGGCATATTCTTGGATACGGTTTCCCAAAATTCTTTGAGTAGAGTCTTTTCATCCTTGGATAATTTTTGCCCTTTGGTTAATCCAAGCAGACGCATTGATGCATCTGCAATTCCATTTAGAGTAAATACTTTGGTTGAGCGGTTTGAGATTGTAGTCTTTTCCAATTCAACTCTTCCTTGGAATGCATCCACATCATTTATAAGATTTACAATGAACTTTGAAAAATCATCCCGATGATCATATAGAATGTTTAATGATTTTGTGGGCTTGATTACATTTTTATTCAGATCAGAGAATATCTGCTGACTGCGCTTTAATCCATCATCACGGAAAAATACGACTGAGATCATCTCATGTCCAAGTTCTGGTTTTTCTTTTAGTGCCTCCTCAATTGCTTTTCTTCTATGCTGCCCATCATTTATCAGAAATCTAGAATCCATGTTTATGTAGAGGCGTCCTAGTTTTCCATCATCTCCAAGAGATGGAGCCGGTGTGAATTTCATTTTACCGTCAACTGATGAAGCCAATGAAGAAAAAATGTAATCTTTGGGATTATTCAAAATATAGTTTTTAATTACAGGAATTCTAGCTTTTCTAAGAGTTCGCTGTGCCCTTAATTCCGGAGGAAGATCGTAATCGTCAAAGATGAATATTTTTGGAATGATCTTCAGAGGACACATTGCAACGTAAAATTCATGTCCAGCCTGAATTCCTCGAATTGCATCAAATCCATACACATCACTACCGACTGACTGACTGTCCATCTGTCCGCATTTTAGACAGGCCTAATAATAATGGAAGTCTGATAAATGTTTTTGGAAGTTCACAATTACCCAAGGGAAGTATATAATCAGAAAGCCTTCTTGAATGTATCTAAGTCGGTCTTTGATAGTTTTACTGAAAAGACTGCAGCATCCGGATGTTTTGCTCCCTTTGCAAGGGGGTGAAAAACAACCTTGATCTTGCCATCTTCCTTTGTAATATCTACAGGCCTACCTCCAATTTCGGTTTTTACCATGATTTTGTGTATTAAATGTGGTTTATAGAGTTTTCAAAATTGGGATCTTTGTGTTATTGAGACCTGGATCTTCCAGTTTATCTTACTATTGGATAGAAAAGATAGCTGTTGGCCTGAAATGATCTCATAATTTTGTTTTTAACAAAAAATATTTCTACTGCCCATTCGTTTGATTCTCAAAAATTGATACATCTGTGCAGGTGTTAAAATTGTCTTAGATGTCATGTATTATTTTGTTGTATCTGGAATAAAAACTAATTCATCATTCCAACTTTTCATCATTACATAAATTTGTCAATAGTTGGAAATCTATCTAGTTTTATTCAATTCTAATCTTGATACCATGACAGAACCCTCATGAGTAACTTGCTGATTATATGAAATCTTTCTTTTTTGGTTTTAATAGCTAAATTCTTTCTTTAATTTTTCATCGATAGTCTTGGCCTTGTCAATATCATTAACGGTAAAAACATTCATTTCTTTTGCTTGTAGTCGTTTGATGAATTGCTTATCCTCAGTAATGACGACACAACCTTTTTTTTCTGCATAGTCTAGAATTTTTGTGTCGTCTCTCTTTTCTTGAGTAACTCCAAGTGTTTTTGATACTGTTTCTACCTCCCATCCTTTATCTACTAAAAGTTCTTGTAGATTCTCAAACATTACGTCTAGAAGGATAATTGGTTTTTCTTTAGTCATATCTGCTCAAATACTGCAAGTGTTATTTCTGTTATAAATAATACGGAAAATGATTCTGTTATATGATCTGGATTTGATGAGATATTGACAAATTTACTTTTAGTCACAGAATTCACATGAGATTGTCTGTGCCAATGATACATGAGAGAATATTCTTACAATTATCTTATGAATTATAGAAGACAATTAGAAAAGAAATTGGGTTCTCTGATCAAATTGAATTTTTATAAAACAACATAGTCAGAGCAATATATGATTCTGATGGATCTATACATTTTTTTGTGATAAAAAACAATAGCATAGAAGCATTACATGTTAAACCTGTATTGGCCTAGCCTGCAATCTTTGCTAGTTTCTTTATCTCTTCTTTAGTCAGAGTCAGTCTGAATAGCACAGCATCTGGATTCTTTGCATTTGCTGTCTGCGGATAAAAACTGATGACATGTTTGGAGCCGTCTTTTTTGACATCATACGGTCTGCCACCTATCGTATCTCTCATGATACAGGCTAGAACTGTGGGATTTATAGAGTTATTGAATCATTACGTGATTTTCATATAGCATAAAGGATGCCAGATAATGTGGAAATAAAACGAACCTGCAAAGGAATATGCAAAAAGTACAAAGTAAAAAAACCCGCAGGAGCAGGAAGATATGAGTCAGGACAAGGCAGATGCCAGACATGTGATATATGGATCGATCATAATGGATGTCATATCAAGGATGGCTCTCCAGCAGGTGTTGATGATCGTGGTTGGTTTTGCAATTGTTGTAATTTCAGGATAAGAAGACATCCACGTAATCTCAAATACAAGGAAAAATTATATCAAAATAATCCAAAAAAATATGTCGATAAAACAAGCAAGTTAATTGATCAAACAGAAAAAAATTCATATTCAAAAAACTCTACATATTGGGAAAAAGTAGAAAAAGAATCTAAAAAAATGCAAAAACTATTTGGATTTAATCATACAATTGAATCATCTAAAGAGAATGAAGGCAATCTTAAATTTTTTGAGGGAATAAATGATTTAAAAAATAATGTTAAAGAGGATTACAATATAGAAAATGAATGTGAAATATTGATTAAAAATTATAAAAAGCAATCAAGTATTTCTGAGCACAATGTGAAACTAATGGAAGATATGATTTATGCATATGATGAAATTGGATCTCTGAAAGAACTTTGTCAACAAGCAGAACTTGATATTTCTATTGTTCGAAGAGATTTTAGAAATCTTTCTCGAGTCCCAACTGAATTAAGAGAATTGGTAATTAATGATAAATTAATTGCTGATCCCATTTTAGCAATAGAAATAGCAGTTTATGCGACTGATTATTTCGAATGGGATCAGGATGAAAACAATACAATCAAAGTAGTCATATTGGCAAAGAATATTGCTCAAAAATTTAAGGATGTACTTGAATTAAGAAGAGAATTTTTTGCAACAAAGGATGATTATAGTAAACCAATCAATGCATCCACCAAAAAGAATGATGAGATTGATGCAATTCTCAAGGATTGGCCAGTTAAAAAAAGCAGATTTGAATTCAATGGAATTACAGACAGAACAGGGCGACAATATGATTTCATTGTAAAATTTTCAAAGGATCCATATGCAGTAAGATTTCTCAGACGGTGGGAATATGAGAAAGGTCGTAGAATTTTAAAACAATGGGCTTGGGAAATGATTGATCAGATAAAAAATCAAGGAAATGCAAAAGAATTTGCCAAAGAACATTCAAATGAATTTAATGATTGATGAGATGGCAATATCAATCAAAATTACCTGTTGTTTGCACTGAAAAGGTTTTCAATCTGGTTCTATTAATCAATCCTAAATCTAATTCATTTAGTATGTAATCGCGAATATTTTGATCTCCAGTCTTACTTTGTGATTTTAATTCTTTTTTTGATATGTTTTTATAAATATTGAGAAATTTTCTTATGGATGTTCGAATGATTTTTTCTAATTCTATAACGTCATTAGTCATATCAATATCATTTCCTTTTCTTCCATGCAATATGTCATTTCGTAATCGATAGGTATTTTTAATAAAATTCCAACAATTTTCTCTATCATTTTCATTAAGACCAACTATCATTGCAGAACGATTAGAAATTTTTAATGACGTTTCACCAGAGGAACTGAACAAGCATTCTAATGCAACATTAAGATCTACAATCTTATCAATTGGATCGTTTCTCAAAATACTTGAGGAAAATCTATCTATGGCTACCTGAACAAATGACCAATCCTTGTCAAAATCAACATTACAATATTCATGATGAAATCTTTTTAATTCATCATATGAGGAAGAATTCAGTTGAAGTATGTTTGGACCAAGTACAATTTCATGCATATTCAAAATTTTTGATGAATTATACATCCAAGGGGAATAGTTTTTGTAAATGGGACCAATTTTCAAATCACCCTTGCCAAACAAATGTGCAGCATTTAGAAATGTGTTAAATTTTTTTTGAGCAGCCTTATCCTCATCAGATGAATTATCTTCAAAATTCACACTTGTTTCAAGTACATAACTTAATTTTCGAAGTGAACCGGGAGGTGCCCTATCTCCAACCAAACTGTCTTTGATAATTTTAAAACGCTCTTCATTAATTTTTACAAGTTTAATCTCATCTAATTCTTTTCCATTGTGCCTAGAAGGAAAAGATAGACGAAATAATGGAGTAAAATAATGAACTTGTAAAATTTTTGAATCTAAAAATTTGATGAAACTTTTAAAAATCTTTTCAAATACCTCTCTATCAAATTTAAAATCATCTACATTTTTTGTATAGTTTTCCATAAAAGAAAAAACTAATCTTTTTCCCGTTAGTTTCCTTTTCAAAAAAATCTGCGTATTGGAATATCCTGAAACAATGCCCACTATGTCATCAAAATCATCAAGTTTTTCCAATTTTGATTTAACTTCTTTTCTTGAGAAAAATTCTTCAAAATCATTTTTTTTAATTGGTATTTCTTTATTAAAACAATCATTTTTAAATTCATAATGTTTTAGATTTTTTTGCTTTAATGTTTTTTTTAAACCGGCTTCATCAAATTTATCAATGGATTCCTTTACGGCATTAATCAGAAAATCTCTTAATATCTTTTGTTTGGTCATGATTTACAATGATTCATAAAACACGTAATTCCAAATTCTTTACTAATTGCATTTGCAAGATCTTTTGAATCATCAGAATTAGCTCTTGTTCCGTCTACAATAACATGTTTCGGATCTACTGATTTTACATATTTTAGAATATTTCCATAATCTGCATGAGCGGCTAAACAGGCATAGATTTTCCCATTTTTATCAGTCCAAAACGGACCCTTAGTCTTATAATTTGGATTAACATCTATCTGTATTGTTTGAGCCCGTTCTTGCTGCATTGAACCATGACCTGGTCTTGCAAATCGTATGTATGGTTTGTTTTGCTCATTGTATAACTCATTTAATCTGCTATTTGTTGAGATCTCAACTTCTCTAATATTTGCATCATAAGTATATCTCAGCGCGTCAGTAAGAGCAACATCATTTGGTTCTGCCAAAAATGGAATATCGTCTGCGATAAAATTCCCATTTTCTTGTTTTGATAGATGTGCCATGATGTCTTGCATCGTGCCACGATGGGTTAGAATTTCCACAGGGCGATCATTTTCAATTTGATGACAAACCTCGTCAAAGATACGTCTTAGAATAGATTGCTTATCCGTATTAAAATCATAAAGTGGAATTCCATGAGTTCCATCCAAAACCAACACGTCTGCTTTTGGGGCAGATATGTCTGGAAATGAAAAGTCTCCTGAATAGAGAATTTTTTGATTAGTTTCTTCCATTGTTACTAATACCTGGGAGGAACCTGGAACATGATTTGCATTAATTAATTCTATTATTTCTCCAGTTGTGGTTGTAAATGATGAATTGTATGATAATATCTGAATAGCAGGCCGTTCAGGAAATTTCTGTAACGCCTGAAGAGATCTATAGGTAGCTTCTGTTAGCAAAATGTTATGACAATTTCTTAATGCACTATTAAAATTCCATGTATGATCATCATGAAAATGTGTAAAAATAGCTGTGGTTTTTCCAGTTACATATCCATCACAAACTATGGAATTGCCAAGTAAAATTGCTTGATCTTTGGGAACCCCATCTTCTGTCCTTGGACTCATTATATCACAATGAATTTTTGCCAATTGGCTTAAATCATTCAATTTGAATTTCCTCGTTTAAAATTTTGTTGAAAAAACTAGTCACTGGAATTTTTCTAGACTTCCATTCCTTCTCTAATTCTTTAAAATTATTTTCATCTAATGTAATCCAAATCAAATTATTGTTTGAAATGGATATGGATTTTATCATATCTTTTTCTATCTTTCTTTCCAACAACTTTCTTAATAGTTCTGATGGAATGATTTTTTCATTAGATGATTTTTGCCTAAATTTATCAAGGAAATCATTTTCAGGTGTAATCCCAATTTTCCAAAATAGTTCTATTATAGGTTTAATATCCATGACATGTTGGATGATTCCTTCTATAGGAGTATCGGGAGACTTGGTTTTTCTATTGATGATGTTTTTTACGTCATTTTTACGTATAGGTTTGTTTGTATCTAAACTTTGAAGAATCGTGTTTAAAATAATATCTTGTTCGTCTTTGTTGGGTATTGTTGCAATATCACATCCAATAGTCATTGAGATTTTCCCATCCTTTGAGACTCCCCATCCAAGCATGTATGCATTTCTTCTAGACAGATTTTGTAGTTTTTCAAATAATTTTATTTGGCTGGTATCTATTTGTTTATCAACTGTTGATTTTTTGCGTTTTTTACCCAATCCTACTCTTTTTGATAATTGCTCCAATGAATCCCCTGTTTCTTTCTTTAGTCTCAAAAGAAGATCTGAGACCTCAATAGGAGTAAAAGGCCTATCCGTATTATGAGTTCCAATACTTAACAAAAGATCTGAATAGGTATCCAAATCATCTAAAATCTTTTCAACCATGTTGAAGATTATTCTTCTGAAGAATGTCCTTCTCTACGATTTAATTCAGTTTCAATAATGTTAGATGCTTCCTCTCCTGCATCTCGTCCACTTTTTTCAGCTGCAGTATCTAGGCGTGTGGCAATTTTTGCATCAAGAATAACGGTGTATTTTTTTGGAGACATAATTTTTAATGATTCTTCTTCAATTTCATTTAATTTCAGTTTGGGGTTTTCTTCAGCTGCTTGTTTGAATTTTTTATAATCTTCCTGAGATTTCTTTTTCTTTTCTCCCAATTTTATTGCAAGGTCATATACTTTATTCTCCGGAACCTCATTATCTGGAGACCATGCTAATGCATCTGCTGCTTCCACACCTAACTGTACAGCAGTTTTAGGGTTTCTATGAATTGCCCCCAAATTTTCCTGAATGAATTTTGGTAATCTTGCAAATTTGACATATTTGTTTACGAGAGTTGTTGAAATGCCCGTCTTTCTTGCAACAATTTTGGGATCATTGTATTTTTTGAAGAGTGCATCACAGGCATCAATAATATCGGCCAGTGTATATGGAAGTTGAGTTAATCCTTCACCAAGTGAAATTGCTTTTGCATCAACATCATCATCAGGAGATTCTCTTATGTGACAAGGAATTTTATCCCATCCTTCATTTGGATTTTCTTCGTTTAGTATCCTAAATGCATTCCATCTTCGTTGACCAGCTAAAATTTCATATTGATCCTTCTTGGCTTTTCTACTTTCATATAATGGATGTTCTTCATCAAGTTCATTTACTGCAAAAACAACAATGGGTTCTAGTAATCCGTGTTTTCCAATATGTTCTGCAAGAATTAGTAATTCTTCCTCATTGGTTGCATTTTCTATTCGAACATTACTCAAGCCAACATACAATTTGTCAAGTTCAATATAATCAAATTTTTTGAATTTGTTAGAATTAGATGGCAATATTGCCTCTTCAAAGAAATAGGTATATGTTCTTTGTGTTAAATTATCAAAGATGCGATTAGTGCAAAATCTATTACCACAGCATATTTTTTATCCAAATTTTCTCGTATATGGATTTCTTCATTACGTATGATTTGATTTTTATCAATAAGACTTTCAAGTGCAATTCCAGATTTTCCCTTACTTCTTAAAATAATAAATTGATCTTGAATTTCCTTCCTACGTTTTTCATATTCCAAAATGATATTGTCCAATTCTTCTTGTTTGAGATGTAATATATGATTTTTAAAATTAATTATATCTGATTTGAATAAACTTTGTTCCAAATATGTTATAGATTCAACATAACAATCATCAATAATCTCAGGTTGGATTTTGATATTCAAGTTGGATTCATCAAAATTAATTTCAGAATCATCAATCACTGTAATCTTTTTATCATTTACATTAACATCCACATGCACTAATTTGGTCTTGGATTGCACTGACTCGAATAATACATAAAAATAAAACCTTATAATTCTTGAACCGTGCTTCGTTGAATTTAATCTGACACTTGTAACAGGACCAAAATCTAGAGCGAGTCTTAGAATAGACAGCAGAATATCACTTCCAGGAGATATCAACACATAGTCATCGAAACCTGAAAGTTTTGTATCAAATGTAATTTTTAACTTGGTTGTCCCAAACATTTTTGAATATTCTTTAGGAATTTCAACATCAAATAATCCGTTTTTCTCTATAACATTTGCATTAATTTTAGAGAAATATCCTAAGACAAGTGAATTTATCTGATCTTCAATCAATGACATTTCCATTCTCAATTGGTGATAACGAAAAATTATCAAAAACTTCTTGATTGAATTGTTCTATGGCATTGGCAAGATCTTCTTTTCTATTTTTAAAACCATCTCCCATCGTTGAGAATTTATTTTTCAAGTCTTTTTCGTTTTTTGCAGTCATGTATTCTTTAAAAAAATGTGTTCCTGTTTTCTCATCTGTAACATCTTCAAACAGTAAATCCAGATGTCCAATGGCCATAGTAAATAATTTAATTTTTATATAAAGCAGCTGCAGAATGTGTGCGTCAATCGTGTTTTCATAGGCATAATTGTATATATTCACGTTATTTTTTTGTCCTATCCGATGCACTCTTCCAACTCTTTGTTCTACCCTCATCGGATTCCATGGAAGATCATAATTGACAACGTTATGACAAAATTGAAAATTCTGTCCTTCACCACCTGCTCCTGTTGAAATCATAATTTGTGATTTGTCTCTGAATTTTTCAACAGATTCGGCTCGCTCTGTAAGATTCATTTTCCCGTTAAACAAAGTTACAGAATATCCATTTTTTGCAAATACTCTAGCCAGATAATCCTGTGTCACATGGTACTCTGTAAATATTAGAAATTTCGAATATTTATCCCTCTTGATTACGTCTAAAAGATCACTTGCCTTGGTATCCATTTTTATCCTGTTTGCAATTTCCATTAATTCTGCATAATTATTTTCATCAATTATCTTTGATTTTAACATCTTGAATAAAGCTTGTTTGGTGGATTCATTACTACTAGATATCAATCTCTGTATTACCATGAGATATAGAATATCATATCCAGAATCATAAAAGTTACGGATCTTATTTGTAATTCTATCATACAAGTCACGTTCATCATCAGTAGGTTTGAGGATCTTGGTATGTGCAATTCTATCTGTGAAAGTAATGTATTTTTTTACTTGCTGTCTTGTTGTTCTGATGATTATTTTTGACAGTTTTATTTGTAATTCTTCCTTGAAAAACGGATTCACTCTGCGCATTTGTGAATCATCCGCATATCTAGTTTTAAACTCAGACACGGTGCCAAAAGTTCCAGGCTTTAGTAATTCAACCAAGTTATACAGTTCTAAGAGATTATTCTGGATGGGTGTTGCAGAAAGAAATAGTGTAAATTTTCGTGATAATTCTTTTAACAACTGATGTTTTTGAGTGGATGCATTTTTCATACTGTGCGCCTCATCAACAATAATCATATCCCAATTTCGCCTCATCAACAATTCTTTCTTTGCAGGCGATGTGGCTGAACTGTGTGAAAATATCAGCAATTCATGACTTGCAGGATCTTGGAAATTTGGATCATCTTTCTGTATAAAGTTGAGATTGAACTTTGATTGTAATTCATCCTGCCATTGGTAAACAAGGGAAGGAGGAACCAGTATCAAGATGTTTTTTGCAAGGCCTGAAATTAGAAATTCTTTCAAAATGATTCCTGCCTCCATAGTTTTCCCAAGACCAACCTCATCAGCTAATATTGCTGAACCTCCTAACTCATTTTTTACTTTCATTGCTGCAAAAATCTGATGATCATATAACTCGATTGCCTTGTTTGATTTTATTGAAGAAATGATGGAGAGTTTACTTTCTTTGATTTTAGAGAACAGTTCAAAGGCTGTAATTGTCAAATCAAATGTTATTTTGTCATCAAATTGTGATTTTCGAAGTTTGTCTTTGACCTTACTTCTATCTGTGAATCTAATTTGAATATTTTCAGATTTAGTCATGGTACGTGTCATGATGTAATTATTTAAGGAATTAGGATGCTGTTAACTTTTAGGGATTCATTGTTAAATCCACCAATGTGTCTATACTATGGATCCTCTGGAATGAACAACACAAATTGAAGAATTTTCATGTCTATATCCACATATCCATCAGCATACATGTGAGTTTGATGCTAGTCTATTGGGATTTATTACAATCATGCAGTAATGCCTTTGAGGGATTCCACTGATTTTGATATCTTTTTGATGCAAAAATCAACATCTTCCTCCGTATTGAATCGCCCCAGTCCTATTCGTATGGAGGAATGTGCATGTTCCTCATCAAAACCCAACGCAAGCAATACATGAGATGGTTCAACAGCATCACTGGTACATGCAGAGCCTGCAGATATTGCAATCTCTTTGGATACGGAATTAATTATTGCCTTGCTTTGAACGCCTGGAAAATAGATATTGAGATTGTAAGATAATCTGTTTTCCCTATCTCCATTGAGTCTACCGCCTGCAGACTGGAATGATTCAAGCATCCTGTCTGTCCACTCTTTGAATCTTTTATTTTCTGACTCCATCTTTTTTATTCCAATCTCTGCTGCTTTTCCAAATCCAACAATTCCAGGAACGTTTAGAGTTCCAGAACGAATGTTTCGCTCCTGACCTCCGCCATACATGATGGAATTGGGCCTCACTCGCGGGTTTATTCCGCGAACATACAGTGCTCCAATCCCCTTAGGACCGTACATTTTGTGAGCAGAAAATGACATCAAATCAATGTTCATCGCATTAACATCAACTGGAATGTGACCTACAGCTTGTGCAGCATCAGTATGAAAATACACGTCATGCTTGTGTGCAATCTTTCCAATCTCTGCGATATCATGTATTGTTCCGATCTCGTTATTGGCTGCCATGACAGATATCATGACAGTCTCATCTGTGATGGATTCTTTTAGTTCTTCAAGATTAATCTGGCCATATTCATTGACAGGAAGATAGGTAGCTTTTTTCCCCAAATTTTCAAGATGTTTTACGGTATCTAAAACAGCCTTGTGCTCAGTTGTACAGGTAATGATGTGATTGCCTTTGTCCTTGTATTTTTCCATTGTACCAATCAGTGCAATGTTGTCTGACTCTGTAGCTCCTGATGTAAAAACAATCTCATCATGTCTTGCACCAATTGCATTTGCAATCTTTTCTCTTGCAGATTCAACTGCAACTGATGCATCATATCCAAAAGGATGATCCAGACTAGATGCATTACCAAACTTTTCAGTCAAATATGGCATCATCTCTTCTAACACTTGAGGATCTAAAGGTGTTGTAGCATGATGATCAAGATAGATTGGGAATTTAATCTGTGTCATTCTTCATAATTCCTTTTTCAAAATCAACATTTCCCAACACACCGTCATGTCGAAGAGCATCTTGCAATGATTTGTCTGTCCCACATTCATATGGTTTGTCAATGATATATCTATTAGTAAAAATAATAGTCTGTTTTGTATGATATGCCAAAAGCTTGCATAGTTCATATCGTGCTTTTACATCTAATCTATTGAACCAAGCCCCCTGAACTATAAACGGTGAATCACATTCAGTTATTTTTCTGATAAATAACAGTGCTATGCACATCAATGAGGTAGTTTTAAGAGATACATTGGTCCATACTCTTGCGGATAATCAATTTTATCAGATATCTTTAATTCACTAGATAAATGTGGTATCTGTCGAAAATCTCTATTCAATACATCAAGTATGCTGTCTAGTTCTTCTTTGGGTTTATCATTTAGAACTCTTGAATACTCAGCATCCATTTTTTTTCGTACTTTTGAATTTGCTGATTTAAGATGACCATATGTGCAGCCATCAGCAAATATGAAATCTAAATCACATTCGTTTGTTTCACCCATATTCATTGAAATATAATTAGTCTCATTTGAATAAAAATATGATTTAACTTCATCATAGAGCAGACTTTGATCGTCGTTATCATTCTCCCTAATTACAAAACTGAGATTTCTATCTGTGCCTATAAGAGAATTAATTTCACATGTTTCTACAAAATTTCTGATATTTGCACTCATCGTCATGTTCTTGTCTCCAAAAGCTTTGCAAAGTCCTCTAGCCTGTCTATTCGTGGAAAAAGCATGCTTGCGCCACGGTTCACGTGTGCACGTATCATGCTATTGGCATATCGGTCATAATCCAAACCGTCTTTTTTTAATCTGTGTTGAAACATTGCAGCAAATATCAGTTCATTTTTTCCAAACAGTATATGCGGCATCAACTCCATGCCCTTCTCATCATACATGTCAGAATTGGGCATGCTGGAATCCTTCAAGGACATGCACATGCCAAATCTTGCAAGTACGTTAATTGGCAGTCCCGTCCTGTGCTTTAACTGACCTAGGTGGTTTTGGGCCCGAATTGACAGTCGCAGCTTGTCTAATCTATTCAATCCTACTCTCCAAAGTATCCTCTAGTTACAGTGGTGACGGATTTGCTCTCATCGCATGCTATCTGATAGGAACGAGACGTGTATGGCTCTAGTTCCGCGTATTCTTTCCCCCCTATCTCCCTGTCTGTGGATAGCAGAATCAGCTGGTGTGATGCAAATGGATAGAACTTGCTCATCAGATTTGAGAGATGCTTGCCGTCTAGTCGTCCTAGTGGAGTATCAATAACAAAAGGCAGGGAGCGTCCGCTGGTTTTAGCGATTGCCCACAACAATGCTGTTCCAACCATCTGTCGCTCTCCCATTGATGGCAACTTTAGGGGACTCTCGTCATCTTTTGCATACGCTCGTATCTCAAATGTAGTCCTGTCAATCTCTATTCTATCAATGTGTTTTTTATGTAGCAGTGACTTTGTCGCATTGAGAAGATTGGATTCAAGATCACGTATCTTGCGCTCTCGCAGATTCTTTGAATACGTATCTAGTACACTCTGCATATTTGATGCAAGATTCATTCCTGCATCTGCGGTTTTGTTTTTGTAGATGCCATCAAGTATTTTCTTTAACTTGTTTTGAAGTATCTTCTGATATGCCTGCTTGGAGGATACCTGCTGTTCGATGTGTGCAATCTCTGATTTTAAAATTCCAATCTCCTGATGCAGCGAGTTTATCTCAGATATCTTGGGACCTATCTCGTCATCCTTTGGAATCTGTACAAGATCAGATTCCACCTTTTCAAAATGCGTGTCAGTCTTGCCGTACTCTATAATCTGCTGGTATAGCGAGTCGTATTTTTCAGGCAGCTTGGAGATTTTATCTAGCATCCATGCAGCATCGTTTGGTGCCATGTCAAAAAAGGTATCATCCCTTGGGGCCTCAAACATGCTGTCCAGTCTCTGCATTATTTTATCTGACAGTGCACCGTCCACGCCATTTGGCCAGAACTCGTCTTTGACCATCTCGTCCTTGAGTTTGCCTATCTTGTGTTTTGCAGCATGCGCAGATGCCTTTTGGCTTGTAATGGACATGTCAGATTCAACCTGTTTTTTTATATCCTGCAACATTTCGGTGGCAAGGTACAGCGGTGCATCCTCCCCAAGTTCCTCCTGTATGGTCTTGCCCTGATGTCGTAATTTTTCTTCAAGGACTGCCTTTTGAGTAAGCAGATTTTCGCGTGTGTCTACCAGGGTGCCTCCTATCCCCATGATCTTGGATTCTTTGCTTGCCACCATCGAGTTTGCCTCTTGAATTTCGATATTTTTCTGCTCACATTCTGCATTTAAAATTTCAATATCTGAAGCAAGGGATTCTTTTTCTCTGCTCATCTCATTGTATTTTTCCTGCATTGCGCCATTTGCATCTGCCTTGCCCAGTCTTCGCACCATGTAAAGATCAAGATCAGAGTAAAGCCGATTGATCAATTCAGACCCGAGCAGCATGTCAAGGGATATCTGTATCTCATCGTTGCCCGGATCATTCCATTGGGTCATGCGTACTATTTTTTCACCATCAAAAAAGAACAACTGCGCAATTCCCAAAGGTAATAGTCCTTCAATAAATGACTGCCACTGAGATTCATCAAGATCATTCATTGGAGTGCCGTTTTTTTGTATCAAAAGGGATTCTGATACAGATGCGCCGTCTCGAGTCCAGCTTCGATTCACCACATATCCGTCTTCACATCCATTGTGATAGAATCTAAATGCAATCTCTACTGATGCAGAGTCTGCCCGTACATTCCCATGCCTGTGCATCTTTTCAGAGATAAATTCCATATACTCTTTTTTTGTAGCCCTTCTGCCAAGGTATGTCTTGCCATACAGTGCAACCATGAGTGATTCAAAGAGAGTTGTCTTTCCTGCGCCATTGAGTCCGCCTACAAGGACGATTGGTTTGTCAGGCGTTGATGACAAATCAAACTCGGACTTGTCAGCATAAGAGCCATAATTCTCAAGGGATAGTCTTTCAAGGAGCAATTATTCATAAATCTCCTTTATCTTTTGTTTTTTATCTGCAACATCTTGTACCGCATCAGTCATATTTTCTCTCCACTCCTCAGATAGGATCTTTACAAGTGACTTGTGCACTTTTTGCCTGTTGGTCATGCCTTGCATGTCAAATTCCACTTGCAGTGCTCTAGCCAAAAGCTCGTATGGGACGCTGTGCTTGTTACATGATGCCTCTAGTTCTGATTGTTCTACGATACCAAATGGTCCCAAGTCATCATTCTTTGGAGCAATCACACTCCCTGTTATTTTCTGATATATCTCATATGCTGAATTTTTCCAGTCTCCATGCTCTGTCCTCCATATGCGCTGAATTTCATGAATCTCATCGTCATGGATTAATGCAATGCTTGGATCCGGTCCGTTTTTGCGGACGGCAACTTGTGCCTTTAGAAGATCCTCTAGTATCTTTTTACAAAACTCAAATTTGTATGGGCCGTATGCAAGTCTATCATTCCAGAATAAGATGTGCCCGTTTCTGTGCTTCAGGTCACGAAACTCATTCTTTTTTTCTGGATCCTGTGTGTCCTTTAGTATCTGTCTGAGCTCAAGAAGTGGCTCCATCCATTCCTCGCCATTGTCAATCATGTTCTCCATTGACTTGTCACGATCCACCACAGTGCACACCCAGCATCCAAACCTGCTGTTTCCACATGATGAAGTATTAGTATCAATTACAAGAGGACATTCAGCGGCATCTGCATCGCGGTACATTGCAAGAAGATCACGATTATTCTTGCCCCACTGATTCTCTGTATTTTGTAAAAGATAATTCCAGACATCCTCTGTGGTAAAGTCCTGTAGTGGGGCATAGATAAATGCCTGTGGAAGCATGTTGTGATGTGATAAAGGACTGCCCTTGATTCGATGAGTGTCAATTACATGTGCTCTGGTACTGCTCTCTGCCTTTCTGCTTCCAAGTGCCATGATGATTTCTCCGTGTTCAGATACCCTGTCTTCGATGAATTTGTTTGCACTCTTTATCTTTAATCTGTCTGTGCACCAACGAAATGTGTTTGATGGAGCAGGATATCCCTTTCCTATCATGCACACCCAGAACGTGTCATTGAGTACTGGTCTTACAAGATTGGTCTCAAGTGGAATAGACGACTTTTTTGCAAAAATCTCCATCTGCTCAAGAGAGTCAGTCACAGTCTCTACTATTTTTGGGGATTCAACCAGAGTATCTGAAGATATCACGTAGATTTTTTTATTCAGTTTGGATTTTGGTAGCTTTGATAGTGCAGTCCATATAATCTGTATCATGCATGTGGAATCCTTGCCACCACTATACCCTAGAATCCAGGGTCTCGAATCGCCGAGATACACCTCCTGAATCTCGGTATATATCTCGTCTAGTGTTCTTGATTCAAAGACGGATTCCATCATGTGCCTCCACAGTATTTTATCAGAATTTTGGCAGCTTTGTTCATCCCTGCCTTGGTTTTAGTCATCTTGCCACGAATGATTATTTTGCCATCCCATTCTGGATTTGTCCTGCCCCAGTCTATTTTCTGCAATCCGGATAATTTCCGCTTCCATTCTTTTGGATGATTCTTTATCAGATGTCTTCCTGCAAGTGCTATTGATTCAAGCATATTTGTATTTGCATGGACAAAGTCACCTCTCAATTCAGCTGGAGTCACCTTCTTATCCATCAGTAAAACCCATTCTGGAATATTTTTTGCAACAATATTCCAGAAACTAACCACCAGTTCCTTTTCTTCCTTTCTTAGATTCTTGTCTTTGCCAAGAAGATTCTTTGTTGCAAGTTCCAATCCACTGAGTGTAAAGAATTTTGTAGATCGATTGGATATGCTGGTCTTTTCCATCTCAATCCTGTTGTGAAATACCTTGACATTTTTTATCATGTCTACTACAAATGTTGCAAAGTCATTTCGTCTGTCATATAGTATCCCAAGTGACTTTGTAGGTTTTACTGCATGCTTGTTCAAATCAGCAAACATTTGCTGACTCTTTTCGAGTTTTAAGTCCTCAAAAAATACCACTGATATCTTGTCTTTGCCAAGTTCCGGATTTTCTACTATGGCCTCTTTTATTGCGGCTGCACGGTGCTGCCCGTCATTGATTAGAATTGCTGCCTCCTGAGATATTGAAATCTCCCCAAGATCTTTCTTCGCTGAAGTTGGCTTGAATGTTATCTTTCCATCCACTGATACGGTAATTGATGAAAAAGTGTAATCCTCTGAATTTTGTAAAATGTAATCACGTATCCTTGGAATCCTAGATTTACGAAGTATTCTCTGAGCTCTCTGTTCTGCTGGAATATCTGCATCCTTGAATGTAAACATCTTTGCCACAGACTTTAACGTACACATGGCAATGTAGAAATCACTACCTGCCTGTCTTCCACGAATTGCCTCAAACGTATGGGTGTTGATTACCATTTTTTCTCCATTTTGAGGCTAATTTGGAAGTCTATTTTTGAGAAAAAAATGCACATTTCAATTAATTGATAATATATTTGTATAAATTGTTATGGGTATAACAAACCTACTTGAGGTTTACTGTTATAGTTATGGTCGAATATGATGATCTGCTCTGATACTGTACAAGGAATTTTTCATTGATCATTAAATACTAGTAGTCATATTTTGATAGTATGAGTATTCACGACTATCAGGCAGACCCAGACTGGAAGCCATCATTAGGTGAAAAATTAGACAAAATCCATTTTCGTAATGGGCACTGGCATGCAGAGTGTGATCCTGTAACTGGTAACTGCTCAACACATTATGATGAAAATGATCCACACGAATCCATCCCTGAACTGGTCAAACATGTGTGGAAGAGTGATTTGGGCAAAGGCGTTATTATTGGTGGTGGTTTAGCAATAGCATTGGGCCTGATAATATCAAAAACCAGAGATTAATCTGAAATTTTTCATCAATTATTAGATATCCGGACTAAAATATCTTCCAGCATTGTATTCTTCTGCACACGTATCAAAAAGTCGCAGATATGACTTCTCATCATACTGTGAGTTTATCTTTTTCAGGTAGTCCGTGATCTCCCTGTTACGTTCTATTATGTTGTCGAATAAATCCTTGTGTGGCAACATGTCTGATTTTGTGCAATTGCATTGCTGGCATGTCAGTGCACAGTTGTACGGGTCAGTTGAAAAAACATAGTTGTATGGTATCACATGATCAACATGTGGACGATCAAGTTTATTTTTGCAATAAAAACACTTGGAATCCTGCTGTTTGTTCAGCCAAAGCTGTATCTCTGTTTTTAAAATTGTACGATTTTTAAGCCCATTGTCTATCTTGTTTGCAATTTGTGGCGTCATGCGATTCAATTTTTCAAGGTATTTTGCAAGGGAATTATTCAATCCTTTTTTGAGAATACTCTTATGCATATGCAGAAATTCGATAACATCCTCATCAAGTGATATTATCTTTGAATCTATTTTTTTATAAAACCCATCCATGTCGGTAAGCAGCCACACCAGAACCTCTGGCCTGATGCTCTTGGCAATTACCTTGTTTCTAAAATGCTCCATCTCATCAGATGACAGTTCCTTTATGGTGGGCGGTTTCTTTTGGGGATCATGAATTTCTTTTATGAATCTGGTAATGTTTGCATCTTGCGGATCTTGGGATTGTCTGAGATGAAAGCTATACTCCATATCCCAGTAATATTTTGCAAAACGTATCGCAATAAAATTCAGATCCACCAAGATTTTGCCATCTTTGCGTTCCAACCACTGCCCTCCGACCAACCCTTGCTTTGTTTCAGAGTCGTGTAGATCCCCAATGTCCAAAATGGCCCGTAAGAATACCGGCTTGTATGTGCTTGACATTCTTCCCTCCTTGCTGAAGAAGCGATTGAACATCTGCAGATAATCTTTGGGCATTACAAAAGCCTGTATGCACGACAATATAACCTTCATAAGAGATCGGGATTTTTCCAGATATTGCAGAATTTGGCAAGGATTATCTGATATCTAGTCAGGATTTGACAAATTTACGCCTGTAAATTGGGATACTACAGGCCAGGGCATACCTTTGGGATATCCCTCTAAACCCCATACAATCAAAGAAACAGCTTTTAGATTCCCAGTTTCACCTGTTCCCCTACACACCAAAGCCCTATACCCCCCTACCGCCTCTGAAACTGTCACATGACGTTCTGCAAGCCCTGCCTCCCTGTCATCTGTGGGGGGTGGGGGCCCCTCTATGCATATTCTGACCCTTTCAGGCCCTTGCACCCCTGTCCCTGCAAATCCCTGCAGATAGTGAAAACCCCTGGCGTCCCTCAAAGTGCCTCTCTATGATCTTTACAATCTCCGGCTCTTCTGTGACCTGGGGGGATAGGGAGAGGGCATGCTTTGATCCCCGGCTTGCATACATGCGGCCAATAGTACCCTTGAGGATTACCCTGAGATGACTGCAGACCCTACTGGCATCCCTTGCTGTCCTCCTGACTGTAAATACCCTATATGGGGGATAGGATAACTGCGGGCCCAAGGGGCAAACCTGCACAGGTGTATCCCCTGTACCCTGCGATATGATGTTTGGGGGGGATACCTGCCCAAACTTTCTGTGGGAATATCAGATTGACAGTCCGATGAATGGGTGTGTTTGATAGATGTCGGGGGCCTGGGGGGTTTTTTGGAGGTGGAATAAGATCATGTATTTGATGTCCAATATATGAGGATTTGACAGTGCAGTGTTTTTTGCACATAACAAGTAATAGTGATACGGTATGCACTAGGCCATATTTTGAGCTGTATCTCTTTGAGATTGGAATGTTGACCTTTTCTATACAATCATGGAAAAGTTGAATTTGCCAATGCTGTGGTTATTTTGGAGTGTTTTGTCGTGTTTTTGGCATGATATCTTGGCATGATAGAATATTCCTTCTTAATAGATCCAAATATCTGAAAAATTAGATTTTTTCAGTTATTTTGAAAATACAATCAGAATTTCTGAATATTCATAAACGGTTTTAAATATAATTGATCATTAGATTATTCGTTGCCACTAAATGAATCAGAATTCAAAAAATTTATGGAGAATAGACGATCAATTAATGAATCAACTTTAGATAATATCTTGTATTCTTTTCCAAATTCAAAATCTAAACAGAAATTGAATTGTGAATTTTTTCTAATTGAATCTACAGTGAGTGAAATTCGTGAAGAAGAGTTTATAGAATTTATTACTAGTAAAAGCATTAATTATGTTTTACAAAGAAAAGAATACATTCTAGAAGGATTAACTGCCGAAGAACAAGCATCAAAAATGTTTGATATTGTGAAAAAAACAAAAAGTAAATTTGTGAAAAATAAAACAACAGGTGAAGCTGGTGAATTAATTCTTTTTTTAATTCTTGAATCTAAAAGCATATTCCAACTTTTGAATAAAATGAATCTCAAATCTAGTAGTCAAATGCATGTTCATGGGTTAGATGCAATTCATATTCAAGTAGATAATGGCATAATTCTACATTACGGTCAATCTAAAATGCATAAGGATTTTTCTTCGGGAGTGAATGCTGCAGTTAAAGATATAAAAAATTTTGATCATAAAAAAGAAAAATTTGAAATTGATTTGGTCTCAAGCCATATTGATAATAGTAGATATGATGAATACGCAGAGAAACTTGTTAAACTTTTATCACCATATTCAGATAAACGTAATTTATCAAAAACCAATGCAGTGTTTATTGGTTATGATGAATCTTTAATGGGAAAACAAAAACCAGCATCTGAATCATCTCTTAGAAATTATTTACAAACTGAATATCAAAAAGAACATGATAGATTGTTTAAGACAGTGTCTGAATCTATTCAAAATAATTTAACTGATGATCGTAATAGAACAACAACTTTTTACATACTGCCGTTCAAAAGTGTAGATAAATTTAGAAAAAAATTCTTAGAGGAATTAGAAACATGACTAGCAAACTTGTATCAGCTATTACTGATAACATATATCAGAATAGTGATTTTCAAAAAGATTATCGAGATCTAATACTATCAAAATTTACAAACTCTAACGAATCTCTTACCCGAGAGCAAATCAAACGACTCGTAGAATCTGCATCAGTTTTGGCTTTAAATCAAAATAATGCAAAATTTCAAAAAATCGCCTTTAAAATCACTATTTTTCTTTTAGAAACTCTTAAAAACAAATATGAATTCTTGCCTTATCTTGCCCAGATTATTTTGGCACGATTAGGAGATCTTCCAACCATACAATATATGATCAACAGTGAAGATTCTAAAGATTATTTTTCTTTTCTTGATTCTCCAGTAGAGTTAAAAGGAAATGATATGCAATTACCAGAAATCATTTCATCAAAAATCTTCAACCAAGAGGAAATTGGCAACATAAAATATAATTTAACCGATTTTCAGAGTAAGATTTTACTGAATCTTAAAAAGAAACTGAATGTTTCTTTTTCTGCTCCTACTTCTGCTGGAAAATCTTTCATTGTACATAAATTTATTACAGAACAACTTCAACATAATGATACCTATTGTGCAGTTTACATTGCACCTACTAAATCATTGATTAAAGAAGTTCAAGATAGCCTAAAACAAAATTTAAAAAATTATGAAGATGTTACAAAAAAGATATTAATTTTTAATTCAGTTAATAATATGAATATAGATAAAATAATTAAAGTTGAGAAAAAAATCTTTGTTATGACACAAGAAAGATTACAACAAATGGTTGCAAATGAGTATGAAATACAAGTGCAATTATTAGTCGTCGATGAAGCACAAAAAGTAAGTGAATATGATAGAGGAGTAATAATAGAAGATGCAGTGTATGATTTGATGTCGTCAAATCCAGCAATGCAAAAAATCTTCATTTCTCCTAATGCAGATCCAAATAGATTTAAACAAATTTTCAATATTAATGATAGAATAAATACATTCAAAACAACAAAAACACCCGTAGGTCAAAATTTCTTTGATGTTATATTTTCAAAAAAACCAAAACGAATGAATCTTTCTTTATTCTCGTATGAATTTAATAAAAATATTCCATTATATGATAAAAAAATAGAGAAAAATGTAGAAATAAAGACAATGTCGGTTAAAAAAGCATTGGTTGTAACTGACATTATTCAACGTAAAGATCCAACATTAGTATATTGTAATACTAGGAGTGATTGCAGAACAGTTTGTAAGTATATTTCTAAATATTCTGAAAGATCAGAATTGTCTGATAAATTAAAAGAATCAATAGATTTTATTAAAACACACGTACATTCTGAATATTATTTACTAGATCATCTTGACGCAGGAATAGGATATCATTATGGTAAAATGCCTCATTTTGTAAGACTGGTTGTAAAAGATCTTTACGAAAATAAACAAATCGACACATTATGTTGTACCAGTACACTGATAGAAGGAGTTAATTTACCTGCAAAAAATGTCGTGTTGTTTAATCCAAAATTAGGCAAGACACTAAATATGGATAAAACCAGTTTGAATAATATAGCAGGTCGTGCAGGTAGACTTTTGAAAGATTACTATGGAGACATTTACTGCATCGATAGAGAAGAATGGTTTGAAAGTGATCCATTTGATCCAGAAATTGAAATTGAACCTATTAAAAGTGCAACTGAAAAAATTCTTTCTAAAAATACAGCAGACGTTCTAGAATATCTAAAAAATTCTCTTACTACTAATAATTTAAATCAAGGTACAAAAAGTGTTGCAATAAATTTAATGACAAAATATTTTCAGGTTCTAGATATCGATGGTTATTTGAATACTAAATGTAAATCATTAGATCCTGAAATAAAAGGACAGATAATAACTCATTTACAAGAAATTTCAACATCAATTAAAGATCTGAATCGTAGCGTTATTCTTAAAAATAGAGGCATTGATCCTAGATTCCAGCATCACCTTTACAAATTTTTAAAAACACCAAAGAATTTAATTTTACCACCATTTCCAGATGATCGTAAAAATTTTTACAACAATCTTTTACAAATTTTTGAAATTATTTCACGAATTATTTTCCATAAATCTAATAAAAGTTATATTTATTTTGGTACTCTTGCCGTTAACTGGATTAAGGGATATCCATACAAACAATTACTTGCTAAAAAAATTGAACTAAGTCTACGTAAGAATGAGGAAAAAGATAAAGCATTTATCAATAGAGTGATTGATGAGCTTGATGATGATATTGAAACTGAAATTAAATTTGAATATACACGAGCCTTACAATGCTATTGTGATATAGTTGGACAGATTTTAAATGAAAATAATTCTGATGAACCTTTCTGTGTTAATTTACCTGAATATCTAGAAGCAGGTGCTTGGGATCCTAGGATATTTTTATTGATAGATGCAGGTTTTACTCGAACTAGTGCACTTTATCTTTATACAAAAATGGAGCCGGAAATTTCAAATGTTGATGATTGTATTGCATGGATACGTAAAAACAAATCAAATGTGTTGGAATGGCTACCTACTTCACTACATGTGGAATTGGATTTAATTCTCGATGAATCTTGATTAAAAATCTAATATCATGATTGTAATCAACCATCTCCACACACCAATCTGTATTGTTCTAAATGTTCCAACTTTACCAGAGGGGTTTTTTGAACCGGAATAAGATCAGTATTTCAGGTCCCCAAGACTACATAGAATCAACCAACAAAATGGTTAAATCAATCATGAAAAGATAAATAATTATGGATAAAACAACGCATGAAGAATTGAGATATTTTATCAAGAATAATGTCGATGGTTATGTGGCAGTCGTGAGAGGACCAGCATCATCAAAAAACAGATTTCATAAAACTAGTTGTTGTTCTTTCCAACTTCCAATGATGGAACAAAAAGAAGATTCTCCTCTTCATTCAGATTATAAATTATATACAAAATCCCAACTATCCTGCATCAAACAAGACTATCCCGAGGCTCAATCCTGTATAAAATGCAAGCCCTAATCATAATTTAACAGAACCGATCAAAATAAGGAGGAAAAACCAACCATCATTTCTTACTTGACCTCCTTTTCAGATCCTGAATATGGCATCCGTATAATTTCTCACTTTATAATTTGAGATATTTCTGGAATTGTGTGATTAGACATATCTAGATCCAAATGGAGGATTTGAATCGGAACAAGATCCATATTTAACGACTAACCTCCGAAGATTTGACAATACCCACGTTTTATGAATTGTATACAAAAGGTCAGCTAAAATATCATAAAATCAAATCGCATTCAACATGTTAAAAAAGATAATAAAATTTTATCGAGATCACTAATCTTGATCAGAGTCTCTATTCACAGAATATCTAGAATGGTATATTGCATCTAATTCAGATCTACCCATTGCCACATCTGCTTCGTCATTTCGGATATATGCAACTCCATCTAACAAGTAAGGTTTGTTCTTACCATTAGGAACGGTAACAACCACAACAGGACTTTGACGAATTTCAATTAACTCAACATTCACCTCTATTTGAGGTTGAATTCTACCATTAATTGTACCTCGAATTTGTTTTTCCAACTTTGAGAAATCATCATGAATCCCAACAATATTTTGACGATCATCCACGCCTAGAATAATTTTTCCACCTTCAGTATTTGCAAAAGCCCCTACAGATTCTAAGAATTCAGAACCTATTTTACGTTTTAACTCAATATTTTTGTTCTCTCCCTTGGTAATCAAAGATTCAATTAATTCAGAGGATGTTTTGATTGTGATATGTTTAACACGATCTGTAGTGTAATTTCCATACTCTACAAAATCAAAAAGACTGCCATTAGTCTTGTCAATCAAAAATAAGTACATGGTTTCAGGTTTAAATGGGATTTTTACGTAAATGATCTTTTGATCTATGTAAATATCCTCAGACAAAAATTGCTTTTGGCCATATTTGGCATTTATTTTAAAAATTAGTTGATCTTGATTAATTTCTCTAGATTCTATTTCAACTGAAATACTGTTATCAGATATTACGATATCTTTGATACGTGCATGATAATCAGGCAAAATAATTTTTAGACCATCAATACGATGATCTCTAAGGGCATGCTCTTTATCTAAGAATGAATCTATTGCGTCATTCAAATTAGGAAATGGGGGACAGTTAGGTTTGACAAGAAAATCCCATCCGCTATCATAGGAAGTGCTTTGATCACTCACATATAGATACACTCTAGATGACCAATCAAATAACATATCAAATCCTTTAGAATTGCTGGGAATGTGATAAACGCCATGGTCAAAACCTGTTCCAAGAAAAATAGCCTCTAGATCTTTGATGTCTAATGTGTTTGAAGGTTTAGATGGAAATAACTTGATGAATTCATCAATCTCCAAAATTCTTCTAGCTAAAACTACTCGGTCATAGTCATATGTTATCTCTTTTCTGTTTTCATCATTTTTGTGAACAAAGATCGCATTACCTGCAACTAACAAATTCTTTCCTTCTTCTTTTACAATCACTAAAGAAATTTCAACATTCTTAAACCAATTAGATGTTTTTTGAACTTGTTTAAGAAATTCAGATCGTGGATCATTTAAACTCTCATATCTCATATGAATTTCATATTTTAGCGTGATATCTGTTTTTCTAAATAATGTTTGATGGCGAGAGTTTCTGCAAATGCCCTCTTGACAAACATAATTTTAGTGTCTTTTATCGTTATAATTGGCCCTGTAAAGTCTAGGGATACATTTCACTACCACAAACCCACAAAGAGCTGCATAACCTCACATCACACCCCGGCTTCATCCTGGCTCCTCCTCAGCTTCTCCTTGTACACCCTGTTGCGCGGCGTCATTCTTATCCTATAGTTGCAGCAGTTGCAGAACCAACCGCGGTCATCGGCACCTGCAGGAGAGCCGTCACTGATGTGGCATCCCCTGTGGTCGATCCATATCTCGCAGATCTGGCACCTGCCCTGAGACGTATCTTCCTGCCCCGGTGGGCTTTTTTACCTCGTACTTTTTGCATACTCCCTTGCAGGTCCTCCCAGTCTTCACACTTTGTGGTGTTTTTCATACTATTTGAGAGCCACGCAGCGGCCGTGCCTGCCGGGACTGCAGGGTATCATGCGTTGGGATGATGCGAATTTTATGGCTTTATTGATGCTTTATCCGTGATTTTCTTGTCCTTGAATGGCTCAAATGTTATCTCGATAAAATCATCCTTTTTGCATGCAATGCAGCCGTCACTAGGCCCAAACTTTGATTGGTATCTGTTAGATGACTTTTCCAACGAGTCCACCAGTTGCAACTCTCCGGTAAAAATTCCCGTATCAATACCTGTCTCCACCAGTTTGTAATTCGATAACTTGTCAATGCCGGTGCGAACACTAACTATGCTTCCAGGTTCTTGGCCTATCTCATTTTTTGAGTCAAAATCAAAACTAAAATCTGGTGCAGAAACAGCGAAGTGAACCTTGTCATTTGGTCGATATGTTGATTCATCTATTCCAACTCTTACATCATAATTTGAGATAAAAAATGATACCGTTACAACTCCACTGTCATTCTCGTATTTTATGGTGATTTCATCACCTGGTCCTCCTCCAATGAATCCATCATCAATACCGGTACCCTGAATCATGTCAATGATTTCTCCATCTATATTCCATTTCATCACACTGCCATCTTTGCTTATGCCCAAAATTCTTATTTTTCCTTGAAATATCCCTGTGGATCTCCCTGTCTCTTTCAGTTTATACCCGTCAATTTTCCCATAAGGGCACTCTATAGTCAGTTTGGAATCATTCCTATCTCCAACAAGCTCTGGAATCTGATTGTCTTTATCTGCATCAGGATCAATTACAGTTAGGATCAAATCACTATGTATCCTGTAAAATGTCTCATCTGTTTGAATTACTGGTGTTCTTTGATCAATTACAAAACTATCCTCTGCATATGATGTGCCATAGATTCCTCTAACTGTGTACTCATTTCCTATCATCCATTTATCTCCATTCATTTTAAAATCAACTTGAAAAATATTGCCCTTTGTTAATTCTAAATCATTACAAGTTGCAGGATCAAGCGTTTTTGACAAAAGTAATTCCCCTTTTGAATTAAAGATTTCATAAACGATGTTTTCATTTTTAATTATATCCCGAAGGTTTGCTCGTGCATGAATAACACTGTCAAGTGGGTATACTGTACGATCACTGGAAACAGTAATGAAACCATCCATTACGGGTTCTTTTTCTGAATCCGATGACTTGCTTTTTGAACTGGTTTCAAATTCTTGTTTCTCTTCTAAATTTTGAGGAATAGATTTAGGCATTTCTAATTTTTCAGTTTTATCTTTTGGTTGTTCATATTCTTCAATCTTTGATGTAACTATCTTTTTCAAAGGTTCGTAGGAATCATGATGTATTTTGCCATTTTCAAAGTTAGGTTCATTTTGACATTGGCTTGATATAGTTTTTAATATGCCTCTATCGTGCATTTCAAAATAATCACGTGAATCCTCTATTATCTCATCTAATTTTCTTCCATGTTTTTTAATGTTATTTACATGGGACATTATGGTGATGTATTGAGAATTATTTAGTGTCAAGTTCGTATCCTCACCATGTGATTCAGTCATGATATGTATAGATTCAATAGATTTTACTATGGCATAAAATTCGTGTAAAAATAAATCCTTTGCATATCTCTGATTCTTTATTTTCCCATCGTGTTCTTTCTTAATCATACCCAAAATATCACTAGTTGCTTTCTCTATCTTTAACTCGTTTTTTTGAGAAATTATCAAAACTATAGCTGTAATAATGATTCCCACACCAACTTCTACAATTAACGTTATGTTGTCATCGATCACAATATTGTAATATCTAAAAAAATAAATGAATATGAGAATAACAATAATTGTAACAAACACTACCTCTGTAATCTTTTTCTTCAATTATTTTTAGCATATACACTAAATATAAAAATTGATTATTCTGATGTACTCCCATCCACTCAAAAAATTGACAATATCTTTGATGATATAGGTTTGTTTCAAGTAAAAAACAGATGCGGCATCATGCGATATGATATCGTCTATACTAACAGTTTCACTAACAAGATAAAGGTGTCAATCCCTCAACCATGATCACACTTTGCAATCCTGAAGGGTAAAAAGTCTGTAAATAGGGAATTTGAGAGTACCTTGCAAAAATCCAATGACATATCAATGCAGATTAGCGCAAATATGGATGGTCTTTGCTGCAATGCTTGTATAATTACAAAGAGAGAATCAATAATTTTATTCCAAGATAAATTGTTATGAAACTCTAACAAATGAGACAATTCCATATTTCAAGAAATGCATCAAAAATATTGATTTGAGAAAACATGTTTTGGATTAATTTTCGCATATTTACTTGATTATAAAATGATCGTCAACAAAATTTGTACTAACAAGATCCATAACAAGGAAATCAAAAGCCAAATACTATATTTTTACAACATACAATCATTGATAATCGACACAATTAATGAAAATGTAATTAATATACTCAAATTTTCAAAAATAAAAGATATTACGCATAGATCTGACATATTTCCCAATCCTACTGAATGTCGCGCTATTGGATTTGGATCTCTAGAATCCATGAAGGCATTTGTTTTACAAGACAAGGCGGCACATTATTTTTTTAACATAAAAAGGATTCTGAGAGAATATTACTCTGAAAAAAACTATAGTTTATCTGAAAATTACTTAGATAAAACCATTGTTGATTTTTTGATTTTATGCAAATCATCAAAGATGTCAGATTCAGATGTAGCATCTCATGTTAAAAAATGGCTTGAAAAACTTGATAGTGTAAACCAATACGAATATAGAATTTTACTGCCTGTTAATCATTATGATTATAATGACCATTTTACTATTGATAATATCACCATTGCAAAGATTGACAGTGATTTGATTAAAAAATATTTTGCAATGAATAAGCAAATTCCTAACAATCTTCATGATGTTGATTATTTCATAAAAAGCAATAATACTGACATCGGCGCTATTATTACTGTAAAGGCACATGATGTTGATGCAGCTCAAGAATTAGCAGAAGAATCACTTGATAAATTTATTTCTTCTATAAAATTATTTGATTCTGGTTCTTTTATTTCTACAAGAAAATATAGTTATGAGCAGATTAATTATATGATTTTAATCCATAACAAATCTATTGGATCTCTTCAACCCTCTAGATATAATTATTATACACTTTGCAGAACAACTCCTAGTGAAGAATTCTATAAAAAATTAGAGAATACATGGGGGAAACTTGCATCCTTTCTATATTCTGAACATATGACTGCATTTCAGAAATCAATTTTTTCTTCCATGTATTGGTATGGTTCTATTGACAGTCTGCGTGATTCAAATGTAAAAAAATTTCTTTATTATTTAATTGGATTAGAAAAATTGCTTTTAAAAAAACACGAGCGACAAAAAGGAAAAAAATTCGGAGAGCATTCGGCCATTATATTTTCTGGTGATCAAAAACATGCTGAATTCTATAAAAAATACTATGATAAAAGAAATGATTTGGTCCATGATGAAAATGTTCGAATTTACGATGAGGAAGTCACAGGATTACAAATTAATCTTAGATATCTTCTTTTAGACATGATTGAAAAATCTGATAAATATTCAGATGTGGAATCTTACTATAAGGACGAGTATAAAATCAAGTTGTGATATTTGTACAAAATAAATAAACCACCTGTGACTTTTTTCTCAATTATTTTATTATCAATTATAATTGATTGCATGATGTGTCCAAGCCACAAAGGAATCAATGAATTATCATGCATAAAATCATACAATTAGACACTAGATGTGATTCTACCAGATTCCTACATCTTTCTTGTTTCTTTTTGATGATCCAAACATACTGACTGATTTCTTTTTCCTGGACTTCTTTTTTGAACTCGAACCAAAGATGGAATCAACTGAACCGGATCCAAACATACTAACTGATTTCTTTTTCCTGGACTTCTTTTTTGAACCTGAGCCAAAGATGGAATCAACTGTACTAGATCCAAACATACTGACTGACTTTTTACTTTTAGATTTCTTTTTTGAACTCGAACCAAAGATGGAATCAACTGTACTAGATCCAAACATACTAACTGACTTACTCTTGGATTTCTTTTTTGAACTCGAACCAAAGATGGAATCAACTGTACTAGATCCAAACATACTAACTGACTTACTCTTGGATTTCTTTTTTGAACTCGAACCAAAGATGGAATCAACTGTACTAGATCCAAACATACTAACTGACTTACTCTTGGATTTCTTTTTTGAACTCGAACCAAAGATGGAATCAACTGTACTGGATCCAAATATACCGCCTGATTTCTTCTTCTTCGTAGAGCCAGACCCCCAAGTAACAGGACTGCCAAAGCCAGATGACTTTGACTTCTTGGAGCGTGAATCTGATTCACGGTTGTTTGAAACCAGTCCAAACGTCGTGGGTTTGAGACGTTCAACAACATACTTGCCCCCGATCTGTCCCTGTTTTTTCTTTTGAAGCTTGGAGAGTTTAGAGTTTCCTGTCTTGACCTCGA
Source organism: Candidatus Nitrosopumilus sp. (assembly GCA_965206745.1). Taxonomy (GTDB): domain Archaea; phylum Thermoproteota; class Nitrososphaeria; order Nitrososphaerales; family Nitrosopumilaceae; genus Nitrosopumilus. Next base: position 1,637,083 of record OZ242220.1, on the reverse strand, counting down.
TGTACTTTGCCCTGTTCTCCCCGGTGAACCAGTCCTTTTTTTCTGCCTTGAGGTCGTGCCCCTTCCCGGTCCTTGTCACCTTGTATCCTGTCATCTCATATTTTTCACGAATCTTCTTCTCGCCTGCCCTGCCCTGACTCTGATTCTCCCGACTCACCTGCCTTCTGCTCTTTTTAATGGCATCAAAAAATCCCAACACCTCTGAAATGGCAAAACTAATTTAAAATTATTTTGGTCTGCACAGCTCCCAGACTGGAGAACTCTATAGAAAGACAGCATCCAATCTCATCTTGGAAGCTCCTCCATACCCATGAACCTACAAATCCCTTATTGAACAGGCACTTGGCCTGATCTCAGCCCTGCCTATCCCTCACAGTATTGGACAACCCAGAGGAGAATGCCACAAGATGGGTTCGATATAAATCTGATCGGATAATTCCTGGAATTATGGTAAGGGGAGGCAAATTGTCATGTAATAATTTCAAATAACACTATTTCATTTCACATGTTGTATCAGCACATTATTTTTCTAATGCAATCTTGTTCCGATTCAAAAAATCTCCAATTTTGATCAAACATGACGATCTGATCATCATTATGATCAAAACCACTGATATAGACTTCTTCCCAATAGATCCAAAGGTCTGAAAAATCAGGTTTTTTGTTATTTTGAGAGTCAATCGGAACTTCTGTCTTAGATTGTGTTTTATATTGTGTTTTATATCGTGAACAGATTTCGAGACACAATAGTAATTTTTACTTTTGTAAATGTATAATTCAACATTTTTAATTTTGTCAGTGCATAATTCAGCATATTTTTAATTTTGTAAGGGTATAATTCAACATTTTAATTTTACAAATGTACAATTCAACATTTTAAATTTTGTCAGTGTATAATGCAATATGTATTTATTATAAACATTACTTAGATATGATAAGCTGGTGAAGCACATATTCGCTGCTCACCTCATCTGTGAGTGAAAATTTCCAATTGGTGAGAAGACCGACTGGTAAATTCTTTTGTGGGTATAGTTAATCCCACCATCAGCTTTACAAATAATATATTTAATATATTAAATATATTATTTACAAAATTTGTAAAATTTATAATATTTATAAATTTTCCTAATAAAATAGTGCCTAGATCCTGTGAATTGAACAGTGTCTGAACAAATGCACTGGCCAGTTGATTGGGGTTTTCAACTTACCTCTATGTATGTTCTAGTCATCCTACATGTGTAGAGTGTACTGAAATCACTTGAACTTTACAGTCTAGTGAGACTTTCATTCGATTTAACAATGCAAGAATTATTCCAGTTCTATCCATTGTAGTAATGGCAACATCTATTCTACTATACTCTGCCATACATCTTACCATCACAAATCCAAAAGAGACGCACAACCCCGCATCACACCCCGGCTTCATCCTGGCTCCTCCTCAGCTTCTCCTTGTACACCTTGTTGCGCGGCGTCTTTCTTATCCTATAGTTGCAGCAGTTGCAGAACCAGCCGCGGTCAGCGGCGCTTGCAGGAGAGCCGTTACTGATGTGGCATCCCCTGTGGTCGATCCATATCTCGCAGATCTGGCACCTGCCCTGCCCTGAGACGTATCTTCCTGCCCCGGCGGGCTTTTTTACCTCGTACTTTTTGCATACTTCCTTGCAGGTCCTCCCAGTCTTCACACTTTGTTGTATTTCTCATACTATTTGAGAGCCACGCAGTGGCTGTGCCTGCCGGGACTGGAGGGTGTCATGCGTGGTAGTTAGGCTCTGTTATGGTTTGGAGAAACCGGCAAATTTCAGGATAAAAATAGTCTGATTAGAATAAATAACATGTCAAAAAGCAGATGTTTTGCTTTGTTGTATGACTTTGATTTGACATGCTGAATCATTGATTCCTTTATTGTTAGACATGCCGTGTAACAAACCAATGGGAGATAACATGAAATCTAGATCTATTCAGATTTATTTTTTCATACATTTTAGTTGATTTAAATTTTAGATTATTTCATCAATGAACTATTTCATAATTAAAATATAGATTGATGTATTTGTTATTCTTTGAATGTAATTTATTTACTAGTTGCAATTTTCTTTAACCAGGGAGAGATCTGTGCTCCTAATATGGGTGCCAAAATTGCACTAACTGCTAAGCTATATTCTATTAAACTTGAATCTATCCCCATTATCACAATTATTGGTGTTATAATTGCTGCTGAAAGTATATTTATTACGATAATATGTTTTTTAACTATTATAAATTCTTTAATTTGCTGTCGAATCGTTATTGTCTGATTCTTAAAATTATATTCTTCCAATTCTTTGTTGATTTTTTTAAAATTATTTTTTTTATTGCTCATTAAAAATTCCATTATTTGAATCAATGCAGTTTTAATTTCATTTGGTTTATGTGGTTCTTTTTTTAATGTTTTTTTTAATCCATTTAAGCTCTCTACAAAAGTATTCATATTTGTATCAAGATTAGATAAAATATTATTATCTTTGGTAAATTTTCTCCATCCGATAGAAACTATGTAACTTAGTTTACTAATGTTTTTTATTGCATCATCTAAATTTTCTAATTTGTGTTTCGATTGTCCACGATCTAAATGTAATTCTAATGATATGAATGCATTATATGAATATAAAAAAGCTGAATCTATCGGTGTGATTTCATTTTTTATACGTTTGATTTTGATCCGCATACCTGTATTAATCACTAAATAAATTGCTAGAGAAACTATTGTCCAATGATAAATAATTTCATTATCAAATTTAATGAATTCAAATGTTAACAATGAATAAAAAATTGTTATAATAGATAGAACTATAATTGTTACCGTATCCAATTTTTTTCGACGTTTAGATATTTTTTGACTAGTTAACACCAAATTGCTGCCTTTTTCTTCTAATTGACTAGTAAGATGTTTATTGCCGGCCATACTTTTCTCTAAAACCAAGAATACCTTGTTGGTTGATTAATCTTTTTTTCTGTGATGAACTGTTTAATCTCATTATTTAATTGAACTGCATTATTACATACATCATGCAAAATCGACTGGACTTCATCTATTTCATCAGATTTTTCTACCATGCCTTGACTTGTATCTAATTCTATATAATGAAAGTATACAAAATGCACATCTTCTATAAAAAATCACGCCTGAGAAAGCTATGAAGCAAGGACTGTCAAGGTATCAGAGAATTGGCCCTAAAATGTAGATTTTATTCCCAATTTACAGTAATTTCTATTTCATTAGAGATGTTTTTGGTGCCTTTCAATCATGTTCTTGCCAAGATGCAAACGGTTCTGCTCCAATCTTGCATGTGTTATATTTTGCTGAATCTGATATTATCATGCCAATTTTATTGATGAACTAGGCAATTCTTCAAAATCAGAGATTGAAATCAAAGAATTTATCTAATTGATTTAATGAGCAAATTTCAAGAGATTTGTATAATACAATTACCAAGAGTACAAATTCATAGTGACAATTATTAAGATATGTTTAGTCGTACTCAGAGATTAAGATATCGATTGTATACTATCAAAAATTTTTTGGATAATACTACATTTTCAATTATAATGCCAGTCTTGATAGTTATTGCGTTCGCTATACTGTTATCTGTAATGTTCGCTGCAATACAACTTTGGCAATACAGTGATTTTCCTAATTGGTTTACTCTGGCATCAGGTACTGGTTTTGGAGTTATGGTTGTCTGGATTGTATATTGTATAGAAAAGAGATCACAAGACCATATAGAATCAAAAATTATGCGAATTGAGAGGATTTTATCTAGTAATCTTAAATTAGAAAAAAATCACCCTAAAACTTCACAATTATATTTATTGCTATCTCTAGATGAGATCATCACTTTATTCTCAGAGATAAAAAAACTTGAAAAACAATGGAAAGTATCAAAAAACAAAGAGAAAAAAACCTTCTTAAAAGAAAAAATTGATTATATTTGGAAAAACATAGATGAATGTGGAACTAATTTACAAAATCCAGATCATGTTTCAGATAAATTATATGATAAACAAACATTAGATAATTTAAAAAATATTTCAACTAAATGTGAGACTTCTCCTGCCTTTAATTCTGATAAAAATAAAATTGATTTTCATGATTTTCATAATGTTGTAAAAGATTGTAAAATATTGCGTCTTATTATTTGATAAATTAAAAATTGATTCAAAATGTATGGGGTCGCCTGTGCCTTTTAGTTAGATATGAATCGCTGAAAATATTTTTGTATCTAGTTTTTTGAGTATCTGATCTCATATGCCATGCTAGTGAAAATACATAAATTGTAATATCTCATAAATACAATATGCCAATAAATGAAGAAGGGAATGAAGCCAAATATTCTTCTAGATTAAAACTAGAAATATTTTCTTATCTAGACAATAACAAATCAGATAGATATGACCGTCAAGAAATTTTCGAGTATTTTAAAAATAATTTTAGCGATGAACCCTGGGGCCAATTTCTTAAAAATTTCGGATCAATACCTCGAATACAAGATGCATTAAAAGAATTAGTTGATGAAGGAAAAATAGAAATTATAGTAACTGAAAGAGATGGTTCACAATATTACAAGGCCAAGTAATATTCAAACTATCATCGTATATTGCAATCTTTACAAATAAAACATTTTGATTGGCTCTGATTAAATATAGTGATCAGATCACTATTTGTGAACAGAACCAAGGGGTTTTTTGAATCAGAATAAGATCCGTATTTCACATCTATATCCCCAAGATTACACAGAACCTGTCACACAATAACTTGATATCTTTGATTCTTTAATTTCTGATACACAATAACTTAACAAAAATTCTAAAAACTTCTTAACAATACAACAGAGTAAAACACTTGATCAATGCAGTTAAATGTAAAATTATAATAATTTATATTTTTTGTAATATGTTGAATGAATATTGACGGTTGATTTTAGACATTGTACTCCCGAACAAAAGAAAATCTGTATTACAATATCGGAATTCTATGATAGATTACAGGAACCATATTTAGGCGCAATTTATGCATTAAAACACATAGACAATCCTGAAAGATTAGTTCATTTTGCACATTCGTTGCGTGAAGTGATTGATTTGTTGACAAAGAAAAATATGACGAATTCAGGTGAACGAAGAAAACCAATAGATCATAGTGAACGTATATTCTTGCTCAAACAGGTTATAGATCTAAAAGGACAGGGATCTATTTCAAATGATTCTCGTTATGATAGGTTAGTTAATGAATATCGCTACCTTAATGGTATTGTACATCATGGTACAATAGATGATGAAGATGATTTAATATCAAAACTTGACGATGTTGGGAAAATTATAGCAGAACTAGTTCAACCCCCAACAGATATTTTTGATGAAATTGATAAGATTATCACGCATTCGCCTTCCATAAAAGATGCCGAGAAATTAAAACATCTTGCTGTGCCTTATGCATCAGTTATTCATATGTTTGATAAACTATCTGAAAAGTGGTTAGAATTTCTAAAAAAGGTTGGATTTTTTGATAATCCCTCAGGATCTATTTCTGAAGATGGCAAACTTGTTTATTATTTTTGGGCCCCATCTGCTTATTTAATTAAATGTGTAAAAGAATATCCAGATCTAGTCACACAGATAATTTTAGATTGTAAATTTAAAAGTAAAAAGAAACGTAACCCTAGAATCTATGAAGATTTTCTTTCATGTGCAATTACTTTGCCAATTACTCATGCATTAAAAATTGCCCAAAAATCACTAGATGAGAATTGGTATGATTTTATCCAATCTGGCTATACGCAAGATCATTTGTTTACTGAAAAATATTCACAGTTTGTAAAGAAATTATTTTTAGAAAATGAATCAGATCTTGCAACAAAGATATTTGAACTCATTTTTAATCCCATCTCATCGGAGACGTCTTCAGATCTTTGGGAACAACCTAATTCTAAGCAAGCAATCTATCCGTTTACAGAATTTTGGTATAACGAGTATTTTTCTGATTTAATATCTGACATATCCTCTAAACATCCAAAATTAACCATTAAATTGATCTCCGATCTGTTGGAAAAGGCTCTTGATATAGATCATTTTGGAATGGATGCACAAATGTCTGTCACATATTGGAGATCTGCAATTGAAGATGACGAACAGAACAGGAATACCGATATAAAATCCCCCTTTGTCAGCAAACTCCGGATATGCCTTGTAGAACTTGGCAAAAAAGACATTTCCATCTTAAAAAATTGTATGAGTATACTAAATGGAAAAAAATATCTGATATACCGAAGAATTGAATTGCATATATTTTCAGTATTTCCTGATGCGTTTAAACCTCAGATAGAGCTGTCATTATTACTATATTTTAAGAATATAGATGCATATCACGAGTATTACAATCTAATTGAAAAGATGTTTGGCAATGTTTCTAATTGTATCAGAGAGAAAATTCTTGAGATGATCATTGATGGATATTCTGATGAAGAAATTCCAAAAAAGATCAAATTTGCTGAAGAAGAGATATACCTACAAAAATCCTGTAAATTAAGACAACTAACATCGATTAAAAAATATCTTGATAAAAAACACAAACAAATATTTGATGAATTAGAAAAAGAACTTGGATCGATTGATACGCCTGAATCTTTACATCCTCCTGTAAGAGTCTCAGTTATGGAACCACCTAAACCATCTGATGATTTTAGACATAAATCAGTAGATGATGTGTTTGAGATTGCCAAAACTTTGAAATTAAATTCTGGAATATATGCACGTGATGATATACGAGCTGTGAATTTTGGAGATTATGTAAAAAATAATACCTTGGAATGCTCAAAGAGAGCAATTGAGCTAAAGGACATAGCGCCCTATTTGCTTTATGAATTTTTTTCTAACATAAAAAATGCCCTTAAAGATAAAAATGAAATTAATTGGGATGGGATATTATCGTTAATCAAATATCTGATCAAAAACCATGATGATGAAAAGTATAGATCAACATCATATGATCCAATATTGAAATTTTCTCAATTGCTGGAAACTGCATTAAAAGAAGATTACATTGATTTTATCCATAAGGATAGATTGTTGTCAATCTTAGAATGCATTGTAGAGATTGGGACAAAAAACCCATCGAGTGATAATTATCTAGGAGAAAATTTTGCGGATGATGCTTTAACAGTCTGTATTAATGGTATGGATGGTGTATCTTTTCATATACTTGCCAATTATTTATTATGGCACCGCAAACATAGTGATGGCAAAAAATTCATAGAGCCAAGGATAAAGCAGATTCTGGATAATTATCTTGATAAAAAATTTATCAGACAGACAATTTCACGTCATGCAGTATTTGGTTTGTATTTGCCGAGTTTTTATTATTTGGATAAAGAATTATTTGATCAAATATTAGAGAAAATTGAATCCGATAAAAAATTAAAGATTGCTTTTTGGGAGTGTTATGTGCGTTATAACAAATTGTATACTGATATTTTTAAGAAAATACCTACGTGGTATGCAAAAATGCTTAATTCTGATTTGTTAAGGGATAACAAAGCACACGCTGCGTATAATTCCACAATCGATCACATGATTTTGGCATATTTTTATGATTTTGATAAAGTCGATGCATATTTTGAACAATTTTTAGTAGAGAACAAAGAGATAACAGATGAGGAAAATGATTACGAGGCACCAATTCAACACTGTGTATTCCAAATAGCTAATGTAATTAAAGGTAAAAAGAATGATCAGAAATTTAATAAAGAAAAATTAAAAAAACTTTGGAATCATGAATCATTTTCAAAACATGCTCAATTATATGAATGGTTTACAAACAGCCCTCTAGATGACGAAACTACGATAAAATTATATCGTGATTACCTTGAGCGTTATGAAGGAAAATTCAACTTAATTTATATCAAATTCTCAAAATTGGAAAAATATATTCCCAAATATTCTATACTTGTGGCTGAATGTCTAAAATTGCTTGTTGAAAAACGAAATAGTGCATACATCCCTAAACCAGAAATTAAAAATCTCTTAGAATCATTATTGAAAGATAATCATGATGGCGTTAGAGATATTTGCAAGAAAATCATCGATCATCTATTACGATCAAGTTATGACTATAGAGATTTGTTACGATGATCTTTCATTACGCTAAAAAAAATCTAGGCTCTGGTCACAAATGATGATCAGATCACCAAAATCTCCCAGAATCAGTAATTGAATCAGAAGAGGATCTGTATCTAGTGTTTAACACACGACAAGTTAATCCTTTTGATAGAAATTCTAGGGTGAGCGAGTTTTTTTGAGTTGAAATAAGATCCATATATCATGTTCTCATAAACACAGTAATATCGAAAAAAGATAAATTTAAAAAATTGGCACTATTGAAAAATATATGGGTTTTAGTGCTCCAGATGAACAATCTCTGAATGATGAATATAATCAACAAAAAAAAATATTCGAACCAGCTATGAATAAAGTTGAAGAAATTCTTACTGCTAAAATTGGTTTAACAAATATTAAAAATTTTAATTTACGAAAAAGAATAAAAAGTTTTGAATCATTTTATAATAAAATTATACGTAAGCAAATAAATAATAATTATTTCATCAATATGGAAGATTTTATTGGAATTCGTGTAATTTGTTTGTATTATTCAGAGTTGGAAGAAATTGATAAATTAATTGAAGATAACTTCAATGTAATTCAAAAAAAACAACATAGTTTTTCTGAAAGAGTAAGTGAATCCGGCTATCGATCTGATCATTATATTCTCAAATTATCAAATAATTCTGTTTCAAAATCAGATCTGTTTCTTTGGCCAGATATATTGAAAACTCAATGTGAAATCCAAATACGAACTGAATTAATGCATGCATGGGCTAATGTTTCACATGATACTCTATACAAAAAAGTTGAATTAAATGAAAATTTCCGTAGAGAAATGTATGCAATTAGTAGTTTATTCTTTTTTGTTGATCAAAGATTTGACACATATTATAATTCACAAGAGCAAAAATTAAAAATTGATATCGGTGAAGATCTTCTTGGTCAACCTTGCAAATTAGAACCGTTAACTCAATATATCAAACAAAAATTTACTAGTCGACCTGAATCTATACCATCGTCAATTTTAGAAATTACTCAGCAATTGAAAGAATTAGGATATTCTACGATAAAACAAATTGATGATGCCATCATAAAAGGCACTAATGCATTTGTAGAATATGAGAAAGCGAATCCTGCACCTTCAAGATTTGGAAAAAAATATGATGGAGTAGGGGTGATTCGTATCAGTATCGCAATTACTGATAATCAGGATAAAAAAAGCAAAAGTTTCTATGTTCGAGACATAGCAAAATACAGAGAAATGATAAGCAAATAAATTAATCCTTATTAAACACATAATGGAATTGATATTGTTTGAGTAAAGAAAATATATCTTCTTTGGATATTGCTAAAAAATCATTTGAAAACCAAAAAATTATTTCAATTCTTGGTTCTCTAAAAACTGGCAAAACAATCGTTGGAGCTTTATTACTTGATACAATAATTAACAAATTTCTTGAAGATCATCCAGAATATGATTTTAGAATAAAAAATGGAATTGAACATATGAAAGCAAACAGTATGTCATTAAAAGGAGGGAAATTTCCAGAAAAGACTGCAGAATCCGAAATCAAACAAGTTCAAATGATTCTTAAACAAAAGAAAGCAAGTGGTGGTGAAATTGAACTTAGATTAAATGATTTTGCAGGAGAATTAAATGATTATTTTTTTACTAATGAGATGGATGCCTCCTCATTAGCTACTAGAATTATCAATTATGAAAAACAGAAAGGTACTAAATTTAGCCCTTACTCATTTCTGATTTTTTCGAAAGTATATGTCCTCTTAATTGATTGTCAAAAGATCGAATTGTGGAAAGACCAATCTTTTGATAATATGATTTTACTTAATAAAATTCTTGCATTAAAACAATCAATCAATGAATCAAAGGATGGTAAAATTAACAATCCAATTGCAATCATGTTCACAAAAACTGATCTTCTTGATGAAAAAAATAGAATACTGACTGCAGAAGATTTACTAAAAAAACACATGCCAGAATTTTATCGTCACATGAAAGGAATGGTTACAAAAGATGTTGGATTTTTTAAGGTATATCTGGATGTGGAACGTGGTTCAGATAATAAACCAATTAAAATTAAGATAGAATCAGGCACTCCATATCCTTCTCTATACAATGCAAAGGCTTCTACACGTTCTGGAAAGCCTACTTTAATTACTCCACCAGCTGGCACTTCAGAAGTAAAAAAACAAGAATTTACGTATAAAGTCAAAATACCGTTGTCCTACAGCGAAGATGAATATGTTAAATTTATTTCATGGTTAGATGAAAACCTAAATGACTAATCTTGTTTTCATGTGATCATTTTATTTATACGTCGGCAAAGACTGATGAAAAAGAAGGTTATCAAATTATAGCAAAAAGCAACGGCATTTCAAATGAGATACTTTCTGAACTATCAGGATATTATTATCCAATTGGAACAAATTTAGAAAAATTTCAAGAATCACGTTCTCAATTAATTTTCAAGAATAAAATTGCTTATAGCATCATTAAAAATATCGGCGTCGGTTATGATGCTAGACGTGGAACGTTGTACAATCACACGTTTATTTTTGATAAAGAAGATTTTGAAAAAATTGAAAATGATTCAAGAATATTTGATAATTATTTTATAGAAGATTCTAATTTATCTGGAAAATTAGAACCCATACAAATCAAGTCTTCACCTGTCCCAATTGATTTTAGTGCTTTTTCTGGAATTTCAGAAGGGATTTTGAATAAAATTTTTCATGGGATAATTTCAAAGAAAAAAATTGCTTATGCTAATATTGAGTCAATATCTGCCATTCAAAATCTTTTAGTTGCATTGCCTATGCCTATGAGATTACTTTCATTTTCAACACTGGTTACAGATACAAAAAGACAAACTACATATGATTTTATTCAAATTCCTTATGATAAAATTGATCTTACAGATAAACGATGGACCGTGGTTGGATTTTCAAACAAAGATGACTCATATATTAGATTCAAAGATGTAACATACTTTTCACATATTATTTATACAAAAAATAAATCCAAAATTCATGAATTCAATACAGAATTTAATAAAATTGAAGGAGAATCTAAATTTGACAAATTTAAATTATTAAATTATGAAAATCTTTCAAAACAAACAACTGAATCGACAAAAAAAGCAAGATATTACTTGGAATGTGCAAAAGCTGCAAGTAAACTGCATTTGAAATCAGCATCCGTGTATCTCAATAACGCAAAAAAATATGCGGGAGATCCAAGAAATCCCAAATTACTTGCAAAAATTAATACTGAGCAACTGCTTCAAAGTACAGAAGATTACCATTTGGGCTTGTATCCAATTGAAAATATTTTAAAGCAGGTAGAAAAACAAGATCCTTATTTAATAAATAAGGTATTGAAGAATATTCTCAATAAAAGAAAGAACGAGGTTAAAGAAAAAGGAGTCAAATTTCTGGATGAAGTTGCCGGTTCACGTTCTAAATATCAAGAAAATATTTTTAAAATTTTTATAACTACAAAGAGGTTAAATCCTCAAATTATAAAATTTTTGAAACTAGAGGATTTTCCAAACATTAATTATGAAAAAAAGATCCAAATGGTGATAAAATTATGTATTAACAATAATTTTGAATTATTAGAAAATATTCTCACTAGAATTAACTTGACAATATCTTCTTTAGATAATTTAAAACATATTAAAAAACTTGTCCATGAAATTTATCCAAATCCTGTATTTTGTAATGATGCCCCACCAGAACTAATCCTTGCATTAACTAAGACATTTTCAACACCCATAGACAATTTTCTTGAAGAAAATATAGTCAAAAATGACAAATTGAAACTTTTATGGAATTCTGATTTAGATTTTTATCAATTCCAAAACATATCTTTTGATATATTAGACGAACTAACTATTTGCCTTAATCATCTATCTGACTTTAGAGCAGATGATGTAAATTCTAAATTAACCAAGAAAATTATTTCTGAAAAAACACATTTAGATGATATTCTCAAGAAGATTCAAAATACAAAATTTCAAAAACAAAATACTCATTCCAAATCTGATTCCACACCTGCATTATCTAAATTTGATTGGTTTTGGTGGTTAAGATAATATCAAAATCATCTAGCGTATCTCAGAATCCACGAATAGACTTGCAATCAAAAATCTAGGTCCTGTGCAGTCTTGGACTTGAAATACTGAATCTTGTTCTGACTCATACTAACTATCTTGGGAGCAAATCCAATTAGATTTCCATCTGCAAATCATTACTGATAATTTCAGTCACGAGTTTACAGTACAGTTGATCTGCTACAAATTAAAAAAAAGCCCTGCTAGGAATAATCCTAGCAGGATATGGGCTTATTTTCCTAGTGGATTGTTGTCTCGTCCGCCACCAGAGGGCTTGCCTGTGCCAGAAGGTTTTCCTCCTTTTCCTTTTCCAGCACGGGATGCTGATTGAACATTTTTGCTCATGTATTGTACCAAGCTCTTTCCGTTATACATGGATTCAACAAGGACAAAATTCCAAGAAATAATATACGGCACTGGTAAAAGTGTCCATATCTTGGGTATAAATACGGAAAAAAGGATCAAGGACAGAATATGTCGTACAGTCAAGTCGATACATGGTATATCTGATGTAGAGTTGCGCAAGGAACTCTGTATTGTGGATGATATGTGTGACAGAAAAACATTGAAAAAATACTGTGATGACCTTGTAGAGGATAAAAAAATCAAATATGACGAATCGGGAAAAAATATTCAATGGATCCCAACCACATCAAAGACCTCTGAGGAGCTGACCGATGATTTGAAAAAAATAACCAAGCGCATAACAGAATCAGCTAGTAGCATAGAGGAGACATTCAAAGGACACCCTCACAAGTTCCAAACTGATCTAGTTGATCTGTTGGAGCATCTGTCTGAGGAGTTGGAATCTTATGCAAACCACACGATGCCCAATACTTCTGCCATTGCCATGTTTAGGCAAACATTGATGCATGAGGAGTATGATCGAATCCTCTCTAAAGTTGAAAAACAATATCCAGAACTGCATGATAAAATTGGGTCATGTCTAAATTTTCTTTATCGAAAATGTATTGATTTAAGCCATGAGTTGGCAGGTCAGAATTATGCCTATGCCAATTTAAAAAAAGATAAGAAAGGACGTGCTGATGCAAGGAAAAATACTAGCGAATCCGATAAATCCTTTACCTCTTATTATGATGATTTTAGGGAGATTCGCAGAATCGTAGATCACGGTATGGAGTCTGATAAATTAGAGGCAATGTATGATAAATTAAGAGAAAGATATCCGGAAAAATGGTCAGTATTTGACTGATATTTTCCGTCCTTAGATGTATGCGTGTACTAGAGTTCCATTTGGGAATCTGTATTTTCAGAGAGACAAAACGTATGAGATCGCTACTTTCTTTTGGTTAGGCACGAATTACCATTGTCGAAAATATTTCCATGCCTAGTTTTTTGAGTTGTTAGCCCTCATACAATTCTTTACTCTGAGATACTAAATAATTATTGAATAATAATAAAATATAATAAAATATAATATTTTATAGTAGTTATTCAATAATAGATTATTGTTATTTAAAATATATCTTGGAGGTCAAAATTTAAAATCATGCTCTTGAAAACAGAGGTCGAGTTCAAGATACTTTGTAATACGCATCAGGCATGTCCTGAAGTGAAACGTGTTTTAGAGGGTTTAGGATTTACCGATTTAAAAGATCTTGCTAATTCGCCATCTTTTGATATATCTGCAAAATTAGAATTAGAAAATGAACAAGAAAAAGAAAAAGTTGCCAGAGAAATCTTCCAAAAATGTAAAGAAAAAGTCCAAAGTATCCAGATCACTACAAAAAACTAGGCGAAAACTATTTCCAGGCATTCCGAATATAAGATTACGATTAAATTTAAAAGATAAAACATTGGATGCTGTAATGTGTGATAATTTACGGAGAATGCTAAAATTACAAGAGGATTTGACCGAATCAAAAGTGCAAATTGGATACAAGTTTAATCGACACAAATGGGATCTTAAGATAAGACAGCCCAGAACATTCAAACGTGCATTAGCAACATATCAAGAAGAAAATCCTGATATAGATATTTTTTCTGAGGATCTAAGACCGCTAGGTCCAATAATTCAATATGTGGGATATATTGCTGGAGTTGTGTTTGGATCACTTTCATTTATCTATAATTTTTTGCTTCCATAATTGGAACTATAGACATTATCAAAGTTTAGGTTATGATCAACAGCTAGAAACTGCCCATGATAGAAAAATACAGGTGGCATGAATAGCCATTATACATCAAATCTTGATGGAAATGAATGTGCATGATTATTTTTACCAGCTCTGCTCAAATATAGTGATCAGATCCCCGTTTGTGAGTATGGTCATTTACACACTTGTCTTCAGCCATTTTTTACAAGGATCTTTCTATCCTCCACATTCAAAGAACTGATTTGGAGAGGATAGGCATCTTCAAGAACTGGTCAGACTTGCATCTTTGAGCAAAATCTGCCACCAATCAAATCTTGGACATGTATAACCAAACTTGCAGACAAAATCTTGTCAATTTTTCTGCAGAGAAACGACGATATTTTAAACCACAAGATCTATAGATCTCCGGCACACAAAACATACAATGTCATATGACAATAGTTTTGCAACTGATGCCCAAGTTAAACAAGAGATTCTATATGACCATGACGATATGTACGGGGTGGTAGATGACAGGACCAATCCGCCTGAGAATCAAGACTGCACGCCTACGGCAAGCATGATGGAGATCCTGGGGGGCAGGTGCGTGGTGTGTAGTGAAAAACATGAGGAGCTTCTCACCATCTACCGCATTGAAAATTCAAAGCAAAATGACTCAAAATACGCAAAGACGCTAGTTGGAGAAACAATAATTCACGGAAAAAGCCCAGATAGAAATTTCCGCATCCTGTGCCACAACTGTGCCATATACATGAAAAAGATAGAGAGTTCCCTCAAGCATGCTGAAAAGTCAGGACAGGCTGGAATCCCGGTTGCAAATCTCAAGTGACCCCATCTAAGAAACAAATCAACCCAAAGGCTTCCACAAAACCCTATTGGCCACATCCGGATGGTTTGGAAACATCCCCTCCATGTTGTAATCCAAATCATGCAGATACCGCTCAACAAACGGCCGGACCATCCCCAAGAGTTCGGGCATGAATCCCTCATTGAACGTCCAGGCCTGAGAATGCGCCATCACATTATACAGCGAACTTGACAGCAGGCAGCAAAGGGAATCTGATACCACCTCTGCATCATACTGGAAGCCGACAAGCTGCACATCCCAGCCCGGATGGGCCAGACGGCAGAGTTTCGAGTATGCACGGGAGGCAGCATCAAGGGCGTCATACACATACAGCCTCTGCCTGTAAAAGTCATGGTCTGACCCGGCACGCTCCCACTGGTGCAGCTTTGCATACCTGGAAAACTCTGTCTCCTCACACAGTCCAATATAGTACTGTGCCAGTACTGCCTCGTGTATGTCCCTGAGAAGCGCATAGGATGCAGATATCTTCCCGCCCAAGACAAGCTCGTACGACGAGTGGATTGCCCTGCAGTTCTTTACATACAGCGAGTGCGAGATGACCATCCTCCTCTTTGCCGGAGGCATCTCCTGCAGGTCACGGTTCTGCAGCTTTTCATTTAGGCGCCTGACAAGCCTTCCGTGCAGCTCATACTGGTATCGGACTGCCTCCTTGGCCTTGCCGACCAGCCCTGCATGGTCTGCCATCACCTGCCACCTGTACCTCTCATCGTTTCTTCTGATGCCATCAAACGAGCCGGTATCCATTAGTATTTTGATGTGCCAAAACGATATTTATTTGATTATTTTTGAGCAGCCTTGCAGGAACTATGCGTTTGAAATTACTTTTTTTGCTCCAGCTGGAATTTTATCAGACAGCAAAACTTCAAGGCCTACCATCTTTCCATCTTTGTCTACATCCAGAAACTGGTCCTTTCCAAGAGATATTGTTCTTGCAATCTTGCCTTTTCTCATATGAAAGTAAAGTGCCCCTGCTTCTTCATCATATTTTATTGAAACCATGAATTAGACTCTCCACATGGATTTGGTAATCGTATGCCATTATTAATTATATTATGTATAATTGGTAGATGCGGCTATGGGTTATTCCAACACTGTGATATGGCCATGAGATATCTCTACAAGTACAAATACCAAGGCATGAGATTAGATGTCTGATGAGGAGACTGGCATATGTCATTGTGGTTGCAGTCGGGTTGGGGCTTGGAGTATTTTGGCTGGTTGGTTTGCCACTAATTCCAGTTAATACCACAGACTCACCACCCACTACACTCTTCAACACACAAGATACAGATCCACTTCCAGTCTGGGTTAACATCACGTATTCACAGTGTGATGGACATCCGCCGTGGAGATATTATCATCAAGAAGAGGAGACACCTAATCCAGATAATCCATTTGAACCGTCTGCCTATCTGACAAAAGAACTCAACCCTCTAAAATACACAACACAAAAGTATCTTGAGAATTATGGGATTTTTCTTTATGATGCAGTAGGAAAAGATGTGGATTATCTTACTTGTGAAGGATGTGGGTGTCCTGGATATATCTATAGTTTCTTGGTCGCAGAATCTGATGCAGGTGCAGTGGAAGGACTGGCAGCTGAGATCAAATGTACAGATTACGATACCTGTCTTTCACTAGTGCCCAAACCGTAAAAAACCCATGAATTATTAATAACTAAAACCAGACTGCAAGGCATTCTCTGCATGCTACAGGCACAAAGACTCTAAACTGTAATCTGCATCATCTGACCAAACGACACATGTGACTTATCCATGCGGGAGTCAGACCAAATCCTTTTTATCATATTATGTATAATATACTAGTACGCAAATAAGTCCGTCAATCCGCGTCTTTGCACATAGGATTTATCCGAAGGGGCGACGGCTTTGCCTAGTCAAATTTTATAAATCCATTCCCGGTGAACTTGTTTTCAAGATCTTGCAGTATTTATGACCAGTGCCAAAAAATTCAGAGTCACACCAGTCTATCCTAATAATGTGCAGGTTATACTGTTATCACGCAAGGCTATAAGCGCATTTGCCAAGTTACGCCAATGAACCATCACGATATACTGGGCCTGCCAAGGGATGCCTCCCCCTATCAGGTAAAGCAGAGGTACAGGGAGCTGGCACTGAGGATGCACCCTGACAGAAATAAATCTGATACTACAGAGCAGTTCAAACGAATCACCCACTCGTACCGTGCCCTCTCTGGAGGTGCAGCAGCTCCTGAGCCCTTCAATGATACTCGGAGGGTAAAGGCAGACAGACAGATTCGGAGGGAGCAGGCAGATGTACAGGAGGGCCCTGATGAGCAGTTTGAGCCGCAGGTATCTGGTTCCTGGGATGATCTATTGAACCATGATTGGGAAAAGTGGTAGATTGGTCCAGCAGTCATTTGGTGTTGTCTGTAGTTTGGAGCAGGTTACAAGGGTGGCATCTAATGTGTGCATCTGAGCCGGGATGTTCTGTAGGGACTGGAAAATACTGTGAGGGATTTTGAAATTCCTGAAAAATGAAAGTGTCTCTAAGACCAGCGTCTGACTTCGTTCTCTGCCATGATTCTGGGATAATTGCACTCCTTCATCAACCTCTGAACTTTTTCCTCAAAGGTTCTCTTTGCCATGACTATCAATGATTATTTCTTGTATTTAATGGTAAATGGGCATTCCCAGACATTACAAAAAAATTGACAAATTAAGGCAAATAATCAGCAATTCTTTTAAAACTACAACATCTCTGAAATTCATTGAACAAGATCATTTTATCGATTCTGGCATTATCTTTGGTTGCTACAATGGGGGCAGGATCAGCTTATGCCCAAAGCTGGGAAGAACTTGTTTATGAATGGAAAGAATATCACGAATCATACGTTATAGAAACAGAGTCCTATATTCGGGAATTAGAGAATGCCATCGAAGACCTAGAAATACAATTAGCTCATCAAGAATCTTTCACAAATCCGGTTTTAAGAGGCATAATTTACGGTGAAATTAATTATTATGTGGATCCATTACCATTCTACTCAACTTATGACATCTCGCATTTCGATGAATTTTTGGACGGAAGATATGAACAAGGAATAAAATTAACTAGGGTTTACGATGAGTCACAAGCTGACTTTACAATAATGTGGGTAAAAGATTACGGACCTGAATATCTGGGAGTGGCATATAGTGGAAACATAGCAACAGTATCCCTAGGTGCAACAAGTTGTGATGGTACATGGCAGCATTTGACGGACTGGTCAATCACACAAACCACTTGGCATGAGATAGGACACGTTTTAGGATACGGGCACAGTGACAAAGTGGATAACATCATGTATCCATCAGGAGAGACACAATTCAAAAAGGACCGAGATTTCAATGGAACATTGCCCCCCAATTGGTATGAACAAATTGATTTCTGCAATGACGGGGAACAGTACTACTATGTTGATGTACCAGATCATAATGCAAGTTTTCAAATTTTCATACTTCCATACGAAACAGATAATGAAGAATTTTTTAATGAGGGAAAAGGATCTTATTATCCTGGCTGTGAAGAGATTAACGATGACACATGGTACAGTAAAGGCAATTCCTGTAATGTGGGAGCACTCTCCAAAGTACTAATTTACAATCCTGGTGACAAAGTGATGCATTATGAAGGATACATGGAGGATAGGAGAGTACTTTCTGAAATTGATATGGATTGGGACGATGATTTTTACCAATATGATACAGAGTATCTAGATTACATACACGCATTATTTTCCTAAATTAGGATCTGTAATGGTATGCAGTTGAGGCTTGTTGCATGGCATGCCTAAAATTAGAGTCATACAGATTCTAATACTTTTCATATGATATGGAATCCAATCGATGTCCAGTTTTATCTTATGTCAAGTCATCCATGGCTTTTCTAAATATTTGAGTTACCAAATCATCATCAAATTCAGAAAATTTATGGTGTTCCTTGCAAGTAAACCCTGAAAATTCGTTCCTAGAAGTGATCTCCATAGTATCTGATTCTGTAGTACGTAGTGAAAAACTGACATAATTGTACGGTTGACGTTTTATCTTAATACTTAATCCTATCCATCCGCTGTTACTTTGCCAACCTACATATTGATCACTTATTTTGTCATTGGATAGACATTTTGCTTTGTTTGAAAACAATGATAAAATATTTTGAGGTGACAAATCATCTTCAAGTGTACTTGTTTCCTTTTTTGTTATGTATTGGTTTAACTTTTCTCTTAACTCACTACAATCATCACTCATTGCTAGTTAGATCTGACTGATGTTATTTATTATTTCTTACCATATTTTACCGTCTTTATATTCTGTTTTGATTTTTGATGAATCAAAGATCAACAAAGTACCTTTTACAAACATCTCATTACCTTTAGGAATATTGAATATGTGGCAATCATCATCTATATCTCGCACATACACATACAAATCATCTTCATTAGCTTTTATTCTCATATCAAATGCAGGTATCTTTTCATTAGAATTGTATGATGTAGACATGTTTTCAGTTCTAACACCGTGCATTTTCTTGAAACCTATCATGGTAATGCCTCCGTCTCCATAATTTTTTACCATGTTGTATGATTTTGATTGATATTATTAAATTTGACTCTGGAATCTATTTTTTCATTAACTGAACAAGCATATGGTATTGTAAAATAATCAAATAGGTCTGCCTGCTATCTGTTTTTATTCAAAGACATCACGTCTTTTGCATAATATGTTAAAGCAGCTAGTCTCTCTTGAGATTTGGAATCCAAAAAGGAATCATCTATTGTATCGATTAATTCCTCCTTGCTCACATTAACTGTTATAGATGTGATTATGGATAAGCGTAAAAAGTCTAGTAATTTTTCAATTAAATTATTCATACTTTTGTATTTTTCCACAAGTTTCTTTTTATTTTTATAGGATAACAAACCTCCATGAACGAAACTACTTCTTACCTGGTATGCGTCTTTGATGATTTTGGAAGTCTCAAATGGATCATATCCAAAGTTGCTCATAATCTTAGCTACACGTAGCCTGAGACGATAGGATAATTCCTGTAATTCCCCGTCATCTTTCAGAAAGATACTTTCCAATCCCATCATGGTATTAGCAATTCTAAATTCTTCAGTGTCAGCTTTCAATAATGCATCTATATACCTACGATGAGCAATATCCGAGAAATTAGAATCAGAAAATGAATATTCTACAAATGATTTTGGTATGTAATTTTCAATACTTTGCCAGAAATGTCGTAATGCTTGTTCTTCATCTTCTTTAATTAACATCACATTTGATATGGCTGTAGAGACATTAGAATAAGATGTTTCTAGGCCTTGTGCAAGATGTTCACTATATTTCTTTGATTGTATTGATTTCACGCTTCCAACTTTGAATAACCGTAGAATCACTATTGATAACTGTTCTTTTTTGTATAGATTAGAATCAGTTGTATATCCTTCTATTTCTAAGAATGCAGAAGGACGTGGATGTCTGTACATAAATCCGTTCATGTAAATGTCAGTTTCTGTTTCCAGATCATCTTTTTGTACCTGTCGTAATGAAATTGAGTCATTAATTACAATCTTTGGAGAACGTATAACAATACCAACCAAAGCATTACTAACTCTAGTAACTATTGGCTTATTTTTGATTTCCTTTATGAATATGGTCTTTAATTGTTGAATATCTGAAGAGGATTTACCATCAAGTAGTTTTTGCATTAGTTTTGATGCAAATATATGAAATAATTTTTCAGAATTTCCATTGATCATGGATTTGAGTTTGGAGCATAACGCTTGATATTTCTGAGATTTTTTCAAGTAGTCTTCTAATACTAATTTAGCTTGGCTCCATTCATTTCTTGTAAAAGGTTGAGTTCCTGCACCACCATATTCAACTCCATTATCTGTATACTTGAAATTATTTAAAATCCATTTTTGATAAAACATTTTTTGAGGAATTAATCGTCCATCTTTTTTTCCTTCATTTATTGTATCTTGAATCAATGAAATTAAATCATCTATGGTTGACGATAATGATTTGTCAGTCTCAATAGACATGTCATATAATTAATTCTGGTATGATTTAAAGTGCAAGTTGACAATATCTCTAATTCCTTCTGGTCTGCATTTCTTAAACCATAAAGACATCAATGAATTATCATGCCTAAAATCAAAACCATGCAAGGGCAATAAAAAGCAAAAATCAAAGCCATTAGTATGACTGTTGCCAAACCTCTCAACAAAGCAGATTACGAAGGGCAGATAACCGAATAGATCTTTATAATAGTGATCGCATTATTCTGCATGAGTCATGAGATGATAGAATTATATAATAATTCTCAAAATCCGATACCTATGTTCAAAGGAGGCCACAACTAATGTTACAATTACCCAAAGTTCAGACTCAAAAAGAGTTCATGGATGTATTGCATGATAGAATTAATCCTCCTAGAATACCTACGGAAGAGGGTTCAACTGCAGGCAAACCAACAGAGTTGAAAACCTTTCTTATTGAAAGTAATACAGAATTACTCCAAGAGTTTCACACCGAAGATCTGCAAGTTAAAATAGATCAGACAGGATTGGACCATGTTAAAATTTTAACATTAGCTGACCAGAAAAAATCTAATGATAGCGTGCAATTTTACTTGGATAAAACAGATGAACGTTTTTTGGTATTCCACACATTTGATCTTGCTAACCAAGTAAAGCCTATGATCAAACGCCTTATTAATTCCCAAACAGTTGAATTTGACAATGCCTGGCTATCTACTGACTCGCTGAAAAACATTTCAAGTAAATCCGGTAACAAAGATCATGGTTTTAGTGTAAATCATACTGATTATTTCCAACATGAGCAAACAGAAGACGATGAGCCAATCACACCAGCTACGTTTTCACGTATGGATATCTCTGGAAAACAATCTGAAAAAATTCTGCAGCTGTTAGAACATGATGCAGAGATAAAGCAGATAATGGGATATGACAGGATAACTATTGGCAGGGGAACAAGCACTCTTGGAGTTATCGACGATCTAGATTATTCTGGAAGATTCAGAGTGGTTAAGGGAAAATCTGTTGATGATCACATCAGCCTGGTGAACATGGTAAAGGATGACTATTCTCAACAGGTACAAGAGATAGAGAAATTCAGAATTTATGGTGATAGTAATACAAAGTCAGTTGAAGGCAAGCCTTTTGATTTTGTCTTTGAGAGAAAAGTGGATGATTGGAATTTCTTCCTGACTCGTATTTTCAATGCCAAGGATCCGTTTAGAATATGGGGAATTACAAGCAAAATTGGGGAAGGGTTTTACCGTGTTCTGGGGGTGGATGCTCACACAGGGCATCCGCTGGATATAGAAGTAATGGACAATCTATTTCGAATCTATCTGCCTGAGGGCAGCTGCGGCAATGTAATTACACGACTATTTGTTAATCTTCAGAGATTTTTTGACTCTAAAATACATTGTCCACAATTAATGTGAGGTAGTCTTTTGAATCCTTCACCTCATACCATCTTGATAAACTGCGCAATTGGTTTTTGCAAAAAAAGTGATTCCTGGATTCATCCTCTGGCAGATCTTGGTTACAAGGCGCAGCTAATTGAGCAAACAATTCGTACAGAATCAGGAAAATCTGTTAAACCTGATGTCGTTGCAACTTCTAACAAAACCACTCATTCTGTCGTGTTTGAATGTAAGGGAGGAACAACAATATCTGATGACCAAATTTTACGATATGAGGATTTGACACCATCTGATCTTTTGAGATGGGTCGATGTGCGCATTTCTGATAACTACTCTCATGATGTATGTGTGTTTAATTTCACAAAAAATCTTAAATCAATTATTAGCAAAATCAGTTTTCCTATATTATCCATTTCTAATATTTCATTAGAAAAACACAATAACTTTTCTAAAAAAGAATTGGATGCAAAGTTTGCTAGTCCCATTTCTATAAAATCTTTGAAACCACCAATTTCATATTATCCATTTTCCGAATCAGATGATCGTAGAGTGATAACGCCCCATGTTTTGCGTGCCATGATTTCAGTTCTCATGAATAGAAAACTAAATCATGTTGACTTGACAGATCCTCAATCTTTTTTGAATGAAGTTATTTTGTCACGAATTCATAAAATGTGGAAAATATTATCAAAAGAACATCAAAATTCCCTGAAAAATTTAATCCCAGAAATAATCAAAGATTTAAAATCCACATATCCCAAATTTGCAGATCAAATACGAACAATACAAAGTAGTACCAAACCAAACACTATTGCCATATCTAATCTACGCAAAACATGTTATGATATTTTGAAAAAGGAAGAAGGAAAAATACGGTTAGATGACTATATGAGTGAATAATTTTGTATATCATGTAAAAGTTTAATTGATTTTGAACAA
Organism: Candidatus Nitrosopumilus sp.; assembly: GCA_965206745.1. Taxonomy (GTDB): domain Archaea; phylum Thermoproteota; class Nitrososphaeria; order Nitrososphaerales; family Nitrosopumilaceae; genus Nitrosopumilus. The sequence goes on along the minus strand of OZ242220.1, from coordinate 1,613,406 downwards.
TATCTCACATATTTTAAAAATAATTTTTCATGAATATGCCACTGGGTTGAATCTATAGACTAGTGATTTTTTGAATCGAAATAAGATCTGCATCTCATCGGTTCTCATATAACACAATAAATTAGCTAGCGATAATTTCAAATATCTTAAAATTTAATTAATGTGTATGATATTCTTTTCTTGGGCTCGTTTTGATTGGTATAATGAAAACTCTAAGGTGTATGTAGGTGATTATTATTTTAAATGTGGAGGATCATCAAAAATAGATAGGAAAATTATTTTTCCTCTTAAACAATTAAAAAAACATCTTACATTATCTATTTCAAAAAAAAGACTCGATTTACATTTGACTAGTGATAATAAAGGCAAAAAAAATCATAAATCTATACTAAAAATTTCATCAAAAACAATAAAAAAAGTAATCAAAAAACACATAAAACCAGCATCTGATATAGAATTTTTTCCTTACAATTCAAAGTCTTTGAAAAAATTATTTTTTGTAAATCCTAACTCAAAACAATTTCTTAGTATATCTGTTGATTTGAGAAATATTTTTGATATTCATCCTGCTAAACTGTTAAAACTAAGAATCAAAAATATGGATAGATTACATGGTAATGTTTTATTTGTATATGATAAGATGGGTAGATTTAAAGGAATGGTAAAATATAATCATAGAAAATATGGATTTGAGATTATTCCTGCCCTTCCTCTAAAAAATATTTTCTCTTCTGTTTTGAATCGAAAAGCTATGATAAATAGTCTCATTGCTGAAGATCTTAAATATAATCACAATTCAGAGTATCAATGGAAAATTTGGCTTCAATGTGTAGAAAAAATAGAATCCATAAAACCATTTTTTTATTCTTACATTTTGAGAATTATAAGATTACGTAATACAACAAATCCCTAGTAATTCAATACATGGCTTGTTATATCTACTGATTTGGTGAAATATGAATCTGAATAAAATATTGTATTTCTCTCTAATTTCTATAACGTTTCAGCAACACAAGTAAAACATTTTTTTATCCGTGTGTATATGATCATATGTGATATTTCAAAAAAATATAGATGATTTAGATTACAATGATGTGCAATTTCTCCTAAATGATAAAATTCCAGAAAGTGATATGCTTGATTACAAGGAAGAGATGATGGATGATGATGCACTAGTAAAGCATGTAAGTGCATTTGCAAACACTCGTGGTGGTTATATTGTATTTGGTATTAAAGAATCAGGCAAGGGCGGTCATCCGATAGCAACAGAGGGTATCAAAGCTCCCATCAATAAAGAAAGAATAGAGCAAATAATATTGTCTAACATCCAGCCACGGCTTCATGTAAAGATACATACAATAGAAAATGAACAAAATGACAATCTTTTCTTAATTCTTCAAGTACCTGACAGCGGTCATAAACCACATTACAACAATAAGAACAACAAGTTTTACAAACGTTTTGAATTTACATCAACACCAATGTCCGAACAAGAAATATCTTCAATGTACAAAAATAGATCTTATTTACTTCAAAATACAAAAAAATATCTTGATAAAATTACAGATATTTATAATCATGAAAAAGTTTTACTACAAATTGTTGTTATTCCATCTATTATAGATAAGCAATTGATACAAACAACTAATCCTGAAGAATTTGACTGGCTTGATCCTAACAGAATAAATTTTGAACCTGCTGGTTTTAGCTTTGCACCACATCATAGTTTTTTACCCTCCCATTCAATACCTAGTAAACATGGTGTGATACATAAAGATGATAGAGCGAACCTAGAAATTCATAGAAATGGCTGCATTCATTATTGTGCTGATTTGGGATATTTTAGAGATGATGATCTGGTTGGTGTATACATAAGAGATTCACTCCTAGCAATAAGAATCATGCATGTTTTACAGTTTGCATATGTTATATTATCAAAACATAATTATTTTGATGAGGTAGAAATTTTCATCTGTTTGAAAAATACCTCCAGAAAATTATGCATCGAATCTCCTCGTAGATTGTTTGGCTCTACTTTCAAATCAGAAAATAATCATATTGCAATTAAAAGGCAATATAATGTAGAGCAACTTCAAAGTGATTTTAGTAAAATAACTTCATCAATAATGGATGAAGTGTTTAATAATTGTGGTTTATGGAAGTGTCATTATTTTGATGATGATGGTAATTATAGCAAAATGGAATTAAATAAATAAAATACTATTTTACAATTATCTAGAGGTATACACATGGTTCAAACACTTCATTGTGATAATTGTAATGGTTGGCTTAAATTAATTTATAAAAAATTTGATGAAATAATTAAAGAAATTCATATCTCTGCACTTGATATGCCAATATTAGTATGCCATGACTGCCAAGAAGAATATCCAATAGATGGTATTATTTGTTCAATAATAGATGTGTGTAAAAAAAACAATCGGACTAGCTTTGATTTTAAACTTCAAAAATCATCTAATCCGCGTTATGAAATATGTAAAGAATTAAAATTTCGTTATGATCCAAATGACTGTCTATTCATTCCTGGCTTAAATGGACAACTTTGCAAAAAAGGATTTTTTACTCCTGTATTTTTTGACAAAAAAATTCTACACAAATATCTTTGTTTTAATGAATATGAAATTCATGTGGCAGGAAATACATATGGAACAATTTTTTTCCAAGACGAACAATCTTTAGATTATGGAATAAATAGAAATGATAAAGTATTTTGCTGGCTTGGAGACCTAGAAGATATACCACAAAACGAAAAATATTATCTTCGATCTGAAAATATACCTTCAGATCATGATGTAGGTTCAGAATTTTATGCTGGACAAATAGAAGCAGAATTCTCGGATCTATCTAATGAAAATAAACTATTAAAACAACGAAATAAATTTGGAAAATCCTGTAAAGATCATGACTGTTTTCAAATTTTTGATTATGAAAAAAATGATTATGAATTTTTAGGAAAATTACTAAGACCCGTAAATTGGAATGAGCAAGGTGTCATATACATAATTAATTCTCTTACAAAACTGTGTGTCGAATCAATCTATAATAAAAATCTCAAAACCCAGATCAATAAATTAAATGTCGATATTGATGTGAAGGACAAAAAAGGATTAAAATGTTTAGAAATATGGGTGGAGTTACGATTAAAATCTTTAAATGATAAAAATATTCTTAATCCATTTTTTGTTCTTTCTGATTTCAGAAATTTACTAGATCATAAGATAAGTGAATCTGAAAAGGAAAAACGACTAGAATCTTGTTACCAGCGACTAGAAATTACAACTAAAAATTTCGAAGCATTATATGATAAATTAATTATAGAATTGACAAATTCTTATTCTATACTAGCTGATTCTATCATGGAATCATAGTGTAGTCATGATCAAAAATTCATTGTTATTCCAATTATTTTTTATTTTATACAATACTTTCTATCTAAATGAGATTTTTCTCATAACTATAGTATCGATCAAAAATTTGCCTCCATCTTTACTATTTTCCCTTAAGGCAAACAATTAGATCCACTTCAACAAACTTTTGTTTATCACTATAGTTCTGTCCTTTCTTCCATTGTCTTTTATTCTTCTTATATCACCTGCACTGTACGGTCTTCCCTGAGCAATTTTATTATCTTTTTCTTTTCAGAATATGTTGAGATTTATCATACACACAAATTCTTGTACAAAATGAATCGAATCATTTTAAACTCTAATCACACATCATACAACAATGGTATGTCTGCAACATCTTAGATGCGAAGGATTGTATTCTTTCTACAAACCGATTAATTTTAAATTTACAAATAACATGGTAATAGTAGGACCTAACAATTCTGGCAAATCAAATATATTTCGACTTTTGAAGCTTTTAACTGATACATTACACAGATCTTCTTTAGATGATTCAAAGATTTCAATCGGCCATCTCAATCCATCTCTAGAAATATCTCTAAAACTTTCAACTGATGAAACTCAAAAAATCATAGATTGTTTCGGTTTTTATACTGACACAGTAACTGACCGAGTAAAATATCATCATTTTGAGAACAGAGAAATCTTACTAGAATTATTTGATGAAATGACAATCAATCTGTCATGGGAAAAAGTAGTAAAGGGATATGAATCTGACTCTTTTATAAAAATTAATTTTCCTAAAAGTGGTTTGAAATTTTTTAATAATTCATTTTCTAGTTTCAAAATATCAAATAAATTTCCAGCAAAAAATATTGAAACTACAATGGAAAAAAAAATCAAATTTTTTAATATACTTGATGGAATAACTGAAATAAAAAACACAGTTGAGCATATCGATCATATTTTTGATGATAAAATTCAAACAAGCATTTTTTTATCAAATATTGAAGCAGGAAAACATGAACAGTATGATGATGTGGGAAAAAAAACTCTAACAGAACTGTTATCTTATCTAGAACTTTATCCTGGATATAGTAACAGCATAAGTTTTCTAGAGATACTGGGGCAAATTCTCCAAAAAGGCATTATTCATTCTTCAGGTAACAGATCTAATCCATCTCTAACTCTTTTGGACTATGCCCATTTTTTGAAAATTCCATATACACAACAAGTAAATGTTGATGGGGAAACAAGAAATGATTTTAATAAAGTACTAGATCAACGGGCACTTGATAAAGTCATTGAATTTGATGATATGTTAAAATCTGATGGGAGTAATTTGACACAATTTCTGTTTAGTCTGAAAAATTCTCCAAAACAAAATGCCAGAATCAAATTTTCTAAAATTAAAAATGAATTTCATGATATATTTGAAACAAACAATTTAGATTTTGATGTATTATTACAATCTAGACATCGTCCAGACTATGATCTTGTGGGAAATTTGAATCCTCCAAAACCCAAAATACCTGCCATCATGATCGTTGATAAAAAGTTAGAAAGACAATTTCCAACTAATCAAGTGGGTTCTGGAATATTGGAGGTAATCTACCTCCTAACGTTAGCACATGGAGTAAGCAACTCTGTCATCTTGTTGGATGAACCATCAGTCAACCTACACCCAAATTTAATGAAATCACTGACCAGATCATTGCAAAATTCGGATAATACCAATCAATTTATTGTAATTACACATTCCCCTGAACTTACAAGCCATGAAATTTTTGAAGAGAAATCTGACATACTATATTTACGCAAGACGGACCAACATACAGTTGTAAAAAAACTAGATGGGGAAACAGAGACATGGTTTAATGAAAATCGTCATAGGCTAAGACATCAACTAGATACGCAGATATTTTTTAGTAAAGGTGTTATTTTTACCGAAGGTGATTCTGATAAAAATCTCTTGATTGGAATCTCTAATTTCTTGGAATCTCGTTCAAAGGGTGCTGATATTACTGGAAACGATATAATAATTACACAAGTTGGCGGAAAGGATGGTTTTGCCAAGTATGAAAAGTTAATGGCAAGTTTTGAAATTCCATACTTGATTATAGCTGACTATGATGCAAAAGACCTTTTTGATTCAAGTGGAACCATCTCTAAAGACGATGTATGTCCAGATGGTCCTGTTTTAGTCATAGAAGGTGGGGATTTGGAAGATCTGATGGAACGTATTGATTCCGATGCATATTCTGAGGCTAAACGAGAAAATAAATCATCAAAACCGGCAATTGCATACAGTTTTGCAGAAAAAATAGTGTCTGCTGAAAAATTACAAATCTTTGAAAAAATTTTCAAAGAATGTATTCGATTGGCAAACCCACAACCATCCTAGTGGTCTGGCCTATCTAATAATACGTCTGCATATGTGTTGTCCATAAACCCCCCACAAACTGGTAAAACAAGATGTTAGCAGATCCGACAAAAAACTAAAAAGAACTGATCAAAAGTGGAGATGTCTTTGAAAAAACAGGATGTTACTCTTATCTCATACTGATAAACCTGAAGAATGCCTCATTTCTGCAATAGACTGGCCCGCATGTTTTTCAAGTTCGGCAGAGTTGCGCCAAATCTTATATCTTGCCGACATGATGTCTGCTGGAGGCTAGTTTTCATCTGGTATCTTTTTACTGCAAAAAAATTAAGAGTTGTGTAACAAAATGAAATCTAAATGATGTAGCCTAACCTGTTTTCCCATTTAGATACAAATTCATTTAGAAAATATCCTAAATTTCCTTTAGGAATGCCTTCTTTTTTTATGCAAACTATCAGATTTACAGCACTCTGTGATCTCTGCTCTAAATAATAAATATCATTCATTTGTTGTGATAAACTTTGACAATAATTATGAGAAGTAGAAAAATAGTACCGAATGATTTTGAGTATATCCAAGCCTACAAAATCACTCAAATATTTCAAATCTTCAAATTCATCAAAAATTCCCTTGATGGGAGTTTTATAATTTTTGTAAGCCTGATCCAATCTATCTCTCTGTTGTGGTTTTAGTTCAAACTCTACTTTATTATCTGTTAGAACAAAAAATTCTTTTTCAAAAAACTCATAGAAATACCCGAATTTAGAATCATACTCAAACAATAAAATAGATAATTTAGCCAATGCCTCATCTCTATTCTTTTCAAATGTTTTTTCAATTTTCGATCGTAATTTGTATTTGAAAAATAGACTAATAGCAATAGCAGAACCTACGGGTATCAAAACTGAAAATATGAGATTAAAATCCATGCAAAAACATGGTATTGTTCAAATATAATGTTATTTTTATATGCAGAAGAAATTAAATTCATATCGATTTAGTATATTTTGATAATCTGATCATCATTTTGCATAAGACACAATTTTATTCTTAATTTGAAGTCATAAGGACAATAATGGTACTATCTGAATGAGATTTTTCTCATCACTGTGATTCAATTACAGTCAAAATGGATTCTTGGTTATTTTAGAAATATGTGATTTGTCAAGTATATCTAGAAATTCAGCAAAACCTTTTGGCGATAATACTAATACATGCCATTTTTTTATTGCACGATTTTTATCTGAATCAAGGATTGCTTTAAACGGTTCAGGGAATTGGATGGTACTTGGTGTAGGACATTCGTAAATCAGAGAATCAACTGGCATGTATTCTGGATTCTCATTTATAGTCCCTTTTTGTGGATCTATTTTATTCTTATCAACATCACATACGAATAAATTTGCATTTGTTACAACTATTGGAAAAAAGCACTCTATATCATTATTCTGAAGATCTGGTTCACCTTGTTGTATATTTTGCAATATTTTATCTACAATGTATCCGTACGTTCCCTCCATTATCTGCCGAGTTGCATCATCAACTTTTGTCTTATCTGATTTGTAATATTCATTATCTATTTTTTTATTTTTTAGTGATATTCCAAAATCGCATATCTCATAACCTGAGAATTCTTTAATGGTGCATATTTCAAGATGTGTTTTTTCATATTTTGTGGTTTTTGGCGTCGTAAATAGTGGAACCTCCGGTTCGCACTCACTTTTAACTAAAAGTCGCAGTTTTCCATCAGATTGCGTTTGCTTGAAAAACACCCAATCCACAAAATCAGGATGTAATTTCTTTGATTCGATACATAGGGTATGCATTTGTCTCCTATGTGCGTATTTGGCTGCAATCACATCAATAGATGTCTCTTTTACTGTTGTTTTATCCATGCAATTTCTGACTGTCCTCACAAAACTGTTTGGTTCAACACCTGCATCATTTTCCAAGCCCTGCTTTATCGTATCATCATTTTCAGGTGAATCTATGAATGGAGAGATGCGCACTGGATATTCAGATAATACATTCCAACCACATTTTTCTAGCTGATTTATCACATGAAGTTGTAAAAACGCCCCACTTTGATTCAAGGATTTTGTTTTCTCATCCAAATCCGAGGTCATACACGATTCATCAGACGCTCATATATTATTAAGAGTTATTTTATTGTACCCTACAAAAAACGCACATTCCAAAGATTCACCAAAATCCGTTCTAATTCAAGCATGCACTGGCAAGCAACCTCTTCTTCCATTTCAGATAGCTGGGATCCGGAGGATACTTTGCATCTGCCCTGATGCGCAGTTCTGCCGGAATCGGCCCAAGCCAGGACCTTACAGCAGGACTCTCCTGCTCAGCCAGATAGTCAGATATTGTTATTCCCAAATCCGACTCTAGTGTTATGGATCCCTTTTCAAATGCGACATCGCAGAGTCTGCACAGCAGCAGCCCGTTGGCAGGATTCATTGCATTTGCCGCATCCTCTCTTCTCATCACTGAATAGGGTACGATGTGGGCCCCAATCATGTAGTCTGGAAGCTTGAATCCGCATAATGCGCACTTGCCATATTCTCCAAGCAACTTTTTTCTAAAGGCGACCTGCTTTTGCCTTACAAAGATCATCGAGGTCTTGCCATTCGAATAAAAGTTGCTCTCCCTCATCTCTTGATCTGCGCGCCGGTGTACAAATTTTTCAAGCTTTGTTTTGTCCAATCTCCACAAGCCCATTCCTCTTTTCTTGCTTTCAGTCAGATGCCAGTCTATGAGGATGTTGCATTTTCGTAATCTGCGCACTTCAGATACGACTGCATTGTAAAGCGCGTTTGTCTTTGTGTTATCTCCATAGTCCTTTAATACCAATCCCAGTTCTTTTGCGACATACTGATCCAACTCGGGCTTGGTGTGCCAGATTGGGTCGTTTATAGATGATTTCTGCTCAGGGCTGATTTTGATAGTTTTATCCTCTTGTTTTTCTATTTGCGGTATGGTCCTGCCGATGTTGTTTAGGCCCTCCCAGACAATCTTCTCCAAATTTACAAATTCAGGATGTTTGGAGTGCCTGCGCATCGTTTTTTTCAGACACTAATGACTAATATCTTGATATGTTGTGAAGGGAAATTCCAGCATGCAACGGTTTCATAAAATGGATCATGGATGATAATGTCTATAATTTTTTAAATCTAAAAAAATATTCTTCAAATTGCATGTTTCTTTACTGCTTCTACAACATCTGAGGCGGTTGTATCTTTTGGATCTGTGACATTTGCAGGTGAGAACTTGCCAAGTGTTTCATTTCTTTGAGTTTTGGCATCTTTATCATATAATTCAAACGAGTCTTCGGTTTGATTGTATTCTAGTCTCATCTCATAACTTTTGCCAGTCTTTATGGTAAACTGTAGACTTGGCGGAGAATCACCCTCCCAATCAACTTTGGAGCCAAATTCATTTTCAAGTTTAGCCTTTACTTGTTCTGAAAAATGCTTTGCTCTATTTTTGTGTCCTTCAGAATCACTCATACTAGTATAAGTTACCTTCAAAGATTTAAAGTTGTTGAAAATAAGGTTCTGTAACATTAACGGGGGCTAGACATGAGTAGAAATACGGATCTTATTCCAATTCAAATCCTTGAATTAATCAACTCATGGCATGTAAAACACCAAATACGGATCTTCTTCTAATTCAAAAAATCCTAAAATCGAGGATTTTCTGTCAAGTTGATATGAGATGAGACTGGTTCTGCAAACACGGATCTTGCCTCAAATCGATTCTCAAACAAGAATTAATTATTTTCCAAGTTTCACGGTTTCTTCATCATAACATCTCTTACAAAGAGGTACAATATTCTCTCCACAATCAAAATCTTGTAGATTATTGTGTTTTTCATCACAAAATCTACAATGAGTTGTATTTGCTTCTGTGTTGCCTGTTCTCACACACTCCTTGCATCTGTGAGTTAGAATTCCCATGACCACCAGGCTATCTGCCTTCTGACTATCATCATAGCCTATGAGGCAAATTCGACATCTAAAAGGCATTTCTGCTTTTCTCCAAACTTGCATTTTGAATCAGGGTCAGTAATTTATTTTTCCCAATAACGTGAATCAAGGCTTCTTCTGCCGGTGTTTTTCCATCCAGTCCCCCATGTTTCTTGACAAAATTATAAAAAATCATAAATCCCTTGAACATGGGACTATTCATCTTTTTCAGACCTCGTCTGGTTTGTTCCCAATCCCTCATTGTTCCATTCAGTCTTTCCATCTTGTTATTGTTCATATCTCCTGCAAGATGAATATGACGAATATGTGAAGTCAGTTTTCGATATTGATTTTTTTGTCTCCATTCCAATTTCCATATGTTGTGAAAGTTTGGAGCTCCATCAGAAATCAAAGTATGGGGAATCATACCTGCCCATTTACTCGCATCCCTAAACATGGGGGTTACATCTTCTGTATATTTTGTATCTGAAATTTGTTGGGAAATCATGAATCGGGTTTCATCATCCATCATGGTATAGACCCATTTTCCCTTACCGCTGAATTTTGCGTACAATTCATCAGTTCTCCATTTTTCAGATAGTCTTGGGGTTATTGTTCTTGCATAATCAAATATCAGATTAGAATATTTTCCTATCCAGCGATACACACTCATATGAGATAGAGTCCTATTGTCCTGCTCAAAATCATCTGCTATTGCCCTTGTGGACATTTTTGAGTTCAATTTTCTTATACTTTGAATTATAACAGTTGGATCATGCCTCATTCTCTCAAATCCAAGATTATCTCGGAATTTCTTACCACAATCTCTGCATTTGAACATCTGAATATTTCTTAATTTGTTTCTTGCAATACCATTTTTCTTGATGTTTCCAGAATCACAGTATCTGCATATTTTTACCTCGTTTCTCTCCATCATTCTAAAGGCATTGTTTTCAATCTTGTTTTCCTTGATGTGACATAGAACCACCTTGATGTGCTTGCAGTCGGACCTTCGTCTTTGGTGATCTGGACACTCACACACCAGACCCAAACCTGTGCTTTTTACAATGTAGGATAAATCATGATTAAACTGTGATCTTACCTGATACTCCCCTTTCCTGAGTATGACAAATAAGTTTGGCAGTTCCATGATCTGATTTGCTCTTCGAGCTCTTTTGTTCATGCGTAAGACCTCTTGAAAATTAATAAAGTGGAAAAAGCAAAGAGATTCAAGAACTCGGGTAACGCCAGATTCATCATTGGGAGTGAATTTCCCTCTGAATTTTTTGTCTTCTTCATTGTTTGTCTCGCTCTTTGCTTCATGTAGTTATATTATCCGTATGCTTATTTAATGCTTACTGTTAACCGTATGCAAAACTAAGCGATCGGTTAATTTTTATAATATTGAATATTCGTTGAATTGTTGACACGCTGGAAAAAAGATGAAACCATATTTTCTGTAAAACTGTCTGATGATGGAAGGCATAGTACAATTTGCAGAGTACCAAAACCCATATTGGAATTTTTGGATAACCCTGACTCTGTTCAGTTTGTAATAGATGGGAAAAAGATTATCGTGAAGAGCGGAATATGAACAAGTTAACTGATATTTTATCTACTGGTTCGGGTCACAAACGGTGATCTGATTACCATATTTGATCAGAGCCTTAAAAATGCCCACGAGAAAGTGAAGACACGTAGCAATTTCTCAATGCAATATTTATCGTGAAATTCTCCATTCTTTTTTAGGAATAGCTGTATCTAATTTTTTGAAATCTATGGGTTTTTCATTCTTAAATGATGCATCAAGTAAATACATTGCTTCATTCAATTTCTTTTTTGCATTAATAATTGTGCTTGACATATTTTTTATTTCTTGTTTAGCCTTGGAAATGAATTTTTTATTTTTATGAAAAGGTACCAATAGTTTTTTTACATCATCTGCATAAATTTCAATTTGACCACTTGTACCACGTTCCATTCTTGCTAATTGTCTCTGTCCATATTCAGAACGTAAATAAACTAACAAGAAATAAGGATCAATGTCTGGTTTTAGTCGTATAATTGTTATATGTCCATCGGTTATAGCTGGTTGTTTTTCATCATAAATTTCTACTTTACATGTAGAACCTATTCCTGTAGAACTAATCAATAAGTCATTTTTCTGCAACATAAAATTATTTTGATGAAATTCCACATCCACATAATCACAATCCCATAAAATATCTCGATTAGTAACGTTAGTAACTCCTAATCTAGGTGTTGAGCCTATCTTACCTCTAACTTTAGATTTCCATCTTACAATAGAAATTGCTAAATCCTCTAATTCTTTTATTTCACCACTTTGATCTTTTGCCCATTTATGTAAGATTTGCTTCAAATTATCGTAATAATGTGAGTGAAAGAATAATGGATCCATTCTATAGGATGGTCTTTTACAATCAGATGGTAGATTTGACATGGCAAAAAATAATTTTGGGGGTTTTGATAGAGGTGGTAATGAAATTGAATTATAATAATTTGATTCTACTGTATTAAGATTTTTCGAAGCAGAAAAATAATCGCCAAGTCCTTTTTGTACAAGTGTATCAATCTCCTTAATCCTTTTTTTATCTACAATAAGCGGTACTATTATGTCACTTAGATCATCTTCATCTATGCGTGGGCGTAATGAACCAGTTGGCAAATGAATACTTTGATTCAATATAAAATTAGATCGTAATACTAACCAAAGATAACCTAAAGGAATTGTTTTGTCTATTCTAGAAAAAACAAAAAATTCTCCTGAACATATTGCTTGTTTGATAGATGGTGGAATTAATGCAACTTTGTTCAAGTATGGTCTCAAACGCGAAAACAAAATATTGTTGCCTTCACAGAATATTGTAGATGTTCCAGCATCTTTAATGGTTCTCTGTTTTACATTAATGAGACCATAATCACGTTGAATATCTGCTAATTCTATGCATGGCAATATTATTTTTTCATTTTCAGGACTCCTTTTTTTAATATTTTTTACAATTTTCGTTAATTGTTTCATTTCAATTATTCCATTTTTTTCCATATCTTGTAATTTTTTGATAGTTTCTATTCTTTCTGGATGAAGGAAATTTGCATCCATTTTTTCATAAAGAAATGTGGGTTTCGATATAACAAATACTAATTCTCTACTCAATTTTCCCACCCAACTTTTTTGAAAAACAAGTCTTTAATTTGTCCCAAGTCAGAATGTATTTTATTATTATTCTTATCTACTGTATTTCCCTTATCATCAAACCCTATGTCATTAGCAATAGATACAGCATATGTTGGTATATTGTTATTAGGTTTAATTTTTCTTTTTCCAAATAGAATACTTGTGAAATTATTAGCGTTTGTTAGTTTGAAAGTATGAATTGGTAAACTAACAACTAATTTGACATCAATATTCTGTTGTATCCATTGACGCACATATTCGGTTGTTTTATTGTTAAAAACCCCTGACGGTAATACAATCCCTATTTTACCATTAGGAGCAATAAGTTTTACACATCTTTCTAAGAATAATATACCTGCATCTTGTGATTGTTTTACTGATGTTTTCTCATAAAGATTAGTTTGACAATTAAATTTCCACTTGTAACCCAAATCATAATTCAATGGGATTTTATCGGCTTTAATTTTTACATCAGATGCACTTCCAAACGGAGGATTAGTTAACACTATGCTAAATTTCTCTTCAACAATTTCATTGTCTTTGTCTATTAACCCATCATGTTTATGAATGTGAGAATGACTGTCGCCCCACATGAACATATTGATCATTGATAATTGTACACCCAAAGGATCTTTATCTATTCCATAGATCTGTTCCTTATGCAAAAAATCTCTTTTCTTTATATATGCATCTTTTCCTATAATCATTTTTTCTTTTTCTAGATTATCACTAATTTTTAAAAAAGCCTGTTTTAAAAAACCACCTGTTCCACATGAAGGATCAATTACTAAATCATTGTAGTTTGGATTTATTACATCAACCATAAAATCTACAATTTGTCTAGGCGTAAAATATTGACCAAGTTCTCTTCCCTTCATTGTTTTACCAAGATATACCTCAAAAGCACGACCTTGAACATCTGCTTTTACAGAACCAATATGATGTTTTGATAATCCATCAACAATTTCAAACAAAACGGGCATACTGATGTGACTACCTATAGATCTATCATCTTTAGGAAGTAAATCTGTACTGATATGCGTTAGTAAGTTGTTAACATAACTTCGTATTTTATCTTCAATTTCTTTCCTTTCTTTTAATGATTTTGTAGAATCAAAATAATTTTTTTTATGATCTAAAATAGATCCCAGTCTAGATATTGTTAATCCTTTTTCTTCTTGTATTTTAATTAACATTAGTTTAGTCATAATTATTAGAGCTTGGGTAGGTTTGATCGTATCTTGACTATACATTAGATCATGAGTATTTCTAAAAAAATTATCTATATCAATTTGTTCAAGTTTTAAAGTAGTTGAAATTTTTCCAGTCAAAATATTTCTAATTTCTTCAATTTTATCAAATAATGAGAGTAAATCAGATGTAAAAAGAGGATCTTCAGAATTTATTGGATAAATTTGTGTTGCATATCCACTGGACAGCATTACAAATTTTGCACGAGGTTTGATATCTGGACTTATTGCATACGATTGCACTTGTGGCAGATCTGCCCGAGATATTCCTTCTTTAGGTGATTTTGCATCTATTACCAATGTAGGTAATTTATCAATAGTTTGATATGCAACCAAATCAGCTTGGGTTCCTTTATGTTTTTTTCTACCTGCCTGTGTTGTTATTGTTGGTTTGGATTTGATGTTGGAATATCCTATTAATTCCAATAATGGTAATAACACATCTTTTTCTACTTGACCTTCAGATGGATTTTTCTCTAATCCTTTTTTTGCTATATTTGCATAATTTGCTTGCATGTGTCAAATGTGTTTTATTAGCCTGATTTAGACTTTACTGATTTTATGAGAAGTCATATCCGTATTTCGTGCTAAACACTCGATAACTTGATAAAATCTCAAATTTGAAGGGTTTTTTTTGAATTCGAAGATCCGTATTTGGTGTTTTACATGCAGTAACTGGGTCTCAGCGAATCGGAATAAGATCCATATTTCTACTTGTGCCTAGCCCCCGTTAATGTTACAGAACCGAAAATAATCCTGATCGCTATGTTGTCAGATAGGGATGTGTGGATTTTTTTGTATTTTACGACAAAATTCGATATAACATCAGACATTTAAAAAACTAAGCACAAATTTTTGTAATAATACTCATTCATGTTTAATCAAAGATGCATCGATAATTCTATACGCTAAAGAAAAACGCCGATCAAAGAAAAATTCTCAAATTATAAAGTAATTTAACACACCTCACACCAAACTCTGATGTTGGAAACATCTGCAATAAATGACGAGAATGAGCGCAAGGTTGCAGTCTTCCTTGAGAGGATCGGTTTCTCCTTTGTGGACTCTAGATCCCAATTTAAAAAGTCAGTTGCAGAACCTGCCCGTGAAATTGACCTGTTGTTTACATTTGAGGACTGCCTGTTCATAATTGAGGTGAGCACCCTCAAGTCAGGGAGAAATTCCAAAATCCTCGCATTCATGCAAAAATGGAGTGCACCAAAAAACCTTGAGCGGCTAGGGCAAAAATATCCTGCCATTCCACACAGCGTGATGAGGGTATTCTTTGATTTGTCAAAGGACACTCCAGAGAACAAATCCCAGGATGTGGAGGAACTAGCCGAATTACCAGGCAACATGGTGGTATACAGGGATATCTTTGAGGCATGGCACTCTAGTGATGACATTGAACCCGCACTTGCAGTTCTTGGCTCTAGCAAGCCTCAAAATTTCTAAAACCCCTGATATCAATCCTAATCATACAAGCTAATTTCCCCGGAATATCCTTGCAGATGAAATCTATCCTCCATTAATGACACTCAAAAATCCAAAGACCCAACCCGTACCTCTAGTAGCTTGGAACGACATGGATATGACAGTGCTGGTGCTTGCCTGCAATGTTTCCAGAGTCAAAGTTTACGCAGAATCCCCTGACTGTATTGTCCCTCTCCATGATCTCCTCCCTCACTTCAGATACCATCTCAAGGCAGTGGTTCCTTTCTGCAGGAATCATATCAAAGAATGTACCCACATGCCTCTTTGGAAATACCAGCGAGTGCAGCTTGGAGCGTGGCTGCACGGCACGAACAGTAGATGTCAGCTCATTTGATTTTATCGGTTCCACGTTACACAGCGCACATTCAGAATCCCTGTCTTTGAGCCGCTTTGCCCACATGACAAAGTCCGTTTTGTCACGATCCCTCTTCTGCCTGTTGCACGTAAAGCACAGGGCCTGCAGGTTGGAGGCCTCATCTGTCCCGCCCTTGTTCACCGGAAGGATGTGGTCGACATCAAGGGCCTTGTCTCTGCATCCGCATGCCGCACATATCCCCTTTGCCCTGGCCATTATATCATACCGCTGTATCTGGAGTGTTGCATCCCTGTTGGCCTTTGTACCAAGGCGGTCAGGATAGTTCTCAACGTACTGGTCTGTTCTGCCGTCACATATCTCGACTAGGTGTCTCTTCTGCTCTGGTGTGACGTCATCATCAAGTAGTAAAGTAAAGACATTCTTGCTGTAACTGACTATCTTGTGTCCTGTCAGCGTCCTCTTTGGCCATACCATGACCCTCCTCTTGTAGTATTCCAGCAGCGAGTAGTCCCAGTTGATAAACTCTTTTGCAATATCATCCACTGTGGCACAGTTATCTGACTCTAGGAGGGTCTTTATCATGACTGGCTGGTAGACGTGCGTCATTGACATCTTTTCTGAAATGAAATGCTCGAGTTCCTCATAGTTCAACTGATTGTATTTCGTGTCACACTATACAAGGTATGGGGTCATGCAAGTTGCCATCCGGGGTGTCTTTGTGCCTGGTTTGGGTGTCAGATATGACATATCATCCTGTTGAGTTTTGTAGTGTGCCGATCTGGAGAATGCAAGCATCTGCTCTGTTTTGTCACAATACTATCTGTATAATGCCGATAATTCTTTCAGCGAAACATGCAAATTTTTGGAAACTTATGCCTGGCCCAAAATCAGTCTGCCTCCTGAATGGTGTACCATCTGAGTAACTGGCAAAAAATTATATTTTATCTTGTAATTATTTCACATTTTACCCCGATAACTTGCAGATCGCAGCTGATCAGAACTATCTATATACCATGTAATCCTAATTAATTGATGAGCAAAACACCTTTTCTATTATTATTTATCTTCATGCTAGTTCCAGTCGGCCTCGCAGAGGCACAGGAGGCAACACCTGGCAATGGTACAGATGCAGACTTGATTGCCTTTTTTTTATCTACTAACAACCCAACTTTTCAAAGTGGTGAACTAGTACGTCTCAATGCCAGTGCATTCAGTAATACTGGTCCTTTGATGTTCTCATGGTCCCAGATATCCAACGGAGCTCCCCTAGTAACCCTGCGAAATGCAGACATGCATGTGGCCTCTTTTAATGTACCTTTTGCAACGAGTGTGCATAATGCAACTCTGTCATTCTCAGTCAGCATCACTGATGGACAGAATAATGTCATAGGTACTATTGATGTTCCAGTAACACTGACTCCCGATACAGGGGATGATGTAAAGCCTGTAATCTCAAATGTGCCTCAAGACATAATACGGATTAGCTCCCGCCCGTTACTTCTCTTCTTTGCCCAGCCTACTGCAGTTGACAATGTGGACGGTACAGTTGCAGTGATGTGTGATCCGCCAAGTGGGGCGACTTATCCATTTGGTACCACTACTGTAACTTGCATGGCCCAAGATTCTGCAGGCAATACGGCAAGTGCCTCATTTGATGTAACGCTAAACTCATTCATCTTGGAGATTACCGCCCCTGATGACCTGATTCTGGAGGCTACAGGGGAGCTGACCCCAGTTGATCCGGGCAATGCCACTACCAACAGAGATGCCACAATCACAAATGATGCACTTGGCCTGTTTGCACTTGGCAACACCACCATAACATGGACTGCCCAGGATGACATAGGAGGCATAGCAAATGATACGCAAATTATCACCATACAGGATACGACTGATCCCGTAATTGTGGCACCAGCTGATCTCACACTTGAGGCTACGGGTCTGCTTACCATGATTGATCTGGGTACTGCAACTGCAACAGATACCGTAGATGCAATGCCGACTGTTACCAGTAATGCTCCGGCCTTCTTCCCAATTGGTACAACTACAATAACCTACACTGCAACTGATGACTCTGGCAACTCTGCAACAGATACCCAGAGAGTAACGGTACTGGATACGGCAGGACCCATGCTGGTTCTGCCATCTGATGTTACAGCAGAGGCTACAGGCGTCCTGACTCCTGTAGATATAGGAACTGCCACAGTTACAGACAATGCTGGTACCATAAATGCAACAAATGACGCACCTGACTCGTTTCCAGTAGGTGATACTATAGTAACATGGACTGCAAGGGACAATTCTGGAAATACGGCAACTGGCATACAGACAGTCACCATTCAGGATACGACAGCCCCTGTCTTTGATACCCCAGAGTCCAATCTCATCTTTG
Source organism: Candidatus Nitrosopumilus sp. (assembly GCA_965206745.1). GTDB lineage: Archaea > Thermoproteota > Nitrososphaeria > Nitrososphaerales > Nitrosopumilaceae > Nitrosopumilus. The sequence continues at coordinate 1,595,030 of OZ242220.1, read as the reverse complement.
CAAATGCCACAGGAGTATTTACCCCACTTGAGCTTGACCCCATACCTGCAAATGATATTGCAGATTCTAATGTCACAGTTACAAATAACGCACCTGACTCTTTCCCAATTGGCCCAACCTTTGTCACTTGGATAGCCGAGGACGATTCTGGAAATACGGCTAGATATGACCAAATTGTAGTCATTAATGATATCATAAATCCAGTCATTACAGCCCCTGATGATATCACCATCGAGGCTACCGGCCTGCTTACCATGATTGATCTGGGTGTCGCAAATGCAACTGATCTGGCTGATCCGGCACTTTTCATCACCAGCGATGCCCCAACCTCCTTTCCAATCGGTACGACCATAGTGACATACACTGCAATTGATAGCTTTAACAATTCTGCAACTGATATTCAGAGAGTAACGGTACAGGATACGACAAATCCTACACTGATTTTACCATCTGATGTTACAGTAGAGGCCACAGGCGTGCTGACTCCCGTAGATATTGGCAATGCCACTGCCAGTGATATTGCAGACCCTGATGTCACAGTCACAAATGATTCACCTGGCTCCTTCCCAGTAGGCGAGACTATTATTACATGGACTGCAAGGGATGACTCAAACAATACTGCCAGTGATACCCAGACTGTAAGGATTCAGGATACTACAAATCCATACTTTGATATCCCAGAGTCCAATGTCCTCTTTGTAAATGCCACAGGAATATTGACTTCCCTTGAGCTTGACCCCATACCTGCAAATGATACTGCAGACCCAGATGTCACAGTCACAAATGATTCACCTGACTCCTTCCCACTTGGTGCGACCTTTGTCACTTGGATAGCTGAGGATGACTCTGGAAATACGGCTCGGTATGACCAAGTTATAGTTCTTAGTGATAATACCAGTCCAACCATTACAGCCCCTGATGATATTACCATCGAGGCTGACGGCCTGCTTACCATGATTGATCTGGGTGTTGCAACTGCAACTGATCTAGTTGATCCTTCACCCCGCATCATCAGCGATGCCCCAACCTCCTTTCCAATCGGTACGACCATAGTAACATACATTGCAACTGATTTCCTTAACAATTCTGCAACTGATATCCAGAGGGTGACGGTACAGGATACGACAGAACCTGTGCTGATTCTGCCATTAAACATCCTATCTGAGGCCACAGGCGTGCTGACCACGTTGGATATTGGAACTGCCACAGTTACAGACAATGTTGATACCATAAATGCAACAAATGACTCACCTGACTCGTTTCCAGTAGGTGAGACTCGTGTAACGTGGACTGCCATGGACATCTTTGGAAATACGGCAACTGCCATACAGACAGTCACCATTGAGGATACGACAAGGCCGGTCTTTACCAGCTTTCCAGATGATATCACCGTGATATCTGGAAATGACACTTTTGTAAGGTTTGAAACTCCGACTGCAACTGACATCTTTCCAGTAACCGTGCTGTGTAGTCATGACTCAGGCGGTTTATTTTTTATTGGCAGCACGCTAGTCACATGTATCGCAACTGATGCAAACGACAACTCTGTGCGGGACTCTTTCTCAGTAACAGTTGGTTCCTCTATATTTGAAACCATAACTGATGACTTTGCAGACCTTGATTCCTGGGAGCTTGTCAAACTACTACCCACCCCTGTGGAATTTAAACACTTTAACAACTACACACTTGAACTCGCAGCAACTGACGGCAACTCTACATCATCTGCCCTGATTAGTGGTGACGGGTTTGGAGCCATTGCCGGAATTATTAGAGACTTTTCCCTTGTAAACTATACCTCAGGTGGTCCGCTATACCTCGGCGTAGATTACAAGGCACAATCACTGTCTAGTAGTTCAACCATAACCAATGCCGGGCTTGAGATAATAGATGCAGATGGCTATTTCCTGGACCGGATAATCCTAGTTGAAGGCGGCACATTGGATTCGGGATGGCGCACACTTGGTACTGATATTTCCCAGTCCGTATCAGGACAAGATAGTATCAGGGTACGACTATACCTCTATGATTCCTGGAATCAAGACTGGCAGCAGAGAGCATTCTTTGACAACTTTTATCTCGGTGTGAATCCTCCTCCATTTGGAAACATCAGCAGTGATACCGATATGCAGCTGACACCACTCCAAGAACTGTCCCTGCAAATCTCACAATATAATCAGGCACAGGTATGCGGATTAATCGAGTCACTTGACGAGTCTGCAGATATCTATGCCGATACGTTAAAACTGATACGCGCATACAACATGACCACTGCCTGCTGATAGATACGCAAGTCAGGATTTGCACTTGGGCTGATCTTTTTATTAATTTTATAATGTGATCATCTGGAATTCCTGCATTCATCTGACATGTCTTATGACATCTATGGATAGTCAAAAGACATGCCTGTTTTGTGTCACCTTTTGATCCCTCAGATCAATGTAATACTCTCATACGTCTCTTCCTATTGATTGCAGTCCAAGTATATCTAAAATTCATACGATCATATTATCACCCTATCTAGCTCCAAATTGATTTGTACAGCACCGATAACTGTCAAAAATCCATTTTTGCATCATCTGAGCGACAACTGTGGATTGAAAAATTCAAAAAATTGCACTTTATTTGGTAATTATTTCACATTTTATCCCAATAGTTTGCAGATCGCAACTGGTTAGAATTATCTATATACCACGTGATCCTAATTAATTGATGAACAAAACACTGTTCTTATTATTTATTTTCATGCTAGTCCCAGTCGGCCTCGCAGAAGCTCAAGTTGGAACACCTGACAGTTCAGATGCAGATCTGAATCTCTCCATTGCACCTGTCAGCCAAAGTTACCAGAGCGATGACATAGTGACACTGACTGCCAGTGCAACTAGTGATAATCCCTTGACATTCTCATGGTCCCAGACAGACGGTGATGCACCTGCTGTGATGCTGCAAAATGCAGACAGTAGTACGGCATCTTTTCGGGTGCCCTATATAGTAAGGGAGCTGGCCACAACCCTTGCCTTCTCAGTGAACGTCACTGATGGAGATAACAATGCCGGCAAGACAATTGATGTTCCAGTGACACTTACTACAAAGTCCCCCATAGTCATACCCACACGGGAACCGACACCTGGAGTTGAAGAGATGATATTCTTTGAGCAGCAGTGGGATGGTACTGACGGATGGATATTATCCAGCCAGTGGAATATACAGAGATCCACAGACATGTTGCCTGTCGATACCAACAACCGCATCATCAGCATCAAAGAGTGCAACGGTTCCTGTCCCCTGCACTTTACAGACATGGTGGATCTATCCACATATGACGGTGCAGACCTTGTCTTCTGGGTCTGGTTTGGAGATCAGATTGCAAGTACGGACTCGCTGAACCTCGAGGTCGCAGCGACTCCAGATGGCACCTGGGAGAACAAGCACGCTATAATCGTGGGCCAGTCGACATACCAGCGATGGTTCCAAGTTACGGTAAACTTGGACGAGTTTGCAGGCAATGACTTTTTCTTCAGATTAACACCGCTACTTGAGGGGGATAAAGGCACCATCCAGATTGATGCAGTACAACTAATTGCAAAGACAATGGACGATGCAAAGCCTGTAATATCAGAGGTACCTGAGGATATAGTGCTGGATCTACTCCGTCCATCAGTTGTCCCTTTTACCAGACCGGCAGCAGTTGACAACTTGGATGGTCAAATTGCAGTGGAATGCAATGTTCCAAGCGGCGTGATTCACCCATTTGGTACCACTATTGTAACTTGCACAACTCAGGATATGGCAGGCAATGTGGCAAGTGCCTCATTTGACATTACGATAACCAAATTCATACCCCTGGAGATTACCGCCCCTGATGGCCTGACTCTGGAGGCTACAGGGGAGCTGACCCTAGTTGATCTGGGCACTGCCTCCATCAACCGTAATGCCACAGTCACAAATGACGCACCTGGTCTGTTTCCACTTGGCACCACCATCATAACATGGACTGCCCGGGACGACAAAGGAGGCATCATAAATGACACGCAAACCATTCTCATACAGGATACGACAGATCCCGTAATTACGGCACCAGGTGATGTCACACTTGAGGCCACCAGCCTGATATCGATGATTCATCTGGGAGCAGCCACTGCAACAGATACAGTAGATGCAATGCCAACTATTACCAGTAATGCCCCAAACTCATTTCCAATCGGCATAACCATAGTGACATACACTGCAACTGATGACTCTGGCAACTCTGTTACTGCCACGCAAACGATAACCATAAATGATACAGAGCCTGTGCTGGTTCTGCCATCTGATGTTACCGTAGAGGCCACAGGTGTACAGACCCCTGTGGATATAGGAACTGCGACAGTTACAGACAATATTGATACCCTGACTGCAACAAATGACGCGCCTGACTCCTTCCCCGTAGGTGACACTCTGGTGACGTGGACTGCAACTGACATCTCTGAGAACACGGTAACTGCCATACAGACAGTCACCATACGGGATACTACAGACCCGTACTTTGACATTCCGGCATCCAACATCGTCTTTGCAGAGGCCACAGGAAGATTTACCCCCCTTGAGATTGACACTGTAACTGCACATGATATTGCAGACCCTGATGTTGCAGTTACCAATAACGCACCTGACTCTTTTCCAATTGCTGCAACCTTTGTCATCTGGACTGCCCGAGACAGTTCCGGAAATACGGCTCGATATGACCAAATTGTAGTCATTGATGATAGCACAAATCCAACCATTACAGCCCCTGATGATATTACCATCGAGACTGACACCCTGCTTACCATGATTGATCTGGGTGTCGCAACTGCAACTGACCTAGTTGATCCTACACCCCGCATCACCAGCGATGCCCCGACCTCCTTCCCAATTGGTGTCACCATAGTAACCTACACTGCAACTGATTTCTTTGATAATTCTGCAACTGATACCCAGAAAGTGACGATACAGGATACGACAGAACCCATGCTGATTCTGCCATCTGATGTTATAGCCGAGGCCACAGGTGCGCTGACTCTTGTTGATATAGGAACTGCAGCAGTCACAGACAATATTGATACCATAACTGCAACAAATGATTCCCCCGACTCTTTTCCACTAGGTGAGACTAGAGTTACGTGGACTGCCATGGACATCTCTGGAAATACGGCAACTGCCATACAGACAGTCACCATACGGGACACGACAAGCCCAATAGTTACAGTACCTCACAGTCTCATTGTAGAGGCTACAGATGAATTAACCCCCGTGGATATTGGCAGTGCGACTGCCAGCGATATTGTAGATTCTGATGTTACAGTTACCAATGATGCCCCTGACTCCTTCCCTCTAGGCTCGACTACTATTACATGGTCTGCAACTGATGATTCAGATAATGTTACCAATGATACCCAGACTGTGAGGGTTCAGGATACGACAAAGCCCGTCTTTACCAGTTTCCCAGATGATATCGCCCTGACGCATGCGAATCGTGATGTTGTCGAGTTTGAAACTCCGACTGTAACTGACGTCTTCCCAGTCACCATACTGTGTAGTCATGATTCGGGAGATTCTTTCCCTGTCGGCAGCACTCTAGTCACATGCACTGCAACTGATGCAAACGACAACTTTGTACAGGACTCCTTCTCAGTTACAATTGATGCCGCTATATTTGCAAGCATAACTGATGACTTTGCAAACCTTGATTCCTGGGAGTTTGTCAAATCAATACACAGTCCCCCCACATGGCAAGGCCACGTGCGTTACAACAATTACATACTTGAACTCTCTGCAACTGACGGCAATCCCGCATCATCTGCCCTGATTAGAGGCAACGGGTTTGGAGCAGATGCCGGAATTAATAGAGACATCTCCCTTGAGAACCATGATCCGGATGATTCACTGCACCTCAGCGTCGATTACAGGGCAACCTCACTAGGTACTATTTCAACAGTAACTAATGCCATACTGCAAATAACGGATACTGACGGCAACTCCCTGTACAATACATACATGATTGCAGGTGGCACACTTGATTCTGGATGGCGCACATTTAGTAAAGACATTTCACAGTACGTATCAGGACAAGACGATATCACGGTACAACTCTACCTTTCTGATCCCTGGATATACCCTTGGGGCAAAAAGACGTCCTTTGACAACTTTTATCTCGGTACGGAACCTTTGCCATCTAGAAGTATCATCGAGGCAGATGCACAGCTGACACCGCTTCAGGAGCTCTCACTGCAAATATCCCAGTACGACCAGGTGCAGGTGTGCGGATTAATCGAGTCCCTTGACGAGTCCTCAGATTCGTATGCCGATACGCTGGACCTGATACGCGCATACAACATGACTACTACCTGCTGATAGGCCAAGTCAGGATTCGGGTTTGTATCTTGGTGACTCTGACAGATATTTTCTATTTGCAGCAAAATGGTGCTCAGAAAATTAACTGCTGTGATTGCCAGATACTGTCTGGATCATCTTTATAGATTCACATTGACAGAGCTTTGGATCGTAATCATTTTAAGTTAAACCAACCAATGCAAATCATGGATAAACAATCCGATAACGACAATCATAGTGATCAATTGAATCCAAACAATGATGAATATCAGGGCGAATAGACAAAAGCCTCACCTATATTTTTTTACTCAGTCATACTGGCACGGGTTTCTCCGATGCATATGCCAAAGTTTCAGTTCTCCTCAAATTCATTGAACCTGTGTGGCATTGATCAATTCTCTGTGAAATAACCCTTCTGCGTACAGATGGTGATTCTGATCACCATATCTGACTCAAGCCACCTGAGCTGAACTCTGCCAATGATCTCTGAAATCAAACATCACCTTAAAACCCTGTAATGTATCTCTGCCAGCTGCCCGTATTCTTTGGTCTTGACCAGTTCAAGCTCTATCTCTTTCATACCAGTAAACAGGGGCACTCCCTTGCCCAAGATGACTGGAATGACTGATATGATTATCTCATCGACTGCCTCTTCCTTGAGAAAGGATGAGAAGAGTTGTGCCCCTCCAACCAGCCAGATATTCTCCCCCGCATTGGGAAAGCCTGTCCTCACAAAACTTTCAACGTCTGAGACAAACTCCACACCCTCTTTACTCTGACTGGTCTTGGTAAAAACAAGTAACTTTTTGTCCTTGTATGGGTATTTTCCAAATGTAAGAATCTGCTCATATGTGACCCTGCCCATAATCACGGTATCCACTGACTTGTAAAATGCGTCATATCCTGTTCCGGCTGTATCTGGGAGCCAGTCGACACTGCCGTCCTCTCTTGCAACAAATCCGTCCAGACTAGATGCAATGTATGCCGTAATCTTTGTCATGTTTGCATTATTGTTCTGGTGCCATATAAGAAATTGAGGCTCTACAGATGATGATTCTCATTACAACATTTGACCCGAATTCTCACCAAACACGCCAGTTATGATTTTCAAGGTTTGGCTATGCCGAGATCTCGATGATCTCTTTGTTTTCTTTTCTGGCTTTGTCTTCTAAATATTCTAAAGATAATTGTATAGCCTCTTTCATATTCTTTTTTAACTCATCTAATGAACTGCCCTGACTTGTAGCTTCTCGAACTTCCAAGCATTGACCACTATACCAGCAATCATCCTCATTTTCAACTATAATAGTAAATTTTCGATTATTGTCAGATTCCATATTTTATTATTGTAATACTAGCATTTATTGATTTTGAATCTCTTCTATATCTCAAACCAATAAAATTAGAGAATCCGTCATTTGCCATTTTGAATATTGTTCTGTCCACACATGATGATTCTGCTTGCAACATTTGACCCGAACCGGATGCACCATACAACTGGGAGACGGCACCCAAAGAATCCCCTCACCTGTTCCATGATATACTCTCACCAAGCCAACTGTACAAAACCTGCAAGATAATATCAGAGGCATTCTCACACTGATAATGAATCGTCACACTGTGTTCTTGTTTTATCCTTTGAGATGCCTGCAGTTGCACTATTCTGATCGGCTGCGCATGATACCTTTAATCACTATCTGACTGCTGGCAGGGTGCCTCAGGGGATTTCCTGGTGTAAAAGATATACAGTAAGGGAACCGGCAGGTGTAATCCCTTGTCCTGCTGAATCTTCAGAATATGAGGCATCCAAAGGTCTGCTGCCACCTGCTGTATCTGTCTCCCATCTCAGATAAAAGATGCCGGCAGCGTACTGCGGGTACACTGCCAAACCCTGCTGCATGCATCAACTGGTGTAATGTTGGCATTTCAAGTATCATTGGAGGTTATCCTACCATATCTGACTGGTCTTCGAGTTTAGTCGGAGAGACCTGGGATACGTTTCCTGCCCTGATTCAAAAATTGCCCATCTGCGCCCTATTAAAAATTAAAATAGCGCAAAGGATGGCTCAGATTGAAGCCTTTTCATCAAATGCTTCAGATGGAAATACACTGGGGGGTGTATTTGGACCTTTTTTCTCATCAATGGTATCATGCTCCATGTCATAGAGTCAGCCGGGGGTCATGATCCCCCGACTCTGATCTCTGAATGGTTGATCTAGGATCCGGTGTCCTTCAGTGGAGTGTGTCGGCAGTTTCTGCAGACCCACGACCTTGGTGTATTCTCGGACTCTGTCATACTCTGGAATCCGTACTGCCAGGATCCGCATCTGGGGCACCCATCGCTTGGTCTGACTATTCTCCGTACCTTTCCAAATGGCATGGGGTCTGCAGGTACCCTCTCTGCCCCGCATTCCCTGATCTCGCCTGTGTCAATATACCCCCACTCTGCCATCTGGTCATCACCCAGGTTGGCATACCCAAATGCCCTGCCGGTTTCATGGTCCAGTTCTGCAACACACCAGATGAATCCGACAGACGGGATTGTCCATATCTGGTGGATTGTCTTCTCATCAAAGGGGACTCCGTCTGTCTGGCCTAGACGGGGAATATCCCCTCGGTCATCTGCATTCATCTGTATCGTGTCGCACCATCGGCATCAACCATATGAGGTGACATGCCCTGCTGTACCATTCTGATACCGGGGACAGATCCAGATGAGACGTCATGGTTCCCAAGGAATGATTCTGCAGAAAGCGCAGATATCCCCTGATGACATGTGAGATGCCCGGCCATCCTGCACCATCTGTCCTGATACACATCATGCCTCAAATTTCTCGCACCTGCAGTATCTGCCCTCGAACCCCTTTTGCAGGCACCCGCCGATGCCAAGTATGTGCATGTGCCTGTCATGCCGGCAGTTGCCGCAGTCATGTCGCATTTTGCCCCTCCAGTTCCTGGGCATCTGCAATGATTGCATTGATCACCTTTTGCACCCTTGAGAGGACCCTCATGCACGTCTGTCCTATCTTTTGAGGCGAGTCCGTGCCAGAGTACGAGGAGATATAACTCCACGTGTATTCCCTTGCGTCATGCCCGTACATGCTGGCAAGGACGCATGCGCCGAGCTGCGCCACCGTCTCCTGCTTGGAATCCTGTCCTGCCTTTAGCTTTTGGTTTTTGTTGTCATACCAGTGTACCAGCTCGTGCAGGTACGTGTCAGCGGACTCCGTTGAGAGGGTTATCGCATCCCCTGCAAGGTCTATAGAGCCGTACTCCCCGTGGCGCGAGTTTGCCCACTGCACGCTGATGCCGTTTCTCTCTGCAAGTCCAAACAGCGGGGGAAGCCTCTTGGGCCGGTACTGCTCAAGTGGCATTCCCTCTGTGTCCTCGTAGCGGAATACAGGCACTGCGCCAAACCCGACAGTTATCGTCTTTTCTTCCCCTGTCTTTTCATCCGTTGTTCTCCTTCTCATTGGAACCAGGATGTAGACTGCCTTGGCACCCCTCCTGACGTTCCTGTACACCTTATTCCACTGGCGGTACCCCCGAGCATCTGATGTTCCAGATGAGAGCATCAGTATCTGGTTTCCAAGCGACCAGGATGACGAGGGCACCTCCGGGGCTGCAATGAATGCCTTGGCGCACGTCTCTGGGAACTGCTTCTCTGAGAAGAGGCGTATTACTCCCCTTAGAACCTCCTCTGCCTTTTTGGAGTTCATCTGTATCCCCTGTATCCCCTGATTGCAGATTCTGAATCGGTGTGAGACCCTGTAATGTGCCTTGCCGGATCAAATGAGGCATCTGCCCTGGCCTTTGCTGCAATGAAGAGTCTCGCATCGCAGTCCCCTGCAAGGTATGCGTACTCTTCTTTGCGGTGACTATTCCCTGAGATGGCATCTGCTATTCCCAGTGATTTCAGTTCCTGATACGTCACCCTCAGCCATGATTTTTCCGGATCAGAGTAGAGGATGTACTGCTCATCTGGAGGGTCCTCATCCAGGGAAAAGTCCCTGCCGTACCCCAGAAAGTGCTGGCACAGCTGCATTGCCTCTTCCCAGTTCTCCATGGTGCCATCAGAGTGGATAACAATCGACTCTTTTAGGTGGTACTTTGCAATCACAAGGCATACCGTAACTGCCAGGTCATAGGGCTTGTATGCCGTCTTTGTGCACTGAAAGTACTTTCCCACCTCGTCTGCAGGATTCCTCTGGTGGGTCCCGTCAGGGTCTGCATATCCCCTGTATTTGCCCTGCGCCTGCAGTTCGTAGGTGCTGCCGTCGTATCTCTGCATGAGGGTGTCAAGTTTCTGCTCAAGTGCAAAGGTCTCATGCGAGCAGTCCCCTCCGCACGCCCTGCTTTGTAGTTCTGCGCCTGCAAACCATGACGAGCTTGTCAGCTCCTCTAGTGTACACCGGATGCTGTTTTTAGCAATCCCTGATGCTGACTTTGCAGGCCACGTGATCCCAAGCTGCCGCTTTTGGTGTCCGCATTTTTCTGGTCCGTTGAACCTTATCTCAGTCTGGGATATGGTGGGATCCCCCATGCCCAGTCCGTCAGCCAGTCTCACGCCGAGGTGCCTTAGCGGTGGGAGCATCTTTATAAAATCAGATGTCACCCTGCCAAATGCTTCTGCGTCAAACTCTCCTGAGACGTAATAGTAGTGGGTGTATCCCATTACAGTCCTGTCCCTGTATAATCCGCACGCGGTGCGGTGTCTGTGTTTTGTTGTGCCATTTGGGCATCAACCTCCTTGATACTGGTAGTAACGTCTCCAGCTGTACGATTCCCCTGCTGCCATCTGTCCTGTGAAACTCTTTGAATGACACTGTACAGCTGGCTGGGAACTTGATCCTGTGATCTGTCAATCTCACACCCGTCCGCTGAGTCGGCTGCACTGCTGCAGTATTGCGGGTTTGGATTGCCTGGGCTCAGTCAAATTTGCCTGGTCTGCCTTGTATTCGGTGCTGGTCTGTTATATCTGATGGGTTTCAGGCAAATCTTGGTTCTTTGCAGGGTTTTGGGGACTCGAATTTCTGGTATTAATCACCTGGGGATGAGTCCCTGCATCTGATCTGTCCTCCCTTGGTCAGGACTGAGAATCTCCCGTATCTCTGCTGCTGCAAGTCTCCTGCCTTTGCGATACATTGTAGCCTTGAAGAAGAGGCTGCATCTCTTTACATCCTCTTTTTCTGGGACCTTCACTATCCTGTTGCCCCTTGGCACAAGGGCCACTCCGGTGCAGTCTGTTTCTGTCTGCTCTGATGAGATTCCTGCAAGCATGCCTGATATTCCCCTTGGGGAATATCTCTGCTTTCTTGGGGTGCCCTCTATTCTCCTTGCCATTTTAGCATCCCTCTGTGCCGACCGGACCTCGAGATACTCTGCATCCCAGGACTCTAGTGTTCCGGTGTGAAACCTCTTTCTTGGGACAAGGTATCCTCCGCAGCTGCACCTGCTTATCGCTGCCGGACTCCTCCATGTGTGACATTTTTTGCAGCAGGTGGCCTCTTGGATCCGGATGGAATTGACACGTATCCTTTTGGTGTTCTGCGGCTTTTTGTGTCCGAGTCTTTTGATGGGCCTGCTCCAAAATGAGAGCCTGTCTTTGTGCATGGTACCTACGAATCCGTCCTGCAGCCTGAATGCTGTTTTAGAGTCTGCTGTGACGTATCTTATGTTGCATCTTTTGCCCCGGGTCTCAAGCATCTGCTCAAGGTAGTTTCGTACTGTATGAATTGTGGTTTTTTGGATCTTTTTGCTTTGAGTTTTTCTGTTCATATTTTTTATACCTCGCAAGGTCTCTCTCCAAACGCCGAACTCTTTTCATGTTGTTTGTCCTGTCCGTGAATAGTCGATGTCGTCACCGGATCTCCGGCATGTGCCAGAATGTTAACAAATTTCATCGCGGTGTGCAGGCAATCTTCATCATCCATGTCGAGAAATCCTGCTTTTGCCCCATCCTTTTTACGATGTTGCAAGTGATATAGCTGTGCGGACGCAGTGGTAATCTGCGGTATGTTGCGTCTGGAAAAATTCTTCCTTTCCCACACCGGCCTGCCTGTCAGGTGAGTAGTCTCACTGCTGCCGGGTTTGGTAGGATTGTCAGGTCACGTATTTTTTGCTCTGGTGTCTTTTGGTTCTCTGATGTTCTTTGCCGGCTTTGTAATGTTCTGGTATCTTGAGTGATTTGTCACCCTTGGTTTTTTTGTACTTGAATCTGTTTTGAGATTTTTTTAAAATATTATGCTCTGGTGTCTCAGAAACTGCATCATGGGTCTGTTGTGTAATTTTGTCACTGTAGGTGTTGGTTCTTGTGTCGGGTGAGGTTTAGGGATCTCTTTGTTTCAATGCTGTTTTTGTGTTTTTTTGTATGGTGACTGCCTGCGCTGAAGGTTCTGTATTAAGGGGTTTTTTTGCAAAGGCAGGTCTCTTTTATGGGATAGGCGTGGAGGGATTCTGTAACGCCCCTTTTTTTGTGGAATTGTACAATTTTGATCGGGAGATGTGGCTTTTTTTGGGAGATTGATCCCATATTGTGGATGGATCCCAGAGGGTTTTTTGTGAGGTGGTGCGATTTTCAGACATGGGTGTCTTGATTTTTCTGATTTTAGGCATGATGTACAGATCAAATAGTGTTGGGGTGTGTATGCCTATTTTTTTAAACCGTTTTTTGGGTGTAATTCTCACAAATAGCTTATATAGAGATACATTGCGTTAATTGTATGAACAATGCATTGGTGTTGCTTTTTGCACTATTTGTTGTATTTTCGCTTGTCGTTGTGGCTCCTTCTGCGTTTGCTGACCATAGTTATACCACTCCCGATGAACCCCTCGAGTTCGTACTAGGTGGAACCACCACACATCAGTTAGAATTTGCCGGTAGCGGTACCGCCTCTGATTATTTATGGTCGCCTTATCGGCTACTCGATAATGATGATGGTTCTCTTTTTTTTTATGATGATGGTTTCACAATAACCATTGACGATAATGGTGTTCTGGCTTGGGATCCTACGGGTTTTGACACTGGGTCGTATGTGCTAGAATTCGACATAGTGGAGAAGCTTGATTCTAATCATCTCACATCAGGATTCCCAGAGGTGAAACTTAGGATTGTTAACCCTCCACTGCCACTGCCAGATATTACTGTCGGTGTACCATCTGAACCAATTACTGATTTATCCGTCTCTGATGTTACAAGCAATTCATTAACCTTATCGTGGACACAACCAAACCTGAACGGTGGAACCTTGAACACTTATGAAATCATACAGGGTACGCTTGTTCACAGAACGTCAGCCACCGAACTTACTGTTCAAAATTTGGACCCTGATACTGCTTATGTCTTTGCAGTACAAACAGTAACTACTGGCGGTAAAAGTCTACCAAGTAATCTCCTCAGAACTAGCACAGCATCCCTGGTAACAGCTGATCCAATTGATGATTTGGCAGCCACTGCTATTACAAACACTGGACTGACCCTTTCATGGACTGTGCCAGAACTACACGGTCAAACCCTTGATGCTTATGAAGTCGTATCTACTCTATCAGACGGTACAGTTGTAGATACTAGCAGAACGTCAGAGACCACCTATACCGTTACAGGTTTGAACCCTGGCATTGATTATTTCTTTGCAGTAAGAACAATAACTGATAATGGTGCTGCAAGCCCACTAGGTGGCATCATCGGTATTACAACAACTGCTGTAAAGCCAAGCTCAGTTGATGATTTAACTGCGACAAATATAGGACAAACCACACTAAGATTAGAATGGACACAGCCAGACCTTCACGGTTCGGCACTCGGATTATACCGAATAACATCCACGACACCGCATGGCCCTCCTCCAGGAGGATCGTTACTTGATATTACAAGTAGCACTTTCTATGAAGTTGATGGTTTGAACCCTGATACGGAATATTCGTACAGAGTTGCAGCAAGGACAGATGCTGGTTTCAGTGGAGGAAACGTGGTCTTGGATACTAAAACATTGCCGTTGGTAGCTGAAGAAAGGGCAGTATCCGGACAGACAGATGGTGCAAACAACCACCCTGTAGTAGATCCACTTTTAGACAGATTTATCAAAGCATATGATGAATATGAGATCATAACATTTACCCTCAACGGCACGGATGCTGATGATGCAAATGAGGTTCTAGTATGGAGTTTCGTCGATAACTCCACCGGTACTGCTGATGCAACGCTTAATCCAGATTCTGGATTATTTGTGTGGATTCCAGACTCGGAGGATGGCGGTACTACAGTCCAATTTAATTTTACTGCAACTGACACCAATGGACAAGCAAGCGACGTTCCTCTGACAGTCAACTTTGAAATAAATGACATGACAGTAGTACGTACCGGCTCTGATCGATTTGCTGATTTTGTTCTTGCTGATTACTCACATTCAATATTTGAGGGTGAGCCAATCCCAAGCCTCTCCTCTATAGTTAGTGATATTGGAGATATATCAGATGGAAGCATCCAATACACCATAATTGATCGCGGTGGCATCCCTGGATATGTTGAGGATGGTTTGAATGGGGACAGTGGTGAATTTGGTATTCCGTTTGGCTTTAACTTTGTCGGTGATGCATCAACTAGTAGAACACTCAATTTTCAGTGGCAGTATACTAATTCCGATGGTGAATCTGATCCAATATCGAGCACACTGATAGTAAAGAACAACCCCCAACGACCGTCATTGAATTTCGAAGTATCAGAGGGTGGTCCATTTATTGATTTGTCTCTATTTACTCCACTCTCGGGTTCGCCCAATATAAGAAGTGTTACCATAACTGAAGGCTCGACTCAAAACAGCTTTAATCTGCTACAGTACCTCACAGGTTCCCTAGTTCCAAGTGATGGTAGTTTTAATTTCGATCAGCTTCCAAGAGGTACTAACGGCATTGCATTTCCCGTAAATCCTGCAGGCGATACTAGCCTCATTCCACCTGTTATCGTAAATTCTGCAGACGATCGCATAGTCTTTGACCTTGAATGGCAAATTTTTGATATTGGTGCTCAAATGATCGGACAGTATACTGACACAATAACTATAAACAACCTTGACGTCGTTCCAACAGTTACCGTTCCATCTGATGCTCCTTCAACTGTCATATCTAGTTCCATTCCTGAGTGTACCAGTTTATGTACCACTGATTCCACGATAACCATTGAAGTGGTAGGCACTGATGGTGATGGTAGTTTTATTGTCTCGTATGAGGTGGATCCTCGTCCGGGCAATGCCGCAATTGATCCTACCACTGGGGTATTCACATGGGCTCCAAGTCCAGATGATATAGGCCTCCACGAGTTTACATTCACTGTAACTGATAGTGCCGGTCAGACAGCTACGGCACCTCATAGCATCTTTGTAACTCTTCCCCCTTTTGATACGAGTATGTCTCACATACTAGCAGAGGGCTTCGAAATTCCTCCTTTATCTCAAGCATTCTCTGAATCATCCCTTGCAGACGTCACATTCCGCATAGTGTCTGGTGAAGTGACTAGAGGCAATACTCTAGGTAACTTTAATCTGACCCAGTACCTCATAGATTCCCTGTATACAAACAATGGTACGTTTAGAAACTTTGCAAATTTAGAGCGTGATCCTTTGATAAATCCGGAACTTTTTGTCAATGCTATCCCATTTGATGTCGTAGAATCTGGAATAGATGATCGTGGAATTCGTAACACAGTGGAGTATGGATATATCTGGAGTTATACGATTGATGGAATAGAGACAGAAGTGTCTAGCAGACTAAGTATAGCTGACGCTCCAGCCCCTCCAACAATCACCGTTCCATCTAATGCCCCTATGACTGTCATAGTTGATTCCCCGATAACCATTGATGTGGACGCCTCTGATATTGATGGTGGTACTTTGGAGTATAGTGTGGACCGTACTCCGGGCAATGCCGCAATTGATCCTACCACTGGGGTATTCACATGGACACCTGATTCAACGCAGTCGCCAGGTCCACTTGAATTTACATTTACTGTAACTGATAATACTGATAATACAGACTCGGTAACTCATGAGATTACTGTAGTCGATGTAACGCCATTTGTTCACACAGTCTCTGAGGGCCAGCCACTTACTGATTTATCTAGCGTATTTTCCCATTCTGTTTCAGGCCTCACATACAGGATAATATCTGGCGAAGTGACTACAGGTAATCTTGAGGGCAGCTTCAATCTGACCCAGTATCTCATAGATTCCCTATCTACAAGCGATGGTAGTTTTAGTCTCGCTGCGCTTCCAGATGGTACTGTAGGCATTCCATTTAATATTCTAAGTGATGCTGGAACAGGCAGTCTAGTCTATGAATTTGTCTGGGGTTATACGATTGATGGAATAGAGACAGAACAGACTGCCATACTAACTATATCTGACACTCCAGTCGGTCCAACAGCTACCGTTCCAACAGTTACCGTTCCATCTGATGCTCTTTCAGAAATTAATATCGGTTCGATGGTAACCATTACTTTGAGAGGCACTGGTGATACCTTGGCGTATGATGTGGACCCTAAACCGAGCAATGCCGCCATTGATTCAAGTGGAGTATTCACATGGACCCCAACTGCAATGGATATCGGCCTCCACGAGTTTACATTCACTGTAACTGATAGTTCCAGTACGACAGCTATGGCACCTCATAGCATCTTTGTAACTATTCCCCCATCGTCATTGGATAGCACAGTATCTGAGGGCGATTCACTTACTGATTTATCTAGCGTATTTTCCTTCGTTCCTTCAGACCTCACATTCCGCATAGTGTCTGGTGAAGTGACTACAGGCACTCTTCGAGGCGACTTTAATCTGACCCGATACCTCCAAGATTCCCTGTATACAAACAATGGTACGTTTAGAAACTTTGCATATCTTGGCTCTGATGCTGTTAATTTGATAATTCCGGAACTTCTTGTCAACGCTGTCCCATCTGATGTCATAGAATCTGGAGCACCCAATGTAGTCTATGACTATACCTGGAGTTATACGATTGATGGAATAGAGACAGAACAGACTGCCAGACTAACTATATCTGACACTCCAAACGATCCAACAATTACCCTTTTATCTCCTGCTACTATACAAGTTACTAACGGTACTGCGGTATCCGTTCGTTTGATTGCCTCTGATCCTGATGATAACGAGGTCTTAACATTTAGTGTGGATCCTGATACTGCTCTGGGTGCCAGCATTGATTCAGATGGAATATTCAGATGGACTCCTACGGAAGACCATATACGTGTTCATGACTTTACATTTACTGTAACTGATAGTACCGGTAGGACAGGTACGACAACTCTTGAGATTACGGTGGTAAACTCAATCACTCTCCCAGATATCAACCCATACAACAGAGATGTAAATGAGGGTTCTACAATTCCTCCTCTCTCCCTTGAAGTTGATCATTCTGGAGCTCTTCCAAGTGGTATCAGATATGACATTATGGCTCCAGAGCCAGGTCGCATCAACAGGACTGCATATCTGCCTCAGACCATCATAAATTCTCTGGATCATTCGACTGGTGAATTTGGAGTAACATTCCCATTTGATACCACAGATCCTGGATCAAATGGTCAAGCTTATGCATTCACTTGGACATATCAGGATGATAACAATGATCTGGTGCAATTCGGTGCTCACTTGCTAGTGCGTGATCGTCCAGACCCTGATGCATCATCACCTACTACAGTAACCTTTGATCCATACAATGTGGTGGTATTTGAGCAGCGCGAAATTCCCAGTCTTTCTAGTGTAGCTAATTTACCTAATGACCACTCCCCACAAACTGATTCTCGATACCGCATCGTATCTAATGGAAACCTGCCTCAGAATATCCTAGATGCCCTATATGGAGTTCCTGGTACTGATAATGATTTTAACGCTAGGGATGCCAGGTTTAACTCTACAGATGGTAGCTTTGGTATTGGAACTACTTCAGGCCATTCAGCAATTCAATTCCCATTTGACACCACTAACGGGGATGATAGGGTATTTACCTTTACTTGGAGGTACACTGATGGCGTTACCACTTATGGTGACTTTGATGCCACAATTACAGTAGTAAACACTGACCAACCCCCAGTAATAGGCCCAATTAATTTCCGTACACAAATTGACTCGAGTGAACAAGTACGATTTACCCTCAACGGCACGGATGCTGATGATGATGATGATATAATGTGGCATATAACCAATAGCTCTGTGGCGCGTATACTTGGAGAGATAGGGCCGAGTGCGCTTGATGTAAATAATGAGAATCCGCTTGATATTACTGCGTTTGATCATGAGATTGTATATCCTCAAAACACTACCCGATTGAATGAAATGCTTACCGACTTGGGTGTGACACTTGGTCAATCGAGTGGTGTATTCACTTGGACCCCACAAGCAGAGCACGTTGATGAAATTTACACATTTGAGTTTGCAGCATATACCATTCGTCAGGATGATCCTACGACTGTTCTTAATGAGACTTTGAGATACCCATTTGGTACTGACTTGACAGACAATGTACCTGATGATCCTGTACCTAATGATCTTGACACTCCTAACATTGATGAGAGTCTGTTTACAGTATCTTCTGCCTCTACTGTATCGCACCAGTTTGTCATAAGCGAGCCAAACACCCCCCCAACAATAGCAGTTCCAGATGATGCCCCTGCAGCACTTTACGATATACCTGCATTATTTGAACCAGATACCTTGAGCTTTGATACATCATTATCAATTAATTTGGAATATAGTGATGATGATGGTGATCCTCTTCTAGAGTGGGAGCTCTTAAATGCCACCCTGTTCACATTCACACCTAATACCGATCCGGCTAATATTAGGAATGTAACTACACACCATCTGAACGTCACAACCACAGTCATAGACGGCACAACGATAACCACAACTGGCTCAACCACAGTCATAGACGGCTCAACCACACTCATAGACGGCACAACTGCAACCATAAACGGCAAAACCATAGCTAAAGACGGTTCAACTGTAACCATAGACGGCACAATCATAACCCTAGACGGTACAACTGTAGCCATAAACGGTGCAACTGCAACCCCAAGCATCACAACTACAACAACCAGAGACGACATAGCCAGAACCACAACCACAGTCACAACTACAACCACAGTCATAAACGGCATAACCACAAACACAGTCAGCACAACCATAACCGAAGAAAGAATGAGAAATTTCATAATTACGTATGATGATCGAACTGCTGCCTTGCAATCAAATCTTAATCCAGACAATGGAACATTCAGATGGACTCCAAATGATGGCGATGCCGGTAATGGTGATATCGCCAAATCGATGAGATTCCAATTTAACGCGACTGATGCTAGGGGTGCAGATTCGAACATATTTTACGACTTGCCAATATTTTCCAGCTCTGAAATCCTTCCAACATTTGACTCATACGATGAGGATATAATCGAAGGAAACCAAACTGTATTCTTTTCTAGCTTAGTTACTCCTCCTACACTGATACCAACAGGTGATGATTATACACCAAGATCTGCTGATGAGGTTCTTAATCCAGATGGACCACCAGTCCAAAATCCTATATTCCTGCTGAGCGAGAGTGGGTTTGATAGAATAGACAATGTGACCTCGTATGCAGACCTGTTTGATGTCAGCTATGAGCTCGTAGATATTGGAGGCCTTCCTCCTAGTTTCGCAGCCCGCTTTAATCCGACAATTGGATCTTTCCTAGTCCCACATGACACAGTACCACTTGGAGGGAATCCTGTAGACTATACCTTTACTTGGAGGCATATTAGTGCCAATGCAACATCAGTTCCTCTTACTGCCACACTAACAGTACATGATAGCGGCCTGCCAGAAATCAGGCTATACAATGAAGTAACAAGCGAGGGTGCGCTAATTCCTAGTTTCTTTAATCCAGCTGATCCCTTGATTAGATACAATCCTCCTCTTAATTCCGATCCTGATATCCTGCTAGAGGAGATCCGTGATTTGAATGTCGACATTCAAATCCTACCTGACTTTACCTTACCCAATCCGGCAATACCATTACCCCCCAACACCCGAGTATTGCCTGATTACATCATTGATTCCCTGAATTCATCAAATGGTTACTTTGACACAACAGTCTCATTCCCATATGATCTGATAGGGGATGCAGATGCAGATGGAGATGGAGATGTGGATGAAAATGATGTAATAACATATCTCTTTGCTTGGACGTATGAGGATGATAATACAAGAGGATCCCTTGATCCAAACGAGCCACTAGTCAACTATACTGGCAGATTAATAGTACGTAACGGCAACGAGCCTCCTGTAATAGAGCCTTCAAATACTTTCACTGATGCCTGCCTTCAAATCATAGACGACCAAATTGTATTCATAAAGCGGACTGAAGAGACAGTAAATGGCGAAATTGTGATTACATTCTCGACTGTAGAAAGGAGTGATTTAACTCTTGTAGACTCTGTATGTGAAACAGTAGAAGATATTCCTGAAATAGTAGAAGGTATTCCTACGCAAGTTATTGCTGGTGATCACTTCATAAATGAGGTTACACCTATTGAACCGATAACCTTCACCCTGACAGCTTCTGATCCTGACGGTAGTGATAGTGATTTATCATGGCGTATAAGTAACACCACCGAGGTTATCGCCAACATTGGAGAGGGGAGGCCTAGTACAAATCCTGCAAATGATCCTGCTATCGTCACTGCACATAATCTTGATCTTGAAATAGTCCGTCATGATGATGATTACTTGGGTGCAACCCTTGATCCGACTATCGGAGCAACCACGACATTCACATGGACGCCCACAATAGATATGATTGACAGGACTTTCATATTTGAGTTTGAACTAAATGACCTCCCTGGTCTTCTACCTGGATTTGGCACACGTGATACAAATGGGGATTTGATACCTGGGAGTACCATACGCGGTGTAACTGGGACTGATTTCGTATCTTATGTATTTAATATACTAGAAAGAAACGATCCTCCGATAATAGAGCCACTTTCAAGTGACACCACTAGACTTATTGAACTCAGTGAAACTTTTGTGGGTCAACCAATACAGCTTGACCTGGTGGCCAATGATCCTGAGGATCGGGGTGTAACATGGAGTCTGGACTATGTTGTGACTACCTTTACAGAAGGCTTGATTGAGAAGACAGTTTTCACACTTGATGATAATGGCACTCCTGGTGATACTAGTGATGATCGAAATGTTCCAGCCCGCCATCCAAATGGCACGATCATAACCGAACAGGTACTTGGAGCCATACCTACAATTCGTAATGACATTCCTGTAGATGCAGTAATTGCTCCAGACACTGGAGTATTCACCTGGACTCCGGGTTCAGAGCATAGCAATGCACTAGTTGACTTTACATTTACTGCCACTGATTCTGACCTTTTGAGCTCCACCCTGTCCCATGCATTAACGGTATTTGACCCGGTTTTCACCATATATGATATGGCGGTAGTTGAGGGACAGATAGTTCCATCCCTTGGCGAAGCTGTATCGTATCCTTTCGGACTAGAGCCAACGAGTTTCGATCTCAGATTTGAAATCCGATCTGGTGGAACCCTGCCTGACCATATCAGAAATTCTCTATATGCAAACAATGGTTCGTTTGGAAATATAGATACAAATGTACTGGGTGGTTCACTTGCAAACACATTCCCAGTTACTACCATAGCTGACAACACCAAGGGAGATTTCACTATAGTAACCACTCGTGATGAATTTGGAAGGAATAATACTGTTGCAGTATTTGACACCCCTAAAGAAATAGAGATCTTTGATTTTACTTTCAGGTACCATATTGGCGATACCTTCTATGATCGCCCTTCCCAGGTAAGGGTGAGCAATGATGACGGCTCTGTATTTGCACATCCTGATGATCCAGAGTATGTTGGTCCAAATCCACGTCTGCCAGAATTTGGAGAATACCGCGCAACTGTATTCGAGTCTGATGTTGATGAAGTCGTTTTTCTCGTTACACTGCCTGACGGCACACTCTTCACAGATTCTACTGGTAGAATCATCATGCTTCGTGATGGCACATACATCACGTATCCTCCTAATACACCCTTCACAGATTCTGATGGCAGATTCATCCCGCATCCTGATAGTGTGATCGTTGATCCTCAATCATTCAGTCTTGATGGTACAGTCCTTCCTTATGTTAGGGCTCCTGATGGTGGAATCATTTCTGCTATTCCGCCCCTTTCTGATGCAGTTACAAACCGTCCTGAAAACCCCATACCAACCGGTGTTCAATACCGAATACTTCCACCCGTAGAGCTCACTCGTGAACAGCAGGCTGTTCTGGATTCAGATCCTACAGCTTTTGCCATCATTGCAAATCTGACTAGGGATGATAGGAGTGATGTTATAGATGGCCTGGATGATACCGGTCACTTTGCAGTCCCATTCCCACTTGATACCGTGGATCCTCCTGGCCCTGGTGAGACCGTTAGAGATGCGGCCAAGGTCTTTTTCTTTATTTGGGAGTATAGTGATGAACATGGTGGCGTGTCAAGAGGTCAGCCTGCATTCATCACAGTATTGCATAGAAACGAACGACCGGTAATAGACATCCCTACGGAAACCCTTACCGAGGAACGCCTAACTCAACTCATAGAGGCTCTCAACCTCGTCACTTCAACATTTGATCTAAGGTTCAATGAACCAGGTACACGTGTAAACCCTGATACTGGTAGGGTTCGTCCTGCACCTTCTATCCTTCTTGATAATCCAACATTCGTGGTGGGTGAAGATCTAACGTCCATTCAACTCGAACCTTCTACAGTCACTCTACCAGATGGAACTGTGAAGAGTTTTTCATACATCCCTGGGAATTTTTCCGCAGGTGAAACTGTATCATTCACCCTGGAAGGCTTTGATCCTGATAACAATGCTGATCTGGAATGGAGTGTAGAAACTAACGTCACAAGCTTCATTGATGATGCTAATATCGGAAATGATGGTATTGACAATGTGAACGCTAGGTGGTTTAGTACTGTTGATGATGTGGGTGCAAGGATTGATCAGAACAGCGGAGTATTCACATGGATGCCAGGTCCAGAGCACGTCCAAAGGACAATGCCTGTCGATAATGGTCTATTTGAGCATCGCAATGCCGCTATCACGTTCACCTTCTACCTAAGTGAGCCCAGAAACATACCTGCCGGTGTAGATCCTGAAGCGGATTGTACACTTAGTCCTCCTGATACTACAGATACTTTACCACCTGCCAGTACTAGCAGACAATGTCCCGATGGAGGAGCAAGGTCTGAACCAGTATCTGTTGCGTTTGTCATACCTAACAGGGCACCGGTAATAGATACCGTTTCAAGTGTATCAATAACACGAGATGTCCTTGTCTGTCCAGCACTACAAGACGAAGAGCGTGACCCCAGCGGTGTATGTACAACAGAGACTGTTTCAAATGATCCTGCATTAATAACACAAGATGTCCTTGTCTGTCCAACACTACAAAACGGAGACCGTGACCCCAGCGGTGTATGTACAACAGAGACCGTTTCAAGTGATAATATATCAGTAACACGAAATATTCTTGTCTGTGAAACACTAGAAAACGGAGCCCGTGACCCCCGCGGTGAATGTGAAACAAAGGCCGTTTCAATAACACAAGATGTCCTTGTCTGTCCAACACTAGAAAACGGAGACCGTGACCCCAGCAGTGTATGTACAACAGAGACCGTTTCAGTACCACGAGATGTTCTTACCTGTCCAACACTAGAAAACGGAGACCGTGACCCCAGCGGTGTATGTACAACAGAGATCGGTACATTCGTAGAAGGGCCTACAAAAATCCAAGTAATTGGCCCAGACGTTCTCCCTGACATGCTTAACGCAAATGAACTAGTAGCATTCACCCTGAGTGGCTCTGATCTTGACGGCCATACTCTCACGTGGAGTGTGACATCTGATCCTCCTACGGATGGAACAATTGATGCAGACAGCGGACGATTCAGTTGGACCCCAACTCAAGCTGATATCAACAATGGCGTCAGGTTTGAATTTCTACTAACTGATCAGTATGGAGTGGAATCAGACCCAGTATATCATGAATTTACCACTCCTAACAGGGCTCCAACAATAGATCCTATTTCAGATACTGTCAATACAGAACCTCGCGTGGGTGAACTCGTAGCATTCACCCTGAGAGGCTCTGATCCTGATGGCGATGAGCTAACATGGCGCATCGGAGATATCAGAAGCGCTACTCAACTTGCTGAAAAATCAGTATTACTTATTCAACCTCCTTCTGCTCCAGGCGATAGTGCAGTCATTATAACAAATCCCACACCTCGAGACATAGGGGGCTTTTTCCTATCAGCAGCAGAAAAAGAATCACTATACCAATACATATTATCCTACAATGCCGATTCAGCTCTGTACAACGGACGAGGTATAGACCAAGTCGTGTATGCTGCAGGAACAACTATTACGCTACCTGATAATTCTGACATCATCATCCGTCTAGCTGGAGTATTCGCAAGTCTTGGAGTCGATGATTCGGGTGCAACATTTGATGAAGGCACTCAAGCATTCTCTTGGACTCCTCGTCTGCAAGATCATGACACTATATTACAATTCAAATTTGGAGTGACAGATTCCAGAACTTATTCTGATGATCCCTCAAGAATACAGAATTTTACATCATCAATATTTACTACCATATCTCAGAATTTCACGGTACCACATCTCATAAAACTGCCATCTGCATTTGAGGACTCGGACAGAACAAAGAGCGTAGATGAGCCATTCCGATTTGTATTTGAACCCATCGTTGCAGATCCCACAGGTTTCAAGTTTGGACTCTTGACTAATAGCTGTGATCAAGTGGGTGCAAGCGGAATTGATGCAGACAATGGAACATTCAGATGGACCCCAGCTCCTACTGATGGAGGCGCAATATGTCAGGTCGCCATCTCCCTAACTGCGCCATCAACTGATCCAAACGACCCTGAGACGTCATTTGTAGCAACAAGGATCTTTGCATTATTTGTCAATCCACACATACCATTTTCCCCATACGAACTGACAGTCTCAGAGGGTGCAGACCTTCCTAGTCTTTCAAGAGCAGCAGCAGATGTTGGAGATGATTTGTACGTATACGACATCATTGGTGGCAATCTGCCTACATACATCACAGACTCTTTTGATACGGCAAGCGGTGATTTCTCAGCCACCTTCCGACACGACACTACGAATCCAGAAGGTTCTAAAACGAATCCAGTAGGTCCTAAAACATACACCTTTACGTATACTGTTGGCAACCCCGGCATAGTCTACGTACTAGATGAAAACGGTGATATCATATCCGATATCCTACTAGATGAAGATAATCCAGTACTAGATGAAGAAGGTAATCCAGTACTAGATGAAGATAATCCAGTACTAGATGAAGAAGGTAATCCAGTACTAGATGAAGAAGGTAATCCAGTACTTAATCCAGTACTTAATCCAGTACTAGATGAAGAAGGTAATCCAGTAACAAGACTAAGAACTGCATTTACAACAGATCTTCCCGACCGTACATGCCAAACGTTCGACACCCGCAGCGGCCTCTGTGACAATATAGAATCCCCTAGCGACGTACCTAGACAATTACCTGGAGTAAGAGCGCCTGAGATATCAACCCAGTCTGGTATAATAACAGTAATTGATAGTGACGATGACTTGGTGACTGGTACAAATGACCTGGCCATATTGTTGCCAGATCCATTTAGATTTACATTGGAGAGGCAAGCTAACGTAGGAGATCCCTTTAATTTTACATTTACACCTGTCAACACCATTACCCGTGACGCTCAGTGGTTCCTAGAAAATGATGACTGTAACATAGATACTGCCAATATTCTGGGTGGTAAATTCTCGTGGATTCCAACTGTAGAAGATGAAGGCAAAATATGCCATATCACTCTGGTTCTATATGATGACCTGAGTGTCGATACATCAGTTCTAAGAGCATGTGTGGATCCGAACGATAGGGTAAGAGAAAGTTGTGAAATAATACAGAATACAACTGACACAAGAGCAGTCTTAGCTGAACAACGATGTAATGGTGCATCTTATGATTCGTCTGAATCATGTAAAATACGAGTCGATGCAGTCCTAAGTGAGCCAATATGTCGTGATGTGTCTTTCAAGACAGTTGAGATATGTACGGATGTAATCGAAGGAACTCTTATTGATGGAGTCCCACAATCACCATATACTATTAGAGAACAGTGTGTGACTATAGAGGAGAGTTTTGCTGACCAGTGTCAAGACCAGATTGTAGGCAGTCCAGAATTTACGGAACGATCACGTAATATTGCAGTAGACTTTAACATAATGGTCCCCCCTACTGATAGTGCCGCTCAAACAAATCCATTGGTACTTGGTGTAACTAATGTTGCAGGTGACGGTCTACTGCACCTTCCACTCAGTGCAGAAGAGCTTCCACCTGGTTTGCCTGCTTTTAATACTGCAAGAGCCATGGGGCCTGATGACAACCCAGTCTTGGTGCGTGACATTCTTTTGAATGTCGTCGAGTTTCAGTTTGAAGCATGCGAACCTTCCAGCGCTACACTATGTCCACCACGCAATTACGACTCTAGCAATGGGGAGTTCAACATACAACTGGTACCAGTCATGAATACTGATACTGACGTATCCCTCAATGCAGACGATGTGAGCTTTGAGATTATCAGTGTCGTACACGATGGCATGATAATTGATAATTTTGGTACGCCACCTCTGAATCCTGATACAACTGTTCCACGTCTTGGAGTATCCATTCCAAGTCCTGGAATAACGATCTCACCATCTGCAGCGTCGCTCTCAGACCTTGAACTTCCTATTGGATTAGGGTTTGCCGATGAGGTCTTTGGTGTCCTGTCTTGGCCAACCCCTCCACATTCACTGTCTGGTGAATCATTTGAGATACAAATCCGTGTAACAGATGATGCATCTGGCGAAGTCCTAGATGCGATTCTATTTGTCACTGTTGTTGATAATCTAGAGCCAAAACTCAAGTTTGCTTCACGACTGCAACCCAATACCTTAATGTTCCCTGATGAACTCCAATCTGATGATAATCCTGTAGGAACCGATAGTCCATTTGTTAGTGTAGTCGATGCCAATCCAAACCCTCCTATCAAAATGGACTGTATTCGACTTAATGCCACTACCTATATAGATGCCCTACAGCGTGAACGCAGTTCAGGCATGGTTATGGACATTGATGGTACGGTAATAAGTAACGGTGATTTCCTGCCACTTGGTTACAACTATATCGCCTGCGATGTTGTAGACAATGGCTTGAACATTGATTTCGAAATTGGCAGGGTTTTGGTAGCTTATGGATCTGGTGGCAGCTCAAATGAGTGGAAGAAAAAGCCAACCTTTGGCCAGTCATGGGAGATATCATCATCGCAGCTAGTCACTGACGGATTTACATTCAATGGCTACACACTTGACATCACTGACAACTGGCACACTGACTTTACAAGGACATCATCAATAATTGGTGAGACAAACAGTGTCGCCATGAAGGCATATGCAGCTGACGGATTCAGGTATGTGACGCTATCCCTTGGAGTGCCGGAGATTGGTGCGGCATCAGATGCCGAGACTGACATCATACTGATGCTGAATCGAAACTATGACAATCCGAATGACTATGACATTACTGAGATTATTCACGAGCAAAAGGAATCGCTAGTTGATGAGAGCAAGACGACTGCTACCGTCAGCAAGGTGGAATGCAGTCCGGGCTCCAAACTCGATTGCCACTCATTTGGCATAGATTTCAAGGTTAATGCGCCGCTAAAGTCCGACGTGATGGCAATATCGGCAGTCGATTCCAAGCGACGCAGCACCGTAACGTACGTCAACGAGGGCGTAGAGTTTACAGGCGACTCCCTACTTGCACCAAGCACATACTCTATCGTGCAGAAAAAGACAAACCAGGGACCAGCAGAGATAGTCACACTCACCCAGCAGGACAGGCGCTACAACATCTGGGAGGATGATTCGGGATACCTCTGGACCCAAAATGATCACGGCAGCTGGTTCTCAATTACCGCACCGGACATGGAGCGATTCACAGACGGTGCAGTCAACGTGATGACTAGGATGCACTCAAACTTTGGAAAACTCATGGACCATGAGGAGCAAAAGGCCACTGCAATATTTAACGCAAGCAAGCTGGTATCTGTACCAGGCCAGACATTCAGCTATGACTATTTGGGTGAAAAGGACGAGATCTCAAAGATGGTAAAGCTTGCAGAAGAACTCCACATCGAGCAGGGCAAGGCACAAAAGATAATGGAACTGCTGAAATAGTTCCTTGCAGGTTCCATGATGAATGGTGAGTACCCCAAGACAGATATTTAATTTCAAAAGTCTGATGTTACCTGTCACAACCTTGCCTGTGATATCTTCCATGTCCTAATGCAAGTCACAAAGTTGGACACTGAAGTCTGTCTCTTCAGACATTGTGGTATGATTCTGTGTAGGATGGCCGATTCCAAACAGTTGGGTCAGATGCTGCCTTGTATCTCTGCCAGTTTTATCCCGTTATGAAATTAGCTAGTTGCAGATCCGTCTGTACAGTTACTGATAACTGTCAAAAACCCAGTTTTGCATCATCAGAGTAACCGACGTGGGTTGAAAAATTCAAAAAATTACACTTTATTTTGTAATTATTTCATGTTTTATCCAAATAGTTTGCAGATCGCAGCTGATTAGAACTATCTATATACCACGGAATTCAAGCTTATGTATGAACAAAATTCCATTTCTACTATTGTTTATCTTCATGCTAGTTCCAGTCGGCCTCTCTGAGGCACAGGTGGCAACACCTGATAGTTCAGATCTGAGTGTCTCCATTGCACCTGTCACCCAAAGTAATGGTAGAGTAACATTGACTGCTAGTACAAACGCTGATGATAATTCTCTAGGTTTTTCATGGTCTCAGATAGATAATGAAGCTCCTGCAGTAAGACTGCAAAATGCAGAAAAGGCAATAGCCTCTTTTAGAATACCTTTTGCAGTGATGGAGCAGACTGTCACTATGTCGTTTTCAGTCAGCGTCACTGATGGACAAGATAGTGCCACAGAAACAATTGATGTCCCAGTAACATTGCCAGTCAAGCCCTCAATGGCCATACCCCCACCAGAATCACCCTCTGGATTTGTAGAGACTGTACTCTTTGAGCAACAGTGGGATAATACCGATGGATGGACACCTGATGGCCAGTGGAGCATTGAGAGTCCAATGGATACACTGTTTGCCGATACCAACAACCGTGTTATCAGCATCGGAGAGTGTGACGGCTCCTGTTCGTTACAAGCAGCAGATGAAATCAAACTGTCCGCATATGATGGTGCAGACCTTGTCTTCTGGGTCTGGTTTGGAGATCAGATTTTAGATACGGACTCGTTGAATACCGAGGTCGTAATGGTTCAGGCACGAACTGCTGATAACTGGGTGGACAAGTACATGATAACTGTCGGTGAGTCAGTATATGAGCAATGGTTTCCAGTTTCAATAAACTTTGACGAATTTGCAGGAGATGAATTTTTCTTTAGATTCATGCCAATACTTGAGAATGACAATAGCATAATCCAGATTGACGCGATACAACTAATTGCAAAGATAAGGGATGATGTAAAGCCTGTAATCTCAAATGTTCCTAACGATATAATTCTGGATGTCTTCCGCCCATCAATTGTCACCTTTACCCTGCCTACTGCAGTTGATGATGTGGACGGCACAGTTCCAGTAATATGTGATCCGCCAAGAAGGGTGATCTATCCATTTGGTACCACTACTGTAACTTGCATATCCCAAGATTCAGTCGGCAACACGGCAAGTGCCTCATTTGACATTACGCTAAACAAATTTGTCCCCTTGGAGATTACCGCCCCTGATGACCTGATTCTAGAGGCCACAGGGGAACTGACCCTAGTTGATATGGGTACTGCTTCTATTAATCGGGATGCCACAATCACAAATGATGCACCTGACTTGTTTCCACTTGGCAGCACTGTCATAACATGGACTGCCCAGGACGACAAAGGTGATGTGGCAAATGATACGCAAATTATCACCATACAGGATACGACTGATCCTGTAATTATACCACCAAATGATATCATACATGAGGCTACCAGTCTAATATCCATGATTCAACTGGGTACTGCAACTGCAACAGATACTGTCGATGCAATGCCCACCATCACCAGCGATGCTCCAACCTCGTTCCCAATCGGTGTCACCATTATAACATATACTGCAACTGATGACTCTGGTAACTCTGCAACTGCCATACAGAACATAACGATACGGGATACAGGACCTATGCTGGTTCTGCCATCTGATGTTACAGCAGAGGCCACAGGTGTGCTGACTACAGTAGATATAGGAACTGCCACAGTTACAGACAATATTGACTCCCTAACTGCAATTAATGACGCACCTGACTCTTTCCCAGTAGGTGAGACCATGGTGACATGGACTGCAAAGGACAGCTCTGAGAATGAGGTGTCTGCAGTACAAAAAGTCACCATTCATGATACTACAAATCCGTACTTTGATACTCCGGAATCCTACAACTTTTATGCTGAAGCCACAGGAATATTGACCCCACTTGAACTTGATCCCATACCTGCAAATGATATTGCAGACCCAGATGTTGTAGTTACCAATGACGCACCTGACTCTTTCCGACTCGGCTCAACCCCTGTCATTTGGATGGCCAAGGACAGCTCGGGAAATACGGCTCGATATGACCAAGTTGTAATCATTAATGATAGGACCAGTCCAATCATTACAGCTCCTGATGATATTATCATCGAGGCTGACAGCCTGCTTACCATGATTCAACTTGGTGTGGCAACTGCAACTGATCTGGTTGATCGGGCACCCCTCATTACTAGTGATGCTCCGACTTCGTTCCCAATCGGTGTCACTATAATAACTTATACTGCAACTGATATCTCTTACAATTCTGCAACTGATACCCAGAGAGTGACGGTACAGGATACGACAGGACCTATGCTGATTCTGCCATCTGATGTTACATCTGAAGCCACAGGCGTGCTGACTCCGTTGGATATAGGAACTGCCACAGTTACAGACAATGTTGACTCCCTAACTGCAATTAATGACGCACCTGACTCCTTCCCGGTAGGTGAGACTAGAGTTACGTGGACTGCCAAGGATAATGCAGAAAATGTGGTAACTGGCATACAGACAGTTATAATTCGGGATACTACACAGCCAACCATTACAGTCCCTGACAGTATAATTGCAGAGGCTACAGATGAATTAACCTCTGTGGATATCGGCAGTGCTACTGCCAGTGACATTGCAGACCTCGATGTTACAGTTACAAATGATTCACCTGACTCCTTCCCAGTAGGCTCGACTGTGATTACATGGACTGCAACTGATGATTCAGGGAACACGGCTAGTGATACCCAGACTGTGAGGATTCAGGATACGACAAGGCCTATCTTTACCAGTTTTCCAGAGGATATCACTGTGACATATCTGAATCGTGATACTGTAGAGTTTGAAACTCCTACTGCGGCAGACATCTTTACAGTAACTGTACTGTGTGATTATGATTCAGGTGATTCCTTCCCTGCCGGCAGCACGCTAGTTACATGTACTGCAACTGATGCAAACGATAACTCTGTATTGGATTCCTTTTCGGTTATAGTTATGCCTCAAGTTATTACGCTGATAACTCCACCTGATCCTGTTCTTGATCTGTCTGCAACTGACATAACGTCTAGTTCACTAAGATTGGAATGGACAGAACCAGACCTAAACGGTGGCACACTCCAGACTTATCGGCTTGTCATGACATCGCCTCACGGAGATCCACAGACACTTGTGGGTTTGACTGCCGAACCGTTCTTTGAGGTAATTGGTTTGACCCACAATACAGATTATTCTTTCCGAGTTCAGGCAAGAACAGACGTCGGTTACAGTGGCGGTAATGTAATACTTGACACTACAACCCTCCAGGATACGACAAAGCCCGTCTTTACCAGTTTCCCCGATGATATCACTGTGAAATCTAAAAATAGTATTTCTGTAGAGTTTGAAACTCCTACTGCAACTGACATCTTTCCGGTAACCGTACTGTGTAGTAATAATTCAGGCGATTCGTTCCATGTCGGCAGCACGCTAGTCATATGCATTGCAACTGATGCAAACGACAACTTTGTACAGGACTCCTTTTCAGTAACGGTTACTGTCCCTGTATTTGAAACCATAACAGATGACTTTGCAAATCTTGATTCTTGGAATCTTGGCAAATCAACAGGTGTGAGCACCGTTTTCTTTAACAATTACATACTTGAACTCACTGCAACTGACGGCAACCCCGCACCATCTGCCCTAATGAGAGGTGATGGGCATGGCACCTTTACTGGAATTACTAGATACATCTCCCTTGAGAATCATAATCCAGATGATCCATTATACCTCAGCGTTGATTATAGGGCACAATCATCGATGACTCGTTACGGAGCAACCAATGTTAAGCTTCAACTAACAGATACACATGGCCACCACCTGTACCAGACAAGACTGATTCACGGTGGTACATCGGATTCAGGATGGCGCACATTTAGTACCGATATTTCACAGTACATAGCAAAACGAGCTGATGTCGCGGTACGATTATATTTCTGGGATGGCTCAGGGGGAAACTGGTATCATAGGTTGTCCATTGACAACTTATATCTCGGTACGGATCCTCCTCCATCTGGAAATATCAGTGGTGAGGCAGATATACAACTGACATCACTCCAAGAACTGTCTCTGCAAATCTCACAATACGATCAGACACAGGCATGCAAATTGATTGAATCACTTGACGAGTCCTCTGATATGTATATCGATACACAGGAACTGATACACGCATACAACATGACTACGATCTGCTGATCAACACATTCATCAAGTCATGATTTAATCTTTGGATTTGTACTTTGTCTGATCTTTTTCACTAATTTTATAATGTGATCATCTGGATTGTTCCTGTATTTATCTGACATGCCTCATGACATTTTTTATGCACAGTCAAAACAAGTCATGCCTGTTTTGTGTCACTGCTTTTGATCCCTCAGATCAATGTAATACTCTCATAGGTCTCTTACTGTATTGATTGTGTTCCAAGTATATCTGAAATTCATACGATCATATCATGATCTTATCTAGTTACAAATTGATTTGTACAATACTCGATAACTGTCAAAAATCCATTTTTGCATCATCAGAGTAACTGATACGGATTGAAAAATTCAAGAAATTGCACTATATTTGGTAAGTATTTCACATTTTATCTCCATAGTTTGCAGATCGCAGCTGATTAGAACTATGTATATA
The DNA here is from genome assembly GCA_965206745.1 of Candidatus Nitrosopumilus sp. Lineage (GTDB taxonomy): Archaea > Thermoproteota > Nitrososphaeria > Nitrososphaerales > Nitrosopumilaceae > Nitrosopumilus. The sequence continues at coordinate 1,561,238 of OZ242220.1, read as the reverse complement.
CCACACCATCCAAGTTGATCAATGAATAAAACCCTTTTTCTCTTATTATTTACCCTCATGCTAGTTCCAGTCGGCCTCTCTGAGGCACAGGTGGCAACACCTGATGGTTCAGGTGCAGACCTTGTTGTCTCAATTGCACCTGTCACCCAAAGTGATGGTAGAGTAACATTGACTGCCAGTGCAAACACTGATGATAACTCTCTAGGCTTTTCATGGTCTCAGATAGATAATGAAGCTCCTGCAGTAAGACTGCAAAATGCAGAAAAGGCAATAGCCTCTTTTAGAATACCTTTTGCAGTGATGGAGCAGACTGTCACTATGTCATTCTCAGTTCACGTCACTGATGGGCAGGATAGTGCCACAGAAACCATTGATGTTCCAGTGACATTGAGAGTCAAGCCCCCAATAGTCCTGCCCCCGCCAGAATCACCCTCTGGATTTGTAGAGACTGTACTCTTTGAGCAACAGTGGGATAGTACCGACGGATGGACGCTAGACAGTCAGTGGGGCATTGAGAGTCCAATGGACACACTGCTTGCCGATACCAACAACCGTGTTATCAGCATCGGAGAGTGTGACGGTTCCTGTCCGTTACAAGCAGCAGATGAAATCAAACTGTCCACATATGATGGTGCAGACCTTGTCTTTTGGGTCTGGTTTGGAGATCAGATTTTAGATACGGATTCGTTGAATACAGAAGTCATGATGGTTCAGGCCCGAACTGCTGATAACTGGGAGGACCATCACATGGTAACTGTGAGTGAGTCAGCATATGAGCAATGGTTTCCAGTTACAATAAACTTTGACGAGTTTGCAGGAGATGACTTTTTCTTTAGATTCATGCCAATACTTGAGAATGACAATAGTATCATCCAGATTGATGCGATACAACTAATTGCAAAGCTAAGGGATGATGTAAAGCCTGTAATCTCAAATGTGCCTAACGATATAATTCTGGATGTCTCCCGCCCATCACTTGTCACCTTTACCCTGCCTACTGCAGTTGATAATGTGGACGGTATAGTTGCAGTAATATGTGATCCGCCGGGAAGGGTGGTTTATCCATTTGGTACCACCACTGTAACTTGCATATCCCGAGATTCAGTCGGCAACACGGCAAGTGCCTCATTTGATGTAACGCTAAACCGATTCATACCCTTGGAGATTACCGCCCCTGATGACCTGACTCTGGAGGCCACAGGAGAGCTGACCCTAGTTGATCTGGGTACTGCCTCTATTAATCGGGATGCTGCAATCACAAATGATGCACCGGACTTGTTTACACTTGGCAGTACTGTCATAACATGGACTGCCCAGGACGACAAAGGTGATATGGCAAATGATACGCAAATTATCACCATACAGGATACGACTGATCCTGTAATTATACCACCAGATGATATCATACATGAGGCTACCAGTCTAATATCCATGATTCAACTTGGCGTGGCAACTGCAACTGATACCGTGGATCCAATGCCAACTATTACCAGCGATGCCCCGACCTCGTTTCCAATCGGCATCACCATTATAACATACACTGCAACTGATGATTCTGGCAACTCTGCAACTGCCACACAGAAAATAACGATACGGGATACGGGACCCAAGCTGATTCTACCATCTGATGTTACAGCTGAGGCCACAGGCGTGCTGACTACAGTAGATATAGGAACTGCCACAGTCACAGACAATATTGATACCATAACTGCGATAAATGACGCACCTGACTCTTTTCCATTAGGTGAGACCAGGGTGACATGGACTGCAAAGGACAGCTCTGAGAATGAGGTGTCTGCAGTACAAAAAGTCACCATTCAGGATACGACAAATCCGTACTTTGATACTCCAGAGTCCAATCTCATCTTTGCAGAAGCCACAGGACTATTGACCCCAGTTGAGATTGATACTGTAACTGCACGTGACATTGCAGATCCAGATGTTGTAGTTACAAATAATTCACCTGACTCTTTCCGACTCGGCTCAACCTTTGTCATTTGGACTGCAAAGGACAGCTCGGGAAATACGGCTCTGTATACACAGCTTGTAATCGTTAATGATAGGACCAGTCCAACCATTACAGCCCCTGATGATATTACCATCGAGGCTACCGGCTTGCTTACCATGATTGAACTCGGTGTGGCAACTGCAACTGATCTGATTGATCGGGCACCTCTTATCACCAGTGATGCCCCGACCTCATTCCCAATCGGCATCACCATTATAACATACACTGCAACTGACAACTCTTTTAATTCTGCAACTGATACCCAGAAAGTGACGGTACAGGGTACGGCAGGACCTGTGCTGATTCTACCATCAGACATTATAGCCGAGGCCACAGGCGTGCTGACTCCCGTAGATATAGGAACTGCTACAGTCACAGACAATATTGATACCATAACTGTGATAAATGACGCACCTGACTCTTTTCCAGTAGGTGAGACTAGAGTTACGTGGACTGCCAAGGATAGTACTGAAAATGAGGTAACTGGAATACAGACAGTCATAATTCGGGACACGACACAGCCAACCATTACAGTCCCTGACAGTATAATTGCAGAAGCTACAGATGAACTGACCCCTGTGGATATTGGCAGTGCTACTGCCAGTGACATTGCAGATTCTGATGTTACAGTTACAAATGATTCACCTGATTCCTTCCCAGTAGGCTCGACTGTAATTACATGGACTGCCACTGATGATTCAGGCAATACGGCTAGTGATACCCAGACTGTGAGGATTCAGGATACGACAGAACCTGTCTTTACCAGTTTTCCAGAGGATATCACCGTGACGTTTCTGAATCGTGATGCTGTAGAGTTTGAAAATCCGACTGCGACAGACATCTTTCCGGTAATCATATTGTGCAGTCATGATTCTGGAGACTCCTTTCCTGCCGGCAGCACTCTAGTCACATGTATGGCAACTGATGCAAACAGCAACTCTGCACGGGATTCCTTTTCGGTTATAGTTATGCCTCCAGTTATCGCACCCCTCCCTGATCCGATTCTTGATCTGTCTGCAACTAACATAACCTCTGATTCACTAACTCTCTTTTGGACACAGCCGGACCTAAACGGTGGCACATTCCAGACCTATCGGCTTGTCATGACTACACCCCACGGAGACCCTCAGACGTTTGTAGGCTTGACTGCTGAACCGTTCTTTGATGTGACAGACCTAACTCCCGACACGGATTATTCTTTTAGAGTTCAGGCAAGAACAGATAATGGTTTCAGTGGTGGCAACGCAGTACTTGACACAAGAACATTACCACTACCTGATCCGGTTCTTGATCTGTCTGCAACTAACATAACCTCTGATTCACTAACTCTCTTTTGGACACAGCCGGACCTAAACGGTGGCACATTCCAGACCTATCGGCTTGTTATGACTACACCCCACGGAGACCCTCAGACGTTTGTAGGCTTGACTGCTGAACCGTTCTATGAGGTGACAGGCCTGACCCCTGACACTGACTACTCTTTTAGGGTTCAGGCAAGAACAGATAATGGTTTCAGTGGTGGCAACGCAGTACTTGACACAAGAACATTACCACTACCTGATCCGGTTCTTGATCTGTCTGCAACTAACATCACTTCAATTTCCCTCATATTGGAGTGGACACAGCCGGACCTAAACGGTGGCACATTCCAGACCTATCGGCTTGTCATGACTACACCCCACGGTGACCCTCAGACATTTGTAGGCTTGACTACTGAGCCGTTCTTTGAGGTAGCTGGCTTGACTCCCGATACGGATTATTCTTTTAGAGTTCAGGCAAGAACCAATAGTGGTTACAGTGCCGGTAACGCAATACTTGACACAAGAACTCTACCGGTGCCACCCCCTGATCCGGTTCTTGATCTGTCTGCAACTAACATCGCTTCAAATTCCCTAAGATTGGAATGGATACAGCCGGACCTAAACGGCGGCACATTCCAGACCTATCGGCTTGTCATGACTACACCCCACGGTGACCCTCAGACGTTTGTAGGCTTGACTGCTGAACCGTTCTTTGATGTGACAGACCTGACCCCAGATACGGATTATTCTTTTAGAGTTCAGGCAAGAACAGATAGTGGTTCCAGTGCCGGTAACGCAATACTTGACACTACTACCCTCCGGGATACGACAAATCCCGTCTTTACCAGCTTTCCCGATGATATCGCTGTGAGATCTACAAATGACACTTTTGTAGAGTTTGCAAGTCCTACTGCGACAGACCTCCACCCAGCAACGATACAGTGTAATCACAATTCAGGCGATTTATTTTTTATTGGCACCACGCTAGTCACATGTACTGCAACTGATACAAGCAACAACTTTGTACAGGACTCCTTCTCAATAACGGTTTATCTCCCCTCTGGATTTGAAACGATAACTGATGGCTTTAACAATCTTAATTCATGGGAGTCTTTCAAATCAGCAACCCCCAAGTCGGAAGCATCCTTGTCCTCCACCAATGACAGAGTTATATTCCCTGTAGGTTCAGATAGCTTCGGATCAGCTGTCCTGATCAGAGGCCAAGGGATTGGAATCAATGTCGGAATTCAAAGAGATCTTTCCCTTGAGAACTATAATCCCCTTGATCCGCTGTACTTGGGCATCGATTACAGGGCACTCTCAGACAATCGTTATTCAAACATAACTAATGCCGTGATAGAAGTACAAGATACTGCAGGTAACTCCCTGCATAGAATAATCCTGTTTGAAGGCGCCACATTTGATTCTGGATGGCGCACATTTAGTACCGATATTTCACAGCACGTATCAGAACAAGATGATATAAGGGTACAACTTTACCTTATTGATACTTGGATTGATGACTGGAACCAAAGAGCGTTCTTTGACAACTTTTATCTCGGTGTGGATCCTCCCCCCACCTAGAAATATCGGCGATGATACCGACATATAGCTGATCTCTCCAAGAACTGTTCCTGCAAATCTCACAATACAACCAGACACAGATATGCGGATTCATTGAGTCACTTGACGAGTCCTCAGATGTGTATGCTGATACGCTATACCTGATACGCGCATACAACATGTCTACCTGCTGATAGATACGCCCAAGTCAGGATTCGGGTCTACTTTGCCTGATCTTTTTACTGATTTTATAATGTGATCATTTGGAATATTCCTGTATTTATCTGACATCTATGTATAGTCAAAACAAAACACGCCTGTTTTTTCATGTAATCGCTTTTAATTCCTCAGGTGAATCCCATATCCTCATACAACTCTGCCATGCTTTGCCAGTTTTTTGTATTTCACAATCCACGCATCTGACATGTCTGATTCTTGCAGAATCAAACCTGCACCTCTGCGGAGATTCTCAAAGATACCTTTTGGTGCCAAACAATCAACAACAATGGATATTTCAAATACCTGCAATCAGTCACATTGGTCAGATATCAGTCCAACGAATCTCAGATTCCCCTGGCACCTCCAAGGACTCTTCACTGCTGGGCGTACCGCTCATCCCTGTCCATCACAAAGTCAAGCATGCCAAACCATTCCAACTCATCAAAGAAGAGCCTGATCATGTCAAGTAGAATAACTGTGTCAGAGTCTGCCCTCCAAAAGTAGCCATCCCATTGGTCCCGTGTAAATATCGGCACTGTAACACGCCACTTTTCCTCCCCTGTTCTCTGAATGTTGACTGCGTCCTTGCTTCTCCCGTTGCTGAATCCTATCAGTTCCCTGTGCATCCAAAGCAGCTTTTTGGTCTCAGCTTGCGCCCTTTGCAGGTCTATTGTAACAAATGCAAGGGCAGAGACGCTCTCAAACTTTCCGTGCTTCCAGTATGTTATATTTTGATAGTTCACATCAGTTGCCTGCAGCAGCTCTTGATAATAGTCCTCGTTGGGATGCAGGCTAGCTGTTGTAAGGCTCCTCGTATCTGATTTATAGAGTGCATTTGCAGTCAAGACTTTGGATAGTTGGCCCAAACTGTATTTTAACATTGTAATGGCGGCAAAAAAGTCACACCCGAATCAAGATCCTGGCATCAATGTGTAGTTTCTATTCGTATCCTGCCAATGTATCTGTGTGACATGCCAATCCAAATGATTTCTCCCAGGTATGCGAATGCATCCTGTGTTATAAAAAAAATACTGAAATAATACCCTCAGAACACACGTCAAGAATTGCAAGAGTACAAAAGATTTCACAGACAAGATGCCATGTAGTGGGTCTGAATTTATCAGCAAATCTGCAGGCCCTTATTTGTGCCGCATTTGTCAAATAGGTGACTTGATAAAATACTGTATCAAATCCACTGCAATACTCCATCTGTGATAGTATGGGTCGGAATTTGTGACCGGGGTGGCAAGCTGATCTTTAAATCATACTTGTCCCAAACAATGCCATGGACAATACAGAGACTACTAGTTGGAGGCCAAAAGATACAGCAGCCTGTGAGAGGGGCAGGTCTAGCGGCTTGGCGCTAAATCTCAAGACAGACAGACTCTTTACAGTTGAGGACATGATCAAACTCGGGGAGGACTATGATAAAGTCAGAAACGACATCCTGGTAGACGAATTCCTAAAGGACAAACTAAAGGCAGTACCGTTTAGTTTTGCCAAACAATCTTTAGGCTAATCCCTGCCCGGTGAAACTCGTATACTGCCATGCAATTTTACAGTCGTAAATCCCCTGTAATTTGTAATAAACAAACCGCAAAATTATTCTCACAGAATCATGGAATCCATCAATGATGGACCACGCCAAGTCATGTATAATGATTGTATTTTATTGTCTGATAATGATGCATTGCTAGAGTCTTTTTGCAACTGACTCGTATTCTGAATCAACGTAATTGGTCTGCTCTAGTTGCATGAGGTGTCCCAAACAAAAAAACTGTAAAGTCATCTCTTTTGATTTTACCAATGCAACTCAAGCAGCAAAACATCAAATGCATAAAGATAGAATTTGGATCTGAGCTGACTAGGATGTTGAACGACCTTTTGACTGAGTTATGTTTGGCCGTCCCAGCATTGATGGGGCCTCCTGACTTCCCCTCTGCTGTCTGGGGATACTGGTATTTTTTTCTGTATCTCTGGGAGCTGTGTCACTAGCTGACCTTGCTTTCTTTTTGCACATGACTGATAATTGTCTCTCACACTCATAAGTATTGGCAAATCAATTCACATGATGCCATTCCTGCCTTTTAGCCAAGCTCGTACCAACCCAAATAGATACAGAAGAGACGGCAGCTGTGACTTGATATGCGTCATCCTTGTATATAGTCCGATCACATGCCAAGCATTCTTTGGCCTGCACGGCATGTCCCCAAACAAAACTAAAAGTCATTCCTCTTGATTTTACCAATATACAAAGGACCCCATATGGCAAACTAGAGCAATTAAAACTCTGGCTCGCCGTCATCGGCATACCCCGGCCTGGGTTCTGCATCAGAGGCAGCCTCCTGCACTTTGTCACCTGTAACACCAGGCCCTGCCTGACCCCCTACCCTTTGCAGAATCTCGTCTGCCATCTCTGAGATGACTGACACTGTCTTTTGGTCAAACCTCTCAATGTTCTCTGCACACAGCAGCATGTCCGATGTTGTTTTTTCTATCTTTCTTCTGACCCTCATCTTTAGCGCCCTGCGATAGCTGCCTGAAAACGTAAGAGGTGATCTGACAAACCTCCTCTCCTTGACACTTAGCAATTCTTCTGCGCCCTCATATAGTGGCCAAGCGCGTTTGAGTACAGCGGATCATCAGGCACCCTAAAGCGCAGACCAGTCTTCTTGAGGGCATGCCTTACTGCCGGATTGCAGATTCCGCTGGATACCATCACGTCATACTCGTGCTTTGCAGATATCATCTTCTCTTGGTACCACCTGTATATGCTCCTTGCAACTGCCGCGGCATGACCACGCGACTCCTTTTCATATTTTTCATACATTGAGATATCAGTAAGCGATGTCTTGCAGATTTTGATCCCGTCTGAGTTCAGGCCCACTGGCACAAGCTTCATGATGGTACCGGATACATTTCAATAAAAGCACGGTGCCAACTTAAAGGCAATTTCCCCATGACTCTACATGAAAATTGCACTGGCAGTTTTTCTAATTTTCATATCACTCATCATATACCCAAGTGATGCAGAGATGCAGGACGATATACAGACTGGCATGCCGGTGGTGGATCTCTATGTACCGGAATACATGATTGTCGGATCAGAATATCTGGCAATGGTCACATATCAGAACCACGGCAATGGAACACTCGTCGGCACAATCATAACAAACAGTGATGCGCTCCTGGTACAAAACAGCACAAGCATTCCACCATATGCGGATCATGCCATCTTTGGGATCACCCCGACCCATGCGGGAGTATTCAATGTATCTGTAAGGGTTGAGGGCATCACACTTGAGAGGAGTGTCACGATATCTGATGGTATGGATACTGACTCGCTATTACTTCTGGTCCCCGAGTATACGGGGACAGAGCGGATTCTCGGTGCCGTATACCTGGTGGACTCTGCAGGCAGTCCCGTGGTGGCAGAGAAGAATGTTACAGTATCGCTCCGCGGCAGTCCAGGCATCACCGTTCCAGAGTCAGTTGTAATATCTGAGGCAAGCACGGGTGCGACCTTTGAGGTGCGTGCAGGATCGTCTGGCTCCATATCTGCATCAAGCGGTGCAATGTATGACACTGCAAATGTTACAGTGGAATCACAGAGATTACACCTTGCAATGGATGTCTATCCGGAGATAATGCATGAGAACTCTTTTGGATACTACATTTTATGGTTTGAGGATGAGGATGGAAACCCACGCATCCCGGGTCAAATAACCACTGCTGCCATACACTCCTCAGAGAGTGATGTTGCAAGGATGCATGTCAAAATAACTGCCGATGCGACATCGCAGACAACAAACACATTCTCAGATGGGGTCACATATGGCAGGATATTTACAGGTACTCCCGGACCTGCATCAGTTACGGCATCAGTACCGGGATACGGCAGTGTCACATCAGAGTTTGTGGTGGGGCCTGCTGCCATCGGGATATCGGAGATTGCCAATGCGACTGCATCAGTTGGAAATATGACTGATTTAGTCCGCATAGTTGATGCCCCGAGTCCCCTGGAGCGTGATGGCTTTGTCGAGGCAAACGAGATCCTCTTTGATGTCATTCCTCCAAGGACAGTATATGGCGGATACATAGTTGCAGGACTATACCATACAGTCGGCAGAGAGTCAGTGGATATAGGAGAAGACGGCATTGCAATTTTCAAGGAGACTGCTGCAGTATATCCGATTCTTGCAGACAGGAGGGCAGTCTACATAACATCAGACGGGGCAGACCATGAGGATTCGGCAATCCTTGATACTTTTGAGATCCCGACTCATGCCAATCTCTACGAGGTTGCAGGGACTCCCGGCAGGTATAACATCGATGTCTCATCCCCGCAGGTCCGCTCATCCTCATCAGAGGAATTTCTCATAACTGGGGACTCGCAGATGTACGGTATAAGGACAGTAGCACTTCCATCCATCCCCGGCCACATACAGGATTTAGCAATGGTATACATTGCAGATTCAGGCGGGATGGTAGTTGATCCAAAGGAGGCATTTGGCAGAGGGGTTACAATCCACCTTGCATCAGACTCTGTATCCCTTAGCAGCAGCTTTGTGGATTTAAACGACCCAGTTGGGATAATTGGCGGCGCATACGTTGACGGGGGACCGCAGGAGATAGTTACACATGCCGACTCACTTGGAAGGACTGCACACCGGGTGGGGGCAGATACTGCAGGTATAATAGGTGATGTAATAATTGAGGTTCCGAGACTGGTTCACTCACACGAGCCGTTTGCCGCATCTGCGCATCTCATTGATCACATGCAGGTAATATCTGACCTTACTGGTATGATTGAGGCATCTGGTGGATGCCGGAGCGAGGGTGGGGCGATATTCCACTGTACGCGCCAGGGAACGCTGTCTGTCTTTTCAGAGACCGGCTCGCAGCAGGTGCTGATATCCCCGTACAGTACAGATCTTGCAGTTACCATAGAGTATTCCTTTGATGGTGAAATGTCTGTAGGGAAGAGATACATTGTAAGCGTAGCAGCACCTGAGGGCTCGCAGATATCTGCAGACACTGCGATTCCAAGTGAGGTTGATGGTAATACCATAGTGCTAAGTCCTGCAATGGCAGGCAAATTTGAGGTGACAGTAATAGTATCACGGCCTGGAATGAAGAGTCACACAGAGTCAGTATACGTTACAGTCGATGACTCTGTGAATGTGGCAGTAGCTGCGCAGGACCAGAATGGGATGGCACTGGGAGTTGATGTCACACTGTTGGGGGCTATCAATCACTCTGAGATGACTGACTATACAGTTGAGGTTCCAAGGTCGAGTGTGACAGTACAGTATCCCCAGTCTGCAAGGCACGGGGATTCTGGGTATAGGCTTGTCGGGATATCAGTTGATGACGGCACAGATGCGGTGGTATATGAGACGGATGCCGTCACCTTTGCACCCGACCACGGGTACTCTGTACTTGCACACTATGAGAGGGTCATACTAGTTGACGTGATTGGTGGTAGTGGTGGCGGCCTGTACAGTGCAGGTGATACCGTGACAGTCTCTGCCCCTGAGAGGTACGTCCTTGCATTCCTTGTTCGGGAGGTGGTGGAGTCCTGGCAGGGAATTGATGCTACCTCTGATACTGTAAGGTTTGTGGCAACAAAAGATCTCACCCTGACTCCCATATACAGGACTGACTATGCCGGAGCTGCAGCCGTGTTTGGCGTGATGGCAGTACTGTTAACTGCAGTCTCTTTTCGCACAGACCAGCCGTACCGTCTCAGGGTGCTGCAGGGTGTGGATTTTATTTGGAATGCCGTCCTGAGGCTTGCCGTAATTGTTCGACTGGGGAGTGGCAGCAAGAACCATGATGGCAGGGACTCGCAGAAGAATACACAAAGTAAGGCAGGGAGCAGGACGATGCATATCCTGCTGCTTGCAGTGTTCATATCATGCATATCCTTTGCATCTGATAGTGTCTATGCAGACCATGACAGGCCGTGCAGCATAAGCGTGCGGCCGCTCTTGTTCCCCGTCACATACGACTCGCAGAAGAGGAGCAACCCTGACAGTACGGTATATCCTGGTGACGGGTTTCATTATATTTTTTATTTTTCGGCTAGTGAGACGTGCCTTGATGTCGGTCCGAAGGGATTGAAATCCGGGGGATCACTTGGGGTGGTATCCCATGATATCATTGCAGGTAACAGTGCAGACTCGGAGATATACCAGAACCACGGCTCTGCCAAGCTTGCAGCAAAGTATCTGAAAACTGACAACTATCACAAAGTACAGTATGAGAAATGCCAAAAAGTCAGCAGCGGGAGAATCTGCCAAGACAAGTCGGTAAGTGAAGAGCCGTTTCTCTCAATCAGGGAAGACTCGGAGATGACACCCTCGCAGAAGAGGACAGTCTTTGTGTGCACGGGGCAGAGGTCCAGTATGACATGCTCCTCGCTGCGCGACAACGTCACAAACAGGCCAGCATATGCGTGGGGAATCACCCTTGCCGGCACTGCCCACTCACATGATGCAGACAGGCATCCGTTAGAGGATGAGTCATCCCGGGCATCCTTTGATGGTACATTTGACAGGCGCTGTGACGGTTTGGATAAACCTGCAACGTGCGGCATGCCTGGAATCCTTGACAGCAAGTGCGGCAGTCAGAAGCCAAACTCTGGATGCATATTCGGACATGTGGAGGTTGATGTGGACTTTCAAGATATGGTCTGCCTCAAGGCAAGAGTAGACCGGCACGGAATATCATACAATGGGGTGATGCTGGATAAACTGGGAGAGGCATATGACCTTGATCCTGACAGGGTGAGAATGATATACTATAACCAGGGCCTTGACACCCTGGGGTTGGAGTATTACAAGGATGTCGGGGACTTTTGCAGACAGACAGATCACTTTGTATCTGTTATAGTTACCGGCCATGCGCTGGTGTGCAGCCACGGTGAGGACCGTTCGTGCAGTACCGTAAAGAGACAGAGGACAGGCAGCATGGCAGTTGTTGTGCGCACGCCGGTACCTGTTGTAACCTTTGAGAATCCCCCGATAAGGGATCTTGACGGGTATGACTCGAAGAATCTGGACTCTACCTACTACACCTGGGATGTTCCCGCAATACACGTCAAGCCTGAGCTGCCGTTCCGTGAAGTGAGAAACGGCACCATATCCTTTGAGGTGCAGAGGACTGCAACGCCGATACCTGAGGTGTTTGCAAAATCCTGCACTGATGGAGTATGCACCATAACTGTGAGTGGTAGATATGTAACAGACACTGCAGTTGCTGCAACCAACGGGGACAGGCTTGAGGCATTCAGGGCAGAGTCGCTAGGTGAGCGGGGCCTGCACCTGTTCCCATATCTCACCACTACATACAACATAGGCAGAAGCATAGGTGTGACATCGCAGCAGACCAGTCTCTTTATTGCAGACTATGCCCCCGTATTCTCAGGGGAGCATCTTCCGTATGTAATATTGAAGAGTCCGGGGGAGATAACATTTGAAAAGCAGCACGGCGTGGCGCTGCACTACCTGGGGGGCAACGGTACGGGACCAGGTGATGACGGCATGGTACATCCTGACAGGCGGGCCAAGATAAACGACTCGCACCATGTTACAGTGGCAAGCACGCTTCACACACAGTACATGCTAAACTCCACCCTGCTGATGAGGGGCGGCAGTGACATTGCAGAGATTGCAAACTCTGCATATCCGTCAGTACTAGAGACATCCGGCATTGCAGAGTATACGGGATATGCCGAGTCGCTTTTATCAATAAATGACACGGCAGTATTTCAGAGGGAGGGGTTTGGGCGCATGGCATTCTCCTTTGATGATATATCAGAGATTCAGAGGTTTGGCATTGCAAACATTACCACGTATAATACAATTGGCTCCCTGCAGTTTGGAGGGTACGATGTGAAATACCTGTACTCTTATCCTTACCGGTATCCCGGCTCGCATCTCTCCTCGGTGCTTAATGTGACTGCGATCAATTCTAACGGTACTACAGACGAGTCAGTAAAGATAAGTGTCATACTAGAGGCAGATATTGCACATACAAACAGGACCGTACATCTGTCTGAATATTTTACATCATACGTACATGGCAGGCAGCTGCCGGTGCAGTTTGCACACATGTACCTCGGAGACATGCATGATGTCTCAAATGCCGCAAGTGGGATAGGCTCTGTCGTGTTTCCGATAAATCTTCCTGCAGTACATGTTGACTCTGACCTGTGGGGGCTGCTTGGAGTAAGTCATGATACCGTTGCAAGCCTCGGTGAGGAGTTTGCATATTCGAGTCCCGTATCATACAAGCTGCACATAACTGCTGATAATGCAAGCAACACAATCCCCTACTATCCTTACGGGTTTTCATCGCCGATCAACTATACGATCAATACAGATGACGGAAACTCACTTGAATACATCAGATATCTCTCTACAGTCTACGTCAGGTCGCCTGAGGGGTTTGGCTCGATGGAGGAGATATCAGTTGACGGCATAAAATACGGGGATGCATGCACCAGGCAGTGCTTTTTGCAGGTGGAAGGTAACAGTACCATACATGCAAGGAACATTTGGGGCGGCACTGCCTCACTTGAGATACGGGAGCAAAAATGGAACGGCACGGGGGAGCAGTATGAGGTGGTGATGGCATACGTGGATGCAGTGGGACCTGCAGTTATTATGGTACTTGTGGTGTTTACTGTAGTGTTTCTGTATGTCACGTTTGCACGCAGATAGGACTGCAGACTCTGACTGGGTTTTAATTTGCTACATACTGTACTTTAAGGCAAAAAATATCCGTGATGTTTGAGAATGTTTGGAAAAAGGCCTGACGTGCAGTCGCAGCCCTCGCGCATATGGAGGCTGGTCTCAGAGGTGAAGCAGTACCACACATTAGAGTCATATGATGTCTCCGGTGTGAGGGTTGCCATAACTGTCGACGGCAGATACATGATAAACGAGCCGTACATGGATGCAGATGCGGCAGACTCGTACGGGATCATTTTACAGCACATGTCAAAGAACGCAAGTGCGATAAACTATCAGGATGCGACAGAGTCGCAGGTCATCTCCTCCTTTGAAGAGTCAGCTGAGATCCTCGAACTATCAAGAGTGCTCGGGGAGAACTATTCTGCAATGATGTACTATCTGAGGAGGGACACTGTCGGGTTTCGCATAATTGACGTGCTGATAAATGATGACTACATTGAGGATATAACATGCGAGAACCCCGGTGTCCCAGTAGGGGTTATCCACAGAAAATATCCGGAATTCTTTGTGATGGATACAAACATCTCCTTTGCATCCGGTGATGCAAGAAACTCCATGGAGACCTTTTGCAAGACACTGATGCAGCTGACGGGAAACTATGCCACCTCCGTATCGCCGTATGTCGAGGGCTCCACTGCAAGACGTGACAGGCTGTCAGCATTTGCCGCAAGCAGCATAACCCCCGACGGGCCGGCATTTACGATACGCAGGTTCCCACAAAAGCCAGTAACCCTGCTTGATCTGATTAATGACTCTGTCATTCCAGCAGAGGCTGCCGCATACATCTGGAGTATTCTTGCAGGCAATGGTACTGGCATGATAGTGGGAAATACCGGCTCTGGAAAGACTACCATACTCAATGCGCTGCTCTGCCTGGTAAATCCGAGGTGGAAGGTGATACTCATCGAGGATACAGAAGAGGTGCGTGTACCGCAGAGGCACGCGCTGCGTCTAAAGACCCGCGCCTCGACTGACTCCTTTAACAAGGATTATTCCATTGGGATAGGCGATCTGCTTGCATACTCGCTGCGGCAGCGGCCGCAGTTTGTGGCAGTCGGCGAGGTGAGGCTCTGTGATGTCCCGATTCTATTCCAGGTGTATGAGACAGGACATGCCTCCCTCTCGACGTTTCATGCATCATCACCTGCAAAGGCACTGACCCGGCTTGAGGCTGAACCAATCAGGATAATGGCAGCGCAGAAGGACGACCTGTGGTTTCTGCTGCATGTGGGCCGCGTGCTTGCAGACGGAATATTTCAGAGGAGGATGCTCTCGCTGACTGAGACGTACCTTGACGAGTCAGGACTGCTGCAACAAGTCGAGCTGATATCCTATGATCCTGCCGGCAGAAAGTTTGTAGGTACTGCAATAGACGGGATGATAAAAAAGAGTCAGAGGTTACACCATGCCGCATCGCTAAACGGAATCACCGACATCAAAGGTGACATGCAGAGAAAGGTGCAGTGTATGCGGAATATTGAGGGGACTACCCACCGCGGTATAATGGAGCAGCTGCACAGGTCATACGGGGAGTTATCTGCCAAATGATACTCGTGCAGCCAAACTTGTCGGACCTGCAAAGTATCAGGTGACACTAAAACCGCTGCCTTTGAAATGTATGATGATATCTACACCAGTCCCTGCAAAGCATCAAAGAGTGTATCCCAGAGCAGAAGGCATGCAGTGGACGTTATGGTTGCAAGGAACAAATACTGTGTCTGCAGAAACGAGTAGCAGACTGCGCGCGAGACTCCAAGTCCGCCTGCAACTGCGATGATCAGCGAGACTGGCTTGAGTGATTCCACGATACCTGCCACGTCATCGGACCTTACCGTCATGGCAGTTGGCAGCGTGTCATCCCCTGATACGCCAAACGTCATAAAGGATGTCATCATTACACAGAACATAAAGACTGCAGGCGAGAGGACTGCGATGCCCACTGAGAGTCGAGATGATGCGGCAAAGGCCTCCTTTAATTCTGCAATCCTTCTCATCGAGTGCGCCATGGATACGACAGTCTCGTAGGTTCCCCCGCCGTGCTCGTATATTGCATGAAGCATAAAAAAGACAAACTGGACTGTCCTGCTTGGGAACTTTCTCCCAAGAAACGCCTCGCCTGACTGTCTCTGCAGAATCTCCGATGAGATGCTGTATAGTATCTCCCTTATGGCACCGGCTGTGTTTGGCAGTGCGGCATACTCTGAGAATATCTGCATCATGTCGCTGTTTGACTTTTTCTGCTCTGCGATATAGTCAAGCATGTCTGGCAGTTCCCTGTCTGCATGCAGGGCATCCCAGTCTGCCCTTGCGTTTGCCCCCCAGTTGATGCCAGAAAATACTGCAACTGAGATACTTGCAGATACCAGCAGGTGCTCTGGCAGCATGATATGTAACAGTACAAACGATGCTGCTCCGGCAACTGCTGACACCCTTGAGAGTCTTTTGGCAGACTGCAAAAATACGCTGCCTGCGGAGAGAAACACGGGAAATATCACAAATGCCAGGGGAAGCACAAACATTACTCCGATAAATGACGCCCCGTCAAACCCGGAGGACGGCAGAAACGCCATCACAGTAAGCATGATTGGCAGTATTGACACTGTCATGGTTCCCATGAAGAATATCATGTTTGCAGAGTCTGCATAGGATGCTATCTTTTGTATGGTACCTTGCAGCGACTCCTCCCTGACTGCCTCTACATAGTTTGCAAGCCGGGTGGCGTTTGTAGGGATGTAGGAGACGTACTTTTCAAGAAACTCACGCAGCATGCGGTTTGGATGGTACCTTGCCATCAGCACTATAGAGTATCCCTCCTCCTCCCCACCACCCTTGGCGTACCTCAGCACGATCTGCGAGTCATCGCTTAGCTGGCAGAACATTGCAGAGCTGCACACTGACTGCATGGTCCAGAACATTGTCTTTTGTACCGTATGCATGATTCCGGCATACGTGACAAATGCAAGAAACTCTGATGCGGATTTGGTCCTCCTCTCGCTGATGATTACATCCAAGAGCAGCGGTGCTGCAAGCGGGATCAAAAGGGGGGCAGGCATCAGAAGATACAGTGATGGCATCTCAAGTTGTGTAGCAGCTATTGGGATGACTATACCGAGGGATATGATACAGAGAACAGTCACGATGCCTGTCTGCACCGTAAAGCGCTTTGCGTTGACTGTCCTGCCAGTATACGGCGTCTTTTTTTCGACTCTTTGCATCTCATATCCAAAGAGGGCAGAGATGGGATAAAGCCTGACAAGGTATAATCCCATCCTGTAAAGTGTACCTGTCCTTCTCTGTGTAACATCAACTACAAACTTGTCTGTAGACTCGGGTTTTTTGCGGGGAGTCTTTGAGAATATCCTTAATGTAACAGACATGCCAAAGAGAATTGCTAATGCGGCAAATGCCTCAAGATGGCCGTGATATAGTGTAGTAACTGCAAGCATCATGAGAAATGCCAAGAGCAGAAGTGTCGCACCCACATGTAAAGTGGGATGATTGGCTTAAAAATCAGGTTTCCGCGCTAGTTGCCGTCTGTAGTGATGTATGCCGAGCCGATTGTTGCAGTTGCAGCAGACTGGCCTGCACTTGAGCTTACGTGGTATCCCTGGGGCGGGTCGTACCTGTCTATCTTCCCGTAGATTCTGGCATACACGAAAAACTCTACCAAGTCTCCTGCCTTTACAGGTACTGAGATTGCAGCAGAGAGGGTATAGTCCGGATATGAATACGTCACACTCTGCACTATCTTTGAGCCATCCCTGAAACTCTCCTGATCAAAGTCGGGATACGGGTTGACTCCGAGCTGCCTCTGTTCTACGAGCTTGCCGTTGAGATGTATATCGACCCATCCAGACAGCGGGTCTGCCCTGCGCGGTGGCGGGGGTGGAGGCGGATTCTTTTCTAACTGGTACGTGTTTTGTATGTGTACGGTGCCAGATATGGTTTCTGATACTGCTGCCTTGAGGGTTCCATCTGAGGCTGCAATGGCATATGCCACTGTACCTGCGACTGCCTCTGCATGGTGTATTGGCCCTGATGCACTTTTGCGTATGGTCGATGACTCTGGCTCTGCAATGGTGATTCCTGTTCCTCCAAGTATGTTGCCGTATGCAAGTGATGCATTCACCCCGTTGATCCCAAGGCGTATGGTGTGGTACCCTGGAACCACCGGAACATGTATCGTGTCACCATCCGAGTACGACCCCTCAAGGTATTTTATCTGCATTGTTCCATCAAGGCTCACATGTGTCACCGTTATGTCGCCAGTTACCGGAATGGCAGCATACGCATGTGTGATGTATATCGTATCCTGCAGGGCAGGCATCCTGAGGATGCCCCGATTTAGAATATCCATGGCCAGACCGTCCCAGCTGCCGCGGTAAACAAGCGAGTCCGGATACAGATACAGCAGGCCGTCTGTGACGTGCAGCGTGTCATCAATTATGATCCTGCCTGACTCATCAGTCATTCCGCCTGCAATGACAGAACCATTCTTTGCAATCTGATACGGCACGTGTGGTATCAGTCCCTCGACTCTGAGAAAGTGTGTTTCTGTATCATGGGATACTGACTTGCCCTCAATTACTGCAGTGCCGGAGTTGAGGGATACCATAATGTACGAGTCTGTAGGCAGCGATATCTGTCGCTCAAAGGACTCTGCAAAGTGGTACTCTTCATGCCATGGTGTGGGGGCATACAGCGTATGGTTGTAGCTGCCGCGTATTCTGTCATAGGAGAATTTCTTGTTTCCATCTGTCGTCATCTTGGAGACTGACATCTGTCTGCCTGCATCAGATGTAGTAATCACTGACTCTCCAGAGTCAGAGAACAGGTGGATGTGCTCTGTCCTGCAGTGGCCCCCGATACATTTGGGGTGCGGCTGGAGTGGCGGAAATTTGGGATACTGGTGGCACTCTGAATACCTTGCGCTGCCAAGGCACTCAAGTGACATGTTGTAAGAGCCGTACAGTTCAGTACCGTCTGGCACGAGCAGGTCTGGATACGACACTATACTCCAAAGGCTGTCTGATACTGTCTCCCTTCTCGGCGCTGTATCCTGGTATATGACGTACCCTCTTTCATCCTTGATTAGTGACGTCAGATCAAGCGGACTTGAGATAATCCTGAGCTGTGCATTCTCCAGTGTTGCCTCCATGACGAGGTTCTCGTCGGTGAGGGCATGCGGCTTTACAAAGATGTTTCCGGTGCCGGAGAGTGTAACTGCACTGCCGTCATACCCGTATGTGATGCCTTGATTTAACGCCGATGTCCTCTCCGGTCTTAGTACAGTTGACCTCTCGGTGATCCTCTCATCTAGGGAATCGGCGTGATACACGTATGACTTTGAGAACTCTGGAATGGGGAGGACAATTCTCCCTTCTGACTCTTTTACCAGTGCTATAAAGTCTGTATCCTGACTCACTGTAACGTACGGCTTGATTGATTGGTACGTACCTGCAAGATTCGAGCCGTGCATGACCCTTGACTCCTCAAAGTCAACCTGGATTATCCTTGCGTTTATCCCCATCCCGTCAATTGTGGACTGGCCACTCCCACTGTTAGTTGATGTGCCGTTGCCCCCCTGCACATCCCAGTCTATGGGGAACCTGTTTCCGTTGTATGTCAGTACGGATGCAGATGAGACCTCGCCGGGATCAATTCCCATGCCGTGCAGGCTGACAGTCTCCCTTGTTCCGGGGCTTATCTGCGGGGCATCTCTTGGACTCTTGCGAATCTCCAAAGCCGGCGTTGCATCATCAAATGTATCCTGATCCGAGTATATGACGCGCTTTCTTTTGCCGTCATGTAAAATAAAGTCAATGAGAAATATCCTGCTCTCTGCTGCAGAGTGACTCTCAAGTGTTATCTGTCCGTCTGAGACGGCACCATCAAGAACCTCGCCTCTCCTCTCTGCTAGCTGCTCTATTGCACCAAGTGATCTCTGTGTCATGGCATACTCTGAATCCGTGACGGCACCGTACATGCCAAGTATCGACAGCAAAACAGCTGAGACGATCAGCGGAAGTGCCACATTTATTCCCGGTTCACCTCAAAGTGGCCGTTGCGAATCTGCGGAAGGCCAGAGCTGTCCTGGTTCTCCTCGAGAGGTGAGGAATAGTCTCTCATCTCAAATGAGAACAGGTGCCTTGCAGTCTGTACGGTGGGGCCGTAGGTGAATATCTCCGATGATACGGGCAGCGGCAGCGCCTCGTTTATCGTAAAGTGGCTTGACTCAAAAGAGTCGTGTATTGCCGTATACTGTAAAGCCCCGTTTTTGGCAACTATTACATCTGAGAGTGTGAGTGCCGACTGCATGTTGCCTCGCTCAAGCAGAACAGACTGGGATCCGTGTGCGGTATCCACTGGTATTCCACAGGTATTCCTCCAGAGTATGGTACCTTGCAGCGAGTCGGCATAGTCTGCATCCTCTGGGAATATGTGTTTCACATCGCACCTTTGAGGATTAATGAGAAACAGCCTCTCTGCCGTACCTGTATAATCACTTGTAGCTGCAGTTACAAGATGGAGTGTGCCGCCTCTGATGTCAATGACGTTGGCAATGTATAGTGAAATGTTGTAACACCTGCTGCGATCCCCTGTATACCTGTCATGGAATCGCTCATCGCAGATGTGATAGTCAAATGCATCCCCCTGACCTAGTCCCTGTCCCATCCTCCAGGAATCTGCACCTGCATAGTCTGGTATTCCAAATGCAAGCAGCAATACCATCAGTAGTAGATAGATCATGACTGTGTGAGGGCCTTTTCATATTAAGCGAGGGCATGTTCCTGGTGTGATGTTTCCCATACAGAATGCGGCAGTCTGCCATGATTGTAGATTTTGAATGTGGGAACCTGTGGACTTGGCAATATATCCCTCTGCAGGACTCTGATCTTTGGCTTTGCATGGTTGTATGGGGATGGTCTTGAGATATCCCTCAAAGTGGCACGCTGATACTGGAGAGTGGCAACTGAATACTTGGATCTCTGCTGTGATGTCTTTTTCAAACCAGACATCATCCCATTGGAGGTACTGGGATCCTGGCACCCTGATGTATGGTCTGATGTTATATCTTTGGCAACTTGCATGTGCCAAGTACTTGTTAAGTAGAGTATCTGCATGGATTTGATGAATGTCATGACTGCAGTCTGATTCACCGTGTAAAAAGATGTGCAAGGGTCGGATCTTAGTTGGGCTCCATCTATTGGTGATCTGCCATGCAGTTGGGCTTTACAAAACGTGCCGCAAATGCAGCCTTGCATGTTTTAGAATCTAGCCATCATGAGCAAGATCATCTAAAAGATCAGAGTACTTTTCAATGAGTTCGTCAGTTATCCTTTCATCTTCTGGGCTCATATGGCTTGATTCTCTTTGAAATATAAAAAACACTGGTGTCTATCTGACACGACACCTCTCTCCTTTGGCAGTACTGCACACAAAACACACTGTATTGCACCGCAATGTTTGGAATGGCAGGACAGACTCGTGCCGGCAAGGAATCAAGCAGCCTGAGTCATGCCAGATCCTTGCACGTCTTAGAATGTACCTGTCTGCAATGTTGCATGGTAAACATTGATGGTTGCCAAAAGATGCATACGTCATTGCCTTTGATCACTTGGAGATGTGGATTCCCCACACGTCTCTTAGAACAACATTAAATACGATTAAAAGTATCTGGAACTTGTCCACTCAGACCAGATGATTCAAAATCAGTCCATCTGATGCCAATGGTTATCAGGAATCTAATCTTGTGCAGTTTGATATCCCCTGGATTGGAAATTTCATTGCAATTTATCGCATGTTTTATGGACTGCCACTGGTGGTTGTACCGTCTTGAGATTATTTGCAATCTTTGGAGTGTCTTCTGCATATTGGGACTTTGTGTGATGTTGCCTGAATGAGGGGAATGCTCTTTGAAGGTATGGAAGGCGGGTCTAGAGGGATTCGGACCCTCGACAACCGGATTAAAAGTCCGGTGCGCTACCTGGCTGCGCCATAGACCCTCGTAAAAAATGCCTTTGGCGTATAATTTAGCCTTTTACAAAATATTTTGTTGTTGCAGAAACTTTTAATCTGGCATTTTGATTCAAAGAATCTGTGCCCTTGTAGTATAGCCCGGTCTAGAATTCGGCCCTGTCACGGCTGAGACGCGTGTTCAAATCCCGCCGAGGGCGCTTTTTTATTTTAAATTTTTTCCTGCCCGAAATGTGTCAGATGTGAATCTGTCCTTGCATGGTTGTTGCCGGCAAGCACGAAACTGTTGGCACCCTTGGTATCTGCAGCTATGTGACATCTCAGACAGCCTGAGATGTTGCAACGTGTATCTGGTATCCTCCTTGGAGCCCAAGTCATATGGTGAATCTGTCATGCCGCAGGCCTTTGTGGTTACATTTCTGAAATGATCATACAGCCTGCCTTGATTTGTTCAATGAGACTGTCAGAAACTGCGTATGGGATTGAATATTTAAAATATGAACTGGGAATATGCAAAACAATTTCTAATAGGTTATATATAATTAGATTTGAATATCCTCATTGAATATTGCACTTGTAGTTGGATTTTGTCTAGTTTTATCTTTGGCAACGATTCCCGTATTTGCCCAATCAGACCCACCTATAGAAGAGCATCAGGTGATAACAGAACCAATAATTGTCTTATCCATAGACCTTCCAAATGAGTTTGACGATTCTGACAGGACAGGGATTGTGGAAGACCGGTTTAGATTTGTATTTACCACATCAACCTTTAGCTTCCAATTTGTTAGCTGGGGGGTCTCAAGTGATAACTGTGCAATAAGTGATGATAACATTTTAAGTCTTCTTGGACGTGGAGTTCTCACCTGGAGACCACCTTCTGCAGATGCCGGCAAGACATGTCATGTTACTCTGACTGCGACTCAGGCGGGAGTTACTGCAATGAGGGAATTTGATTTGTTTGTAAAACACCGACTGCCAGACTTTGTTGAGTATTCCGAAGAGATAGACGAGAATGATGCCCTCCCTGGTCTCTCTAATGCAATTACATATCTTGATGGAATACCATCTGGTGCCACACCTATGTACACGTATGAGAGTGGTGATTTGCCTGACCACGTCGCAGAATCTCTGGATCCTATAACTGGTGACTTTTCAGACAAGTTCCCATTTATCGTGCAGGACCAGACTAGGTATAATTTTATTTGGAGTTATGATGACGGCCTCGGAGGAGTACTGGAAAGGTCAAGTGGTACACTATTGGTCAATGATGGCGGCCTTTCTTTTACGGTAAACATTCGAGATGACGTCCCTGACACACTTCACGCAAATCAATTCATAGAATTTCAGCTGAAACCCGAGAATGTTTTTGGTATTATAACATACACCATATCTCCAACTAATGAGACTGCAACGTTTGATTCAGAGACCGGAAGCTTCAGCTGGACTCCGGGACTAGAGGACATCGGTAGAATTGTCACGTTTGAATTTCGCGTATTTGGTGAGGTTGTGACTGGGGATCCATTATTATCTCTATCACATACATTTACCGTACTTAATAGAGAACCGAAAATAGGTGACCTTTCATCTATTGATACCGACCTTGACAAGGGAGATATCATAGAATTTATGCTGCCTGGTATTGATGGTGACGATCATGTTACAACGTGGGCTTTCTCATCTGAGACTCCTACGGATGCAACGATTAATGAAGAGACTGGACGCTTTTTCTGGAGGCCTGATGACAGGCACGGTGATTCAGCAGTTGAATTTGAATTTACCTTTACTGATTCTGAAGGAGATACAGATATTCAAACCCTCACATTTGATGTACGTGATACAGATGAGGTGGTTCCTCAAAGGAGTCAGAGAATTTTATCCTTTACTGATTATGACCACACCGTGCGTGAAGACGTAAATATTCCAAATCTCATCGATTCTGTTATAAATCCCGGTCTGTCTCCGGACACGCCTGTCACATTTGAGATCCTAGACTCTGACTATGACGACATTATGGATAATCTGAATGAGATCACTGGTAAATTTGATCCGCCAGTCAAGTTCCCATTTGACTATACTGCTACCTTTACAGATCCCCCATCCGTCTCCTTTACATGGAGGTATACTGATGAGACAGGGGAATCAGGTATACAGATGGGCCGACTGCTTATAACGAATAACAACCAACTGCCAATAATAGATCCAATCTCATCTAGTATCTCTAGGAGTGTTGTAGAGTTTGACAACATATCATTTACTCTAAACGGCACGGATCCTGACACTGGAGACGATGAACCTGCTCCAACATGGAGTCTATTGCCCAACGATGACGGTGCAACCATTCATCCAACCACCGGTGAATTTTTGTGGATTCCAGGCGAGGAGCATGGCGGTACCCCAATTTCATTTACGATTGTCCTGACTGATCCTTCAAGGGCATCAGCGACTGTGCCTATTGCGTTTGATGTAGCTCCGATAGTTATAACACCACCACCACTTAACGAAGTGCCTACCGTGTTACCTTATAATGCTGGGGTACGAGAAAGAGAGGAAATTCCCAGTCTTTCTAGTTTCGTTAGCGACCCTGAGGAAACTGGAGGAGATGCAGCAATTGACTATGAACTCCGAACATTTGGCACCCTGCCTACTCTCATTGCAGAATCCCTTGATCGTAAAACCGGTGACTTTTCAGCCACGTTCCCATTTGATACGACATCAACTGGAAATGTTGAGCCTGAACGCTATGACTTTATGTGGGCATATACAGATAATTCTGGCCAAGTCCCAGAAGTAATGCCTGGTACAATACTTGTATTTCACAGCAACACACCACCGTCATTTGATGAATACGCACAAACAGTAGCAGAGGGTGGCTCGCTTCTTTCACTGTCTACTGCAGTTGACAATCCTGTAGAAGATCCAATAGACCCCATATCCACATACAGAATCAAATCTGGAAACCTCCCAGAGGTCATAGCATCTTCTCTGGATACGACCACTGGTATCTTTGATGGTGTTGTCTCCCATGATACAGTAGACAATGCACTCGATTCTGCAACCTTTGAGTTTGGCTGGACATTTACAGACGGCTCTGGGGAATCAGTGAGGCAGACTAGTAGGATAACTGTAAACAACACCAACCAAGACCCTGTAATAGGTGACATTCCTGGTTTTATCCCACCTAATCCTGGAGATACCGTACGACTTGACCTGACTGGTACTGATCCTGATGGTGATGAACAACTAAGATGGAGCATATCGCCTGACAATCCAGATGATGCTCCTGATGGTGCAGATATTGATAGGGACTCCGGATTATTCACATTTACTCCAACCCAAGACCAAGCCAATACCCGTGTTATAGCTCACATTGTCCTAGCTGATAGCCGTGGAGGAAAAGCCATGACGGATATCCCATTTGATGTAGGGGGGATATCTCAATTTAACACGTACGAAGAAACGATATCAGAGAATGTCGCCATTCCTTCCCTGTCTAGTGTATTTACAAACCCTGATGGAATTTTAGCAGAGAACGTACTGAGCTATACCATCGAATCAAGCAACCTGCCTGATGACATCAGAGGATCCTTTGATGTGAACACCGGCAACTTTGCAGAGACGTTCACATATGATGCAGTAACTGCTCTGGAGGATTCCATAACGTACGAGTTCTTTTGGACATTTGAGGACGGTACCGAACCATCAGAGGTGCAGTATGGTACCATAACTGTAGAGAATGACAACCGAGAACCAACAATTGAACCGATTTCGATTCTTCCGACATACCCTGAGTTTGGCCTAATATCATTTACTGTGATCGGCTCTGATGATGATACAAACGATCGTCGACCAACCTGGAGCGTATCATCTGATGACCCTGCCGCTGATGCAGATGTATCGATTCATCTGGAGAATGGAACATTCAGGTGGATTCCAGGTAATGAGCATGGCGGCCGCACAATAGATGTTATGTTCACTGTAACTGATGCGGCAGGTGACTCTGCCACAGAGCCTGTCACATTTACCATAACTAATGTTGACCCCACGCTAGTAAATGAGGAACCCCAGTTTGTGCCATACACACATATAGTATTTGAGAACCAGACCATTCCAAATTTTTCCAGTGTAGTTACAGACCCTGTTGAGAATGTTGTAGATGGCGACATCTTATACGATCTAGGAAGTAGCATTCCTTCAACAGTTGGGGAGGCTTTAGATAACAAGACTGGTGTATTTACACCAAAAGAGATTCTTCCCCGTGTAGACGGTGAACGTAGATTCACAGGCATTTTCAACTATGATTATGTGACTACTTTCCGAGATCCCATAGTACTCAACTTTGACTGGACGTATAGCGATAACAATGATGCAATTAATCTAGACGACGGCCAACTGGAAATAAGGAACGTCAACCGTCCCCCTGTAATTGATTCTCTTCCAGAGGCGATGAACTATAACGCTGTAGAATTCCAAGCAGTAACAGTTGACTTTAACGGTACGGATCTTGATACTCGTATTGATACGAGTATTGCTTCAGATGATGATGCGAATGAGGCTGCACCAACATGGAGATTGGCCCTCCAGAATGACGGTGCAAATATTGATTCTGAGACCGGCGAATTCCTGTGGATTCCAAAAGAGGGGCATGGCGACACCACAGTCGAGTTTACCGTCATCCTCACTGATCCTTCAGATGCAGAAACCACTCGCGTGATTGAATTTGAGGTATCTAAAGCAGTATTTACACGTGACATAAATGAGCCACCTATTCTGTCTGAGTATAGTGTCGGAGTAATAGAAGGCGGCAGGATTCCGTCCCTCTCAGATGCAGTCAGCAACCCTACTGAAATTCCTCTAGACGAATCCGCATATACCATCACAGGCGGCAATCTGCCTGATGACATTGCACTATCTCTGAATCGAAATACTGGTGACTTTGGAATGATGTTCCCATTTGACACTGCAAGCTATCTGGAGCCTACCCGAACCTATTCCATCGTATGGGAATATAGTGATGGCAGGAATACACCACAGGGTCCCCAGGAAGGCACAATCACAGTAACCAATGATAACCGGCGCCCAATAATAACAGGGACAGATCCAGTGAATATTGACAAAACACCTCCAGAGCAGCAAATGATATCATTTAGGCTGACTGGCTCTGATCCTGATACTAATCTAGGTGATGACCCGCCGGAATGGACTGTACTGGGAAGTACAGCTACGGATGCAACGATTGATAGGACAACTGGCGTATTCACGTGGACTCCAGATGATACTCACGGCGACACCACAGTCACATTCACATTCACCCTCACTGGTCCCGGACAGCAAGTAGACAATATGATCATCCCATTTGAGGTGGAGGATGTAAACACACGACCAACAATTGAACAATATACAGGACAGGCCACAGAGGGCAGTGATGAGGATAGAATTCCTCCACTGTCTGGCGTAGTTGATAATCCTGATGAAATTCCAGAAGATGACATATCCACATACACAATCAAATCTGGAAACCTCCCAGAGGTCATAGTCTCTTCTCTGCATGCAAACAATGGTAGCTTTAGAGCTCCTGTTTCACATGATGCAGTAGACAATTCACTTAATTTTCAACTCTTTGAGTTTGTCTGGACATTTACAGACGGCACTGGGGAATCAGTGAACCAGACTGGTACATTAAATGTAACCAACACCAACCGGCCCCCTATGATAGATGACAATCCTCCTTTTGACCCAACCCCTATTCCTGGAGATATAGTGGACGTTCCTCTGACTGGTACTGATGATGATCTAGATGTTCTAGCATGGAGCATATCACCTGACATTCCTCAGGGTGCAAGAATTGATCGGGACACTGGAGACTTCAGATTTGCCCCCACTCGGGACCAAGCCAATACCAACGTCGCGGCTCACATTGTCCTAACTGATGCCCGTGGAGGAACAGACGAGAGGGTTCTCAGATTTGAGGTGGGATCTACACTCCTACCACCATTTACTTCCTACGCAGAAACGGTATTTGAGAATGCAACAATTCCTTCACTCTCCAATGTAGTTAGCAACCTTGATGAAATTCCCCCAGATGTCGCATTGAGCTATAACATCGAAGACGGCAACCTGCCTGAGGAGATCCTGGGCTCCTTTGATACGACAACTGGTAACTTTGCAAACAAGTTCCCATTTGATGCAGTATCTGCCCTGGAGAATTCTACAACCTACGAGTTCTTTTGGAGAATCACAGTCGGCTCTGAAACATCAGAGAGACAGTTTGGTACCCTGACTGTAGCGAACAACAACCAACCACCGACAATCGATCTGATTCCAGGCCTTAGGACATACTCTGAGTTTGAAATAATATCATTTACTCTGACCGGTTCTGATCCTGATGGAAACGATCCTCAGCCAACCTGGAGCGTATCCTCTACTGACCCTGCCGCTGATGCAGATGTATCGATTCATCTGGAGAATGGAACATTCAGGTGGATTCCAGGTAATGAGCATGGCGGCCACACAATAGATGTTAGATTCAACTTGACTGATGCTGCAGGTGAATCAGTCATAGAGACTGTCCCATTTACCATAGATGATACTGACCCTACAGATGTAAATGAGCTAGCTGAATTTATCCCATACTTTCATACAGTATTTGAGAGGCAACCCCTTCCAAACTTTTCCAGCGTAGTTAGGGATCCTGTAGTAGATCCAGTAGATCGGGATATCCAATACGTTATACCTTCTGAAATTCCTTCAAACATTAAAAATGCTGTGAACACTAAAACTGGCATATTTGATCCAGACGAATCACTAGATCAAATTGACTATTTCCCATATCCCTATGTGACTACTTTCCGAGATCCTGTAACACTAAACTTTATTTGGTCGTATCACGAACAATTTGATGAACACGAACTAGATGCCCAACTGATAGTAAAGAACGTCAACCGCGACCCTGTAATTACAATTCCAGAGGGTATCGACTTTAATGCTGCAGAATACCAAACATTTTCATTTACACTGATAGGTGAGGATGAAGATACTGATGGTATAGCTGAGCCTGCCCCATTGTGGAGCGTGGTAGCCAACGATGATGGTGGATATATCAATCCTGTTAATGGAACATTCACGTGGACCCCACGTGATGGACATGGTGACACCACAGTCCCATTTACCATCGTCCTCACTGATCCTGCAGGTAGACCAGCCACTGAAGAGATTGAATTTCGTGTATCTAGGACAGAAATTACACCTGACATAAATGAGCCACCTGAACTGTCTGAGTATTTTGTCAAAGTACTAGAAGACAAAAGTATTCCGCCCCTCTCAATTGCAGTCAACAATCCTGCCGAAAGTCCGCCAGATAATGCCACCCTATACACAATCGAATCAGATGGTACGACCTTGCCTACATCCATCATAAACTCTCTGAATCAGAGAACCGGAGCATTTGATGAATCATTCCCATTTGACACTACAAACTATGCGAATCCTGCCCTAAACTATACCGTCAAATGGATATATAATGATGGCAGTCCAGGATACACGCCACAAACTCAGACTGGCATAATCACAGTAACTAACGACAACCGACGCCCAATGATAGAAGAACCCTCTGGTATCGACAGAACACCTTCAGAGCACGAACTATTATCATTTGACTTTGAGGGTATGGATCTTGATACTGCTACAGGTGATGATCCGCCGGAATGGACTGTATTGGCAAATGCAACTACGGATGCAATGATTGATGAAGAGACTGGTGATTTCACGTGGACTCCCAGTGAATCTCACGGTGGCAGCACAGTCCGATTTACATTCACCCTCACTGATCCCGGACAGAAAGTAGACAATGAGATCATCACATTTGAGGTGGCAGAGACAAACACGCAGGCGCCCACGTACGCAGAAACGATACCAGAGAATGTCCCCATTCCTTCCCTGTCTAGCGTATTTACAAACCCTGATGGAATTTTAGCAGAGAACGTACTGAACTATGCCATCGCATCAAGCAACCTGCCTGAGGAGATTCTCAGCTCCTTTGTTCCGACAACCGGCGAATTTACAAACATGTTCACACATGATGCAGTATCTGCCCTGGAGGATTCCATAACGTACGAGTTCTTTTGGAGATTTACAGACGGTACCGGACGATCAGAGATACAGTATGGTACCATAACTGTAGAGAACGACAACCGACTGCCAACAATTGATCCGATTATGGTCCCTACGACATACTCTGAGTTTGAAATAATATCATTTAATGTGAGCGGCTCTGATGAGGACACAAACGATCCTCTGCCAAGATGGAGCGTATCCTCTACTAATACTGCTGCCAATGCAGATGCAACGATTCATCCAGAAAACGGCACATTCCTGTGGATTCCAGGTGAATCTCATGCCGGCACAGTGGATTTCATATTCACCTTGACTGATGCTGCAGGTGAAGATGCCACAGAGCCTGTCACATTTACCATAACTGACACTCCAAACACGCCAGGAGACGATGCTCCAGACTTTGCCCCATACTCACAGTCAATCCTTGAGGGACAGGATATCCCATCGCTTTCCATCGCAGTCATCGACCCTGCCGAAGATTCGACAGCTGGTGCCATCAGTTATGCATTGGTACCAAGCGGCACCACCCTGCCTGAAGACATTGCAGAATCCTTTGATGAGAACACCGGTGACTTTTCAGCCACGTTCCCATTCAACACCACAGGCTCTGATCCTGGCTTTGTACAATATGACATTACATGGACATATACAGACGGCAGTGGTGCATCACCATCTGAAGAATCCGGCACAATTACAGTAAACAACTTCAACCGAGAGCCTGTAATTACACCTCCAACCATTGATGATACGCTTGCAGAATTTGAATCCATATCATTTGACTTTGAGGGTATAGATCCTGATACTGATCCTGCTACAGGCGAGGCTGCCCCAACATGGAGCATATCTCCAAATGATGACGGCGCAATTATCAATCCTGAATCTGGTGTATTCCTGTGGATTCCAGGCGATGAGCACGGCGGAGACACAGTCTCATTTAACGTCACCCTCACTGATCCTGCAGGTGCAGCAGACACTGAAGAGATTGAATTTACCGTAACTGAGACGGCACTCACAATACCAGACGAGGAACCCATACTATTTGATTATAATGCCGGAGTATCAGAAGGCGACAGGATTCCGCCACTCTCAAGTGCGGTAAGTGACCCTGTAGAGGATTCGGCATCTGGCACCATCGCATACACGTTAGAATCAAGCGTCCCTGCCCTGCCTGATGCCGTCATGGACTCCTTTGATGATACAACCGGCGAATTTGGCGAACCATTCCCATTTAACACTACAACCTATGCAGAGCCGACCCGAGTCTATACCATCCAATGGAGGTATAGTGACGGCGTCAATACACCGCCACAAGACCCTGAGACTGGCACAATCACGGTAACCAATGAGAACCGGCGCCCAATGATAGAAGACCCCTCTGGTATCGACAGAACGCCTCCAGAGCAGCAAATGACATCATTTACGCTGACTGGCTCTGATCCTGATACTCGTACTGCTACTGTTTCAGGTGATGACCCGCCGGAATGGACTGTACTGGCAAATGCAACTACTGATGCAGTCATTGATCAAAATGGCCTCTTCACGTGGACTCCAGATGACACTCACGGCGACACCACAGTCAGATTCACATTCACCCTCACTGATCCCGGACAGAAGGTAGACAATGAGATCATTACATTTGAGGTGGAGGATGTAAACACGCGACCAAGAATTGGGCAATATACAGGACAGGCCACAGAAGGTAGCAATGAGGATAGAATTCCTCCACTGTCTGGTGTAGTTGATAATCCTGATGAAATTCCAGAAGACGACACATCCATCTATACAATCATATCTGGACTCCCAGATGTCATAGTCTCTTCTCTGAATAGAAACAATGGTACCTTTAGTGGTAATGTCTCCCATAGTGCAGTAGCCAATTCACTTGATTTTCAACTCTTTGTGTTTGTCTGGACATTCGAGGACGGCACTGGGAACCCCGATAACCAGATTGGTATATTAAATGTAACCAATACCAACCGACCCCCTATGATAACTAACGATCCGCCTTTTGACTCTACACCTAATCCTGGAGATATCGTACAATTCACCCTGACTGGTGAGGATCCTGACGATGATGACCTAGGATGGGGCATATCGCCTCTTAATCTAGATGGCGCTCCTGATGGTGCAGATATTGATCAGGACGGATTATTCACATTTACTCCAACCCAAGACCAAGCCAATACCCGTGTCATATTTACCGTAACGCTGACTGATGGCCGTGCAGGAAAAGCCATGAAGGATATCGCATTTGATGTAGGGGCAAGCCCATCACCGACATTTACCTCCTATACAGAAAGGATACAGGAGGATGCGCCAATCCCTTCACTATCTGATGCAGTCACCAACCCTGAGGAAGCAGAGGCAGACCTTGTATCCACATATAATATCACATCACACAACCTGCCTGATGACATCAGAGGATCCTTTGATACGGCAACCGGTGACTTTTCAGCCACGTTCCCATTTGATACGGTATCTGCCCTGGAGGGTTCTGTAACCTACGAGATTGAGTGGACATTTGAGGACGGCACCGGAACATCGCCGATGCAGTACAGTACCATAACTGTAGAGAACAACAACAGACTGCCAACAGTTGATCCGATTCCGGGCCCCAGGACATACTCTGAGTTTGAAATAATATCATTTACCGTGCGAGGCTTTGATGAGGACACAAACGATCCTCTGCCAAGGTGGAGTGTATCGGACAATGCCACCGTCTCCACTGATGCAGAGATTCATCTGGAGAATGGGGCATTCCTGTGGATTCCAGATGAGTCTCGCGGCGGCAGCACAATCCTGTTTACATTTAACTTGACTGATGCTGCAGGTGAGCTGGACACAGAGACTGTCATATTTAACATAATTGACACTCCAAACACGTCAGGTGACGATCCGCCCCGAATTGTCTCATACTCACAGACTGTACTTGAAGGACAGGATGTCCCGTCACTCTCCATCGCAGTCAGCGACCCTGCCGAGGATGGGACAGTCGGTACCATCAGTTATACATTTGTATCAAGTGACCCTCCACTGCCTGTCGCCATTGGGGCAACCGGTGACTTTTCAGCCACGTTCCCATTTGACACTGTAAACTCTGATCCGGGCTTTGTAACCTATAACATTACATGGACGTATACAGACGGCACTGGTACATCAGATGAACAGTTTGCCATACTGACAGTAAACAACGACAACCGGGCACCTGTAATTACAACTCGAACCGGCTTCAACGAAAACCCTACAGAACTCCAAACAGTATCATTTGACTTTGAGGGTATGGATGAAGATACTGATACAGGTGATGATCCCCCAACATGGAGCATATCTCCAAATGATGACGGTGCATACATCAATTCCACCAGTGGGGCATTCACGTGGATTGTGGGTGACCAGTATGACGAGGGAGACACAGTCTCATTTAACGTCACCCTCACTGATCCTGTAGGTGACAAAGACGATGTACCGCTTGACTTTACCATAACTAATGTTGATGACACGCCAGACGTAAATGAGGAACCTGCCATATTCCGTTACGTGAGGGGAGTATTGGAAGGCAGTCCAATTCCCAGTCTCTCAGAACTGGTCCGAGATCCCGTAGAGATTCCGCCAGACGGTGACATCCGTTATGAATTGTTAGACATCAGCCCGTCCCTGCCTGATGACGTCGACTTTGATGAGAACACCGGTGACTTTGACGGATCATTCCCATTTAACACCACAGACTCTGATCCTGGCTTTATACGATATGAGATAACATGGATGTATACAGACGGCAGTGGTGCAGTACCAGAGGAACAATTCGGCTCGTTGCGAGTAAACAACGACAACCGAGAGCCCGTGATAGGTGCAACACCCTCGTTTGTCTCACCTAGTCCTGGAGATACCCTGCAATTTACCATGACAGGCGATGATCCCGATACTGATTCTGCTACAGGCGAGGCTGCCCCAACATGGAGCATATCTCCAAATGATGACGGTGCAGAGATTGGCAGGACAAGCGGTCTATTCACGTGGACCCCTGATGACACTCATGCCAGTACCACGGCCTCATTCAAGCTCACCCTCACTGATCCTGCAGGGGACAAGGATGACCGAATCATCACAGTTGACGTGCAGGAGAGAACCGAGCCGCCTCAAAGTGCTGAACCGACATTTACCTCCTACACAGAAAGAGTAGCAGAGAATAGCGTGATTCCTTCACTGTCTGATGCAGTTGACCCCGATACAATTCCACCAGGCGCCACACTAGTCTACGACATCGGAGAAGGCACCCTGCCTGAATCCCTCAAAGATCTCCTGAATACTAACACCGGCGCATTTACAGATACCATTCCATACGATACGGTATCTGCCCTGGAGGATCCTGCAACCTACGAGTTTGAGTGGACCCTTACATACGACTTTGTAACCTCTCCTGTACAGCACGGCATCCTGACTGTAGAGAACGAGAACCGAGCACCTACAATTGACCTGATTCCGGGCCCCAGGACATACTCTGAGTTTGAAATAATATCATTTATTGCCAGCGGCTCTGATGAGGACACAAACGATCCTCTGCCAAGGTGGAGCGTATCCTCTGCTGATGCTACTGTCGATGCAACGATTCATCCAGAAAACGGCACATTCCTGTGGATTCCAGGCGAGTCCCACGCCGGCACAGTAGATGTTATATTCACCTTAACTGATGCTGCAGATGAGCAGGTCACAAGGACTGTCCCATTTGTCATAACTGACACTCCAAACACGCCAGAAAGTGATCCGCCCCGAATTGTCCAATACTCACAGTCAATCCTTGAAGGACAGGATGTACCGTCACTCTCCATCGTAGTCAGCGACCCTGCCGAAGATTCTCCAGACGGTACCATCAGTTATACATTTGTATCAAGTGACCCTCCACTGCCTGGTATCACCATTGATAGTGCAACCGGTGACTTTTCAGACACGTTCCCATTTGACACTGCAGACTCTGATCCAGGCTTTGTAAACTATAACATTACATGGACGTATACAGATGACACCAACCCATCACCGCCTCAAATGTTTGCCATACTGACAGTAAACAACGACAACCGAGAGCCTGTAATCACACCTCCGAACGGTATCAACAATACACCTGCCCAATTCCAAGCAGTATCATATGACTTTGAGGGTATGGATCCTGATACTGATGACACTACAGGCGAGGCTGCACCAATATGGGGCATATCTCCAAACAATGACGGCGCAATTATCAATCCTGCCACCGGTGACTTTTTGTGGATTCCAGGCGGTCAGTATGGCGATGGAGACACTGTCTCATTTAACATCACCCTCACTGATCCTATAGGCGCAAGAGCCACTGAAGAGATTGAATTTACCGTATCTGAGACGGCACCCACCACAGACAATGAGCCACCTGTACTATCTGAATATAATGCCGGAGTATCTGAAGGCGGCAGAATTCCGCCACTCTCAAGTGCGGTAAGTGACCCTGTAGAGGATTCGACAACTGGCACCCCCGTATACACGTTAGAATCAAGCGACCCTCCACTACCTGCTGTCGTCAGCGGCTCCTTTGATGAGACAACTGGCGCATTTGATGCATCATTCCCATTTGACACTGCAACCTATGCAGACCCTACCAGAGTCTACACCATCCAATGGACATATGATGACGGCGTCAATACACCAGAACCTGTCCGGGCTGGCACAATCACTGTAACCAACTATAACAGAGCACCTGTGATAGACGGTCCTTCAGGTGCTGTTGATGATACACCTGATGAGGGAGAATTGGTATCAGTTGACTTTGAGGGCATGGATCCTGACACTGATACAGGTGATGATGAGCCGGAGTGGACTGTACAGGCAAATGCAACCAACAATGCAGTGATTGATCAAGATGGCATATTCACGTGGACACCAGGTGAATCCCACGGCAGCAGCACAGTCCACTTTATAATCACCCTGACTGATCCCGGAGAGAAGGTAGCCACCTATACCATCGCATTTGATGTGGCAGAGACAAACGCACCACCGTCCCTATCTGACACACCGTACAGTGAGCAAGTCCGCGAGGGAGACTCAGTACTACGTTCCCTCTCAGGTGCAATTAATGATCCCGACGATACGCTATTCCCCATAATAAGATATACCCACGAATCTGGCGAACTGCCACTTGGAATAAGGCTAAACCCTGATGATGGAACATTTGAAGGAACCGTATCCCATAATGCGACAACTAACGCACTCTCACCAGAACGGTTCGAGTTCAGGTGGACATACAATGACGACGGCAACGGTCCAAATGCTAACATAACTCAGACTAGTTCCATAGAGGTAATCAACGTCAACCTGGCACCGACAATAAATACCCCAGACACTTTCGATCCTACACCCAATGTAGGTGACCTCGTAGAAATACAGTTCACCGCTACGCATCTTGATGGTGATGAGGAACTGGTATGGAGTCTAGAACGCGGCAATGATCAGGGTGCAGAAATTGATGCGAGAACCGGATTCTTTACATATACGCCTCCTCATTTCCATGAAGGTGGATTTGCAGATAGGACAGTCCAAGTGACTGATGGTATAATTACTACTCCAGCCACTAGGATAATAGAATTTACTATACCTGTCAGAGACCCAATCATAACCATCCCACCGGATGCCGATACCACAGCTGTTGTAGGCGACCCAGTCACATTTGTAGTGACCGGTGAGGATCCTGATGGCAATACTTTGACATGGTCCCTATCAGATGATTCTTCAACTGCCACCGGTGCAGTACTTAATGCAACCACCGGATCAAGCATAGAATTCACATGGACTCCTGCAGAAGCGCATATAGGTCCTAACGAATTTACATTTACGCTAAGTGATGGTCGTGGTGGATCTAGCACTGAACCGCACACAATTATTGTGTCTGCAGCAGCAAGTGAACTGCCTGACACATCTGGCCCATACACTGTTGATGTCGATGAGGGACAGCAAATACCCACCTCGCTTGCAAGTGTAATAGTTGGTGTAGAGTCGGTACCTGGCATAACATATGACATCGTACTTACTGAAGCACTGCCATCTGGCATAACGCTAAACCGTGATGATGGAACATTTGCAGGAACCGTACCCCATGATGCTACAACTGCCGGAAACTCACCACGACCATTCCCATTTGAATGGACATACAGTGTTGGTGAATCTACATCTGGATCCCAGCCTGGCACCATACTGGTAGATGACGTTTCAACAATTACTGCACCGAACGGTACCTCAACTCGCACAGAAGGTGAGACAGTAGACATCCCACTTGGAGCTACGGGTCCAGGTGGCGTAACCTGTACCATCACCGACCCCAGGAACCTGCCTGACGATCTCAGATTTAATGATGAGGCATGTACCATAACTGGTACTATAAGTGATAATGTCGTACCTGACGGAGAATTATCGCGGCAATTTACAATAGAATACGATGCAACAAACACTGTAGATACTGCTTCAGGTACCTACAC
Source organism: Candidatus Nitrosopumilus sp. (assembly GCA_965206745.1). Lineage (GTDB taxonomy): Archaea > Thermoproteota > Nitrososphaeria > Nitrososphaerales > Nitrosopumilaceae > Nitrosopumilus. Next base: position 1,523,803 of record OZ242220.1, on the reverse strand, counting down.
CCTGACAGTCAATGCTGTGACATCCCCATTTGATATGTATGCCGAGACAGTGCCAGAAGGTGATGCCGTTCCTCCCCTCTCTGATTTCGTCAACAACCTTGATGAATCCTCAGAGACCCCTCCCAGATATGCCATCGTAGATGGAATTGGCAATCTGAGTATGGTTGCAGTTACTCTGAATGAAAACACTGGCGCGTTTAGTCCTGTCATTCCATTTGATACCGTATCATTTGAGCAAGAATTCCAATTCTTTACGTTTGCGTGGACCTTCACTGACGGCTCTGGAACAACATCACCGAATCAGCCTGGTACACTAAACGTAACGAACCTCAACCAGCTCCCAACCATCCAGGTTCCAGATGGTACACCTGAACTGATTTTTGTCGGTCAAAATGTACCAGTTGCCCTGCTAGGCGGGGATGATGACACCAATGACGACCCGCCAACATGGAGCGTATCCTCTAATGACTCTGATGCCAATACAGATGCAACAATTTCTCAGAGTGGTGTATTCTCGTGGACTCCACGTGATGTGCATGGCGGTACTGGAGTCGAATTCACATTCAGCATAACTGATGAGGAAGGTATCCCTGCCACTGCAATCCACACGTTTACAGTAGATCCAAACAATGTGCCGACATTTGCCTCCTATACAGAAAGGATACAGGAGGATGCGCCAATCCCTTCACTATCTGATGCAGTCACCAACCCTGAGGAAGCAGAGGCAGACCTTGTATCCACATATAATATCACATCACACAACCTGCCTGATGACATCAGAGGATCCTTTGATACGGCAACCGGTGACTTTTCAGCCACGTTCCCATTTGATACGGTATCTGCCCTGGAGGGTTCTGTAACCTACGAGATTGAGTGGACATTTGAGGACGGCACCGGAACATCGCCGATGCAGTACAGTACCATAACTGTAGAGAACAACAACAGACTGCCAACAGTTGATCCGATTCCGGGCCCCAGGACATACTCTGAGTTTGAAATAATATCATTTACCGTGCGAGGCTTTGATGAGGACACAAACGATCCTCTGCCAAGGTGGAGTGTATCGGACAATGCCACCGTCTCCACTGATGCAGAGATTCATCTGGAGAATGGGGCATTCCTGTGGATTCCAGATGAGTCTCGCGGCGGCAGCACAATCCTGTTTACATTTAACTTGACTGATGCTGCAGGTGAGCTGGACACAGAGACTGTCATATTTAACATAATTGACACTCCAAACACGTCAGGTGACGATCCGCCCCGAATTGTCTCATACTCACAGACTGTACTTGAAGGACAGGATGTCCCGTCACTCTCCATCGCAGTCAGCGACCCTGCCGAGGATGGGACAGTCGGTGCCATCAGTTATACATTTGTATCAAGTGACCCTCCACTGCCTGTCGCCATTGGGGCAACCGGTGACTTTTCAGCCACGTTCCCATTTGACACTGTAAACTCTGATCCGGGCTTTGTAACCTATAACATTACATGGACGTATACAGACGGCACTGGTACATCAGATGAACAGTTTGCCATACTGACAGTAAACAACGACAACCGGGCACCTGTAATTACAACTCGAACCGGCTTCAACGAAAACCCTACAGAACTCCAAACAGTATCATTTGACTTTGAGGGTATGGATGAAGATACTGATACAGGTGATGATCCCCCAACATGGAGCATATCTCCAAATGATGACGGTGCATACATCAATTCCACCAGTGGGGCATTCACGTGGATTGTGGGTGACCAGTATGACGAGGGAGACACAGTCTCATTTAACGTCACCCTCACTGATCCTGTAGGTGACAAAGACGATGTACCGCTTGACTTTACCATAACTAATGTTGATGACACGCCAGACGTAAATGAGGAACCTGCCATATTCCGTTACGTGAGGGGAGTATTGGAAGGCAGTCCAATTCCCAGTCTCTCAGAACTGGTCCGAGATCCCGTAGAGGTTCCGCCAGACGGTGCCATCCGTTATGAATTGTTAGACATCAGCCCGGACCTGCCTGATGACGTCGACTTTGATGAGAACACCGGTGACTTTGACGGATCATTCCCATTTAACACCACAGACTCTGATCCTGGCTTTATACGATATGAGATAACATGGATGTATACAGACGGCAGTGGTGCAGTACCAGAGGAACAATTCGGCTCGTTGCGAGTAAACAACGACAACCGAGAGCCCGTGATAGGTGCAACACCCTCGTTTGTCTCACCTAGTCCTGGAGATACCCTGCAATTTACCATGACAGGCGATGATCCCGATACTGATTCTGCTACAGGCGAGGCTGCCCCAACATGGAGCATATCTCCAAATGATGACGGTGCAGAGATTGGCAGGACAAGCGGTCTATTCACGTGGACCCCTGATGACACTCATGCCAGTACCACGGCCTCATTCAAGCTCACCCTCACTGATCCTGCAGGGGACAAGGATGACCGAATCATCACAGTTGACGTGCAGGAGAGAACCGAGCCGCCTCAAAGTGTCGAACCGACATTTACCTCCTACACAGAAAGAGTAGCAGAGAATAGCGTGATTCCTTCACTGTCTGATGCAGTTGACCCCGATACAATTCCACCAGGCGCCACACTAGTCTACGACATCGGAGAAGGCACCCTGCCTGAATCCCTCAAAGATCTCCTGAATACTAACACCGGCGCATTTAGAAATGTCATTCCATACGATACGGTATCTGCCTTGGAGGATCCTGCAACCTACGAGTTTGAGTGGACCCTTACATACGACTTTGTAACCTCTCCTGTACAGCACGGCATCCTGACTGTAGAGAACGAGAACCGAGCACCTACAATTGACCTGATTCCGGGCCCCAGGACATACTCTGAGTTTGAAACAATATCATTTATTGCCAGCGGCTCTGATGAGGACACAAACGATCCTCTGCCAAGGTGGAGCGTATCCTCTGCTGATGCTACTGTCGATGCAACGATTCATCCAGAAAACGGCACATTCCTGTGGATTCCAGGCGAGTCCCACGCCGGCACAGTAGATGTTATATTCACCTTAACTGATGCTGCAGATGAGCAGGTCACAAGGACTGTCCCATTTGTCATAACTGACACTCCAAACACGCCAGAAAGTGATCCGCCCCGAATTGTCCAATACTCACAGTCAATCCTTGAAGGACAGGATGTACCGTCACTCTCCATCGTAGTCAGCGACCCTGCCGAAGATTCTCCAGACGGTACCATCAGTTATACATTTGTATCAAGTGACCCTCCACTGCCTGGTATCACCATTGATAGTGCAACCGGTGACTTTTCAGACACGTTCCCATTTGACACTGCAGACTCTGATCCAGGCTTTGTAAACTATAACATTACATGGACGTATACAGATGACACCAACCCATCACCGCCTCAAATGTTTGCCATACTGACAGTAAACAACGACAACCGAGAGCCTGTAATCACACCTCCGAACGGTATCAACAATACACCTGCCCAATTCCAAGCAGTATCATATGACTTTGAGGGTATGGATCCTGATACTGATGACACTACAGGCGAGGCTGCACCAATATGGGGCATATCTCCAAACAATGACGGCGCAATTATCAATCCTGCCACCGGTGACTTTTTGTGGATTCCAGGCGGTCAGTATGGCGATGGAGACACTGTCTCATTTAACATCACCCTCACTGATCCTATAGGCGCAAGAGCCACTGAAGAGATTGAATTTACCGTATCTGAGACGGAACTCACACCAACAATAGACGAGATACCAGACCTATCTGAATATAATGCCGGAGTATCTGAAGGCGGCAGAATTCCGCCACTCTCAAGTGCGGTAAGTGACCCTGTGGAATCGTCATCTGGCACCATCGTATACACGTTAGAATCAAGCGACCCTCCACTACCTGCTGTCGTCAGCGGCTCCTTTGATGAGACAACTGGCGCATTTGATGCATCATTCCCATTTGACACTGCAACCTATGCAGACCCGACCAGAACCTACACCATCCAATGGACATATGATGACGGCGTCAATACACCAGAACCTGTCCGGGCTGGCACAATCACTGTAACCAACTATAACAGAGCACCTGTGATAGACGGTCCTTCAGGTGCTGTTGATGATACACCTGATGAGGGAGAATTGGTATCAGTTGACTTTGAGGGCATGGATCCTGACACTGATACAGGTGATGATGAGCCGGAGTGGACTGTACAGGCAAATGCAACCAACAATGCAGTGATTGATCAAGATGGCATATTCACGTGGACACCAGGTGAATCCCACGGCAGCAGCACAGTCCACTTTATAATCACCCTGACTGATCCCGGAGAGAAGGTAGCCACCTATACCATCGCATTTGATGTGGCAGAGACAAACGCACCACCGTCCCTATCTGACACACCGTACAGTGAGCAAGTCCGCGAGGGAGACTCAGTACTACGTTCCCTCTCAGGTGCAATTAATGATCCCGACGATACGCTATTCCCCATAATAAGATATACCCACGAATCTGGCGAACTGCCACTTGGAATAAGGCTAAACCCTGATGATGGAACATTTGAAGGAACCGTATCCCATAATGCGACAACTAACGCACTCTCACCAGAACGGTTCGAGTTCAGGTGGACATACAATGACGACGGCAACGGTCCAAATGCTAACATAACTCAGACTAGTTCCATAGAGGTAATCAACGTCAACCTGGCACCGACAATAAATACCCCAGACACTTTCGATCCTACACCCAATGTAGGTGACCTCGTAGAAATACAGTTCACCGCTACGCATCTTGATGGTGATGAGGAACTGGTATGGAGTCTAGAACGCGGCAATGATCAGGGTGCAGAAATTGATGCGAGAACCGGATTCTTTACATATACGCCTCCTCATTTCCATGAAGGTGGATTTGCAGATAGGACAGTCCAAGTGACTGATGGTATAATTACTACTCCAGCCACTAGGATAATAGAATTTACTATACCTGTCAGAGACCCAATCATAACCATCCCACCGGATGCCGATACCACAGCTGTTGTAGGCGACCCAGTCACATTTGTAGTGACCGGTGAGGATCCTGATGGCAATACTTTGACATGGTCCCTATCAGATGATTCTTCAACTGCCACCGGTGCAGTACTTAATGCAACCACCGGATCAAGCATAGAATTCACATGGACTCCTGCAGAAGCGCATATAGGTCCTAACGAATTTACATTTACGCTAAGTGATGGTCGTGGTGGATCTAGCACTGAACCGCACACAATTATTGTGTCTGCAGCAGCAAGTGAACTGCCTGACACATCTGGCCCATACACTGTTGATGTCGATGAGGGACAGCAAATACCCACCTCGCTTGCAAGTGTAATAGTTGGTGTAGAGTCGGTACCTGGCATAACATATGACATCGTACTTACTGAAGCACTGCCATCTGGCATAACGCTAAACCGTGATGATGGAACATTTGCAGGAACCGTACCCCATGATGCCACAACTGCCGGAAACTCACCACGACCATTCCCATTTGAATGGACATACAGTGTTGGTGAATCTACATCTGGATCCCAGCCTGGCACCATACTGGTAGATGACGTTTCAACAATTACTGCACCGAACGGTACCTCAACTCGCACAGAAGGTGAGACAGTAGACATCCCACTTGGAGCTACGGGTCCAGGCGGCGTAACCTGTACCATCACCGACCCCAGGAACCTGCCTGACGATCTCATATTTGATGAGATGAACTGTGCCATAACTGGTACTATAAGTGATAATGTCGTACCTGACGGAGAATTATCGCGGCAATTTACAATAGAATACGATGCAACAAACACTGTAGATACTGCTTCAGGTACCTACACCCTGACAGTCAATGCTGTGACATCCCCATTTGATATGTATGCCGAGACAGTGCCAGAAGGTGATGCCGTTCCTCCCCTCTCTGATTTCGTCAACAACCTTGATGAATCCTCAGAGACCCCTCCCAGATATGCCATCGTAGATGGAATTGGCAATCTGAGTATGGTTGCAGTTACTCTGAATGAAAACACTGGCGCGTTTAGTCCTGTCATTCCATTTGATACCGTATCATTTGAGCAAGAATTCCAATTCTTTACGTTTGCGTGGACCTTCACTGACGGCTCTGGAACAACATCACCGAATCAGCCTGGTACACTAAACGTAACGAACCTCAACCAGCTCCCAACCATCCAGGTTCCAGATGGTACACCTGAACTGATTTTTGTCGGTCAAAATGTACCAGTTGCCCTGCTAGGCGGGGATGATGACACCAATGACGACCCGCCAACATGGAGCGTATCCTCTAATGACTCTGATGCCAATACAGATGCAACAATTTCTCAGAGTGGTGTATTCTCGTGGACTCCACGTGATGTGCATGGCGGTACTGGAGTCGAATTCACATTCAGCATAACTGATGAGGAAGGTATCCCTGCCACTGCAATCCACACGTTTACAGTAGATCCAAACAATGTGCCGACATTTGCCTCCTATACAGAAAGGATACAGGAGGATGCGCCAATCCCTTCACTATCTGATGCAGTCACCAACCCTGAGGAAGCAGAGGCAGACCTTGTATCCACATATAATATCACATCACACAACCTGCCTGATGACATCAGAGGATCCTTTGATACGGCAACCGGTGACTTTTCAGCCACGTTCCCATTTGATACGGTATCTGCCCTGGAGGGTTCTGTAACCTACGAGATTGAGTGGACATTTGAGGACGGCACCGGAACATCGCCGATGCAGTACAGTACCATAACTGTAGAGAACAACAACAGACTGCCAACAGTTGATCCGATTCCGGGCCCCAGGACATACTCTGAGTTTGAAATAATATCATTTACCGTGCGAGGCTTTGATGAGGACACAAACGATCCTCTGCCAAGGTGGAGTGTATCGGACAATGCCACCGTCTCCACTGATGCAGAGATTCATCTGGAGAATGGGGCATTCCTGTGGATTCCAGATGAGTCTCGCGGCGGCAGCACAATCCTGTTTACATTTAACTTGACTGATGCTGCAGGTGAGCTGGACACAGAGACTGTCATATTTAACATAATTGACACTCCAAACACGTCAGGTGACGATCCGCCCCGAATTGTCTCATACTCACAGACTGTACTTGAAGGACAGGATGTCCCGTCACTCTCCATCGCAGTCAGCGACCCTGCCGAGGATGGGACAGTCGGTGCCATCAGTTATACATTTGTATCAAGTGACCCTCCACTGCCTGTCGCCATTGGGGCAACCGGTGACTTTTCAGCCACGTTCCCATTTGACACTGTAAACTCTGATCCGGGCTTTGTAACCTATAACATTACATGGACGTATACAGACGGCACTGGTACATCAGATGAACAGTTTGCCATACTGACAGTAAACAACGACAACCGGGCACCTGTAATTACAACTCGAACCGGCTTCAACGAAAACCCTACAGAACTCCAAACAGTATCATTTGACTTTGAGGGTATGGATGAAGATACTGATACAGGTGATGATCCCCCAACATGGAGCATATCTCCAAATGATGACGGTGCATACATCAATTCCACCAGTGGGGCATTCACGTGGATTGTGGGTGACCAGTATGACGAGGGAGACACAGTCTCATTTAACGTCACCCTCACTGATCCTGTAGGTGACAAAGACGATGTACCGCTTGACTTTACCATAACTAATGTTGATGACACGCCAGACGTAAATGAGGAACCTGCCATATTCCGTTACGTGAGGGGAGTATTGGAAGGCAGTCCAATTCCCAGTCTCTCAGAACTGGTCCGAGATCCCGTAGAGGTTCCGCCAGACGGTGCCATCCGTTATGAATTGTTAGACATCAGCCCGGACCTGCCTGATGACGTCGACTTTGATGAGAACACCGGTGACTTTGACGGATCATTCCCATTTAACACCACAGACTCTGATCCTGGCTTTATACGATATGAGATAACATGGATGTATACAGACGGCAGTGGTGCAGTACCAGAGGAACAATTCGGCTCGTTGCGAGTAAACAACGACAACCGAGAGCCCGTGATAGGTGCAACACCCTCGTTTGTCTCACCTAGTCCTGGAGATACCCTGCAATTTACCATGACAGGCGATGATCCCGATACTGATTCTGCTACAGGCGAGGCTGCCCCAACATGGAGCATATCTCCAAATGATGACGGTGCAGAGATTGGCAGGACAAGCGGTCTATTCACGTGGACCCCTGATGACACTCATGCCAGTACCACGGCCTCATTCAAGCTCACCCTCACTGATCCTGCAGGGGACAAGGATGACCGAATCATCACAGTTGACGTGCAGGAGAGAACCGAGCCGCCTCAAAGTGTCGAACCGACATTTACCTCCTACACAGAAAGAGTAGCAGAGAATAGCGTGATTCCTTCACTGTCTGATGCAGTTGACCCCGATACAATTCCACCAGGCGCCACACTAGTCTACGACATCGGAGAAGGCACCCTGCCTGAATCCCTCAAAGATCTCCTGAATACTAACACCGGCGCATTTAGAAATGTCATTCCATACGATACGGTATCTGCCTTGGAGGATCCTGCAACCTACGAGTTTGAGTGGACCCTTACATACAACTCTGTAACCTCTCCTGTACAGCACGGCATCCTGACTGTAGAGAACGAGAACCGAGCACCTACAATTGACCTGATTCCGGGCCCCAGGACATACTCTGAGTTTGAAATAATATCATTTATTGCCAGCGGCTCTGATGAGGACACAAACGATCCTCTGCCAAGGTGGAGCGTATCCTCTGCTGATGCTACTGTCGATGCAACGATTCATCCAGAAAACGGCACATTCCTGTGGATTCCAGGCGAGTCCCACGCCGGCACAGTAGATGTTATATTCACCTTAACTGATGCTGCAGATGAGCAGGTCACAAGGACTGTCCCATTTGTCATAACTGACACTCCAAACACGCCAGAAAGTGATCCGCCCCGAATTGTCCAATACTCACAGTCAATCCTTGAAGGACAGGATGTACCGTCACTCTCCATCGTAGTCAGCGACCCTGCCGAAGATTCTCCAGACGGTACCATCAGTTATACATTTGTATCAAGTGACCCTCCACTGCCTGGTATCACCATTGATAGTGCAACCGGTGACTTTTCAGACACGTTCCCATTTGACACTGCAGACTCTGATCCAGGCTTTGTAAACTATAACATTACATGGACGTATACAGATGACACCAACCCATCACCGCCTCAAATGTTTGCCATACTGACAGTAAACAACGACAACCGAGAGCCTGTAATCACACCTCCGAACGGTATCAACAATACACCTGCCCAATTCCAAGCAGTATCATATGACTTTGAGGGTATGGATCCTGATACTGATGACACTACAGGCGAGGCTGCACCAATATGGGGCATATCTCCAAACAATGACGGCGCAATTATCAATCCTGCCACCGGTGACTTTTTGTGGATTCCAGGCGGTCAGTATGGCGATGGAGACACTGTCTCATTTAACATCACCCTCACTGATCCTATAGGCGCAAGAGCCACTGAAGAGATTGAATTTACCGTATCTGAGACGGAACTCACACCAACAATAGACGAGATACCAGACCTATCTGAATATAATGCCGGAGTATCTGAAGGCGGCAGAATTCCGCCACTCTCAAGTGCGGTAAGTGACCCTGTGGAATCGTCATCTGGCACCATCGTATACACGTTAGAATCAAGCGACCCTCCACTACCTGCTGTCGTCAGCGGCTCCTTTGATGAGACAACTGGCGCATTTGATGCATCATTCCCATTTGACACTGCAACCTATGCAGACCCGACCAGAACCTACACCATCCAATGGACATATGATGACGGCGTCAATACACCAGAACCTGTCCGGGCTGGCACAATCACTGTAACCAACTATAACAGAGCACCTGTGATAGACGGCACTTCTGGTATTGACAGAAACCCTTCGGAGGGTCAAACAGTATTCTTTACCCTGTTTGGCTCTGATCCTGATACCCGTACTGCCACTGTTGCAGGCGATGATCCTCCAGAGTGGACCGTACAGGCAAATGCAACCAACAATGCAGTCATTGATAGGATAAATGGCGCATTCACGTGGCCTACTGATCATACTCACGGTGGTAGCACAGTCGAATTCACATTCGTCCTGACTGATCCCGGAAAGAAAGTAGTCACTCGTATCATCACATTTGATGTGGCAGAGATAATCGGATTACCCGGTACAGTTACCAATGGATACGCTGCTAGCGTCAACGAGGGACAAACAATTGACTTTCCGCTCTCAGATGCAGTTGATGATCCAGGCGATCCGACATCTCCCATAACATATACCCACGAATCTGGCGAACTGCCACTTGGAATAGATCTAAACCCTGATGGATCATTTGTAGGAACCGTATCCCATGATGCGACAACTGCCGAAGACTCGCCAGAACCTTTCACGTTCATGTGGAGATACAGTGACGGTCCAACTGAATCTCTAATACAGACTAGTACCATACATGTAACTGACGTTCCAACTGTGCCTGAAAGTGTAGTACCGACATTTACCTCCTACACAGAAAGAGTAGCAGAGAATAGCGTGATTCCTTCACTGTCTGATGCAGTTGACCCCGATACAATTCCACCAGGCGCCACACTAGTCTACGACATCGGAGAAGGCACCCTGCCTGAATCCCTCAAAGATCTCCTGAATACTAACACCGGCGCATTTAGAAATGTCATTCCATACGATACGGTATCTGCCCTAGAGGATCCTGCAACCTACGAGTTTGAGTGGACCCTTACATACGACTTTGTAACCTCTCCTGTACAGCACGGCATCCTGACTGTAGAGAACGAGAACCGAGCACCTACAATTGACCTGATTCCGGGCCCCAGGACATACTCTGAGTTTGAAACAATATCATTTATTGCCAGCGGCTCTGATGAGGACACAAACGATCCTCTGCCAAGGTGGAGCGTATCCTCTGCTGATGCTACTGTCGATGCAACGATTCATCCAGAAAACGGCACATTCCTGTGGATTCCAGGCGAGTCCCACGCCGGCACAGTAGATGTTATATTCACCTTAACTGATGCTGCAGATGAGCAGGTCACAAGGACTGTCCCATTTGTCATAACTGACACTCCAAACACGCCAGAAAGTGATCCGCCCCGAATTGTCCAATACTCACAGTCAATCCTTGAAGGACAGGATGTACCGTCACTCTCCATCGTAGTCAGCGACCCTGCCGAAGATTCTCCAGACGGTACCATCAGTTATACATTTGTATCAAGTGACCCTCCACTGCCTGGTATCACCATTGATAGTGCAACCGGTGACTTTTCAGACACGTTCCCATTTGACACTGCAGACTCTGATCCAGGCTTTGTAAACTATAACATTACATGGACGTATACAGATGACACCAACCCATCACCGCCTCAAATGTTTGCCATACTGACAGTAAACAACGACAACCGAGAGCCTGTAATCACACCTCCGAACGGTATCAACAATACACCTGCCCAATTCCAAGCAGTATCATATGACTTTGAGGGTATGGATCCTGATACTGATGACACTACAGGCGAGGCTGCACCAATATGGGGCATATCTCCAAACAATGACGGCGCAATTATCAATCCTGCCACCGGTGACTTTTTGTGGATTCCAGGCGGTCAGTATGGCGATGGAGACACTGTCTCATTTAACATCACCCTCACTGATCCTATAGGCGCAAGAGCCACTGAAGAGATTGAATTTACCGTATCTGAGACGGAACTCACACCAACAATAGACGAGATACCAGACCTATCTGAATATAATGCCGGAGTATCTGAAGGCGGCAGAATTCCGCCACTCTCAAGTGCGGTAAGTGACCCTGTAGAGGATTCGACAACTGGCACCCCCGTATACACGTTAGAATCAAGCGACCCTCCACTACCTGCTGTCGTCAGCGGCTCCTTTGATGAGACAACTGGCGCATTTGATGCATCATTCCCATTTGACACTGCAACCTATGCAGACCCTACCAGAGTCTACACCATCCAATGGACATATGATGACGGCGTCAATACACCAGAACCTGTCCGGGCTGGCACAATCACTGTAACCAACTATAACAGAGCACCTGTGATAGACGGTCCTTCAGGTGCTGTTGATGATACACCTGATGAGGGAGAATTGGTATCAGTTGACTTTGAGGGCATGGATCCTGACACTGATACAGGTGATGATGAGCCGGAGTGGACTGTACAGGCAAATGCAACCAACAATGCAGTGATTGATCAAGATGGCATATTCACGTGGACACCAGGTGAATCCCACGGCAGCAGCACAGTCCACTTTATAATCACCCTGACTGATCCCGGAGAGAAGGTAGCCACCTATACCATCGCATTTGATGTGGCAGAGACAAACGCACCACCGTCCCTATCTGACACACCGTACAGTGAGCAAGTCCGCGAGGGAGACTCAGTACTACGTTCCCTCTCAGGTGCAATTAATGATCCCGACGATACGCTATTCCCCATAATAAGATATACCCACGAATCTGGCGAACTGCCACTTGGAATAAGGCTAAACCCTGATGATGGAACATTTGAAGGAACCGTATCCCATAATGCGACAACTAACGCACTCTCACCAGAACGGTTCGAGTTCAGGTGGACATACAATGACGACGGCAACGGTCCAAATGCTAACATAACTCAGACTAGTTCCATAGAGGTAATCAACGTCAACCTGGCACCGACAATAAATACCCCAGACACTTTCGATCCTACACCCAATGTAGGTGACCTCGTAGAAATACAGTTCACCGCTACGCATCTTGATGGTGATGAGGAACTGGTATGGAGTCTAGAACGCGGCAATGATCAGGGTGCAGAAATTGATGCGAGAACCGGATTCTTTACATATACGCCTCCTCATTTCCATGAAGGTGGATTTGCAGATAGGACAGTCCAAGTGACTGATGGTATAATTACTACTCCAGCCACTAGGATAATAGAATTTACTATACCTGTCAGAGACCCAATCATAACCATCCCACCGGATGCCGATACCACAGCTGTTGTAGGCGACCCAGTCACATTTGTAGTGACCGGTGAGGATCCTGATGGCAATACTTTGACATGGTCCCTATCAGATGATTCTTCAACTGCCACCGGTGCAGTACTTAATGCAACCACCGGATCAAGCATAGAATTCACATGGACTCCTGCAGAAGCGCATATAGGTCCTAACGAATTTACATTTACGCTAAGTGATGGTCGTGGTGGATCTAGCACTGAACCGCACACAATTATTGTGTCTGCAGCAGCAAGTGAACTGCCTGACACATCTGGCCCATACACTGTTGATGTCGATGAGGGACAGCAAATACCCACCTCGCTTGCAAGTGTAATAGTTGGTGTAGAGTCGGTACCTGGCATAACATATGACATCGTACTTACTGAAGCACTGCCATCTGGCATAACGCTAAACCGTGATGATGGAACATTTGCAGGAACCGTACCCCATGATGCCACAACTGCCGGAAACTCACCACGACCATTCCCATTTGAATGGACATACAGTGTTGGTGAATCTACATCTGGATCCCAGCCTGGCACCATACTGGTAGATGACGTTTCAACAATTACTGCACCGAACGGTACCTCAACTCGCACAGAAGGTGAGACAGTAGACATCCCACTTGGAGCTACGGGTCCAGGCGGCGTAACCTGTACCATCACCGACCCCAGGAACCTGCCTGACGATCTCATATTTGATGAGATGAACTGTGCCATAACTGGTACTATAAGTGATAATGTCGTACCTGACGGAGAATTATCGCGGCAATTTACAATAGAATACGATGCAACAAACACTGTAGATACTGCTTCAGGTACCTACACCCTGACAGTCAATGCTGTGACATCCCCATTTGATATGTATGCCGAGACAGTGCCAGAAGGTGATGCCGTTCCTCCCCTCTCTGATTTCGTCAACAACCTTGATGAATCCTCAGAGACCCCTCCCAGATATGCCATCGTAGATGGAATTGGCAATCTGAGTATGGTTGCAGTTACTCTGAATGAAAACACTGGCGCGTTTAGTCCTGTCATTCCATTTGATACCGTATCATTTGAGCAAGAATTCCAATTCTTTACGTTTGCGTGGACCTTCACTGACGGCTCTGGAACAACATCACCGAATCAGCCTGGTACACTAAACGTAACGAACCTCAACCAGCTCCCAACCATCCAGGTTCCAGATGGTACACCTGAACTGATTTTTGTCGGTCAAAATGTACCAGTTGCCCTGCTAGGCGGGGATGATGACACCAATGACGACCCGCCAACATGGAGCGTATCCTCTAATGACTCTGATGCCAATACAGATGCAACAATTTCTCAGAGTGGTGTATTCTCGTGGACTCCACGTGATGTGCATGGCGGTACTGGAGTCGAATTCACATTCAGCATAACTGATGAGGAAGGTATCCCTGCCACTGCAATCCACACGTTTACAGTAGATCCAAACAATGTGCCGACATTTGCCTCCTATACAGAAAGGATACAGGAGGATGCGCCAATCCCTTCACTATCTGATGCAGTCACCAACCCTGAGGAAGCAGAGGCAGACCTTGTATCCACATATAATATCACATCACACAACCTGCCTGATGACATCAGAGGATCCTTTGATACGGCAACCGGTGACTTTTCAGCCACGTTCCCATTTGATACGGTATCTGCCCTGGAGGGTTCTGTAACCTACGAGATTGAGTGGACATTTGAGGACGGCACCGGAACATCGCCGATGCAGTACAGTACCATAACTGTAGAGAACAACAACAGACTGCCAACAGTTGATCCGATTCCGGGCCCCAGGACATACTCTGAGTTTGAAATAATATCATTTACCGTGCGAGGCTTTGATGAGGACACAAACGATCCTCTGCCAAGGTGGAGTGTATCGGACAATGCCACCGTCTCCACTGATGCAGAGATTCATCTGGAGAATGGGGCATTCCTGTGGATTCCAGATGAGTCTCGCGGCGGCAGCACAATCCTGTTTACATTTAACTTGACTGATGCTGCAGGTGAGCTGGACACAGAGACTGTCATATTTAACATAATTGACACTCCAAACACGTCAGGTGACGATCCGCCCCGAATTGTCTCATACTCACAGACTGTACTTGAAGGACAGGATGTCCCGTCACTCTCCATCGCAGTCAGCGACCCTGCCGAGGATGGGACAGTCGGTGCCATCAGTTATACATTTGTATCAAGTGACCCTCCACTGCCTGTCGCCATTGGGGCAACCGGTGACTTTTCAGCCACGTTCCCATTTGACACTGTAAACTCTGATCCGGGCTTTGTAACCTATAACATTACATGGACGTATACAGACGGCACTGGTACATCAGATGAACAGTTTGCCATACTGACAGTAAACAACGACAACCGGGCACCTGTAATTACAACTCGAACCGGCTTCAACGAAAACCCTACAGAACTCCAAACAGTATCATTTGACTTTGAGGGTATGGATGAAGATACTGATACAGGTGATGATCCCCCAACATGGAGCATATCTCCAAATGATGACGGTGCATACATCAATTCCACCAGTGGGGCATTCACGTGGATTGTGGGTGACCAGTATGACGAGGGAGACACAGTCTCATTTAACGTCACCCTCACTGATCCTGTAGGTGACAAAGACGATGTACCGCTTGACTTTACCATAACTAATGTTGATGACACGCCAGACGTAAATGAGGAACCTGCCATATTCCGTTACGTGAGGGGAGTATTGGAAGGCAGTCCAATTCCCAGTCTCTCAGAACTGGTCCGAGATCCCGTAGAGATTCCGCCAGACGGTGACATCCGTTATGAATTGTTAGACATCAGCCCGTCCCTGCCTGATGACGTCGACTTTGATGAGAACACCGGTGACTTTGACGGATCATTCCCATTTAACACCACAGACTCTGATCCTGGCTTTATACGATATGAGATAACATGGATGTATACAGACGGCAGTGGTGCAGTACCAGAGGAACAATTCGGCTCGTTGCGAGTAAACAACGACAACCGAGAGCCCGTGATAGGTGCAACACCCTCGTTTGTCTCACCTAGTCCTGGAGATACCCTGCAATTTACCATGACAGGCGATGATCCCGATACTGATTCTGCTACAGGCGAGGCTGCCCCAACATGGAGCATATCTCCAAATGATGACGGTGCAGAGATTGGCAGGACAAGCGGTCTATTCACGTGGACCCCTGATGACACTCATGCCAGTACCACGGCCTCATTCAAGCTCACCCTCACTGATCCTGCAGGGGACAAGGATGACCGAATCATCACAGTTGACGTGCAGGAGAGAAACGAGCCACCATCCCACACTCTTGGGAACCATGTGGTGCAAAGCGATGGTACAGACCACATTCTGGCAATTGTCACAGATCCCGAGAGAGATCCAATAACTGTATCTATAGGTAAGGAACCTGATTTCGGTACATACACTTTCGTTACAGATACAGTTGGTATAGTTACTATAACATACCGCACGTCATCTGGTGCTACAACTGATGATCTGTCATTTGAATATCGGGATAATCAAGGAACTCTCATTGATGGTGTCAATATTGACATAACCATCATAGCTCCTCAAAGTGTCGAACCGACATTTACCTCATACACAGAAAGAGTGACAGAGGGTGATGAGATTCCTTCACTAAACAATGTAGTTGGCAACCCTGATGAACTTTCACAAGACGCCACACAATTCTACAACATCACAGGAGGCAACCTGCCCGAATCCCTCGTAGATCTCCTGAATCATGACACCGGCGCATTTGCAGGTTTCATTACACGTGATACGGTATCTGCCCTGGAGGATCCTGCAACCTACGAGTTTGAGTGGATACTTGAATACGACTCTGTACGCTCTCCTATACAGCATGGCATCCTGACTGTAGAGAACGACAACCGAGCACCTACAATTGACCTGATTCCGGGCCCCGGGACATACTCTGAGTTTGAAATAGTGTCATTTGTCGCAAGCGGCTCTGATGAGGACACAAACGATCCTCTGCCAAGGTGGAGCGTATCCTCTACTGACCCTGCCGCTGATGCAAGTGCAACGATTCATCCGGAGAATGGCACATTCCTGTGGATTCCAGGTGCATCCCACGGCGGCAGCACAGTAGACTTTACATTTACCCTGATTGATGCTGCAGGTGAGCAGGTCACAGAGACTGTCCCATTTGTCATAACTGCCACTGAACCCACGCCGGGAGACGATCCTCCAGACTTTGCCTCATACTCACAGTCAATCCTTGAAGGACAGGCTATCCCACCGCTTTCCATCGCAGTCAGCGACCCTGCCGAGGATGATATAGATACTGCCATCAGATATGCCCTAGATGACAACCTTGTCCTGCCTGATGACATCACCTTTGATGAGGCAACCGGCGCATTTACCGGGTCATTCCCATTTGATCACCTCAATGCCACTAATGGTCCTGAGACATTTGCCTTTACATGGACGTATACAGACGACACTGGTACATCACTTGATCAGTTCGGCACAATTACAGTAAGCAACGACAACCGGGCGCCTGTAATTACAACTCGAACCGTCACCAACACCAACCCCGCAGAATTCGAACTGGTATCATTTGACTTTGAGGGTACGGATCCTGATACTCGTACTGCTACTGTTCCAGGTGATGATTCACCAACATGGAGCGTATCTCCAAACGATGACGCTGCAATCATTAATCCTGCAATTATTAATCCTGCCACCGGCCAATTCCTGTGGATTCCAGGTGGCCAGTATGATGAGGGAGATATGGTCTCATTTAACGTCACCCTCACTGACTTTGTAGGTGAAAAAGACTCTGTAAGGATTGACTTTGTCGTATCTGAGACGGAACTCACACCAACAATAGACGAGATACCAGACCTATCTGAATATAATGCCGGAGTATCTGAAGGCGGCAGGATTCCGCCACTCTCAAGTGCAGTAAGTGACCCTGTGGAATCGTCATCTGGCACCATCGTATACACGTTAGAATCAAGCGTCCCTCCACTGCCTGATAACGTCATGGAATCCTTTGATGAGACAACTGGCGCATTTGACGAGTCATTCCCATTTGACACTGCAACCTATGCAGACCCGACCAGAATCTACACCATCCAATGGAGGTATAGTGACGGCGTCAATACACCAGAACCTGTCCGGGCTGGCACAATCACTGTAACCAACTATAACAGAGCACCTGTGATAGACGGTCCTTTGGGTGCCGTTGATGATACACCTGATGAGCACCAAGCAGTATCCTTTACCATGGATGGCTCTGATCCTGATACCCGTACTGCCACTGTTGCAGGCGATGATCCTCCAGAGTGGACCGTACAGGCAAATGCAACCACCAATGCAGTCATTGATAGGACAACTGGCGCATTCACATGGACTCCCGGTGAATCCCACGGCAGCAGCACAGTCCAATTTATAATCACCCTGACTGATCCCGGAGAGAAGGTAGCAACTTATACCATCGCATTTAATGTGGTAGAGACAAACTCAGAATCAACAGTTACTGACTATGTCGCTACAGTAGATGAGAATGAGGGATTCCCAAGCCTCTCTGACTTTGTTATCGACCCTGATGGGACACCAGATCCAGACGGTACATACGAGATCACAAGTGGCCTCTCTGGATCCATCGGAAGATCTCTGAATGAAAACACCGGTGAGTTTGGTCCGGACGGCAAGTTTGACTTTAACCGTGTGGATATTTCAACAGACCCTCGAACAGTCCGCTTTACATGGATATATACAGATAGCTTTGATGAATATGACCGACAAGGCACAATTACAGTAAACAACGTCAACCGAGCACCTGAAATTGATCCCATTCCAGATACTGCCAATCTAGCACCTTTTGAATCGGAAACAATATCAATTGACTTTGAGGGTAGGGATCTTGACACAAACGATCCTCTGCCAACATGGGACGTATCATCTGTTGACATTACTGCCAATGCAAATGCAACGATTGATCAAGATGGCATATTCACGTGGACTCCAGCTGAGATTCATGGCGGCACCAGAGTTACATTCACATTAAGTCTGGATGATACAGTTAATAGGACCACTCTAGACGTCCCATTCGATGTACAAGCTCTAACAGAAGAAAACGAACCACCTACATTCACCGAATACACGCAGACAGTATCAGAAGGTGATATCCTTGATTCCCTGTCCACTGTGGTTACAGACCCTGATGAGGCTTTAGACCAAAGATCCGTATATGCCATCGTACCAGACATTGGCAACCTGCCTGACGACATCAGACTTTCCCTGGATGAAACCAATGGTAACTTTACAGACCCTGTTCCATTTGATACGGTAGCTGCCGGAGACCCTCCTGCCCGCTATACATTCCAATGGACATTTGATGACGGCTCTCCAGGAGATCCGGATGTGCAGGACGGCACAATAACTGTATCCCACAGCAACACCCCGCCAACATTTACCTCCTACGCAGCAAGAGTGACAGAGGGTGATGAGATTCCTTCACTAAACAATGTAGTTGACAACCCTGCGGAGCTGCCAACACCAGACGCCATATCCAACTATGTCATCCTAGAGGGCAGCACCCTGCCCGAATCCCTCAGAGATCGCCTGAATCCTACCACCGGCGCATTTACAAGTACCATTCCACGTGATACGGTATCTGCCATACAAGATCCTGCAACCTACGAGTTTGAGTGGACATTCCAGGACGGCACCGGAGTATCTGATATACAGTACAGTACGTTAACTGTAGACAACGACAACCGGGCACCTACAATTGATCTGATTCCGGGTCCCAGGACATACTCTGAGTTTGAAATAATATCATTTGTCGCAAGCGGCTCTGATGAGGACACAAACGATCCTCTGCCAAGGTGGAGCGTATCATCTAGTGATGCTACTGCCAATGCGGATGCGACGATTCATCCAGAAAATGGCACATTCCTGTGGATTCCCAGTGCTGGGTACGGCGGCACCGAGGTAGATTTCACATTCACCTTAACTGATGCTGCAGGTGCACCGGCCACCACAGAGCCTATCATATTTACCATAACTGATACTGAACCCACGCCAGGAGACGATCGGCCACAAATTGTCGCATACTCACAGTCAATCCTTGAAGGACAGGATGTCCCGTCACTCTCCATCACAGTCAGTGATCCTGCCGAGGATTCGGTAGTTGGTGCCATCAGTTATGCATTGGTACCAAGCGGCACCACCCTGCCTGAAGACATTGCAGAATCCTTTGTTCCAGCAACCGGTGACTTTTCAGCCACGTTCCCATTCAACACCACAGGCTCTGATCCTGGCTTTGTACAATATGACATTACATGGACGTATACAGACGGCAGTGATGAATCACCATATGAGCAGACTGACACAATTACAGTAAACAACTTCAACCGAGCACCTGTAATCACAACTCCGAACGGTATCGCCGATACACCTGCCCAATTCCAAGCAGTAGAATTTACCTTTGAGGGTATGGATGAAGATACTGATGACACTACAGGCGAGGCTGCACCAATATGGGGCATATCTCCAAATGATGACGGCGCAATTATTGATCCTGCCACCGGTGAATTCCTGTGGATTCCAGGCCAGGAGCACATTGGAGCTGTCTCATTTAACGTCACCCTCACTGATCCTGCAGGCGCAAGGGACACTGAAAAGATTGACTTTGTCGTATCTGAGACGGCACTCACACCAACAAACGACGAATATGATACGTTTGATTACAATGTCGGAATACCAGAAGGCCAAAGGATTCCGTCCCTCTCAAGTGCAATAAGTGACCCTGCAGAGACTTCTACGGATGATGACATTGTATATAGAATCGTATCAAGCAACCTGCCTGATGACGTCAGAGGCTCCTTTGACCAGACAACTGGCGCATTTGATGATCCGTTCCCATTTACCACTGCAAGCCATCGGGAGCCTACCCGAACCTATGACATCCAATGGACATATGAGGATGGCAGTACTAGAGGCGAATCTCTAACTCAGGATGGTACAATCACAGTAACCAACTACAACCAGCGTCCAATGATATCTGATGACTATTTGGATGTCATTGACACGACACCTTTAGAGCACCAAGCAATGAGGATTAACTTTAACGGTACGGATGACGACGTCACCGATGCAGATCCCGTATGGGCAGTACAGGCCAATGCCACCACCGATGCGACAATCAACCCAGTCAACGGAATATTCACGTGGACACCCGATGAATCCCACGGCGGCAGTACAGTCGCATTCACAATCACCTACACTGATCCTCCCGGAGACCTGGACACTAGGACCGTCCTATTTGAGGTCGCAGAGACAAACACGCAGGCGCCCATACCTGCCACTCCATATACCGTTGATGTCAACGAGGGAGACTCAATACCCACCTCCCTTGCAGATGTAGTTGATGATCCCGACGATCCGCCATCTGAGATAACATATGCCCGCGTACTTGGCCAACCACTGCCAGACGGAATAACGCTGAACCCTGATGGAACATTTGAAGGAACCGTATCACATGATGCCACAACTGCCGGAGACTCGCCAGAACCTTTCGAGTTCATGTGGAGATACACTGATGATGTCGAATCTATTTCCCAGACCGGTACCATAACGGTAACTGACGTTCAAATAGTTGTTGCACCTGACGGCTCCTCAACTCACAGAGAAGGTGAGACAGTAGACATCCCACTTGGAGCTACGGGCCCAGACGGCACAATCACAACCCCAGACGGCACAATCACAACCCCAGACGGCACAATCACAACCCCAGACGGCACAATCACAACCCCAGGCGGCACAATCATAACCCCAGGCGGCACAATCACAACCCCAGGCAGCACAATCAGAACCCCAGACGGCACAATCATAACCCCAGACGGCACAATCACAACCCCAGACGGCACAAGAATAACCCTAGCCGGCACAATCACAATCCCAGACGGCACAATCATAACCCCAGACGGCATAAGAATAACCCCAGGCGGCACAATCATAACCACAGAGGGCACAATCATAACCCTAGGCGGCGTATCCGTCACCCCAGACGGCACAATCACAACCCAATTCGGCACAATCACAACCCAATTCGGCACAATCACAATCCCAGACGGCACAATCATAACCCCAGACGGCACAATCATAACCCCAGGCGGCACAATCATAACCCCAGACGGCACAATCACAACCCCAGACGGCACAATCATAACCCCAGGCGGCGTAACCTGTACCATCACCGACCCCAGGAACCTGCCTGACGATCTCATATTTGATGAGATGAACTGTGCCATAACTGGTACTATAAGTGATAATGTCGTACCTGACGGAGAATTATCGCGGCAATTTACAATAGAATACGATGCAACAAACACTGTAGATACTGCTTCAGGTACCTACACCCTGACAGTCAATGCTGTGACATCCCCATTTGATATGTATGCCGAGACAGTGCCAGAAGGTGATGCCGTTCCTCCCCTCTCTGATTTCGTCAACAACCTTGATGAATCCTCAGAGACCCCTCCCAGATATGCCATCGTAGATGGAATTGGCAATCTGAGTATGGTTGCAGTTACTCTGAATGAAAACACTGGCGCGTTTAGTCCTGTCATTCCATTTGATACCGTATCATTTGAGCAAGAATTCCAATTCTTTACGTTTGCGTGGACCTTCACTGACGGCTCTGGAACAACATCACCGAATCAGCCTGGTACACTAAACGTAACGAACCTCAACCAGCTCCCAACCATCCAGGTTCCAGATGGTACACCTGAACTGATTTTTGTCGGTCAAAATGTACCAGTTGCCCTGCTAGGCGGGGATGATGACACCAATGACGACCCGCCAACATGGAGCGTATCCTCTAATGACTCTGATGCCAATACAGATGCAACAATTTCTCAGAGTGGTGTATTCTCGTGGACTCCACGTGATGTGCATGGCGGTACTGGAGTCGAATTCACATTCAGCATAACTGATGAGGAAGGTATCCCTGCCACTGCAATCCACACGTTTACAGTAGATCCAAACAATGTGCCGACATTTGCCTCCTATACAGAAAGGATACAGGAGGATGCGCCAATCCCTTCACTATCTGATGCAGTCACCAACCCTGAGGAAGCAGAGGCAGACCTTGTATCCACATATAATATCACATCACACAACCTGCCTGATGACATCAGAGGATCCTTTGATACGGCAACCGGTGACTTTTCAGCCACGTTCCCATTTGATACGGTATCTGCCCTGGAGGGTTCTGTAACCTACGAGATTGAGTGGACATTTGAGGACGGCACCGGAACATCGCCGATGCAGTACAGTACCATAACTGTAGAGAACAACAACAGACTGCCAACAGTTGATCCGATTCCGGGCCCCAGGACATACTCTGAGTTTGAAATAATATCATTTACCGTGCGAGGCTTTGATGAGGACACAAACGATCCTCTGCCAAGGTGGAGTGTATCGGACAATGCCACCGTCTCCACTGATGCAGAGATTCATCTGGAGAATGGGGCATTCCTGTGGATTCCAGATGAGTCTCGCGGCGGCAGCACAATCCTGTTTACATTTAACTTGACTGATGCTGCAGGTGAGCTGGACACAGAGACTGTCATATTTAACATAATTGACACTCCAAACACGTCAGGTGACGATCCGCCCCGAATTGTCTCATACTCACAGACTGTACTTGAAGGACAGGATGTCCCGTCACTCTCCATCGCAGTCAGCGACCCTGCCGAGGATGGGACAGTCGGTGCCATCAGTTATACATTTGTATCAAGTGACCCTCCACTGCCTGTCGCCATTGGGGCAACCGGTGACTTTTCAGCCACGTTCCCATTTGACACTGTAAACTCTGATCCGGGCTTTGTAACCTATAACATTACATGGACGTATACAGACGGCACTGGTACATCAGATGAACAGTTTGCCATACTGACAGTAAACAACGACAACCGGGCACCTGTAATTACAACTCGAACCGGCTTCAACGAAAACCCTACAGAACTCCAAACAGTATCATTTGACTTTGAGGGTATGGATGAAGATACTGATACAGGTGATGATCCCCCAACATGGAGCATATCTCCAAATGATGACGGTGCATACATCAATTCCACCAGTGGGGCATTCACGTGGATTGTGGGTGACCAGTATGACGAGGGAGACACAGTCTCATTTAACGTCACCCTCACTGATCCTGTAGGTGACAAAGACGATGTACCGCTTGACTTTACCATAACTAATGTTGATGACACGCCAGACGTAAATGAGGAACCTGCCATATTCCGTTACGTGAGGGGAGTATTGGAAGGCAGTCCAATTCCCAGTCTCTCAGAACTGGTCCGAGATCCCGTAGAGGTTCCGCCAGACGGTGCCATCCGTTATGAATTGTTAGACATCAGCCCGGACCTGCCTGATGACGTCGACTTTGATGAGAACACCGGTGACTTTGACGGATCATTCCCATTTAACACCACAGACTCTGATCCTGGCTTTATACGATATGAGATAACATGGATGTATACAGACGGCAGTGGTGCAGTACCAGAGGAACAATTCGGCTCGTTGCGAGTAAACAACGACAACCGAGAGCCCGTGATAGGTGCAACACCCTCGTTTGTCTCACCTAGTCCTGGAGATACCCTGCAATTTACCATGACAGGCGATGATCCCGATACTGATTCTGCTACAGGCGAGGCTGCCCCAACATGGAGCATATCTCCAAATGATGACGGTGCAGAGATTGGCAGGACAAGCGGTCTATTCACGTGGACCCCTGATGACACTCATGCCAGTACCACGGCCTCATTCAAGCTCACCCTCACTGATCCTGCAGGGGACAAGGATGACCGAATCATCACAGTTGACGTGCAGGAGAGAACCGAGCCGCCTCAAAGTGTCGAACCGACATTTACCTCCTACACAGAAAGAGTAGCAGAGAATAGCGTGATTCCTTCACTGTCTGATGCAGTTGACCCCGATACAATTCCACCAGGCGCCACACTAGTCTACGACATCGGAGAAGGCACCCTGCCTGAATCCCTCAAAGATCTCCTGAATACTAACACCGGCGCATTTAGAAATGTCATTCCATACGATACGGTATCTGCCTTGGAGGATCCTGCAACCTACGAGTTTGAGTGGACCCTTACATACAACTCTGTAACCTCTCCTGTACAGCACGGCATCCTGACTGTAGAGAACGAGAACCGAGCACCTACAATTGACCTGATTCCGGGCCCCAGGACATACTCTGAGTTTGAAATAATATCATTTATTGCCAGCGGCTCTGATGAGGACACAAACGATCCTCTGCCAAGGTGGAGCGTATCCTCTGCTGATGCTACTGTCGATGCAACGATTCATCCAGAAAACGGCACATTCCTGTGGATTCCAGGCGAGTCCCACGCCGGCACAGTAGATGTTATATTCACCTTAACTGATGCTGCAGATGAGCAGGTCACAAGGACTGTC
Organism: Candidatus Nitrosopumilus sp.; assembly: GCA_965206745.1. GTDB lineage: Archaea > Thermoproteota > Nitrososphaeria > Nitrososphaerales > Nitrosopumilaceae > Nitrosopumilus. Next base: position 1,498,215 of record OZ242220.1, on the reverse strand, counting down.
CCATTTGTCATAACTGACACTCCAAACACGCCAGAAAGTGATCCGCCCCGAATTGTCCAATACTCACAGTCAATCCTTGAAGGACAGGATGTACCGTCACTCTCCATCGTAGTCAGCGACCCTGCCGAAGATTCTCCAGACGGTACCATCAGTTATACATTTGTATCAAGTGACCCTCCACTGCCTGGTATCACCATTGATAGTGCAACCGGTGACTTTTCAGACACGTTCCCATTTGACACTGCAGACTCTGATCCAGGCTTTGTAAACTATAACATTACATGGACGTATACAGATGACACCAACCCATCACCGCCTCAAATGTTTGCCATACTGACAGTAAACAACGACAACCGAGAGCCTGTAATCACACCTCCGAACGGTATCAACAATACACCTGCCCAATTCCAAGCAGTATCATATGACTTTGAGGGTATGGATCCTGATACTGATGACACTACAGGCGAGGCTGCACCAATATGGGGCATATCTCCAAACAATGACGGCGCAATTATCAATCCTGCCACCGGTGACTTTTTGTGGATTCCAGGCGGTCAGTATGGCGATGGAGACACTGTCTCATTTAACATCACCCTCACTGATCCTATAGGCGCAAGAGCCACTGAAGAGATTGAATTTACCGTATCTGAGACGGAACTCACACCAACAATAGACGAGATACCAGACCTATCTGAATATAATGCCGGAGTATCTGAAGGCGGCAGAATTCCGCCACTCTCAAGTGCGGTAAGTGACCCTGTGGAATCGTCATCTGGCACCATCGTATACACGTTAGAATCAAGCGACCCTCCACTACCTGCTGTCGTCAGCGGCTCCTTTGATGAGACAACTGGCGCATTTGATGCATCATTCCCATTTGACACTGCAACCTATGCAGACCCTACCAGAGTCTACACCATCCAATGGACATATGATGACGGCGTCAATACACCAGAACCTGTCCGGGCTGGCACAATCACTGTAACCAACTATAACAGAGCACCTGTGATAGACGGCACTTCTGGTATTGACAGAAACCCTTCGGAGGGTCAAACAGTATTCTTTACCCTGTTTGGCTCTGATCCTGATACCCGTACTGCCACTGTTGCAGGCGATGATCCTCCAGAGTGGACCGTACAGGCAAATGCAACCAACAATGCAGTCATTGATAGGATAAATGGCGCATTCACGTGGCCTACTGATCATACTCACGGTGGTAGCACAGTCGAATTCACATTCGTCCTGACTGATCCCGGAAAGAAAGTAGTCACTCGTATCATCACATTTGATGTGGCAGAGATAATCGGATTACCCGGTACAGTTACCAATGGATACGCTGCTAGCGTCAACGAGGGACAAACAATTGACTTTCCGCTCTCAGATGCAGTTGATGATCCAGGCGATCCGACATCTCCCATAACATATACCCACGAATCTGGCGAACTGCCACTTGGAATAGATCTAAACCCTGATGGATCATTTGTAGGAACCGTATCCCATGATGCGACAACTGCCGAAGACTCGCCAGAACCTTTCACGTTCATGTGGAGATACAGTGACGGTCCAACTGAATCTCTAATACAGACTAGTACCATACATGTAACTGACGTTCCAACTGTGCCTGAAAGTGTAGTACCGACATTTACCTCCTACACAGAAAGAGTAGCAGAGAATAGCGTGATTCCTTCACTGTCTGATGCAGTTGACCCCGATACAATTCCACCAGGCGCCACACTAGTCTACGACATCGGAGAAGGCACCCTGCCTGAATCCCTCAAAGATCTCCTGAATACTAACACCGGCGCATTTAGAAATGTCATTCCATACGATACGGTATCTGCCCTAGAGGATCCTGCAACCTACGAGTTTGAGTGGACCCTTACATACAACTCTGTAACCTCTCCTGTACAGCACGGCATCCTGACTGTAGAGAACGAGAACCGAGCACCTACAATTGACCTGATTCCGGGCCCCAGGACATACTCTGAGTTTGAAATAATATCATTTATTGCCAGCGGCTCTGATGAGGACACAAACGATCCTCTGCCAAGGTGGAGCGTATCCTCTGCTGATGCTACTGTCGATGCAACGATTCATCCAGAAAACGGCACATTCCTGTGGATTCCAGGCGAGTCCCACGCCGGCACAGTAGATGTTATATTCACCTTAACTGATGCTGCAGATGAGCAGGTCACAAGGACTGTCCCATTTGTCATAACTGACACTCCAAACACGCCAGAAAGTGATCCGCCCCGAATTGTCCAATACTCACAGTCAATCCTTGAAGGACAGGATGTACCGTCACTCTCCATCGTAGTCAGCGACCCTGCCGAAGATTCTCCAGACGGTACCATCAGTTATACATTTGTATCAAGTGACCCTCCACTGCCTGGTATCACCATTGATAGTGCAACCGGTGACTTTTCAGACACGTTCCCATTTGACACTGCAGACTCTGATCCAGGCTTTGTAAACTATAACATTACATGGACGTATACAGATGACACCAACCCATCACCGCCTCAAATGTTTGCCATACTGACAGTAAACAACGACAACCGAGAGCCTGTAATCACACCTCCGAACGGTATCAACAATACACCTGCCCAATTCCAAGCAGTATCATATGACTTTGAGGGTATGGATCCTGATACTGATGACACTACAGGCGAGGCTGCACCAATATGGGGCATATCTCCAAACAATGACGGCGCAATTATCAATCCTGCCACCGGTGACTTTTTGTGGATTCCAGGCGGTCAGTATGGCGATGGAGACACTGTCTCATTTAACATCACCCTCACTGATCCTATAGGCGCAAGAGCCACTGAAGAGATTGAATTTACCGTATCTGAGACGGAACTCACACCAACAATAGACGAGATACCAGACCTATCTGAATATAATGCCGGAGTATCTGAAGGCGGCAGAATTCCGCCACTCTCAAGTGCGGTAAGTGACCCTGTAGAGGATTCGACAACTGGCACCCCCGTATACACGTTAGAATCAAGCGACCCTCCACTACCTGCTGTCGTCAGCGGCTCCTTTGATGAGACAACTGGCGCATTTGATGCATCATTCCCATTTGACACTGCAACCTATGCAGACCCTACCAGAGTCTACACCATCCAATGGACATATGATGACGGCGTCAATACACCAGAACCTGTCCGGGCTGGCACAATCACTGTAACCAACTATAACAGAGCACCTGTGATAGACGGTCCTTCAGGTGCTGTTGATGATACACCTGATGAGGGAGAATTGGTATCAGTTGACTTTGAGGGCATGGATCCTGACACTGATACAGGTGATGATGAGCCGGAGTGGACTGTACAGGCAAATGCAACCAACAATGCAGTGATTGATCAAGATGGCATATTCACGTGGACACCAGGTGAATCCCACGGCAGCAGCACAGTCCACTTTATAATCACCCTGACTGATCCCGGAGAGAAGGTAGCCACCTATACCATCGCATTTGATGTGGCAGAGACAAACGCACCACCGTCCCTATCTGACACACCGTACAGTGAGCAAGTCCGCGAGGGAGACTCAGTACTACGTTCCCTCTCAGGTGCAATTAATGATCCCGACGATACGCTATTCCCCATAATAAGATATACCCACGAATCTGGCGAACTGCCACTTGGAATAAGGCTAAACCCTGATGATGGAACATTTGAAGGAACCGTATCCCATAATGCGACAACTAACGCACTCTCACCAGAACGGTTCGAGTTCAGGTGGACATACAATGACGACGGCAACGGTCCAAATGCTAACATAACTCAGACTAGTTCCATAGAGGTAATCAACGTCAACCTGGCACCGACAATAAATACCCCAGACACTTTCGATCCTACACCCAATGTAGGTGACCTCGTAGAAATACAGTTCACCGCTACGCATCTTGATGGTGATGAGGAACTGGTATGGAGTCTAGAACGCGGCAATGATCAGGGTGCAGAAATTGATGCGAGAACCGGATTCTTTACATATACGCCTCCTCATTTCCATGAAGGTGGATTTGCAGATAGGACAGTCCAAGTGACTGATGGTATAATTACTACTCCAGCCACTAGGATAATAGAATTTACTATACCTGTCAGAGACCCAATCATAACCATCCCACCGGATGCCGATACCACAGCTGTTGTAGGCGACCCAGTCACATTTGTAGTGACCGGTGAGGATCCTGATGGCAATACTTTGACATGGTCCCTATCAGATGATTCTTCAACTGCCACCGGTGCAGTACTTAATGCAACCACCGGATCAAGCATAGAATTCACATGGACTCCTGCAGAAGCGCATATAGGTCCTAACGAATTTACATTTACGCTAAGTGATGGTCGTGGTGGATCTAGCACTGAACCGCACACAATTATTGTGTCTGCAGCAGCAAGTGAACTGCCTGACACATCTGGCCCATACACTGTTGATGTCGATGAGGGACAGCAAATACCCACCTCGCTTGCAAGTGTAATAGTTGGTGTAGAGTCGGTACCTGGCATAACATATGACATCGTACTTACTGAAGCACTGCCATCTGGCATAACGCTAAACCGTGATGATGGAACATTTGCAGGAACCGTACCCCATGATGCCACAACTGCCGGAAACTCACCACGACCATTCCCATTTGAATGGACATACAGTGTTGGTGAATCTACATCTGGATCCCAGCCTGGCACCATACTGGTAGATGACGTTTCAACAATTACTGCACCGAACGGTACCTCAACTCGCACAGAAGGTGAGACAGTAGACATCCCACTTGGAGCTACGGGTCCAGGCGGCGTAACCTGTACCATCACCGACCCCAGGAACCTGCCTGACGATCTCATATTTGATGAGATGAACTGTGCCATAACTGGTACTATAAGTGATAATGTCGTACCTGACGGAGAATTATCGCGGCAATTTACAATAGAATACGATGCAACAAACACTGTAGATACTGCTTCAGGTACCTACACCCTGACAGTCAATGCTGTGACATCCCCATTTGATATGTATGCCGAGACAGTGCCAGAAGGTGATGCCGTTCCTCCCCTCTCTGATTTCGTCAACAACCTTGATGAATCCTCAGAGACCCCTCCCAGATATGCCATCGTAGATGGAATTGGCAATCTGAGTATGGTTGCAGTTACTCTGAATGAAAACACTGGCGCGTTTAGTCCTGTCATTCCATTTGATACCGTATCATTTGAGCAAGAATTCCAATTCTTTACGTTTGCGTGGACCTTCACTGACGGCTCTGGAACAACATCACCGAATCAGCCTGGTACACTAAACGTAACGAACCTCAACCAGCTCCCAACCATCCAGGTTCCAGATGGTACACCTGAACTGATTTTTGTCGGTCAAAATGTACCAGTTGCCCTGCTAGGCGGGGATGATGACACCAATGACGACCCGCCAACATGGAGCGTATCCTCTAATGACTCTGATGCCAATACAGATGCAACAATTTCTCAGAGTGGTGTATTCTCGTGGACTCCACGTGATGTGCATGGCGGTACTGGAGTCGAATTCACATTCAGCATAACTGATGAGGAAGGTATCCCTGCCACTGCAATCCACACGTTTACAGTAGATCCAAACAATGTGCCGACATTTGCCTCCTATACAGAAAGGATACAGGAGGATGCGCCAATCCCTTCACTATCTGATGCAGTCACCAACCCTGAGGAAGCAGAGGCAGACCTTGTATCCACATATAATATCACATCACACAACCTGCCTGATGACATCAGAGGATCCTTTGATACGGCAACCGGTGACTTTTCAGCCACGTTCCCATTTGATACGGTATCTGCCCTGGAGGGTTCTGTAACCTACGAGATTGAGTGGACATTTGAGGACGGCACCGGAACATCGCCGATGCAGTACAGTACCATAACTGTAGAGAACAACAACAGACTGCCAACAGTTGATCCGATTCCGGGCCCCAGGACATACTCTGAGTTTGAAATAATATCATTTACCGTGCGAGGCTTTGATGAGGACACAAACGATCCTCTGCCAAGGTGGAGTGTATCGGACAATGCCACCGTCTCCACTGATGCAGAGATTCATCTGGAGAATGGGGCATTCCTGTGGATTCCAGATGAGTCTCGCGGCGGCAGCACAATCCTGTTTACATTTAACTTGACTGATGCTGCAGGTGAGCTGGACACAGAGACTGTCATATTTAACATAATTGACACTCCAAACACGTCAGGTGACGATCCGCCCCGAATTGTCTCATACTCACAGACTGTACTTGAAGGACAGGATGTCCCGTCACTCTCCATCGCAGTCAGCGACCCTGCCGAGGATGGGACAGTCGGTGCCATCAGTTATACATTTGTATCAAGTGACCCTCCACTGCCTGTCGCCATTGGGGCAACCGGTGACTTTTCAGCCACGTTCCCATTTGACACTGTAAACTCTGATCCGGGCTTTGTAACCTATAACATTACATGGACGTATACAGACGGCACTGGTACATCAGATGAACAGTTTGCCATACTGACAGTAAACAACGACAACCGGGCACCTGTAATTACAACTCGAACCGGCTTCAACGAAAACCCTACAGAACTCCAAACAGTATCATTTGACTTTGAGGGTATGGATGAAGATACTGATACAGGTGATGATCCCCCAACATGGAGCATATCTCCAAATGATGACGGTGCATACATCAATTCCACCAGTGGGGCATTCACGTGGATTGTGGGTGACCAGTATGACGAGGGAGACACAGTCTCATTTAACGTCACCCTCACTGATCCTGTAGGTGACAAAGACGATGTACCGCTTGACTTTACCATAACTAATGTTGATGACACGCCAGACGTAAATGAGGAACCTGCCATATTCCGTTACGTGAGGGGAGTATTGGAAGGCAGTCCAATTCCCAGTCTCTCAGAACTGGTCCGAGATCCCGTAGAGGTTCCGCCAGACGGTGCCATCCGTTATGAATTGTTAGACATCAGCCCGGACCTGCCTGATGACGTCGACTTTGATGAGAACACCGGTGACTTTGACGGATCATTCCCATTTAACACCACAGACTCTGATCCTGGCTTTATACGATATGAGATAACATGGATGTATACAGACGGCAGTGGTGCAGTACCAGAGGAACAATTCGGCTCGTTGCGAGTAAACAACGACAACCGAGAGCCCGTGATAGGTGCAACACCCTCGTTTGTCTCACCTAGTCCTGGAGATACCCTGCAATTTACCATGACAGGCGATGATCCCGATACTGATTCTGCTACAGGCGAGGCTGCCCCAACATGGAGCATATCTCCAAATGATGACGGTGCAGAGATTGGCAGGACAAGCGGTCTATTCACGTGGACCCCTGATGACACTCATGCCAGTACCACGGCCTCATTCAAGCTCACCCTCACTGATCCTGCAGGGGACAAGGATGACCGAATCATCACAGTTGACGTGCAGGAGAGAACCGAGCCGCCTCAAAGTGTCGAACCGACATTTACCTCCTACACAGAAAGAGTAGCAGAGAATAGCGTGATTCCTTCACTGTCTGATGCAGTTGACCCCGATACAATTCCACCAGGCGCCACACTAGTCTACGACATCGGAGAAGGCACCCTGCCTGAATCCCTCAAAGATCTCCTGAATACTAACACCGGCGCATTTAGAAATGTCATTCCATACGATACGGTATCTGCCTTGGAGGATCCTGCAACCTACGAGTTTGAGTGGACCCTTACATACAACTCTGTAACCTCTCCTGTACAGCACGGCATCCTGACTGTAGAGAACGAGAACCGAGCACCTACAATTGACCTGATTCCGGGCCCCAGGACATACTCTGAGTTTGAAATAATATCATTTATTGCCAGCGGCTCTGATGAGGACACAAACGATCCTCTGCCAAGGTGGAGCGTATCCTCTGCTGATGCTACTGTCGATGCAACGATTCATCCAGAAAACGGCACATTCCTGTGGATTCCAGGCGAGTCCCACGCCGGCACAGTAGATGTTATATTCACCTTAACTGATGCTGCAGATGAGCAGGTCACAAGGACTGTCCCATTTGTCATAACTGACACTCCAAACACGCCAGAAAGTGATCCGCCCCGAATTGTCCAATACTCACAGTCAATCCTTGAAGGACAGGATGTACCGTCACTCTCCATCGTAGTCAGCGACCCTGCCGAAGATTCTCCAGACGGTACCATCAGTTATACATTTGTATCAAGTGACCCTCCACTGCCTGGTATCACCATTGATAGTGCAACCGGTGACTTTTCAGACACGTTCCCATTTGACACTGCAGACTCTGATCCAGGCTTTGTAAACTATAACATTACATGGACGTATACAGATGACACCAACCCATCACCGCCTCAAATGTTTGCCATACTGACAGTAAACAACGACAACCGAGAGCCTGTAATCACACCTCCGAACGGTATCAACAATACACCTGCCCAATTCCAAGCAGTATCATATGACTTTGAGGGTATGGATCCTGATACTGATGACACTACAGGCGAGGCTGCACCAATATGGGGCATATCTCCAAACAATGACGGCGCAATTATCAATCCTGCCACCGGTGACTTTTTGTGGATTCCAGGCGGTCAGTATGGCGATGGAGACACTGTCTCATTTAACATCACCCTCACTGATCCTATAGGCGCAAGAGCCACTGAAGAGATTGAATTTACCGTATCTGAGACGGAACTCACACCAACAATAGACGAGATACCAGACCTATCTGAATATAATGCCGGAGTATCTGAAGGCGGCAGAATTCCGCCACTCTCAAGTGCGGTAAGTGACCCTGTGGAATCGTCATCTGGCACCATCGTATACACGTTAGAATCAAGCGACCCTCCACTACCTGCTGTCGTCAGCGGCTCCTTTGATGAGACAACTGGCGCATTTGATGCATCATTCCCATTTGACACTGCAACCTATGCAGACCCTACCAGAGTCTACACCATCCAATGGACATATGATGACGGCGTCAATACACCAGAACCTGTCCGGGCTGGCACAATCACTGTAACCAACTATAACAGAGCACCTGTGATAGACGGTCCTTCAGGTGCTGTTGATGATACACCTGATGAGGGAGAATTGGTATCAGTTGACTTTGAGGGCATGGATCCTGACACTGATACAGGTGATGATGAGCCGGAGTGGACTGTACAGGCAAATGCAACCAACAATGCAGTGATTGATCAAGATGGCATATTCACGTGGACACCAGGTGAATCCCACGGCAGCAGCACAGTCCACTTTATAATCACCCTGACTGATCCCGGAGAGAAGGTAGCCACCTATACCATCGCATTTGATGTGGCAGAGACAAACGCACCACCGTCCCTATCTGACACACCGTACAGTGAGCAAGTCCGCGAGGGAGACTCAGTACTACGTTCCCTCTCAGGTGCAATTAATGATCCCGACGATACGCTATTCCCCATAATAAGATATACCCACGAATCTGGCGAACTGCCACTTGGAATAAGGCTAAACCCTGATGATGGAACATTTGAAGGAACCGTATCCCATAATGCGACAACTAACGCACTCTCACCAGAACGGTTCGAGTTCAGGTGGACATACAATGACGACGGCAACGGTCCAAATGCTAACATAACTCAGACTAGTTCCATAGAGGTAATCAACGTCAACCTGGCACCGACAATAAATACCCCAGACACTTTCGATCCTACACCCAATGTAGGTGACCTCGTAGAAATACAGTTCACCGCTACGCATCTTGATGGTGATGAGGAACTGGTATGGAGTCTAGAACGCGGCAATGATCAGGGTGCAGAAATTGATGCGAGAACCGGATTCTTTACATATACGCCTCCTCATTTCCATGAAGGTGGATTTGCAGATAGGACAGTCCAAGTGACTGATGGTATAATTACTACTCCAGCCACTAGGATAATAGAATTTACTATACCTGTCAGAGACCCAATCATAACCATCCCACCGGATGCCGATACCACAGCTGTTGTAGGCGACCCAGTCACATTTGTAGTGACCGGTGAGGATCCTGATGGCAATACTTTGACATGGTCCCTATCAGATGATTCTTCAACTGCCACCGGTGCAGTACTTAATGCAACCACCGGATCAAGCATAGAATTCACATGGACTCCTGCAGAAGCGCATATAGGTCCTAACGAATTTACATTTACGCTAAGTGATGGTCGTGGTGGATCTAGCACTGAACCGCACACAATTATTGTGTCTGCAGCAGCAAGTGAACTGCCTGACACATCTGGCCCATACACTGTTGATGTCGATGAGGGACAGCAAATACCCACCTCGCTTGCAAGTGTAATAGTTGGTGTAGAGTCGGTACCTGGCATAACATATGACATCGTACTTACTGAAGCACTGCCATCTGGCATAACGCTAAACCGTGATGATGGAACATTTGCAGGAACCGTACCCCATGATGCTACAACTGCCGGAAACTCACCACGACCATTCCCATTTGAATGGACATACAGTGTTGGTGAATCTACATCTGGATCCCAGCCTGGCACCATACTGGTAGATGACGTTTCAACAATTACTGCACCGAACGGTACCTCAACTCGCACAGAAGGTGAGACAGTAGACATCCCACTTGGAGTTACAGGTGATGGCGAAATAACCTGTGCCCCTGACTCCCTACTGCCTGGCAGTCTCACACTTAATGCCGCATGTACCATAACTGGAAATCTAGACCTTGATGCCATAAATGACGGTTCGACATCACAGGACTTTGCAATAGACTACACTGCAACAAGCACTACTGCAGGTCCTGATTCAGGTACCTACACCCTGACAGTCGAGGAACTGCCTTCATTTAATACCTATGATGAGATAGTAGCAGAAGGTGACACTCTTCCCTCTTTGTATAGTGAAGTTATAGATTCTGTTCTGACTCCGGCACAAACTATCTCCGGGTATGAAGTCACAGGCGGCAACCTGCCTCAGGGCATCATAAATCTTTTGGATTCTGACACCGGCGAATTTGATGGCACCATTCCATTTGATGATGTAACCGCTGCACAAGGTTCTGTAACCTTTAACTTTAATTGGATATTTGCAGACGGCATTGGATCAGCAGGGGTGCAGTCTGGTACCATAACTGTAACCGACGTCAACCGATCCCCGACAATAGATGACCCACTAGATTACGATGATATGCCCAATGTAGGTGAAGCAATAGAACCGATAGATTTTGAGGGTATGGATCCTGATCCCGGTGATGCTGCTAACTTTGCATGGAGTATACTTGATGGCAATAATGAGGGCGCAGTAATTAATAGGCTTACCGGCGAATATGAATTTACACCTCTTAGCTCCCAGGAAGGTCAAATGGTAACGAGGACAGTCCAATTGACTGATGGTATAATTACTACTCCAGTCACTAGGGATATATCATTTGATATACCTGTCAGAGACCCAGAAATAACCATCCCAGCGGATGCCGATCCCACAGCTGTTGTAGGCAACCCAGTCACATTTGTCGTGACCGGTATGGATCCTGATAGGAATTCTTTGACATGGGTTCTATCGCCTAACACTCTGGGTGCAACACTTAATGCAACCACCGGATCAAACATAGAATTCTCATGGACTCCTGCAGAAGCGCATATAGGTGATAACGAATTTACATTTACGCTAAGTGATGGTCATGGTGGGTCTAGCACTGAACCGCACACAATTATTGTGTCTGCAGCAAGTGAACCGCCAACCCCTGCTACAATCGGTTCATACAACTTTACTAGATCAGAGAATCAGATCATTCCTTCCCTGTCTAGTGTAATTACATATCCTGACGGAATGCCACCTGGCATTATACGTGAATTCAGGTACGTATCTGGCGACTTGCCTGTTGCAGGGACCCTAAATGAACAGTCAGGTGTATTTGCAGGCGGCAGGCTTCCATTTGATACAGTAAATCATGCAGAAGGCGAGGTAATCTATAACTTTGTCTGGAGCTATGAGGATAATGCTGGAACAGCACGAGCAGAATATGATGCCAGACTGACAATAAACAACAATAACCGAGCGCCTACAGTAGATCCTATTTCAAGTACTGCTCCTAGAGAAATTATTGTTGGTAGTCCCGTATCATTTATCGTGACCGGCGATGATCTTGACAGAAATGATCCTCTGCCAATATGGAGACTATCAGATAATTCAACCACTACTACTGGCGCAACACTTAATGCAACCACCGGACAAAACATACTATTCTCATGGACTCCCGGTTCACAGTTTGTCGATACTACAGTCGAGTTTACATTCACTCTGACTGACGTTGATAATCAACGAGCAAGCGTACCTCACGCAATTACTGTAAATGCAGACACTTCAAACCAGAATCCAGTAATCGCAGGCATTCCTAATACTCCTTCCCAAGTTGATGCAGGCAGCTCAGTTACATTCCCTCTGACCGGTACGGATCCTGATGGAGATCCTTTGACATGGTCCCTATCAGATGATTCTTCAACCGCTACTGGCGCAACACTTAATGCAACCACCGGACGAAACATAGAATTCACATGGACTCCTACGGAAGACCATATGGGTGATACTGTATTTACATTTACGCTAAGTGATGGTCATGGTGGGTCTAGCACTGAACCGCACACAATTACTGTGTCTGCAACAAGTGAACCGCCAACCCCTGCTACAATCGGTTCATACAACTTTACTAGATCAGAGAATCAGATCATTCCTTCCCTGTCTAGTGTAATTACATATCCTGACGGAATGCCACCTGGCATTATACGTGAATTCAGGTACGTATCTGGCGACTTGCCTGTTGCAGGGACCCTAAATGAACAGTCAGGTGTATTTGCAGGCGGCAGGCTTCCATTTGATACAGTAAATCATGCAGAAGGCGAGGTAATCTATAACTTTGTCTGGAGCTATGAGGATAATGCTGGAACAGCACGAGCAGAATATGATGCCAGACTGACAATAAACAACAATAACCGAGCGCCTACAGTAGATCCTATTTCAAGTACTGCTCCTAGAGAAATTATTGTTGGTAGTCCCGTATCATTTATCGTGACCGGCGATGATCTTGACAGAAATGATCCTCTGCCAATATGGAGACTATCAGATAATTCAACCACTACTACTGGCGCAACACTTAATGCAACCACCGGACAAAACATACTATTCTCATGGACTCCCGGTTCACAGTTTGTCGATACTACAGTCGAGTTTACATTCACTCTGACTGACGTTGATAATCAACGAGCAAGCGTACCTCACGCAATTACTGTAAATGCAGACACTTCAAACCAGGAACCAACCCTATCTGGCACACTATACAATGTGCAAGTAGTCGAGGGAAACCCAGTACCTGGCTCGCTCTCAATTACAATTACAGATGATGTGGAGAATCCGTCATCTGACATAACATATACCCACGAATCTGGCGAACTGCCACTTGGAATAAGGATAAACCCTGATGATGGAACATTTGAAGGAACCGTATCCCATAATGCGACAACTAACGCACTCTCACCAGAACGGTTCGAGTTCAGGTGGACATACAATGACGACGGCAACGGTCCAAATGCTAACATAATGCAGACTAGTTCCATAGAGGTAACCAACGACAACCTGCCACCGGTAATAAACACACCAGATCTCTTTGTAGGTCTCCCTGTAGATTTCCCTGTAGGGCTCGCTGTGGATGTGCCCCTAATAATACCCTTCACCGCTATGCATCCTGATGGTGATGAGCCTCTGGTATGGAGTCTAGAGGATGGCAATAATGATCAGGGAAGCATTGATAGAGATACCGGCGTATTTACATTCACACCTCGTGACGTCCATGACGGTACATCGATAACAAGGATAGTCCAAGTGACTGATGGTATAATTTCTACTCCAGTCACTATGGAAATACACTTTTTAATAATTGGCCCTATCATAAACGTCGGGCATGATCCCATGATCGGAGGCATTCCTGATCCAGGCCTAACAGTTGATGAACACGATATGCTGACATTTACCCTGAGCGATGATGATCTGACTCCAAATGATGTTGATGGTGACTGGGCCATAATATTCCCAACTGATACTAATGCAGAGATAGGTAGAACCAGTGGAATATTCACATGGACACCTGATGATACTCACGGCAACACCACAGTCGGATTCACAATCACCCTCACTGATACAGAGCCACTCAATCAGGATGCTACGCTAAATATCGAAATTATCGTAAACGAGGTAAACATAGTACCTGAATTTAGGCAGTATTCACATATAATAAGACCCAACCAACACATTCCAGACCTGAGTAGGGCAGTCATAAACCCGACTGAGAGTCCACCAGATGACACGTCAATATACAGGATTAAAGATATGGGTAGCTTGCCCGAATCCATCGCATCTTCCCTAAATAATCAGACAGGTGGATTCTCTGCACAGTTTAACTCTAGTTATCTAGAATCTGGTCAGAGCTCAAGATTGTTCGAGTTTACCTGGTCATTTGAGGATGGTACCGGGGAATTGTCTGCGCAAGACGGTGAGCTGACACTGCGTAGAACCACAAACGGCGGCTCAAATGACTGGCAGAAAAAGCCAACCTTTGGCAAGTCATGGGAGGTGCTCCCATCGCAGCTAGTCAGGGACGGATTCACATTCAATGGCCGCACACTAGATGTCACTGACAACTGGCACACTGACTTTAGAAGGACATCGTCAATAATCGGCGATACAAACAACGTCACCATGAAGGCATATGCAGCTGACGGATTCAGGTATGTGGTACTATCCCTTGGAGTGCCCGAGATTGGTGCGGCAACAGATGCAGAAACTGACATCATACTGATGCTAAACAGGAACTATACCAGTCCAGTCGGCTATGATATAGATGAGATTATTCACGAGCAAAAAGAGTCGCTAGTAGACGAGAACAAGACAACTGCCACAGTCACCAGCGGCGCATGCAATCCCGGCTCTAGTACGATATGCCACTCCTTTGAGATATCCTTCAAGATTAACGCGCCACTGAAATCAGACGTGCTTGCAATATCTGCAGTAGATTCCAAGCGACGCAGCACCGTAACGTACATCAACGAGGGCGTAGAGTTTGCAGGCGACTCTCTGCTTGAATCAAAGACACAGTATATCGTGCAGAAAAAGACAAACCAGGGACCGGCAAAGATCATCACCCTGACCCAGCAGGACAGGCGCTACAACATCTGGGAGGATGATTCGGGATACCTCTGGACACAAAATGATCACGGCAGCTGGTTCTCAGTTACCTCACCTGAGATGGAGCGATTCACAGACGGTGCAGTCAACGTGATGACTAGGATGCACTCAAACTTTGAGAATCTGATGCAGCAGGAGCAAGACAGGGCAACTATGATATTTGACGCAAGCAAGCTGGTATCCATACCTGACCAGACATTCAGCTATGACTATTCAAATCCAAAGTCCAGCGTCTCAAAGTCAGAAAAACTCGCAGAGGAGCTCGACATTGAGCAGGGCAAGGCGCAGAGAATATTAGACCTGTTAAACTAGTCCTTGTCTTGCTGACTGGCCAACCCTGTAATCTTTGGGATCCGTTCTAGCATGGTATCATCTGACTGTAATCCAGAGAGGCCCACCTCAAATCGCACCGACCCAAAAAGTACGTACTGCGGATGCACCAAAAGATTCCCCCTGATACCCTAAACCACCCATTGGAAGGCCTTGTCAATGAAAGGGAGAATGTTCCCTTTTGAGGAACCCATGATCCTTTCTGCCGATCAGAGACACGCCCAAAAAACTGCCATCAGAAAACATTCTTCAAGTAACCACTGCCACAAGAATATTAAAATTCAGGCAATTTCAGTAAATTTCATTGTCCGAAGAGAAAAAGGAATCAGAGGCAGAGCCTGCTGAGGCTCCATCCGAAGATGCTACTAACCAAGCTGCAAAACTTGAGGCCAATTCAGCAGAATCTGCAATAGCCAAAGCGGAGGCTGCCACCAAGGCAGCAGAAGCTGCAGAAAATGCAGTCAAAAAGGCACTGGCCAATGCAGCCAAAGCCAAGGCGCAAGCAGAGGAGGCAGCAGAAGAAGAGTACAAGGCAATTGCTGCAGAGGTAAAGGCAGAATCGGCAAAAAAATCAGATTATACTTTTAAGAGACAGGGCGAGGAGATCTTTAGACGCGATATGGGCGAACCAGAATTTTGGCTGGACAAGGCAGACCGTTTTCCACGACCTATCCTCTCTGCTGACGAGCAAGAGTCGCTGACAAGAATGGCTGAAATCCCGCAGGATCAAACCCCTGCATATACCCCACAGCACGTTCTCAGCCCTGAGTTTGCCGGCGTTTCAAACTATGAGCGCGGCGTCGACTCCTTTCTGGAGGAACTCAAAGGGAAACTTGCACAACTACAAGATGATCCTGATGCGACACAAAAGGAGATCACAGATACTGAGAACCAGATTACTTACCTAGAGTCACTGCATGAGAATTTCTATCTTGGAATGAATGTTTTTAGAACCGCCAAAGGCGGACGGGACAGGATTAAGGCATAGCAGGTGGAGTGGTTTGGGACAGGTATCTTTTGACGTGATGAATGCGCGAGTGACTTTTAAAAACATCCCGCTGCACACGCTATCAAAATTTACATTCAAGGATGTCGGTGCCGCATGTGAGGAATTCAAAAAGATCCCCGGCGTTGAGGAGTGCATCATTATTCAGACTGCAAGCAGGGTGGAGATCTTTACGGTAAGTAACGTGGAGACTGAGGACACCCCTGACGCAAGAAGAGCAGAGGGCAAAATGCTCGTACTGAACCAAATCAAGGATACCTGGGTGTCCCTGTCTTCCCTGGAGCAGATTGACATTGATCACTTTGATCAGACCCTTGAGGTTTACAAGGGTGATGACGTTTACATGTATCTGCTGCGGTTGGCATCGGGACTGGACTCTGTAGTGGTAGGAAAGCAGGAGATCTTTGATGAGATCGTGCAATCCCTGGCAAATGCAAAGGATACCGGCGTGTCTGGAAGTATCTTGAATAAATTATTTGAGAGTGTAATCAGGCTGGCCACACGAATAAGGGACACTACTGGAATTGCAAAGGATGTCGTCTCGCTAGGTGATGTGGCAGTAAAGCTAGTAGATGAGAAGGCAGGACTTGACTCCAAGAAGAAGGTCTTGGTGATTGGAACAGGCGAGCCTGCCGCAATGCTTGCAAAAACACTCAAGAAGAAGGGTATCGAGTTTGATGTGGCAAGCAAGAGCGTGCAACGCGTTACCGGCTTTACGACAATCCTTGGGGGGACGCCTGTGGACTTTAATGACGTCTTGACAGGGTTTGACAAGTATGACATTGTCTTTGTTGCAACCACGTCTGACTACTTTTTGATCACCTTTGATAGGATTAGACTGGTCATGGAGGAGAAGAAAAAGGGCACGCTGGTCTTGGATCTCTCTGATCCCAGAACAGTCGATGAGGGGATCACTGCACTTGCTGGAATCAAGCTGCTCTTCAGGGACCAGGTTGCAGAGCTTTATGAGGAGAGCGTAAAAGCTAGAGCAGGCATTGTTCCGGCAGTAGAGAAGATAATAGAGAAGGAGCTCCCTGTCCTAGCTGCTAGAATGAAGAGATAAGAGGTGTAATTTCGTTACAGTCCCTGCTTTCTTAGGAGAAACTGCATGACTGCTTCCTTGGAATAGTCTATTCCGTGCACCTCTTCAGTGTGGGTTCTAAAGTCGTCAATGACTGAATCCCTCTCGCCTTCGACAATAAAATCACACTCAAACCCGTAATCACTGCACTTGAGTTTTGCCATATTTTGGTGAAAAATAATCAATATAAAAATCCACATGTACGAACAAGAGTTCTGATGGTGCCATTCTCCGACTAGCCACCGCATCCCGGGTTTTGAGAATCAACGATACTTTACCCTGATGTGCATTGCCACTGTGACATCATGCATGGCTGATCTCATGTGATGATCCAACACTGTCAAGATGCAGATTGGCTTTGCAGACAGTACGATGCAAATAAGAGTCCTTGTCACTCTGCAATATCTAAGATATCTTTTGGTCCAAATGGGTAATCCTGAATCATAGCAAGATCCACATCTGAATTTCCAAGATTGTACAGTCATTGCTGAGAGACACAAACTGTACTGGGGAATTTTTTTGAGGCAATCTTAAAAACCACTCTCTGAACTTTTAATCAAGGAACTGACAAACCAGTCAGAATATGCCCAAATGAGGATTCTGGCATTTTTAAATTATTTATCCGTATGATTCAAACTTTATCCCAAAGCTTCCGTCTGGTTTTTTCTCATGCTCGGTAACAAAACCCTTTGGACCAAGGCATTCTATTACCCCGTCAATGGTCCCCTGATATCCGCAAATGTAGACGATGGTATTTTCCGGGGTCAGTTCCTCGCCTACCATCTCCTCCACCGGTGAGAGTCCTGATTTCTTATCTGGCTTGAAGAACGATTCGACCCTGCCTACGTGGCCGTTCCAGGTTCTGTTGAAGAATTCCTTTGGTCTGCTGATTGCGGCCCTGTACCTGAAATTCCACTTGTCCCTTCCCCTGCTCTCGCTTTCTAATTCCAAATCCGTCAACAGTCGCTTGTAGCTTAGCTCATCTACATAGCTTGCACCGTGCAAAACTATGACCTCTCGCTTATCATTGGTATCGTGAAAGTGTTTTGCAAATGCAATAAACGGTGCCAATCCCGTACCGCCTCCTACGCAGATCACCCTCCTGTTGTCTTTTTGCCCTTTGGACAACTTGTCACTGATTTGCAATGCGGCTCCAGTCGGATCACCGAGGGAGACCTCGTCGCCGACACTTAGATAAAACAACTCTGTAGTCACGCGGCCTGGAAGCGGCTTTCTCACCCACCTAATTACAAACTCAAAATAGTCCCTGTTCTCCGGATGCGATGCAATAGAGTATGCCCTTCTGACAATCTTCTTCTCTGCGGGAATCGGAAGACCTATTGTCAAAAATTGTCCTGTCTTGTAATCTGGCATTCCTTTTTCTGGGACCAGTCTGATGATCACCAGATCCTCCTTTAGCAACTCCCTATAGACGACCTTTGCCTTCATCTCAGTTACCATACAAGAAGCTTTTTCCTGACTTTGGTTAAATATATTTCTCTTAGCTGATCTGCGAGATTATCTCATCGAGAATCCCCTGATTTGCAGCTGCAATAAATGAGACCCTTGTACCGTAGCTCAGATCTGCATCAAGGGGATTCAAATCTGCATCTAGCAGCAACCCGCCGGCCTCTTTTACAATCAGGTAGCCTGCAGCAATATCTTGGATTCTAATCTTGCCCCTAAAGTCAATAAAGACATCTATCAGTCCCCTTGCAAACATTGCCATCTCAAGGGCATTTGCCCCAAAATGCCTCACCTGATTATAGTTCTCAAATATCGGGTGCAGCTTGTTTATCAGCTCGACGGAGGCGCCAGATGTGTTGATTCCGACTATCTTGTAGATTGGATCCTCCTTGCACACACTGATCTGCTTATCATTGAAAAATGCGCCCCCACTCTCTGATGCCCAGTACGTCTCCCCGTTTGAGAGGTCGGTGATGACGCCGTCTGTAATCGAGCTGAGCTTCTCCTGTGTTGCAAATGCCAGAGAACTGCAGAAGAAAGGAACCCCCCTTACTGCGTTTGCAGAGCCATCAATTGCATCCATTATGACAAACCCCCTTGGCTTTTCTGATAACTCTACTCTGCCGCACTCCTCGCCTAAAACTATGCACTCAAAATTAATCTCTCTGAGATAATCCAAAACAGTCTTTTCTGCAATCATGTCTATGTTTCGTGAGACATCTCCCCCTGCACCGATGCCGAAATCACCTGCTGCATTCTCTGTTCCTGCAAGATCCTTTACGTTCTCATAAATCCTCGCTGAGGCCTCGCGGAGAACTTCAATGACTTGCATGTTGCAAAACTAATCACTCGTAATTTAAGTGAAGAAAGCATTTGCCTTGAAAGCATAAATAACAACAAGAAGGATCAACGGTTGTGAGCGGCAAAGATCAGTCTGTAACTAGCAGAGAGGCTTTGATGAGCACAAAACCCGGAAAGCAGATCATAAAGCAGGCCCTCTTCAAATCCAAGGGCTACAAACTATTCAACAAGTACAAGGAGGAGACTGAGGAACAGTTCCCAGACTTTGCACAAAGATTTGCCCAGGGACTGCTCCATGAGATAAAATCCGATGCTGATCCAAATGCGACCCAGCAGGCCTTTGGCAACGAGATAGGCTCCACTGAGATTATCCTAGGTGCCTCTGAAATTGGGCCCATAAAGTCAAAGTTGGAGAGCCCGGATGTAATGCAGGATAGGGTTAACCGCATCCTGAACTCAAACTTTGTAAAGATGACATTTCCCGTGTTTAACGGATTGTTTGATGCAGCAGCGCAATACTCTGGCAGAAACGATCCCAAGCTAAAGCAGGATGTAGTTGAGGGACACATGCTTGCAATAGACCTCAGCGAACCCATGGACAGAATCGTCGACAAGGACGAGGATTTGGAATTTCTTGATGACTATAAACTGATGAACCCGTACATTCTGAGATTGGCCAGAGAAAAGATCTCAAAGGGCGGACCGCAGGTTTTAAAAGAGTTCGAGGCAGGATTTGCAGATGCCAGAGTAGGACAGTACCTTGATGAGAAACTAAAATCAAAACCGACTGAGATTACAGAGGAGGAGATGACGCTATCTTACAAAAAATACCGCGCAGTGATGGGAACTGCCGGCAGAAACATGGCCCTGGCAGAGAGGCCCTTAGGCGAGATCTTTTACCTTGGCATGGCACGAGCTGCTGAAGGCGTCGGATGCGGAAACGAGATTGAGGATTCCATCAAGAACGGATTCGTAAAAATTCCCTCCTGGCCACTCTACTATTCCCTGCTGGCAGATGATGTGAAGAAGGGATTTGAAGTGACCCTTGAGAAGAGCAGTCTGTATCTGCAGGATGCAAGGCTTGCACTTGACCTGCTACCTGATGACTTTTCACACAAGGAATTCCTAGAGTTTCTATTTCTCAGCGTGGAGCATTACAATCAATACTGGTTTAACAAGCTCAACAAGGCAGGCAGATGGTCCGAGTACCACTCCAAGCTTCCAAGGAAGTAACTGCATTGATGTGGTCTGAAAAATACCGTCCTCAGGCAACCTCTGAGATGGTGGGAAACGAGGAGGCGCGCGCAGCCATCACCGAATGGTTTGTCAAGTGGAAGAAAGGCACAAAGCCGCTGCTCCTAGTCGGCTCCCCCGGAATCGGAAAGACCACTATCGCATACATTCTTGCAAAACAGTTCGGATACGACATGATCGGACTAAATGCCAGTGACGTCCGAAGCAAGTCGCGAATCAACGAGATTCTGATGCCCGTTTTGGGAAATGTGAGCGTCATGGGAGCCCCGATGATCTTCGTTGATGAGGTCGATGGAATTCATGGCAGGGGCGACTATGGTGGCGCATCAGCACTCGTTGAGATTCTAAAGGAACCCACAGTACCGATTCTTCTTGCTGCAAACTCTGATGCATCTGACAAGATGAAGGGCGTCAAAAAGGCAGTCAAGACAGTCACGCTCAAAAGAATTCCCCCGAGACTGCTAAGGGTGTATCTTGAGGACATCCTGAAAAGACAAGGTGCAAAACTAAGTCCGGGCGCACTAATCAAGGTCATTGACAAGTCAAAGGGTGATATTCGTTCGATGATAAACCTTGCACAGTCCCTAGTTACGGGATTCAACCCGCAGACAGACCAGTCTTTTGAGAGTGTCAATGTCGAGGAGGGCGTAAATGCCTTCTTCAAGGCAAACTCTGTTGATGAAGCTAGAAGCGTCCTCTACTCGATGCAGATTGATCCCAGGGAGAAGATCAACGCGTTTTATTCCAGCATCATCACCAGCGAGTTGGACGGTGCAAGCCTTGCAAAATACCTGGAGACGATATCTGATGCAGACATGCTCTTTGGGAAAATAATGAGGACGCAGAACTGGAGACTGCTCCGATATCTGAATGATATTCTGATTAAATTGTACCAAAAAGATGACAGGATCCGGTATGCTCAGTACAACCTGTCGTGGCCTTTGCTTAACAGAATTCGCTGGGATGGCGCAAAAATAAAATCACTGTCATCTGTAATGGCAAAGAGACTGCACCTGTCTTCCAGCTCCTTTGTGACCCTGTGCCTGCCATTTGTCCTGCTCTGCATCAAGAACAAGGCACTCGAGTTGGAGTTGGAGGAGACATTTGGCGATATAATCCAAAAGGAGATCGAGCTGATACGATGAGCTGGAGGAAGATCCCCATGAAGTTTCCCGGCATCTGCATCGTATGTAACGGGAAGATCCCAGTCAACGAGGTCGGCTTGTGGGCCAAAGGCGTAGGCGTCAAACATGAAAAATGTGCCCAGACTGATCAACTGCAGTGTATCGTATGCGGCGCACCTGCTGGCTGCGCCCAGTGCGAATTCCAGGAGATATGCGACATTCCAAACGTCTCACAATTGTGCATCTGCAAGAGGTGCAGCGAGGAGAGGGACGCCTTTGACTCTTACCGGAAATCCACAAACAAAAAGTTCCCAATCCTCAACTCTTAGGATCAAAACCAAGACAGTACCAGTTGATCCTTTCTGAAAATCCTGCCAGTTGATATTCCCAAACTAAATTAATATAGGAAACCATCATGGCTTAGAATACAGTGCATTCTGAAAAGATTGAAGGATATACTAAAAAGAATAACGAGGCATTACAAGGGGGCGGTCAGGATAGAATCAGAGCCCAGCATGAGAAGGGAAAGCTGACTGCCCGTGAGAGAATCGACCTGCTAGTTGACGAGGGCACCTTTACTGAGATTGATCCATTAACCACACATCACTACCACGAGTATGACATGCAGAAGAAAAAGTTCTTCACAGACGGCGTCGTGGGCGGATACGGAAACGTAAACGGAAGGCAGGTCTTTGTCTTTGCCTATGATTTTACCGTACTTGGCGGAACACTAAGCCAGATGGGCGCCAAAAAGATCTGTAAACTCATGGATCACGCAGTTCAAACCGGATGCCCCATAATTGGAATAATGGATTCCGGCGGGGCCCGAATCCAGGAGGGCATCATGAGTCTTGACGGGTTTGCAGACATATTCTATCACAACCAGCTTGCCTCCGGCGTGGTCCCGCAAATCACTGCAAGTGTCGGCCCGTCTGCAGGCGGCTCTGTCTACTCTCCTGCAATGACTGACTTTGTAATCATGGTCGAAAAGGTGGGAACCATGTTTGTTACCGGACCTGACGTGGTCAAGACTGTGTTGGGCGAGGAGATCTCCTTTGATGATCTCGGCGGGGCAATGACGCATGGAACAAAAAGCGGGGTGGCGCACTTTGTAGCTCAGAACGAGTATCAGTGCATGGATTACATCAAAAGATTAATCTCGTTTCTGCCTCAAAACAACTCAGAGGCACCGCCCAAAGTCAAAGCAGGCGATGACCCAAACAGAATGGATCATAACCTGATTAACATCATTCCGGAAAACCCGCTGCAGCCATACGACATGAAGGAGATTATTAACTCGATTGTCGATGATCACGAGTTCTTTGAGGTCCACGAGCTGTTTGCCCAAAACATTATAGTCGGCTTTGGAAGGATGAACGGCCGCGCGGTGGGAATCGTTGCAAACCAGCCGATACACCTTGCAGGGGCACTTGACATTGACTCATCAAACAAGGCAGCCAGGTTCATCCGATTCTGTGACGCATTTAACATCTCACTGATTACCCTGGTGGACACGCCCGGATACATGCCCGGCTCCAACCAGGAGCACAACGGCATCATCAGACACGGCAGCAAGCTGCTTTACGCATACTGTGAGGCTACGGTACCGAGAATCACCTTGGTGATTGGCAAGGCATACGGCGGGGCATACATTGCAATGGGAAGCAAGAATCTCAGGACTGATGTCAACTATGCGTGGCCTACTGCCAGATGCGCAGTTTTGGGCGGGGAGGCAGCAGTGAAGATAATGTACAGAAAGGACCTCAAAAAGTCCGATGATGCTGAAGTGCTCAAAAAGCAGCTCATCGACGAGTTTGCAGAAAAATTTGAAAATCCCTACGTTGCAGCATCCCATGGAACCGTAGATAACGTAATTGATCCTGCCCAGACGAGGCCTATGCTGATTAAGGCCCTTGAGATGCTTGAGAACAAACGTTCAAAACAACTGCCAAGAAAGCATGGAAATATCAACTTGTGATTAAAAATGATTGAAAAAGTACTCATCGCAAACCGGGGAGAGATCGCGCTGCGCGTAATTCGAACGTGCAGGGCACTTGGAATCAAGACTGTTGCTGTATACTCTGATGAGGATTACAACTCGATGCATGTCAAGCAGGCAACTGAGGCATACCATATCGGGGAGGCCTCGCCTGCAAAGTCGTACCTTAACCAAGAGAAGATCCTCGAGGTGATGCTTGCATCCGGTGCCGACTCTGTACATCCCGGATACGGCTTTCTATCTGAAAATGACGACTTTGCAAGCCTGTGTGAAAAGAACAAGATCACCTTTATTGGTCCTACTGCAGAATCCATGAATCTCTGTGGGGACAAGATGAAGTGCAAGGCAGCGATGCTTGGGGCAGACGTCCCGACAGTTCCAGGTAGTCCGGGCCTGGTAAAGGATGCAGATGATGCAGAAAAGATTGCAAATGACATAGGATACCCTGTAATGCTAAAGTCCGTCTACGGAGGCGGGGGCAGGGGAATTAGAATCGTCACCAATGACCAGGAGTTGCGTGACGGATACGAGTCAGTCACCGGCGAATCCATTGCCGCAGTAGGCAAGTCTGCAATCATTGTGGAAAAGTTCCTAGAAAAGACACGGCACATCGAGTACCAGTTTGCAAGGGACACGCACGGCAACACTGTACATATCTTTGAGAGGGAGTGCTCCATTCAAAGGCGCAACCAAAAGCTAATCGAACAGACCCCCTCACCAATCGTCGATGAGGAGACAAGGGCGCGCGTGGGCCAATCAGTTTGTAGGGCAGCTGATGCTGTAGGGTATACCAATCTTGGAACTGCTGAATTTCTAAGGGCCGATGATGGCGAATTTTACTTTATAGAGATTAATGCAAGGCTGCAAGTGGAGCACCCGATCACAGAGTTTGTCTCGGGACTGGATCTGGTAAAACTGCAACTAGACATTGCAAACGGGGAGGCAATACCGTTCAAGCAAAGTGATCTCAAGATGAACGGGTATGCAATAGAGTGCCGAATCAATGCAGAGGACACCTTTCTGGACTTTGCCCCCTCCACAGGGCCCGTACCTGATGTGAGAATTCCTGCAGGGCCCGGTGTAAGGTGCGATACCTACCTGTATCCGGGATGCACCGTCTCGCCGTTTTATGACTCGCTGATGGCCAAACTAGTCACCTGGGGGCAGACATTCGAGGAATCAAGAACCAGGATGCTTTCGGCGCTAGATGACTTTTACATTCAGGGCGTTGAGACCTCGATTCCGCTGTACAAAACGATTCTAAACTCTGATGAATACAAAAACGGGGATCTCACCACTGATTTCTTGAAGCGCTATGGGATGATTGACAGGCTGACTGAGGACCTAAAGAGCGAAAAAGAGGAAAAGAGCACGGCTGCTCTGGCAGCTGCCATAATTCACTCTGAATACTTTAGGAGCAGGGTGCAAGACAGTGCCGCTGGCAACTCAAACTGGAAGTACAAGTTGGATTGATAAAGATGAACTACAAGATACAAGACATTGAAAGATCATTTGAGGGAAGGATTGTGGAGAATCTGGGGGACAACCAGTATACAATCAAGATTGACGATGACGAGCATTCACTGAAAATCATAACGATGGATTCCAAGGGAATCGAGTTTATCCTGGACCAGAAATATCACAGGGCAAAATACCTTGACGAGTCCACAAACGAGATGAGCATCGTAATTGACAACGTTCCAATTATTATCAACCGTCACACCCACTTTGACAAAATTGTCTACAAAAACTCCGGCGGCGCTAGCAGCGGCAGTGCGCAGCTGGCATTGAAGAGCCAGATTCCTGGCAAGGTCGTATCAATATCTGTCTCAGAGGGGGATGCAGTAAAGCAGGGGGATGTAGTGTGTACCCTGGAATCGATGAAGATGCAGGTCTCTGTAAAGTCCCACAAGGACGGGGTTGTAAAGACGGTAAAAGTCAAGGAGGGCGGGACTGTCGCTAAAGGTGATGTCATTGCAGAGATAGAGTGAGTCTTATTTTAGGAAATTTTTAATCTCGTCATAGTTTGGCTCTTTTAGCGGATCCTCTGAGACCCACTTGTAGCCGATCTTTCCATCCTCATTAATCACAAATACGGAGCGCTTTGCCGCATTGTAGTCTTTGATGTGAAGCAGGTCCGGCATTAGAATGCCATAGTCCCTGATTGTCTTGCTTGTATAGTCTGATAACAGTGGAAAGTTAAAGCTGTGTTTTTCTGCAAACGCCTTGTTTGCAAACGGGCCATCATTGCTAATTGCTATTACTTTGGCACCCGTCTCTGAAATCTCCTTCCAAGAGTCCCTGAATGTGCAGAGTTCCACCTCGCATACGGGTGAGCTTGCTGCAACTATAAATGACAAGACGATCTTCCCATCCTGAAACTCTTTCAAATTCCTTAGTTTCAACTCTGTATCTGCAAGCTCAAAACCGGGAGCTGCATCGCCTACATTCAATTCCATGTTTTGCCATTTGAGGCTGTCCTATTAAGTTCTTTTCGAAAATGATCTTGCAAATTGATTCAGAGACTGCCGAGATACAATCAAGACCAAAATAATGCATCCTGTGAAGCCTTTGCAGGCCAGATACGCAGGACTCTCTTGCAACTCTTGGACTGCAAATACTGGAACCAGAAAAAAGTAGACTTTAATAAAACATCTACTGTTTTCCCACAATGGCACACCAGATCACCCAGTTTGAAAAGAAGATACTGGACTTTCTAAAGGGCCACTACAACCAGCAGTTGGAGGTTGGAGACCGCTCAAAGACTGAAACAAAGAGGCTCTCAAAGGCAAAAAATGACATTACATCAAAGATAACAAACTCCATCCAGGGATTTGCGCTGCTATCTGAGATGATCAGAATCTCCAATATCTCTACAGAAAAGATTGACAGAGCGCACGGTCCTGATGAGAAAAAATACGTCCGGGAACAGTATACTGACCTGAATCCCGACATTGTAGAGTATGCCTTGAGCTTTGATCTTGCAGGAGAGGAGCATGTTTTACAGTATTTTAAGGCGCTTCAAAGGGAGATTGCCTCTGATATATTTGGCCCAGAGATGATAAAACAACTGCTTGACAGCATCTTTGTATTTCATCCGCAGGGCATAGTGCGGCAAGATATTGGAGGGCACATAACTTTTAGTAACGCAAAAGACATTGCCGATGCAAGATACAAGGACTCTCACAAGAAATACTATCGTGACATGGCAAGCATACTAGTAGAGTCTGGCATCGGGGAGATAAAAAAGAACCTTCATCCAGACAAAGACAAGGCACTAATTGACAATCTGGACCTTACGGTAAACATGATTAGGAGATTGGACTATGACGTCGATGAGATAAAACAGTCTTGACTGATTAAAATGGTCCTGTGTACTTTTAAATATGAATATTTGATATTATAATCAGGTGGGTAAAGTCTCTTGAGCAATCAAGAGGATCTTGGCTGAACCGATGATGCCTATTTGGATCGGCTGGGAGAAGCAAGTCGAGAGTCACCAAAATTAATTTTATCATTCCAATTGCTGATTGGGATATTTTTTGCGTATTGACTGCCTTTGTGTGTATTATCTTGCCAAAATTTCTGATCCCTGTTTTTGATTAAAAGGTAGATATTTTACAAATATCTACTATTATCTATCGAAAATGTGCCTAAAACGATTGAATTATATACAAAAATTAGGGTGAAAAGCTAAATTGGTCGGGGAATTAGCGGGCAATTACAGCACCGTTGTATTGATGTTTGGCTTTGCCGTAGTAGCCATGGCTCCAGCCTTGATTATCTCTAGGATGATCTCCCCGCGAAAAAGAAGCAATCCTGTAAAGTTTCTGCCAATGGAGTGCGGACAGGTTCCAACAGGTGAGGGAAGAACCCATTTTATGATGCAGTATTACCCGTACATCCTGATGTTTGTAGTATTTGACGTGATGGCAATCTTCTTGTATGCATGGGGGACGGCCCTCTTGGAGATTCCAAAGATGGCGACTCTGCCAATGATGGGCTTTTTGGCCATCATGTTTGGGGCAATGGCATTTGCCTTGTATCAGTCAGGGAGAAGAAGGATATGGTAGTTTTTTATATAAATCGGATTTATGAGGGTAGGGGATAATATTGCTTAAAGATTTAATGACGCCAGAAAACGCAAACGTCTTCATCGGCAAGCTCGGGGACATTTTGGAGAAGGCAATTGACAAGCCCTTGGGCTATGCCATTAATTGGGGCAGAATTTGGTCGCTCTGGCCTGTCCACATTGAAACAGCTTGCTGCAGTGTGGAGTTTGGCGCAGCATCTAGTCCGAAATATGATGTTGAAAGATTTGGCATCATCGAGGCATTTGGATCACTCAGACAGTGTGATCTTGTAGTCGTGCAGGGAACCATCACAAGAAAGATGGCACCGCGTCTAAGGTTGGTTTATGATCAAATGCCGGAGCCAAAGTATGTGATTGCCATGGGGGCGTGTGCCATTACCGGCGGCCTGTATTTTGACTCTTACAATGTACTTCCGGGAATCGACGGAGTCATTCCAGTTGATGTGTACGTTCCAGGTTGTCCGCCTAGACCTGAAACCCTCATACAAGGCTGCATGCTGTTGCAAGAAAAAATCAAGAGAATGAAGGCTAGGAAGTTTGTATGATGAGTGCTGAAACTGAAAATCCCCCAGCAGATGCCAAACCCAAAGTGGCACCGCCAAAACCTGCAGAAAAGCCAAAACCGGCACCAGTTGAATTGCCGGCATTTGAGAAGGGCATCTCAGACAAGATCGTTGCAGAGTTTGGAGACAAGGTCAAAGTCGGATTTGTAAAAGAGGACAGAGTTAGAATTAACGTTGGCAGCAAGGATGTTCACGATGTTGCCCAGTTTATCCGTGACGAATTAAACTATGATCATGTCGAGTCAGTATCTGGGGTGGACTATCCTGCAGACAACGAGATTGAGGTCGTCTACCATATAGGGTCATACACTGACTCCTCACTGGCAAGGCAGATACTGGTCTTGGCCACTCGGGCACAGAGGGAGACAAACCCGATTCCCGGAAATGATGCGACCCGTCTTCCTACTCTTAGGGACGTGTTTTACAGTGTAGAGTTTCACGAGAGGGAGATATTTGAGATGCTCGGAGTTTACTTTGAGGGACACCCTGATAACAGACGACTGCTTTTGCCAGAGGACTGGGCAGACCTGCCGCCGCTTAGAAAGGACTTTGCAATAAAAGGTAGATAGAGATGAGACCAGAACTACCGCCCGGATTGGCACTCCAAAAAGTTGACGAGAGAATAATGACTCTCAATGTGGGGCCGCAGCATCCTGGTTCGGGCCATATGAGAATCATCGTGCAGATTGACGGCGACTATATCGTCGGATGTGATCCGGATCCTGGATACGTTCATCGCGGCGAGGAAAAGATGGCAGAGTACAGAAATTACATTCTAAACATTCCCCACTTGGAACGGCCAGTAATTCATGACTCTTGCAACGTGCTTTACCCCTATGTCCTGGGGGCAGAGGAGCTGCTTGGAATTGAGGTTCCAGAACGCGCAAAGTATGTCCGGGTAATCGCATCAGAGCTGAACCGCTGTATCTACATCATGTACTGGCTTGCAATTTATGGGATCTTTTTGGGTCACTCTACAATGTTCATGTGGCCTGCAGGAGACCGTGAGCTCCTAATTGACCTGATGGAGAAGATGACTGGTGCCAGGGTGACGCACGCGCACTTTGTTCCAGGCGGAGTCCGAAACGATCTTCCACCAAACTTTGAGGAGGTCTGCTTGCGGCAGGTAAACTATTTTGAGAAACGCATCAAAGAGTATGCCGCAGTATTCTATGACAACCCCATCCTAATCTCAAGAACCCGGGACACTGGCGTACTCTCAAGACAGGAAGCCATACGATACGGCACGACAGGCTCGGTGCTCCGCGCAAGTGGCGTGGACTATGACCTCCGGGTAAAGGAACCGTACGATGTCTATGACGAACTAGACGTCCATACCAATGTGATGAAGGAGGGGGATTCCTATGCAAGGTCCAAGATCCCGTGGCTTGACATGCTGGAGAGCTGCAACATTATCAGGCAGGCTCTGCAAAAGATGCCAAAGTCCGGCTCTGTACGCGTCAAGCTAAAGCCAAATCCAAAGGGCAAGGGACTTGACTCTGTGTACAAGCGCGTAGAGTCCGGCAGGGGCTCACTTGGCTGCTACATTGTATCTGACGGAAAGGCAGAGCCCTACAGGGTAAAGCTGAGCGTGCCTTCCTTTAGAAACCTCATTGCACTGCCAAATCTTCTCAAGGGCGAGAAGCTAGGCAACATGCCGTCAGTTTACTGGAGTCTGAATTATTGGCCAGTGGAGGCAGACCGATAAATGTCTGTTATTGCACCAAATTTCAAGCTAAGTGAGTTTATCAAGTCGCTGTTTGATAATATATTCTGGATACTGCTCATAGCCGTTCTAACTGGCATTCCTGCAATGTTTATGATTCTGTTTGTAGTTGAGATGCCAGTAATTGACGGCGAACTGCTTACACCGTTTCTTGCATTAAGCTGGCTTTCGGACCCATCACGAATTCTTCCTGTGGTTCATGCGTTTATGACTACTGATATCTTTCGGGTGATGGTATTTCCAGGATTTGGATTTGCAGCACTAATTGCGGCAGGTACAATCTTTGTGGAGAGAAAACTGCTTGCAAAACTGCAGCTAAGGGTGGGTCCCTTTTACTGTGGAAAGTTTGAGGGCATCTTGCAGCTGATGGGCGATGGCTTGAAACTGATCTCAAAGGAGATTATCATTCCGGCAAAAGCCGACAAGCCGATCTTTTGGGCAGCGCCTGTCCTCTTTGTTGCAACTGCCGCATCATTTGTTGCATTCATTCCAGTTGCCCCCGGTTGGGTGGTCGCAGACGTGGATGTGGGCCTGCTGGGCGTCTTTGCGGTGATTGGATTCTTTCCAATCATTACAATCCTCTCTGCATGGTCTGCAAACAGCAAGTTCCCCTTCATTGGCGGCATCAGGGCCTTGTTCCAGATGGTCTCATTTGAAATTCCGTTAATTCTATCTCTGCTTGGGGCAGTGATGCTTACTGGCTCCCTCAACCTCTCTGAGATTGTAGCCAGTCAGTCGAGCTTTCCATGGATTGTATTTCTACCAGTTGGCGCCATCGTGTTCTTTATCACAATGCTTGCAGAGCTGGAGAGAATCCCATTTGATCTGCCAGAGGCAGAAAGTGAGATCGTAGCCGGATGGCTAACTGAGCTGTCTGGCATGATGTACGGCCTTGTCCAGCTGGGAACATACCTGAAACTCTATGCGTTTGCAGGCCTGTTTGTCGTGATCTTTCTTGGCGGATGGCACGGTCCGATGGTCGTACCCCCGTTCCCCGCAGAAATTCTTCAGCACGGCATAGAACTCGGTCCCGTCACTGCAAAGATTCCTGGACTTCCATTATTCACACAAGAGATGCTCAACGGCACGCTCTGGTTTGTTCTAAAGACTGTAGCCGTCATATTCTTCATCCTGCTGCCAAGGGGCGTCTTCCCAAGGATCAGAATTGACATGCTGCTGAGTCTCGGATGGACCAAGCTGATCGGGCTTGCCTTCGTTAACATCTTTATTGCACTTGGCCTGCTTTACGCTGGAGTGCTAGGACCAGGAGGATTGCAATAATGGGAACCGCAACTGGCATTATTCGCGCATTAAACTCTGGCATCAAGCACATTGCCACAAAGCGGTTCACGCTCCGCTATCCTGAGGAGAAGCTAAAGTTTGTAGGTGACGGGTACCAGTTTGATCCGTCGACTGGCGTCGGCATTGCAGGTCTCAAGGGGCGCCACATGCTGTTCCACGATCACTGTACCGGATGCCAGCTGTGCTCAATTGCATGCGAGGGAGTGGCAGAGGCCATCGCAATGGTAAAGGTTCCAGAGGAGCAAAAGCAGAACAAGAAATCAATCATGCCACAGATTGACTATGGAAAGTGCGTCTTTTGCGGCCTGTGCGTTGATGCATGCCCGTTTTACGCGCTTTACATGACCAACGATTACGAGCTCTCCTCGTTCTCAAAGGAGGGTCTCATTTACACACCTGCCCAGCTCCAGGTAAAACCATACGTTGCACAGGACAGCGAGATACAGATTTCCGACAGAGGTGCAACGCATGGCTGATGCGGCATTTCTTGCACTAACTGTGATTACAATCGGTTCTGCAATTGCAGCACTGGAGCTGCGATCACTGATTTACGGTTCGATTGCACTGATGGGAACCTTGGGCGGCGTTGCAGGATTCTTCTTTCTGCTTGATGCGCCGTTTGTCGCATTGTTCCAGCTGGCAGTATATGTCGGCTCTATTGCCGTTCTGATTCTCTTTACTGTAATGCTGGTAAAGAGGGAGCTTATCTTCAACAAGATTGAGGACAAGCGCCGAAAGTTTGCAGGCATCGGCCTGATGCTTGTTGTCATGGTTGCACTAGGTGCGGTGTTTCTGGATTCTGGAATCAAGACGATGACTACTGATGAGCCTGCAGCTGACTTTAGGGATATAGGAACTGACTTTGTAACATATTATTGGCCTGCACTGATTCTGATGGGACTGATCCTGGCAGGCTCTGTGACTGGTGCACTAGTTTTGGCCAAACGTGAGGATGTGGAGAATGACCAGCGAGCTAATTGATTTTACCCTGGTGTCAGTTGCCATGCTCGGCATAGGCATCTATGGCCTTGCAGTCAAACGCAACTTTATCCGAATGCTCTTTGCAGTTGAGATTATTATCAACGCTGCAAACCTCAACCTTGTTGCCTTTGGCAGGTTTCTGCCACACGCAGGAGGACAGACCATGGCACTGTTCTCCATTGCAATTGCAGCAGCAGAGGTTGCAGTAGGACTGTCACTAATAATTGTGGCCTACCGCATGTACCAGAACGTGGATATCGCAGACTTTAGGAGCCTGAAGGGATAATGGAGTATGCGTTACTACAGGCCGTCTTCCTGCCCTTACTCTTATCTCCTGTTGCATACATCATTGGAAGAAAGGCAGGCCCGACACCTGCAATGTGGTTCACCTTTGCAATCTTACTATACACTACAATCCTTGTGATCAATGCGGCACTGTCTGGAACCGTGGAGGAGCACTATCCGTGGACAGAGCAGTTCGGGGAGTTTGGCTTTATGCTCGACGGACTGGCATCGCCGTTTGCAATCATCATATATGTACTCTCTACAATCCTGGCAATCTATTCCAAGCCATACATGGTTCACAAGTTCCACGAGCAGTTCCAAGAGGAGAGGAACCTCAACACGTCTGGCAGCGGACAAACCTCCGTTGTCGAGTCATCATCCCTTTCAAGCTATGTGAATGCAAAGTCAGGCCTCTACTTTGCACTGTACCTTGTCTTTGCAATGGGCATGCTTGGGACAGTCCTCTCCACAAACCTGATCGAGTTTTACATCTTCTTTGAGGTGATGCTGATTCCGGGATTCTTTTTGGTTGCCCTCTGGGGTGATGGTCCGAGAAGAAAGATTGGACTAATGTTCTTGTTCTGGACCCACGCAGGTGCCGTAGTCTTGCTGCTGGGGTTCCTGATGATCGGCCTGACCATTGGCAGCTTTGACTTTGCAGACATTAAGGAATCTGCGATTCCCGCAGACATTGCAATGTATTCTGCTGTTGCAATCACAATAGGACTCGGCGTCAAGCTGGCAGTGTTCATGTTCCATATCTGGCTTCCGTATGTGCACGGCTCAGCGCCCACCCCAATCAGTGCGCTGCTGTCCCCTGCAATGATCGGCATTGGAGCTTATGGCCTGTTCAGACTGATTGTGGAATTTATGCCGCTGACATTTGCAGAGCTCTCAATATGGTTCCACATCTGGGGCCTTGTCACCATGATTTACGGCGGCGCCATGGCCCTGATGCAAGATGATCTGAAACGTCTGCTTGCGTACTCCAGTATCAGCCAGATGGGCTATATCCTGTTTGGAATCGGTTCAATCTCCGTACTTGGTCTTTCCGGCGCAGAGATGATGTACGTGACGCACGGAATCGGAAAGGGCATTCTCTTTATGATGGCAGGAATCATCATTGTCAAGGTCGGAACCCGGAGCATCTCAAAACTGGGAGGTCTGGCAGGAAAGATGCCAATCACTGCAGTATGTGCGGTAATTGGCGCATTAACAATAATGGGAATCCCCCCAACAAGTGGTTTTATGGGAGAGTGGATTCTGTTTTACGGCGCATTAGAGACTGCCATTGAAGAGGGCTCGACTTTGAGGGCAGTAACCTTTGGCCTGGGTCTTGTTGCAACCGTACTGACAATGTCGTACATGCTCTGGATGCTAAAGCGCATATTCTTTGGAAAGATTCCGGAGCATCTTGCAAATGTAAAGGAGGGAAGCTGGTACATGACAGTACCGATGATGGTCCTGGCAGGATTCTCAATTGTAGTTGGAATCTATCCGGATATCTTCCTAAAGACGATTATTCCGTACATGGGCGGGGTGCTGGGAGTCTAGATAATGGCCACTGAAATCTTGGGACTGCCATTTGAAGTCGGTGCGGCAAGCGCCTGGCTGGTCTGGATTCTGCCGTTTGTTGCAGCATTGATTCTGCCCGGAGTCGGAAAACTATCAAAGAATGCAACTGGCTTTGTTGCAGTAGGATTTGCGTTAATGAGTGCCCTCTCTGCAGCATCAATGCTGCCGATGGCACTGGAGGGACACGAGATACATGATCAGATAATGTGGATAGAGGCAATAGGAATCAAGGCAGGCGTACTTGCAGATCCCCTCTCGATAATCATGGCAAATGTCGTTGCATGGATCTCATTTCTGATCATGATTTACAGCACCGGCTACATGAAAGGCGACAAGGACATTACGAGGTTCTGGTTCTGGATGCTGTTCTTTATCGGCTCGATGCAGTTAATCGTACTCTCTGACAACCTGCTACAGGTCTTCTTTGGATGGGAGGGGGTCGGACTTGCATCGTATGCCCTGATCAGCTTTTGGTATCGTGATAAAAAGAAGGATCATGTCGGTGTTCAAGGACGAACCGTTCTTGGGATGCTGGACTA
Organism: Candidatus Nitrosopumilus sp.; assembly: GCA_965206745.1. Classification (GTDB taxonomy): domain Archaea; phylum Thermoproteota; class Nitrososphaeria; order Nitrososphaerales; family Nitrosopumilaceae; genus Nitrosopumilus. Next base: position 1,462,846 of record OZ242220.1, on the reverse strand, counting down.
TTATGCGCCAACGCATGCCGGAATGAAGGCATTCATCATGACCAAGGTCGGTGATGTGATGATGATTGCAGGCATGCTTTTGATATTCTTGTTTGCCGGCACGTTTGGATTCCGGGAGCTGGTAGAGTCCACTGACTGGGCAACTACAATGGCTGCCCAGGGGTTGCTGGTTCCAGCATTTGTCCTGCTGTTTGGCGGTGCCATAGGAAAGTCAGCCCAGTTCCCACTAAATGAGTGGCTGCTTGAGGCAATGACTGGCCCCACTGCCGTATCTGCACTGATTCATGCTGCGACAATGGTAAAGGCAGGCGTGTTCCTGGTTGCAAGGATAGGCCCGATAGTCTTTGCACTGAGTGCTGCCGGAATCATGGGTGATCAGTTCTTTGAGATTATAGCATGGGTTGGTGCAGTCACTGCACTGCTCCTTGCGACGCAGGGAATGGTCAATCCTGAGATCAAAAAGGTCCTTGCATACTCTACTGGCTCGCAGATTGGCTACATGATGATGGCACTCGGTGTTGCAGGACTGTCTCACCAGTACGTTGATGGTTATACTGCGGGATTCTTCCACCTGATTTCACATGCCATGTTCAAGGCATCGTTGTTTATGGCAGCAGGCTCGCTACTCCACATTGTCGGCTCTAGGTTCATGACTGACATGGGCGGTCTGAGAAAACAGATGAAAAAGACCTACGCGTTTATGTGGGCTGCAGGTCTTGGCTTGATGGGCGCGCCATTTATCACAACTGGTTTCTGGAGCAAGGATGCAATCTTTGCCGCAGTCTACGAGTCCGGAAACGAGTGGGCGCTACCACTGTTCATCATCGCCGTTTTGACTGCCGTAATTACGGCATTTTACACAACGAGAATGATTGGAATGGTCTTCTTTGGAGAAAAGAGCAAGCACATACAAAAGATGGAGGAGGAAGGGCACCACATCCATGAGGCATCCGTATCCATGTGGGTTCCATACGGAATCCTTGCAGTGCTTACAATCGGCATTGGTATTATGGGACTCTCCACTGAGGAGGGACTGCACCATCTATTCACTGACTACCTTGAGGATTACTTTGGCATTCACACAGAACATGTAGCATATGAGGCATCGGTTCTGCCTGAATTTTTGCAGGGACTAAACCCTGTTGCCCTTGGCGCATCACTGGTCGCATTTGCCACAGGCATCGGACTGGGCTTTATCTTTTACATCGGACGATGGGTTGATCCTGTCAGGTTTGTGAACTCTAATATCGTCTTTTACGCAATTCACAAATTCTTCTTAAACAGATGGTATCTAAACGCCCTGGTCTACTGGTGCTTTGTCGTGGCCCCGCTGTGGCTTGCAAGGGGCGTGTTCCGATACTTTGAAAAGACCGCTATCGATTACGGTATGAATGCTGGAGTACAAAAGGCAGTGGGATGGAGTGCCAAGGTTGTTCAAGGAACCCAGACAGGCGTATCCCAGTCATACCTATTCGTATTTGGAGCAGGACTGTTGTTTGTAGTCCTGATACTGCTGATTTAGGAGATATGATGAAATGATAGAGATTACCTCAACCCCCTTGGTACTAATCGCGATTCTGGGAACCGTCGGAATCCTTCTTCCGATAATCAGTATTGTGAGAAAGGAGCAGGGCTCAAACTCGTTTTATGCCGTCATTGCATTTGCCGCACTAATCGTATCTATGGGCTATGTGGGATACCAGTTTATCAGCGAGAATGTAGTACCGTCTGCACTATTTTCTGAGGACGTGCTAGTAGATGACGCGTTTGGAGGATTCTTTGCAATTGCAATGCTGATTGTTGCTATCTTTACGACAGTCGGGTCATTCAATTACATGCGAAAGCACAACTCTCCTGCTGTATACTATTCACTGATTCTGCTTGCCACCATCGGCATGGTCCTGGTTGCATACTCGACTGATCTGATAATGCTGTTTGTCGCATGGGAGCTGATGAGCATTCCGACATACATACTGGTAGGATACATGAAAAAGAACCCGAGCTCAAATGAGGCGGCTCTAAAGTACTTTCTCTTTGGCGCACTCTCATCTGCAATCATAGTTTACGGAATCTCAATTGCCTACGGACTAACCGGCTCTACTAACATCGGGGATGTGATTCAGGGCTACATGACACTTGATCCGTCCCTGCTGCCGCTTGCACTGCTTTCAGTCGGGATGTTTATTGCAGGATTTGGATTCAAGATGGGGCTTGTACCGTTCCATCAGTGGCTGCCTGACACCTACGAGGGCGCACCACCGACAATTACTGCACTGCTGGCTGCTGCCACAAAGAAGGCAGGGTTTGCCGCATCAATTAGGATTATCGTACTGGGCATGGTGGTCCTGAACCTTGACTGGACACTGGCCTTGGGAATACTTGCAGTGATGACTATGACCATTGGAAACGTTGCTGCAATCATGCAAAAGAGCATCTCAAGGATGCTGGCATACTCGAGTATCGCCCATGCCGGATACATTCTGATTGGACTTGCAATGGCACCGCACAGCTCGCTTGGACTGCAGGGATCCATGTACCAGATAATGAACCATGCAGTGATGAAGGGTGCGGCATTTATTGCAATAGCAGGCATTGTAACCACCCTGGCAGTCACTCATATTGACAAATTAAAGGGCCTTGGCAGGCGAATGCCAATCACCGCACTGGGCCTAGTCATTGCGCTGTTTGCACTGGCAGGAGTCCCGCCACTTTCGGGCTTTTGGAGCAAGCTGATGCTATTTGGCAGCGCCTTGGATGCGACCTCTACATTGTGGTGGGCGCCGTGGCTTGCAATTGCAGGTGTGCTCAACAGCGCACTATCCCTTGCATACTATGGATGGATTACAAGAAAGATGTACTTTGAGGGCGAGACTGAAAAGAGGGTTGCAGAACCAAGATCAATTATTGCAGTGATGATATTCTCAACTATATTCCTGGTGGGATTCGGCGTGTATCCAGAACCGCTGATAAAGTTTGTAGAGTTTGCAACACCTGTGATTAGTCTGGGCCTTATGCCTTAAACGTAGTAAACTTGATCAAGTTATCCAGGTTCATCTTGGCATCGCAGTCCGGAATCTTTCTCAGTCCCGCCCTTGCCTTCTCCGAGTATTCTTTTAGCATCTCCTCCATCTTGTCAAAGACGTCCCTTGGATCGGAGCTCTTCTTGATTAGCAGGTTGAACAGCTTGTCCTCGTTCTTCCAGTCAAGCAGATCGTCCCTTATCTGATATGCGATTCCAAGATTCTTTCCATACTCTGTGAGGGCCTCCACCTGTTCCTCTGTCCCGTTTGCAATGATTGCCCCTATTCTTGCTGCAACCTGAAACGCAACTGCCGTCTTGTACTCTATAACCTTGAGATAGTCATCAAAGGTTACATCCTCGCTTGTCTCCAGCCTGCCCTCGATCATCTCCCCCTCACTCATCAGCATGGCAGTGGTGGCCAGATCCTTTGTGATTCTGGCATTGTCCAGCCTTGATGATATTGCAAGGATCAATCCGAGGACAAAGTCCCCTGTTAACACGCTTGTGTTGTACCCGTACTTTATGTGGAATGGCTCCTTCTGCCTTCTCATCGTCTCATTATCAATGATATCGTCATGTATGATTGACTCCATGTGGAGAAACTCTACTGCGCATGAGGCTGCAAGTATGTTCTCATCAATCTTGCCTACGCTCTCAGCTGCCAAGTTGAGGATTATCGGCCTGATTCGCTTTCCCCCCTCTAGGGAGTATTTGAGGGGCTCGATGAACTCTGACTCTGAATAGATGCCAAGCTCATCCTCCAAAGCTTGGTTGATTTGCTTGATGTACTTGCCACAAGTTTCAAGCAGAGGATTTATCTCGATATTTTTCCTGTCCAAGATGAGCCTGATCAAAAACCTTGTTCATACATAAATAAATCTTGGTGCTCCAGCCGGGACTTTCATCAGATGATTTTGAACCCGGGATCTTTGCCTTGAAAGGGCAAAATGCTTGACCGGTCTACACCACTGGAACCCACGAAAATTCTGTATTCTGACCATAAAATCTTTTGTAAACAACAAAGATTTTTTTATTGGCATAATTGGAGATGTATCATGAGCATAATTAAGAAAATTGATCAAATGATTGAGGAGAAAAGTTTGCTAAAGCACCCATTTTATCAGATGTGGTCTGACGGAAAACTGACGCGGGAATCCCTGACAGGTTACTCCAAAGAGTATTTTCAGCTTGTCAAGGCAGTCCCATCCTTTATGACCCCGATTATTGAAAAGTCACCTGAATCCCTTGCAGGCGAGCTAGTAGAGAACCGACAGGAAGAGTCTGATCACATCAGGCCGTGGATTGCCTTTGCAGCCCAGCTTGGAATATCAGAAGATGAACTGCTTTTGTATTCCGGAACTGCCAAGACCCAAAAGGCAGTCTCTGACTTGGGCCAGCTGATGGATACCTTTGATGGCGGCGCGTGTGCCATGTATGCCTTTGAGAAAGAGATTCCCAAGATCAGCCAGACCAAGCTTGACGGCCTGGCAGAGTTTTATGGGATGACCGGCAGGGAATCCACCGAATACTTTGAGCTTCACACAAAAGCTGACATTAGACATGCAGCGTCATGGAGGGGCATCTTGGAGAGTTCATCAGTTGACTCTGGCACACTCTTTGAGGTTGCCGGCAAATCAATCTCGGCACAAAACCTGTTGCTTGATAGCTGCTACGAGGAATACTGCTAGTCTCATAACATTTTATACCTGATAAAAAATCCCTTTGCTTAGGGCCCGTAACTCAGCCTGGTAGAGTAACCGGCTCATAACCGGTGAGCCAAGGGATCAAAGCCCTTCGGGCCCACTATTACATATTTGAAAACTGCCCCTTACTCAAATCAGATATTACATCACTGCAAAATATGAACTCAAAAGACAGGATTCTGACAAAACCACTGCTAAAGAATGGCTACACAAGTAATGGCATGGCAATCCTCATTTGTTGTACTGGATTTGAGGGATGCATCCCATCATTATAACAAGTGTCGTCCTGAATCCCAGTTTGGCAAATTCTTAAATTTTTTTTTATTTGCAAAGTATTGATGCGCGCATCTCTTCTCATACCTGTGGGAATATCCATTTTTGGATTCATACTATCAAATTCACAGTATAGTGCCTCTCTGTTTTTCTCAGATCCGCCACAAACGGGTCTCTATACGATTGTGATTGCTGTCATCTTTGGAATAGTTGCAATGATCGTATCTTGGTATCTCTATTATTCTAGCAAAGACCGCAAATTCATCCTAATTCCAATCCCCTTTGCCTTGTTTCCCATAATTTTAAGACTGTATTTTATGATTGTACATGGGATCGAGTATCCTACTATTCTCTTCAACTTTATCTGATGATGTTATCTGAAGATATCTTGTAATGGAGTCCTTGTGTTGGGTACCAAATACGGATAACTTTGATTCAAATTCCACACCTGGAATTTTCTTCAGGCACATCGCTGATCAGTGATCTTGTTGTGAAATGACTCGTATGATTTGAAGGTCCATATTTTGTATGACAAATCATCTAAAACTGGAAAGGATCTCAAACTCTGATTCTATGGTTTTTTACATGATGGATTAGGAAAACTGCCAACATTACAGGCAGTGTTATTATGATTACCCGTAAAACTAAAAGTGATTTAAAAAAAGCATCTATTTCTCAAGAACATAGATACATTGTTATTGCAATATCCCCCACGGAGGAACACCCCAATAACAGAACGGAGCTCCATAATGCACTATTCCAGATATCATGGGTATCTGGATTGGTATGGTCAAACATATGAGAATTGTGACTATCTTTTTCATGTTGTTATTTTAAAAAAGATGATTATTAACTTGCTTATAATCATCAACAAAACTCACTGCTAGATCTGATATTGACATAGTTATACTCGTTGATTCCTCTTCAAGTTCACATGATCCGTTATGAGATTATCCATGATAACCCAAGATATCATTCATACAAGTCTCTGATGGTGAAGGCAGATCTTTGGACCATTAATTTTTTTTGAGTCCAAAGTCGACTCCAAAACACATCAAACCAAACTCAAAATATGAGATCACCTACCTTTTAACTACATCATCTGCGCAACAAATGTGGGTTGAAAAATTCAATAAATTGCACTATGTTTTGTAATTATTTCACATTTTATCCAAATAATTTGCAGATCGCAGCTGATTAGAACTATGTATATACCACACCATCCAAGTTGATCAATGAATAAAACCCCTTTTCTCTTATTATTTACCCTCATGCTAGTTCCAGTCGGCCTCTCTGAGGCACAGGTGGCAACACCTGATAGTTCAGATGCAGACCTGAGTGTCTCAATTGCACCTGTCAGCCAAAGTTTCCAGAGTGATGACATAGTAACATTGACTGCTAGTGCAAACGCTGATGATAATTCTATAGGCTTTTCATGGTCTCAGATATATGACGAAGCTCCTGCAGTAAGACTGCAAAATGCAGAAAAGGCAACAACCTCTTTTAGAATACCTTTTGCAGTGATGGAGCAGACTGTCACTATGTCATTCTCAGTTCACGTCACTGATGGACAAGATAGTGCCACAGAAACCATTGATGTCCCAGTGACATTGACAGTCAAGCCCTCAATAGTCCTACCTCCACCAGAATCACCCTCTGGATTTGTAGAGACTGTACTCTTTGAGCAACAGTGGGATAATACCGACGGATGGACGCCTGATGGCCAGTGGAGCATTGAGAGTCCAGTGGATACACTGCTTGCCGATACCAACAACCGTGTTATCAGCATTGGAGAGTGTGACGGCTCCTGTTCGTTACAAGTAGCAGATGAAATCAAACTGTCCACATATGATGGTGCAGACCTTGTCTTCTGGGTCTGGTTTGGAGATCAGATTTTAGATACGGACTCGTTGAATACCGAAGTCGTAATGGTTCAGGCCCGAACTGCTGATGACTGGGAGGACCATCACATGGTAACTGTGGGTGAGTCAGTATATGAGCAATGGTTTCCAGTTACAATAAACTTTGACGAATTTGCAGGAGATGAATTTTTCTTTAGATTCATGCCAATACTTGAGAATGACAATAGTATCATCCAGATTGATGCGATACAGCTAATTGCAAAGATACGGGATGATGTAAAGCCTGTAATCTCAAACGTACCTCAAGACATAATATTGGATGTCCCCCGCCCATCAATTGTCACCTTTACCCTGCCTACTGCAGTTGATAATGTGGACGGCACAGTTCCAGTAATATGTGATCCGCCAAGAAGGGTGGTTTATCCATTTGGTACCACCACTGTAACTTGCATATCCCGAGATTCGGTAGGCAACACGGCAAGTGCCTCATTTGATGTAACGCTAAACCGATTCATACCCTTGGAGATTATCGCCCCTGATGACCTGACTCTGGAGGCCACAGGGGAGCTGACCCTAGTTGATCTGGGTACTGCCTCTATTAATCGGGATGCTGCAATCACAAATGATGCACCGGACTTGTTTCCACTTGGCAGTACTGTCATAACATGGACTGCCCAGGACGACAAAGGTGATATGGCAAATGATACGCAAATTATCACCATACAGGATACGACTGCTCCTGTAATTACACCACCAGATGATATCATACATGAGGCTACCAGTCTAATATCCATGATTCAACTTGGCGTGGCAACTGCAACAGATACAGTAGATGCAATGCCAACTATTACCAGCGATGCCCCGACCTCGTTTCCAATCGGCATCACCATTATAACATACACTGCAACTGATTACATTGGCAATTATGCAACCGATACCCAGAGAGTAACGGTACAGGATACGACAGAACCCATGCTTATTCTACCATCAGACATTACGGTAGAGGCCACAGGCGTGCTGACTCCAGTGGATATAGGAACTGCCACAGTTACCGACAATATTGACACCTTAACTGCAACAAATGATGCACCTGACTTCTTCCCATTAGGTGAGACTCTAGTCAAGTGGACTGCCAAGGATAATGCAGACAATGAGGTAACTGCAGTACAGACAGTTACAGTTCGGGATACGACAAATCCAACCATTACAGTTCCCAACAGCATAATTACAGAGGCTACAGATATACTAACCATCGTGGATATCGGCAGTGCTACTGCCAGTGACATTGCAGATTCTGATGTTACAGTTACAAATGATGCCCCTGACTCCTTCCCAGTAGGCTCGACTATTATTACATGGACTGCTACTGATGATTCAGATAATACTATTAATGATGCCCAGACTGTGAGGATTCAGGATACGACAAAGCCTGTCTTTACCAGTTTTCAAGAGGATATCACCGTGATATCTGCAAATAATATTCCTGTAGAGTTTGAAACTCCTACTGTGACAGACATCTTTCCAGTAACCATATTGTGTGATAGTGATTCAGGAGCTTTGTTCCCTGTCGGCATCACGCTAGTCACATGCCTTGCCATTGATGCAAACAACAACTTTGTACAGGACTCATTTTCAATAACAGTTGATGTTCCTATATTTGAAACCATAACTGATGACTTTACAAATCTTGATTCCTGGGAGTTTGACAACCTAGTATACTTTCCTAACAACCCCATATTCTTCAACAATTACACACTTGAACTCTCTACAACTGACGGCAATCCTGCACCATCTGCCCTGATCAGAGGTGATGGGTATGGAACCCTTGCCGGAATTACTATGGATATCTCCCTTGAGAACCATGATCCAGATGATCAGCTATTCCTCAGCTTTGATTCCAGAGCAAAATCATTGACTGATTATTCATCCATAACTAATGCTGGGTATAATATAATAGATGCAAATGGCGTTAGGCATTACGCAAGTGAGACTGTAGGCGGTACAGTGGATTCGGGATGGAAGACATCAATTGTCCATATTCCTCGGCACGTATTAGTACAAGATAGTATTACGATACGACTGAAATTAAATGATAACTGGTCTACAAACTGGCATCAGGAAGTGTCCTTTGACAACTTTTATCTCGGTGTGGATCCTCCTCCATCTAGAAATATCAGCGGTGAGGCAGATATACAGCTGACACCACTCCAAGAACTCTCCTTGCAAATATCACAATACAACCAGGCACAGGTATGCGAAGTCGTAGAGTCACTTGACGAGTCTGCAGATATGTATGTCGATACACTGGATCTGATACGTGCATACAACATGACCACTGTCTGCTGATAGATACGTCCAAGTCACGATTCGGGGTTATATCTTGATGACTCTGGCAGGCATATTCCCTATTTGTAGCAAAACGATACCCAGAAAATTAACTGCGGTGGTTGCCAGTTACTGTCTGGATCATCTTTATAGATTCACATTGACAGATCTGAATCAAAGAAGATAGGATCATTCATGCTTGCATGCACTAACAGGCATATCTCAGAAAGTACGGTCTGGACTACATGCAAATCATCTGAATGAATAGAACATGCTACAAGGCAGTTGTGAATATGGCCATAATCAGATGAGCCCATGGCACCACCTGGCTTTAACCCGTTAGCCTATGGGATTCAACTACGGTTGAATATATGGCGTAGTAACTAGAAGAGATCTCTACTTTTGACCCGAGTCCCCTATGTGCTCTGGTTCGGTTTGATCATCCTTTCTTTTTTGACGTCTCTGCTGTTTTTCTTGTTTCCATGCCAGTGAGTTGGCAGAGGAACACCCCAAAACGCATCAAACCAGGCTCAAAAGTAGAATCCTTTATGAATCCCAACCTGATAAAGTGATCTGATTCTAATTGTCATCCCAAAACAAGAAAAAATTTGCATGGCATGCAATAACTTTTGCAATAATCATCTTGCTGATGATTGCCACAGTTGTAATTTACAGCATTGAGGAGGAGAGCATCAAAAACACGATCATTAAAAACCAAATTCAAATTCAAGAGATCATTACAAAGTCAATATCCAAAAACATTGCCTCTGAACTGGAACTAATTGTATTTGAGCTGACCCTTCTTGCAGAATTTGACGAACTGCAGGCTGATCTTGGTACACGGGAGTCAAACCTCCTAATAGAGCAAACCTTTGACCGCCTGAATCTGATCTCGCCGACTGCACAAATTCTTGCCCTCGATGAGAACTTTAAGGTCCTCTCGCAGGCCAGCAAACAGAGCACCTCCTTTGTCGGGGCCACCGTCAAAGGATTGCCTGAACTGCTTGATTCTGAAGAGGACGGGATAAAATCAGAGTCAAAGATAATATCAATTAACACATCCCTCTTTGATGAGCCAGAAATTGCAATAACATTCCCAGTAACTGACAGACAGACAGACGCCTTTAAGGGACTATTGCTTGTAATATTCCCATCCAGTGAATTCTTCAAGCGGCATGGAAACATCTATGATATCGAATCGCAATTCTTGATGGTCATGGACGAAAACAGCGTGCTGCTTATTCACCCAAACATGGAGAACGTGGGAAAGAATTTCTTTGAGGAGGAGATACAAAGAGACATCAAAAGCAACCAGCTGCTAAATGATCACATCTCGTATGTCCTGCAAGGTGATCTGGACACCGTAATTTTCACCTTGGATGACGGCATTGGCCAGAGAATCAATTCTGCAATCCCGATTAATATTAATGGCAAGAATGAATTCATGTTTGGAGTAGTCACCCCTATACAGTCCATAAATCAAGAGATTGACGAGATAATCTTCTTTACAAAGATCCAGACAATCTTTCTGCTAATGTCCACCATCGTTGTTCTGCTGGTGTTCTTGCTAAGACGCACGCAGAGTTTCAAAAAGGAGAAGCTCACAGTCATCGGGCAGCTCTCCTCCAACATCGCCCATGACATACGCAATCCGCTGGGAACAATCAAAAATGCGGGAGTGATAATTCAGAAGGAGAACAGGGACAAAAACGGGATAATCTCAAGGGAGATAGACCGCATTAACCTCTCTGTCCGACGCATCTCCCATCAGATTGAGGAGGTGCTAAACTATGTAAGAACAACGCCGATGGTGCTAAAATCGCACTCCATAAGCCAGATTCTCCAGGAGGCAGTAGATACGCTAGATGTCCTGCCAAACATCAAAATCAACATGCCAAAAAATGACATAGTGATAAAGCTCGATCATGACAAGATGCTGATAGTATTTGTGAACATACTCTTAAACGCGATTCAGTCTATTGGGAAAAATGAAGGATACGTCACAGTTGACCTGCTTGAGACCTCATCTGAGGCCAAAATCGAGTTTGAAAATTCCGGTCCCAACATACCTGCAAAAGACTTGAGGCATGTCTTTGATACGCTGTTTACCACCAAACTTGAGGGTACGGGACTCGGCCTTTCCAGCTGTAAAAACATCGTAGAGCAGCACAAGGGAACCATACGTGCAGCTACTGACCCCGTCGTCTTTTCAATCAGGCTGCCTAAATGAGTATTATACTAGATGATGGCTACCAAATTTAGGAGATAATGATGTCGTCAAACCCCAAGATTCTGCTAGTTGACGATGATACCCAGTTTCTAGAGGCGACAGAGTACATGCTAAAATATGAGGATTACGAGGTCATTACTGCCAAAAACGGGGAGGAGGCCATCAAAAAATACAATGAATCCATGCCTGATATCGTCCTGATGGATCTAAAGATGCCCGTAATGAACGGATACGATGCATTCTTTAAGATAAAAAACAACAGTCCTGATGCAAAGATAGTATTCACATCGTCCTATGCCATCAATAATGAAGAGTTCGAAAAGGCAGAATCCATGGGACTGTTCGGATTGCTCACAAAGCCCTTTGATCTTGACGAGTTAAACAACATTATCGCCTCAAAGAATCCGTGAGACTATTTGTCCCCTGACTGCCTCAGGATGCTGTATCTCTGGTAATAGTATTTTTTTGACTCTTTAAAAAAACTCTGAAACCATCCCCTCAACTCTGAATCTTTTTCAAATATGTGGTTCAACCCATCGATTCCAGTGCCAGCAGTATGGCTCTTCTTGACTGGCTGGTATAGCAAGTTGATATAAAACCAGTATGACATCTGCTCTGCAAGTTTCTCCTCTGAAACATGTTCAAAGTTTCTTTGGTATTTTATGTGGACATATGACATCAGCTCATAAAATGGAATCCCCGACCCCACTCGTATTTGGGGATTGTCTGCAAGCAGTCCGTTTGCCAACAACTTGATTCCGTATGCCTTTTCTCCTATCTTTGATTTGAGATACTCCCATCTACCAAAAACCCTTGGCAGTACCTTGGAATATTTTTCTGCAATCCTGTCAATCTCCAACTCGCTGGGATTCAACACGTCAATGCAGTACAAGACACCGTACAATGACAGCCTGTATTTGTCGGCTATTCCTGTCTTGAGACTCTTGCCGTCTTTTATTACCAGCCCCAAATCCAAAATTCCATCTGAATGCTTTCCCTTGTCCTTTCTGCCCACCAGCAGTCTTCTATAGTCCTTTTCGCGTTCACGCAGCTTCGAGGTGTCATTTGGCATGGATATCTTTGCCAAATCCCACGTCGTCATTGACTCGTTCTTGCTCATTATTTTTAATAGATTTTGGACCTTTTGCTGGTGCTTGCTTAATGCCGATCTCTTTTGGCCTGGTGATCCATAGTGGGCATGTATGTTGGGGCGGAGATACAGTTTGTAGTTTTGCAAATTGCCATATGCTGTATCTTCAAAAGGCATGCCGTTATACGGTATCTCTTCTTATATATAACCTAGGCTCAGTTTCTGCATGAAGCAGATAATCCTGCATAATTGGCAACACTCGCCTTCTGAAACTCAGGTTGCAAGCAACCCTGTAAAAGCAGTGTCAAAACCCTTGCAACAGACAAAATCCTCCAAGATCTCTGTTAATGATCTAATGGGCCTATCTTGGGTTTTGTTTGAGGAGAGAGATTAAGAATGCCTGTACAATGCATACTCCCCGACTACCATCTGGTTTGTGTCATGATGGTTTGTCATATTGGACAGTCGTATCGCCAAAATCATGTTGAGGGGATGATCAGATGAGGCCTTCAGAACATATATTTTTCTGTAGGGGCGGATTTTCATCTTCGCAGCAGAATCACATGGAACAAACAAACGGTTCTAATGCGTTGGACTCTTTTTGCCAGAACAACCCCCCCTCTGGCAATCTTACTGCACCTAGAAACAAGTCAAGACGAGGCCATCGAATATTTGGATGTGGTTTATCATCATGAATGTGATTTCTGCCTCAGATATTCTGGGAACCTGCAAGAAGGGAGAGACGAAGACCTTGGCAACTGTGTGTTTTTTTGCAATGATGTTGAGCATGTCTGTTGTTTTGTTCGACGTGCCAGCGTTTGCAGAAGAATACGAAACCACCGTGCTGAAATTAGATGATGAGACAAGTCTTCAAAAAACAGTTACCTTGATGAGCATCCCTGAGAACAACATGATGCCATGGGGTACTGTCAACGGCAAAATCGATGATCCATCCCAGGGATATCCTGTAATCATCCAGTTCTTCAAGTCGATTCAGGAGGATCCCATCCATGTTGCACAGGTAGATTTGAAAGGTGATGACTCTTTTGAATACAAGTTCCGCGTGCTATCCATAGATGAGGGCAGTGTCACCCATTTCTTTGAAGGCGATTATGTTGTCAAAATCTTCAAGGTGATAAATACGCCGACAGATGATCTAGATTCTGCCTAGATCTTCTTCATCTATTTTTTTATCAAATTGCAGTTGCGCCATTTGGAATGGGCAATAAAGCCTCGATTTCTGGTACAAGATGAAACTATCTGGCAGGAAATACCCATTAGTTTTAAAATGAGCAGATTGGAAATTAGCTGGCTGCAATGAAGAATCAGAGTTATATCTGAATTGATGATTGGAAGGCATTTGACTGAGCTGCCAAAACTCACTTGCTAATCTGCATCTTTACCTTCCCTAGGGTACCGGCATCAATGAGTTTCTGCTCAAAGAGAGTCTCTGCAATTTGTAGGATATTCAAAACTGAATGCATCCTGACTCCCAATTCGGATAGTGCCTCATCTGCCCCCTCCATTCTATTCACGATGACGTATGCATCCTGAATTGAGATGTTTGCATCCCTCAAGGATTTCACCGCATTGAGCATGGAGCCGCCTGTGGTGGCAACATCGTCTACCATCACAACTTTCATCTCGTCATGAATTTTCCCTTCGACTGATTTTGATGTCCCATAATTTTTTGGCCTGCTCCTCACGTAGATTAGCGGCTTGACTGTCTCAATTGCCAGTGCAGATGCAACTACCAAGCCTCCTGTGGGAACTGAGACGATTGAGTCAAAATTCTCCAGTCCGATGTCTTTTACGATCTCACCTTCAAGGTGCTTTACCATTCTTCTAAACTCGTGGGGATAGCTTGGGACCAGTCTCAGGTCAACATAGTACGAGCTCTGCTTTCCGCTGGACAGCGTAAAGTTCCCGAACTTTATGATGCCCTTTTGGTGCAAAAAGACTGCAAACTCTTTTACAAATTCCACACAAGATTTAACTACACTTGATTTATTTTGTTTTGTGTTGTGTAATAGTCATGCCTGAAATTTGGTTAAATTATGGAATAACAGACGTTGTTTTGGACATAAAGGCAGAAAACTTGGAGCAAAAGATTGACTCTGAGGGCAAAACCCTGGATGACTCGGCGATAAATGAGAGACTAGGCACCCTTGATTTATCAAAGCCGATGGAACTCGTGGTGATGCACAATTCAAAATCCGTCCTGAAGATAATCTCCTCATTGTTTACCCTGTGTGAGCAAAAGTCAAAGCCGTTTCCTAAGATACTGGCTGACAAAAAGATCCTAAATTTGGTAAAGTCAGGACTGCCAGAAGGCAGCTCAATTAACGAGTTTGATGATGTTGGAATTTCAAACTCAAACCTGGTCTTCATAGGCGAGACGGAGTTTGATGGTCTGTTTGGATATGAGACAGTCTCCACCCGCCTCATCAAAAGGTTTGGTCAGGAGTCAATGCTTTCGGCATATGCAAAAAGGCAGGGGAACCTTCCCACGCCGGGACAGTATCCCCAAAGCCTGACTGAGGCCAAGAAATTTGCAGATAATTTTGAGATTCAGGCAATAGAGCTGGTTGCAAACTCTGAAGGGATCATAGATTTTGCCATGGGGCATCCTTCTGAGACTGTAGCATCAACTAAAATCCTGGAATCCAACTCCATCAAGGATGTCGGCCAGCACAAGACGATGGTGATAAGCACCGGAAAAGACTCAAGCAATGACAATCTGGGAAACTCTTTCTCCTCGCTCTGGAACTGCTCTAACGCAGTCAAAAGAGACGGCCTTGCCATCCTGGTTGCCGAATGCAAAGGGGGCTTGGGCTATGATGCACTGCAACAATACATTGAGGGAAGACTGACTCTGGAGCAGCTGCGAAATCCTAGCAGATACGTTGACGGGATGGAGAATCTGCTGTTCCTCTCGGAGATACAAAAGAATTTTCAGATAGCCCTGGTCTCAATACTGCCTGAATTTTATGCCAAGAAGCTTGGCATGATCCCGATGCAGGGAATAAAGTATTCCATGGATTACATCCTAAAGACACAGGGTACACGCCAAAAGGTGGCAGTAGTCACTGACGGTGCAAGACTGCTCTTAAGGTAGTATGCCTGGCAGAAATTCCGATGGCAGAGGCGCACACAGCACTGCCAGTGCAATGATCCCAATGTACGCAAACTTTCTGTTCCTTGAGAGCGGTGAGACATCATCTAACGGTGATGCGACAGGGTTTCGCCTGCTTAGCACAAAGATCAGCATTGCCATCGGCCAAAAGTTCAACAGAACCAAAACCCCCAAGCTCCCGTATGTCGCATAGCTGTGAATCTTTGAGCCCATCAGTGTCCTTGCCAGATGGCCCCCGTCTAACTGCCATGCCGGAAGCAAGTTGATAAACGTGATCAGATAGCCGACCCACGCCGCAAATATGAAGGGCGTCATGTATACTGTATTTCCGTACATATCCCCCTTTCCAAACAATGCCAGGCTGGCAGTAAGCAGGATTGGTTCGCCCAGACTCCAATCACTCAGTCTTGGATCATCAAATATGTCCCCCACGATCGTCTCCTCTAGGATTGGTGCAGTATATGCGCCATAAACTGAGACAATAACTGCAATTATCAGCCCTGCAATCGGGCCTGCAATGGCAACATCAAATAGAATCTCCCTGTTAATGGTCAGGCCCCTTGATCTGATGATTGCCCCAAATGTCGGAATCCCATATACCGGAATTCCCGGAAGAAAGTAGGGCCAGGTAGTCTTTAGTTTGTGTCTTTTAGCTGCAATCATGTGGCCAAGCTCATGGACTCCGAGGATTCCCATGAGTGCAAACACGTACAGTATTGATATTTCCAGCGGATCTCCCAGCTCCACGATCGTGTTACCAACGGATGCCTTGTGGTGCCCATCAAACATTACAAACCCTATGACTATTACAAACAGAATTCGCGGTATCCATGGCGAGCTCAGCCACCTTCTCTGCTTTGCTGGGGGGAATTTTTGAATTATGATGCAGAGCTGGCCGTCTTGGTTCCTCTCCAGCTTGGAGACATACCTCATATCTTCTAGCTCCCTTGCCAGATCCTCAAACTTTGCCTTAAAATCGGCATCTATAATCTTAAATTCCAGGGAAAACTCGGTCTTGGCAAAGTCACTGACTTGAAATATAGAGTTGACCAGCGAGATGATGTCTTCTTGTGAGGGATCCTCCATTACTTTGAGGCTGATTTTTCCATTAAATGGTCTTTTGGTTTAAAATTAAATATCGATAGTATCATGTATAATCATGCAAGTGATTCTTCGGGAACTAAATGGCTGCAATATCAGAAGGGCAATGCCAAGCGATCTGATCTCCGTTATGGAGATTAATCTCAAGACCCTGCCTGAGCACTATTCTGACTACTTTTATGAGAGCCTGCTTGCTGACCTGCCTGAGGCATTCATCGTTGCAGAGATTGGCCAAAAGCATGTCGGATACATCATGTGCAAAACAGAGTTTGGCTTTTCAAATTTTAAGAAACTGGGCTTTGTCAAGAAAGGACACGTGGTGTCAATTGCAGTAGTTGATGAGCACAGAAGAAAGGGCATCGGGACCGTACTCGTTGAGGAATCAGTCAACGGCATAAAGCTCAGACAGTGCGACGAGTTCTACTTGGAGGTGCGATGCAGCAACAACGATGCCGTCCGGCTATATGAGAAAATGGGATTCGTAATCAGACAGCAGCTAAACTCCTACTACCGGGACGGTGAGGATGCATACCTGATGGCAATCGAGCTAAACTAGTTCAAACCAATAAATAACTCGCAAAAAATTCTTGTCCATGGACAGGCGAAAAGGAACGGGCATCACCATCTTTGTACTGTGCATCGGCGGTTTCTTCATCTATGCATACCTGCTGATGCTGTCTGAATGGAGTCCCATCGTATTGCAGCTCTCTGTCCTGATGATTGCCGGGGGAATACTCGGAGTCATTGCATGGATTGGATACGTGATGGCAACAACGAAACCCTCGCCTGCCTCTGTCGTCTCTGAGGACTAGTTCACTTGGAAATTTTAACATCCACCACTGTCTGATAGTATCTGGGACCCACTGCCCTGACAATCTTTGAGTTTAGAATCTCTGATTTTACCTGTGTCACGCCAAGATAGTGTTCCTCTGAAAGCCTTGCAGCGTCTGTCTTTTTGTCTGCATGAATGTGTGAATAGTAGTGAATGATGCCCTGATCCTTGGTTGCACTTGTCGCTGATTCTAAAAACTCGTCTGATCTCTCAGGTAACAGCATCAGGGTCCTGTCTGATTTGTCAATCAGCTGCTCCTTGATAATCTCTGATGCATCGCCGTTAATTGAGATCACATCCCCTGCAAGCTTGTTTAGCCCGATGTTGGTCTCGCACAGTCTTGAGGCAACGGGATTGATGTCCAGACTGTATACTGTACATTTCTTCCTCTTTGCAGCCATAATCGAGAACATTCCGATGCCTGCAAACATGTTTGCCACCGTCTCCTCGTCCTGAATCAGGCTGGCAATTCTCTCCCTTTCAGTGGAGAGCCTGGGCGAGAAAAACGCATTTTTGACATCCACTGTAAACCTGCATCCAAACTCCTTGTACTCTGTCTCCGTATTGTCCTCTCCTGCAAGAATCTCCAAATCCCTTGTTCGAAAATCACCCTCCACTGAGGAGGACTGGTAAAACACGCTCCTGACAATCTTTACCCCGTCTAAAAGCGCCTCGCCGATAACCTTCTTCTTTGATAAAAGCGAGTCTGGAATCCTTACGATGATTATCTGACCGATCTGATCAAATGCTGAAATCAGCTCATCACCTTCCTCCTCTGTGAGCACGTCCTCTAGCGCCTTTTTTAGCATCCGGGTCAATGCTTGTAGTAAAAGTTTCCAGTCGTCTTTTGATCCTTATCCAGCCTGCTCTCCAGCTTGTTCACGCGGGGTCTCAGGCTTTTCTCATCCCTTCTAAATGACATGTCTAGTGATTTTAGAAACCTGTTCATCGCCTCAGGTTTTGGCATCGGCGGCGTGGCAGTGCCTGCAGAACCTGACTCCCCCTCAAATATTATCATCGAGTCTGAAACTAGGTCCATGAGCTGCAAGTCGTGATCAATGATGATTGCAGACTTTCCAAAGGAGCGCACAAATTTTTGCAGAAATTTTGCCACAGCGATTCTGTCCTCCACGTCCAAAAATGCCGAAGGTTCATCCAATGCATACAGGTCGACTTTTTGCAACAGACACGAGGCAACTGCCACCTTTTGCAGTTCCCCCCCGGAAAGTTTTTTGATGGACTTGTTGTATAATTTTTTAATCTTTAGTGGATCGAGAATCTGCTCCTCTTCCATGCTTCCCTCAACCTGTCCCCCGTTTGCCTGGTCCAGTGCTGAGATCACCTCCACGTCAAGGTCGTTTTGGAGATACTGCGGCTTGTATGCTATCTTGATCTTTTTATCAATGCTGCCTGAATCAGGCTTTTCGACCCCTGCAATCATCTTCATCAGAGTCGTCTTGCCAAGTGCATTGGCACCCATTATTCCCAGTACCTCGCCTTTTCTCACCCTTCCAGGCTCAATTGTTACTGAAAATGAAGGATACTTTTTCACCATCTTTGGATATGTGAGAATCTCACTTCCTTCCTGAAAGATGTCAGTAGATGATGATGACACATCAAAAGAGAATTTCTTGTCCCTGAACCTCACGTTCTCATTTGGCAGGTACCCGTCAAGAAAAACGTTGATTCCGATCTTTGTGGATAAAATACCTGAGACAATCCCGTATGCCGTAGGTTCCCCATACAGTACCTCGATATAGTCGCTGAGAAAGTCCAGCAATGTCAAGTCGTGCTCCACCACCATCACGCTCTTTCCAATCTTTGCCAGATTTTGTATCACCCTTGCAACCCCTGTTCTCTGGTAGACGTCGTTGTATGAGGATGGCTCGTCAAAAAAGTAAAACTCTGTGTCCTTGGATGCCGCTGCTGCAACTGCAATCCTTTGCAGTTCCCCGCCACTCAGCTCCCTCAAATTCTGCTCCATCGAGTTCTCCAGCCCCAGCGTTTTTATCAGCTCCCCTGATACTCCCCGTTCGTCGTATCTGTCAAGTAGTTCCTTGCCCGTGCCGTCAAATGCCTGTGCAATGTGGTGCACCTGCTGAGGTTTTATTGATGCGCGGATCTGCCCTTGCTCTATCTTTTCAAAGTGCTGCTTGAGCTCAGTCCCGCTGTAATGTTTTAAAATTTCATCCCATTCTGGAGGATTCTCATACCTGCCTAAATTCGGTTTGAGATTTCCTGACAAAATGTTGACTACTGTACTCTTTCCCATTCCGTTTCTTCCCAATAGTCCTACCACCTCCCCCTTTTTTGGCGTGGGCAGCTTGTAAAGTCTAAACGAGTTTATGCCGTACTGATGAATCTTGTCTGCTGCCAGCTCGCTTGCAAGGTTGACGATTGTTATTGCATCAAAAGGGCACACCTTGACGCAGATCCCACAGCCGTTACAGACGTCCTCGTCAATCTGGGCCTTCTTTGACTCCTCGCCTATTGTAATGCACTCTGCGCCTGATTTGTTGACGGGGCAGTATTTTATGCATTCCAGGCCGCATTTTTGTGGCTGACAGAGATCCTGATCCAATACCGCTACTCGATGAGTCATATGATAATCCGATGTCTTCTTTGCTTTATACCTATTTTGAGCATGGCCTCAAATCCTGCGTTACGTTAATAGATGAGAATCTGGCATCAAACTTCAAGCCGGCCATAGCGTTAGGGTGCGACCCAATCCCATTCCGAACTTGGAAGTCAAACCTGACGTCGCTGTTGTGCTACTAAGATGCGAGAGCTCTTGGGAAGCAACAGTGCTGGCATTTTCCATTTTACTTGTATGACTTTATCCAGGTGATTATCTGCCTCCACGCATAGTCCAAACCGTACCTTCTTGAAATCATGCCAGTCCCATCCATTACAAGGATCAAATGTCCAGTTGTGCAACAAGGCGGCTTTGCAACCAATCTTTTAATATTGACCCCATCAACTTGAACTCAATAATGCCAAATTGCAGTGTCTGTGGGGAAATGTGTGATAATGACATTAGACTGTTAAACCACATGATGGAGAAGCATGGCTGGAGAAACCCAAATGTTGAAACTCCTGATAGAAACAGCAGGGGATACTGATTTTACAATCTTTGCAAGTAATCCAAGATCAACCTGACGCCAAAACCTGTTGCACCTTTTGGATTGTATGATTTTTCCTTTGTAGATGCCTGCGTCCATGCAACCCCTGCAATGTCAATGTGGACCCACGGTGTATCCTCAATGGCATTCTTTAGGAATGCGGCAGCCGTGATGGTACCAGCCGCTCTGCCAATCCCGACATTTTTCATATCTGCCACGTCTGACTTTATCATGTCCATATAATCCTGATTTAACGGAAGCTCCCAAACTTCCTCTGTAGTTGTTTTTGAGGAATCGATAATCTTTTTTGAGAGTCTCTGATCATTTGATACGATTGCAGCCACGTTGGTACCCAATGCAACAATACATGCGCCTGTAAGGGTTGCAAAATCAATGACTGCCCTTGGAGAATAATGCTTCTCCCCATATGCCAGTGCGTCTGCCAGAATCAGTCTTCCCTCGGCATCCGTATTTAGAATCTCTGCTGTCTTTTTGTTGTATAGTTTTATGATGTCCCCCGGCCTGTATGACTTACCGTCTGGCATGTTTTCAACTGAGGGTACAATCCCAACTACATTGACTGGAAGCTTTAGCTCTGAAACTGCCTTCATTATTCCCAGTACCGTGCATCCGCCGCATTTGTCAAACTTCATTTCATCCATTGCAGCCCCCGGCTTCAATGAGATGCCGCCGGTATCAAATGTTACAGCCTTTCCAACTAGTACTATCGGTTTCTGGCTTTGTGGACCCCTGTTATGCTCCAAAACAATTAGTTTTGGCTGGTTTCTGCTTCCCTGTCCGACTGCTGAGATCCCGCCAAAACCCTTCTTTTGCAGCTCAGGCTCTGAGATGATCCTGCAAGTCATCTTGTTTTTCTTGGACATGCTTCTTGCAAAGCTTGCCAGTGTTGCAGGCGTGCATTCGTTTGGAGGCAGATTGGCGATACTTTTTGTAAATATTGCACCGTCTGCAATAATCTGCGCAGTCTTGATTGCCTTTGAAATTTTATCTGACTTTGAGGTAATAATTGTAAGATCAGGTGAGGCCTCTGTCTTTTCTGACTTGAACCTGTCAAATTTGTAAAGGGCCATCTTGGAGCCCTCTATAATTTGGGTAACAGCAGAGACTGGCTCGTAGACCAAACTTGGTGGTGATATTATTGAAAACTCTTTTAATCTAAGCTCCTTTGCTTTCTGGGCGATCTTGCCTGAAACAAACCTGATTGTATCTTTTGTCAAACTCTCTTTCTTTCCTATGCCTGCAAGCAGGATTCTTTGTATCGGTTTTCCTGGAATTGGAATGATGCTGAGTCTTCCTAGCTTGCCCTCCATGTCTTTTAGGGACTGGTTTATTGCAGACTGGGTTTTAGTGTCAAATTTTGGCAGACCCAAAACCTTGTTGGAATTTTCCACTACAAACCCGCAGAGCAGGCTTGTCTTGTTTTTTGCAGAACTTGCAGTCTTGACTTTCACTATGAGCACCTAACTTTCAAGTGTTATTTAGATTTACTATAGATCTATTGTCCTGCTGTTGGTAATCAGACTGGCTGATCTGACAAATACGGCCTTTGCAGTCTTGCACCCCTGCTGACACTGGTCCTCAATTCCAATCGCCGATGATTTTTCTGTCTTCTGGGTTAGAATTGATCTCAACAGTGGAATCAGTGCTGCCCTTCCGCCGCATGCTCTCTTTTTAGTAATAAACCAAAACATGTCCAGGGCATCATCATCGAGAATCTCGTCTCTTATCTTTCTACCAGGCTCCGAATAATGGCCAATCATTGAAATTCTACCTCTTGCAAAATAGCTGACAGTCTTTGCAAATTTCATGCACAAGTAACACTGGTTATCAAAGAGTACGATTGGGATGTCTTCTCTGATCTCCATGATGATCCTATGCAACGATCAAATTAAAATTTTACAGTCTTGATGGCAGAAACTGACTATAATCCGTCCAAGAGGGGGCAAATATGGACAAAAGTCTCTGGGTGATGAACCTGTGTGTAAGGAAACACCATGAAAAGCAGAGGGAGAAACCGCTGTGTGTATCTTTGAAATTTATCTCAAGATGTGGAATCTTTGGCATCATGATTGGTCTGATTTGTATTTTTGAGATCCCTGTCCCTGAGAATTTCCAATTGCTTGTTCTCTTTTAGAAGTAGATTTTTATTCAATTTACGGCAATATCGTTGCAGATGGGTCTTAATTATTACCAAATAAAGAAAAATATTCTCAGAGCTCGCAAGTTAGTTATCAAGGGAACCAATACTGCAGGATCCGGCCACCCCGGAGGCTCGTTCTCCATGGCTGAGATCCTGGGATGCCTGTTTGGCAAGCACTTGAAATTTGATCCAAACAACCCTCAATGGGAAGACAGGGATCGATTGGTACTATCAAAGGGACACGCTGCCCCTGGACTGTTCTCCAATATGGCAGTGGCCGGATATTTTCCAGAATCCGAGATTCAGACACTTCGAAAATTTGGCAGTAAACTGCAGGGACATCCGGATCTAAAATGCCCCGGCGTGGAATTCTGCGGGGGTTCCTTGGGTACCGGACTGTCATACTCTGTCGGGATTGCACTTGCTGCAAAGATTGACTCCAAGGATCATCACGTCTATACCGTTCTTGGGGATGGAGAGTCCGATGAGGGCCAGGTCTGGGAGGCTGCAATGACTGCATCAAAATACAAGGTTGACAACCTCACTGCCTTTCTTGACAGGAACTTTATCCAGCAGGACTCGTATACCGAAAGAATCATGCCCCTTGATGAGAATCTGGACGGTTTGGATATCTCTGAAATGTGGAAGGATGCATCACGCTGGAAGACCGGGGACAAGTGGAGGTCATTTGGCTGGAATGTCATTGAAGTTGACGGACACCGGGTAGAACAAATTGATGCGGCCATCACAAAGGCAAATGCCACAAAGGGCGTTCCTACAATAATCATCTCAAGAACAATCAAGGGAAAAGCCGTAGAGCACATGGAGGATAATCCCCAGTGGCATGGAAAGGCACCTGACACTGATGTCGTTCCGATAATTGACCTTGAGCTGGATTCCCAATTTATGATTGCACCCTCCATCATTGCAGGGGATATGACGAATCTAGAAAATGAGATTAAGCGGTGCGTGTCTGGCAGGGCTGATTACATCCATCTTGATGTAATGGATGGCCAATTTGTTCCAACAAAGACATTTGATCACAGCAAGATCAAGGAACTGCGGCCCCTTACGGTGATTCCATTTGACACCCATCTTATGATTGAGGAACCCGTAAAACATGTTCAAGACTATGTTGATGCCGGCAGTGACATTGTCACTGTGCATGCTGAGGTGACTGACGAGTCCAGCTTTGGAGAGATTCATGATATTCTAAAACAGAATCAGGTGGGTGTGGGTTTTTCAATAAATCCTGATACAGAGTTGCCTGAGTGGTCTTACAAATTTTTGCAATCCCTTGATCAGCTCATTGTGATGTCAGTAGTGCCTGGAAAATCCGGTCAAAGATACATTGAGGGGACACATGAAAAAATGGCAAGACTGAATTTCACACTAAAACAGCATAATTTTTCAGGCTATGTTGAGGCTGACGGGGGTGTCAATCTTGAAAATATTGGCTCGGTATTTGATGACGGTGCACGTGCTTTTGTGGGTGGCGGTGCGATAATAGGCCAGCAGGATGTTAGGGCCGCCATTAGGGATTTTAGAAATGAGGTCTTAAAATCAAGAAGACACAGGCTACTTGCAAAGGCAAATGAACTTGGAGGGGGTGACCTGGTAAACAAATGGATTGGCTTGCACGTGATAGGTGAAAAGCAGGAGCAGATTAAAAAAATTGCACAGGAGGCCGGATACCTTTGAATGAACCTGCAATGACTGACATGCGTTCAGAGTATTCAAGATCTTTGGTTGAGTTGGGAAAGGAAAACCCTAATGTCGTTGTTTTGGGTGCTGACACGACTGACTCGTTGAAGACCTCTGCATTTGGAAAAGAGTTTCCTGAAAGATTTTTCAATGTGGGCATTGCAGAGGCCAACCTTGTCACAACGTCTGCAGGATTGGCAGCATCTGGAAAGATTCCTTTTGCTAGTACTTATGCGATATTTCTGCCTGGCAGGGCAGTTGATCAGATAAGAAACAACATTGCCTACCCCTCGCCCCCTGGGAAGAAAGGCCTTAATGTAAAATTAGTCACGTCCCATGGCGGCCTATCAGTTGGACCTGACGGGGGCTCACACCAGCAGATTGAGGACATTGCAATAATGAGGGTCATACCCAATTTTCGAGTCTTTATTCCTGCCGATACAGTCGCAGTCTCAAGGCTGACCCAGTTGATGGCAAGGGAGTACGGCCCGTTTTACATGAGAATGGCAAGATCAAAAACCCCCCTGATTCATTCTGATTCGCAAAACTTTGAGATTGGAAAAGGCATCACTCTGCGAGACGGCTCTGACTGTACTATTGCCGCATGTGGCATTACAGTCAGAATGGCTCTGGAGGCTGCCGAAAAATTGCAGCAGGAAGGAATCTCTTGCAGGGTATTGGACATGTTTTCAATCAAGCCAATTGATCATGAAATTTTGGAAAAGGCTGCCAGAGAGACTGGCTGCATTGTAACTACTGAAGAGCACAACATTATTGGCGGGATGGGCTCGGCAGTTGCCGAATCCGTTTCTGAGTCCTGTCCTGTACCGATTAAGAGAATAGGGGCTCAGGACATGTTTGGAGAATCTGCGCGTGATGATGAAATTCCCCTGCTTTTGGAGAAGCATGGGATAACATCCTTTAATATGGTAAAGGCAGTCAAGGAGATCAGGAGCAAAAAATTATGAAGATCTTTCTTGATACTGCCAATCTTGAGTCCATTAGAAAATTCAACGACATGGGTCTCTTGGATGGAATTACAACCAACCCTTCTCTCATGTTCAAGGAAGGCGGCAATCCAAAAGATGCAATGGAGGAAATTACAAAAATTATCAAAGGTGATGTGAGTCTAGAGGTTGTCAGTACCGAATATTCCGGAATGATAGAAGAGGGCAAGCGCCTTCGTCAGTACGGGAAAAATGTCATAGTCAAAGTTCCCATGACCCCTGATGGTCTAAGGGCATGCAAGTCACTCTCGTCTGAAGGAATTCCAGTCAACGTTACTCTGATCTTTTCTGCAAACCAGGCACTGCTTGCTGCCAAGGCCGGAGCAAAATATGTCAGTCCGTTTATTGGAAGGCTCGATGACATCGGTCAAAATGGAATGCATCTGATCTCAGAAATCAAAGAAATTTTCTCAAACTATGATTTTGGAACCCAAATTCTTGTTGCAAGTGTTCGCCATCCCGTGCATGTGGTGGATGCCGCAAAGATTGGTGCAGATGTTGTCACGTTGCCTCCGGCAGTATTGGATAAAATGATGTCACACCCGCTAACAAAGATTGGTCTGGAAAACTTTCTTGCAGATTGGGACAAGCTAAAATCTGGAAATCCCGATATCAAAATATAATAAAATTTAAGAGAATAACATCAGAGATTTCAAAAATAAAGAATTGATGTAATTCTGTTTTTACTTGATTTTTCTAGAACCTGTGCCTCTGCCTGTACTGATTGTCCTGCCTTTAGTACTGGTTGTTTTCTTTGCTTCAGGTGTGTCGCCGAGTTTTCTAGACTTGGTTCCTCTTCCTGATGAGACAGTCCTATTTGATGCTGCTTTCTTTCTTGCTTCTTGGATCTTTTTGAAGTCATCTCCAGACCATTTTGAGGCATCCTGATCAACTTCAATAGTTCCTGTGCCTCTGCCGGTTCTAATTTTAATTTTCCCCATGGATTAGGTATAATTATCTTGTATTTATCTAAGCTCTAAATCGTGCTCTGGTCAATATTAGCGATCTCGACTAGTTACTGTTCAATAGTGATCTAAAACAGAGCCTCATTCCTCAAGAATCGATCAGGATTCCCATCTCAACTGCTGATCCATCCCAATCTCTTGAAATATGCAAACATCATGATTGCAGGGATTGCCGATGCGATTATCACAACTATAAAAGTCGTAAATGGCCCCAAAATCATCGAACCCTCTCCGATGCCTCCGGGTAGATCGACATTCATCCCATAAAATGTGCCAATGACCGTTGATGGAATTGCCAGCGTGAAAATCATTGTCAGCACCGCGAGAACCTTGTTTGTCTTTTCATTACTTAACACGAAATCAGTATCCTTGTAGATTTCCATAGTCTCCCTTGACTCCTCTAGGGTCTCGATGACTTTGTCAATGTGATCAATGACGTCGTCATAGTATAGCGTGAGCTCATCATCCTCGCTGCCTGAAAACCCTTTGACGTGTTTTGCTATTTCCAATACGAATTTCTTTAGCGGGTTGGCTATCCTTCTTAGCCTGTTAATCTCCCTTCTGAGTAGGGCAATACTTCTTGCCACCGGCTTTGTCTCATCAAAAACCCTGTCCTCAATCTCATCCAGGTTTGCAATAATCTTCCTTGATGTGTGTAAAAGATCATCTACTAGGATATCCAAGATTTCGTGCAATAGAAGCCCCGAAGATCTTCCCAGCAACCTCTCCTTTCTTTGCTGATCAGCATTTGTTTTGCATATGTCTACCAATTCAACAAGCGGTCTGAGGTCCCCCTGATGAACAGTAACTAGAAAGTCTTTTCCTACAAATACTGACAATTGACTGTTCTTTGAGACCCCTATCTTCTGTGCCAGTGGCGGGAAATGTAGAATTACAAAGAAATGATCATCGTAACTGTCTAATTTTGGAAGCTCAAACTTTGTCATGCAATCCTCAATGTTCAATGCGTTGAAATTGTATTTTTCAGCCAATCTCTCAACATCTGCCCTGTCTGGATTTTGCAGGTCAATCCATACAAATTTCTCCCCCTTGATGGTCTGAATCTTATTTTCAATAGGAATGTCTTCTGATTTTTTATTTGAGCGTAATCTGCTTGTGATGAAACCTTTTCTCATGTCGAAAAACACCCTGATACAACAAATTTAAAGCGATCGCTACTGTGAATCAAAAATTAATTTTGAATTTGAGGCTGACTAGACAAAAAGATTGCCAACTATACCCATGGAAGAAGATAGTTTACTCCTACCCAGATGACTGCTATTGTTGCTCCCATTCCAACCCACCATAGTCGCATATTGATGATTTCATCTGGTTAATAATAAATCTACAGGACAGTCCCTAGTCAAATCTTAAAGATTATTACTAGATGAACAAATTTCTTTTTTTGTGGCCCTCGTAGTACAGTGGTTAGTATAGAGGATTGTGGATCCTCGGACAGGAGTTCGATTCCCCTCGAGGGCCCCTTTACTAGTTTGACTATATCCGGTTTAGAAACCTCGTCAATGGGAGGGCCGACTGCATGTAAGAGGCCTCAAAATTACTCATTATTGCGTGAAATCTATTCTGCATGCTGGATTCTGCCTGATCTCTTTTCCTCAAAACCTTCCTTGCTTTCCCAAAGCAGTGGATATGCCTACATGCACATGCCAAAATAAGCTATAAATCTTGCAAAAAGACTGCATTACTTTTTAATTGATCAGGTGATTTTAAAGTACATGATTCTAATAAAGTTGGGCGGTTCTATAATTACAAATAAAGAGAAACCATTGTCTGTCAGGAAAAAAGCAATAGAGAATCTCTCTAAAAGTCTGAGAAAGATTGATGAGCCGCTAGTCATTGTTCATGGGGGGGGATCCTATGGCCATTACTGGTCTGTAAAATACGACATGCATACAAAGGAAAAAAGATACGATCCAAAGGGGGTTGTACTTGTTAAGAATTCAATGATCGAGTTGAACAAAATTATTTTGGACTCGCTGTTAAAAAATAGACAGAATCCATACTCACTTCCTCCGACTGACTTTATGTCTGGAAACAAGCCCATCACCAAAAAAATCAGAGAGATTGAAAAAATTGCAAAATCCGGCCTGATTCCCGTCACATATGGGGATGCATTATGGTACGGTCAGGGAAAGACATACATCTTATCTGGGGACAAGATTATGACCCATCTTGCAAAAACCCTAAGGCCCAGGCTTTGCATTTTTGCACTAAACGAGGACGGACTGTACTCTGATTTGAAAACAAAAAAACTGATTTATGAATTACATGGCCAGCGCCCATCCATCTCTGAAAACAAGATGGATGTGACAGGGGGAATGGCAAGAAAAGTTCAAGAAGCGTCAAAGATAGCCAAAATGGGAATCAACGTGTTCTTTGCAAACGGCGGCAAGCCTGACAGAATTGTAAAAGCGGTTAAAAATAGGGCATTTGAAGGGACATTGTTTAGAGGTAAAAGAAATGTCTGAAGAATTTGTGATTCTAGTTGATGAAAATGACAATCCGATAGGAAGTGAAGAAAAGGTAAGGTGTCACTTGCCAAATGGAAAGCTGCATCGGGCATTTACTGCACTGTTGTTTGATGCTGATGGAAGACTGGTTCTTGCAAGAAGAGCCAAAGAAAAAATGCTATGGCCCAGTGATTGGGATGGGACATTTGCAAGCCATCCCAGAGAGTCAGAGACGTACGTTTCATCAGGCCAGAGAAGAATGCCTGAGGAACTGGGAATCTGCGGTACGCTGGACTATCTGCACAAATTCGAGTACCATGTTCCTTACAGGGACGTGGGCTCTGAAAACGAGATATGCGCAACCCTGCTGGGCGTAATTGACAAATCTACTGAACTAAAGGAGATTGAAGGTGAGATTGACGAGATCAAATGGATCTCAGCCAAGGAACTGGTTGCTGAACTAAAGAAAAACCCGCAAATTTATTGCCCATGGATGCTCATCGCACTGGAGTTGTTGGAAAAGTCAAACAAGTCCATGCTTGAAAAGCACGCAAGCGTCTTATCTGCATGGACTGCCAGTGAAGTTCATGATGAGCTACAAAAGGCAATCAAGGTCCACTTGCCAAATGAAAAATGGAGGTTAGTAAATGAATAAAACCAAATCCATGGAGAAAAATGCCAAAATAGTAAACAGGCATCTGAATTCAAAGCTAAAGGGAAATCCCAAGAAACTCTATGATGCTGCAGGGCATCTGATTGTAAATGGTGGAAAAAGGCTTAGACCGTACATGGTTATCAGAAGCTGCCAAATTTTAAAAGGCAAGGCATCTGATGCAATGCCTGCTGCAAGCGCAGTAGAGATGGTCCATAATTTCACACTGGTCCATGATGATATTATGGACAATGATGAAGTGCGTCATGGGGTTCAGACTGTGCATAAAAAGTTCGGCATGCCAATTGCAATACTTGCAGGGGACGTGCTGTTTTCAAAGGCGTTCCAGATTATTACTGATTCAAAACTACCCCCCGGTGCCACCATCCAGCTGGTATCCAGGCTTGCCAAGGCCTGCGTGGACGTATGTGAAGGCCAACTGCTAGATGTGAGGATGGCCGATGAGAAAAGGATTCCATCCCAGGCAGAATACATTACCATGATAGGCAAAAAGACCGCAGCCTTGTTTGATGTGTCCTGTGCAATGGGGGCAATTTGTGCAACAAAGAAGGCAAGGGACATCTCAAACCTTTCGTCATTTGGAAGAAATCTGGGAATCGCATTCCAGATAACTGACGATCTTATCGGGGTGATGGGCAATCCCAAGATAACAAAAAAACCCGTGGGAAATGATCTAAGGGAGGGAAAAAAATCACTTCCCATTCTCATGGCAATAAAATCGGCAAAGGGCAATGATAAGAAGATAATCCTAAAGGCATTTGGAAATTCAAAGATATCCAGAAAGGATCTCAGCAGGGCAGTCGATGTCATACGATCTTTGGGAATAGGTGAGAGTGTAAGGGGGCAGGCCCTAAAATATGCCGAAAAGGCGGAGAAAGCATTAGGGGGCTACTCTGGTCCTGCAAAAGGAGAGTTAATTTCACTGTTGGATTTTGTGGTAAAGCGAAGTGTGTAGGTGTACGGGGCAAACTATCATGGATGACAAACTAAAAAAAGAAATTAGAAAGATGGCCTTGCAGAATGCCTTTGAGCACGGGGGAGAAACCAGGGACAAGATAATTTTGGGCAAGATTCTCGGAACAAGACCAGAGTTGAGAAGCAAAGTAAAGGAAATTTCAGGGGACATCTCTGAAATCGTGTCTGCAGTCAACCAGTTATCACCTGAAGATCAGGAAACTCAAATCAAGGAAAATTTTCCAGAAATTTTAGCGCCCAAAAAAAAGATTGAGGGGAGAGAGGGCCTCCCAGAACTAAAGGGTGCCGAGCAGGGCAAAGTCATCACGCGGTTCCCCCCAGAACCCAACGGCTATCCGCACATTGGACATGCAAAGGCTGCCATAATCAATTCAGAATATGCCAAAATGTACGGGGGGAAATTCATCCTGAGGATGGATGATACGAATCCTGAGGCTGAAAGAATGGAATACCATGCAGCCATCAAAGTGGGACTAGAATGGCTGGGAATCGAGTTTGACACGGTAAAGAGTACGTCTGATGACATGGAGTTGTTTTATGAGAAGGGAATGGAGTTAATCGATGCAGGAAAAGCATACGTCTGTACCTGCAAGCGAGAGGATATCAGTAAAAACAGAAGGGAGAGAAAGGCATGCAAGTGCAGCAGAAAAGATGCAGAAACGAACAGCAAAAACTGGGAAAAGATGAGTGCCAAATTCAAACCAGGGGATGCAGTCGTTAGATTCCGTGGGGACATGCAGGCAGATAACGCAGTAATGCGGGATCCTGTTTTGTTTAGAATCATTGAAGGAAAGCACTACACCTTGGGGGAAAAATACAGGGTCTGGCCAAGCTATGATATGGCAGTTGCCATAGAAGACAGCATCGACGGGGTCACACATGCCTTCCGTTCAAAAGAGTTTGAACTACGAAAAGAGCTAATTGATGCAATCTTGGATGTGCTAAACATGAGAAAGCCGGCCCAAGGCTTCTTCTCCAGATTAGAGTTCAAGGGAATGCCAATATCAAAGAGAATCATCAAGCCGTTGATTGAGGAGGGCAAAGTTTCATGGTATGACGATCCAAGGCTACCAACATTGGAGGCCTTGAGAAGGAGAGGAATCAAGCCAGAGGCAATCAGAAAGTTCATCATGTCACTGGGATTGACCAAGGCAAACACCCTGGCCCCATTTGATGCGCTAGAGGCCTTTAACAGAAAATTTGTAGATTCAGACAGCATTAGGTTGTTTATGGTGGCTAATGCAAGAATGCTTTCAGTGGGGAATCTGCCCACATCATCTGTTGAGATCCCAAATCATCCGGTAAATGATATGGGAAAGAGAACAATTCAGCTTGATGGAAACTTTTACATTTCAGGCGAGGATGCACAAGAAATTCAGGAGGGATCACAAATCCGTCTGCTGGGTCTGGGAAACATTCGCATCACAAAGCAGGCGACGCAGCTGGAAGGAGAATTCGTTGAAGACGGAGACATAAAAGATGTGACAAAGATCCAGTGGGTCCCGCAAAAGACTGCACACAAGATAAAGATGATCATCCCAAAGATGTTATTTAACGGCGATGAGTTCAACGAAGACAGTTTGGAGGAGTTGGACGTTTATACGGAACCGCATTACCTACAATTAAAAGAAGGAGAAGAGATTCAATTTGTTAGATTTGGATATTGTAGAAAGGATTCACAGAATCAGGCAATTTTTACCCACAAGTGATTTGATATGAAGATAGCACGATTGTTACATGATGATGGCCAAACATACGGCTTTGTCAACGGGGATAAAGTATCCACCAGGGACGAGATCACCTATTTGACAGGCGTGCCCATCCCTCAGAACATCAAGGATTTTCTTTTCGATGGATGGTATGACGAAATCAAAAGTAAAATTGGGGATCTGCCGTATGCAGAGGACCTCTCAAAGTACAAGATGCTGGCACCGATTCCCAATCCCAACAAGATAATCTGTCTGGCGTACAACTATGTGGACCATGCCATGGAACAGGGATTGCAGTCACCAGAGGATCCTGCCCTGGTAATGAAGCCAAGAACCGCATTAAACGGCACAAATTCTGAGATTGTATGTCCTGACTTTGTCACACAGTTAGATTATGAAGTGGAGCTGGCCCTGATTATTGGCAAAAACTGCAAAAATGTTGGCCTAGATGACGCATTTGATGCAATATTTGGATATATGGTATTCAACGATGTTTCTGCAAGGGACATCCAATTCAAAGACAAGCAGTTCACAAGGGGAAAGGGCTTTGATTCATTTGCGCCGTGCGGACCGTGGATTACGACAAGAGATGAAATCCGAGATCCTCAAAACCTCAAGATGACTACCAAGATCAACGGGGAGCTAAGACAAAACTCCTCATCAAGTAAGATGCTTATCAAAATTCCCGAGATTGTTTCAAAGATCTCCAAAGTGATGACCCTTGAGAAGGGAGACGTTATTTCTACAGGCACGCCGGCAGGAGTAATGCTAAACAAACCAAATGCTGTATTTCTAAAAGACGGGGACAGGGTGGAGATGGAGATAGAGGATTTGGGAATTTTAAGCAACACGATAAAGATTGTCAAATCCGACTAGGATAATGACTTTTTCATCAGATAAAATGATATTTTGGATTCTAGCGTGTCAAATTCTGGCAACTTTTCTCTGGTCAAAATCTGTATCTGCTTGTAGTCCTTCTCTGAGCCAAAATTCTGCAAGAAAGAGAGAAGATGGTGTGCAGATTCATCAGAACCGGGGAATAGTGTGACCATCAGTGTTCTGTCAAAATGCTCAGACTCTGTCATGATGGCAATAGAGTCTTTGTTGATTGAGGAATTTACAATTCTATTTTGGGCATAAAGTGATTCCAATGTTTCATCGTCGATGGGAATCCACCTCCAAGATTTTACGTAATGGGTGCACGACTGAAGATTACCTGATCTCTTAAAAGTGACGTCATAATTTTTGTTATTTTTTGGCTCAACAGAATAGTAATTCCACGTTTGAAAAATTTCATAATTTAGGGATTTTGCCATTGAAATTGAGGCGGAATTTTCTATATCAATTAACATGTACGAAAATGATATGTTCTTGCCCCGACTTGCAAGTTCGGCATGCCTTACCAGTTCAGATGCAATGCCCTGGTGGCGAAAGTCAGGCTTAATTCTGATTCCCTCAACCCATACCTGGTTCCCTGAGTAGAATGCATGACAGATTCCAACGGGATTGGGCATTTGAGCTAAAAACAGATGCCCTTCAGATAGCCAAAAATCCCAGACATGCTTTACATAATCGCCCCATGAAAAAGTATTTTGACAGAATTTCAAAACAGCAATCTTGTCCGAATTTGTAGCTTTTCTGATTTTCAACTTGACCATATACAAAAAATTATTAAGAATGCTCTGATAAAAACTTCGATGGGAAAAATCATAGCTGGCAAAACATCCGAGATTCCGCCTGGAAAGATGATCAAAGTGTCCATTGATGGTAGGGACATTCTAGTTGCAAATATTGACGGAGAATACCATGCAACTGACGACTCGTGCACTCATTCAGGCTCTAGTTTGTCTGAAGGAAAACTAGACGGTTGCACCATTACTTGCGGATGGCATGGGGCAGAATTTGATTGTAAAACCGGTAAACTGATCAAGTTTCCGGCAACGATCAGGGATCTGACATCATATAATGTGGTTGTAGAGTCTGAGAATGTCTTTGTAGAGGTGTAAAATCTGGCATGCCAAATTATCATGGCAATCAGTCATGGTGGCATTTGGAGAAATTAGGTACATACGGCCAACACGAGAATTTGCAGGGACCGAATCAGTAATAACTCATTCTGATAATGGATTTAAAGCAGAAACCCGTATTATTAAAAGTAGGAGAATTTAATTTAAGATGACTAGCGGCATTCCAGAAAAAGTTGTAATAATACCGGACATCCATACAAACTTTGTTGATGCAGAAATAGTCATAGATAAAGAAAAACCCGACAAGACAGTGTTCCTTGGAGATTACTTTGACTCGTTTACTGAAACTGATGAATCAACGGCTCAAACTGCACAGTGGCTCAAAGATTCCTTGAAGAAAAAAGACAGGGTGCATCTGGTTGGAAATCATGACCTAAGCTATATGACTAGTCTGCCACATTTGAAGTCAAGCGGTTTTACAGAGTACAAAAAATACATCATCAACATGTATCGCATACCTTGGGAGGATCTGAAACTGTACTGTTACGTGCATGACTGGCTTTGCACCCATGCAGGTGTGAGCAGACAGTTCTATGAGCAGTTCTCCACTACAAATCTGTACGATTTCATGCTGGAATCTCATGAAGACATCTTGAAGATCAATGATGCGGGCTTTTATCACAGATTCTTGCAATGTGGCGTATCCCGAGGAGGAAGATACAAGCATGGCGGTATTCTCTGGTGTGACTATGATGAGTTTGTCGACATTCCAGGGCAAAAACAGATCTTTGGCCACACAAGATCACATCATGTGAGAAAAAACGATTTACACATCTGCCTTGACACCGGCAGAAGGCATTATGCGGTTTATGAGAATGACAAGATGTGTGTGAAGGAGACTTGAGATGGAAAAAACTAAACTGGAATCTTGGTTACGAGACTCATCCATATTTGACATGTGATTTTGCTGTGTAGAAAAAGCCAGTTTTTAGGCAGTGCCAATGCTTTTTTTGAGATAATATGTGACTGATTAGCATGTCTGCAAATGTTCTAGAATCTTCAGTCAATGTGATTTGACATTATAAAACCTCGTGCACTTGTTTAAAACTATTGTGTACAAGTTACAACTGTAAATTGTACATAACGCCTTTTAATCTTCACTGTGTGGTATTATCAATGACGAAAGATAACATAAAATCGATTTTTTCAGGTTTTCATAATCTGAAAAAACCAAAATACGTAATACTTCTCGTTGCTTTGGTTGTTCTGCTTTAGATCCCAACTCTGCATTCATTCCAAATACACATAGTAACAGATGGTAAACTCTTGCTTTCTTTTTTTTCTTTTAAATTAATACTGGGGTTTATCGGTTTAATCATAGCTAGTTGGTACACCGTAATTTTTGGATGGGGTGTGGCCATTGATCTGTATTATTTTGGATTAACGTATGTATTGACTCATCCCACTTATCTATCATATTTTATTTTAGGATCTTCCTTCATATCCATAGTCTCGGTTATGATATATTCTGCACTTAAAAAATCCAGGTCTTCCAAATGAAAAATTTCCAACTATTTTCATTGTCATCTTTAGAACAGGATGTAAAAAATTTTATCTTTATT
Organism: Candidatus Nitrosopumilus sp.; assembly: GCA_965206745.1. Lineage (GTDB taxonomy): Archaea > Thermoproteota > Nitrososphaeria > Nitrososphaerales > Nitrosopumilaceae > Nitrosopumilus. The sequence continues at coordinate 1,426,896 of OZ242220.1, read as the reverse complement.
TTATGAATGTGCTATTGTTGGGCATGTACACTCACTGCATATCTTATTTGTCGCCGTGTCCATCTGCTTATCATCGGTTTTTTTGATCAGTAGAATCTTAAATATTTCCTTGGAGACTTTAAAATTAAGGTGAATTAATTTTCGTACAATTGATTTGACAAAATTAAACCAAAAAACATAGAATCACTTGATACCTGTGTGGACAAAAGTATAATTGCAATAGCGAATTTTAGAGTCGCAGCCACGGATTTAGGCCTGGCAAAACTAATGGATGAAAATGACTTGAGGCAATCAAAGATGTCAAACCCCTTGCTAACAAACAGTGAGGCGATGATCTATATCAAATCATGCATGGCAAAAAGGGATTTGAATGTGCAGGCCTGTATATGTGGGAATTAAATTTCAAGAATTAACAGTGAATCGTCTATCTTTGTTTTCAATGTGGCCAGATCAATTAATGATGCTAAAACTATTAATAAGATATTAAACAAGTAAAAAAATGATTTTATTTTCGCATGTCTCACGCTCGGCATTGCATTTTACGGTTTCAAATCTATGTGCTTTTAATTTAAGGTAGGATGTAAAAATGACCGACGATGCGCAAAACAAAGAATCCATGAAAGAGGCAATTGAGACATTGGAGCAAATTGCTTCTAGCAACTCAACCCCAAAAACAATCAAGAAATCAATCACCGATTTAGTTACTGATCTAAAGAATCCTGAATATTCGCTATCTGTCAGGGCGGCAAACACCATCAGCCTGCTAGATGATGTCACACAAGATCCTAACATGCCCTCATACGTCAGAACCCAACTATGGCAAGCAGTTTCAAAATTAGAAAGCATAAGAGAATAAATTCTCGTTTATCATACAAAGTACAATGAAAATTGAAGAATATTTGGAGACACTTCCTGCGAATTTGCTTAGTGGTGAGGATGTTCAATTGCCTGAAAAATCATTTCGGGAGATTTTCAAATTTGTGAATTTGGGAGAAGACGATGTTTTTTATCATTTAGGATGTGGGAGTGAGAGGGGCATTGAATTGGCAGTCAATGAATTCAGAGTCAGAAAAGCAGTTGGAATAGATAGCAATCATGAAAAAATAACACAGGCAAAAAAAAATCTTGCCGAAAAAAATTCCAAGGCAGATCTGATTTGCCAGGACATCAGAGATTCGGTCTTGTCAGATGCATCAGTAATCTTATTCTGGTTCACTGATCAGAGCATCATTGACAAAATGATGGAAAAGTTTGAAAATCTTGGAGAAGGTACAAAAATAATTACAATCTGGGGGCCTCTGCCGGAGCGTCTTCCTGAGAAGGTGGATTTTCCATACATTCTGAATGAGGTTCCATTCAAAAAAGCACAAAACATGCAAGAACAGCTGCTGGCAATTTTTGGTGTGAAATGTGTCGACTTTGTTACGGCATGGGAGTTTGCCGAAAGATATACCAAATCAATTGGAACCTCGGAAATTAAAAATGATCGGTTTTTGACGATTATCCAAACCCTGGTAATTTGGATTAATGCAAAAAAACTAGGTGTGGCATGTGGCAAAAAAGTCCCCGAATCGATTCAGACATACATTAGCATTATGAAGATGCATTTTGACATCGACTTTGAGCATCTATTAGAGGAATAATCTGTGTAATCCTTTTATTTTGTTTTTATCCAAACAAGACATGGAAGGCAGAATCAACATCAATGTTTCAGCAGTGGATTACGACAAAACTAGCAAAGCACTGACTCACCAATTGTCCCTATTGGAGGAGATGGTCCATGGGAAGGATGACTTTGTGATGTCTGACTCTGAATTTGCATTTGGCTGGCATTTTTTCGTATTGAGCGTAAATAGGGCACTAGTAGAAAAACTGGCCGACATGATGGGGGCTGATTTTGATAATATGAAGGGAAAGGACAGCGACAAGAAATTTCTAACTTGGCTAACAAAAAATATTGAGGCCAAGTCCCCCAGATTCAAACTGGCAATCAAAGAAGAGATGGAGTCTAGCAAGTTTGGCATTTTTTAAAATCATGTCTGCTTGACTCTCTGGTTCTGATAAAATACTACAAGATCTCTGGTCTGAATCATAATTGGGGATATTTTGACTGGCAAGTGTAAGGCTGGGCCCGTATGCTGATGTATGTTGTCTGAACTTTAAACCGTGCAAACAGTCAGACCTTGAAAATCGATCTTTACTGAAAAACAATCATAGTTCTTGTCTTTGAATCCGTCAACTGTCTGCTTGAGGTTTGATTCGTCTGTAAGGGCATAGATGCATCCCCCACTGCCAGCACCCGTAATTTTGGCACCAAATGACTCGGTTTGGCCTATCTGGATCATCTCCCTTAGTTTATCGTTTGAAATTCCTATCGTCTCTAGATACTCTTGATTCTCCCTAACTCTGGCTCCCAGCTCTTTGATGTCATTCTTCTTGAATAACTCCAGGACTTTTTGAACCAACTCTGACTCCATCTTGCATAGGGAGGAGAATCGTTTCTCGTTATCTTCCTTAAATTGTCTTACTTGGCTTACTACTGATTCTGTGGAATGCTCAATCTTTGAATTTGCAATTACCAGATGAAAACTAGGCTCATGCTCTATCTTGTCAAATCCACTCTCTTTGTCATATTTCATAATTCCACCATATGTGGATACCGTGCAGTCGGCCCCTGAGGTGTCTTTGAAGATTGTTCTTTCGGCCTCTATGGCCAGTGCAAGCACTTCCTCATTTGATGTTTTTTTGAATAATCTTGAGATTGCAGCAGCCCCTGCAACACAGCAGGCCGATGACGAACCCAAGCCTACGCCCAACGGAATGTCTGATTCAACGACAATCTCAATCCCCGTATCCTCATTCTTTAGCATCTTGTCTGCCAAGTAATAAAACGGTTTTAGCGGCGAGTCAATCTCTGAGATTAATCCAGGCTCTGATTTTAAATCCCCGATGCTTGACTTGATGGATATTTCCCCCCCTTCCACCCTTTCTGCAGTAACCGTGATTCTTTTGTTAATTGCACAGAGTATCGCTTTTACCCCATACACTACAAAATGTTCCCCAAAAAGAATTACTTTTCCTGGTGCAGAGGCTTTGGATTTCAATTAAACGCAAATTCTAAATTATTCGATTTCCTCTTCGGTAATCTTTGTCTCATAGTCGTCGATCTCCTCCTTCATCGGCTCGTCCTCTTTTAATTCACCCCTCTCAATTAGTACCTGACGTACCAACAACCAGTAAACAGTAGCTAGTGCCTTTCTTCCTCTGTTGTTTGCTGGGATAATTACATCCAGATTGGATGTGATGTTGTCCGTATTTGCAATTCCAATAATTGGGATGCCGGCGTTTGTTGCCTCTATGACTGCCTGCTCGTCTACTTGTGGGTCTGAGATCAAGATTAACTTTGGTTCAATGTAATATGGCAATGAAGGGTTTGTCAAGGTTCCTGGCATGAATCTGTTTAGCAACTTTTTGGCTCCTAGATTCTCACAGAATTTTTCAATCGGTGTCTCTGCATACTGTCTGCCTGAGCAGACGATGAGGTTTTCAGTACCCAGCCTGTTGATGAACTTGGCTGCCGTTTGAATCTTTTCTAACGTAATGTCCAAGTCTAGCATGTACAGGCCCTCGGGACTTGCCTTGGTGATAAATGGCTTCATGAATTTGGTCTTAACCTGGGTTCCTACCCTGATCCCAGTAGCTAGAACCTTCTTTTTTATGTCGGTTCCTTCGGCTTGTTGACTCATGACGATTTTAAATCTCTGCCATACCGCATATTAAATCATGCTCTGATAGTCGTAGTAATTCGTTGAGTTTTGCCACCCTTTCTCCCCCAACAATGCCCACTTTGAGCATTTTTGACCCTGTAGCAAGGCCAATGTGGGATATCTGCGAATCCGTAGATTCACCAGATCTGTGCGATGTGATCAGTTTAATGTTGTTTTGAGTTGCCTCCTCTGCAAACTCTAGGGCGTCAAAAAGGCTGCCTGCCTGATTTACTTTTAAGATTGCCGCATTGCATGATTTTGCCTCAATTGCCTTTTTTAGGATATTTTTGTTTGTTACAGTCAAGTCATCGCCTGTAACCAACGTGTTGGGAAACCTCTTTGTCAGCTCTGACATGTCCTCAAATGCCTCTTCATGAACTGCATCCTCTGCATAAATCAACTTGAACTTTTCAATAATGTCTGCGGCAAAATCAACCTGCTCCCCTGTTGAATTCTCAAAGTCTGCTCTGTCATAAACATACTTGCCTTTTCCTTCATTCCATTGCGTTGATGATGCAAAGTCAACCCCTAGTGACACTTCCTTTCCCAAGGTGAATCCTAGGTTCTCACATGCTTTTGCAGAAATCTCCAATGCCTTTTGGTTTTCCAGTCTTGGTGCCCAGCCACCCTCATCACCCCTGCCGTTTGTGAAATTGGGATCCTCCTTTTCTAGAACCCTTTGCAGTTCTTTGTGGACTGTTAGGTTGGTCCCAATTGCATCCTCTATGGTTTTTGAGCCTGTTGCACAAATCAGTATCTCCTGAATGTCCGGGGTTCCTGGTCCTGCATGTGCCCCGCCTCCCAAAATGTTTCCTAGCGGAAATGGAAACTTGAATGATGACTCTGATGAGAGCGTCTTGAATAGTGGCTGGCCTGATGCTTTTGAGGCTGACTCCATGGATGCAATTGTCACTGCAAAAGCTAGTGCCCCTCCAATGACTGAATAGTCTGCAGAGTCATCCAAGCTCTTCAGAACGCTGTGAATTCCCTTGAGATCTGATGTTTCCAAGCCGATAAATCTTTGAGAGTTCTCTCTTAGTATTTTGAGGCTTTTCTCAGGACCTCCATCTGGAAAACTGACTGCCTCGTATTTTCCTACACTTGCACCTGACGGGGCACACACTCTTCCTAAAAATCTGTTATCTGATTGAACGTCGACTTCGATTGTTTTGCTGCCTCTGCTGTTGTATAAAATACGTCCTTCAATTGAGGATATTTTGGCCAAGTTATTCTAGCTCAGATTGAACTTCTTGCTTTCTTCTCTGAATTGCTTCATAAAATGGAATCACTTGTTGTATTGTCTCAACTGTAGTCAAAAGCATTCTTCTGCAACAATACCTCTCAATTCCTAAAGAATCGAGAGTCTTTGTAGGATCCTCGCCTGCCTTGATCTTGCTCTGGTAATCTTCAAATTTATCGGCAATTAATTTTCCACAAGTTAAGCATCTGACAGGAATTAACACGAAGAAAAAAGTAACCAAGGATTATAAAAACCATGCAAGAAAATTCCTTTGCGGATGTCGCCCAGCCTGGCCAAAGGCGCTAGCTTGAGGGGCTAGTCTCTTAGGAGTTCGTGGGTTCAAATCCCATCATCCGCACCTCTCTATTCTGTGCTATCTCTCCAGATTCTTTAAAATCTTGATTAATTCGGTCCTTCTCTTCTCTTCTGTAATTACAGCCCTGACATCGTCTACGAGTATCCTATTTACATCGATCTTCCTTCTGGCCTCTTTTACCACCTTGTCGTACATTGAAAAAGTGTACAGTTGAAGATACAGGTTTTCCATTATTTCAAAAATTCTTGTTGCCTCGTCGATTTCACCGATTCGGATTTTATCAAAGACCTGTCTTTTCAGTTCCCCCACGCAATCCAATAATCCTAAAACGTATGATTCAGGCATCACTGCCAGTTTTTTATCTGAAGGGATCTCCTTTTTCTCAACAACTGCGATCAGACATGCGGCTTCTACAAATTCCTGTTCTGGAGTAATTAGGTATCTTCTTAGTCCCCCTGTCGCCTTTTTCTTGTATTTTTTTAATAGTGCATCTGCATGTTTTAGATTATTTTTTCCAGTTCTCAAATCCCCTTTATGGACTGCAATAATTGATTTGCTACATTGAATTATTATCTCCCTTGTATTGGTTAGCAGAAACTCCCTGGCGTCTTGAACTGTTCCTAAATCCTTTGCAATCTTGTTCAGTGATGGTTTTACATTTTTTAATGTCATGTTAACTCATGTTTTAAAACTAGGATAAAGCCGTTTGCCAAACCAGTCCAACTGTACGTAATATGCGCCTTGCTGCATGACTCTGCCTGTATCCTCTTTTTGGTCTGACAAAATTAGATCAAAAAAGCAGTAATGCTGTATGGTATGACAAGGGTATTGGGACAAAAAGCAAGAAAAATGCTGGCAATACAGAAAAAAAGATAAATTCCTGTGGGCATTTCTGCCCATTTTAGCCATAATTTGTACTTTCAAAGCTCTTATTTTGGATATAATTTCATCAATGATATGGAAATTACCGTTGATCAAATGTACAATATTGAAAACAAAGGCCATGATATGGGATTTTTGAAAAAATTCATGATGGAAAATGCTGGTTCTGCAGCAGTCAGACGCCTACTTGAAAAAATAGGTAATGTGGAATCAAAAAATATTCTGATATTTGTTGGATTGGGAAATAATGGCGGGGATGGTCTGGTAATGGCAAGGCATCTGGCAGGATACGGCGCCCGAGTCACTGTGATGCTTCTTGGCTGTCCTGAGAAAATAAAAACAGAAGAAAGCAACTGGAATTGGTCAATTTTACAAAAAATGCCGTCTGTAAAACTGATGTCCGGTGACTCTTTTGAGTTTGATTTCAAACCAGACGTGATAGTTGATGGAATCTTGGGAACTGGAATATCTGGCGATATCCGGGAACCTTATGCATCTGCAATCAGCTACATCAATGAGGCAAACTGCTACAAGTTTGCAGTGGATGTGCCTTCGGGATTGGATCCTCAAACTGGAGATACTGCAAACATTTGCTCAAAATGTGATATGACTGTGACTTTTCACAAAATGAAACAGGGAATTCCCAAACGAAAGGATCTGACTGGGGAACTGTTTGCCGAAAAGATTGGAATTCCACCAGAGGCCGAAGAGGGGATACTATGAAGGCGCATCAAATCCAAGTTGGAAGCATGCAGAACTTTTCATACATCGTTGAAGATGAGGATACTAGTGAGGCAATCATAATTGATCCCTCTTGGGATCTAATCGAGCTGGAAACGGTGATTAAAAAAAACAACCTGAAAATTAAGTACATTGTAAATACTCACCATCACTTTGATCATACCTTGGGAAATGAGGCAATGGCAGAATCCACCAAAGCCCCAATAATACAACACGAATCTTCAGAATTAAAGCACGACATTACAGTAAAGGATGGGGACCTCATCGAATTTGGAAACTCAAGATTAAAGGTGCTCCATACTCCTGGTCATTCTCAGGACAGTATTTGTCTTGTAGGTGATGGAAAGATCTTTTCTGGCGACACACTGTTTGTCGGAAATTGCGGTCGCATTGATCTGCCTGGAGGCAGTGCAAAAGATCTCTATCACAGCTTGTTTGACGTACTGTATAATTTAGATGAAAATCTAGTCATGTATTCGGGCCATAATTATGGCGGCTCTGGAACTTCTACTCTTGGACAAGAAAAAATTACTAATCACGTAATGCAAAAAAGAACTGAACAACAGTTTCTTGATATGATGGGTTAGGGATGACGATGGAGAACTTTGAACTATTTGGAAATGTGGAACAGGGGCAGAGTTTTCTTGAACATATAAAGTCCAAAAGATTTCTCTTCTCACTTGTAATCTCTTACACTGAAACCTGCAAAGTTCCAGGAATTACATTTGCAGGTGCAGATAAGGACTCGATTCAATTTACCCCCCCTGCAGATGCAGAGTACCTTCACTATGGATATTGCAAAACAATCGATAAAATCCCAATGACTCCTGATGGCAAACCCACCCCAGGATTGCTGACGAAAACCGCATTGGAATCTGCCAGTATCCCTCATTTGACAGTTAATGCCGGGAGTAAAATCCCACCACAGCTTCCATTTGTTGAGACTGGCATGTCGTTTGGAGAGGACATCTCAACTAGTGCTGCAATGACTGATGCGCAGGTATCGCACGCTGTGGATTATGGAAGGATTGTGGGCAGAAGTATGGCCTCCCTAACTGACTGTCTGGTGATCGGTGAGAGTATCCCCGGCGGGACAACTACTGCACTGGCAGTACTGAAAGCATTAGGTTTTGATGCCAAGGTCAGTTCCAGCATTCCAAACAATCCTATTGAATTGAAGAATCAAATTGTCAAATCCGCCCTTGAAAGGATAGACTCTGATCACCCTTACAGTATTGTAGCAAAAGTCGGTGATCCTATGATTCCATTTGTAGCTGGAATGCTAAGTTCTGCATCCGGCGTATCTGATGTAATGTTGGCTGGTGGAACCCAGATGGCTGCAGTATTGGCCTTTGCATCAAAAATTGGTTTCAATGAAGAAAATACCGCAATTGGAACAACCTCATACATCACTGGTGACAAGAGTGCAAATTTCACCAGTCTTGTAAAAAAGATTGCTGATATTCCCGCAATTGCTGTCAATCCGGGCTTGGAAAATTCCAAATATCCTGGACTGAGGGCATTTTCCAAAGGATTCGCAAAGGAAGGAGTGGGTGCCGGTGCTAGCATCATCTCCTCAATGATCAAAACTGGGAATGGTTCTGCAAAATTCCTAGAGATGGCAGAAAAAGAATATCGCAGATTATTTACTTTACTGTAACTGATTTTGCTAGATTTCTGGGATAGTCCGGATCCGTGTCTTTCTCAAGGGCCGCATAATATGACAAAAATTGAATTGGAATGATCTCTGAAATTGGATACAGCACCTGATCTATCTTTGGCATCTCTATCCAATGGTCATAAACATCACTTTGTATGTCTGAGACGCCGATGATCTTCGCTCCGCGAGCCTTGATCTCCCTTCCGCTGGTTAACGTGTCTGCATATGTGGAATCATTTGGATTGATTACTATCACAAACACATTTGAATCCATCAGCGCAAGGGGCCCGTGTTTTAATTCCCCGCCTGGTATTCCTTCGGCATGAATGTATGTCAACTCTTTTAATTTCAAAGATGCCTCCAATGCAATCGGATAGTTGATTCCTCTTCCAAGTACGTAGATATCTGAGATGTGTTTGAGCTCCTTTGCAATCTCTTGGATTTTGGTCGGGTTTTCCAATATTTTTAAAACTGATTCTGCAAACTTTTCAAAATTAATTGTTATTTTATTATCGCTTATTTTTTGCACGATTTTGTAAAGCACCACCAGCTGTGATGTGAAGCTTTTTGTAGCCGCTACTCCTATTTCCGGTCCACAATTCATTCCAATCACGATGTCTGCCTGCCTGGCAAGCGAGGATGTCATTAAATTTACTATGGCGATGATTTTACAATTTGCCTGTTTTCCGATATTCACTGCCTCTAAAACATCTGCACTCTCGCCACTCTGCGATATTGCGATTATGATCGAATTCTCCTCTATGTTGTCTGATGAAAACGGCAGTTCGCTTGACATGATTGGCTCTGCTTTAATCTTGACATATTTTGAAAAGATCTGTTTTGCAATAAGCGCTGAATTATAGCTGGTTCCACTGCCTGTGACATAGATATTTTTTGCATGCTTGATATGGTCTGCAGTTTCCTCTATGGCTTGCTGCGTCTTCTCTCCTGCTTTTAGTATTGTTTCATGCTGCTCGTAAATTTCTTTTAATGTGAAATGTGCGTAATCCCCTTTGTATGCGTCTCCGAATTCTTTAGACACTTTTGTAATGCTGTATTTTACATCTTCTCCTTTGAAATCCAGTATTTGAAATTTATCCTCATCCAGAACTACCAGATTTCCGTTTTCCAAATAAATTGCATTATCGGTATGTTCAATGAAACCTAAAACATCACTTGATAGAAAAAGGTCATCTTGTCCTACCCCTATTATTAGCGGTTCATGGAATCTTGCGCCGGCTAATTGGCCATTCTCAAACATTGCAACAAACGCATAATGCCCTTTGATTTCTGAAACTGTCTTCAGAATCGTTTCTTTGACATCGTTTGTTTTTTCATAGTATTTTTGAAGCAGGTTGGCAATAATTTCACTATCTGTTTCACTCTTGAAATCATACCCTTCATCCTGCAGTTGTTTTTTTAGCTCCTCAAAGTTCTCTATTATTCCATTATGCACAATTGCAATTTTTCCTGAATTGCTTGGATGTGGATGCGCATTAGAATCTGTGACTTTTCCATGAGTTGCCCATCTGGTATGCCCGATGCCTGTTTTTCCTGGAAGTGCATCTAGCTGAACTTTTGAATTGACCTCGTTAACTTTTCCGATTCCCTTCTTTAATTCAATCTGGCTGTCTGATTCAGTTGCCACGCCAACACTGTCGTATCCGCGGTATTCCATCCTTTTTAGCCCCCTTACAATGATGGGTGCTGCAAATCTCTTTCCATTGTATCCGATAATTGAACACATTGTGATTCATTTTGATAATTGGGGCTATTTACTGGTATGTCTATTTTTCCGATTATTCTGTTGAAGAATTCTTATCCTTTGTGGCCTCAGTTGCGGGAGCATCTGCTGTCTCTTTATCAGGAGCCTTTGCAGTTCCCTCAACAGGCGCATCTGCTGTCTCTTTATCAGGAGCCTTTGCAGTTCCCTCAACAGGAGCATCTGTAGCCTCCTCAACTGGGGCCTCTACAGGTTTATCTTTTTTTGCTTTTTCCAACATTTCTGGAATTTTTGACTCTGGTGCAAAATGAATGCTGTTTTCTTCATTAATCGTAACTGTGTATGATGGAATGTCGACTTTTCTCTCACCAATCATGATGTGGCCGTGAATGACTGCCTGTCTTGCTTGATATGGTGTTTTGAATCCTAATTTTTTTGTGACAATGGTTTGCAGTCTTCGTGAAAGCAGATCATTTGCATCTAGGTTAAGAACGTCATCTAGCGTTGCCTCTGCACTTACCAATCCAATTCTTGCAAGAGACTTCATCAAAATTGGTTCTTTCTCGGCCCTAACCTCTTGCCTTAATGCAAGCAATGATCTAGCCTGATGTCTCACACGTGATAATTCTGTGTGTGCTTTCCATAGTTCCCTTTTAGTTCTTAATCCGAATGTTCCGAGGGTTTTCAGCTCATCCATCTTTAATTCATAATTGAGTGGTCTCTTTGGTTTTCGCCATACTTTACGTGGGTATTTTGGATCTCCCATTCAAAACACCTATGCTTTCTTCTCCGCAACAGCTGGTGTCTCTGCTGCCGGAGCTGCCTCTGCTGGTGCTCCCTCTGCATCTGCTGTAGCTGCGGCTGGTGCCCCTGCTCCACCTTTCTTAACTGGAGCTGCCAATCCACCTTTAGCGACACCGACTGCTCCGCCTTTTCTACCTGAGGTTCTGGTTCTTTGCCCTCTGACTTTAAGACCGCTTAGATGGCGATAGCCTCTCCAACTTGCAGCAATCCTTTCTCTTTCAATGTCATTTCTTAATGTAAATGGAATATCTGATGTTAACAAATGTAAATCTGCCCCTGTTTCAATATCTTTTCTTCTGTTGAGAAACCATGTTGGAAAACTACCTGCGATGGGATCTGTAATTAATTTCTCGATTGCTTTAACGTTCTCCTCTGTAAGATTGCCAATGTTGGAATTTGGATTAATTTTAATGGTATCCATAATTGCCGTTGCAAAATTATAGCCCAGGCCCTTGATCTGGGTCAATCCTATGACTGTCTTCTTCTCCCCACGGATATCGTTTCCCACGATTCTGACAATGTGTCTGTATTCTTGTGCGCTCAAGTATTCAAAAATTCGAAGAATCCCCGATAAAAACCATGCTAGGCACCAAATTGGCTGATCTTTGAGATATCCTACAATTGATGCTTTGCGATCATGCCTGTGACTTTATTTCTTGATCCAAACTATCTGAAATCCTCATCGCTTGTCCAGTCATTACCTTGTACATTCCACTGATTACATTTACAGCATTTTTTGATGCCTCGTTGGGCGTCAACATCTATGCAAAAACAGTGGGTTCCCCTCCCAGATGGATCCTTGCTACAGAGTTTTTGCACGCCTTGCTTGAGATCTTTTTCTTAATTATTCTATTGGAATAATATTTCAAAAAGTTATAACTTTGAAAATCTAGCGTTATATCATGGGTGAGACCTTTGATCGGGAAAAAGTCATAGACTGCATGTTTGATCCTACCACCTCGTCTATTTTGGCCGAGCTTGAGGATGGGGAGAAAGAATGCTCGTTTTTGGCCCAACAATCATCCATACCGGAATCTGAGGTTCTCCAAAGGTTATCTTATCTGATTGAACACGAATTTATCTCCAAGACTGATGCCGACGGAAGATGCCTGCTTGCTGCAAATTCTGACAGGCTTTCAAGTATTATGGAGGACGGGGATAACTTTGATGCCACTATTAGCGGTTTGGAAAAAATGGACAGCTATCTTAACTGACTCTTCTGTTTCTGATTCCGTTTATTCCAGTAGCGGCCAGGCCTATCATTCCTATGATGAGAATGGCAAAGGAGACTGTGGAGAGAATGAATTTTTGATTTTCATCGGGAAGTGATCCGATTGCACCTGTCACGTAAATTTCATCGTCTGTAGAACTTTCAATGATCAAGTGCCAAGTTCCAGACTCATGCACGTCAAATTCCCTTTCAATGGTCTCCTCGTCTACTTTTTGAGAAATGATCTCATGGTCCATGGGATCCAATATCTTTGCGGAGATGACATCCTCTTGGAATTCCATCACTTGGACTGCAAAAATTCCGACTGGTGTCTCTTCCTTGTCTATGTCCACTGAGATGGTTACAGTTTCAACCAAGCTGACTTTTCCGTTACCCTGACTAATTCCGCTCAGTGTCACTTGATTTTCAACTACAGTCATTGCCAATCCTGCAACTATTAGTAAACCAAAAATCACAATAACCAATCCTGTTTTTTGCACAGATTTATGCTGATTGTCTTTAGTTTAAACCTAATTTTTCGTAGCCATCTGATCCTTGTACAAAAAAGTTAGACTGGGCTAAAAAAGTTAGCTTAGGGTAAATTTAAATAAAGAATTTGCCATTTTTTGATATCTTGGCAATGCACCGTTCAGCTATCATGATCTTACTGCTATCTGTTGTGATTGGATTCTCCATAATTGCACTCTTTCCAACCTTCTCTGATGCCCAATCAGAGCCTAAAACCTTTGTAACCCACTCGGGGGCCATAGTGCAAACAACTGGCGAAATCATAGATCCTCTGTATGCTGTCTCAACGGTAGACTTTGATCCGATGGAATTCTTAAGGGATTTCAACTATGGGCATGTCTCTGAGTTACCTGATGGTACGACACTTCGAGAGTTTACGATAATTGCCAACGATGATCAAATCATGGAGGTCTCCCCTGGTGTATTTTACAACGTGTGGACCTTTAACGGAACTGTTCCCGGTCCTACCATTAGGGCGACTGAAGGGGATCTGCTCCGAATCAATTTCATAAACAATGGCTCCAAAGAGCACACGATACATTTTCACGGAATTCATCCGGCTGAAATGGATGGGGTCTTTGAACCAGTCGGGGGCGGTGGTGGCAGATTCGTATATGAATTTGAAGCCGGACCTGTGGGGGTACATCCATATCACTGCCATGTGATGCCTCTTGAGGAGCATATCGTTCATGGCCTTTATGGGGTCTTCATAGTAGATCCAAAAGACGAACGTACACCAGCTGACGAAATGGTGATGGTGCTAAATGGACTGGATACTGATTTTGATACTGAAAATAACTTTTATGCTGCAAACACTATCCCGTTTTACTATCAGCACCATCCAATCCAAATCAGCACCGATCAACTAATTCGAGTTTATGTTGTCAATATGGTAGAGTTTGATCCGATAAACAATTTCCACCTTCATGGAAATCTGTACAAATACTATCCCACCGGAACAGACCTTGTACCGTCGTTTTACACCGATATGATTACCTTATCCCAGACTGAGCGTGGAATAATGGAGTTTCAATACGACTTTCCGGGAAAATACCTCTTCCATGCCCACAAAGTAGAATTCTCAGAAAAAGGATGGGTTGGAATCTTCCTTGTAAGTGACTCAAATCAGCAAGTTCTGGAACCAGATTATGACACTTGATGGTAACTCTTCAAAGGGAAGAGTCATTGCAAGCGGCATCATCCCGTTTGTCTTTGTCATACTGATGATGGCCTACATCTTTGGTCCGGGTGCCGATCTGCTGGATTTTGGGGTCCTTCTTCCAGAAGTAACAATCGAAAAGGTTGATTTTGTCGATTCTGAAATACAGGCTACTGTAAGAAACACTGGCCCTATCCCAGTAGAGGTGGTGATGGCAGATGTAAATGATAGGATTCAACCTGCCGCAGTTGAGCCTGATAAATTTTTAGAACGATTTGAAACGACCCTCGTCAGAATTCCCTTTGAATGGAATGAGGCAGAACCGTACACCATTGGAATCACCCTTGAAGACGGAACAAGATTTGCAAAGGAGATCAAGGCAGCGGCCCCCGCGTTGGAACTGTCTTTGGATCTTGCAATATTTTTTGCGATAATTGGAATGTATGTTGGAGTGATACCTGTAATGATTGGCCTGCTATGGCTTCCATTTATTAAAAAAATTAGCAGGCAAAAATACCATTTCTTTCTAGCACTGACTGCCGGATTGCTGCTTTTCTTGGCAATTGATTCCATTGAGGAGGCCATCGCGGTGTCCGATGAGAGTCTGGCAGATAGCTTCAATGGGACACTGCTTGTAGCCACCGTGACGGTGCTATCCTTTCTTGGATTATACTATGCAGGAAACAAACTCACCAGCAAGGCAGGCTCTTCAAAACTCACAAAACCTGTGGCTATGGCACTGATGATCTCCATTGGCATTGGACTGCATAATTTTGGTGAAGGGCTGGCAATCGGTGCCGCTGTTGGGATGGGTTCGATAGCATTCAGTACTTTTCTGATTGTTGGCTTTGCACTGCATAACACGACTGAGGGATTGGCCATTGCCGCCCCCATGTCAAGAGGCAAACTGATGTTGGGAAAATTAGCCGCCATGGGAATGATTGCCGGAAGCCCTGCTATCTTTGGGGCATGGATTGGCGGCTTTGTTTATTCCCCATTCACATCGGTGATCTTTTTGGCAGTTGGCGCAGGTGCCATCTTTCAGGTGATATTTGTTATTCTAAAGTGGATACAAGATCAAAGTGATCAGAAACTGTCTGGCCTTGCGGTAGTTTCAGGATTTTCTGTAGGCATGCTGGTGATGTACCTGACTAGCATACTGGTCTAGTTTGGCTCTGGATGGATGGTAATTATGGAGTTTTTGATCTTCCCTCTAATGGCATGCTCAATCACTGATGTCAAGTCATGAACTTTCTCAATTGGCAGATCCCTGTCAAATGAGCAGTCTATGTCTATTTTTAGAATGTTTTCGAATTTCAAAGATGATATTCGGCCGATCTTCTTGATGTCTGGGTATTTTTCTAATATTGCCTTGATCCTTTCTTCGGTCTCAATATCCTCCTTGTTGATATTTTCTGGAACTGCTACAAACGGTTCAAGGTGTATGGTTGCATGCGCAATGTCTGGAATCTGCCCTTGAATCTTCTGCTCGATTATTTCAGAGATCTTGTGGGCAGATGACAGGTTGATCTCCCTGTCTACCATTACGTGCAAATTAGAGTATGTCTTGCCCCTTGTTTTATGCGTGGTGACATTGTGAACCCCCCTGACCCCCTCCACACTCTTGGCAATCTCCAAAATTTTTGAAGCCAAGGGAACGTCTTTCCAGTTTGGTTCAAAGTGAATCGTAGTTGATGCATTTGGAATTTTATCCTTTATGTTTCTCTCAACACTGTCGCTAATTTCATGGGCCTTGTCAAAACTGACATCCCCACGCAATGATATGGTGACATCGGCAAAAATGACATCCCCTGACTTTCTCATTAGTATTGCGCCTGTGTCAACTACCCCCTCTGTTGAGATTGAGATCTCTCTGACATCTTTTACAAGTTTCGGGGATATCACATCAGTCAAATCCAGTGCTGTTTTGTAGACCAGCTTTACACTTAGTGCAGCTAAGAGCACCCCTAGCATCAATGCTGCAACAAAGTCTGCAAAATACAGGCCGTATGATGCCAGTGCGACTCCTGCAATTGCAACTAGTGTGGAACCAAGATCCATAAACGCGTGATAAAAATCTGCTTTTAGGGTGCCCCCGCCAATATTTCTGATGGCCCTTCTTAAAATAATAATCCTGAAAAAGTCAATACCGATCGTGTACAGTCCGCCGACTATTGCAATTGTTCCCGGTGGCAAACTTGGAGGGGGGCTTTGAAGCCTGTTGACTGACTCGTAAATGAAAAAACAGGCAATCAGAAATATTGCTATTCCGCCAACTAGTCCTCCTAGGGATTCAATCTTTCCATGTCCGTACGTGTGCTCTGCATCTGGAGGCTTTATTGCCCATCTTGCTGCCAAAAGCAAAACTAGGGTAACTACGCTATCTAGCAAGGCATGGATGCTATCTGTGATTAGTGCTAGACTGTTTGAGACTAGTCCAAAGATCAACTCTACTACAAATGCCGAAAAAATGGCCAAAAATGAAATCTGCAGGACTCTGGTTCTTTGAACAAACATTCCTTTTCCAATGATTTAATCACGTATTACCGTTTTCTAAGGGGCAGTAATGCGACAACATTATTTGTGACAAAACGATATCAAGGACTGTGCTTGGCAGGGACTCTCTCATTTTACTGGCAACTCTATCTCTGGTGTTGCTGATTCCTACCCAAGCTGAGGCTTTGGGCAATCCCAACTTGTTTGTATCTGCTGAAAACCCGCAATTTGAGAACTATTTTTCTGGTTCCATGGTGGTAGAGGTGGTAATCATTGATGCTAATCTACATGATACCGGTAGTGGAAAAGGCGAACCTGATGTCACACTCAATGGCAACTCACTACGAATGGTTCAGGCAACTGATGGCAACTGGTATGCCTACTTTGCAAACGTTGAGAACGCAAAGGATGCAGATTCCACAGTTGGCCTAGCTGGAAAAGGACTGGACTTTGGTGTTTTTTGTGACAGGGACACGCCAAGATCCGTCACTGGAGTGTCCTTTTCTGAAACTGATGGGTTTGCATTGCCTCGTTATGCACCCGGCTCCACTGATGGCAATTCTTCACTTGCCCCCTGCACTGATCTGCCGTCTGGTCCAATCCTTAACAATGTCATTAGAAATCCAAAATCAATTAACACAAATCCAAATGTCATGCCTGGCCAGATAGGATTGGATCCTAATGCATGGCCACTAATCCAGCTTTATTCATTTGGTGCAGTCACAATCAGATACAATCCTGCCGGTCCGTCACAGCAGGTCTCATTGGAATATGATGAAATTCCAAACATCTCTTTGAATCTTGATAGGGATCTCTATCCGAGCAATGCTGAGGTATTTCTAACCGTAAATGATTTTCAACTAAACCAAGACCCAACTGATAGAGATTCTTGGACTTTTGCTGTGGGGGATGATCCCTCTACTTTCTATCAGGCATATGATGAGAATGGGGCCGACTCTGCAAATGGAGGACCGGGCCTGGCAGATCTAGCTCCACATCTTTCAAGTATTGGATTTGAGGACAATGGAGAACTTTCTGTGAACCTCGGTTCCATCCTTGAGTTGCAGCCAAATGGTGAACAACCTGACACCGGTGTTTCAGATGGAACTGTGACATATTCCCAAATCATCACGCTAGTTGAGGACGGCCCAAGCTCAGGCATCTTTGATAATGCCGACTTTCGGGATCAATCTACACTGGGAATCCTCTCAAATGCCCCAAGAGGCCAATCTGGGTCAATAACGTACAATGACAGATCCATCTCGGTCCTCACCGGCTCCTCATCTGCCACTGTGTCATTAAATGATCCGACCCTTACTATCGGTGATGGCTCTAATTCATTAAAACCTGGCACAAAATTTCCCATAGTCCTAGCTGATCCTGATCAGAATATCAATTCTGAATCCCAAGATGATCTGGACGTGTTCAGGGATACTGCCATTATCCCAACACTGAGGATTGGCGCACCAATTACACTTGAAGATGCATTTGACGTTGATTTCTTTACCTCCTCTACTGATGCGCCAAATGCTGGCCATTCTGCTGACTCGTCTGTTCCTGACAGAAACTCTGCAAGGTTATTCATTGATGCCCCTGTTCTTGCTGATGGCAATTTTGAAAAGATCTCCCTGAATCTGGGCATCTCTGCCTTGGAGTTGCAGTCTGCGATGATTGACACGTCCATTTCAAATCACTATGGCACCAATTGGCTCAACTATGATCTGAGATCCTTTACAAATGATTTTGGAATATCTGACTTTTCTGATACTAGCATCGAGCTGTCTTTTGGCTCTCCTGGCAGTCTGCCTGTAACAATTGTTGATTCTGGAGATTTATCGGCACCTCAGGGTCTTGTCCAGTTAGATGACTCTGATGCGCAATCCATCTTTGGCAAAAGTGGAACTGTCTACCTTGTGATCAATTTTGACTCTTCAAATGATAGCACTGATGTTGGAACCATTCTCAATGGGATCAACTCACAACCAATCATGGTTGATTTCTTTTCATTCGGACTCGTAAACTCTGATGATGTCAATAACGCTATTTACCGCTTTGAATTAGAAGAGACATCTGATGACTCATCTACGTTTGCTGGAACTCTGGAATACTCTGTTGCAAACCAACTAAACATTTTGGATCCTGCATTTATCCAAACGATACACGCGATAGATGATCAAGTTCGATTCATTGTCACTGGCAGACTCGTTGCCGATGAGGGCATCTCCGTTTCCTACTCTGATCTTGACGCTACTGGGGCCTTTAGACCTGTATCTACAAAGTCTGACATTAGCACGACCTCCGGCGTCGTATCTTCTGATTCGCAGTCTTATCGATTTGGCCAGCCTGTTACTTTGAAACTCCATGATCCTGATCTCAATTTGAAAAATGATCTGATTGATGTCTATTCTGTAATTAATAATCCGAGTTCCCCCCATGTGGATACGGTTGGAAAAGACGGCTCTATCTTGCTTGAAGTTTTGATCAAGGATATCCGTTACAAACGCTGCACCGTCAACGGGATAGAGCATGGCGGTTTAGGTGCCAGCGGTTTTACTCTTGCCGAAACCGGGCCTAGTACGGGAATTTTTGAGGGCTCGTTTAAAATGCCTTCAAAAATATGCAACTCTTCGGGAACCGCATTAATCTCTTCTGCAGGAGGCAGTCTTGACGCAAAATATTTTGATGCCAGAGATGACCTTGGCAATCCCGGCATTTCTCGTTTATTGAAAGACAAATCCACGTCATATTCCAGCCCCCCGCAACTCAGCGCATATGATGTTGTAAAGCCACTTTCAGGAGAT
Organism: Candidatus Nitrosopumilus sp.; assembly: GCA_965206745.1. Classification (GTDB taxonomy): domain Archaea; phylum Thermoproteota; class Nitrososphaeria; order Nitrososphaerales; family Nitrosopumilaceae; genus Nitrosopumilus. The sequence continues at coordinate 1,407,569 of OZ242220.1, read as the reverse complement.
GTCAGGGAAGTTGTTCTTTCTGGAAATATAGACAATCATAGGAGGGGAATTCCATTGGATGTAACTATTAGGACCCCTGATGGGGATATGCAAAATTTTGGAGCCGTATTATCTAGTTCTGGAAGCTATAGGGCTGTGATCTCAATCCATGAGGATTCCTTACCTGGGGAATACCATATTGACTTGTCCTATTACAACTCTCATGTTGAGACTGTCTCATTTGTGGTGTCTGGTCTGCTCATTCCTGATTGGGTCAAAAACAGTGCAAAGTTGTGGTCTTTTGCTGCCATACCTGATAATGAGTTTATAGATGTGCTTGAATCTTTGATTGAAGAAGGACTGGTGGCAGTTCCACCTACCCCAATACCCGTCCCCGATCAAGAAATCCCAATTTGGATTAAAATCAGTGCCAAATGGTGGACAAGTGATCAAATATCTGATGAAGACTTTGTCAAATTGATTCAATATTTGCTCAATAAAGGCATCATAAGAATATAATCTGGTCAATTTTTCTTTCGTTGAAAATATAAATACCTCGGTTCAATGAATGAAATTGAAAATGAGGCTAACTGGATTCTTGGCATTTGCTTTATTGTCCGTCTCAATCTTATCTTATGGTGTGAATGGTTCTGCCTTTGCAGACACTCACAATATTGCCCCTCTGACTTTGTCAACTGATGTGGATATCATTTCAAATGGCGGCATTGTTACAGTCACTGGATCCATAAAGGATTATGATTCAAAGGCATTAACTGCTGGTGATATAACTTGGCTGGTGACAACTCCAGATGAAACATCGTATACTAACATCGGCCAAGAAACTCCACTTGAGGATGGCTCCTTTGAATTTAATTTTAGAGCCGGTGGCCCAAATTGGAAATTAAATGGGGATTACACCATTGAAGCAAAATATGGCGCAAATAGTAACACAGCTTTGGTTAATTATGTTGGAGGAGAACCACCAGGTTCTGACTCCCCTCCAGTAGAAGAACCTCCAGTAGTAGCTCCACCCCCAGTAGTAGCTCCACCCCCAGTAGTAGCTCCACCCCCAGTAGTAGCTCCCCCACCACCACCTCCACCCCCACCAGCTCCACCTGCAGAACCAAAACCATTACAATGTGGTCCAGGAACTGAGAGAGTAGATGGTGTGTGCGTACCAATTAAAGACGAGGAAAAGAAGACTGGATGTCTAATTGCAACTGCAACATATGGAACCGAACTTGCACCACAGGTTCAGCTGCTCAGAGAGATCAGAGATAATACGCTGTTTAGTACATCTTCTGGCACTGCATTCATGAGCGGATTTAACACACTGTACTATTCATTTGCACCAACTGTTTCGGATTGGGAGAGAGAGAACCCAATGTTCAAAGAGGCAGTAAAGCTTGTGATCACTCCAATGCTTTCGACGTTATCTATAATGTCACTAGCTGATCAGGGCTCAGAGGCCGAAGTCCTGGGACTGGGAATATCTGTGATTGCCTTGAATTTGGGAATGTACATTGCAGCACCTGCCTTGATTGGATTTAAAGTTAACAAAATTATCAAGTCTAGAAAATAACTGCAATCCCACTCTAGGTTATTATATTGAACCACATTAGGATATTTCATGCATATGGAATATGAAGAGTTTGAATCTGTTGAGGACTTTTTAATGTATATGGCATCAGCTGCCCCACCGATGAAAAATACCATGCCAATCAACTCTTACAAAGGCTACGTGATGTCCTTTATCCCACTCTATCCTTTAACTGGGGACACTTATCTCATGCTTTATGCAAAGGGCTCGCTCGAACCGGGAATTTATGAATTTGATGTCCCATCAAAGTCTTTCAAAAAGGTTCAAAGTATTGAGAGGGCAGACAAAGTCTACTTTGTCTCCATAACCCCAAAACGAAATACCATAGCCGATGTTGCTATTGAAAACCTATAGTTTCTTTGTTTGAATCTTTGGTGCCGTTACGGATCTACTTCTTGCATATTTGTCAATAATCTCATCTGGAGTTCTTCCGTTGAAGAGATCCTTGCATAATCCTCGCAAATACCTCATAATCGCCCAAGTCCCTGCCTTGAGAATCCCATACATGAAAACCTTCATTGGAGGACCGTAGGTCTTGTTTCTGAGAATAATTGGAATGATGTCATTGATTACGCGCAAATTGTTCTCCCAGCACTTCCAAAACAGTGTAAATTGGGCCTCGTTCAAGTTTCCAAAGTGCATTGAATTCTTTTCACTAAAGTCCTGATAAAGCAAGGGGGCCACCAGTCCTCTGAAATCCATCTCTCTAAAATCACTCATCATGTCAATCGTATACTGAATGTCATCTGGCGTCTCATCAGGCCAGCCAATGATGATGGTGGCAGCTGGGAACCAATGGTTCTCGTTTAGAATCTTTGCTCCCTCTCTTACGACGCTTCCCCATTCTTCAGGCGCAAACGGTTTTGTCTTGACTCCTAGGTGTTTCTTTACCATTGCAGGCGAAACCGTTTCAATTCCGAGATTTGTCGCAAGCCATCTTCCTGTTTTATCCTGCTCGTTAATGTGGGAGATCTGCTGCATCAATGTGGGGTCTGCTGCAACTGCTGAAAATGTCATATGTGTGGTTCCGATAAAGTTTGCACCTAATCCCTTGAGCCCCTTCCACAAATCTACAATGGCGTCTCTGTTTGGAACAAAGTCTCTGTTATCACATCCATAAAGTAGCATTTCATCTGAATGCAGCCATATCGAGTCAAACCCGTAATCCAAGTTGGTTTTGGCCTCATGTTGCAGCCTTTCAAGTGGGAGATCCTTCTTTGATCTTTTGTTAACATCGCAAAAGTCACATCCCCTGCCACATCCACGCATTGCCTCAATCAGCGAATTAATCGTAGGGCCCTCGATGACTGGAATGTTTTCGAGATTCCTTACAAAGCAGTGCATTAGCTCTGGCGCATCGTTTTTTTCTAAATCCTGGAATAAATCAACTGCCAACTCGTCTGCCTCCCCCACTACAACTGTGTCGATCCCGTGTATCTTCATTCTGTCTGACTTTGCCAGCTCCCATGCCCCGTTTCCCCCGACTACGACTTTGAAATCATACTTCTTTTTTAACTGAATAATGCTGGCACACATTTTTTTGAACTTCATTGCAACGTAGGACAGTTTCTCTGGGGACATGGTAGTTGTAACTGGCGCCATGCCTAGCGGGTCCATCACATTGATTCCCACGACTTTGGTATCTGGGCCTATTGATTTGTTCAACATTTCTGGATGTGCCATGAACACGTCTTCGCGTTTGTATCCTCCCTGAATCAGTGAACTTTCTATCCTTCTTAATCCGACTTGGGCAACTTTTACCTCACCTGTTATTGGATCTGTCTCAACTGAAGGACAAAATACCTTGTCAAAAACCCATTCGGGAAGGACCTCATACGGTCCGCACGCAATGAATCCGTAAAGAAAGTTTCCCCTATAATTTGTCATCAAGCTACGATCAGCAGTAAGTACAATACGTTTGCCATCCAATTACCCAACTTCTTTTTGGCATGTTATATATCATTTACGAGGACGATCAGTCTGGAATCCTAATCAGGATAATTTTTTTTGATTGCCCTGTTTGCAATATTTGCAGCTATTCCTCCGGCAGCTATCCCATTATCGATGTTTACAACTGACAGACCCAATGAGCAGCTTTGAAGCATTGATGCAAGGGCCGCTATTCCTTCCCCCCCATACCCGTATCCTACAGAGATTGGAATGCCTATGATTGGAATATCAACCAGTGTGGATACAAGTGTGGCCAAGGCACCCTCCATTCCTGCTGCAACTATGATGCAATCTACATCCTCATCTATCATCCTCTTCAAAATTGGAAACACTCGCTGTATTCCTGCCACCCCCACATCATAACTCGTTATGCATTTGCAGTTCATTGCCTCACACATCAGTCTTGATTCTTCTGCAACTCCGATATCTGAGGTGCCTGCCGTCATAATTCCGACTTTACCGCCATTGAACTTGATCGGTTTTTTGAATAATAAAATTGACGAACAGTTTTTTCCAGTCTTGATTCTCACTTTCAATCTTTTGGAAAAGGACAGTATCTTTGGATAGTCCTCCCTCCTGATCCTTGATATTATTACCGAGTTTGTTTTTTCCAGAGTCTTTTTTGTAATTTTCCTAATCTCTCCTAATTCTTTTGTTTCTGCAAAAATTACTTCTGGAATTCCTCTTCTCTTTCTTCTGTTTATGTCGATTTTAGCAAAGCCCTCTACTTGCTCAATTGAGTAAAGCGACAAAAGCTTTTTTGCATTGTTCACTGAAATCTTTCCTCTCTTTAATGACTCCAAAATCTCATGAATCTCCATTGGTGGATTTTATCTGCTATTCTAAAAAAATGCTTAGATCGTGATGCCTGAAATGGCGCTCTTTACGCTTTCCACTCCCTTGTCAAAGACCTGTTTCTCTTCGTCATTTAGGTCCAGCTCGATAATCTTCTCAACACCCCCCTTTCCTATGATTGCCGGAACCCCTATGGTGATATCTGAATGACCGTACTCCCCGTCAAGATATGTCGCAACTGGGATGACTTGTTTTCTATCCCTTACGACTGATTCGACAATTGCAGAAATTGCATTTCCTGGGGCATGGACTGTAGCCCCTTTTAGCTCGATAACTTTAGCTGCAACTTGCTTTGTATTTAGAACCAATTCGTCTAACTTCTCTTTTGGAAGAAAAGACGACAAAGGGATTCCTGAGACTGATGAGAATCTTGGCAATGGCAGCATGTTTTCGCCGTGCTCGCCAATTACTAGGGCCCTGACAGAGTCACGTGAGTGTCCTGTTGCCTCGTGGATAAACTGCCTGAATCTTGACAAGTCAAGCATTCCTCCCATGCCAAATACCCTGTTTCTCTCAAACCCTGAAACCTTGTATGTGATGTAGGCCATGGGATCAAGCGGATTTGTAACTGGAATTATCATCGAGTCATCTGCATATTTTCTTACATTCTCCACGACACTTTTTACGATAGATGCATTTATTTTCAAAAGATCCATTCTGGTCATTCCTGGCTTTCTTCCAGAGCCTGCAACTACCACCACCACGTTTGATCCCTTCATGTCTGCAAAATTGTTTGAGCCTTTCACCTCCACATCAATTCCTTGCTCAGATAGCATGTGATTGATATCCATTGCTTCCCCTTGAGGAAGCCCCTCTGCAACATCAAGCAATAATATCTGATCGTCTAGTCGTTTTAAGGCTGAGAATAAAGCCGCATCTCCGCCTACTTTGCCTGAACCAATAATAGTAATCATGAGAATCGGTGCTGATTTTCAATAATTAAATCTAATGAAATTTGTGAGATATTAGTCGAATTTATAAGCATTTTTGACAGTTTTCAATCATGGTCGTCGTAATAGATCCTCAAATTGCTGGCCTGTCTGGCGACATGCTCCTTTGCTCGTTGGTGGATCTTGGCGCTGATAAAAATAAGATAATTGCCGGAATCAAAGAATCTGAAAAATTTCTTGCAAACTCTACTATAAAAAAAATTGATTTTGAAAAAATTCAAAAACACAAAGTCCAGTCACTCCAGCTGATTTTAGATGTTGATGAAGTTGTTGCTGAGAGAAAGGGCTCTGAAATCAAGAATGCGATCATCCAGTCTGTACAAGAGATCAACCTCTCAGAAAGAGCAAGATTGTTTGCCGTATCGTGTATTGACACCCTGATTTCTTCAGAGTCCAAAATACACGGGATCCCACCCGAGTCCGTTCATTTTCATGAGGCCTCAAGCATCGATACCCTGGTTGATATTGTTGGAACTACCATCGCACTAGAAGATTTGGGGCTCTTTGAGGAGAAAGTTATCTGTCTGCCAATTGCAGTTGGAGGTGGCTCTGTAAAATTCTCCCATGGTACGATGTCAAATCCTGCAAGTGCGATTCTTGAAATTCTCAAAAACTCATCCTTGATAATCAAAGGAAATGACGCTGATGAAGAACTCGTCACTCCCACAGGTGCCTGTATTTTAGTGAATTTGGCTGGCGAGTCTGCAAGGTATTACCCCCTGATGAAGGTTACATCTGTAGGTTACGGTGCAGGACAAAAGAATTTTGAAACTTTTTCTAATGTCTTAAAAGTTGTTAGGGGCTCAGAAAGTAACTTTGAAACCGATTCTGTAAAAATACTTGAAACGAATGTGGATGATGTATCTGGGGAAATTCTGGGAAATCTGATCGAGAAAATTATGGAAAAAGGCGCACTGGACGTATCAATTTATCATGGAATCACAAAAAAAGGCAGGCCTACAAACCTCGTATCTGTAATGTGCACTGACAAGGTCGTTGATGATATTGCAGATGCACTAGTGTTGGAGACTGGAACCTTGGGAATTAGAATATCTGACTCGAATCGACTGATCGTTCCTAGATCCAGCCATGGTGTTTCTGTAAGTTTGAACGGCGTCCCTTTTCAGGTCCGCTATAAAAAATCCCACTTTAAAGGAAAGACTGATTTTAAAATAGAGTTTGACGATCTAAGGAGGATATCTGATGTTATTGGCAAGTCAATCAAAGGGACAGAAGCATTGTTAAGGCGAGAGATCGAAAAATTGGAGGTTACAAATGACAAAACTTGATGAACTTGTTGATTGGTTTGGGGACAAGGACAGAGTTATGATTGCCCTTTCTGGGGGGGTTGACAGTGCACTTGTTGCATACGCTGCATTTCAAAAATTAGGCAGTTCTGCCATCGCTGTAACTGCAGATTACAAAACCCTGTCTAAAGAAGAACTCGAAACAGCTAGGCAAATCTGCTCTGAGATTGGCATCACCCAACTCTTCTTGGACTATAGCGAACTTGAAAATGAAGATTTTATAAAAAATGACTCAGATCGCTGCTTTCATTGCAGAATGGAGTTGGGCAAGCATCTGGTGAGGCTGGCAAAAGAGTACAATGTGGAGATTCTAGTTGATGGAACAAACCTTGATGACTTGGGTGATTACCGGCCCGGAATTGAGGCATTAAAGCAGCATGGAATTAAAAGCCCCCTTGTAGAGACGAACTTTTCAAAATCCCAAATCCGGGAGACTGCCAAAACAGTCGGATTGTCCGTATATGACAAACCGTCAAATTCCTGCTTGGCATCAAGAATTCCCTGGGGTCAAAGGGTCACTGCTGAAAAATTGACTCGGATTGAATTAGGTGAAACCATTGTCAAACAGCTTACCCGGGCAAAGCAGGTTCGGGTCCGTGATATGAACGGCTCTGCAAAAATTGAGGTTGAAAAACACATGCTGTCTCGATTTGACGAATCTGTCTTAAAGCAAATCACTCAAAGATTAAAGATGATTGGTTTTACTTCGGTTCAAGTTGATCAGGAAGGCTACAAGCCCGGAAAAATTAATGTGATTGCAGATTGATTTATCTTGACAATGCCGCATCCACCCAAATTCATCAAGATGTCTTAGATTCAATGCTGCCTTATCTTAAGGAACAGTATGGCAATGCATCTTCGATTCACAGATATGGCCGATTGGCACGAAAAGCAATTGAAAAATCCAGAAAACAGATTGCATCATTGATTAATGCTGAGCCCTCTGAAATTCTAATTACATCTGGAGGGACCGAGTCAAACAATACTGTACTTGGAGGCATATCTCAAAATGACGCCTCCAGGCAAATAATCACATCATCAATTGAGCATGATGCAATTTTAGAGCCTTGCAAGAGGCTTCTCCAGGATGGCCTTCATGTTGATTATCTGCCAGTCGATTCCTTTGGGACTGTGGATCCCAAGGAGCTGAAAAACCACATATCTGATAGCACGTGCCTTGTCTCAATCATGTTTGGAAACAATGAGGTGGGCACAATCCAGCCGATCTCACAATTTACCAAAATATGCCGTGAGATGAATGTCCCATTTCATACCGATGCCATTCAGGCTGTGGGCAAGATCCCAATTGACGTAAAAGAGTTGGGCATAGATTTACTGTCCATCTCTTCCCACAAACTTCACGGTCCAAAGGGAGTAGGCGCATTATACATCAAAGACGGGATAAAGATAGATCCCATGATGTTGGGTGGAGGGCAAGAGGATGGACTGCGTTCTGGAACTGAAAATGTTGCAAATATTGTGGGATTTGGCAAGGCCTGTGAAATTGCAAAAAATAACCTTGATGAAAATATGACTCGTGTGAGAAAACTCCGGGATACCCTAGTTGAAAAAATATTGCACGAAATTCCTGTAGCCACCCTCAACGGTGACCCTCAATCAAGATTGCCCAATAATGCGCATTTTACATTTCTTGGTGTGAATGGAGAAGATCTCATCATCAAACTTGATGAATATGGGATTGCCGCATCCACTGGCTCTGCATGTTCTGTAAACACCCAACGGGCCTCACATGTGTTGCAAGCAATGGGATTCTCACACGAACAAATTACCGGTTCCCTAAGGTTGACTCTGGGGATATTCAACAGCGAGCAAGAGATTGATCAAACAGTTGACTCTTTGAAAAAAATCGTTAGAGAATTGCGCTCGTTCTCCCCGTTCAAAGAAAAGTATTCCTTTGATTCTACGACCTAGATGTTCATTTGAAGTTTGCTTCTTGCAGCTAAAACTGTGGCCATGATTCCGACGATTAAAATCACCATTACTATTGCCCCGAATTCTGGCATAACATAAGTTCCGATAATCTGAATGTCTGAATCCCCTTGCTCAAATTCAATTGTGATGGTTCTGATATCTGCAGATGTTCCTTCCTCTTCATAGTCCACCGGAATCGTGTCTATCAGGATTATGAATTTTTCGTCCTTATCGTCTTTTGTGTTAGCACCTATGAATTCCCTTGGCAACTCTAATGTGATTGATCCCTCATCTGTGGACTCGATTTGAACTACCAGTCCCAAGTTCTTCTGATCTACCTTTATGTCTTTGATTGTGGCTCCTATGATGGTATGTTTTACATCAAAAGTCCCATAACTTCCAGCATCGACTTCAAAAATTTTAGTTGAAATTGCATCTGATTTTAGAGAATATCTGAACTCTGTTTCCACAATATTTCCTTCACCATATGAGGTGCTGACTCTATAATCGCCTGATTTTTGCCATCTCGGGCCCTCTGCAATTACTGTGTGTGAATAACTCCCGTCTTGTGCCACTGTAAGTTGTGCAATTTCTACCCTATTTCCTTCAGAAAATATTTGTAACACTACTGGTGTTTCTCCAACTATGATGTTCACGGTGCCTGAAATTACAATTATGTCTTTTTCTTCATAATTCTTATCATTTGTTTGAACTGAAATTAATGATTGCTGTGCAGATACGGGTACGGCAGAAATCGCAAGTATCAGTATTAGGCCATAAAGTATTTTTAAATCCACACGATTAACCAATACTTGTTTGTATATTTTCTTTACTACTAAAATGAAAAAATGAAAAAAGTTGTGTGATTTTTAGTATCTTGGTACAATACTGAGTTTTGATCTTGCAGATATTGCAATTATCGAGATAATTGCCACTGCTAGAATCATAGCTGCGATTGTTCCAAATTCTGGAATCACATAGGTACCTACTATTTCAATTGTCTCAGCGCCTGCTAGGAACATTACTGTTATTTTGTTTCCAACAATCTCAACATCATCCCATTGTTCACCATCCACTAGTATCAATTGGATACCTCGTATGGTTGTCTCTGATGGGGTTACTGTTAATGTTCCGTCATTTTCAGCGTTGATACTGATGATAATTGAACCATTATCACCAGATATGAGAGTTGTACCTGTTACCATTCCACCTGTGATGCTAAATGGTATACATTGATCAGCTACTTGCAGATCACCATCACCACATTGTTTGTCTGGTGTTTCGTAGATTGGTACGTGTACAACTCCACCGGTTAGTTTAACTTGGGCACTGTTACTTTTTTCAGTGCTACCATAGTTTACTTTAACGGTGTAGGTACCGTCGTATTTCCAGATTGCACCTGCTGTGTTTATTGCTGTCTCAAAACTACCATCTTGTGCTACATTGAGTTGATCAATTCTAACAATGGAGTTTAATGGACTAACAACAGTTAATGTAACTGGAAATCCAGAAGCTACATTTGCTACTTGGCCTTGCACTATAATCATGTCATTGTGACCATACTCTGTCTTGTCTGTCCAAACAGATATTGGGATGTCTCCAAGCAATGCTTGATTTGCTATTGCCCTTGCATCCTCTATGGTACACCCTACACATGCTTCTGGAATATCTTCCTGAGCATATGCTGCTGTCATGGTTACAGCGCCGACTGCAGTCAATAAGGCTAGTAACGCGAACGACGTACGGTTGTTCATCTTGATGCGATTTATACCTGTCTCTATTTATGTATATTTAAAAATAGAAAAAAGTTGTGAACTTAGTATCTTGGAATAATGCTAAGTCTTGACCTTGCAGATATTGCAATTATTGAGATAATTGCCACTGCTAGAATCATAGCTGCGATTGTACCGAATTCTGGTACTACTTTACCATCCAATATGTCCACTTTAGTTGAAGCAGTATATTTTGGATCTTCAGATTGTTGTACAATTACGGTGTAAAAACCATCTTCTTTCCATAATGATCCTCCCACGATAATCTCTGCAGCAAATTTTCCGTCAAGGTTTGGTGATATCTGATCAACTGCTACTCTATTTCCATTTGGTGCAGATACAGTTATTGTGATATCTTGACTTATTCTGTCAGTTGTTCCGGTAACCTCAAACATTGTAGAACCATTCACGATTTCCATTTGATCGAGTGTGATTCCTGCATCTGTTGCAACATTGTTTTCATTTGGTTTGAATATCGCATTCATGTTTGATTCTGTTACGGAAGTTCTTTCAGTCACTATGCCGTTTACCACTTCAACAAGAACATTTAGTGTGTATAATGAATTACTCCCTATACCCTGCATTGCTGTAATCTTGTATAATCCGTCCTCGTTCCATGTAGGTCCGATTCTAAACTCTGTTACAAAATCACCCTCATCATCTGGTGTAAGTTGACCGATGGCTGCCACATTGTTTCCACTTGGAGTTGTCACTCTAAATGTAACATCTGTAAGGCTTGAAACTGTTTTACCATTAATGGTAATTGTGTCTGAGCCTCTGTCGGCGATTGCCGTGATCGACATTCCTTGATTTTGTTGCGCAAAAGCATCTTGCTGAATTGAGGTCATTGAAACTAATGACAATGCCATGAGGGCTATTGCCATAGATGTTGTAGAACGTTTAAAATTCATCTGATTTTTACCAACATTATTGCTATTTATGTATATTCAAAAATAGAAAAAAGATGAAATTTAGTATCTTGGTATAATACTAAGTCTTGATCTTGCAGATATTGCAATTATCGAGATAATTGCCACTGCTAGAATCATAGCTGCAATTGTACCAAATTCTGGAATCACCCATGTACCGATGATTTCGATCGTCTCAGAACCTACTGGGAATGGTATAGTGAGCGTTCTGCCTGTTGATGTTATTACTTCATCAAATTCTCCTTCTTCATCGTCAATTAAGATGATCAGGCTATCGTCTACACCATCAGTTTCTGCTACTAACACTGATTTGGGGATTGTGATGGTTAATGTACCATCATCTGTAGCCTCTATGCCTATGACTAGTGAATTTCCTTCCACATAAGGCGCGATGCTTGTTATTTTTCCTCCTATTATCTCATATGTTAGCAGATCGTCGGATCCGTCGATTTTGATCGTCTTATCCGTCACTCCTGGAGGGAATGTGATTGGGACTCGTACTTCAGATCCACTATATGCAAATGTTGTCTCTGCCGAACGATTTTCTGATCCATACTGGACTTCGACTATGTATGAGCCTTCCACCTTCATTAGTCCTCCACCAGCAGTCAGTTCAGCACTGAATTTCTTATCATCTCCTACTGTGGGTTGTGCAAGATACACCAAATTCCCATTGGGAGCCTTAACAATTACGCTTACTGGAGTACCAGAGTATCGTTCTCTTACGGTTCCTGTTACTAGGATTGTCTCGCCTTCTTCGTATGAAGACTTGTCCGTAGTAACATCAATTGAGCTTACAATCTGTCCAAATGCAGGCGCTAAACCCATACTTGCAATCATAATTGCAGATAGGGCAAACACCGTTAGATGAGCTTTCATTGTTTTTACGCCTAAATTTCTACTATTTAAGGTTGCGAAAAAATTTATTGACAAAGTAGAAAAAAAAACAGTTTTTTCGGCAAAATTCAAATTACATATATATTAACCCGAGCGTGAATTTTTGACAGTTTGTGTGTATTATTTCTGTTACATGTAATGTTTCACGTGGAGGTTCTGTAGATGGCAATCAAGAAAAACCAAGTTTTAGTGCCCGATCATATCTATGTTCCAAAGCATGAGATCATTGCCAAACACGAGGCTGAGGAAGTTTTGAAAAAATACAACTGCAAGCCCACCGAATTACCCCTAATCTTTGCCAACGATCCTGCAATTTTGGGACTTGGCGTAAAGCCTGGCGATATGATAAAGATCACTAGAACAAGTTCAACTGCTGGCGAAAGTCTCTATTATCGATATGTGGTGGAGATCTAATGGTGCATCCTTCAACTAAACGCTGGCCGATAATTCAGGATATTTTAAAACGTGAGGGCATTGCACGTCAGCATCTAAATTCATTTGATGAGTTTCTAGAAAGAGGGCTTCAGAGTATCATTAATGAGGTTGCACAAATTGATATTGAAAATGCAGAATATCCTTACAAGATCCAACTAGGCAAGGTAAAACTCCAACAACCCAGAATGATGGAGCTTGACGGTTCCATCACCCACATTACCCCTGCTGAGGCAAGGCTGAGAAATGTATCTTATTCAGCACCGGTCATGATGGAAGCTAGTGTCGTAGAGGATGGAAAAATTTTAGAATCAAAGTTTGTACATATTGGCGATGTACCAGTTATGGCAAAATCAAATGCATGCATCTTGCATAATTTTTCCACTCAAAAACTAATTGAACATGGGGAGGATCCAAGTGATCCCGGCGGTTACTTTATCATCAATGGTTCAGAACGTGTAATTGTTGGACTAGAGGATCTCTCATACAACAAAATAATTGTTGATAGGGAGACTCTGGGCGGAAACATTGTTTTCAAAGCTAAGGTGTATTCTTCGATTGTAGGCTATCGTGCAAAGCTAGAGCTTGTGATGAAAAATGACGGATTAATCGTTGCAAGAATCCCTGGCTCTCCTGTGGATATCCCTGTCGTCACATTGATGAGGGCACTTGGATTGGAATCCGATAGAGAAATCGCATCTGTAGTCTCATTGGTTGATGAAATTCAGGATGAGTTAGAAGGCTCTTTTGAAAAAGCTGGCGACGTGCCAACCTCAAAAGATGCCATTGTCTATATCAGTAAGAGAATTGCGCCTGGAATGTTGGAGGAATTCCAGATAAAACGGGCTGAGACATTACTGGATTGGGGACTCTTGCCTCATCTGGGCAAACACCCTGAAAACAGAAAAGAAAAGGCTCAATTCTTAGGTGAGGCCGCTTGCAAGTTATTGGAATTAAAACTAGGCTGGATTGCCCCTGACGACAAAGATCATTATGGAAATAAGGTAATCAAATTTGCAGGACAAATGCTGGCAGATCTGTTTAGAACTGCATTTAGAAATCTGGTCAGGGATATGAAGTATCAATTAGAGCGCTCTGGCCAAAAGCGTGGAATCAATGCAGTTGCCGCAGCAATTCGTCCTGGCATCATTACTGACAAACTAAACAATGCAATTGCAACCGGAAATTGGGGAAGGGGCCGTGTGGGTGTTACCCAGCTACTTGATCGAACCAACTATCTTTCAACGATCAGTCATCTTAGAAGAATCCAATCCCCCCTGAGTAGGACCCAGCCAAACTTTGAAGCAAGAGATCTGCATGCGACTCACTTTGGACGAATCTGTCCAAGTGAGACCCCAGAGGGCTCAAACTGTGGTTTGGTGAAGAATCTTGCCCTCTCTGGAATCATTTCAGTAAATGTCCCATCTGAAGAGATTATAGAAAAACTCTTTGATCTTGGAACCGTTCATTTCTTTGAAGCAAAAGAGGATCTGAAAAAAGACGGAACTAGAATCTTCGTCGATGGCAGATTAATTGGATATTCCAAGGATGGTGGAGAGTTAGCACAGTCCCTTAGGGAGTTAAGAAGAAACTCAAAAATTCATCCGCACGTTGGAGTATCGTTCCACAAATCAGAGATTGAAGGCTCAACAAGAAGGCTGTATGTTAACTGCAATGCAGGCAGGGTGCTGCGCCCGTTAATTATTATCACAGACAACAAATCATTGCTGACTGCAGAATTACTAGACAAGATTTCAAAAAAGCTACTTTCTTGGACCGATCTTTTGAGGATGGGAATATTGGAGGTAATTGACGCAAATGAGGAAGAAAATTGCTATGTCACTTTGGATGAAAAGGACACAAAGAAACACACTCACTTGGAGGTGTTCCCGCCATCAATACTGGGTGCAGGCGCTTCTATAATTCCATATCCTGAACATAACCAATCCCCGAGGAACACTTACGAATCTGCAATGGCCAAGCAAAGTCTTGGATTTTCGACACCCATGATGAATACCAGTACCTATGTCCGACAACACCTCATGTTGTATCCCCAGGTTCCAATTGTCAACACAAAAGCAATGAAGCTTTTGGGATTGGAAGACAGGCCTGCAGGACAGAATTGTATTGTTGCAGTATTGCCGTTTGATGGTTATAACATCGAGGATGCCATCGTGTTGAGCAAATCATCCGTTGATCGTGGACTGGGCAGGACCTTCTTCTTTAGAATTTACGATGCTGAAGCAAAGCAGTATCCGGGCGGAATGCGCGATACCTTTGAAATTCCAAATGCCGAGGATAACATCAGAGGCTACAAGGGTGAGCGTGCATACAGACTGCTTGAAGATGACGGTGTGGTTGCATCTGAATCCCCTGTCAAGGGCGGAGATATTTTGATTGGAAAGACCAGCCCTCCAAGATTTATGGAAGAGTACAGGGAATTTGAATCCTCTGGCCCATACAGGCGAGATACCTCAATTGGCGTGAGACCCTCTGAGACCGGAGTTATAGACACCGTAGTTATGACTCAATCAAATGAAGGAGGAAAGATGTACAAGATTCGAGCAAGAGATATGAGAGTTCCTGAAATTGGTGACAAATTTGCATCAAGGCACGGCCAAAAAGGCGTATTGGGTATTTTAGCTAAAGCCGAAGATTTGCCATATACTGCAGATGGGGTGTCCCCTGATATCTTGATTAATCCGCATGCGTTCCCTTCTAGAATGACAGTTGGCATGATGATGGAATCTGTTTGTGGCAAGGCAGCCGCATTACGTGGAAAAAGATTTGACGGCTCTGCATTTGTTGGAGAGAAGATGCCTGAAGTCAAAGAAGTAATGGATGCACACGGTTTTGAATATTCTGGCAAGGAAACAATGTATGATGGGAGGACTGGAAAATCATTCCCAGTGGATGTCTTCATTGGAGTGGTATATTACCAGAAACTGCATCATATGGTTGCAGACAAAATCCATGCAAGAGCTCGAGGACAGGTCCAGATGTTAACCAAGCAGCCCACCGAAGGAAGAGCAAGGGGTGGAGGATTGAGATTCGGTGAGATGGAAAGGGACTGTTTGATTGCCTATGGTGCATCGATGATTCTCAAAGACAGGCTGTTAGATGAATCTGACAAGTCTGATATTTTTGTATGTGAAAGGTGTGGATTGGTGGCATATCATGATGTCAAACAGAGAAAGTATGTCTGCCGAGTTTGCGGTGACAAAGCCAAGGTATCCTCTGTGTCTGTAGCATATGCGTTTAAGCTATTATTACAAGAAATGCAAAGTCTTAACGTTGCACCAAGATTACTGATCAAGGAGAAGATCTAATGTCCATTCAGGCAATTAAGGCAATTGATGGGATTCGATTCTCAGTCTGGTCTCCAACTGAAATCAGAAAATATTCTGTAGCCGAGATTACCGCCCCTGAGACATATGATGAGGACGGAATGCCTGTACAGGGGGGTCTTATGGATGGAAGATTGGGAACCCTTGAGCCTGGACAAAAATGTCTCACTTGTGGAAACACTGCTGCAAGGTGTCCGGGACACTTTGGACACATCGAACTTGCAGAACCGATTTTACACATTGCATTTATTGATAACATTTACAAATTATTGCAATCAACATGCCGTTCATGTGCAAGACTCAAGGTACCGCAAGAAGATCTACTGGCATTCAAAAAAATTAAAGACAAGCATGCTGCCTATACCGTAATTTCACAAAAGCGTATTCCGGAACAAATCATTGAAAAGGCCAAAAAAGCTAAAGAATGTCCTCATTGTGGAAAAACGCAATATGAGCTAGTCTTTACAAAACCAACCATCTTTGTAGAAAAGACCGAAATCGGTGAGCACAGACTGTTGCCAATTACGATTAGGGAGAGATTCACACAAATTCTTGATGGTGATCTGGAACTGCTATCTTATGATCCAATCACTGCAAGGCCAGAATGGTTTATTCTGCAGGCCTTGCCTGTTCCGCCTGTGACTGTCAGACCTTCGATCATTCTTGAAACCGGGATTAGATCTGAAGATGACTTGACGCACAAAATGGTGGATATCATCAGAGTCAATCAAAGGCTAAAGGAGAGTAAGGAGGCAGGAACCCCCCCATTAATTGTTCAGGATTTAGTTGACTTGCTCCAGTATCACTCTACAACATACTTTGACAACGAAGTATCTGGAATCCCGCAAGCACACCATCGCTCTGGACGTCCACTCAAAACTTTGACCCAGAGGCTAAAAGGAAAAGAAGGCAGGTTCAGAGGCTCATTATCTGGAAAGAGGGTTGACTTTTCAAGCAGAACTGTAATCTCGCCTGATCCCAATTTGGATTTGTCCGAAGTTGGAGTTCCAGAACAAGTTGCAATGAAACTAACCATTCCTGAAATTGTTACTGAATGGAACATTGAGAGGATGAGAAAATTGGTGATCAACGGCCCTGAGAAATTCCCAGGTGTAAACTATATTGTTCGACCAGACGGTGTAAAAATCAGACTGGATTTCGTAGAAGACCGTTCTACAATTGCCGAAACACTAGAGATCGGATATCTGATCGAAAGACACCTTGCAGATGGCGATATTGTCATGTTCAACAGACAGCCATCACTTCACCAAATGTCCATCATGGCCCACTATGTGAGGGTGCTTCCTGGCAAAACTTTCAGACTGCATCCTTCTGTCTGTCCACCATACAACGCAGACTTTGATGGTGATGAGATGAACCTTCACGTTCCTCAAAGTGAGGAGGCAAGAGCCGAAGCAATTCTTTTGATGAGGGTTCAAGACCAGCTGATCTCCCCAAGATATGGAGGTCCGATTATTGGGGCGCTCAGAGACTTTGTAACTGGCGCTTACCTGCTGACCAAGGATGATACCATTCTGTCTATTCAAGAATTTTCAAACTATGCAATGCTTGGCGGATATGCTGGCGCACTTCCAAAACCGGGAACCAAAACAAAAAACGGTCCTGCATATACTGGAAAACAGCTGTTCTCATTATTCCTTCCAAAAGACTTCAACTATGTCCTTACATCAAAATGGTCAAAGGGAACAAAAGGTCCAGAAAAAGATGTTGTAATCAAAAACGGTGAGCTAATCAGTGGCGTTATTGACAAGACGTCAATCGGCGCTGAGGAGCCAGAAAGTGTTTTGCACAGAATTACAAAAGACTATGGAAACGCAGCTGGCAAGACTTTCTTAAACTCTATTCTTATCATGGTAAAACAGTTCATCACCCATTATGGCTTCAGTTATGGCTATGGTGATCTTGAAGTTCCAGAAAAGAACGTGCAGCAAATCCTAGATGACATTCAGGGAACTTATGATGTCGTATCTGATCTGACCCATCAATATGAAAAAGGAACCCTCAAACTCACAAGGGGCATGAAGGCTGAGGAGGCCTTGGAGGCCTATATTGTTAATGAATTAGGTAAGGCAAGGGAGAAGGCAGGAGCTACTGCAAATGATTCCCTTGATGACGGCAATGCCGGTAAAATCATGGCTACAACTGGAGCTAGAGGTTCGGCACTTAACGTAGGTCAGATGGCCGGTGCCTTGGGTCAGCAATCAAGAAGGGGAAATAGAATGAGTTATGGTTACAGCAATCGTGCATTGACACATTACAAAGAGCATGATAGCAATCCAGACGCACACGGATTTGTAAAGTCAAATTACAGAACCGGTCTTACTGCCTTGGAGTTCTTTTTCCACGCAATGGGTGGACGTGAAGGGCTGGTAGATACTGCAGTTAGGACACAACAGAGCGGTTACATGCAGCGCAGACTGATTAACGCATTAGAGCACATTAGATTGGAGTATGATGGAACTGTAAGAGACCCACACGGCCATATCGTTCAGTTCCTATACGGCGAAGACGGCATTGATGTGCAAAAAAGTGATCATGGTGAGGCATTCAATGCTAGCAGACTGGCCGAATCACAAACCATTATCGACTCTGGAAAAAAGGCAACCAAGGATGAGATTGACACATTGACTAAAAAGTACACCAAGACATTTAATCCGAGATTGACCCGTCTTGTAATTGATGCCTTACATAAATCCAATCTGAGTAAAGACGGTGTTGAGGCAGTATGTAAGAAGGGACTCTCACTTTACAACAAGGCCCAAGTGGAACCCGGTCAAGCCGTGGGAATTGTCACGGCACAATCCATCGGCGAACCCGGAACCCAGATGACCTTGAGAACTTTTCACTTTGCAGGAATTAAAGAAAGGAACGTAACATTGGGTCTTCCAAGGTTGATTGAGCTAGTTGATGCTAGAAAGAAACCTGTCACTCCAACTATGGATATCTATCTTGACGAGGAATCAAAGAAATCTCGGGAAAAAGCGATTCAAGTTGCACGAAATGTGTTGCAGACCAAGGTTAGCGCATTGATTGCAGATACTGAAACAGACTATTCCACGAACATCAAATTGATTATAAGTAATAACAGGCTCAATGAAAGAGGCTGTTCTATTGCCGAAGTGGAATCTGCACTCTCATCAAATAAGAAATTCAAAATGGAAGTTACAGGCGAATTAATCACCTTGAATTTGGTAGATGAGGCTGATACTGCAACTGTGATTGCAATTAGAAACAAAGTTCTCAACACTACTGTTAAAGGGGTTCCAGATGTTGAACGGGTCACCCTAGTTCAAAAGGATGACGAATGGGTTATCCAAACAACAGGCTCTAATATTGCCAAAGTACTCGAGGTAAAGGGCATTGACAAAAAGAATGTCAGGACCAACAACGTCTTTGAGATTGCAGGTACCTTGGGAATTGAGGCTGCAAGAAACTCACTGATTAATGAACTCAATCACACTTTGGGCGACCAGGGATTGGAAGTCGATAACAGATACATCATGCTTGTATCTGATTTGATGTGTTCCCGGGGATACATGCAGCAAATTGGCAGACACGGGATTGCGGGTACTAAAGACAGTGTTCTTGCAAGGGCGGCATTTGAAATTACAGTTCCTACAATTGCACATGCTGCACTAGGTGGCGAAGTTGAACAACTCAAAGGCATTACTGAAAATGTAATTGTCGGCAGTAACATTCCAATCGGAAGCGGTACTGTTGACCTGTACATGCAAGTCTCCAAAAAGAAGTGACTCGTACGCTAGTTCCGTGCACTCATCTATTCTCGTTTGAGGAAAATTCCAAAGAATGTGGAAATACTATTCTGATGCGCTTGTCACATTACAGAGCGTTGGCATCTGTAACTATCCTGCTTGAAAATACAACCATGACAAAGAAAGACGAGTGTTTTCTTATTACATGTCAAGCTCATTCTTTATGGCATCCCTGCTTTCTGATATTTCTCCTCCTCCAGAATGCTGAATATCTGTTCTCGGGGGAGGTTGCCTATGAAAAACAATGCTACTTTACGTACAAGACATGAGGAGAACCATTTGAAAATGGCTAAATATGGCCAAATCAGCTTGGAGTTGTAGAAAAATTGCTCCTTTTACCTTTATCATCCAACAAGTATGTGAAAACTGTCGCGTTACACATACAAGCAAGGGCAAATGGGAGTATAGTTAGGTGATAATTATGGCAGATGAAATTTCTACATTAATGAATAACAATAAAGACAAAGTTGTGCTACTTCGATTGAGAAATACCCAAGTTATTCAAGGCATTCTCAAAGATTTTGACATTCACATGAATCTGACATTGGATGATGCTGAGGACGTTTCTGAAGAAAAACATGAGAAACTTGGAAAAATATTGCTTCGTGGAGACAACATCCTGTTGGTTTCAATGCCTGAAGACAACCCCTAGTCTGCTCATCAAACAATAAATTCATTGAATCCCTGATCTTCAACATGCTTTATCCTCTGTTGCTATCTTTGATTCTGCTTCCGGCGTTTGGAGAATCTCCGCCTGACTATGACAATCCCTACTCTCCAATTTTTACAGACAAGCCAGTTTATTCGTGGACTGACAAGATGACAATCACTGTTGTCGCTCCTAGCTGGAATTCCAATAGGCATTTGATTGATTCAATTGGTGGCACTGATGATCACTCCATCAAAATTTCTACATCTAAAAACTCTCTTGAGCCTTATCGGTTTACTGAAACTGATGCAAACTCTGGAATCTTTACTGCTGAGGTGACCCTGACGGGTTTTAGCCATGATGCTGATGGGGATGGTGATTTTGACACCACTCCTAGAACCCTTGGGAATGGTCCTACTAGTGGGTTCTTGGAAGTTGATAGGGATTCTGCAATAACTATATCC
Source organism: Candidatus Nitrosopumilus sp. (assembly GCA_965206745.1). Lineage (GTDB taxonomy): Archaea > Thermoproteota > Nitrososphaeria > Nitrososphaerales > Nitrosopumilaceae > Nitrosopumilus. The sequence continues at coordinate 1,386,712 of OZ242220.1, read as the reverse complement.
TTTGAGTTTGCAGATGGGGTCGTCCTAGTTGAATCGGTTCCAGTAAGCTGGAATGTTGGAACGGTTAATTTCATTGAGGATGTTCTCTTTTTGGAAGATTCTGTGATGGTCCGCATAGTTGATGCTGACATGAATCTAAATCCTGAATCCATAGATAATCTCCCCGTCCAACTATTTTCTGACTCTGATGTCGCAGGAATTCAAGTCAATGCTGTGGAGACATCTGCGGGTTCAGGTTCTTTTATCGCAACTGTTTCACTATCTCAGAATTCCCACTCAAGTGGGAATAGACTTTACTCTCTTCCCGGTGATGAACTTTTTGCCAAATATGACGATTACACCCTGCCACAACCCTATTCTGTATCAGATAGTTTGGCAATTCAAACTAGTGCTTCTGCTGATTCGTCCATTCCTCCAATTCAACGAATTGAAAGCCTTCCAATCACTTTTTCAGACGGGCTTGGCAATGCTTTAGAATCCTTTTCACAAAACTCTCAAATACACATAGTTGGAATCATTTCAAACGATCATGATTTTGCACAGAAATTCGTCTATATGTTACAGGTGAAAAATGATGAGAATGTCGTTGAATCACTCTCATGGGTTCAAGGAGAAATCTCTCCTAAACAAAGTTTAGATCTCTCTCAATTGTGGGTCCCAGAAAAATCTGGCACCTATGAAATTGAAACTTTTGTTTGGAGCTCAGTTGATGATCCGACTGTTCTATCCACGACAATGTCTACTTTGGTTACTATCCCGTGAAAGGAATAACTTTGTGACTATTAAACAGAAATTTGCGCTTTTACCGGCGTTTTAGGATATGCATTGGGTACACTGTCAAGTTGCACTTTTACCAGCCTGCTAAACTAGTGTGGTTCCGGCCTCTCCACATGTAGGCATAACTGGAATGTACTTTGTTGGTTGTCTTTTTGGTCCTCTAAACTGATTCCCCTATGCCATGCGCTTAATTTTTCAATAAACCTATAAAGCCCTGTCAAGACGATCGTCATAAGGAAAACACATGAGTAAGATACTTGAAAAATCACTACGAGATGCCCGCAAGGAAGACAAGTTGACAATGGGCACCAAGCAAGTTCTAAACTCGTTAAAAAATTCCAAGCTAATTGTATTGTCTCAATCCATTAAAAAAGAAATGCTTGAGCGAATTGAATCAGATGCAAAAAAAGAAAAAATACCCCTAGTAAACTTTCAAGGAACATCAGTCGCATTAGGTAGACTATGTGGCTTACAATTTAGAATTTCGACGATTTCATTTACTTCAATCGATGATGCTAGCATCAAATCAATTTTAAAAGATACAGAAGCTGAGGAAAAAAATGATTAACTACAGTCTCTATAATGTAAGTTTAAATGAGACATTTTTGTTTGGAGATAAAAAGGAATTCTAATGGCACAATCAATCAAGCTCTCAACTGATCAAATGCGAATGATGTCTCTCTTCCAAAGCGTCACTGGTGCAACAGCACGCGATTGTGTCGATGATGAGAAACAGGACAGGGTAATTTTTGTAGTCAATACTGGCAAAATGGGGCTTGCAATTGGCAAAGGTGGCATTCATATCAAATCATTGCAGAATATCGTCAAGAGAAATGTCGAGTTGGTAGAATTCGATGAGGATCCTGCAAAATTCCTGTCTAATCTGCTTAATCCTAAATTAATTTCAGAAGTAAAAATAAATAAACGAGCCGATGGGTCAAAGCAGGCAATAGTGATGGTAGACCCAAGAAAGAAAGGAATTGTAGTGGGAAGGGAAGGCAGAAATGCAGAAAAGGCAAGGCTTCTTGCAAAACGATATTTTGATATTAGCAGCGTACTGATTAATAGTCCTGAACGGGCAACCCTGGAGATGTAGGATATGAGAAAATCACCTCTTGGACTGTTTGCTGGCAGGGTTCTTACGATTAAAAAGAAAAAGCAGAGATGGGCAATCTCAACTTACAAAAGAAGAAAATTAGGCATTGATAAAAAATCTGATCCGCTCGGAGGCGCACCACAGGGACGCGGTATTGTTCTAGAAAAGGTGGGTATTGCTGCAAAACAACCAAACTCTGCCATTAGAAAATGTGTTAGAGTGCAATTGATTAAAAATGGAAAAACCGTAACTGCATTCTTGCCAAGGGATGGCGCGATGAACTTCATTGATGAACACGACGAAGTCCACATTCAGGGTATGGGTGCAACACAGGGCGGCGCAATGGGGGATATTCCTGGTGTCCGATTCAAAGTTTTCAAAGTTAACGGCACTGCACTGCATGAGCTGGTAATTGGCAAGAAGGAGAAGCCGAGGAGATAGGCATGGCAGAAACTAAGAATTTACTATTGTTTAGAAAGTGGGACTTGTCTGATATTGAAGTTAGAGATCCGGGATTAAAAACTGCCATCTCTCTGAGAAAACAGATTCTTCCTTACACCTATGGCCGTTCAGCACTGAAGCGATTTAATAAAGCCGAAGTTAACATTGTTGAGAGACTAATCAACAAGTCGATGCATTTTGGAAAAAAGTATGCAAAGAACACTGGTAGAATGACTGGCAAGAAAACCAAGCTTCTCAATACCGTAAAAACTGCTTTTGATATAGTTGCATTGAAAACCGGACAAAACCCTGTTGAAGTTCTGGTCAGAGCAATAGAGTTCTCTGCTCCAACTGAGGATACGACTAGAATTGTTTATGGTGGCACCACGTACCACGTATCAGTCGATGTCGCTCCAATCAGGCGAGTTGATTTGGCATTAAAGTTTATTGCAGATGCTGTAAAAGAAGCAACCTTTTCAAATCCAAAACCCATTGAGGAACACATGGCTGAGCAGCTCATGCTTGCAGCATCCAATGATCCTAATGCTCCTTCCGTAAAGAAAAAGAATGAGTTGGAACGCATCGCACAAGCATCAAGATAAGACTCGCAAAATTGTTGATATTTTACCAGTAGCCCGAGGCAGATTCGAACTGCCGTCTCCGCCTATCCACTCTTGAGATCCAGAGGGCAGAATCCTTGACCACTAGACTATCGGGCTACTTGAAGAGATTTTAATGTTTTAGAATATATTCATTTGTTGTAATCATTTTAGTCTGACTTCGCGAATTGCAGTTGCATAATCACACGCTGCCTTTAGTCGCATGTATGGGATCAATCTGAAATGAATTGAATAGACCTTTCCCTCTTTTATGATGATTCCCTTCTGCATCAGCGATACTAGCCCCCTTGATGGGATGTTGATTGAAACGTTTTTTTCATCACAGACTTTTTCACGTTTTTCTTGAAATCGTTTCAAAGAAAATGCCACGTCGTTGATCTCCAAAATTAGAGGCCAGACGATCTCAGACCAGACAAACCTCCTGTTTTCAGTAGCTAAGGCATATTTTCCTTTTTCACTCAACATTAATAACATCTGCAAAAGATGTTATAACTTGATTGTCTCAAAACCAGATTGAAGAGTCCCTTGATTTGTTGGAAAAAGACTGGGACGTTGATCCGATCCTTAGAAAGTTCATGTTAGGCAAAGTTACAGACGTCTCTGATCACCTGATCAAAGTCAAGGATGTGGTTTTCCATGTTCCATATTTGAACTCTGAAAAAAAATATATTTTGTGGAAATGCTATTGGCCTGACTGCCATAACTGTTGTGACAGACAAGGCAGATTGCCCCTGACTTCTGATGATCTAATTGTAATTGGCAAAGGTTTGAAATACAAAAAATCTTCGGATTTTATCAAAAATGAGACACTTGCAGTTACCTATCAGGAACCTGGTCCCTCCGGACAGCTAACGACAATGACTACGATTAATCTAAAAAGAAAGGCAGATGAAACTGAGGATGATGATGGCACCCATATCTCTTGCAGGTTTCTAGATGAGAAGGGGGGATGCAGCATGCATCCTGACAGGCCCGGGGTGTGTTACCTGTATCCGTTTTCAAGCTGGCTAGAGAATGAGAAAGGCAAGGCCAGAGTCCATGCAACGTATCAATTCACTGGGGACTGTCCTGGGTTTTACCTTGCAGAGAGTTTGGATCCTATGAAAGGCGAATTCCAGGACTATTCTAAAACCATTTACGATTACAACATGGCCTCAAATCGGACAAACCGTGAGGGTTTTGGCTCTGTAAGCTTTAGTTAGGCCTTTGCAACTTTGATCAGATCTGCAATCTTGATGTTCATTCCAAATCTGTCTTCATGCTTTTTCATGTATCGGAATATCGCAATAAAATCTGGCAACGCTTTGAAGAAATTGAAATCTTTGTGGATTTTAGCCCGAACAAAGTTAAAGACCTTGGCATATACCTTGTAATGTTTTTCTACTGCCTTTTCATACGCTTTGAAATCGTTCATGTTCTCCAAAAATATCTCGACACACTGCATTGATGGGATGATCCCCTCGCCTAGCAACGCATAAACGGTTCCTATAGATTCTCCTACCCCTACCACCTTTCCTGAGTAGTAGGGTTTGCATCTGTCTGGCGTTGCTAATCTGATTGGGCGTCCCTTTGTCTGGATGACTTTGCCCCCGTGTTTTTTTAGAAACTCGTCTGTTGCCTTCATGTGTTGCTTGTTGTAGTCGCCTGCTCCGACATGTGCCCATTTTTTGCCTAGTGGGAAATACCAAAAGTAGCCTGACATGCCGGGAAACGGTTCGATGTAAAAGTCATCATACGGTACCTTGTCTTCGTACTCTATCTTGTATTCGTATGTTGGTAAAAAAAAGTCCTCCTGTAATTTTGGCAAGTATGCCCTGCCAAATCCTGTACAATCAACAATCATGTCGTACTCTCTTTCTAGTTCCTCTTTTGATGGCGGAGTACCATAGACGACCTCGGAGTCCTTGATGAAATCTTTGATCAGCGCTAGTTTGTCATACGTGCATAGTCCCTTTAGCCCGATGTCAAATTTTACATCATTATTCATTTTGACGTGCATATTTTTGCCATCATGAATCAAAAAGTCGTCAAAATCCCTTCCAGTCTTTTTACAAAACTCTGCTAAAATCGGTTTTATTGTGCCCCATGCGCAAATGGAATCGTGCTTCTCTTCAACCATTCTTTCATACCCGACAACTTTGTGTTCGGAGTTCTTTAATCTGGCCATAAGATAAGATCCTGCCACGCCCATTCCCATCACTGCTATCTTCAAGATGTTCTGCGAACATTCACGCCTAATAAATACACTATCTGGAAATTTACTCTGATATTTTTTGCTAGTATGAAAAAGTAGTATTAGTTAAATATCAAATATGGATAATGTGTTTGAAGAGGCAGTCTTTCGTTTGATTACAAACAGTTTCAAGCCTTAAGACATCGCTTTCATCAGATAACGTCCAGTTACTGATCTTAAGTGAGGAGCTGTCATCAACGTCCTTTTGGAGTTGATCTTAAGCTCACATGCCTTTTTTTATCCCATTACATTTACTGAGACTCTCAATTTTTTTATCGATACATTTGATGCCACCAAGACGTGCTGTAAAGGAATTGATAATGCATACAAGATGACTCTTGAACAGTAAGTTGCTGACGGACTTGATTGTTCTTTACCTGTTCTCTTCAATCAACAAATTGGAGATTTGTCACAGTTACGTGCAATTCATTGATCAAGAGGATCTGATGTGGATGAGTGAAATCTAGATGATTTCTAGGTGCGGGTCATTTGAGATTTAATCAAATATTGAATATCTATATCCTATCTGAGGTTAGCTACTGAAAAAACTAGGCACGAATATTTTCAACAATGTACCTAGGATATTGTTTTTGATTTGAACTGTTCTTTTGGTGATCATTTCGATTAGTGTTCTCTTTGCCTTCCGATCTTCTCAAGTTGATAATACTCTCAGACACAGATGACTGCCTTGTTTTACATCTGGCTGCTCTGATCAAGAACAATGATTATCCTTTGTGACCCGAGTCCTATTCTACTAAAATTCCCGGTTTGAACGGTCTTGCATGCCTAGCTTTTCCTTTTGGATCATAGATGTCTTTATCTGATTCAGAATACACTGAAATCTCTACGCCAAACTCTTTCTTGCCAATTGCAGGCAATTCCCTGGAGAGAAATTCTTTTTCATCAAACTCTTTTACTTCTAATTTCATGGTTTTGATATCCTCAGACTCTGAATGCAAATCCTTGATTACTTTCTGTACATAGTCTGGCATTTTCTTGGCCTCTGCAGTCTGAGGATCTGCAATGATCTCCTTCATTATGACCCCCATGTTGTTCTGGCCACCCACCATCATGCCAAGTATCTTGCGATACACTGTTGATTTTAATTCATCAGAATTAACATAAACTATAATTTTCTGCGGAGTCATCTTGGTTACCTTGAGAATCTTTGCAATATCCCCTATGGTTGATTTGAGTAGCTCCTCGGATTGGATTGATGCGGCATCAACATCTTTTATGGAATACTGCGGCCACTGTGATTTTGAGACCAAACCGGTTCCCCCAATCCTCTCCCACATCTCCTCAGCTATGTGCGGTGCAAATGGAGACAGCATTGCAACACGAGCCGAGTTTATCTGGTATAGTATCCCTGAGATGTCATCTCTTCCTTTGGCCTGTGTTCTTTTTACATACCAGCTCAAATCCGACTCAAACGTGAACAAAATATCATGCAGTGCCTCGCGTAATCTCATCTTCTCCACTGCCTTTGTGATTTCAGATATCTTGTTCTGGGTTTTAGACAAAATCCATCTGTCCTCTGCCTGCAGTCTGGATATTGGGCTTTTTTTGAGCCTAGAGCACTCCTCTAACAGAGACTCTAACTTGTTTTGAATTCCAAACACTGATTCCATGTTAAAATCGGCATCTTGGAGCAGTTCAGCTGATGAGATGATTGCCAATCTGATGGGGTCTGCACCATGGTCTCTGATTGCAGTACGCAAGGGTATGATATTTCCCATGCTCTTGCTCATCTTGGCACCGTCCATCATCACACTCCCGTTAACTACAATTTCCCGTGGCCACAATTTTTTATCAAATATTGCAACGTGGTTTAGAACAAAAAATGACAAGTGATTCTGCACCAAATCCCTGCCTGAATGCCTTGAATCAACTGGATAAAAGTAAGCAAATTCCTTCTTCATCGTACTGATGATCTCCTCAGAAAGTTTGCAGGTCTTTGCAGCCGATGACACGTCTCCCTTGTCTAGCAAAACATAATCAAAGAACTCTTTGGTAAGATTCTCAGGCTGTACAGTTCCATCATTTACAAATCGTGAAATAGTATAGTATGCCATGTAAATCACGCTATCAGAAAGTGACTCCACAATCCAATCCTTGTCCCAAGGCAGCTTGGTTCCCAATCCTTGCTGTCTTGCGCAAGCCCGCTCATGCAGCCAATCAATTACCTCTTTGAACTCTGTCTTGATGTTATTTGGCAGGATGTTCATCCCATCAAAACAGTTGCGAGCTAGTTCTTTCCACTCTTTATCCCCATAATTGAGGAACCATTGATTGTTCAATATTTTGACAACACACTCTGCCCCACAACGACAATGCACTGGAGCGTTCTCAAGCACTGGGAATTTCTCCAAATGACCTCCCTCCTCCAGCCACGCCCTTACCTTGTCCCGTCCAAACTGGACTTTCTCGTTGCTGAACTTGCCACATCTTTCATTTAGTCTTCCATCTGTGAACTCTTTGAGATACAGCTCCTTTGTGGCCTCTTCTAATTTGGAATCAGACTGGTCTGATACCCCTAGTCTTTGACAAATCTGTCTTGCTGGAATGGCATCATATCCCTGAGTGACCATGATGGGTACAGGCTCAATCTTTGAGGCCAATTCGTGGTTTGCCGCCTTCAAATCCATCAGCGCCTGGTAGTCTTTTGGAGCATGAGCCGGAACTGACATTACCAATCCTGTGCCCATGCCAGGCTCTACAAAATCAGCTGGCAAGACTGGAACTTTGTCACCTTTGTGTGGCAGAATGGCCATCTTTCCAACCAATTCAGTTCCTGAAATATCCCCAATTATCGAAACCTCTTTTTCAAAGAACTCCATCTTGCGTGCACATTCTTGAGAAACTATCCATGTCTGATCATCCACTGCAACCTTTTTGTAAACTGTATTTGGATTGGCCCACAAATTCGTAACTCCAAAAATTGTTTCAGGCCTTAATGTTGTAACCGGGAAAACAAACTCGCCCAACTTGAATTTGACTAGGAAGTTTTTATCATCAATCTTTGGCTCGACGTCCCCCATCGTATCGTGCTGTGATACCGGGTTTTGATCCTTGGGACACCATCCAACCGGATGACTTCCCTGAATGATCCTGTTGTTTTCTTTGAGTACCGTAATCTGCCATTCGATAAATTTCTGATATCCTGGAACTATGGTTGTAAATTCTCTGCGCCAATCAATAGAGTATCCCATCTCTATCATTCCTGATTTGATCTCCTGATGAAAATAGTCTGCTATCTTTATCGGCTCAACAAATGTCTTGATGTCCTCTTCTGGGACGTTGTAGATGTTTCGCAGCCCGTCAAGAATGTCCTTCTCTCCTGCCTGAATCCTTTTTGCCATTCCAAGTATCGGCGTTCCAGTATAGTGGAATCCCATTGGGAACAGCACGTTGTACCCTTGCATTCTGTAGTATCTCGAGTGAACATCAGCCAGCGTGTATGTTCTGCCGTGCCCGATATGTTGCGGCGAGTTTGGATACGGGTATGCCACCGTGATGAATTTTTTTGGCTTTTCATTTGGATTTGTCTCAAAGTCTTTTGATTCGGCCCACCTGTTTTGCCATTTTGTCTCTATCTTGTTCCAGTTAACTGTCATAGTGTCGATCCTAAAATCATTGATTTTGCTTTGGCTATTGCCTCGTCTTTTTTAGATGTGTCTTTTCCACCGCCTTGGGCAAATCTGGCATCCCCGCCGCCTGAACCGCCTAAAATTGAGGCTATCTCCTTTGCTATCTGTCCTGAATCTACGCCTGATTCCCCTCCGGCATACACCACTATCCTTACAGTTGGTCCTGACTCAAAAATTCCACAAAAGGCAGCCTTGCCATCTTTGGCCACTAGTTTCTTGCCAAAGTTTTGATGGAAATAATCCTGATAATTTGAACTGGCAGTAAAGCAGATCTTGTCATTGACTGTAATTTCATCTAATTCCCCTGATTCCCCGGACAGAATCCTCTCCAATAGTATTGGGATGTGTTCTTTAGCTTTCTGCTTGTCTGCCTCTCTCTGTCTTTCCAATGCCTGCTTTGCAACCTGCTCTCTGGCTTGCCTCTTTGAACTCTCTTCTTGCAGTTTCACATAATCAAATGCAGTCGGTCCTGAGACAAACTCAAGTCGGACGACCCCGTCCTGAATTCTTTTTGTCTTTGTAATCTTGATCAGTTCAATGTCACCTGTCCTCTTGACATGCGTTCCGCCGCAGGCCTCGATATCCCTGTCCTCTATTGATACAATTCGCACTGATTTAACCGGGACTACGCCGCCTTGATAAATCCTAAACCCGTACTTTTGCTCGGCAGTACCTCTGTCAAAATACTCTATGTTTACAGGATAGTTCTCCCTGACCATCGTATTGGCCTCATCTTCAATCTGCCTTACCTGCTCATCAGTTAGTGAGGAGTGGTGTGTGATGTCTAATCTTGCATGGTCAGCATCCTTAAAGGCTGAATGCTGCCAAATCCATGATCCTAAAATTTTTCGTGATGATGTGTTTAGGATGTGCGTGCTTGTGTGGTTTTTGGTAATGTTTGCCCGTCTGGTCTGATCCACTACACATGAGACTGTATCTCCCTCTTTTGGCACTCCTCCTACAAGCTTGTGAACGATGATGCCTGCGTGCTTGTCTACATCAACCACGCTGAACCCTGCAATGCTGCCAAAGTCCGGCTCCTGTCCACCGCCCCTGGCATAAAACGATGTTCTATCTAGTACAACCTGGTCATCAAAGACCTTGATTACCTTGGCCTCAAACTCCATCGGGTCATCTTTGTAGAATAACGCCTCAGTTTCAGGCAGCTGCTCTAGCGGGAACTTTGTAATCTCCTTTCTCTTTTCAGACTGGTGCAAGTCAGACAGCTTTGAATAAAATGATGAGGGAATCTCTGAAATTGCATCAACCTCTTTGAGATATTCAGGCGTGATGCCGTCTGATTCGTACAGGGTGATGAGTTCCTCGACACTTGGCACGCCCTTTTGACGAATCTTTTCGGCCTTTTTCTTCATGTGGACTTTGGACTCTTCATACCTGCCTGACTCTATCTTGAGAATCTTCTTGACATCCTCCCTCTTCTCGTCAAGTTCTGGATAGGTGTCTTTGAGATAATCAACATGTGCGTCAATCAAATCATCGATGTCGACCTTCAAGTCTAGTTTGCCAACTGTCGCATTGATTCGTCTGAGAATCATTCTGAGGTTGTATCCGCCACCGACATTGCTTGGCAAAGCGCCATCAGTAATTGCAAAAATCAGCGTTCTCAAATGATCTGCAATCAGATAGACTCCCTCAAGCGGAGTAATCATCTTGTCCAGCTGTCCGTCTGTTATTCCTGCATTCTTTACTGCAAGACGCCTTACCTCGTTTAGATCATCAGAGTGATCAATCTCCTTTGCAATTTCCGTAAAGTATCTTCTGAGAACCTCCGAATCTGAATCAATTCCCACCTTTTCAAATAATTTTTCGTTAACTGGACCAAAACAGCAATCATATGCTGTGGGTGTGCCCATCGTAATCCATGCGAGTCTCTCAAGGCCTGCACCCATGTCGATAACCCGCTGGTCCAGTGTGGTATGCTGGCCCAGCTCCCCCTGAAACTCTGTAAACACGGCGTTGCCAAGCTCGAGTCCTCTGACAAAATACTCCAGTGACGGGCCAAATGAGCCGCCGCCTGCCCATACGTCCTCTACGAAGACGACTTCTTCTTTCTTGATTCCAAACTGATCCGTTAGCAACCTAAAGTCCAAATCCACGCATTCATCCTTCCAGTATCCTCCCAAATCCGGAACACTGTGCTGTCCAATCATGCAAAAGCTTGAAAAATGCCTCCCTGTAACCCCCACGTTCTCCAAATCCTTAAAGCGCAGGCAAGTCTGCGGGACCACAAGCGGATTTGCAGGAAACTCAAAGACCACCTTGGAGCCCATCACTCTCTGAAAATCAACAACTGATGCAATTGTAAAAAACAGATCATCTCGCCACCTGCAAACTACGGGATACCTGCTAACTGAAGTGTGGTTATTTTTCACAAAAAACTTCTCGACCTGCTTCCATGACTGGGTATAGTCAAACCTCTTGCTAGTCGGGGGATTGCCGATAAACGAATACGTGTCGGTTCCATCATCTGGGCACAAATCCCTGTCTGCGTTTAGTGTCCAGAAGAACCTGCCGCACTTGGCACATGCTTTTCTGAGAAATCCCTGTTCTTGGAATAGTTTTACACTATAGTATTTTTCAGGATCCGCTGAAAATTCTTTTAGGATCTCTCTTTTATCCAACGTTGAGCCTGCTATTCCCCGATATTAAGAATTGTCGATTAGTGGCGCATTGATGACTCTGTGGTCCGGCAATAATTGTGGTGTCAACTCCAGACTTTTTCTTTGAATGTCCATTTTTTATTTAGTATGAAATTACTAATCGCTGCAATTCCGACTGCCAATACAAGTGAAATTGGATATGATACGCCACTTTCATCGACCAGGTAAAACACCATTCCAAGCTGGACTAGTGCGCCAATGGAGCTGAATCCTGCAAACTTGCTATACTGCACAAGTGTTCTTGTTATGCCAAAGTCCCTGTCCTCAAAAGTCCAATACTTGTTGAGGATGAAGTTGCTGGTGATCGAAAATATGATTCCCATCATGGTTGCATGAAGATACCACATATCTGCGCTAAGGGCAAACAGCATCGATGCCAGATAGTTTACTCCCAATCCCAACGCGCCAACTGTAAAGAATCTTGCAGCCTTTGAGATGAATCTGACTGATGTCCGCCTCTCCTTCACATTTCGTCCATACTTGTATAGTTTCCAGACTGATTTGCAGTAATCAAAAATAGTGGATGCCCCAAGCTTGCTCTCTCCTTGTTGCCTGTCTGTAAACGTGTATGGCACCTCTTGAATTTTGACGCCCTTTGTTTTCACTAGAATCTCCAATAGTATCTTGTATCCTATCGTGTCAAACTTTAGTCCTGCAATGATATTTTTTTTAAACATGAAAAATCCTGACATCGGATCCTTTGATGAAATTCCAAGCCCTTTTTTTGCAATACCTGTTGCAATCTTGCTCATGATCTTCCTCTTAAATGGCCAGCCCTGAATGGAGCCTCCCTTGACATATCTTGAGGCAATGACAATGTCGCAACTAGTCTGTTTGAGCGTCTCGATCATTTTTGGAATGATGTTTGGCGGGTGAGAAAAATCACTATCCATAACCACAATGGTGCTGCCAGTTGCCTGCTGGATTCCATTTAGTATTGCAGATGACAGCCCGTCCTTTGCCTTTCTTTTGATGACGTTAATTGTATGGGTTGTCTTTTCCCTGATTGAGTGAAAATAGTCTTCTGCTATTTTTGCCGTATGATCTGGTGAATTATCATCCACCACTATTGTTTCTGCCTTTAGGTTATCTGGAATTGATTTTTGAATATATTCTAGTATTCCGCGAATGTTCTTTGACTCATTGTATGTGGGCACAATTATTGAGATCTCTGCAGAATGCAACAAAGTAAATCTCGGTACTTTGAATTAAAATGTTTAAAGGTGAAATTAATTACCTCTCCCATTGACCCTTCCTAATGTCAATTGAGAACCCCTCATTATAGAATCTCACGCCTGTGTGTGGGTAGGATTGATAATCATCTGCCTTGCCCTCAAAATATTCCACTGATTCTGTGTCATTGTATGCTTTTACGATGTTCCCTCCTCGGTTCTGATCTATCCTAAAATGCGGATCTGCAATGACTGTAACATCTTTCGTATTGATTGGATAAAACAGGACTGACGAATAATCCAATGGAACCTCGTCTATCTCAAATATGTCATACAGAATCCACGAGTACACCGGACCTGCCAATATGGTACTTTGGGCATCATGGTTCTCCAAAACAAATGAGAGTGCCTCAAACTGATTGTATGATACGTCGTTTGTTATGATGAGCACGGTACTTGAAAATCCAAACAGCAGGATTATCCCTATGATCGTATAATGAGCTGTCTTTGAGCGCAAGTATCTTATTTTTTTTGGCATCTCCAATAGCCAGATACTTGCAGCAATACACATGATTGGAATTACCGGAATCCAGTGGAAATACTGCTTGAATCCAATTAGTGATAAAAACAAAACAAATGGGGCAAACCAAAGCAGAACAAACTTGTTCTTTGTGATTGCACCGTGGATTATCCCTGCCATGCCTATCACAAACAGTAAGGGATCAATGAGTAGAAAATACGCGATAATCTCAAAAATACTGCTACTTCTCTGGCTCTGCCACAATACGTCTTTGATCCACAGATCAAACTGATCCAAAAGTATGCTGTTTGCAGGCCACAGCAACGGGATTAGCAGTACGGGAATTATCCAAATCATCATGTGTGTGAGTTTTTTCTCCTTTTGGAAGATCAGCCAGATGACTAGGGGAATGAAAACAAATGCTGGAACTTTGGTAAATATGGCAAGACCTAGCATTATTCCTGATGCTGGGGCAAGCCACATTCTGCCTTGGGATTTTGCAAAGTAAATTGCAAGCAAAATTGATGCAAGCAAAAACGGCAGCAGAATTGAATCAAGTAATATCCTGTCAAATATCCATGTGTATGGCATTGTTGTAAATAGCATCGCCGATAACAGCGCCACATTGCTACTGAATTTCACTTTGGCAATCTGATACACTAGCAAGGTGCTCACTATTGCAACTATTCCCATGAATAATCTTGGAATAAGATAGATGTTTTGAAGCGAGTCAGGTTCAATAGTTGTATCTGGAGGATAGTTTGTAAGTTGTAATACTCCCGCTAGAACTATCTGGCCAAAATATGGGTGGTCATAGAGATAACTCTCTTGTGGATTTCCGGTATCAAGCATGTTCACTGCCCTTCGCATGTATATTCCCTCGTCAAAAAAGACGTCCGGAAACCCCACTGGATTTACGAGGTGAACAAACGTTGCAAAAACTAGCGGGATTAGGATATAGTATTTTTTTTCCATCTTTTCTAATTCTCCCTTGCATTGTCTTATTTTAAGAAAAGTAAATTTATCATGTCCTGATTAGCCATGAATTCTTGCAGTAAGATGGTCTTGGGAAAAATTTTACTGATAATTTTGTTTTGTAGTGCTCTATTGGAATCAAAGTCATATTGGGCAAGAATAAATACAATACCTGACGTACTCTATTCATGTTTGGACGGAAACCTGTTTTAAAAGAAGGCACTTCGATTTTCTCAATTAAAAAAAATGGCGAGTTCAATGACTTTATTTTTGGTATAATCACTGGTGTTGATGGGCGCAAAGTTGGCGTTAACGGGGTGATTGTAAATCCGATAGGCCTGAAAAATAAGATTATCCAAGGAAAAACTGGAGAACGATCCAGAGAAATCCTCCAGCATCCCACCCCTGATAACGTGGTACTGGCTTTGGTGTATAGGGTCGAACATGAAAATTATGCCGCAGTGCTAGATCTTGACACTGACAAATGTGATATTATTCCTCCGAGAATCTATGCAATGCTAGATGGTTGGATTCGCGAATCATTGCCTGAGTTTATCAATACTGTCTTATCATTACCGGAGGGTTCTGAGAGGGATGAAGCAAAACGAGTTTTAAGACACAGGATGGATACTCTGACAGATAAGACTCTAAAGCGAACGCTGTATTCTGTTTGCAGAAGTCTAAAAATCCTAAACTAATCTTGACCCGAACCTCTATTGATCTGTTTTATTAAATCTGGTTTAATTTGTTTGAGAAATTTTTGTCCGGATACAAGTACAAAATACTCAACTGTCTCATCTCTATATTCCAATTTGGAATGTGACCAATAACCCTGAGAAGGTCCTGTAATTGTAACTCCCTCATATTGATCCATAAAATAATTCTTAACTCGAACAAATTCTTTATTGGGCACTTGTATGATCATTGAACTCTAAAGGAAATGTAAAATGGAGTTTTATTTTGGATTGAAATTTGGTCATTCTTTAATAACTTTGTAGGGTATTTTTTTATTTCTCAAAACTTTACATTGTTTGTTTGATATTATATAATCTGTTTTAGAGATGACTTTGAAAGGATTGCCTATTTTTCTCAATTCTGAAACCATTTTTATTTCATCATCAATATCTGATACCCGTATTCTAGTGTACTGCACTGTATCATTCATGTTGTGTATTAACAGTTTTAATTAGATAAATGTAGTCCTGATCATAAATAGATGTCTTCTTCCGATTCATAATCAGATGATAAGCTAATGTGGGTTTGTCTATGCATAAAATCATCTCTAATCGATTCCAATTTCCTAAAAACCATAATTAAAAAATTAATGTGAACAATATCTCGGAACATATCTAGATAGTAAGACTAGATTCAGGCAATGTGATAGTTATTTCCATACAATGACTAACGATGAATGTAGAAAAACGCACTCTGGTCATAAAGGGTGATCTGATCACTGTATTTGATCAAAGCCGGAGTGTTTTTTTGAATTCGAAGAAGATCGTGTTTTATCTCACCATTGAACAGTAACTGGGAGAGATCATTAATCTTGACCAGAGTCAGAATTTCTCCATAGTTTTATATTATGCCCCAAGAAAATCCTGATACAATGGAATATGTTTACGCTGCTTTACTTCTCCACAAACTAAGCAAAGAAGTTAACGAGGCCAACCTCACATCAGTTGTCAAGGCATCTGGTGCTGAAGTAAATGAGGCCCAAGTTAAATCACTAGTTGCAGCCTTGGCCGATGTCAACATCGATGATGCAGTCAAAGCCGCCCCTGTAGCAGTTGCAGCAGCAACCACAGCCCCGGCAGCAAAAGCAGAGGCCCCGGCAGCAGAGAAAAAGAAAGAAGAGCCTAAAAACGAAGAGGCAGCCATGGAAGGACTGTCTTCCCTGTTTGGCTAGGCGACTTTATTTTTATCAAATTTATTTTTCATCCTTGTTTTTATCAAATCTTGCTTTGTCACATGACTCTGGGCATGATGAATCGGCGATTTCTTTATCGCCTAGAGATGTCATGCAACAGACCGCAATAAAGTATGACTGGAATTTGCCTATAGGGTCAGAAGGACTTAGGCAGGTGTGTAATCTTTTGCCTGTCCAGCAACTGCTCTTGCTTGGGAATCTGCTTTTTGCAAGATCTGTTCCTTTGTCTCATCAGTGATAAAGCCTGACTCTACAGATACGGAACGTGCAGACTGTGCAGCCTTGCTGAGAATCTGTGAAATGTTCTCCGCTGTGACATATGCTGCCTCAATTGATAGTGATACTGCTTCTTGGTGGAATTGAGCAAATGCGTCTCTGATCTTCTCAACATCAATTACCATTTCTTGCTCTGCATATACGGTTCCTCCCTCCAGTGCCGATGATAGTGAAATTCCCGCCTCTACTGGTTTGATGTCTAACTTGCCTAGAATGGATGCCAGTTTTTCATTGATCGCCTCGCCTTTGAGAACAGGTGTGCTGTCTTTTGCAATCCAAATGGTTCCTTGATCAATTTTGGTTGGAATTCCTGCATCCTTAAACTCTGTAAGCATTGGCCCCGGTGCGATTCCTGTGTTTTTGGCAGGAACCACAATGTCAAAACTTGCAAGATCCCCCCCTCTTGCTGCCATCATAACTCTGTTTTTGGCAAGAAGAACGTTTAGCTTGAATGGTGACATGTCTGTAAATAGGAACATGCATTGTCCTGTTAGTTTGTCTGCAATGTCTTTGACTCCTGGCACATCTAATTTTTCAAATGCCTTCTTTGCGACTTTATCCTTGATGCTGAAAAACTCTACATCCCCTGCCAGTGTTTTTCTTAAAGGGAGAATTTGTGTAGAGCGGACTTTTCTCATTTTGATTATGGCTAGAACTTTGTATTTTTTTGGCAATTCTTGTAACTGCTGGTACATTTGGGCCTTTCTCTTGGGGTAGGTGGTTCTATTCTCATGCATATTTTTTCTTAACCTCTTGTGCTAATTTTATCGGCTTGCCCATTGTGGTTTTAATTAGAATCTTTTTCATGTTCTTCTCTCCGTTTGGCAATTTCTTCTCTATTGCATTGAGAACTGTGTGGGCATTAATCGTCAAATCTGCCTCATCCATAGACACGTCTCCGATTTTAGATGAGATTGATAGTGATGCCCTCGTTCTTACTTTGATGCATGATCTAAATCTTTCCAGGAATGCTTCAATGGATGCATCAAAAGGAACTGGCGTTGGCATCTTTCCTCTGGGGCCTAAAAGCTGGCCTAGTGTCTTACCTACAAGTGGCATGACTTTGGTATCTGCCAAAAAGAAATCATAATTGTTGATGAATTTTCGGGACTCTCTCTTGTTGGTTCCGAATCTTTCTAATTCTTCTATTCCTATTACCGAGTCTGCTTTTGCAGCCTTTGCCTTTTGACTCATATCCCCTGTGGCAATGATGCACACAGTTGCAGGAGAACTGGTCTTTGGAAGTTGAACAACTTCGTTAATTGCAAATCCTTTCTTCACATCAATATCTTTGAAAGTGACGATTAATTCTATGGACTGTTTGAACTTTCTCTCTTTTGTTCCTGTCTTTGCTTGTTTTATCATCTCAGTAATACTGGCATCTGTAATCATTACGAAACATTTTCTAGAAAACCTACTTAAAATCCTTTAGAGATTGAGTTTTTTAGCAATCAATTATTTTAAAAAATTACATTTTTTCACTAAAATTATTACAATTATAGTCGAAATTATGTTAAAAACCTACATATATTAAATCAGGAGCATATTTTTCAAGCACATTGCACCGTTTTGATGAGTTGGATATGAAATTACTTTTTGAACTTACCACTGATGGCGCAATCTCTGTTCCCACACTATCCAAAAAACTTGACATTAACGCGTCTGTCCTTTACAGCCGAATCAAGAGACTGATAAAGAAGAAACTCATCAAAAAATTCACAATTGAGATTGATGATTCCCTTTTGGGGATAAATGTAAAGGCCTCTGTTGGAATAAACCGAGATCCAAAGTTTAAGGATGCAATTCATAAAAAACTCATGGAAACTGCAGAAATAGTATCCATTTCAGAGGTAACTGGCAGGTTTGATATCATGATTCACGTTTATGCTAAGGATCTGGAGGCACTACACTCCATTGTAATTGCAAAAATCGGGAAAATTCAAGGCATTCAAAATACTGAAACATTCGTAGAGTTGCAAAAAACCGACAAAGATCCTGTATATCTAATTCAGTAACTATTGGAATTTTTCATCCCATTTGCCCTCATTGATCTCGACTGTAATCTCTTTTGGGGTCTTTCCCTCCACCTTGATTCCCAATGCAAGACAGGTTCCGATGATTGTCTTTGCAACTGATTTTAATGATGAGGCATAGGATTTGGCAATCTTGGTATTTGCCACTTTGACAACTGAATCCATTGTAACGTCTCCGACCCATTCGGTACCTGATGTTCCTGAGCCTTTCTGGATTCCTGCCTCTTTTAATATGAGTGCTGCAGCCGATGGGATCCCAATCTCAATTTCATATTTTTTTGTATCCGTATCTACAATTACTGTCACTGGAACTTTCATTCCCTCGAAATCCTTTGTCTTGTCATTAATTGTTTGAATGACTTGCATGATGTTGACTCCTAGGGGCCCTAATGCGGGGCCTAAGGGAGGGCCTGCTGATGCTCCTCCGCCTGTTACAAGTGATGATACTTTTTGTTCTCCCATGTTAAATCAAACTCAAATTGAAAATTTAATCCTTACTAAGCCTCACTGGATAGCTTTAGGTAGTTTGCGTCTACTGTGACTGGTAATTGATATGATGCATCTAGCAAAACTACCGTTGCCTCTTCCTTGTCTATGTCAATTCTGGTAATTGTCGCCTTCATTCCCTTAAATGGTCCACCTGTGATCTCCACTATGTTATCTATTGCCAATTGTGAAACCGTTGATTTCTTTACTAGATATCCTTCGATATCTTTGAATTCCAATTCCCCCCTTAGCTGACCTCGAATATGTCTGACTCCTTCTACTGCCATGTAGGCATCACTGGGATTGATTGCCTCTATGACGACGTACCCCTTCAAGTCGCCTACCCAAAATACTGATTGAATGTTAATCTGATTTGCATTAGCCTTTGCCTCCAACAGTCTCATTACTACTTTTTCTTGTCCTCCTGTGGTCCTAATTGCAAATAAATGTGATTTAATTTCCTCAGACAATTTTACCCTTCATATGTAATTACAGAAAAGACAAACTGAATTGTAAAACCGATAGCTCCTACCCCTGCTATTCCTAACAAGACTAGCCTGAGATGTTGCTGATACTCATCCTTGTCTGGTTTTTTGGCCATTTTCAGGGTATTGGCCATGTTTTTCAAAGTTTGTCTAGGGTTCATTGTTGGAAATTAATAAAGTGGTCTTATATCTCTTATCTCATGGAATTGCTAGTTGCGTATCAGGATGACCCTGCAGGTCATAATATGGCAAAATATCTTTCCCAAGAAATGTCTAAGGACGGCGATATTTTTCACGGACAATACTATGATCTTGTAGTTATTCAGACGCCTGCAATTTCCGCTGATTGGTTGGAAGAAAAATATGACTATGATGGATTTGTCTTTCTCTCAAAACATGCAGCTGAATCCGGAGTGTTGGCTTTGACGTGTCATAGTACTGGAAACTTTTCTACTGCAAAATTCGGTGGGAATGATAACCAGGTGGCAGTTCCGAAACCTGATTTTCAAAAAATGTATCTTCAAACCTTAAAGAAAAACCAATCGCAATTTCCGGATTTCCAAATCACTATAGAGGCAACTCACCATGGGCCTACTGCACTGACCAAACCCTCGATATTTGTAGAAATCGGCACCACTGAAAAACAATGGACCGATGAGTCTCTGTGCAACTCTGTTGCATTATTGGTCCACAAAGTAATGTCTGAGCCGATTAAGGAACATCCTGTGGCAATCTGTTTTGGCGGAACTCATTATCCGTCAAAATTCACAAATGAGTTGCTAGGTGGAAAATATGCCCTTGGGACAGTTGTTCCAAAGCATGCGTTAGATGATCTTGACGAAAGACTGTTTTCTCATATTTTGGAACAAAATAGCATGGCAAAAACTGCTCTCTTGGATTGGCGTGGACTTGGTTCTTCCAAACAAAAGATACTTGATCTTCTTGAATCCACAGAACTCGAGGTCATCAAACTATGAATCTTGAACAAAAGATCTACAAAAAATTACTCGAGGTTCCCAAAGGACAAATTACCACTTATGGGGATTTGGCAAAAGCTGTTGGATTAAAAAATGGCCAACGGGCAATTGGAAGGATAATGAACAAAAATCCGTATCCTGTAATTATTCCCTGCCATAGGGTTGTAATGTCCAGTGGAAAAATTGGCGGATATGCTTATGGTGAGCATGTAAAAACAAAGATGCTAAATGATGAAGGGATAAAGATTCAAAATGGCAAAGTTGTGGAATTGGAAAGTATGCTTTATAGATTCTAATCTTTTCGTTTTTCTTTGATCTCTTCCATCAGAGTTCTCAGATGTGCCTTGTTTCTAACTGTGTTTCCGCCGACCTTTTTGTAAAGGGTCCAGAATTCTGGGTTGGTCAAGTCTTTTCTGTCTTTTGCAATTTTCAATAGTCGCCTGAGTGCCCTTACCTTTGCAACATAGACTTCCTTCTTGCCTACTCTTGCACCCTTGGTTCCCTGCTTGGAACCCTGAGTTGTACCCCTCTTATTTCTCTGAGCTTTCTTTTGGTGTGCCCTTCCCCTTGATGTTCCTGTAAATGATTTAACCTTGATCGTGTTTGCTGTTATGAGGCTTCTGATGTTTTCTCTTGTAATTGCATCTGCAATCTCATCCAAATGGTCTGAATCAAATCTGATTCTGTTGACTCCGACACCCGTAACCCTGGCTGCAAGCCTTTTTTTAGCTTTAAGGTTTACTACCACTTGCACTCACCCTGGCATTAAAAATTTTGAATTTTTGTTCAATTGCTTTAACTATGATCTCCTTTCTTTTCCTGGTTCCGACACTGTGGCCAAATCTCACGCCATCTTTTTTTGGATCCAGCCCCTCCAAATCCTTCAAGTTGAAAACTAGGTTATCTGTAAATCCTGAAGGGTGCAGTCCTCTTGCAACTTTAGGTCCGCCGTATCCGACCTTGACGAGACCCGGACGACCTCTGCTTTTCTGTTTTCTCTGATGGTGATCAATACCTTTTGGTTTTCTCCAATTGGTTTGGAGTCTCACATAACGCCAACTTTCTGGCCTGACAAAGTCAGGCTTGTGCTCTTTGGCCTCCTGTCTCTTTGCAAGTAATTCCTTGTTGATCGTCATGAGATTGAGTCTTGAATTTTAGAATAAATACGTTCCTAGGTGGAAAAAAATTCTCTATAAGAAAAAGATAATAAGGAAACCTAGGCGGATCGATTATCTCATGAATCTGCCTGGGATTGACAAAATTATTTTTGGAGGCATAATCCTCTGACCCAATTACTTGGTACTGCATCAACTGAGAAATTCTCTTCACAATTGATTGCTTTTGGGATCAAACCCTCCAAAGTCCACCGAAACCTAAGCGTGGATGATATGGTAAGATTGGCAGTTGAAAGGAACGAGGGCATTGTAAATTCTACTGGCTCACTTTCTGTAAACACAGGCAAATATACTGGCAGATCCCCTGATGACCGGTTTATCGTATATGATGATAAAACACACGATACAGTTGATTGGGGAAAAATTAACCACCAATTCCCAAGCGGCAAATTTGAAAAACTCTTTGAAAAAATGAAGGACTTTGTTGATAATAAAGAACTGTTTGTTTTTGATGGTTTTGTAGGCGCTGACCCTGAAACTCGTCTGCCAATCAGAGTGATTAATGATCATGTGTGGCAGAGTATGTTTTCTAGCAATCTGTTTATCAGACCTACAAACGAAGAGTTAGAAAAACATGAACCGGAATTTACAATCTTGTGCATAAACGATTTTTTGGCGGACCCTGAAATCGACGGTACAAGATCTGATGTTTTTATCCTGGTTGACTTGACCCGAAAGATTGTTTTGATTGGAGGAACCGAATATGCTGGTGAAATGAAAAAATCAATGTTCAGTGTGATGAACTTTCTTTTACCTGAAAGTGGCATCTTCCCAATGCACTGCTCTGCAAATATTGGCGAAAAAGGGGACACTGCATTGTTCTTTGGATTGTCTGGCACTGGCAAAACCACCCTCTCAGCAGATCCTAACAGAAAATTGATTGGTGATGATGAGCATGGCTGGTCTGATAATGGAACTTTTAACTTTGAAGGTGGATGCTATGCAAAATGCATCAACCTCAGCCAGGATGCAGAACCTGAAATTTGGAATGCAATCAAGCCTGGTGCAATCTTGGAAAACGTTGTCCTAAAGGATAACGTTCCCGATTATGATGATAACTCATTAACAGAAAATACCCGTGTTGGGTACCCTCTTGATTACATACCCGGTGCGGTAATACCTAGCGTGGGTGGGAATCCCCGTGTTATTGTGTTCTTGACTGCAGATGCATTGGGTGTTTTACCTCCTGTTTCCCGACTCACAAAAGAGAGCGCAATGTATCATTTCATGTCTGGCTATACTAGCAAGTTGGCCGGAACCGAAAGAGGAATCAAAGAACCAAAATCTGTGTTTTCCCAGTGCTTTGGGGCCCCATTCATGCCTAGATCTGCATCCGTTTATGCAAAACTTCTTGGTGAGAAAATTAATCAACATAATACCATAGTCTACTTGGTAAATACGGGATGGTCCGGCGGCCCATACGGGGTTGGAAAAAGAATCAAGATCAAATACAGTCGCGCAATGGTCACTGCTGCCATATCTGGCGCACTTGATATAGTCAAATACCGACACGATGATCTGCTCAACCTCGATGTCCCTGTTCAAGTAGAAGGCGTCCCTTCTGAAATTTTGGATCCAAAAAATACCTGGATTGACAAAGATTCCTATGATCTTTCTGCCAAAAAACTAGCACAAATGTTTGTTGAAAATTTCATGAAATTTGAAAATGTCTTGCCTGAAATAGTTGATGCTGGCCCTAAGATTCCACAATAGACTGTTTTCTCTTAACCATACCAAACACTGCAATTCCAATTAGAATTACGGTGATTATCCCAATTTGTTTTTCTGGTATGTCTCGTATGTTTATTATGCCGTGATCTTCTTCAAGTGAACTGACTTTTATTGCACTAAAGGCATTTGACGCATTCCCGTCTACTCGAATTTTGGCATCCACCCAGTATTCTGTATTTTCATAAATTTTAATTGATGCCCTTTTTTCTGGTGTGGCAGTTGTAGTTGATATGCTCCCATCCTTGCTATTTACAACTGAAATTTTAGTAAAGCTCCATTCCTCTGGGTGATCGATGTCAAAGTAAAGTTTTTGATTCTGTTGAGTTACGGAAATTGAACCTTGCGTATAATGCAACAAGAACGGGATGACATAACGGATGCCCTCATGGTTGAGAATCATTCTTCCTTCGTGTTCCCCGAATCTCTCCTCACCCACACTCATCTTTACAAGCAATGTGTTTTCCTCAAGAATGTGTGTAAATTTGATAAATTCCGGACCTTCGAATTCTATCTCCAAACCGTTCAATGTGCCCTCAAGTAACTTCAAGTCGAATTTTTGCTCGACAATCAATTTTTCAGGTGAAACACTAGCTACGAAATTGGGTGGAATTATGATTAACTTTGCGTTGTATGCACTTCCAATATCCAATCTTCCAGATCCTGCTTCATGAATTGAGAACCCTTGGCCATAGGCGTCTGAAACGTCCTTTACGGTGGTCAATAATATGGACTTGATTTCGTGGTGATGAATTTCGGGGTTTTTTTGTAAAAGCAATGCTGCGGCCCCACTCACGTGAGGAGCCGCATAACTTGTGCCACTAGTAAAGTTATAGCCTGCGTTATTTTGCGTGGTGTTGATGTATGCACCTGGCGCGACAATTTCTGGTTTGATATAAAATGGCGATACCGGTCCTCTGGAACTAAAGTGGCCTACGAAATCTGGGTTATAAAACAAATGCATCACCCCTTTGCTGTTCTCTTTTAATGACTCTATGATCTCCAACCCTTCCTCCCTGTCTATGGACACTACTGGAATTTGTGGCATGTATCCTGTTTCAACAAATTGATGAATCAACTCGCCCAAAAAGATTCCCTGCTTGTCGTTGTAAACAATTAATGCCTTTGCTCCGGCCCTTGCGGCATTTTTCTCTTTGATGGAAAAATACAGTAATTCCTCCTCAACATCACTTCCACGCTCTACAATTACTATTGCGTTTTCTGCATCTATTCCCTCAAAATCCTCAACTTTTCCATAATTCCCAAAAACTATTTTCCCTGTAATTGCTTCTTCCAACTTTGAAGATCCGACCATTGGAATTATGGTATATGGTTTTTCATCAATTTGTAAAGTGGCAACTAGACTGGAATTCAGATTGTTGTATGTTGCGCCCACTGTCACTGATCCAAAGTTCCTTCCAGGACTACCTATCGTTTTTAATTCTGGCCCGTCATTACCAGCCGCTGTTACAACAAAGATTTCTTTCTCCAATGCCAAGTTTACCGCACGTTCAATTTTCATATTTGTTTTGTTTACTCCCAAGCTTATGTTGATGATGTCTACCTCATCCTCAATTGCTTTTTCAATTGCCCTGATAATTAATTCTGATGATACCCCTTCCCCATTTTCAGAAACTTTGTAAGCTAAAATTTTTGCCTTTGGCGCGACGCCCTCAATCTCCCCATCTGCTGCAATTACCCCTGCAACTTGGGTTCCGTGCCCATTTGTATCTAGAGGCGGCCTGCCTTCATGTATAAAATTAAAACCGCCGATCACTTTACCTTCAGGTCCCCACCCAAAAAGATCTGGATGATTAAAGTCAACACCCGTATCTATCACTGCCACTTTTATTCCTGATCCGTCTATTCCGTCCATTCTGGGAATGTCTGTACCAACAAATGGCGTGCTTCTTTGCAGATATGTCCTAATTTCACTTTGAGGCTCTAACTGATGCGATAAAATAAAAATTCCTAAAAATGCTATGGATAATGATAAAATTACTGTGGTTTTCACAAATTTTCCAATCAATTTAACAAGTAAAAATGAATTGCTTACTAAAGCAATAAATTGAATAAATTCTCAACTCATGTATGGGAAAATACACTCTTCCTGAAATGCCATATGCCTATGATGCATTGGAACCTCACATTGATTCAAAAACAATGGAGATTCACCACACAAAACATCATCAAGCATACACTGACAAACTAAATGCAGCTCTTGAAGCATGTCCTGCTGACATCCAAGAGAAAGACATCCTTGAGATCTTGTCTGATATTAACTCAATACCAGAAGCTCAAAGAGGCGCAATTAACTTCAACGGTGGTGGTTATGATAACCATAGGTTATTTTGGAATAACATGAAACAAAATGGAGGCGGAGAGCCTGGAGGATCAATTGCTGATGCAATCAACGGTTCCTTTGGAAGCTTTTCTGACTTTAAAGAGAAATTTTCATCTACTACAGCTGTAATCCAAGGCAGTGGTTGGGGATGGTTAGTATACAATCCTTCTTCAGGAAAGGTTGAGTACAAATCAATGCCAAATCAAACTAGTCCAAGAACTAAAGGACTGATTCCATTGCTTGGCTGTGATGTGTGGGAGCATGCATACTATCTCAACTACCAAAACAAAAGACCTGCCTACATTGCGGCATGGTGGAATGTGGTTAATTGGGATGAAGTAGAATCTAGATTCTCTAAAGCAAAATAAAGTCAAATCTTTATTTTTTTATATCTTTTTTAATCTATTTTTAGTTGATTTTTTCTAAATTCATGAATGAATTTATAACCGTCAGAAAAATGTTTGTTGTACATGAGTGAAGAACAGGCAGAGCAGTTGGTACAACAGATGCAAATGCTTGAAACGTATTTTTCTGATTTATCTCAAAGAGAAATCTCTTTTATGAATTTTTTAAGAGCAACGACTGCTTGCGTTGAATCACTTCAATCACTTGGCAAGAATCCAGAATCTGAAACTCTGGTTCCAATTGGAGAGGGCACATATATTCCCACAAAAATTTCATCTAATTCCAAGATTGTATTGAATATCGGCGCTGGAATTGCAGTCGAAAAAGATTTTCCCTCTGCAATAAATTACCTTGAAGCGAAAATTAAAGAAATTGAAATTGCATTGCAGGACAATGCTGCAAAAAAACAAGATGCGGCCGCTCAATTAGAGCAAGGAAAAGCACGGATGAATCAAATGATGCAAAATATGCAACGCCCTCCATCTTCGGGATAAAACATGTTTGATAAGCTCCGAAGTGCATTCTCAAATGTAGCAAAAAGTCTCGGAGAAAAAGAACTTGGCGAAAAAGATGTGGAAAACACTCTCTTTGAATTAGAGATGTCTCTCTTAGAATCTGACGTTGCACTTGAGGTAATTGATTCAATTAAATCTGATCTTAAAGAAAAATTAATTGGTTCAAAGGTTGATAAAAATGAGATTGAAAAATTTGTAAAAGATAGCTTAATTTCTAGTATCTCTACATTATTTGATTCTGCAGGGAAAGTAAATCTCTTTGAAAGAATCAATGAAAAAAAAAAGCAGGGACAGCCATTTTTGATTTTATTTGTTGGCATTAATGGTACTGGCAAAACCACATCGCTAGCTAAAGTTGCTTATATGTTAAAAGAAGGAAAATATTCTGTTGTAATTGCAGCTGCTGATACTTTTAGAGCTGGTGCCATTGAGCAATTACGAGAACATGCAAATCGCCTAAACTTGAAACTTGTTGCACAAAATTACAACTCAGATCCTGCGGCTGTTGCACGAGATGCAGTTCTGTACGCAAGATCACACAAAACTGACTGTGTATTAATCGACACTGCCGGAAGAATGCAAACAAGTAAGAATCTGATGGAACAAATTGAAAAAATTACCAAAGTAGTAAATCCTGACATGAAAATTTTTGTAGGTGACTCTTTAGCAGGAAACGATACTGTGAACCAAGCCCGCGAATTTTTTGAATATGTGAAATTTGATGGCTCGATTTTAACAAAGAGTGATGCTGATGCAAGAGGTGGCGCTGCTTTATCTATAGTTAAAGTCACTTCAACTCCCGTTCTTTATGTTGGAGTCGGTCAGGAGTATCCTGATCTCAAACCTTTTGACAAGGAACTTTTTCTAGAAACTGTCTTTGGCTCATTAGATAATGTGAATATTGAAGAAACACCGACACCAGAACCTGAACCAACACCAGAACCTGAACCAACACCAGAACCTGAACCAACACCAGAACCTGAACCAACACCAGAACCTGAACCAACACCAGAACCTGAACCAACACCAGAACCTGAACCAACACCAGAACCACAGATTAATTCAGATGATCTGTTTGAAGGAATTCTGGATGGAGACATTGCAACATATTCTGATCTGTTTGATATTGCCCCACCTGCAAATGACCGCGACGCAATCGATTTGGCTAATAAGATTCGTCAATGGATTGGAGATGGGCGACCTAAACCCGGAGAATCAGTTGATGCTAATGAGAATAACGATAAAGAAATACAAAAACATGATAAAGAAGACAAACCTGAAAAGAAACGAGGACGATTCGGATTCTTTAAAAAATGAAACTCAAAACCAAAGATTTACTCACTTTAGCTGAACTATCGCCAAAGGAATTTTTAGGATTAATTGACCATTCGATTAAATTAAAAAAAGAACTTCAGAAAGGAGTAAGCAAACCCCTTTTGAAAAATAAAACACTGACTATGATTTTTCAAAAACCATCCACTCGAACTCGTGTAAGTTTTGAAATTGGAATGTATCAGTTAGGCGGGCATGCCATCAATCTATCTTCAAATGACATGCAGCTATCTAGGGGCGAATCTGTTGAGGATACTGCAAAAACTCTTTCGCGATATACTGATTGCATAATGGCTCGTGTATATGATCATGGGTTGTTGGAAAAATTATCTGAGAATGCGGATATTCCTATAATTAATGGGCTCTCTGATTCATTTCACCCATGTCAAATCTTGGCAGATTTTATGACAATCAAGGAAAAGAAAAAGAGATTCAAAGGATTAAAGATTGCATGGATAGGCGATGGGAATAATGTGTGCAATTCTATGATTTACGGTGCCGCCTTGTTTGGAATTGACATGTCTGTTGCAACTCCAAAAGGATTTGAACCTAAAAAGAATGTTGTTAAAGAATCCCAAAAATCTTCCAATATTGAGATAACTGCAGATCCATTAATTGCAACAAAGAATGCAGATGTAATTGTAACTGATACATACACGTCAATTCATAACTGTGATCCGAAACGAACCAAAAAGTTTCCTCCAAAGTACCAAGTTAACTCAAAACTGATGCAAACTGCAAATGATGATGCAATTTTTTTACACTGCCTTCCAGCAAAGAGGGGACAGGAAGTTACTTCCTCTGTAATTGATGGTCCTCAATCTGCCGTTTGGGATGAGACAGAAAATCGTTTACATACACAAAAGGCTTTACTTGCCGCCCTAATTCATGCTTGATCTTATTTCTATGATTGGAAAAATATTAGATCGCATTAATTTTTGCTCACGTAATGGTTCTAGAAAATACTTTTTTGTAATTTTATCATGAATGGCCCTGTTTTGATTGCCATGTTTTTTGGACTTTGTCTAATGTGATGACATCATTACATATGGTGGAAAAATTGTCTACTTTGTTAAATTAAGATAAATTTCCACATTACGTATATAAGAGCAGATTCAAACTCGGTTTCTATAGATGGCATATTCAAAAATATTGAGAAGGCTAAGGGAAGAAAAAACCAATTATAAAAAGCGCGGAACCATGCTTATGGGCAAGCGTGATTTCATCACTGTAAATATCACTAATGAAAATACCTCAGTTCAAATCCTAAAGCCTGGCATGACTGGCGACAAAGTCATAGCCTCTGCCCATTCCAGATATCTGCTTGAAAAGGGATGGAAAGGTTCTAGAAAGAGCGTACCTGCTGCATACCTTACTGGTTATCTGGCCGGCAAAAAGGCAATAGGAAATGGTGCCAAAGATGCGATACTGTATACTGGAACCAGACGATATACCCAAAGGATGGCAGCTGCCCTTAAAGGCGTCATTGATGCCGGTGTCCAAGTACCAGCTGACTCTGAAACTTTTCCCTCTGAGGAAAGAATTAACGGCGAGCACTTGACAGTAAAAAATGAAATTTCAAAAATAAAGTCTTCAATTGACGGTGAGGTCAAATAGAGACATGAGTCAGTCAGCACAATCCAAACCCGGCCAAGGTGGGAGAGGTAGAGGTCCGCCAATATACGGGAGTGGTCCTCCGGGAGGAGTTAAAGGCGGAGACCGTCCGAGACGACCAAGAAGAGAACCGGAAGAAGAAGTGTGGATCCCAAAAACCGTTCTGGGAAAAAAGGTTTCCTCTGGGGAAATTTCATCCTTGGAAGAAATTATCGAATCTGGATTGCGTATTCAAGAATCAGGAATAATAAAGAAACTGTTGCCTGACTTGAAAAATGAGGTTGTCGATGTAGGCATTATTCAAAAAATGACTTCAAATGGCCAATCAACCAGGTTCAAAGCAATTGTTGCTGCCGGCAATGAGAATGGATACTTGGGTATTGGACAAGGAAAATCAAAACAAATGCGAATTGCCATTGAAAAGGCAACCAGTCAAGCATTCCTTAATGTCCAACCCATCAAAATGGGATGTGGTAGTTGGGAATGTAGATGTGATCAAAAGCACTCTGTACCATTCAAAGTCAAAGGAAAAGGTGGCAGTGTTACAATCGAGATCATTCCTGCACCTCGCGGTTTGGGTCTTGTAGCAGGTGGTAAAATTAAACGATTATTGGAGTTGGCAGGTCTTAAGGATGCATGGACTACGGCAAAAGGTTCTACCCCTACGATGAATTCAACTTCAAAAGCAGTATTGGATTGTCTTAGACAGACATTTAGTCAGGGTTGATGGATAGTGGCAAATGCATACCTCGTTGTTAGAATAAAGGGTCAGGCTGACTGTCCGTATTGGGCCACCCATACTATGATGCTCTTACAATTAGATAAAAAATACCGTGCAACTATTCTTCCTGCCAAGGACAACACTTTGGGCATGTTAAGAAAGATACAGCACTATGTATCTTGGGTTGAAATTGATGCGTCTTTGGCAACTGAACTAGTCGATAAAAAGGCTAGAAAAGGTGGCTATCAGAAAGCAACCTCTGAAGATTTAAAGGAGCTTGGATTCGCAAGTGCTGAGGAATTGGGGACTGCCTTAGCTGAAGGCAAAGCAACCCTATCAAAGCTAAAACCCCTAAAACCCTGGTTTGCTTTGGCACCTCCTGTACATGGGTTCAAAAGAAGTACAAAGAAACTATATGGACAGAAAGGCATTCTTGGATCAAATAAGGAACTTGACACTATTGTAAGGAGGATGATTTAACATGGCATCCAGATTGCGAAAAACAAGACGACTTAGAGGCGGACGACACATGGGATGGGGGCAAGTGGGCCAACACCGTGCCAGCGGTCACAAAGGTGGTCTTGGAGTTACCGGTATGAAGAAACATCATAGAAGCACCATGATAAAAGAAGATCCAGATCACTACAACCACGATATCCCTAAAACACCTCACCCAAATATCATAAAAAAATGGGCAAGTCTAAGAGATCTTGATGACTTGTTTGCAAAGTTCGGTAAGGAAGAAGGCGGTAAGAAAATTGTAGACCTTGCAGGTGCAGGATACAAAAAGCTTCTTGGTGGCGGAAAACTAGCAAATGCATATTCCGTCAAAGTTCAGCAATTTACTGCGTCTGCTGAAGAAAAATTAAAAGCTGTTGGTGGAGAGGTGTTATCTGATAATGGCTGAAGGTAGCATAACTGGCATTATTCGAAAAGTTGTTTTTAAAGCAGAACCTTATCTGCCACAAGTTCCAAAACCAAAAAAGAAGATCCCGCTTCAGGTTAGACTGCTCTGGTGTGGAATTGCATTGCTTATCTACATGATTATGGGCCAGACTCCTCTGTTTGGAGCAACTGCACCACAGTTTGACTTCCTAGCCTTTGCTAGGGTTATTTTCGCATCCCAACAAGGTACCCTAGTCGAATTAGGTATAGGTCCCATAGTCACAGCTGGTCTCTTGATGCAATTGCTGAGAGGTTCAGATATCCTAAAATTTGATTTCAAAAAGCCAGAGGAAAGAGGAATCTTCCAAACTGCCACTAAATTGGTCACATATGTTGTAATTGTTGCCGAATCTATTGTATATGCTATAGCTGTTTATGGGCCTGGCGTAACTGAACCCTATGTTTTGTATGTTATAATCGGCCAGCTAATGGCCGCCTCTGTCCTTATCATGTTTTTGGATGAGTTAATTCAGAAAGGTTGGGGACTTGGCAGTGGAATCAGCTTGTTCATTATGGCCGGTGTTGCCCAGCAGATTCTCTGGAGCATGTTCAGTCCGCTGCCTGCCGGAGATGGAGGAGTGATTGGTATTATTCCATATGCCATCCAATCCTTGACTGGCGGTGGGGAAATTCTAGATGTCTTCTTCCGTTCGAATCAACTGCCGAGTATCTTTGGATTGCTTCTTACGGCAGGAATATTGCTAGTGCTTGTATTTACCCAGGGTATCAAAATTGAGATTCCTATCGTTTCCACTAAATACAGAGGTTTCTCTGCTGTTTACCCAATCAAGTTAATGTACGTCTCAAACATTCCTGTCATTTTGGCTTCAGCACTTACTGCAAACGCCGTCTTCATATTCCAAATGCTGTGGGCAAATGCGAATCCAAGAAACAATGATTTCTTTATGAACATTATAGCGCAATTTGATATAACCAGCCCCAACACTCCCATCGGCGGTATCATCTACTACATCACCCCGCCGAGAGGTTTGGATGTGGCAGCGGAGGATCCAATGCGTGCAGTAGGTTACGTTCTGTTTATGATTGGAATTGTAGTTGTGTTTGGTAGATTGTGGGTTGAACTAGGCGGATTGTCTCCAAAGAGTGCAGCTCAAAACTTGCTTGATGCCGACGTACAAATTCCCGGATTTAGAAGATCACATGCACCAGTTGAGGCGCTGTTAAATAAATACATTCCATCAGTTACCATAATCGGCTCTATGATTCTGGGAGGATTGGCAGGCGTGTCTGATGTGCTGGGGGTCTTTGGATCTGGAATCGGAATTTTACTTATGGTGGATATTCTTATCAACTACTATACACAGCTAGTTAAGGAACAAGTTGAGGTCGTCATGCCGCGTTTGGGTGCTTTACTTGGCAGAAAATAAAAAAATAGTGATGATAGGAATTCCAGGTGTTGGAAAAACTACATTGCTATCCAAAATTGTTGAAATTCTAAAGAATCACGAAAAAAATGTCCACATGATTAGTTATGGGACTCTGATGTTTGAGGTTGCTAAAGAAAACGGCGTTGTTAGCAGGGACGATCTTAGAAAGCTGCCTGTCTCCGAACAACAACATCTTCAAAAGGTAGCAGCAGAAAAAATTGCCTCCCGTACTGAAGAGATCATCATCATTGACACCCATGCCTTTATCAATTCTCCAGAGGGCTACTATCCTGGGTTGCCTGAGCATGTCCTCAAAATCATCCGACCCACAAACTTTGTATCCGTGTCTGCAAAACCCGAAGAAATCTATAATCGACGAATGAAGGATGATACTAGGAACAGGGACAAAATTACCTTGGCTAATATTAAAAAAGAGCTAGATATTCAATCAGGTATGATTTCTGCCTGTGCTGTAATCACCGGAGCACCGGTACGACATGTGCTCAATGGCGAGGGAAAGGTTGATGAAGCAGCTGATAAAATCATTAGTGCGATAGGACTGTAAAAAATGGATTTCAATTTTATTCTTCTTTTCCTTGACTCTATCCCTCTACAGTTTGATATTTTTGGGGGTGAAAGGCAGGCTCTGGGCGCCGATGATCCTATTGTCAAGGGACTGGTACTCTCAATGTTTGCAGTGTCTGGATTTGGTATTTTGCTAAATATCTTCAATTCTGCAGTGAGGAAAAAAATGGTTGATCAAGTAAAACTAAAGCGAATTATGAAGGAGACTCGTGCTTGGCAAAAAGAAAGGATGGCCGCAATGAGATCTAAGGATCAGGCCAAGGTTGCCGAACTGGGCAAAAAATCATCGTACATGAACAAAATGTCTATGGAGATGATGCAGATGAACATGAGGCCGATGATGATTACATTTGTCCCTTTGATTTTGATCTTTTATCTTGTATTGCCACAACTATTCTCTTACACTGTAGCTCTATCTCCAATACCATTGAATGTAATTCCAGGAGATCTATTCCAATTAACATGCACGGCAGAACAAGCAGCAGATGTTGATCATGTTTGTACTGAAGAAAATGCATTGTATCTCTGGGCTTGGTATTTCCTTTCATCTATTGCATTTAGTGGAATAATTATGAAACTGACGAAAACATCGATGGATCTCAGTTGACAAAATCAATAGTTGTTTCAGGGCCTCCTGCAGTAGGAAAGACGACTGTCGCTAAAGGGTTGGCAGAAGAGTTTCAACTGCGCTATCTTAGTGGTGGGGATGTCCTAAAGGAGATGGCAAATGAACATGGATTTGATTCTACAGGTGATGATTGGTGGGACACTGAGGAGGGAATGAAATTTCTTAGTCAGCGTGAGCAAAACCCCGAATTTGATAAAAAGCTGGATGAAAAACTAATTTCCCTCTTCAACCAAGGCAAAATAGTCATTACCAGCTATACCTTGCCTTGGCTGATTAAAGACGGGATAAAAATTTGGCTTGAGGGCTCTCATGAAAGCAGCACCGAGAGGATGCAGTCCAGAGACAGTATGAGTTCTGAGGATGCCTATAAAATTACAAAAAAAAGATTTGACAAGAATAGGGCATTGTACAAGAAGCTATATAATTTTGATTTTGGTGAAGATAAATCGGTATTTGATTTAATCATAAATACAGATAATTTGACAGCACAACAAGTAATTGATGTTGCCAAAGAAACTGTGAGAAGATTGCTATGATGCTTAAGCAACTTGAAAATTTGGTCGAAATTGATCAAGATATCACTGATGATGCATATGGGACGTATTATGACAAAAGAACAATTGAGCAACTGCTCAATTACGGGATTATCCTTTTAGACAAGCCGCCTGGCCCTACAAGCCATGAGACTGTCGCTTGGACAAAGCGCCTCTTGAAACTTCCAAAGATTGGTCATAGCGGCACGTTGGATCCTCAGGTCTCCGGAGTTTTGCCTCTGGGATTGGGTGAGGCAACCAAAGCATTAGGTGTCCTACTTTATGGCCCAAAAGAATATCATGCTTTGGGAAGGGTCCATTCACTACCGTCAAAGGAAAAACTGGATGAAATAATTGAAATGTTTAGAGGTGAGATCTTCCAAAAACCCCCACAACGCTCAGCAGTCCTTAGACAAACTAGGACCAGAACCCTCTATGAATTTGAGATCATAGAGCAGAAAGAGAGATTGCTATTAACCAGAATTTTATGCGAATCTGGAACCTATATCCGAAAGCTCTACTATGATATTGGGGAAATTTTAGGGCCCGGTGCAACCATGGTGGAGCTTAGGCGAACCAGGGTTGACCAATTCTATGAGCGCGATGGGTTGGTAACATTGCACGAGCTTGCCGATGCTTTTGCAGTCTGGGAGGAGAAAAAAGATGACAGCAAACTCTTGAAAATGATCAAACCTGTGGAATATGCCCTCAGTGAACTAAAATCAGTTATAATTCGAGATTCGGCAGTAGATGCATTGTGTCATGGCGCACAACTGGCAATACCTGGAATATTGAAAATTTCACAGAATCTGAGAAGAGGGGATATTGTTGGGGTTTATACGCAGAAAGGAGAGGCCGTGGCGTTGGCCGAATCGACAATGTCTGAGGGGGAGATTCGCGATGCCACAAAAGGATATGCGTTTGAGACAAAAAGAATCATTATGGCGCCTAATACATATCCCAAAAAATGGAGAACAAAACCGACTCCTCCAAAGGATTAAAAAAACAAGAATCATTTTGAAAGAAATTGTTGGCAAAAAGTCTTGTACTCTTTATTGGAATTGGCGTGGTCGCTGGGCTTGCTTTTGGCATGTATCTAATTGATGTTAAAAATACCAGCCAATTGATTTTCGTTGAGGGCTCTTCGATTTCTGTGGTTACTGAAAAATTTGATTTTAAAAGGGGTGAGGAAGTAGTTATTCAGATTGTGAATTCTGGAACTGTTCCTCTGACTTTTTTTGATGATTCCTACGGTCTTCAAATTACCGGATTGTCTGGGATTTTGATGTTCTCCCCTGATGCAGTAGGAACACCTTCAACTCTTGATCCTGGTGATGAAGTTGATCTTTCATGGAACCAAATAAAGAATGATGGTGATGCAGCTCTGGAAGGTCTTTACAAAATATCTGCCAAGGGGATTGATAATGAAGGAAATAATGTGGAAAAATCAACCACCGTTACTATTTGGAAGTAGATTTGCAGTAACATAATTTATAATCACATTTTACAGAACATCAATGTCGCAAGACTTGTGCCGGGGTCGCCTAGCCTGGTAGGGCGCGCGCCTGGAAATGATTAACCATAAAGCGCGTTCTCGCAAGGGAACGGGAGTTCAAATCTCCCTCCCGGCGCTGTATTTTTAGCTTGTATCCTCTGGGATGCAGTGTGACGGGACAAAGTTTTGGAGATCTGACTGCCCAAAAACCACCAAAATCAAACATCCAGACGATATTCTGTAACGTGATTTCAGGATTATACTTGATTCGATCCTCGGATCATTCCATGTCAAAAATATACATTTATTTTTTTGAGGATTTGATTCAAACCTCTACCAAACATTTGGTAAAATTTTGAAGATAGAGTATAACCACCCAAACATAACAGAAAGAGAAACAGGAATAATGGAAGCAATAATTGTTGCAACTATAATTGTTCTAGTTCTAGAAAATTTTGTTAGTGATAATAAAATAACACATGCACCAAAAATATGAATTGGTATATTTAGGAACCAGTGTACAATGGCGGGTGCATGTGGAGTCCAAACCCAAAGGCAGACATAGGGTAACATAAAAATGATGATTGCAATTGATATCCGATATATTTTAGGTATCATTTTATAATTTGGCAGTAATAATAAAATAATACATGCGACAGAAAGATTAATTGGTGTAACTCGGAACCAGAATGCAGTATAGGGTGCAAATGAAGCCCAAACATAGGGAGACGTCAAAATGATGATTGCAATTGATATCCAATATGTTATAGGCAGCATTTTATGATTTATTTGTATCAGAAATAAAAAAAGGTTATCAACAGCGTATTTCTATTGCATAATCCGGGTATGGCATCGGTATGGTTTCTCACTTTATAATTTTTGAGATGTCTCTGCTATTGCAGAACTGAATGAGATATTTTTTGAATCAGAACAAGATCCGTATTTCATCTCACACATTCATAGTCATATGCTGAAAACACACTTACCAGTGGGGTGAAACCACACGCCAACTTACCAGAGCATGGTTTTCTGCAGATTGATAAAACATCACCTTTGTACAAACTCATCATTTTTGAAAAAAATAATCCTTTCATGTAAAATAATTCCCTGCCTCCAATCTGAAGTCACCTAAAGCCGTGCCTGATCCTTAGTTGGAATGTCTCTGTAATCTGGCAAACTGTCCTCTAGGCACATCAATCTTGGAGCTGAATTTTATATGAATACTTTGGATCCCAATTGTTGAATACTCTGGAACCCTCTGAAATCTCTTCCTCCGAATGGCTATCCCTAAATCAGTTTCTCCATGATTTAAAGCAGATTAACCTCCAATGTGTATCTGTCTACTATCCTTACGGCAAGGGGGATCAAACCATTTCATTACTGACTGAAAATAAGCGAAACGAGGCAATTGAGAAGATTAAATTAAAAATTCAAAAAAGAATCACACATCTGAAAAGCAATCCGTCATCTGTTGGGCGATTCACCAAAACTCTTTGTATCTTTGGGTGGATATCTAATGGCAAGATAATCGTTAAAGAGATTGGAACATCAAAAAAGCTCCCCTACATCTACATGGTAAGTAAAAAACCATACATCAAACCGTTTGGCGACATACTCAAAACCAGTTATGATGTGCTATTAGTTACGCTTGATCAAAAAACTGCAAGAATACAGAAATTCCATGGCAATCAAATATTACAAGAAGCCAAACTTCGAATTGACTTGCAGGGAAGACATAGAAAAGGGGGGCAGAGTCAGGGACGGTTCTTGCGGGCAAGGCAAACAAAAATCCATGTCTTCTTTAAGAAAGTGGCAAAGAAAGTAAAAACCATGGATTCAAACTCTGAGTTGCTCTTATTGGGCGGGACTGGCCATGCAAAAACAGAATTTTTTGACGTGCTTGATTCGGAATTGATGAATAAATGCAGATTTGTAGAAAACTTGTCCTTCTCAACCTCGATTAGTCAAATTCATGAGAGGATAATCCGTCATCTGTACCAGCATAGGAGAAAGCATATGGTGGAATTACTTGAAAAGTATGAAAAATTATTCAAGGATGGATTAACTGCTAAAAGAAACGATGTCATATACAAGGCATTGGAGATGGGGGCTGTAGATACATTGATTGTGTCTGCAAATTACCACACAAATCCACAATTCAAAAAAATAATAAAGATGCTTGAAATCGCAAAAAATACCTCTTCCAGAATAGAATTTGCAGTCGCCCCAAATATTATTAAAAAATTAGACATTCATAATTCTGTTTTGGCAATTCTCAGATATAAAATAAAATAGCATTTAGTCGCTTTTTAGATCTTGGTTGATTATTGTATTTTTTCTATAATCTCGCTGAATTTCCATGGGCCGCAATCTGCTTGGAGTTCTTTGCTAATAAATAGCCCTTTCTCATTTAGATGGTTTACAATGTGTGCTGAAAATGGCAAAACGCCTGTAGCTCCTGGAGAATTGTAATTTAAAATGTGAAATGATGCCTCATCTTCTACCTGAATCACATCCGGTACGAATCTTCCACCCTCATCAATGACTGATGATCTTATCCCTGCTGTGCCCTTTTGAGTTATTTTGCTTGCATCTATCTTTGGCAGGAATTTTTTCACCCTGTTCACCATTGCTGTTTTTGACATTGATGATTTCACTTCATTGATTGCAAGATCTTGAAACTGTCTATCAAACATTGTTTTTCTTGCTCCCGAACTTAACATCTCTAGTACTTTTGGAATGAATTCTTTGATATTTTCTAATGTGCCGTATCCGTACGGGCTAAAAACTGGTACGGCGTTGGGTCCTATTTCACAACTCCCGTCTGACCTGAGAATCCAGTGCGGATCTAGGAACGGATATTCTGGAAATTCAGGAACAGAATATACGCTAGATTTTGTAAGGCCGCTGTACTGTTTAGGAACCTTCCAATATTCCCCCCTAAAATGCACGTCCGTAAACCCTTTTGCCATCCCAACACCGTGTGCAATGTCTACTGCTTCTCCTCCTGCCGCATTGATTAAAAATTTCGCATGAATCTCATCTTTGCCATTTAATGTGATTGCCCACCCTTCTTTCCCTTTTATCATCTTCGTAGCTCTTGAATCCAGCAAAAACACTGTGCCGTTTTCCTTGCTGTCATTCATTATTGAATTTGTGAGTAACGAATAATCCGTGGATGCGTCTTTGTAGACGCATAATGCTGACTCGCATTTTATTTCTGGCTCGATCTTTTTTAGTTCACCTTTGTCCAACAATTTAATGTCTGCATCTTCCAATCCGTTCTGTTTTCCCCATTTGAGATATTTTTCAAGAACGCTGATCTCTTTTTCATCCAAAGCGACTTCTATAACCCCGTCTTTTTTAAATGGCAGTTTTTTCAGTTCTGCATACGTCTCCCACATCTGGTAACCCTGAAAAGCTGACTTTGCAAACAATTTTTTCTTTCCGGGATCATACAGATACGGGGCATGAACTTTTCCCGTGTTTCTTCCACTTGTATGGAATGCGACATTATGAGCTTGCTCTATGACTGCTATTTTTTTTGATTTATTGAGAAATGATAAAAAATATGAGATTGTGGTTCCAAGGATGCCTCCGCCGATAACCACCACGTCAAAATTCTGTACCAATAACTTTCAATCTTTATTTAATTTAGTTGATAATAAATTGAATCCATGCAGTCAAGATTAATATCCGATAAAATTTCAAGTCAAACCATGTTGCCTGACAAATGCTCAGTAATGGAGGAGGGAAAGCAGTGTGTGAATCCCCCAGAATTTATCGTCTCTGTTGTTTCTGGAAATGATGAGTATATGGTCGGAGTCACATGCCAAAAGCACAAGCAAATAGTTTCAGGCAAAGTAGGCATCTTACAAAATGAGGGCAGAATGCATGAAGGAAAGGTTATCTTTTCACCAGTAAAAGCAGTTGGAACTGACTGCGTTCACGGTGACGTTGATGATTTTGTTCAGATTGACATGAATCGCTCCAAAAACTGAAATAACTTTGCTTTCAAGAACTATCATGCTTTTAGAACTGTTATCTGACTTGGTAAAAATTGAGGATGTTTTGTTCATCATAAAAAATAATGGCATCACTGGTGAGATCAGGAGCAATTCCCTTGGCATCAGGCAAAAGGACAAGTGGATTACCATCGGCGATAATGACGGCCCAGCTCACATGCACATCAATTCAGAGTTGATAAAATGTGCCAAATTCATTCAAGAGCAAAGACCTGACAGAATCAGTTTTAGTGTTAGACTATTTGATCAAAGTGATCAACGCGTTCTTGCGGCATTCTTTACAAAAATGTATGACGATTCCAAAGAGTTGATTGCTGAAAGAAAAGACCTCTTTGAACAACTGAACCAAAAATTCACCTCTGAAGTTAGATTTTAAAAAAAACCTTGCCTGAAAAAGACAAGGAGAAAAGATACTATTCTTTAGATTCTTTTTCCTTCTTCTCTTTTTCAGATTGTAGTTTAGCTAATTCTAATTCTTCGTTTGTGTGTTTGAATTTTTTCAATCTGATTTTGGATTATGATCTAGATATAAAAACTCAACATTTGATGAGATTCCAAGCCATGCGTGAAAATCAATATCCTACTGAATAGATTGGCCTTTTTCCGTTGATCCCCAAATTCAAATTTTTCACGGCCATTTCTGACATTTTGATTCTCGTCTCCTCAGTTGAGCTACCAATATGAGGGGCAAGGACGGTATTTGGCAATTTTACCAATGGGTGATTTTTTTTGATCGGCTCCTCATCAAATACATCCAGAGCTGCGCCTGCGATAATTTTTTTCTTTAATGCTATTGCAAGATCCTCCTCATTTACCACTTTTCCCCTTGACGTGTTGATTAAAAATGATGATCTCTTCATCTTTCTAAAAATCTTCATGTTCAACAGCTTGTCTGTTTCTTCTGTATGGGGCACATGTATGGAAAGAAAATCACTTTTGGTGATTAGCTTTTCAAATGTCACATATTTTGCATTTAGGGATTGTTCTTTGGATTTTGTAACTCGTTTTCTGTTGTGATAAATTATATTCATGTCAAATGCCTTTGCTCTTTTGGCCAGCGTGCTGCCTATTCTGCCTAGACCTAGAATGCCAATTGTTCTTCCCTGCAGATCTGCTCCGACATAATCAAACGCGCCATAGATCTTTCTCCATTCCCCTTTTCTAATAATTCTGTCTCCCTCGACAATTCTTCTAGATACGTTTAGCAACAACGCAAAGGCCATATCTGCGGTTGCATCTGTTAATATCTCTGGGGTGTAGCCCACACGGATCTTTTTCTTTTTGGCATATTTGATATCAATATGATCAAAACCTACACTATACGTACTAATGACTTTGAGATTTTTGCCTTGATCAATCATCTCTTTGTCGATAACATCGTATGGATAACAGATTAACCCGTCTGCCTCTCTAATCTTTGATCGCAACTTTGTTTTCGGGATTGGAATCTTTCCTGAATGAACTTCAATTTGGTACTTTTTCCTTAACTCTTTTAGTGCAAAATCGTGCAAAGTACGTGTAAGGAAAATTTTCTTCTTCATAGTCTTGATGCCAAACTCAAACCATTTATACGATTTCTTTGTAGTCTATCTATGTCTTCTGAAGTCGAAGAATTTGCTATCTGTGTGGAATGTGGAAATTCGATCGAAAAATGCGTTTGTGTATGTCCGTATTGTGGCGAACGTGATAAATGTGAATGTGCCTTGTTTGATGCGGCAACCGGGGGTTGATCATGTGATGGCTATAGTTCAAAATAGAGGTAATCTGTCATGAATTCCACTGATTTTACCTGGCTGATTGGAGGCCCGCAAGGCAGCGGTGTTGAGTCTGGGGCAAACATCTTCTCAAAGGTCTGCGCTGAAATGGGATACCAGATATTTGGCAAACGGGAGTTTTACTCTAATATCAAAGGGGAGCATAGTTACTTTACCGTTAGAGTTGCTGATAAGAAAATTCACTCTAACGTTAATGATGTGAACCTCATGGCATCATTTGACGCTGAAACAATATTTCGTCATTATGATGAAGTGGTATCTAATGGAGGGATAATCTATGATTCTGATCTGGCAGGAATCAAGACGGATTCTGTACGCACGCTTGATGCCCCATTTAAAGAGAGATTGCATAAAGAGCTTGAATTAAAAAACAAACCGTTTACCGTGGCAGGTGTTTTGGAAATTGCAAAAGACAACGGCGTAAACCTTTTTCCGGCATCCTTCAAGTCCATCCTTGAAACCCTTTCTGAGGAAACTGACAATCCACGTCTGAAGGGGTTA
This sequence comes from Candidatus Nitrosopumilus sp., assembly GCA_965206745.1. Lineage (GTDB taxonomy): Archaea > Thermoproteota > Nitrososphaeria > Nitrososphaerales > Nitrosopumilaceae > Nitrosopumilus. The sequence goes on along the minus strand of OZ242220.1, from coordinate 1,344,654 downwards.
GTCAGGATGTACAATGTGATTAGCGTGTCTTTGTCTTTGGGACTGGTTAAAATGCCCACTGACTCTTTGCAGAAAACCATCGAATCAATATTTTCAAAAAAGCCCGAGATTGCAAAAATAAATCTACAGACTGCAAATTATTCCTACAACTATGCAACAGCGAAATTTGAGAACTTTGATCATGTCTTATCTGGAACAGAAAAAGAGTCAGCAACCATGCTGGTTCAGGGCTTTCATGGAACAGCTCTTGGAAAAATGGCATGCGGTTGCAGGTTCCAGCCTTACTATCCGATAACTCCTGCATCTGACGAATCGGTATTTCTTGAATCAAATGAAATTTTAGAAATTGCCGATGACAGGCCAGGCTCCACTGCCGTGATTCAAACAGAAGATGAAATTAGCGCAATGGGCATGACTATCGGTGGCGCTTTGACTGGCACTCGCTCGGCAACTTGTACATCCGGCCCCGGATTTGCATTGATGACTGAGATGCTAGGGTGGGCAGGGATAAATGAGGTTCCTATTGTAATTACCAATTATCAAAGGAGCGGGCCATCTACGGGTCTTCCCACTAGACATGGACAGGATGATCTGCTCTTTGCAGTATATGCCGGACATGGAGATTTCCCAAAAATTGTCTATGCCTCTGGAGATATTGAAGAGAGTTTCTATGATACTGGCAACTGCTTTAACTATGCCGATATCTTCCAGGTTCCATTGATTCATCTTATGGACAAGTTTCATGCTAGTTCTGTGATTACGTGTGGGAGATTTGATCCACAAAGAATCTCGATCAACAGGGGAAAACTCTTGGAAAACGTGGATGATGGGTATAGGAGATTTGAGTTTACAGACGATGGAATATCCCCTCGTTCACGATTGGGAATTGACAATGGCATCTTTTGGAATACTGGGGACGAGTCTGACGAATATGGCCATATTACTGAGGATCCTATTTTACGCGTAAAAATGATGGATAAGAGAATGTCCCGCCTGGATTTGATTCTAAAAATGATTCCTAATGATGAGCAAGTAAAATCCTTTGGTGTCAAACCATACACCATAATCTCCTGGGGGTCTGCAAAGGGCCCCATACTTGATGCGCTAGAGATGCTCAAAAAAGAAGGAATCTCTATAGGGTTTATTCAGTTAAAGTTACTGCATCCGTTTCCAAGTGATTATGTTAATTTTCTGCTAAAAGACGCAAAGACGATTATTGATATTGAGGCAAATCATTCTGGACAGCTAGGCAAACTCTTCAAACAAAACACTGACCATGATGTTGACTACTTTATCTTAAAATATACCGGACGGGCTATGACTAGTACCGAGGTTTATGATTCACTCAAGAAAATTGTTCAGAACAAGGCAGACAAACGGGAGGTTCTAATGCATGGCGCTTAAACTGGCTGATTACAAGACAGATGTCCATAATGACTGGTGTCCTGGATGTGGGGATTTTGGAATAGTCAACGCAATTCAGATGGCCTTGGCAGAGATGGGCATTGAACGAGACAAGGCTGCAATGTTTTCTGGAATCGGCTGTTCTGGGAAAACGTCTCACTACATCAACACGTACGGTGTCCACACATTGCATGGAAGGGTTTTGACATTTGCTCAGGGTGCAAAGATTGCAAATCCTGATCTAACTGTTGTTGCAGTGGGTGGAGATGGTGATGGGTTGGGAATTGGTGCCGGACATTTTGTTGCTGCCGGTAGGCGAAATGTGGATATGACCTATATTATTTTTGATAACGGGGTTTATGGTTTGACAAAGGGTCAGGCATCCCCAACTTTGAAGTTGGGAGAAAAAACAAAATCACTGCCTTCCCCAAATACGAATTCCAATGTCAATCCAATCGGATTGGCCATTGCAAGTGGTTTTACATTCGTAGCTCGTGGATATTCCTATGATGTTAGGCATCTCAAAGATTTGATCATTCAGGCTGTCAATCACAAGGGCCTCTCATTTCTAGATGTGTTGCAGCCCTGTCCGACATACAATGATCTTAACACTAGAGATTGGTATGCCGGCACTGATCTAGTTGACGAGGCCCAAAAAAGGCATTCTAGAATTTACAAACTCGAAGAGCATGGATATGAGCCCCTGGTTCATTATGGTTCTGAAGTTGAGGTCAATGAGAAACTGTCCCAAGCTCTGATTAAATCCCTTGAATGGGGAAACAAAATCCCAATTGGCGTTTTTTACAAAAATGAGCTTATTTCCCCATACACTCAAAGATTAAAAGACAAGATTCCAAACTATCTGGAAAATCCTCCTGCCAAACAAAATATTTCAAAGAATGGCAACTCAAACACTGATATTTCGAAAATTCTGGATTCTCTAGAGGTATAGTCTGTCAGGTTCTGTAATCTTGGAGGTCCTGAAATACGGATCCTATTCTGATTCAAAAAATCCCACATTCAACTCTGCAATTGCATAAACATCTCAAAAATTATAAACTGAGAAATCATACAGATGCCCACACCATCCCCGAGTCCTAAAATGGCTTGGACAGATCCCTCTGGGTTGCGCCTTTATTCCTGCAGATCTGACGCCGTGCTAGGTCAGACCTAAGAAGTTATAGGCAAGTTTCGTGGAATACTATTTTGCATTTGAACATTAACGAGGCAAATAAAATATTTCGAAAATCCATCATAAAGGGTTTCTTTGAACCCCAACTGCTCAATCTTGATTTTAAAAAATCATCTGTCAAGCATCCCTCTATTCCAGATGACGGCCTAATGCAGTCTGATCTGCTCCATGTGTTTTTTGATGTGGAAACTGGTTCTGATTATCCTGATGGGGATGAGTGGTTCATTGTGGAGCTGCTATTCCCTCATGATGTAAAACTTCCTGATAATTTGAAAGGAGCAGATTATTTTACTACCTTGTCTGTTGATGAGAGCACAACATACTGGCATCACCGTGAGTTGATTCGATACAAATATGGAAAATCCAAAAAACTTGTTGATGCTTTAGAATTTTTAGAGTCAAAATACAAAGAACTGCATGAGCTGCTAGAACCATTACAAAAAGATCTCAAGTAATTTCATTCCATGAATCCCCGCCGAACGTGTATTTTTTATCTTCAGATGATGCGGTATCCAGACGCCATCTGATTGACTCTGAATCAAACCTGTACCTGATTTCAGAAATATCTGATGGCATTTTTTTCGGATCTAGATGATATGGAAGCAATTCCAAAACGAAATCCATTTTTTCTAATGCATTATCAAACCATTGCTTATCCTCGATGTCTATTCTGAAAATTATTTTCGGGTTTCCAGAAAAATTAATCACTATTTTTAATGCGTTACCGCTGCCCCTGCGCCTCTTCATTTCCTTGAACACTGCTTTGATCTTCTCCCAGCGCTTGAAATCAAACCACTGGAAAAACTCCTCGTTGAATTGAAGTGGGATGTCTATATCCAAGAAGCTGACAAAATTTTCATCGTCTGCTTCTATCTCGTCCTGAATTATGGTAAAGTGAGAATTTAGAAATCCATACAGCACCTCGATCTCCCAAGGCGAGATTCCGTAATACCGTAACGTCGTTTTTAGATTCTCTGACAATGATTTAAGATCTTAAAAATTGTAATTAAATCTTCAAATTTGCTGAATTTAGTGCAAATTCACCTTAAAATTAAAATTATATTGAGCACTATACAATGTCACACATGAAGAAAGAATTTGTCGTAAAAAGCATCGATTCTGCACCTGATGCGGCGCCATACGTTGTAGTCTCGCTATCCTCTTTAAAAGATCTAAAGGAGGGGACCCAAACCCAACAGCCTCCATTTGGAACCCCAAAGGTAATGGGATTTTCAAACATGAATGACATGATGAAAGACCTGAACAAGATGATGTCCGGCATGGGCGGAATGGGTGCGCAATCTGGTGTCACTCAATTAAAACTTGAAATGCACGAGTACAAGGAGATGGGCCTTTCAGTCGGAGACAAGGTCTTCTTAGAACTAAGTAAGGCTGAAACTCTCGGCGTCTGATCTACCAGATCGTGTTAAAGTACTTCCAACCATAAAATGCCGCAATGGTGCCAATGACAAACAGCATCGGCTTCCATGCAAACACCGGAATGCTGGGAGTTGCAAGTTTTACTTTGTAATTGTCCACGATGGCATTGACATTTTTCTTAATCTTGTCGTGCCAAATATTGTAATCCACTTGATACTTTTTCAAAATTTCTTCTACTTCATAAACCACCGGTGTTCTCTGAGAAAACAGGTGCTGCAAGTAGTCCCTTGATACTTCTACTTCTGCATGAATGCCTATCAGCCCTTTCTTTAAATCAACCATTCTGATGTGCATCTCCCATGGTTTTTTCAATTTCAGGTTTAGGCCACTCCCAATTTGATCTGGCTGTTTGTGTTCGAGTTTGACCTTGGTAAAGCCTTCAGACGCAAAGATTTTTGTCAGCTCCTCAAAACTCTTCCTAACTACGATATGGAGTTGTTCTACGCCATCCTTGCTATCCACATTAATCTTGTGTTTGATTCCGTCAAAGAACGACACCGTTTTGGGATACGTCGTCAGGTACTCCATTACCTTTCACAGTAAATTCCTCTATTTAAAGCAGAACCAGATTTTACACTATTCACAAATAGTGATCTGATCACCTTTTGTGACCAGAGCCCAAAACCAGACTCTAATCAAGAAAATATCTAATCTGGAAAAACAGACTCTGGTTAAGTATAGTAAATTAACCGCAATGGATAAAGAATTAAACAGATTATCAAAAGGCACAAAAATGATGAGTGTTAAAATCGATACCTTGTGTAGACAACAAGAATACTGAAATTCATTTAAAAAGAATAGAAAACTCTCTGCGTTAGCTCCTGATAATATTACAGAATACAGGTTTAAAATTTTGGGGGATTTGATAGTCCTCTTACGTAAACGCATTGATCAGGCGAAATTGCCATCTCTGATGGGTTGATTTTTCTATCTGTGAGAACCGCCTCTGAGTCTCTGACTATCGCAAACGGCTTTGATTCGGCACCCTCACCCATCTTGTAATTTGCAATCGTGGCAAGATTGTCCACTACTGCTTGAAATGTAACCTTTAATGGATTGCCATCTAGATCTTTTTTTGCTCGCATATCCAGTACAGGCTCTATTCCCGCACAAGCTACTGCAACACCTGACGTCCCAATCCTTGCCGGCATTAGCCTGCTGTCTACGAGGATTACTCCCACGTGGATGAGGAATTTCAAGAAAATTTTCCTGCGAATCTCCTCTGCAGTAAGGTACGGGTTAGTTGGGTATAGTATGGCCCTGCCCTTTTTTGCATTTGATTTGTCAATACCTGCGTTGGGCGCCATGATGTTATCTGATGATGTAATTACAAATCCTCCAATGCCTCCAAAAATCTTATCTGACTCCCTGATGACTAGCTCTGCCATCCCTGATTTTATCTGATACTCTTTTGAAACCTTGGTGCCTTCTTTGGAAACTGCAACTCTTTCCAGATCTACGACCCTTCCCTGTGCATTTGAGATGTACTTTGTAGATATTACCAAAACATCTCCCTCTTCCAAGACTGCACTGTTGCCTTTCAGTGTTTTTAGCAATGTTTCAAAAACATCAAATTCTGCCTCCTTCCTTTCTGCCAAAAGCGGAAAAACCGTTAATTGCACAGTATCTGGCGTGTCTCCTTTCTTTTTTATTGTTGTGAATAATTTGGAATTCCTGCAGTATCCTGTAACGGAATGGGATGGGCGAAATTTTAGATCACACTGGTATGACATGGTAGATGTCTGTCCAGTCCTGCAAAAATGCCTGCTTGCAAAAAATGGCCAATTTCCAGTCATTTTCAAGGCTGATTCTCTGAGGAATCCCTCCTCGGGAATCGATCTCTATAATAAAGCGCAGTATGGCTGCTGGGAAACTCTACTCTTGGATTCTGAAAAGCTTTTAATCTCTAGAGCAAGCTTTTTTCATTATGAATATAGTTGAGAAGATTCTTGCTCGTGGAGCAGCAAAGTCCTCAGTTGCCCCAGATGACGTGGTTTTTGCCAAGGTTGACAAGGTCATGATGCATGATGTCTCAGGACCTGGTGTGATCAAGGTATTTGACAAATTAAAAAAGCAGGGAATCTCAGTGGATAAATTATGGGATTCAAGCAAGGTTTGGGTTGCAGAGGATCACTTTGTCCCATCGGCAGAAAAGATATCTGCTGAAAATATTGTAAAACTATCCAACTTTACCAAGCACTACGGAATTGAGAAACATTTCAAATATGGAATGGGCCAGTATGGAATTTGTCATACCATATCCCATGAGGAGGCGATGGTGATGCCTGGGGATGTCTATGTTGGCGGGGATTCTCACACTAACACTACTGGCGCCTTGGGTGCTTTTGCCTGCGGTCTGGGACACACTGACATAGCCTATGTCTTACTGTACGGACAGATTTGGTTCAAGGTTCCTCAGACCTACTACTTTAAGCTAAATGGAAGGTTGCCTGATCATGTGATGGCAAAAGACTTGATTCTAAAGATCATCGGGGAGATAGGAACCGACGGTGGTGCGTATCAAACGATGCAGTTTGGGGGAAGCGGCATCGATGAGATGTCAGTTGAAAGCAGACTGACCCTGTGCAATATGACTACTGAGGCAGGTGCAAAGAACGGCATTGTTGAGCCGGATCAAAAAGTTGTGGATTACCTTACCCGGAGGGGCGCAACTAGCATGAATTTGATAAAAGGCGATGATGATGCAGAGTATGCAAAGGTGTTTGAATTTGAAAGTTCCGAAATGGAGCCAACTGTTGCAAAACCATTCTCTCCTGACAACACGTGCGTTGTTAGGGAGGCCCCCTCTGTAGACCTTGACAAGTCCTACATCGGTTCTTGTACCGGGGCAAAATACGAAGATTTGGAAGCTGCGGCAAGAGTCCTCAAGGGACGAAAGGTAAAGATTAGGACCGAAGTCCTGCCTGCTGCAATCTCAATTTATCGGAGGGCCATGGAGAACGGGCTGTTGAAAATTTTCTTGGATGCCGGAGTTACTGTTGGGCCTCCGACCTGCGGGGCCTGCTGTGGTGCACACATGGGAGTCTTGGCAAAAGATGAGATATGCATAAGCACCACAAACAGAAACTTTCCTGGCAGGATGGGCCATGTGGAATCTCAAACATACCTTGCATCCCCGCTGGTGGCAGCGGCATCTGCCGTTACTGGCAAAATCACCGATCCGAGGGACTTGTAATGAGAGGCAACGTCATAAAATACGCTAGGGACAACATTGACACTGATGTGATAATTCCGGGCCAGTATCTCAAGATACATGATTATGCAGAGCTTGCAACGCATGCAATGGAGGGACTGGACCCTGACTTTCACTCCAAGGTAAAAGAGGGCGATTTTATCTTATCTGGCAAAAATTTTGGATGCGGTTCTTCTCGCGAACACGCCCCAATAGCACTGTCCCATTGCGGAATAAAGGCCGTCCTTGCATTGTCTTTTGCAAGGATCTTTTACAGGAATTCCGTGGATGGTGCATTCTTGTTGCCTATTGAAATAGGACAGGACGCTTATGAGGGAATCTCCCAAGAAGATCAGATAGAAATCGACGTCACTGCAAATGAAATTAAAAACATTACCAAAAATCAGACATACAAAATGAAGCCGTTTTCAGAAATTATCGGGAAAATAATTGCCGCAGGCGGACTTTTCAAGTACAGGCCAGATCAGGATTAAAATGGGACGGACTCTCTTTGAGAAGATCTGGGAATCTCACATCGTTGTTGAAAAACAAGACAGTCCCTCATTGATCTACATAGACAGGCATCTTGTTCATGAAGTAACATCACCTCAGGCTTTTGAGGGACTGCGTATGGGTGGCAGAAAAGTCCGGCGGCCTGATCTTACCATCGCTACGATGGATCACAATGTTGCCACAACTGACCGCTCCCTTCCCATCTTGGATCAGACCTCCTCTGTACAGATCAAGACTTTGGAAAAAAACTGCAAGGACTTTGGGATAAAATTATTTGACATTGACAGCCCCAACCAAGGCATCGTCCATGTTATCGGCCCCCAGCTGGGGATAACGCTGCCTGGCTCCACAATTGTCTGCGGTGACAGTCATACATCCACACACGGTGCCTTTGGGGCGCTGGCCCTGGGTATTGGAACCAGTGATGTTGAGCATGTCTTGGCATCTCAAACCATGTGGTTGGAGAAACCAAAGCCCTTTGAAATCAGGGTGGAGGGAAAGCGAAAAAACCCCCACGCCGTGACTGCCAAAGATATTGTGCTATCAATCATCAAAAATATCGGCACCGGCGGGGGAAATGGCTCGGTAATCGAATATCGCGGTGAGGGAATCACTGATCTTTCCATGGAGCAGCGAATGACGATCTGTAACATGTCTATTGAGGCAGGTGCCCGCGCAGGCCTGATTGCACCTGATGAGAAGACATTCGAGTATCTAAGGGATAGGGAGTACACCCCAAAGAACTACGAGTCGTTAGTTGATTCCTGGAGGGATCATCTCAGGACTGACAGTGATGCAAAGTTTGAGAGACAGTTCACTTTGCACCTCGGTGAGATTGCCCCACAGGTAAGCTGGGGGACCAATCCTGGCATGACATGCGATGTCACAGATGCCATCCCGTCCCCCGATGAGTTTTCCAAAGGCGATCCCAACCAAAGAAGGGGGGCACAGAAGGCACTTGACTATATGGCCTTGGAGCCTGGCACCTTGATTAAAGATATCAAAATTGACCGCGTCTTTATTGGCTCATGCACCAATGCCCGACTAGAGGATCTCATTGAGGCATCCAAGGTGATCCGGGGCCAAAAGATCTCCTCTGATGTGCAGGCAATGGTGGTACCTGGGTCGCAAATGGTGAAAAGACAGGCCGAGGAGATGGGGCTGGACAAGATCTTCACCGATGCCAATTTTCAATGGCGGGAGTCTGGTTGCAGCATGTGTCTTGGAATGAATCCTGATATCTTGTCTCCCGGTGAGCGGTGCGCAAGCACGTCAAACAGAAATTTTGAAGGCAGACAGGGAACAGGAGGGAGAACGCATCTGGTAAGCCCTGTGATGGCAGCAGCTGCTGCAATTCATGGCCATTTTGTTGATGTCAGGGAGATGGATCTGAGTTAGCATGGAACCATTCAAAAGAGTATCTAGCATCGTGACTCCCCTTGACAAGGTCAATGTGGATACGGACCAAATAGTGCCAAAGCAATTCCTAAAGCTGGTCCAGAAATCCGGATTTGGAAAATTCCTGTTTTTTGACTGGAGATACGATCAGCAAAAGAATGAGAAATCTGACTTTGTCTTGAATAATCCCCAGTACAGAAATTCCAAGATTCTCGTGACTGGCGACAACTTTGGATGCGGGTCTAGCCGCGAACATGCTGTCTGGGCCTTGCTTGACTATGGATTTTCTGCAGTCATAGCCCCCTCATTTGCGGATATCTTTTTTAGCAACTGCTTCAAAAACGGTCTTTTGCCCATCACGTTGGACCAAAAAATCGTGGAGAAACTACTTGAAGAGACCGGTACAGTTGAGATAGATTTGGAGAACCAAGTCATCAAAACCCCCTTGGATCAAATACCTTTTAGGATGGATTCATACCAGAAAAAAATCCTTCTGGAAGGACTAGATGACATTGCACTTACGTTCCAATACGAAGATAGAATTTCCAAGTTTGAGAGAGAGTCTAAAATCCCATCTCTCTTATGATCTTCCCTACTGCCTTTTCATTCCTTTCTAGCACCATCGGCGATTCTGCATCTATCCATTCCTTCTTGCCTATGTCAAAGGCGCTAACCTTCCCTTCCCTTGACAATTCCTGCAAGATATCAAATGAGAGATTGATCTCTTCTTGTCCCTGCTTTGACTCTATCTTATTTATGATGCCTCTTCCCAGAATGTAGATTCCCAGGCATTCTGATGACGGTAGCTCCATTACTGGTTTTTCCTTGAACTCTTTTATGATTCCGTCCTGAACCGTTGCAAATCCCGTCTCCTCCCTTCTTTTGGTCCTAGTTGCAATGCATGCCAAACTCTTCTTCTCTTTGAAAAACTTTATCATCTCATTTAGATCAACTGCGCACAGGTTATCTACAAACCATAATACGAACTCTGATTCATCTCTGAGATTCTTTGCAATGTGAAGCAGGTCCCCCCCTGTCCCACTTTGCGAATCCTGAACAAATGTGATGCCGTCCTGGTTCCCGTAATAGTTTTTTATCTGTCCGCCCAGGCCGTCAAAATCCGATATGATGATTACCTCGTCAATGAGGCTAGATGATTTTAGGTATCTGAAAATGTAATCGATTAATGGCTTTCCGTTGACTGGAGTCATTGCTTTTGGAAAGTATTCCGTGTACGGTTTGCCTCTAGTTGCCTTGCCTCCTGCAAGAATTACAGCCTTCACAGCCTAACGGTATGATTTCTGCTTTCTTCTTCTTGCACCGGGTCCACCAAACTTTTTTGGTTCCTTTCTTCTGGCATCCCCACTGACTAGATATTTATCAAAATCAGTGATTCGTTTTCGTAGATCCTCTCTAGTTGATTTTGGGAAAGGGTGATCTCTTGGCTCTTTTTTGGATTTTGTCCATCCTGTTAGGGCTCTTGAAATTCCGGTTGCTATTGCACTTGCCTGACCCATGCATCCTCCGCCCCTTACTCTTACGGAGATATCTATCTTGCCTCTGAGATCACCTGTAATTTCTAATGGCACCAGGATTACTTCACGGGCAGTCTCCTGCGGAATCATCTCTACTGGAACGTTGTTAATCCTGACCTTGCCCTTTCCTTTGGTGATGTAAACATGGGCGCTGGCCGTCTTTCTTGTTGCAAAATAAATCTCAGTCTTTGGAGTCGTCATGTAGTCCACCCTATCACTTTACACAGCTCCCCTAATGCGGTATAGTTTGATGGAGCCCTTGTAATCTTTGCTTTTTCAAATTGAATTTTTCCAATCGACTTGATCTCCTTGGGTGATCCGATGTATGTTCTGAGTCTCTGGTGCGCTGCCTTCCCTGATGGCTTTCTATCGTATGGGAGCATCTGGCGAATCATTTTTGCCATCAGCGTGTCAGGCCTTCTGTAGTGGACTGGCCCGTGTTTGTAATTGATGATGCTGTTAATCTCTAAAAATTCCCTGTATTCTTTAATCTGGTTGCTTCTTGTTCCGCTCATCATGATTTTTTCACAATTTACAACTGATACTCTGTTTCCCTGCATCAGTAATTTTGCAACATTTGATGCCAGTCTTCCGGCAATGTGATTCGTTGCATCCACAACAATTGGCCTGTCTACTCGTACGACGATCTCTTGTTTAGCCAAGCAGAACCACTCCCTTTCCCGTTGGGTTTTGTTCAATCAAATCCTGATAACTGATCAGCTTTCCGCCATTTTCAGTAATCTTGTTTGCAGCAGAGTTTGAAATTGAGAAAGAGAACAGTGTAATTTTATGGGAAATTTTGCCTGTTCCGAGAACCTTGCCTGGAAATACCACGATGTCATCCTCTTTGGTTAGTTCATTGATCCTATTCAGGTTTAGATCCCTTCTGGCAATGGATGGTTTTAACGCATATTGGGCTAATTTGGCCCAGATTGGGGCATCATTTTTGGTAGATGCCTTCTTTAGATCCTTTGCCATGCGTATAACGACTTGATTAGTCATGTGAATAATGCGGTTTGAAACCCAAATATAATGCCTATGCTTGAATCATGCTTCAACTTGATCAATCATTTCTTTGAATTGACCTATTCTGTTGCTGACCTCGTCTACTCCTGAGATGATGATCTGCTCAGGGTTGAGCGCTCCTGTTGATTCTACAGTCAGGACCTTGATGTCCTCTTTCTCTGTATCTGTAAGTATTGAAATGTTTGCAGAATTCCACTTTGCATGCTCGGTTCCGCGTCCCAATCTGGCATAGCACTCGATCTTGATTCTCTGACCCGGTGCCAGTTGGACTATGGGGATCTTCTCTGAGGTTGGCTTTATCGAGTCGTCCTCTGAGGATAACTCGTTTGAGAGAACGCTTCGTGTAACATCAGAGTCTCCTGAATCTAGAACCAGCATTACTTTGCAGTTTGAGCACCCTGTCTCGCTTTGGCATTGGCACTTTGATGGCTCGTTGAATCTGCTCAAATCCGTGGTTAATGGAACAAGTCCCAATCTGTGAGCCAGCCCCTCGTCTGGCAATACAGAAGAGTTTTCAATAATATCCACAGTATCAATTGCAAAAACTGGGACTCCGTTAAGGCATACGCGTCTGAGTGCATTTGCGTACTGTAATGGAATGCCTTTCAGCTTTACAGATATCTTTTGATTATCTTTACTAATTACCTCCAAGGATGACAAATCTTGAAGAAAATCTTCAAAGTCCACATAAAAATCTAGCTAGTCTTACGTATAGATAAATAGCAAATCCTCCTTACTACTGTTAAGATGGTTGATGTAACACTAGTCAAATATTCCTTTGAGGGGGAAAAATTTGAGATTATGGTAAAGCCAGATCCTGCACTAGATTACAAGATGGGCAAGAAAAAAGACATCTCTCTAGTATTGGTATCTGATGAGATTTACACTGATTCAGGCAAGGGCACAAGACCCTCTTCAGAGAAGTTGCTCAAGGCATTCAAAACCGAGGATCAAACCCTGATTGCTCAGATTATACTTGAGAAAGGTGATCTGAATCTTACAACTGATCAGAGGAGGAAGATGGTCGAAGACAAGAGGAGGCAGATTGTCACATATATTGCCAAAACCTTTGTGGATCCTAAATCACACCTGCCTCACCCTCCCCTAAGAATTGAGCAGGCCATGAAAGATGGGCGGGTTTTAGTTGATCCGCAAAAGAGCGTCGATGAGCAGGTCAAAGATGTTGTCGACCAGCTGCGCTCTATTATTGCACTAAAAACAGAGAGCCTGCAATTGGAGATCACAGTTCCGGCACAGTTTGCATCGCAGTCATATGCGGTGCTAAAGTCTGTGGGTTCCCTAAAATCCGAAGAATGGCAAAATAACGGTTCTCTAAAAGCAATACTTGAAATACCCGCTCCGGCAAGACCAAATGTGATAGACAGACTAGGTTCTATAACCAAGGGCTCTGCCTCAGTTGAGGTAATTCAGTAATGGATAACAGGAGAAAATATGTCATTCCAGGCGACGTTGTAACTTCGGGGCCACTTAGACCAGAACAAAATGTGATTCTGGAAGGCGAGAAGATAGTCTCTACTGCCATTGGTATCTCTGAAATTTATGATGACTCTGTACGAGTCATCCCTTTAACTGGAAAATACATTCCAAAGATTGACGATTTAGTAATTGCCAAAGTAATCTCCCACACTTCCCTGTCTTGGGAGCTTGATATCAACTCGTGCTATGTTGGATTCCTGCCGGCACAGGATGTTTTTGGACGAGATTTTTCTGCCCATGCCGATGAGCTTGCAACCAAACTAAAATCCGGCGATCTGGTGGCTGCAAGAATAGCCAATTTTGATAGGACACGTGATCCACTAATCACCATCTCTGATAGGGATTTGGGCCAAATCGACTCTGGTGACTTGGTAAAGATCTCCCCAAGCAAGGTTCCACGCCTAATTGGAAAGCGGGGAAGCATGATTCAGATGATAGAAATGGCTACAAACGCAGCAGTTACCATTGGCCAGAATGGCTGGATAGTGGTCTCCTGTGAATCTCCCGAGGGATTATTAAAGGCGAAAAAAGCCATTGAAATGATTAACCAAAAGGCACACATTGCTAATTTGACTGATCAGGTAAAAGAAATGTTAGAAATAAAGGATAATGAAACATAATGGGCGGACGAGACGCAACAATGGTCCTCTTGGACGAGAATGGTATACGCTGTGACGGTCGTAAAATAGACGAGCCACGTAGAATCATGATCAAGGCAGGCGGACTCAAAAATGCTGACGGTTCGGCCTATATCGAATTTGGCGATAATAAAATTCTAGTTGGGGTTTTTGGTCCAAGGGACGTGCACCCAAAGCACATGTCAAACACTGACACTGGAATCCTGCGTGTCCGATACCATATGGAGCCATTCTCAGTTGGAGAGAGAAAAAATCCCGCACCATCAAGACGGGAGATTGAAATCTCCAAAGTAATCAAGGAAGCTTTGGAACCTGCAGTGATATTACATAAATTTCCAAGAACCGCAGTTGACGTGTTCATTGAAGTATTACAAGCCGATGGCGGAACAAGATGTGCTGCACTTACTGCAGCTTCTGTCGCACTAGCTGATGCCGGAATCCCGATGAGGGACATGGTTGCAGCAATTGCATCTGGCAAGGTCGCAGACACTATAGTTCTTGATGTTAACAATGAGGAGGATCAGGCAGGCCAGGCAGATATGCCAATTGGATACATGCCAAGTCTTGAAAAAATCACCCTGTTGCAACTAGATGGGGTTTTGAGCCCTGAGGAGTACAAGAAATGTGTAGATGTCGGGGTGCAAGGCTGCAAACTCGTTTACGAATTACAAAAAAAGGCACTTAATGACAAATACTTTGGAAAGGGAGGGGATCAAAGTTGACCTCTGTCTCCGTTATTGATGAACTAAAAAAGGCGCAGATACTTGAATTGTTAGGACAGGCAAAGCGTGTTGACGGGCGTGCATTTGATGAGCCACGTCAGATCACTATTGAGACTAATGCTATTCCCAAAGCAAACGGTTCGGCAAGAGTCCGTCTTGGAGAAACCGAGGTGATATGCGGGGTAAAAATTCAACCAGACAGGCCATTTCCAGACACTGGTGACAAAGGTCTCTTCATCTGTACTGCCGAACTATTGCCACTGTCGCATCCTACCGTTGAGACTGGTCCACCACAGCCACCTGTAATCGAGTTGGCAAGAGTTGTTGACAGGGGTATTAGAGAGAGCCACATGGTTGATGTCTCTCAGCTGGTAATTGAGAAGGACAAGTCAGTAATTGGTGTCTTTGCAGATAATGTGGTTGTTGATTATGATGGAAATTTGTTTGATGCATGCTCTTATGCTGCTACTGCGGCACTGCTTACCTCAAAAACCCCAAAATGGAACTGGGTTGATGAGCGTCCTACGCTTGTTGAGGGTGAGGATACTTTCTTGCCAATATCCACAATTCCGGTATCTGTTACCATGGGAAAGATTGGCAGTCATATTGTAGTTGATCCCAATGGGGATGAATGGGGTGTCATGGATGCCCGCATTACAATAACGAGTGACTCTGATGGGAACATCTGTGCATTGCAAAAAGGCGGCAGTAACGGGTTTACGCAGGATGAAATTAACCAGTGCGGTGAAATATCCGTAAGAGTGGGTGCAAAAATAAGGGAAAAATTAAAAGAATACCAAAAGGGCAGTTAATAATGGCAAAAGCAAAAAAATCTCTCAAAGGGCTAGGTGCCCGCTATGGAATCAAACTTCGAAAGCAGTACACAAAGATCCATTTCACCCTAAAGGAGAAGAGGACTTGTCCTCAGTGCGGTTCAGAAAAATTTAGCCGTGACGCAGTTGGAATCTGGTCTTGTAAAAAGTGCAGCTATAAAGTAGCTGGTACGGCATATGACATTAAACTTTAGTGCTATAGTCACAGTTGACGCAAAAGACAGATCAAAAGCAATCTATGATTCTGTAAACGCTGACAATGAATTCTATCCTGAAAATCCTGTAAAGACCCTGATAACTTTTGATAAAAAAATCGTAATTGTAGTTGAGACTGACCAACTGACCCATCTTAGGGCAAACCTAAATTCCACTCTTCGACTAATTCAGGCAAGCCATGACTCGATTGAATCTGCAAAGGGTTTGACCAGAAAATCCTCTTAAACAAATGACTGCACTCTGAACTCTTGAGTTTATCTGTCTAGGTGTGCTTTTGTAGTCAGATTCGCAAAAGTGATGGCCTTATTGTTCACTTGATGAATGTGATTTCCCCTTGAGCAGCTTTCTTTTTAATGCCGTTCCACACATTGGACACTCTTTTCCTGATGCGTGACTGCTTTTGCAACCCGGACAGTAATGAATCCATCTTCCAACGTCTCTGATACCGTTTGTCATGATGGGCAAAACCTTCAAACCCAGATTTTTGGCTACGTTTGAAATTGCAAAATCATCACTGATAATCTGACCCTCCATCTCAATGCACAATGCAATAATTGAGATGTCTTGCTTTGATAGCTGGGGAAAATCCCCCGTGTCCTTTGATGCCTTGATTGCATTTTTTGTCGATTCCAAATCCGGCTCCCTGATCTTCAGCCTGTTAGTCTCAAGCAAAGTTCCCAATGCATCGTGGTTCTTCTTTATGTGCTTGATTTCCTCATAAACTAGAGATGTGGTGTAGCAGTCCTCTGATGATCCAAATGGAACCCCAGCATAAAATGCGCTAGCATCCAAAATCCTAAAATCCAAGCTTGCTCATCTGTCTTAGTCCCCTCTTCTTTAATCTTAGAAAGACTGCATGTTTTTTGTATCTCCTTATTGTGATTGGTTCTTCATATCCTACTGCCCTGACAACTTGTGCATCCATTGCAATGTTGCAATCATGCGAACAGACAATTTCAATTTTTTCATCTGGAACAATCAGTGATGCTAATCTGTACACTGGTGCAACAGGGGTTATGATTAAGACATCCAAGCTTTCGTGCAGAATTGGACCTCCCAATGAGAATGAGTGGCCTGTAGAACCGCTTGGCGTGGCAATTATCACCCCGTCCATCTTTTGCATTACTGTGTCGTCTTGGAACTTTATTTCAATTTCGGCAGTTTTAGTCAAATTTGTTCTGGTAATGTAAATCTCATTTAGTGCCGGTGGAAATTCCTTTCCTCCGCAAGATGCCACCACTCTGGTTCTCTTATCCAAAAAGAAATTGCCTTTCAAAATTTGCTCTATTGCATCATCAATCTCATTAATCGTTATTTCTGATAAAATTCCCCTGTTTCCTCCCACATTGATGGTTAGAATCGGCGTCTCATTTTCCAAGTTTCTAAATACCCTGAGCGTGGTTCCATCCCCCCCGAGGGTGATTACCAAATCCAATCTCTCTTTTTTCAACTCTTCCAGAGTGTCCATCTGTTTTGCACCTTCAACCTCAATTGGGGCAATCGTAAACACGTCTGATTTTTTTGCTAGCAGCTTTTTTGTAAGATCCTTTGCAGCCTGCTCTGACTCTTTGGATCCTACCTTACTCACCACTGCCACTTTATGCAATTTCAAGGCAGTTCTTCTGAATCATGTTTACTTAAAAATGATATTTTTATCCATTGGAAAAACAAATAAGTATGAAAACAGTCCCGTACACCATATGAGTTACGCACACCCAGAAGTCCTAGTTGATACCGAATGGGTGTCACAAAATCCCCCCAATGAAGGCAGAAAACTAGTTGAGGTTGACTATGATCCTGTAAATGGATACCAAAAGGGCCACATCAATGGCGCTAGTTTAATCTGGTGGAAGCGGGACATCAATGATCCACTTACACGGGACATCATTGGTAAAAAGGAATTTGAGGCATTAATGGCCAAAAACGGAATTACTGCCGATACTGAGGTTATTCTTTATGGCGACTTTAACAATTGGTTTGCCGCATTTGTCTTTTGGGTTTTCAAAATTTACGGCCACGAAAATCTTAAGATTATGAATGGCGGAAGAAAAAAATGGGAATTGGAAAGCAGAGACTATACCACCGATGAGCCCAAGACAGACTCTACAACCTATGCTGCACAGCCTCCAGATGAGGGACTGCGCGCATATTTGTTTGATGTGAGCAGATCCTTGGGAAAAGAGGACACCGTACTAGTTGATGTGAGATCACCTGCAGAGTTCACTGGTAAAATTACCGCGCCCCCTGAATACCCAATGGAGCATGCGCAAAGAGGAGGACACATTCCTGATGCCAATAACATTCCATGGGCAACTGCAGTCAATGATGCTGATGGAACATTCAAGACAGTTGAGGAACTAAAGCAAAACTATGAAACAGAGGGCGTGACGCCGGACAAGGACGTGATCTGTTACTGCAGAATTGGGGAACGCTCTTCGCACAGTTGGTTTGTATTGAAATATCTGCTTGGCTATCCAAAGGTCAGAAACTATGATGGTTCTTGGACTGAATGGGGAAACATGATAGGAAATCCTGTGGAAAGATAAATTGCTTTTAGACCTTCCCATACTTGAGAAAGGCATCTTTTACTTCATCAAGGATGCCGGATCTGATATTGTAATGGAGGATAAGACCAAACGTGGCCTTGAGGTCAAGGAGACGTCTGTTGACGAAAAAATTGGTGTCAAATCTGACAAGGGGATGATCCACGATATGGACGGAATTGGGCACTGGGTTCCCATTCGCTGGTATTTTCCAAAGGATTCCTACGATCTGTCCCAGGTACTGGTTCATGCAAAAGCCATGGACAAGAAATACACCGAACTTAGGGAACTTACGTGCCCTGAGGATGACTGATAACCTTTTTAAATAAAATCAAGTTAGAATATTCAGATGTCTTTACTTCTAAAAGATCGGGTATGGTCAATGGAGGCACCTACTGCAAAGCGAGGTGTCTACCCTCTGCATGGATTCAAGCTCGGACTTTACAGGTTGCCAATTAAACTTGAAGAGCCATCTGAGCTCAAATCTGTCCATGACGGCCTCAAAAAGGCATTTGAAATGGACATGTATGCAGACAGGATCTATGCGACATATCGTTGGAAGGAGCAGAACATGGATGATCCTGATGCAAAAGGATACCGGGAGGTTGATCTCTCAGTTACAGTAGAGATTGTCACCGGCGAAGTAGTGGATATTATTTATCAAATTTTCCCAATTGAAAAGTTCGGTGATCCTAACTGGGTCAAAGATTACAGAAAAAAGGCAGATCATTTTGCCAAACTAGTCATTGACACAATTTTACGAAATACGATTTTGGCTGACAAAATGATCTCTTATTTTGCAAAGAAGGAAAAAATCTCCGAAGTTGCCGCTATCCAAAAATTAGAAGAGTTGACACCCTTGGCAAAAATTGTTCTTGGTGCAAAGCCAAAACCCGTTGAGACAACAGATGAACAAGCTGATGAAGAGGAGGAGCCGCTTGAAATTCCAGACGGCTCAAAGCCGGGTCCAATTGACGTTGATTACAAATCAAAGATGAAGACATCAACGTCATATGATGCGCCCGAACACACAATCAAAACGTGGGGAAGAAGGGGCACAAGCAATGCCATTATGGGAGTTTGGGGCGAATTTGTTTCAGTAGACTATGATATCTGCATTGCCGATGGCGGATGCCTTGAAGCCTGTCCTGTCGGCGTTTACGAGTGGTTTGACACTCCTGGAAATCCTGGGTCTGAGAAAAAGCCATTGATGTCCAAAGAGCCTGACTGCATCTTTTGTCTTGCATGCGAAGGCGTTTGTCCTCCACAGGCAATCAAGATCTACGAGCAAAAATAATTTTGTTTCCTTGCACTTTAAATAGCGATTAGTACTTCTGTGGATCTAGGGATTATGGCTGTCAACCCTTTTACTTTATTTGTCTTTGATCTGTTTATCATATCTGCGATAATCATCACGGCTTACACGGTTAATTTCTACTACCTTGCACTACTTTCAAGAACGAGAAAAGAGTCGTACCGCATCGTTGACTGGGGAATCCCGACTGTCACCATCCAATTGCCAATATACAATGAAAGATACGTGGCAAAACGGCTAGTTGATGCAGTTTGTCACATGGATTACCCAAAAGACAAAATGAGAATAATGGTCTGTGATGACTCTGATGATGAGACAGTTAAACTGCTTGAGGATGTCGTCGACGACTACAAAAAGCAAGGGTTTCAAATCGAACACGTGCGGCGTGGAACAAGGAGCGGGTACAAGGCTGGTGCTTTGAAGTATGCCATGAAAACGACTGACACTGACTTGGTTGCAATCTTTGATGCTGACTTTATCCCCCCTTCCTGGTTTCTCAAAAAAACAATCCCTCATTTTGCAACATCAAACATCGGTCTGCTCCAATGCAGGTGGGGCCACCTCAATGAAAACTATTCCACGATAACCCAAGTGCAAGCACTCAGCATCGATTTTCATTTTCTCGTAGAACAAAAAGCAAAAAGCAACTCGCATCTCTTTATGAACTTTAACGGGACTGCTGGAATCTGGAGACGTGAGTGCATTGAGGATGCCGGAGGCTGGCACACTGCAACACTCGTCGAAGATCTTGATTTGAGCTATAGGGCACAAATGAAAGGCTGGAAGTGCTTGTTTCTGCCTGACATCGTAGTGGATGCAGAATTGCCCGCACAGATGAATGGTGCCAAAAGGCAGCAGTTTCGTTGGGCAAAGGGATCAATTCAATGCGCGATAAAATTGCTCTCAGATGTCGCCCTAAAACGCCGTGTTGCCATTGAAGCCAAGATTCAGGCATTCATTCAACTCACTCGTCATATAGTTTATCCTCTGGTACTGATACAGTTTTTGTCATTGCCTGTATTGCTAGCGGCGCAAATGAATCTCTATGTCATAAGCGTTCTGCCTGCATTGACTATTGCGACATATCTTGCAATGGGGCCTGGGGCGTATATTATTGTAATTCAGGGAATGTATGCAAAGTCCTGGAAATCCAAAGCGAAATTACTTCCTGCACTGCTTGTCTACAATGCTGGCATGTCTGTCAACAACACTGTGGCAGTATTTGATGCGGTACTCGGCAAGAAGAACGAGTTTCATCGGACTCCAAAATATGGAATTATAACAAAACAAGACGATTGGAGGGACAAGGCGTACAACTTGCCATTTACACAAACCACTCTCTTGGAAATATTTTTTGGAATCTATGGAATTATGGGAATCTTTATTGCAATCTTTTCAAACAATCCCGTCTTTGTACCAATCATTGCCCTTCAGACCATCGGCTTTTTCTTTATTGCGTACCTGAGTCTGTCCCATACTAGATTTAAAAGAAATAAATCAAGTGTTAATCGACCAAGGACTAAGAAAGAGAAGATGGCAAACACTGTTTACAAACTTTCCATAATTGGGATACTTGGACTTATTATTTTTGGGGTATACATGGCATTTGCTGGATATAACTCTGATATCTACCCACTAGATAGAATTCGGGGAAATCTTGATGGGGTTGTATCTTCCTCAGATCCTCAAACCATTCGCAATCATTTGGATGCAATACAGGTAGACTTGAATGCCGTGATAGTAAATTTGCCTAAGACGTTAGATTCTGAGGGCGAAATTATCTCGAGAAACCCTGTTTGGATATTTGGAACAGAGTCTACAAACTTTGTTAGAATTCAAAACAACCTGGACACGTTGTTTATAGGCCTCAACGAAATATCAGATATCCCTAAAGACAACTCTGCATATCATACCGGCATGCTTGATATCAAGCAAAATGCGTCATTGTTGAAGATCAACATCATGGATGCGACCCCATACATGTATGTCAGTCCGGCAAATATGATATTCAGTGGAGTCTGGATTGCGGCCATCATTGGAATCTTTGCCGCACTAAAGAGAAAGAAGGAACAGCTCACCGAGACAGATGAGAAATGATCAGGATATGTTTAGATCTTTTCTGAGTTCATCTACTGCCCTGATTCCATAAATGTCTCTTACCTGCTGTATCCTGATTGCCTCTTTTAGCATGTCTCTGCCAATTGCATTTGTCAAAATTGAGTAAACGTCGCCAAACCGCAACTCCCATTTGTCTGCGCAGTCCAATATCTTGCCTACTGCCCACTGCCTGACTTCGTGGGGCAGCGGAATCTTTTCCCCCAACTCTATGGAAATCCTGTCAAATAGGTTTACGATGT
This sequence comes from Candidatus Nitrosopumilus sp., assembly GCA_965206745.1. GTDB lineage: Archaea > Thermoproteota > Nitrososphaeria > Nitrososphaerales > Nitrosopumilaceae > Nitrosopumilus. Next base: position 1,322,832 of record OZ242220.1, on the reverse strand, counting down.
CTGCTGTCTGCGCTGCCATCTTTTCTATATCCTTTACCACGCCGTATTTTGATTCTGCATGCATTCTGATCTTTGATTGGTATTCTGAAAGTTTTAACAATGCAATCATCTCCTTAGATGAATCATTAGATGCCTTGCTTGCAGTCTGCTTGACTGATTGTAATTCCTCAAAGATCTTTTCGGATTTCCTATGAAATTCTATTGCAGACTCGTCCTGTCTTTTTAGTGTCTCTGAGACTGATGATATTTTCTGCTCTATACTGTCTGTTTTATCAGAGATATTTTCCTTAAATCTGGAAACTTCTTCCTGAACTGATTTTAGCCCTTCTCCTACAAATGCTGTGGAATCTGCCCTCTGTGCCAATGCCCCAATCTCAGCCTCGATCTTGTCTATTTTGCCTCCAAGATCCTTGATGGATTCTAGGCCCAAATTATCTACAGAGTTTGCTTTTGCTGATATCGTCTCAAACTGCTCCTTGAGGCCGTCGATGACTCCTCCAAGCGAGTCAATTCTTGATGCCTTGGATGAAATTGCATCAATTGTGATTTTGATGGCATCTAGCTCCGCATTGAGATTTGAAGTAGATGCGACTCCTTGGGAAATCCTTCCAAGCTCATCTTTGAGACTTTCGATGATTTGAGAACTCGTATCTAATGTTGCTGTTTTTACTGAGATTTCGTTAATCGTATCTCTCAGATTGTCTATCTCAGAGCCGATCTCTGAGAACGAATCTGTCTTTCCTGATACCTTTCTTAGGTCATCTCTGACCTCGTCTATTCTTTGAGCAATTTTGATGATCATCTGGGAGTTGTTTTTAATTGAATTCATGCTGTCCTCAACATTCTGTGAGAGTTCTTGTGATTTTGACGCTTTTTGCAGCTCTGAGACCCTGTTGATCTCTTTTTCTAATTGGGATGTCTGACCGTTGATTTTACTGATCAGATCTGACTGTGATCTGACTTGGTTTAACCCTGCGTACAGTTTTTGAGTATCATCCTCTATGATGTTGATCTGCTTTGATTGCTTTTGAATATGTTCTAATGTGGAAGTCAGCGTGTCGATCATCCCTTTCATGGAAATTAACACTTTTTGATTCTCGCCAAATATCTTTGACATGATCTTGATCTCCTTTTGCAGTGTCTTGTTTGAATCTGAAACCGATGCCACTTTTTTTAGTAGTGCTGCCGGACTTGGTTCTTTTTTTGGCTTGCTGGCAGTTTTTTTCCTTGTGGTTTTGACGGCCATATAGTATCACTTGAGATTTAAAGATAAAAAAGTTGGGTTGTAAAATAAAAAATGTAAAGGGTTTACTTGTTTACAACTTCTGGCTCGTGAAGCAATTCATGGAATGTCTTTTCGGCCAACCCATTTGCTGTTTCGATAAATCCTTTCGGACAGTATTCGCATTGTATCATATAGTACGGTATGGTACCGTACTATTAATGACAAGGTGATTACAAAGTAACCAATTGTGCAGTCAGATACCCCAGGTCGTGTCTCCTCATCTAATTCAGCAGGACCTAATCATCACTCTGCATATCAATTATAATGGTTGGGCATAAAGAGTTAAAGATTCTCAAGGCAGATGGGAATGCCTGCGATGATGAATTACTTTCAACACGCCATAGCAAAACCATGACATGTGTGCTTTGTTGCATGACTACTGCACTGTCCCCCGTTTCCCAATCTAGCCAAATTAAATCAAAAAGGCAAGTTTACAAAATAGTTTGCTCATGCGTGGCCATGAATTGAGATTATAATGACAAACTTTGCAGATGCAGTCGTACCTGCATCGGTGCTGATCCCATAGACCGATTCAAAAAGGAATTGGAGGCGAAAAAAACCCAAGTAGGCAATGCCGGCATCTTAAATGATCTGATGAGGAATTGCCCAACTGTTCTGCCCTTGACTCTGTTGCCTGTTTCTGCCCTTGGATAAAAGATTCCTTGGGAGTACAATTCCGGTTTGGACCTAACGTTTACGCTGTAACTTTTTTTTGTTTTTTATCCAGTACTTGCGATAGTATTCTTTCCTATACTTTGTCAACCTCTCTTTGTGCTTCTCTCTGTACTCCCGATGGTATTCTCGCTGGTACTCTAGTATCCTCTCCTTATGTTTCTTAACGTATGCTTTGTTATTTTTTGCCCCTCTCACTTTGTTTTTCTGATTATACTCTCGCTGGTACTTTTGTATCCTCTCTTTGTTTCTCTTATAGTATTCCACATTGTATTTTTTTCTTGCCTCGCTGGTCATTTAGTATGATCACACTCAACAAACTCTATGTGTTTGGTATTAAAAAGAATTGTGAAACATTGACTGGTCACCATGGCATAGCCTCAATTAGGAAAGGCCAAATTCGGTGGAAGAACTGCTGTCGTCCCCCATGCTGCAAAAAGAGATCGCATGCACGTTGACACAAAAGTAGATTGATAGTCTAAAGAGACACAGGCAAGCAGATCTGAGCCCTGGATGCTTTTAAAAGAAGTTGTAGAAACATGGATCTCTGTATGTGATGCCAGACAAATGGCAGCTGCCACTGACACGTCATTCTGACGTGCCAGTAAATCGCAAGCAAATCCTGAGAATCCGTCATAAGATGCTGGATGTCGTGGTGTTTTTTGAGCATATTGGGCATATCATGACAAAGACTACTCATAAGCGACACTATTGCAATCCGTAATCATTTTTAAACAAATTTACTAACAGATAACATGCACAATATTCCACTTCAACTAGATTCAAGTGGAATTCAAAACTCCCTTAACAACACCGTCATAAGTTTAGTTGAGCAGCTGACTCCCGAACTGCCACATACAAGCTTTGTCACCGATTTGGCATTTATCATGATCATCGGGGCAGTTGTGACTCTTGCCTTCTTCAAAATCAAGCAACCGCTAATCATTGGCTATCTTTTTGCTGGAATGCTAATAGGACCACTGTCCCCCTTTTGGTCTTGGGTTTTACCTGAGGGTGGACTGTCCACTGGTGGTTTGGAAGGCGTTGGAATTTTATCTGATATCTCTGCTTTGAACCTTTTTGCAGAAATCGGCGTCATCTTGCTTTTGTTTGTAATTGGTATAGAATTCCCGTACGCAAAGATCAAGAGTATTGGCAGAGTTGCTATTGGCGTTGGAACCGTGGGACTGTTTTTGACATTGGGCGTGCTGTTTTATACTGCCACCGCACTAGGCCTGGAGTTCATGGATGCACTGTTTATAGCTGCAGCACTGTCTGTCTCTAGTACTGCAATTATTGTAAAATTATTAGAGGATATGGGCAAAATCAAAAAGGAATCATCAATCATGGTTCTTGGCATTTTGATTGTAGAGGATGTGATAGCTGTCATTTTGATCTCTTCCTTGCAGTCCATTGCTTTAGTCGGAACCGTATCAATAGAGGCCATCTTTGTAGTCGTGTTGGTTGCAACTGGTCTGATTGTGGGCACATTTACCGTTGGAACTCGCGTAATTCCGCCCCTCATTGACAGAGTTGCAGCAGCAGAACACCGTGAGATCTTGCTTCTCAGTGTCCTTGGTGTCTGCTTTGGATATGCCTTGTTTGCAAATCTTGTGGGACTATCTGTGGCAATTGGCGCATTTTTGGCGGGGGTCTTGGTTGCAGAATCAAAGTCTGCCGAAGTCGCAAAATTACTTTCAAGCCCAATCAAGGACATGTTTGTGGCGATCTTCTTTATCTCTGTTGGGGCACTGATGGACGTCTCGCAACTTGAGAATTACATCTTTGTGGCCATTGCTCTGATTGCTGTTGCAACAGGAATGAAGTTTGGGGGCAACATGGTGGGAAATCTGATCTTCAGACAGAAGCGTGGACTGGCACTGCGTAACGCCTTTACACTGGCAGCTCCCCGAGGTGAATTCTCGATTGTTATTGTCAAAGTCGGTGTGGATATAGGCGCAGTCAGCGCATTCCTGTTCCCGTTGGTTGGTATCATCTCCATTATTACTGCATTTATCTCTCCATTTTTAGTAAAAACCGGTGACAAAATAATTCCTGCTTTGGAAAAACGTGATGATGTCTGATGAACTGAAACGATTTCTAGATCAGGTGCACAGCGGAATAACCACTTTTGATTTTGATGGAAAAGAGACTCCATGCATTGAGCTGGACGGAAAAAAGTATGACCAGATGCTATCAAAGGTGGCAGGACAGCCTCTGTCCATCAACACCGATTTGAATATTTTGCAGGACGGACTGGGCAATGCCTTTGTTGAAATGGCGCTGACTTTTTCAAGAGGTGCCATTGTGGAGAAATTCCTGATCAATGCAAAGACCCATCTTGCATTTTTTGAGGCTCTGGCAAGGACATCCATGTTTGCCATCTCATCACCAAAATCCAATTACGGAAAGGACAACGTGTTTATGGTTCAGTTGCCGCGTCCAGAAAAAGCTCAAGAAGCCCTTGAGATAATTCGGGATGCCCTGATTCCAAAGAATTAGCGTAAAGTGGTGCAGTTACCGGGATTTGAACCCGGGTCACGTACTTGGCAAGCACGAGTACTAACCAGACTGTACTATAACTGCAACAACCCTCAAGGTTGGATTTGGATATTAAACTGTTTTTAACTATTCCAATCAAGATGTACCATGGATGAAACCATTCTAAAGAGGATTGAGCAAAAAATTCAAGATTCGCTATCAAATAAAGATGAGATCAAACAACTGATTCGATCACTCTCTGAGATTGACGACTCAAAGTCCTTTGCGCTGGGCATCGTTGTGGGGAGAATTTACAATGCGTTTTACTACCAGTCTAAGAGAATTCTAAATAGAGAGCCAACCAAACAAGAGTTTGCAGAGTTTTTGGAATTTATTAAAAATAAAAGATCTGATTTTGATAAATTATGGTGATGATTTGTTCCATTCGATCACTTTGATACGTGGTGTTCCTGGCAATTTCACACACGATCCGTGGAGCGCTTTTCTGGCGGCTGCTAGATGGAGATCCCCATTAACATATAGTTCCATGATGCACTGTCCCTGCTTTACTCTGGCGCCTAAACTTACTGCCTTTCCCCATGACCTTCTCATTCCTTCTGAAACCCTGTCTGCACCTGCAGTGGCAATCTGTTTGTTCTCCCTGAGAAGGTTGTGTGGGTAAATTCTCAGCCTTGAGTAATATCCTGTCTCGCCTGTGGTTTTTTCCAGTGTCTTGTTTGCTGCCAGCCTTGTAGACTCGATGGCCATGTGCCTGATCTGAATTTTCTCATTTAGCAACAACTGAACGCAATACTGGTAGGTTCCTCTTTTACCGCCTTGGAATTTTGCAATTTTGATCTGCGGTTTACCTTTGATGTACTCTTTTCTTGTAAAGACTTGGCCCTTTCCATCTCGATAATTGGCACCGTGCATGATATACACCAAGCCAAAATGCCCATATTTTAACGGTTAGCAGGATGTCATCTGTACTGTCTAATGCTTATATGGAAATCTTTTGATTTTCACATCATGATGGATGAGACCCCGTTAGTTAATGGAGAGTTGATTTTAGATCAAGCATGCGTCTCTGATACGGACATGATTCACGAGTTGGGTTTGAAGGGGTTTGGAGAGGTTGAGAAAGAGAAATTATTTCTCAAATCATTTGAAACTCTTTTTCTGTTGTACGCAAAAAGACTGATTCTAAACAAAGGCAAGAAGCAGATTGACTTTGATACTTTTATGGGTATTTGCCAAAAAACTGATTCTGAAATTCTCACCAAATTCCTGATTTACCGTGATCTTCGGAACAGGGGCTATGTTGTAAAAGATGGATTTGGTTTCGGTTCTGATTTTAGAGTCTATGAGCGAGGGCATTTCGGTGAAAAAGGCGCAAAGTTCCTGATCTTTGGTCTCAATGAGGGACAGCAAGAAAGGATGGGGAATCTGCAAAAAAAGATTGAAGAAATTACCCAAATGGGAAAAGAACCCATCATCGCAGTCATAGAGCGCCGCGGCGAAGTGATTTACTACAAAATCAACAAAATGAATTTCTATGAAAATAGATCCAAACTAGAACCTCTCAATCTCTCATAATCCATTCTGATGAATATTTTAAGAGGCTGTGCGCTTCTGCATATACGAAATCATAAACATCGATGTGCTTTGTTTTGTTTTCCCACAACTCCTCAAAGTCTTTTACTTTTCTTTCGACCCTGGATTTGTCATTCCATGATGTGAACACGTCGACTGATTCAAAGTCCCTCGTTTGGGACGAAAATGACTCTTTGGATGTTCCTGTAAAGGCCACTATCTGGCCCTCGCCATCCCTAAAAATCCCGATTCTTTCTGAGAACGTATCTACAATTCTCTCTGAATTGGGGATTGCAATTTTCAACTCCACCTGTCCTTGATTTACGATGTTGTGAAGTTTTTCAATTTTGATATCTTTGATTAGTTTTCCCTCAAAGGACTTTTTAAATTTCTCAGAGAAGAGCTTTGTAAACAACGTGAGATCTCCTGTTCTAAACCTGTGTCCTGTAATCATCCTTAATTTTGCCTTTCCTGATGCGAAATTATCAAATGCCATTGAGAACGTGGATAGTGTCTGAACGGACAAAAAATCCACGCATCTGTCATATTCGATACAATTGCTTAGACATGGAAGAAAAAATTCTGCCACGATGTCGTCCCTGTCTGAGCGATATTCCTCTTTTAATTCAATTTCCCTTAGTCCCAATGGTTCTTGGTGGCTATTTTGTTATTTAAATAAACAACCTTGAAATTAGAATGCTCCCATCGGGATTTGAACCCGAGTCTTTGGCTTGAGAAGCCAAAATGCTTAACCGGACTACACTATAGGAGCTTGATAGGAAACAAATTAAATCTTAATTTAAAGGGAATGTTTTGACTTTGCATGAATTTGTAAAACTTTGTCAGTTAATTCCTTTATAGAAAAATCACCCCCAACAAACTGTATGGATATGAAAAAATTCATTGAAGAAAATTCGCTGTCTAATTTTCCAATTGGGCTGGGAGGTTGCAGGACCTCTGATATGTACCATGATTCATGTGATCATGATATCTTCGTTTTTGATGGAAGATCAGAACCGGGAAAAATCATCCGATATGACGAAAACTTTGCAATCATCCATCATGCTTCCCTCTCAGAAACCAACTCTGAAAAACTCTTGCAGTACAAGCAATTGGAAATCCTTCAAGACGAATCTTGGGATCTGCGAATGATGCTATCTAGGATTAAAGAAAAGCATGCTTTGCTATTTTCTGATTTTGCCAAGAACTGCCTGATAGAATCCCAATTTTGCTGTCAAAAAACTATTGAATCTGTTCAAACCTCTGATGTGTTTGCCTCCTGCTGGCAAAAATGCGCCGCCTACTATTTGGCCAAATCTATTTTGTCAACTAACCATCTGCGCATCAGTCCCTCTCACATGCTTGACTCGCTACGCAAACTGAAGAAAAGCCCAACCAACAAACATCTCTCTACTGTAACCCGGACTGTTGGGATTGAACGTGCTACGCCGACACTGCTTGAACGAATGATGAAATCCACAATCGGTTTCTCAGATCTGATCGAAGGGAATGATCACTCTCAAATTATTCGGCAAAAATATGATTTCTTTATAAAAAACTCGATGCTTTCTGACTGTTATTTTTATTTGGGATATCTGAATGTCAGAAATTTTATGAAAATTAAGGACACTCTGCCTCGTGAGCAGGATCTCTTCCACATTCTAAAGGTCGCTTTTGATGTTGAGGCTGACTCGAATCTTCTCCTACAACAGTCAGATCTTGTGCGAGGATCCTGTGATGAAATCCTTGGAATTCTCTCAAGTGCGTAGCATTTCATTTTGGGCGTACTAACCTTTTAAAATAAGTAATATCTCTAGTTTAGTATGGTAGATCAAGCATGTGGATGCGAAGCTGACAGCGGCGATCCAGATTATTCGTGTGATTGTGCAATGCAAAGTCACTGCATATGCAGTTCTGATTGCAAATGTAGTACCGACGTTTGTAAAGAAGCAACAAAAGATATGTAATTGGACTAGTTCCAATACTAATTTTTTATTTTTTAACTATTCGTCTTCGTCCTCAAAACCCCATGATTTTACTAGCTCTTTTTGGAACTTGTCAGCCTGCTTTTCATCTAGTGCAAATCCACAGTTCTTGTGAGTTGGAACTACGGCCATGCCATCTAGCTTGAATTCCACCTCAAACAAATGGACTTTGGAACATTCGCACATTTCTGGAATTTCTCCACTTTTTCCTCTATATTTGCCTATTTGAATATGATTTTACCGTCAATTTCTCATTTTTGGATAATTAAAAAACGTTTAACTATCAGTTTTGACAATTTTTTATAGATTTGAAAACATCACTATTGCTAATTTCATCTATTGCATTACTCTTTGGATCGTTGTCTGCTCCATCTGCATTTGGGCAGTTCCAATCCGGCGGGGTGGATAAAGAAGGTGCTTGGTATGCCGGCGAGGGCCTCAAGCAAGGGGATTTCTTTTCTTACTCCATGTGTCATGTGGATTACTACGAGTGTGTTGAATTTGGTCTGGATATGTGGATTAAAGGTGATAAACAAGTTGGAAGTGAAACCAAATGGCTGGCTGAAGTTGTCGTGTATGATGGACGTAAAGTAATTGTAGGTGAAATGGAGCTTGGAAAAATTGCCCCCGAGCCAACAGGTGGCACTCCTGAATTGGGTGTCTATCGTGGCGCATTCAAGTCATCTATAGTTTGGCTGTCTGCATTTGCAACGTCTGATGATAGCTCTGGTGGAAAGGGACCAAAAGAGTTTGCCGCAACATCTTGGGGCAAGATTGGAAACATTGGTGGCGAACAAGTTGTCCCAATGGCCATTGAAACTGTTACAGTGCCTGCAGGAACTTGGGAGACTGTTCAAGTAGGATGGAAAACTGGAGGCGTCACAAGCAAAGTCTGGATCGCTGATGATTTTCCATTTCCAATAAAAGCCAAAACATACACCCATGTCTCAGAAGGAATTCCTCCCGTTGAATATGAATTTACATTATTAGAATACCGGGAAAATGTTTTGGAGAGCCCCTTTGATGGAATCGTCTCCACTCTGGACGAGTCTGCAGCAGCCGGATGTCAGACCGATATAGAAAAAGAGGTCATCATAAAGAAACCTACAAAAAACTTTGACTATCAACTTCACATATTCTATGGGCCAGAGTATCCTGTACAGGGATGTGAGATGGAATTTTTAATCAAATTTATCAGCAAATTTGATGACACAGAATTTTTGAATCAGGTCCAGTATGATTTCTTGGTTGTCGATGACAATCTGAAACAATCAAGATCACTTGCACAAGAGAATGGCAAAAATTTCCTTTATTCTCCATCTGGACAAGCGCTTCTTGATTTTATCGTTGAAGAAGAGCCCGGAATTGCAAAATATGTGATCTGGATTTACGGGCTGTCCCCTGAGGGTATTGTTCCGTCAACTGTTGCAGACTATCTGCAGATCTCTATCCCGATATCTGCCGAGGATGGAACAATTCCTGTCAAAGAAATCCCCGAATGGATCAAAACCTCTTCAGGGTTCTGGGTGGATGGAAGTTCCTCAGACAGTGAGTTTATCAGTGCAATCCAGTTCCTGATCAAGGAGGAAATAATACAAATTCCCCCAACCTCTTCAGGCTCTAGCAACTCGGGGCAGATTCCTCCATGGGTCAAGACTAGTGTGGGATTCTGGGTGGATGGAAGTTCCTCAGACAGTGAGTTTATCAGTGCAATCCAGTTCCTGATCGAAGAGGGAATCTTGAGAGTTCCTACATCTGGCTCAAGTTCAAGTAATTCTGAACCCCCAGCATGGTACGAATAGACTCCTAGGTTCTACATTCAAATTGTTGTAAATTGATGAAATGGTTGATTAAGAGATGGCTGGCATTTTCAAGCATCCTAAACGGCGTATCAAAAAACTGCTCAAAGATGGCGAGTATGACGAGGCCATCGCATTTGGAAAAAATTTAGAATCAGAGTACTCTGATGATCATGATTTCATGTTTATCATGGGCAGCGCATTTTTTATCGTCGATGATGCGCCAAAGGCACTGTCGTATTTTGAAAAAGCATTTGAGCTAGATAATGAAGATGTGGAAACCCTGATTCTCAAGACCAACGTGCATCTAGCTTTGGGGCAAAAGGATGAGGCCCTTGCTTGCTGTAAATACATAGCAAAACTTGAACCAAAAAATATCGAAGCTCAGCAACTAGTTGAGAAACTTGAGAATGTTTAACTTGGAAGACCCTGTCTTTTGACCTCATAGGCATTCTCCATTAACCAATCGCAAAATGCTGTGACATTGTCATCAAAATAGGTCCAAACGTGCACTGAATGGGGCAGGATGTCTATCTTCCAGTCATCGGCAAACACCCTTATCCCTTCCTTGTCTTCAGACATGTAGGCATCTTCTGTTTTGATGTCTCCTAGCATTTCTACTGCCTTCTGTTTGATGATCTCCCTGCCTATTGGAAATTTCTTCTTCTCATAATCTATGATTATGCTCAGATCTCTCTTCCCATACTTTTCAAATTCATCAATTCTGCCTTGCTTTGGAAAGTTTACGATTAATTTGATATTGTACCTCTGCCCAACTGTTTTTCCAATCTCCACAATTCGTGTATATGCCATTGCCGGATTTTTTTTTAAAAGAAACCTGATCTGTGCCAAGTCCTTTTTCAGCTCAGATTGCAAGTCTGCGACTAATTCTGAAAATATCATGACTTCTATCTGAGAAATTCCTATTATAACCATTAATCTGTCCAGATTGGTTTTTTTAGAACTTGGGTTGGTTCAGAGTATGGCAATGCCTATGGATTATGATGGAATGAGAACAGATGACGCCTCACTTAGAACCGACAATGTGGATGACTATAAGCGGACCTGCATTGATTTTATCGAGGATATCTCCCATGATTATGAGGCATGGGTTGACTATTACAAACTGCCTGAAGATGAGGATAAGCGAAGGCGTTCAGAAATACGTGCCACCATTACACGAACCAATGATTGGATAGCAAAAGTTGCACAATCCATCAAGGCAGTGGATGTTGTAATGAATGACGGAATACAAAAAATGGCTGAGGCAACTGCAGGAAAACCCCTTGAAATTGGAGTCTTTGTTAACCACAAATCTGGCTACACCCAAACAAGTCCTGGAGTAATTGATGTCACTGTAAAGGGTATTGGAAGGGAAGGCAGAAAGATGAAGCTTGGATTTCACTTTAAGGACGATAGATTTAGGATTGAATCAACATGTGATGCATATTTTGATGAGAATGATTTACCTGTGCAGGAATTTGAAAATTTGGATATTAATCTTAAACTCTGTGCAGAGAATGCAAAATCTCGAGATGTAATCTCATTTACTGTGACTCTGAGTGAAATTAAAGATGACGTTGAATTTGATAGACGCGGCGTCTCAACTATTGTCCATCTGGTGTAACCTGGCCGATGACATCTTTATCCATATAGCCGATAAATTTTCCAGTGTTTTCAAGTTTTATTGAATTAACCTCATCTAGGTTGGTCAACAGATTCATCTTCAAGTATCCTTCTGAGGCAGTATACAGGACCTCGTTAATGAAGAAAGTCCTTGCGTTGCTGATTCCATGATATCTGAAATCCTCTGCAGAATGCGTCACGGTTCCCTTGAGATTGAACCCATCTGAATCATTCAAATCCAACACGTAGAATCCGCTCCAGACGTTATAGTCTGGCGCAATCTTTTTGGCACTTGAAATTCCATCCAGACTTTTGAGTTCACCGCTGACTGGAATTGACAGCACTCCGCTTTTTTTATCAAAGAAGAACGCCTTGTGGTTGTATAATGCCTCCGAATCAGTCCAATTATCTCCGATTACGATGTCATCTGCGACTATTGGATTACTCACATCTGCCACATTAAACAGCGCGATTTTGATTCCCAGCTGCTGGACTCTACCATTGCCTATCTCCTTTGTATCCCTTCCAAATCCTATGATGTGATCCTCATCGTATGGGTGCAAATAGTTTGAGAATCCGGGAATCTTCAGCTCCCCTAGAATTTTCGGGGTGTCCGAAGACAAATCAATGACAAAGAAGGGGTCAATCTGTTGGAATGTTACCAGATACAGCCTATCGCCTATGAATCGTGCTGAGAAGATACTCTCGTCTGGAGCGATTTGATCCAACTCTCCCACGATGTTTAGCTGCTCGTCTAACACGTAGACTGCATTTGCACGAACTGTGCCTTTGTGCTCTATATAGTATTCTGTGGTTGTTGCAACCCTGAATCTGTCCCCGTTTTCATCCATGGAGAACTGGTTGAGCAATCTGCCGGGAACAGAGCCTTTGCCAATATATTGGATTTTGTCCTCGTCAATTGAAATTTTATGAATGATTGTTCCTGTATGGTTCTTTTGCATCTTGGCATCATGTTGATCTAGGGCGTTTCTAATTTTTGCAAACAGCTCTTCCTTGTCGTTTTTGTCCATCTGGTTGTAAGAGTCTTGCATCACTTCTGAAATCTTTACCCACTGTGTTGTAGGATCAATTGAATAATCTTTTTGAATTGATTTGATCTGCTCTTGGATGCTGTTTGGCAATAATGGCACTATGACATCAAAGAATCTGCTGCTTGATGAACTCGCATGGAATTCAAATGGCATATTTTGCTGATATGTCAAGTAAAAGTTGTCTTTTGATACGTAAAATGTTCCAGAATGTCCCATCAGGAATGATTCGGAATTTATCTTATCCCCAAAAATGTCAATTGCAGTTAGCGTCTTAAAGCTTGAAAACTGCTCCCTGCTGTCAAAGTAAAATGCGTCTGGCGTCATGATTCTGACTGAATCTTGCATTATTACTGGAAGTCTTGGGTGTTGATGATCCACATAGCTGTTTGTTACAAAGTATGCATAATCCCCGATCATCCGTGCATCCATGAAATGACCATCAACGGAATAATCTTTGAGTATTGTGGGGCGTTCCTTGTCTGATACGTCCACAATTAACGCATGCGTAACCGGGCTGTGTGTACGTCTTGGAACAAAGTCATACTGTGGAATAACCTCATCGTCGCTTTCCCCGTTGTAAAAGATTACTAGTCTGTCATCTTTTAGGAACATGTTCTGAATGTACTGTGATTGAATATCTAGTGCAATTTTTAGAATTAACTTTGAAGATTCTGCAGGATACGCATCTATAATTGAAAGTGTGTTCTGCGATACAATGTAAACATACTTTGAATCATTTTTGAGATAGTCTGATTCATCCACATCTTTAACTTGTACATTTGTTGTTGAATAGTCGGTTCCCGTTGACTCGCTTTTTAAAACTGGCGAACTTGATTCGGTTGTGGACAACCACGGAACGTCCGCAACTTCCCTGAAAGATTCTGCACTTTCTAAAATCTGGTAGTCATTTCCTCCAAACAGTGAGGAAACTTCAAGAATGTGTTTTAGTTCCTCCTGAGATGATATTTTTTTGATATTGCCTGTTCCTCCAAAAAACCCTGAAACTGCCTTGTCTGCATCGTTTCTCTCAGTCTGAGGAATCTGCCTAGTTTGTGACTGATTATCAAATCCTACCGAAAATATTATTGCCGCTGTAACTATTACCGAGATGGCAATTACGATGGGTATTGTCATTTTTGCATTCATTTTTTATCCTCGCTTTAATTGCCGCCTGCTCTTGGAAATTGTCATTTACACTATAATTCATAGTTTGGAATAAAAGGTTTAGTGAAATTCAAATTTCACCAAACAATTTACATATACTGGAATCAGATAATCAACTCTATTGCCTGCCGATGATTTGTCAAATGATGAGTTGACTGAAAATATCAAGATCATGGCCACAGATGATGAAAAAATAAAATCATTTGGCGAAGTATTTACAAGTGATTCCAGCCGTGAAATCCTGCAGCTGCTGTTTAATGATGATTTGACTGCCACCCAGCTTGCTCAAAAAAGTGACATCTCACTCCAACTCGTCAAATATCACCTCAACAAGCTACAAGACCTTGGGGTGGTCAAAATATCCAAGATTGAAAAAAATTCCAAATCACAAGACATGAAAGTTTACACCGCTTCAAAATTCAGCATCGTCATAGTACCGCCAAAACTATCTGAAAAAACTAAAGAGAGCAAACTCCTTGTTCGCTCTTTTAGACATATTTACAAAGTCGCCGGCTTGGGACTTGCAACTGGCCTTTCTGGATTGCTCTCCTTATCTCAAATAACAAAGAGCAAACAAGTTCCGATTAATCCAAGTCCCAGCAGAGATGCCTCGCCAACTCAATCTTCCATACCGATGCCTGAATCATCAGAGGATGTCTATTCTGCAACTCGCGAATCTGGCCCTGCACTAATCGTTGAATCTGAATCCCAAATGGATTCTGAGGATTCTGTGACTTTGGAAGAGGAGGCTTTGGAAGTTGCCAGTACTACCTTGTCCTCTGATGAGTTAGTCACGGCTCCGTCAGAATTATTTTTCCCACTGGCAGTCATCACCGTAATTCTGGGAGGACTGACGGTCTACTATCTGTGCAAGTTTTTGAAAAAATCCTAGCTGGAATCCAAGGTCACCTCTATTGTGACCCTCTTCTCCTTTGCCCTTTCTTCTCCTGGATACTTTAGCATGGATATTTTTCTGCCAAGTTCCGGATCTTCAACCAACTGTGCCCTTCCTGTAAATGTCTCATCGTTGTATTGAATTTTCACATCTGGGTTGGCAAGCACATTTCTGAACCAATCCCCGTCTGGCCTATGTCTTGAAAAATATATTTTTCCGTTATAATTGACTGCCCGAAGCATCACCGGGTGCTCCCTGCCTGTCTTTCTTCCTCTTGTAATGAGGATTGGCCTGAACAACTCATCTGCTATTTCCATGCGTGACTATCTTCTGTCAAGTAATTTAACCTCATTGATAGAAATTTCTGATATTGGGTATGATAAGCAAACCTATTGATTTTGCATCATGTCGATAAAACTAGAAGGAATGCCTTCAAATCTGACCACGGCAGATACGTTTACTGGAAAAAAGGTCATTGACAGGGAGGGAATCGAATACGGCAAAGTAAAACACATTCACATTAACCAAGATACGCTGGCTGTCAACGGTGTAACAATTCACCAAGGGTTTCGCAAAGACTACTTTCTATCTGAGGATTACATTGAAAAGTTTTCTGAGAGAACACTGCTTCTTAGCAGGCCCCCTGTGAGAACCGGAATCCCAGTCACTGATATTGACAGACACAAAATTGGCAAAGTAAAGCGATTACACAAAAATTCAGAGACCAACCAGCTGGAATCCATCGAGGTCAGTGACGGTTTAAGGCATTCCAAAATTCTGTCCAAATCTGAAATTTGGGGCGTCGGCGAAAGAGTCATTTTAAGAATGACCAAAGACGAATTCAAGAACCTTGAATGATCCCTTCTTTCAAACTGACATCTTCGATTAATCTGATTTTTTGGAACAGACGTCACATACAGGAATTCCTTCCTGAACTGTAACATCGATATTTGATGAGTGGCATTTCTGACATAATCCTTTCATGATGAATACTCGTTATTTGCTCCTTAAATTTTTTCTGAGTTTTGATTGGGCCAATAATTAGCAATTTATAATTGCCATCTGCGATCAATGTATTGTATTCTATAGAAACAAGATCACTCACAAAATCATTTGGCGATGTTGCGGCTGTAAACGATATCTCATTTTCAGTTCAAAAGGGTGAGATCTTTGGATTTCTAGGACCTAACGGTGCAGGTAAAAGCACCACTATGATGATACTGACCACCCTGCTAAAGCCGACTTCTGGGCAAGCCCTGATTTCTGGATTTGACGTAACTGCTAACCCAAAACAGGTTCGAGAAAATATTGGATATGTCCAACAAGAATCCACCGTTGATGAGTATCTCACAGGGCGAGAAAACCTCCTTTTGCAAGCCAAACTAAACCACATTCCAAAAGGGCAGATCGATAAACGAATTGACGATATCTTGAAATTAATTGAACTTGTCGACAAACAGGATCAGGCCGTTGTCACGTATTCTGGAGGCATGAGGAAAAGATTAGACATTGCAGGAGGATTGCTGCATAGGCCAAAGGTGCTGTTTCTTGATGAGCCCACAGTCGGATTGGATATCCAAACCCGTCGAAAAATTTGGGAATATATCAAGAAAATTCACACTGAATTTGACATGACCATCTTTGTATCTACCCACTACATGGAAGAGGCAGATCAACTGTGTGACAGAGTTGGGATAATTGATGGCGGGAAGATTCAGATAATTGACTCGCCTGAAAACATGAAAAATGCAATGGGCAATGAGGTAATCTCTATAGTGATTGACAAGGGCGAAAATTACGATTCCTTTGTATCTGAGATTCAGAAGATCGAATTTGTAAAGACAATTAATGAGGATGGCTCAAAGCTTGTCCTCTTTGCATCAAATGGCACTGAAGTAATTCCAAAAATCTTTCAAATTTCATCAACACTTGGCATTAAAATTAAATCCATATCTCTGACCCAGCCCACACTTGATGACGTCTTTATCTCCTATACAGGGCATGAGATTAGAGATGATGACTCTGGTTTTAATCGGAAGCGTGAGCATGCAAAGATAAAGAGGCTACGCGCATGAACAATTTGCCCTATGACACTTATACGATTTTTTGGAGGGAGCTGAAGAGATACAAAAAATCCCGAAGTGGTGTTCTGATTCGACTGATTCAGCCTGCGATTTGGATCATTGTGATTGGAAATACTTTTTCTGGAACGCAGCCATTAATCCAGTCCGTTGGGTTTGAAGGCGAATATATTGAATTTATGGCACCTGGCGTCATTATTCTTACTGCCATTTTTACTAGCATCTTTGGCGGTGTCAATACCCTGTGGGATAGGAGATATGGTTTTATGAACAAAGCCTTGTCCTCTCCGATATCCCGCTCTGCAATTGCGTTGGGAAAGATGTCGGCAATCTCCCTGATTGCCGCATTGCAAGCAAGCCTGATTTTGGGAATTGCCCTGGCCATAGGCGTCAGTTTTCCTAATCCGATAATGATTGCGCCAATCATGGCAATAGTCATTTTGTTCTCTTTAGGCTTTTCTGGAATTTCTGTAATGATTGCAGCCATTGCAAAGTCCCAGGAGACTTTCTGGGGGCTGATTAATTTTCTTGGAATGCCTCTGTTCATGCTTAGTCCTGCGCTATTCCCATTAGAATTGCTGCCTGATTGGCTTGCAGTGATTGCAAAATTAAATCCGGTCACTTACACTGTGTTGCTGGTTCGGGAATTGATGACTGGCCTATCTGAGGGTGGAATCCCGATAATTCTGAGTTTGGGGGTTTTGGTAGCATTTGTACTGGTTATGGTGGCACTTGCAAGTTATGTGTTTACGCGTGAGGTAAACAAGCCATTTTGAGATAAAATTGACAAAAATTGCAATATTAGTTAACTCTGACTATGTTTCTCTAATTTCGTCATGATGGATCGTTGAAACTGATTCTCACAATTTTGGCCGTCTCTGTATTGCTACTAGCCACTTTTGCCCAAACCTCTTTTGGAATTGCAGATTATGATTTATTACACCAGTGGGGCAAATACGGGGCCACCGAGCCTGGTAAATTTACACACCCTCAATCCATTACAGTAGGCGAAGACGGCAGTATCTATGTAAGTGACTTTGGCAACAAACGCATTCAAAAATTCTCAAGCAGTGGCCAGTATCTCACCCATTGGGGTGAGGGCGGAAAAGACTTTGGTTCCTTTTACAATCCTTCTGGCATTGCAGTGAATGCTGATTCTGTTTTTGTCTCAGACCGTGATCTAAATCGCATTCAAAAGTTTTCCCTAGATGGAGAGTTTGTTTTGGCATGGGGGACAAAGGGGACTGCCGAAGGCCAATTCTTCTATCCTAATGGAATCACTCTGAGCAATGGACTTTTGTACGTGTCTGATAATGGAAATCAAAGAATTCAAATATTTTCCACTGAGGGTGAATTTGTCTCCTCTTTTGGTTCAAGTGGCTTAGGCCCTGGCCAGTTCTTGAATCTTGCTGGAATTGATGCAGATAAAGATGGAAATATTTACATCGCCGATAAAGGAAATGGCAAAATTGAAAAATTCGACGCCGAAGGCCAGCTGCTACAAGCATTCCCATTTTATTTTCCAGGCTATGTATTTGCACCTGAGGCCATAACTATTGACCCTGACGGTGGCATGTTTGTTGTAAATTCCAACACTGGCAAAATTTTGCACTTGTCTCAAAATTCTACTTTGAGAATCCCTCAAGCGGTTCAAAATGGCTCGTATCCTGATTCCTTTAAACATGTTGCTGGTATGGCAATTGGAATCAATGGTGAATTGCTAGTTGCAGATTCCCCAACACACTCCATACAATCATTTGAGACACCGTTTTTTGAACAATCAGCAGAGCCTTATTTTGTCGTTCCTAAAGAGACAAGGCCTCCATCTAGAGATCAAACCCTGCCTGTAATCACTGCTCCTGATTCATTAATAGTTGAGGCCGAAGATCTGCTAACTAGTATCGTTTATGGGGATGCAAATGCCACTGATGATGGCGGAATTAAAGCGATTATTAATAATGCTCCTGAGATGTTCTCGCCTGGCATAACTAATATTATTTGGATTGCATTTGATTATACCGGACATCGCTCTATAGCATACCAAAAAATCATTGTAAATACGTGTGGAAACAATCATTCTGATTACAACCTCATAAAGGGGACCATTGGTGATGATCTTCTTTCAGGCACTGACGGGGACGACTTGATCTTTGGATTATCCGGAAATGATCTTATCTCTGGAGGCGCTGGAAATGACTGTATCTTTGGCGGTACCGGAAATGATGTTATCTCCGGCGATGATGGCAATGATACAATCAGGGGGAATTCCGGCAATGATGTCCTAAAAGGCAGATCCGGTGTTGATGTGATCTATGCCAATTCCGGCTCTGATGTGATAGATGGCGGCGCAAATTCTGATCGATGTTATTCAGATTCCAAGGGCGATTTGCTGTCAAATTGTGAAGAATAGATTATTCTACTGTTCAGTTGTGACTCATCAAATATGGTGATCAGATCGAAATATTTGACCAGAGTAGGAGATTTTTTGAATTCGAATAAGATCCGTATTTCGTGTTTAGATCCAGAAGATTTGACAATATCTCTCTTGCATACTACCGTAAGAATCGAGTTTGCCTGCATGATTCATCTGTTTGATTTTCAATAATACCTTGGTTTTTATTTCAGCAATTTTTTTTTGAGATAATCAAATGGATATACTACAACTGATACAGTCTAACTTACTTACCCCGATAATCCTCTTCTTCTTATTTGGAATTATCGCAGCTAGGATAAAATCTGATTTGAAGATACCTGAGGCTATTTCGGAATTCTTACCGATCTATCTTCTTGCGGCAATTGGCCTTCATGGCGGCATAGAGATGAGAAATACTGGGTTTGAAAATATGCTGATCCCGATGTTAATAGCAATCGGACTGTCGCTGCTATTCACATTAAACCACTATCAAATTTTGAGAAGGCTGGGGAAATTCAACATTTTTGACTCTTATGCATTGGCATCAACATATGGCGCAGTCGGGGCTGTCACATTCTCAGTGGGGCTATCCTTCCTGAAGAATCAGGGCGTAACATCTGAAGGCTACCTTGCAGCAATTCTGGCCGTCTTGGAACCTGTGGCCTTCATTATGGCGATATTTTTGACAAATGTGGCAGTTTCAAAACAAATTCGCCAGAAGAAAAAATCATTCACCGAGGATGACTCTGAAATTGATATGGGCATTAAAGAAACAAAAACGAAACTCTCTCAGGTTTTACATGAATCCATAACGGGCAAGGCCATCGTGATTCTTTTGGGCAGCATCGTCATCGGATATGTCATAGGGGAGGAAGGCTTTGCTCCAATCAAAATAGTCTTTGATGAGATGTTTACTGGGGCCATTGTAATATTTATGATTGAGATGGGAATTATTGCAGGTCAGAGGTTAGATGACATCAGAAAAGTTGGGATCTTTCTTACTGCATTTGCTGTAGTGATGCCTACCTTCAATGGGATAGTGGGGGTCTTGGTTGCAACTGCTATAGGTTTGAGTCTGGGTGGAGCCGTAATGTTTGGTCTGTTGCTGGCCAGTGCTTCATTTATTGCCGCCCCCGCAGTCTTACGCCATGCAATTCCCCAAGCAAAACCCAGCCTCTACATTACATCTGCTTTGGGCATTACATTCCCATACAATATCATAGTACTGCTTCCAATCATGTTTACCATCTCCACAATAGTGCATAATGGGGATGGATCGATAGATTTATTCAATTACATCACAAAGGTTTGGACATGAAACTTTACAACGTAAAATTATTAACCATCACTTGTGAAATTCTTGCTCAAAAAAACATTATTGAAATTTTAAACAAGCACCAGATCACCGGTTACACAACCTATGAGGTGGATGGGAATGGCGCGCGCGGAATTCGCGGCCAGGGACTAAAGAATGAAAAAAATGTCAAAGTCGAAGTGATCATGCGCGAGGAAAAATTACAGGACGTGGTAGAAGAGGTTTCAAGAACCATGTTTGCAAATTTTGCCATCGTTCTTTATGTCTGTGACGTTGGCGTAGTAAGAACCGAAAAATTTTAACAGCAATTGTCATCTGAGCACAGAACTGGAATTTTCTTGCTGGCCCTTGTTATGTTTGATATTAATTCTGATAGTTGATTGCTTGATATTGCATACATTGCCTTTTTGCCCTCGTCTCTGGATTTTACAATTCCGCATCTTTTGAGTGTCTTTAGGTGGTGGGAGACTAGCGGCTGATCCTTCTCTAACCTTTGCACAAAGTCATTTACACACAATTCCTTGTTTTTTTGTAAAAGATCCAGCATCTCAAAACGTGTCTCGTTGCAGATGCATTTTAAGAGACTGACACCATTCATATCAATTTAAATTTATATAAACTAATATTTATGTGATGATCTAGATATGCCTGAAGATGTCCTGTTTGTATGCGTGGAAAATGCCAGAAGGAGCCAGATGGCCGAAGCTTTTTTCAGAAAATTTGCCTCAAAACGATTCAGTGTTTCAAGTGCCGGCACTGCCCCACTGGTACAACTTGATCCGATTGTAATTGATGTGATGAAAGAGATTGGGATTGACATGACTGATCAAGTGCCAAAACTATTGACCAATTTCATGATTGAGAATTCTTCCACGACAGTCAACATGGGGTGTATGGATAAAGAATATTGCCCTTCACTGTCTGCAGAAAATGTCATTGATTGGAGCATCCCTGATCCTAAAGAAAAAACCATCGACCAAGTCAGAACAATTCGAGACAGGATCAGATCCGAGGTTCTGAATCTTCTTGAATCCCTTGAAGGATCAGCTAAATGACCGGCTCAAACTTGCAGATCTTTGCTGTGGAGCTTGCAGGGACATTTATTCTAGTAGTCTTTGCAACTGGTTCGATTGTATATGATGCTGAGTTTTTTGATGGTAGTCTGGGAATTCCTTTTGTTGCCTTGGCTCCCTTTGTTGCTTTGCTAATTGGTGTTTATTCTTTTGGGAGGATATCTTTGGCCCATTTTAATCCTGCTGTAACGATTGGATATTATATCACCGGGCATATATCAAAGATTCAAGTCATATACTATTTTGGAGCAGAACTAATTGGCGCATTGCTGGGCTCACTTTTTGTTTTAACATTTATTGGAGACAAAGCACATCTTGGAGCTAATGCCCCAAACCCTGACTTTTCAGTATTTGTAATTTTTCCAGTTGAGGTTTTAGCCTCTGCAATGCTGATGGGCGTAATTTTCTACGTTGTGTATACCAAGGGCCTGAGAGGATTCAGCGGCGTTGCAATCGGGGGCATAGTTGGGTTGGATATTTTATTTTTGGCCTTTATCTCTGGGGCCTCGATGAATCCTGCCCGGGCACTGGCCCCAGCACTGCTATCTGGCACCTTTGAGAATCTTTGGCTATACTGGACTGCCCCCTATGTTGGGACTAGTATTGCCGCTTTTCTATTCAGAAAGAAGTTTCAAGCACAAAGGGCAACAAATTACGAATAATAATGACCCAAAATATCTCTGATTGGTGTCCGAATCCAAGAAACTGTTCAATATTGCAAAAAAAATGATTCCTTCAGGTGTTAACAGCCCTGTTAGGTATTTTGAACCTTATCCATTTTTCACAAAAAAAGCAAATGGCGCATACATTTGGGATGTTGACAATAACAGATACATTGACTATTGCAATGGCTATGGCGCATTACTATTGGGTCATGGGAGAAAGGAGATCATCCGATCTGTGACAAATCAGCTTTCAAGGGGAACCCTATACTGCACTCCGACTGAGTCTGAGGTTGAACTTTCAAAATTAATTATCGGCAACTTTCCTGCAGTTGATAAAGTAAGGCTGATGAATACCGGCGGTGAGGCCACAATGACTGCAATCAGGTTGGCACGCGGATTTACAAAAAAGAAGAAAATTATTAAATTTGAGGGCTGCTATCATGGCGCACATGACTCTGTCCTGGTAAAAGCCGGTTCTGGCTCTGCCCACAACGGCATCTCTGTTTCAGATGGCGGATTAGACGAAGTCTCAAAAAACACGCTGGTTGTAAAATATAATGACATTGAGGATTTACAAAAAACAATTAGAAAAAATAAGGACATTGCCGGAGTTATTGTGGAGCCCATTCTTGCCAACATGGGATTGATTTTGCCTGAAAAGAATTTCTTGTCTGATTTGAGAAAAATTACTAGTGAAGAGGACATCCCGTTAATTTTTGATGAAGTCGTAACTGGTTTTAGAGTCGCACCAGGTGGGGCTCAAGAACATTTTGGAATAAGGCCCGACATTACAACGATGGCCAAAGCCCTTAGTAACGGCTTTGTCATCTCTGCTGTAGGCGGAAAAAAAGAGATGATGGATTTGCTTTCACCCGGTGGCAAAGTTTACCAGGCAAGCACATTTGCCGGAAACCCAATTTCAGTCAGTGCCGCAATTGCCTCAATTAAGACAATTAACAAAATCAAGAACAAACTATACTCCAAACTGGAGAGATTCAACCTGCTCTTCTCTGTCGCTTTGGATGATATGGCAACTGATATGAAGATTCCACACCAAATCAATTTTACAGCCTCAATGTTCCAGATTTTCTTTACAAACAAGCCTGTTACTGACTATCAAACATCAAAGAATGCAGATGCTCGGAAATTTCAAAAACTCTTCCAAACCTTGCTGAAGAGAGGCGTCTTTATCGCACCGTCTCAATTCGAGGTGGTCTTCCTATCTGATGCCCATACTGAAACTGATTTGAACAAGACTCTTGATGCATACAATATGGCACTAAAATCGGTGAAAAATTGAAGTATATAGTTGGAGCCAGGGGGAGCCCGTTATCTCTGTCACAAACAAACTGGGTGATCTCTGAACTAAAAAAAGCAAATCCGGACTGTGAATATGGGATCAAGCCAATTACGACAAAAGGCGATACTGATACTAGGCCATTATTTGCAATAGACCAAAAAGGAATATTTGAAAAGGAGATTGACAGGGCTGTTGCCCAAGGGGAAGTGGATTTTGCAGTGCATAGTTTAAAGGATGTTCCATCCGAATTGGAAGAAAATTTAACACTTGCGTCTATTCCAAAACGTGAGGCAGTCAATGACGTGCTTATTTCAGCAGATGGTGCCTCATTGCGTGATATTCCAGAGGGCTCAACTATCGGAACCAGCTCACTACGACGTGCAGTTCAAGTTTCAAGAGTTAGGCCTGATCTAATTGTAAGACCGATTCGTGGAAATATTGAGACGAGAATCAAAAAAGTATCCGGAGACAAATATGATGCAGTCATTCTTGCTCAGGCAGGAATATCACGACTTGGAATTGATGTAAAGTTTGTTCCCTTGTCAACTGATGATTTTTCTCCATCCCCTGGGCAAGGTGCAATTGCAATAGTTGCAAGAGCAGGTGATTCTCAGACCATCTCAATGCTCAAAAAAATTGAAGATGGCAACTCGCGTTTAGAGATTGAGGCTGAACGATCCCTTTCTGACTATGTTGATTCTGGCTGCAGGTTCCCCCTGGGGGCATATGCAAAATCCGACGGCTCTGAGATGACCCTGACTGTGCATGCATTTTCTGTGGATGGAAAGCAATTCATCCATGTAGAGAAAACTGGAAAGAAAGAGGATCCCAAATCTTTGGGAAAAGTTGTGGGAGAAGAGTTGCGTATCAAGGGCGTAAATGATCTTGCATTAAATTGGAGAGAAAAGGTGGAGGAATGGAATAAGTCATGACTGCAAAAGTGTATCTTGTTGGTGCTGGGCCTGGGGATAGCAAGCTAATTACATTGCGGGCAGTCGAACTGCTCAAAAAAGCGGATGTCGTTTTGTATGATAGACTGGTAAGCAAAAAAATCATTTCAATGATTCCAAAATCTGCAGAAAAGGTCTATGTCGGCCGTGCAGTTGGTGATGACACAACTCACCAAAACACCACTAATGATCTGATGGTAAAGTATGCAAAGTCTAAGAAAAGCGTGGTCCGGCTAAAGGGTGGGGATCCCATCATTTTTGGACGCGGTGGGGAAGAGGCAGAGTTTCTAAAAGAGAACAATATCAAGTATGAGATCGTTCCTGGCATCACTTCTGGAATTGGCTCTGCAACATACGCTGGCATTCCTCTGACCCACAGGAAATATGCCTCATCTGTAGTCTTTGTCACGGGGCATGAGGATCCTCAAAAGAAAAAAGAGATTGTAAAATGGAAGAATCTTGCAAAATCAGTTGATACAATTGTGATTATGATGGGCCTTTCAAGAATTGACGTGATATGCAAGCAGCTCATTTCTGGAGGAATGGACAAAAAGACTCCGGTGGCTGTGATTCAGAATGGAACAACTCCTCAACAAAAAATGATCAAGGGAACAGTCACAAATATCGCAAAAAAAGTTAAGGAAAACAAGATCGTCCCTCCAACAAACATCATTATTGGCAATGTCGTGTCTTTGTCAGAGACCATCGGGTGGAAATAATGCTTGATGGAAAAACTATCGCTATCACTCGCTCAAAAGACGATGCTTCTGAATTCATTTCCCTTGCCAAACAGCACAATGCAGTTCCACTTCCACTGCCCACAATCGAACTTGTAAGTAAGGGCGAGAAGATTGTCGATGTGTTTTTAGAATCCATTGCAGAGTACGGTCCTGATTATTCTGTATTTATGAGTTCCAAAGCCGTAAAACTATTATTTGAGACTGCAAAGAATGTCGGAAAGTTGGATGGATTGCAATTGGCAGTTGCAAATACAACGGTGGTGTCTGTTGGACCTAAGACAACCATTGCACTTGAATCTGAAGGAATCAAAGTAAATCATCAGCCAACTACATACTCTTCAGTTGGTGTGGGGGAAGAATTTACAAAGATTCACGCCGTTGGCAAAAAGGCAATCATTCCCCGCAGTGGCGCATCAACTCCCTTTCTAAGTGAACTACTTGGCAAGATTGGAGTTGACGTGCTGGAGATTCATTTGTATGACGTATGTGCGTTTAGGGACACCACTCAGTGGAATGGATTCCGTGAGTTGTTTTCCCACAGCAAGGTCGATGGCCTCGTCTTTACTAGTGCATCCTCAGTTAGAGGGTTCTTTGAGATAATGTCCAAAGACTATGAATCAAAAGCATTACTTGACAGCTTGGAAAAGTTGTCTGTCGTATCCATTGGTCCTTTTACTTCAGACGAACTGAAAAAATTCAAAGTCAGAAATACTGTAGCCGAAGTGCACACTGTAGCCGGCGCTTTTGATGCTATGAAAAGGATACTGTCTGTTTAGCCGCAAATCCGTCTGAATCTGCCCCTCCTCCTGGCGACAAGACAGTCTTGCCTTTTACCGCTTTATTCTTTTTACTGGAAATATCTCTGGATCTATTGGGAGGGGGGAACTTTTATGATGATGCTGATACTGAATGTTTGGAAGATGCACCATCTATTGCCATGATGGTTCGGTGAATAAGCCTTTTTTTCTTTGGGATATTCATGATGGTGAGAATAAATCAGGCAGAATGAGAAGGACAATACCTGTTTAATCCCAAATTTAGCTGAAGCTATTTAGCTCTGCCTATTTTTCCTCATCTATTTATAATATAACGGGGTTATTTTCTGTATGACAACTGAAAATCTAGATATGGATTATTCAAAATATGACTTTAAGGACTCTACAGAACTGTATGTCCACCTTAGCAAGAAAGGCCTGTCTAAGGAAACTGTAATTAGCATCAGTAAGATGAAAAATGAGCCACAGTGGATGCTTGATTTCAGACTACGATCTTATGATATTTTCATGCAAAAGCCAATGCCTACATGGGGCGGGGATCTCACAACAATTGATTTCCAAAACATTTACTATTATGCAAAGGCATCTGACAAAGTAGAAAAGAACTGGGATGACGTTCCTGACAATGTCAAAAAAACATTTGACAAACTTGGAATTCCAGAGGCTGAAAAAAAGTTCCTAGCAGGCGTGGGTGCGCAATACGAATCCGAAGTCGTCTATCATAGCCTAAGGGAGGATTTGGCAAAACAAGGAGTTCTCTTTTTGGACACTGATGCGGCTTTACATGAACATCCAGAGTTATTCAAGAAATACTTTGGTAAAATCATCCCTCCAGAAGACAACAAATTTGCGGCACTCAACAGTGCAGTTTGGAGTGGCGGCTCTTTCATCTATGTACCACCTGGCGTTCACATTGACATGCCACTACAAGCATACTTTAGAATTAACGCAGAAAACATTGGTCAATTTGAAAGAACGCTGATCATTGTGGATGAAGGTGCAGAAGTGCACTATATCGAAGGATGCACTGCACCTGTCTACTCTTCAGAGTCACTGCACTCTGCAGTTGTCGAGCTAGTTGCACTCAAAGATGCAAAACTAAGATACACCACAATTCAGAATTGGAGCGCAGATGTTTACAATCTTGTAACAAAACGTGCTTATGCACATGAGGGTGCAACAGTGGAATGGATCGATGGAAACATCGGAAGCAAACTGACAATGAAGTATCCTGGGGTCTATCTTATGGGCGAGAGGGCATATGGCGAAACACTATCTATTGCCTTTGCCGGTAAGGGACAGCATCAAGATACAGGTGCCAAAATGGTTCACCTTGCACCAAACACGACCTCCAAAGTCACATCAAAGTCTGTAAGTAGGCTGGATGGACGTTCCACTTACAGGGGAATGCTGCATGTGGCAAAAGGCGCAACCGGCGTAAAATCCACTGTAAGGTGTGATGCACTACTCTTAGATGACACGTCTAAAACTGATACCTACCCCTACATGGAGATCAACCAAGAAGATGCGACAATCACTCATGAAGCGACAGTTGGCAAAATCGGCGACGAACAGATCTTCTATCTTATGAGCAGGGGATTCAACGAGGAGGATGCACTGTCTCTAATTGTTAATGGCTTTATGGAGCCATTTACAAAAGAGTTGCCAATGGAATACGCCGTTGAATTAAACAGACTCATCAAGCTTGAGATGGATGACTCAGTGGGATAAACCCTCAAAACCTAATTTTGATAAACCATGTCTCAGGCAATCCTCTCAAAACTTGGCAACACTTACATCGATGATCTCTGCTCATCTGGGAACGAACCTGGTTGGCTAAAAGACTATAGAAAAAACTCACTAACTGTGTATGGTGGCCTGCCAATCGAAATGTCCCCTCTTTACAATAAATACACTGATGCAAAAAAACTAGATCCTGAAAAGGTCTCTCTCTCAACGACTACGGCTACCACTGTTCCTGATTTTCTCCAGAAAAGATTAGGTGAACTTGAAAATGAAATGTGCATTGTTCAAATCGGCACTAATATTCACAAAATAAACCTCCCCGATGATTTAAAATCTAAAGGACTGGTAATCTCTTCCATATCTGATGCAATTAAAAACAACCCTGAATTGGTAAAAAAAGCATTAGAGGCATCTAAATCCCAGGATGATAAATTTACCGCACTAAACAATGCTGCATTTAATTCTGGAATATTTGTTCACATTCCGCGCAACCTTGTGCTTGAGAAACCCCTCTACTTTTTGACATGTCTGTCTGATGATGATCACTCTGTAATTTCTAGAAATGTTATATTTGCAGATGAGAACAGCAAGGCTGCAATTGTTCAAGAGCTCTATTCCCCAAAAACCAATGCACAGCAGGCATATCTTGAATTGCTAAACACAAACCTTGCAGCAAATGCGCAACTGGACATGACCACCCTGCAAATGATGGATCAACACGCTGTGACATTTACAACGAGACGAACCGACTTGGCACAGGACTCTAAAGTAAACTGGTATTCTGGACTGTTCGGATCTCTGTTATCTAGGTACAAAATAGAGTATTTTCTAAACGGCGTTGGTGCATCTTCTAATGACTCTGAAGTGATTTTTGGAAACAATGAGCAATCCTTTGACATCCAAACAAATGTCAATCATGAGAATCGATCCACTGAGGCAAGGGTGGTTGAAAAATCGATCCTAAGGGACAAATCAAAATCTCTTTTCAAGGGAATGATCAGAATTAAGGAAAATGCCGCAAAGTCCAATTCCTTTCTGTCTGGCCGTTCCATTCTTTTAGATCCAGATGCAAAATCCGATGCAATTCCGGGATTGGAGATTTTCACTAACGATGTCAAGGCCACCCATTCTGCATCTGTTGCGCAAATTGATGAGGAACAAATCTTCTATCTTAAGACTAGGTGCCTTACACATGAGGAGGCTGAGAGGACAATCGTTGAGGGGTTCTTAGAGCCCCTTTCAAGAAAAATGTCTTTTCAAGTTAGAGCATGGATTGCATATCTTATTGAATCTAAATGGGAAAATAAAGAACTTCGAATCAACACCGATAAAGAGCTGGCCAAATTTGTTGAAATTGAGGAGACTCGCTACAACGAAGACTCTGAAATGGAGCAACACTACAAATATCGGTGATGTTTTGTCTGAATGGATTAAAGCTTGCAGTATGGAGCAGGTAAAAGAGGGGCAACTTTTTGGTTTTGTACACAAAGATAGGAAATTTCTCATTGCAAACCTCAAGGGAAAAATTCACGCAACTGACTTGATTTGCACCCATGCCGATGCTGATCTTTCAACTGGTTTTCTAAGCGAGGAAGGCATTAGATGTCCATTGCATCTCTCTGTCTTCAATTTGGTCAATGGGGAGCCACAAAACCTTCCTGCCGAGACTCCTCTGAAAACATACAATGTCAAAGTAGATGCCGATGAAATTTACGTGGAGATTTAATATATGCAAAGCACAGAATCGCTATTTGAAAATCTGAGAAACGATTTTCCGATACTCAAAAGGACTGTCAGGGACAACAAGCCCCTTGTTTACCTTGATAATGCATCCACGACGCAAAAACCAAATCAGGTTATTGATGCAATTACCGATTATTATCAAAATCACAACGCAAATATTCATAGGGCAGTATATGCACTAGCTGAAGAATCCACCGAGGCCTATGAGGCAACTCGGGACAAAATTGCCAATTTCATTAACATAAAAAATCGCCAAGAGATTATTTTTGTTCGAGGAACAACTGAGGCAATTAACCTGATTGCCTATTCCTGGGGCAGGCCTCACATCAAAGAGGGAGACATTATTGTTACTACCGAATACGAACATCATAGTAATATTGTGCCATGGCAACTCCTTACTCAAGAAAAGCGTGCAAAATTGGAATACATTGGAATGGATGATGATGGCGAATTAATTCTCGATGATCTTGACAAGTATCTTGCAACCGGCAGAGTCAAACTTGTAACCTTTAGTCTGATGTCAAATGTTCTTGGAACTATTACCAATGCTGAGAAAATCATTGAAAAATGCAAGGCTGCAGGCGTTCCAACTCTGATTGATGGTGCTCAGGCAGTTCCACACATGAGTGTCGATATTGAAAAATTGGGCTGTGACTTTTTTGCATTCTCTGGTCATAAGATGCTAGGACCTACAGGAATCGGTGTTTTGTGGGCTAAAAAATCTGTTCTAGAGACAATGGTTCCATTTCATGGCGGTGGCGATATGATTAGAGAAGTCCACAAATATGAGACAACCTGGAATGATTTGCCTTACAAATTTGAGGCAGGTACTCCAAACATTGCAGATGTTATTGGGTTTGGAGCTGCAATTGACTATCTTGCTAAAATCGGAATGGACAATGTACGTGAGCACGAAATTGAACTGACAAAATATGCTATAGAAAAACTATCCCAGGTTAAAGGATTGCATATCTATGGCACAAAAGATATCTCAAAACGTGGCGGCGTGATCTCATTTAATTTTTCAGACGTTCATCCTCATGATGTTGCTCAGATTATTGATGGGGAGGGGATTGCGGTTCGCTCAGGCCATCACTGTGCACAGGTATTGATGGAGAGGCTAGATGTTGCTGCAACATCTAGGGCAAGCTTTTACATTTACAACACTAAACAAGACATTGATATTCTGGTAAATTCATTAAATATCGTGGCAAAGGTGTTCAAGCTATGAGTGGCAATGCAGATATCTACCATGAAATGATAGTCGATTATTCAAGAAACCCGATAAACTATGGCCAAATTGAGAACCACGATGTGACTTTTCATGACTCAAATCCTCTCTGTGGTGATAGTATTGACATTGATATGAAAATTGACAAAGACAAAGTCACTGATATTAAATTTCATGGAAAAGGATGTGCAATTTGCATGGCATGCTCTTCTGTCCTGACTGAGATTACAAAGGGAAAGAGCCTTGATCAAGTAAGAGCAATTGAAAAAAATGATATCCTAAGTGAATTAGGCCTTGAACACCTGCAGGCTGTCCGAATCAAATGCGCATTGTTGTCCCTCAAGGTGCTCAAATCTGCCCTTTACACCTACATTGGGAAGAATCTCGATGACACCCAAGATGTGGACAAGCTAAAAGAAGAGGCAGAACATCTGTACTAGCATGAGTGATTTTACCCCTGTGGTTCCAATCGGACTCCAAATCAGAAAAATAATCTTTGAAAAATTCAATGATGTTGATACCAATTTTACAAATGATGATGTTTTTGAGATAATAAAATCAAATGGCGATTTGGATCCTTCTTGGATAATTGATGATGTCGAATCCTTCTTTACTGACATCTGTGATTCTGGTCTTGCCAGAAACATAGCTCAGAACTTTACCACCGTATATATGAAATTGTTTGATCTTGTTGAAAAATTTCACTGCAATGCATGTGATAACGACATTTTTCTTGGTTCCTCAGAAGAGAGGCTATGCCCAAACCCTTCTTGCAAATCTACTATTTAGACTTGTATTTTGCTGCGGCATCCTCTAGCGCTTTGATCATCGGCAATTTTTCCCCAGTAAGATAAAGTACCAATGCCCCCCCTGCCGTACTTGTGTGATTAATCCTATCTGCCAATCCTTGTTGTTTTAATGCCGTGGTGAGGTGCCCCCCGCTTACAATCGTTGTTGCCATCGAGTTTGCAACTGAATTAAGTAATGCGTTTGTTCCGTAACTAAAGTTCTCCTTTTCAAAAAATCCTGCAGGTCCGCTGATGAATACAGTACCTGCCCCGGCAATTAATTTTGAATAGTACTCTACAGTCTTTGGACCCAAGTCAAATATTTTATCCCCCTTGCCTATCTCTCTTACATCCATCTCCACTCTTTCCCCGTCTTTGTCAATTGCAATGTCTACGGGCGTTGCAAATACGTCTGGGTATTCTCCTATCAGCGTGTGAGCTTTTGCAACAACCTCGTCCTCTCTTTTTATTCCTAATGGCGATTTGATTCTAGCTTGAGCCCGCATGAACACATTTCCAATCAATCCTGTCAGCAGCACATGATCTGCACGGCCATTCTGAATCAACAGTTTTATCGCCTCCAATCTGTCTGGAATTTTAGAACCTCCTAGCACAATTACGTGAGGGGCTTTGGCAACTGTCATTATCTCATCTAGGTTTCTAACCTCTCTCTCAACAATTCGTCCTGCACATGCAGGCAACACATGCGGGAATCCTATGATTGACGGATGTGATCTGTGTGCGCTTGGAAACGAATCTAACACGCACAGATCGAATAATTTTGATAAACGAGAAACCATGATTGTCTTGGCTGCATTCTCAGGAACAAACTCATAATTTTCTTCAGCACATAATCGAAGATTATCCAGCAACAAAATCTCCCCATCCTCCAAATTCTTGATGGCGTTTTGTGCAGCTTCTCCAATCGTGTCCTCCACATATTTTATTTTCCTGCCGATTATCTTTTCAAGAACTTTGGCATGTTTGTCCATCCCTGTATATTCATTATTCCCAACTCTGCCTTGATGTGAACCGATAACCACTTTGGCTTCTTTTAACGAATCTAGAGTCTCCGTTATTTCTTCAATTCTCTTAGTTCCCGAAATCTCTAGAGTCTCAGGATCTATTGGACAGTTCATATCCACTCTCAAGAAAACGGTCTTACCTTTTAGGTCAAAATCATCTAGTGTGAGAACCTTCACGATTTGTCTATTGTACACTTGGTTAAATTCTTTGAGCCGATCAGAACCATCTTGCCTGTTTCATTTCTGAACCGAAATTTTGATTTGAAATCTTATCTATTGACAAAAATTAAAAGACACATAGTTGGGGTTTTATTAATTGCAAAATTGGATTTTTGATATTCGATCTCGTTCGTTTGTCCTTCTTACCGTTTTATTTCTAATTATTACAGCCATTGTATATTCTGGATTTACAGACGATTTTGATCATGGTGTAATCTTGGCTTTTTCTGAAAATATTGGAAATCCCTCCCTTGATCTCATAATGCAATCTATCACTGAAAGTGGTGATGCCCTGACGATGTTGGGTTTTGCAATTTTGATCTTGATAATTCCAAAAACCAGGAGGATTGGAGTTACTTTGATGAT
This sequence comes from Candidatus Nitrosopumilus sp., assembly GCA_965206745.1. GTDB lineage: Archaea > Thermoproteota > Nitrososphaeria > Nitrososphaerales > Nitrosopumilaceae > Nitrosopumilus. The sequence goes on along the minus strand of OZ242220.1, from coordinate 1,289,849 downwards.
TTTAATCGTAATTTCCACATTGCTTACCGGTTATGTCAAATGCGGCATCGATCGAGACAGGCCTGATTTTGAATACGAATCTGTCTCATTTCCTGTGCCTCTAAGTCACGATACCTTTGCCTTGTTCTGTGAGGGTGGATATGATGCCTCATATCCATCAGGGCATGCAGCACGGTCCATGATATTTGCAATCATTTTGGGATATGCTCTATCTGAGAGATTCCCACGTGCCTCCTATCTGATGTTTTTGTACCCTGTTTTGGTTTCATTGAGCAGAGTCTATGTTTTAGAACATTACCCAACAGATGTCATCGGCGGTACCGTTATTGGAATTATGTTGGCTGGAGTTATGGCAAAGAGAACCAAACTTTACAAACTTTTTGATAAATCAAAAACCTAACTCTGTCAAAACATCTCTGTGTATCAAAACTATTGCAAAATGTTCATCATCGTGGTGATATGTCCAATATTTGATATCCCTGTCCTCGTTTTTTTGTCCCAACCCCGTAGTAATTCCGGTAGTAATCGTATATCCTATTCTTTTGGCAATTTTTGATTCTTTTGGCATGAGGACTTTGTAACCTTCTTTTTTTCTTTTAAAGCCTAAATTTACCATGTCTTCAACTGCAATTGTTGCCTCTTTCTCGTCCTTTAGATCATATGTTTTTGCTACTGGCAAATCTTTTGGATGAAATTCCATGATGTTGGTAAAATCTCTTGACTAATATTTTTTAAAAAACCCCTTTTAGCGATCAAATGAAGCTAATTTTCTTTACATGAAAGTCAAATCATGGTTATATGCACTACTTAATCGACTCTTTTATCTTGATTTAACTATTGGCCTCATTAGAAAAACTGGTAATCCAATTACGACAAAAGAAACAACATGCAACTAAGCTCCGTAAAATAGCTGAAAATAAGGTCAAAGAGTTCAATTCTGCAGAAAAACGTTCTTCTTCAGGTTTGCAATCCCTTGATAAAAAAATTGAATCTGAACGAGAAGAGTCCTCTGATGTCTCAACAGTTCTTCTTAGGAAGAATTCTCAACTGGAAAGTATTGAGAGATTGATCGCTATGGCAGAAGATCGGCTTGCTAAAGCAAAAGAGACAATCGAACAAATAGAGCAAGAAATTGAATTTGCTGAAAATCCTATTGAAAAGGAAAATGCTGAGACTAGATTACGCTCATTAAATGATCAGATCAATGAATTAGTCGAAGAAATAAAAAATAGGCAAAAAACTGCCAAAAAGATTTCCAATGATGTTGTAAATTTCTCTAATGTGCAATCAAAAATCACCTCAAAAATTCAGAAACAAACCAAGTCAAAACCTTCTTTGCGTGAATCAAAGACTGCAAGTCATAAAGCAGCACAAAAGTTTGTTAAAGAATTAGAAAGACAAACCAAAGCAGAAGAATCTGCCCAAAAATTACTGGACAAAGCATATTCAAAATTACAGGAATCACTAGCAAATAGGAGGAAGGTTTCTCAAAAGAAAAGAACCACAGCTAAAAAGAAACCCACAAAGAAAAAGACTGTAACCAAAAAGAAACGAACTGCACCCAAAAGGAAACCTGCAAGGAAAAGAACCACAATTAAAAAGAAATCCACAAAGAAAAAGACCGTAACCAAAAGGAAACCTGCAAAGAAAAGAACCACAGCTAAAAAGAAATCCACAAAGAAAAAGACCGTAACCAAAAAGAAAAGAACTGCACCTAAAAGGAAACCTGCAAAGAAAAGAACTGCACCTAAAAGGAAACCTGCAAAGAAAAGAACTGCACCTAAAAGGAAACCTGCAAAGAAAAGAACTGCACCTAAAAGGAAACCTGCAAAGAAAAGAACTGCACCTAAAAGGAAACCTGCAAAGAAAAGAACCACAATTAAAAAGAAATCCACAAAGAAAAAGACCGTAACCAAAAGGAAACCTGCAAAGAAAAGAACTGTACCCAAAAAGAAATCTAGACGTTAATCATCGGGATATTTACTAATTGAAAAATCAATTGATTAATTTCAACAATATTGCTGTATGGGATTTTGGAAAAATCAAAAGAAATTTTAAAAAACCATTCAAAACAATTCCTTGCTGTGATTGAAACATTTGGTGTATTTTTGTATGGCTCTAAACCCCTAATCACATGCTACAACAACACCTAAAATCGCAGATAATTCCTCTAAAAATTAAAAAAAATTATCAAATTCAAAACATTTTCAATCCTGCTCTCCTGGAATCTAAATTTTAAGTTGACTATAGTTGCAACTAGTATGTATAGAAAATAAAATTAATTTTGTAATGTAGATCATCTATTGAGGATTGACATCCATCTTACCAAATTTACCTTTGGTTAGGGATACTTCACCTTTGAACTCATTGGTGTATCCATTTGTGATGACAACTTTATCTCCAACATTAACTGCCTTGATGTCGTCGCCCCACAATGTGAGTTTCATTTGGTCATCTTCAGTTTCACCGTTGGAAATTATTGCATCGCAAACATCTACTGTTCCGCCACTCTTGAGATTGACAGTTCTAGGGTCTCCTTTGCTTTTAACCTCGGCCTCAACATTCACTCCACTACGCATTTTTTTTGCGTCTGAAATAGGTATGAATTCTGACATATTTTTGAATCAATTCTGCATGATTATAAGCTTTGTTAAAAAATCGATCATATTGTAGATCAAATTCTTATTTTGCCCTAATAGTAATCGAGAAATATCAGTCTATACCCAATCTCATTGCAGAGGTATCGAAGCCCGGTCAACCGAGAGGGACTCAAGATCCTCAAAATAGGAAATCCCTTCTCTTAGGAGTTCGTGGGTTCGAATCCCACCCTCTGCATTAAATTTTGACTAAAATTGATATATTTTGTGAATTTTTTGAAATTATGCAACAATTGTTTTAACTTTTGTGATTGAATGTTCCGAAATTTCTTTGTGTAATTGTGCTAATTGCTCATTCTTGAAAGAAAGATTGCACCTATAACATTTCCAAACCATCTCTGTCATATACGGTGTATGCATAAATTGCTTATAAAGATATTGCATCATTGATCCAATTTCTTACAATCCATGATCATTAGTTTGAAAAACTTGTAATTTTTATAATTTTTTGGTTCATAATGGCGTTTTCTCATGACTGAATCTTAATCCAAGGGTTTAGAAACAAAAAAAATGCTATATTTTTTGAAAGATATTGGATATTTTTGAAATTTTTGGAGAATTTTCATATTTTGGAATATTTCTTGTGTTAATTGGAGTAAATGCGTCTCCAATCCTGATGCCTCCAAGCTGGATTATCCTAACGTCCTTTTATCTTCTTGATCCAACGCTAGATGTCGTCATACTTGCCATGGTCGGAGCTACGGGGGCCACACTTGGCAGGTTTGTTCTCAAGCGGATTAGTGGGATCTTTAGAAGATTTGTTGCAGAAGAGCAAAAATCCAATCTAGATGTGATTGGAGATTATCTGAATCGTAAAAAATATGGCTATGTAATTGCATCCTTTCTGTTTGGTGCAACCCCACTTCCAAGTAACATGCTGTTTATCGCTTATGGATTAATGCGTGCCAAGAGCTTGGGGATCTATGTTGGATTTTGGTTTGGTAGAACCATCTCATATATTGTCATGATCTATTTTGGTAACGCAGTCCTGACTCCACTCTTAGATATATTTGAGGACAGATTAACGGCAATTTTACTAATTGATGTTGCCGGTATCGGCCTGATTATCATCTTTGCATCTGTTAATTGGACTCTTTTAATTACCAAGCGAAAAATCAAATTTGTCAAACCAAAAATATGGAGATTTTAAATGAAAATTCTTGATTCTCTTAAGAATGAAATCAAAACAATGATGGACAATGATTCGGCACATGATTTTGATCATGTCATGAGAGTATACAAAAATGCTCAAAAGTTATGCAAAGCAGAGAAGGCAAGCGAAAAATTAGTCCTTTGTGCTGCGTTGCTGCATGATATCATCTCTTATCCAAAATCCGACAAACGCTCTAAAATGTCATCAATAGAGAGTGCCAAAAAATCAAAACACATACTAAAAAAATATGATTTGACTCTAGAAGAAATCACGATTATTTCAGATGCCATACGTGATCATAGTTTTTCACAAAATAGAATCCCTGAAACCCTTGAAGGCAAAATCCTTCAAGATGCTGATAGATTAGATGCCTTGGGAGCAATTGGTATTGCACGAGTTTTTGCTACGGGAGGTTCACTTAAACGACCATTTTACAATGCCGAGGATCCTTTCTGCAAAACAAGATCTCCTGATGATAAGGTTTGGACCGTTGATCATTTTTTTCAAAAGTTGTTAAAATTGGAATCTTCAATGAATACAAAATCTGGCAAGACAGAAGCAAAAAGGAGGACCAAAGTGCTCAAAGAATTTTTAAAACATCTAAAACGTGAACTCTAGTCCGTGGATTCTTCAATCAATTAAGAGATGCGATGCATTCTATGACTCCTCAGTAATTTAGCCATATTCTGCATCCAAAACGCCTAAACCAAAATTAGAAACTTTAGCCATAATCGACGTACCTATCATAGCGCATTTCAATCTCCTTGTTCTCACCTGATCTGATCTTGGTATACTCCTCATTTCTTCTAAATTCGATGTACTTGTTGATCTCTGCAAATTCTTCATCCTTTGGATAAGAGTCAAAGACAGGCTCAACTAGTCGCAAATATTCTGCAGTCTTCTCTCTGAACTCTTCCCTTGTGGGTTTTTTGATTCCCTTCATTCTAAACCACACTACTGTCCAACTTGCACCAACAACATGTGGCAATAAGTCAAATGCTCTTTGAATCTCAAAACGCTCGTCGTTTCTCATGATTCTTGAAGGAATCTTGCAGCTGATTTTGCAAAATAGGTCACTATCATGTCGGCTCCGGCTCTTTTAATTGAGTATAGAATTTCTAGTGTGACGTCTTTTTCATTAACATATCCTAACTGTGAAGCAGCTTTTACCAACGCATATTCTCCTGACACACTGTATGCTGAGACTGGAATGCTGTACCTGCTTCTGGTTTCTGCAATTAAATCCAAATACGCTAATGCCGGCTTTATCATCACAATATCCACACCCTCTTGAATGTCTGTCTCCACTTCCATCATTGCCTCCCTTGCATTTGTATATGGAACTTGGTATGTCTTTCTATCTCCGAATTTTGGGGCACATTCAGCCGCATTCCTAAATGGTGAGTAAAAGTTTGAACGATGTTTCGCAGAATGTGACATTATTGATACGTCTGTAAACCCTTCACCGTCTAGTGCTCTTCGTATCGCTGCAACTTGACCGTCCATCATTGCTGATGGTGATACAGTATCTGCCCCTGCTTTTGCCTGGCTGATTGCAATCTTTGCAAGGGTTTCTAGACTGGCATCGTTATCAATTTTCTCACCGTGAACAATTCCACAATGACCTGTCGATGTAAATTGACACAGACAGACGTCTGCCATGATTACTATCTTGTCTCCGAATTTCTCCCTGATCTGTGAAATTGCCTTTTGAACGATCCCATTATTATCAAAAGCCGAACTTCCCGCTTCGTCCTTTTGAGACGGAATTCCAAACAGCATGATTGCAGGTATTCCTAAATCTATTATTGTTGCAACCTCCTCGTTAACATCACTTAATGGCAACCTTTCAATCTCTGACATTGTTTCCACTTTGACCCTTTCTTTCAAACCCTCCTGAACAAATACTGGACAGATGAAATCCTTTGGAGAAAGGGTGGTTTGTTGAACTAGCTCCCTCATCTTCTCTGATGTTCTCAGTCGACGTAGACGTCTAGTTGGAAATGACATGATGGAATTCTCTTTAGGTAAAATATAATCCTAGTCTACTTGGTTCTGTTTTTTATAGTCAAATAGTTTGCCTGCTATTTTTATAATGTCCGGATTGCCCTGTTCTGAGGCTTTTCTGATATTGTTCATCGGAGTTGACACAATGCTTTCAACAACTGCCTTGGTTAGTTCCTCGATAATCTTGATTTTTTTCTCGTCTTTTTCATTGAGCATCTGTAGTGCCTTTTGCAATTCCTTTTCCCTAAGATTCTCTATGTTCTTGAAAACATCTGTTACCAGTGGTTCTGCATCTAGTCTTTTCATTGAGGCTTCTAATACACACACTTCCTCACTAATTATATTTTCAACTGTTTTTACCTTGTTTAATCTGGCATCCATGTTCTTTTCAACCATCTCTGCAATTTGATCCAAATTCATGAGTTTTATCCCTCCGATTCTCGCAACCTTTTCATCCACCGTTCTAGGGTTTGATAAATCTAAAATCATCATTCCCTTGCTCTTGTTTTTCATGGCTTTTGCTATCCTTTCATTTGTGACCAGAAAATACGGGGCAGTTGTCGCCACAAAAATTACATCATAATTGCCAAATCTTGAAAGAACCGTCTCAAATTTGATTGGATCTCCGCCCATTGTTTCACAAAATGACTCTGATCTTCCGATTGTTCTACTTGTAACACTAAATGCATAACCGCGTCTTTGCAGTGACTTTGCAATCAGCGTTGATACTTCTCCTGTTCCAATCAGTAATACCTTTTTTGTTTTCAACTCGTCGATGTTTTCTTCTGCAATCTTTACTGCCATGGAACCCACTGAAATTCCTCCGGCACCAATGCCGCTTGAATTTCTGATTCTGGTTCCAATCCGAATGGCTTTGTCAAATAATGTGTTAAGATGCTGACCCGATGCCTTTACTTCTCTGGCAGACGTGATGGAGTTCTTTATCTGTCCTAGAATTTGCTCTTCCCCCACTACCATGGAATCAAGTCCCGATGTTAATTTCAACAAATGATGCAGTGCTTGATGATTCTCAACAAATTCAATATTTTCATCAAATGCATCTTCTTCCAAACCTGTAATTGAGGCCCATGTCTTTTTGATCCTGCGTAAATCACACGTCTTTGATTTTCCAAATAGCTCAATCCTGTTACATGTCTGAATTATTACACATTCATCCAGCCCCGAATGATTTTTGAACTGCTCGTATGCGTTCTTCATGTCCTTGATTGTAAATCGTTCAAGAATGTGAATTGGTGAGTTACGAAAGGTTACCCGTGCATTGATGATATTTTGATTCATTTCCAATTCTCCAATATTGTGATAGCCCGCCTTTTAGCTTTTTCCATATGGCCGTCTTTTATTAACTGATCAATCTCATTATCCCTGATGATGCTCCGAAGACAGTCTCTTCTCTGTTCCTGGGTGGGGATTCTCTCTTTTGCCATCCTTCTTGCCATCTCTTGAATTTTAATTTGGGCAATGTCCTCCTTGGTGATGATTTTCTTGAGTGCCTTCTCTGATCTGTCTTTAATTTTTTTAGACATTGCCGGACTCTTTCCACCGGTGAAAATTGCAACTTGTATCGTATCACCAAAATCAATTATTGCAGGGTTTGAAAAGTCGCTGTCTTCTGGGCTGTCTGAACTATACGCGATAATCCCTGCCTTCTTTGCATCATTGATGATTTTCTGATTCATCTTCCTATCATCTGTAGTTGTCATGATCAAATCTGGTTTTAATTTTGAAATGAATCGAGTATCTGTGACTTTTTGCTTTATTATTTTGATTTTTTTTGACTTTGCCAGTTTTCCAATTTGTGCATTGGCAGAATCTGTGATAACTGTGATGTTGCACCCTTGCTTTAGCACTGACTTGATTCTTTTTTGTGCCTCATTTCCTCCTCCTATGATGACTATTTTTTTATTTTGAAGATTGAGATCAACTATCATCGATCAAATCAATTCCAGTTTCTATTTATGTATTAGAATTCAGAGCGCCAAATGCAAGCTACATTTTTAATTGAATGCCAAATTATCGATTTATTGACTTTTATGGATGAATCTGACAAAGAACTCCTAAATGAGATCCAATGGACTTTTCCTCTGGTGACCAGGCCTTTTGATGCAATTGCTGAAAAATTCAATAGCACTCCTGAAGATATCAAGTCACGCCTAAACCAGTTAAAAGAGATAGGAGTTCTAAGACAGCTAAGTGCAATTTTTGATACCCGAAAACTCGGGTATACTAGTTCTCTGGTTGCAATGGAGATCGAGTCTGACAAATTAGACTACGTTGCAAGCCAAATCAATCGCCATCCCGGTGTGAGCCATAACTATGAACGGGATCACCAATTCAACCTCTGGTTTACCTTGGCTGTTCCTCCAGGTGCAGATTTGAAAGCCGAATTAGAGAAATTCAATGTCCTCAAAGGAATCAATAAAGTCCGAATGCTTCCAACTTTGCAATTATTCAAGATTGGCGTCAAGCTTGACATGGTAGATGAGAAGAAACACGACGTTGCGCCAAGCGAGACAAAAAAGGAAATCAAGAATGTCGAGTTTGTTCCAACTGAGGAAGATAAGGCCTTTATCCGTGAATTACAAAAGGACATGGATATAGTCGATGAACCTTTTGTCCTTGCAGCAAAAAATCTTGGAATAACTGAGAATGAGTTATTTGAAAAAATGAAACATTATGAAGATATCGGCGTCATGCGAAGGTTCGCTGCCATCCTGAGACACAGGCAAGTGGGATTCACTGCAAATGGCATGATTGTGTGGAAGGTTCCCCAAGATCGTATCACGCAAGTTGGGGAAACATTGGGCTCATTCCCGCAGGTGAGCCATTGCTATGAGAGACCTACATATGCTGATTGGCCTTACAATGTGTTTTCTATGATTCACTGTAAAACTCATGATGAGGCCTACAAAGTGGCAAAAACAATCCAAGATCAGATCAATGTAGATGAGTACAATATTCTTTTTAGCTCCCGTGAATTCAAGAAAACGCGCGTTGAATATTTTGTGGAAAATTCATTCAGTTTAGAGGAAACAATTTCGGCATCTTAGAATTCATTTTTATCATGTCCCACTATGTGTATCGTACAAAAATACTCGTCATTCATGTTACAATAGTATAGTGAATCCTTCCCACATTCTTTGCATGGTGGCTTTTCATCTAATTCTGACAGTTTGGCGTGGTATGCCTTACTTCTAGGCGTAACGCTTGAGTTTTTGTAGATTCTTGTCAGGTTTGAGTAATATTCCAATTCTTCAGGGTTTAGCGTTTGTTCCTTTTTGATTTTTTTGATCATCCCTTCCCATTTTTTATATTTGCCAATCTTGGCAAGTTTCATCTTTTCAATAATTTCAATGGTCTTTTCTGAATCTATCGGAGCGTTCATTTACAAATCAATTGGCCTGGGGTGTTGCTTTTAATTCATAAGCCGGCCAGGTATTGTACAACTCTTCTATCTCTTTCATATCTGAGACCGAAACATATCCTCCTTTTGTCATTTCAACATAATTTATAATCTCCTCCTTACTTACCACTGTGGGGAATACAGATGCAAATCCTTTCTTTGAGGTGATGAACTTTATGGACAATTCAGTTATTGTCAATCCATTTCTTTGGGCAATTGGCTTTAGATGTTCCACTTTTTCCAGTGATGCCTTGATCCATTCTCCCTTCCTGACTGATCTGTGATCTTTTTCATCAATCTTGGTTTGAGCATTCACTTTGCCTGTTAGTATTCCGGATGCCTCTGGAACTCTGACTAGTATTCCTACGTCTTTTTGAATTGCCTTTTCCATCAATTCATTTCCTGGCGTTTGCTCTAAAATATTGTAAACTGTTTGGACTGCGCTGACATTTGGTCTGTCCATTGCCTCGATTCCTTCCTGGGTCCATCCTATTGCTGGGCCTAGAGCAACTTGGTATGTCTTGATGGATTCATCTGCAACAAAACTGTCTAGAACATTAAAAATCGAATCGTCTCTGATGTGCTGTAGTTTCGGATTGTGCAGACCGTACATGTCTAGATGGTCTGTCTGCAGTCTCTTCAAACTTGCTCTTAGTGCCCCCCGTGTGAAATCCTCATCAAATTTCTGAGGCAACTCACTATGCCCAATCTGCTCCACTTTTGAGAAATCATAGCCGTACTTTGTAGATATTACAACTTGGTCCCGCATGTCTTTGAAAACTTCGCCGATGAGCCTTTCACTTTTTCCTTTTCCATACATGTCCCCAGTCTCAAAAAAGTTAATCCCTAAATCGTATGCTTTTTTTAGCATTCTCTTTGCCTCGTCCTCCTCGATTTTTTTGCCCCACCAATCCAATGCAATAGACCAAGCACCAAACCCTAGTTCGGACACTTTGATGTCTGTTTTTCCCAGCTTGTTGTAATTCATCTCTTATCTATCCTAAACTCGATATTAGCGGTACAATATCTTTTTTTACACATACAATCATCGGAATATCGTTCTTCACATATGTTGATACCTGCGTCTCCCTCAAATCCATGATCAGATCTTGGAAATCCCTGATATCGTCTACCTCAAATGCTAGCATGAAATCCTCATCATGTATCCCAAAAGAGTACGTCGTATTGAGGATTATTTGTGGGTATTTCTGACTGACCTTGATATGCTCATCCATTATTTCCTGGCGCTTTTCTTTTGGAAGTAAATACCATTCCCTTGTTTTAGTAAATGGGTATACTATGACGTGCTTTTTCGGATTATTTCCTGTTATGAAACCGTGGGCTTTTTGCTCTTGAACATACGTTGAGGGCCTTGTGCATGATAAATATGTCCTTGACGGGATGATGTATTTTCCAAAGACTGTCTTGTATATTTTTTCCATCACCGTTTGAATCTCTTTGACTGTCTTTGCTGCAAACCAAAACAAAAAGTCAGCATCATCTCGCAGTCCTAAATTTGAATATGTCCTGTACATGATTCCAGAATTGTTCATTACATTCTCGACTTCTTTTGCGGATTCTTCCTTTGCTAGGTCTGCCATCCATCTCCATTTTGGATCAACTTTAAAAAATGAGAAATTAAAATAATATTGATTGTCTTCATCTGACATGTCATACTCAATTTTAAAACCCTATTTAAACAAAAACTGGATTCCCTACTGTGAAATTTCTATTATCTTCTCTGATGCTTTATGACCTGATTTTATTTGGACTAGACTGCTTGATATTCTAAAGTGTCTGGCAATTTTTTTTATGATCTCCTTATTTGCTCTACCTTTGATGGGCTTTGATTTTATTCCGATACTGATCTGATTGTTTTGAACTTTTAGAAAATCTTTTGAAAACTCAACATGAACTTTGTAAATCAACAGCCTTTAGAAAATATTTCCTTTAAAATTGATTACGCTGTTTGTTTCAAAGCCCATTCGTAACCCTCTGCTTCAAGTTTGTCTGCAAGTGATGAATCACCTGTCTTTAGTACCTGACCTCTGGCAAACACGTGAACAAAGTCCAATTTGTCTAAGAATTTTAAGATTCTTGCATAGTGTGTGATTATGATTATTGTTGCATCCTTGTCTGCAACTTTGCTAATTGCCTGCGCCACTGCCTGAACTGCATCTATGTCCAACCCTGAATCCGGCTCATCTAAGATTGAAATTTTTGGTTTCAAGACTGCCATCTGCAATACCTCTGCACGTTTCTTTTCTCCACCTGAAAAACCCTCGTTTAGGTATCTTGAAAGGAACTCTTCTCTTAACCCGACTTTTTCCAGGTTTTCTTTAAGATACTTTTGAAATTCTCTGACTGTGATGAATACCTCCCTGTTGTCGCCTTCAAGGGCCTTGCTTAGGGAATTGTATGCTGTTCTTAGAAAGTGAGAAAATCCTACCCCTGAGACTTCGGTTGGATATTGGAATCCTAGGAACAACCCTTTCTTTGCTCTTTGATCTGCTGATAAATCCAAGATGCTCTCCCCATCTAACAAAATATCTCCTTTGGTAACTTCGTATTTTGGATGTGCAAGCAATGTGTATGCTAGCGTGCTTTTTCCTGAACCGTTTGGTCCCATTATGGCATGCACTTCTCCGGGACCTGTCTTCAAATTGACTCCTTTGAGGATCTCTTTGCCTTCCCTAGATACGTGAAGATCTCTGATTTCCAATACTGCCATATCTCGGTTTATTTTGATTCTCTATATAATACCGACGAAATTTAGCTAATCCTAACCGTAATGGCAGATAATAAAATGAAAAAGGGGGGGATTTAGTTATTTGGTCAGAGATGGCCTCAAAGTGATTTTGAGCTTGTAGCATGTTAGAATCTCTTTACATCTGTTTCTGATAGTGACCTCTGTAACTCCTGCAACACTTGAAACGTCTCTTTGTAGGACGTTTTGACCAAGTAGGACTGATGCTACATACAGATATGCTGCGGCTATGCCATTTGGGGCCTTTCCGTCAGCAATGCTGTTGTCTTTGGTTTTTTCTGCAATTTCCAAGGCTAGTCTTTCAACTCTTACCTCAGTCTGCGTCATGTTTGCTATCTTTGAGATGTATTTGTCCATGGTTACAATCGGGGCGTGTACTTGCCCCATTTCCATCACCATGGTTCGATAGTATCTAGCTGCAAGTTTTGTTTTTGATTTGACATCTTTTGCTGGACAAATTCCTCGGCAAATCTCGTCTAATGATCTTACTACCTCACATTGTTTGCATGCCATGTAAATTGTAGCCGCTGTAATGCTCACTACTGATTTTCCCTTTACATCGATATGTCCATCCAAGTTTCGGTATATCATAGATGCAGTTTCCAAAACATTTCTTGAGAGATTTAGACTGTCACATGTTTCACCCATTCTTGCTAAAACATTTGCTAGTCTTCTCTCTCTTGGTGAGGAAACCCGTACTCTTTGCTGCCACTTTCTGAGATTGTGCATTTGATTTGCGACTTCGTGGTTGATTGTCTTTCCGCTAAAGTCTTTTGCACTGATTGAAATCTCAGTAGTTATTCCCAAATCATGTTGGGAATAGGTTGTTTGTCCTGTTGCTCTTGCTAGCTTCATCTTGTCTTCGAAGTTGGAGCTTATTGTTTCTGGACCAAAATCTGCAATCTGATCGTCGACTACAACGCCGCAACCAGAACAGATTATTTCGCCATTCTGCATGTCGTCTACTAGTGTAGACTTGCATTCTGGACAGTTTTGTTTTTCTAGTATGTTCATTCTTTTTTTCTCCTAAATTTTTTTGGTTTGCTTGCAGGAGATTCTTGATCTGTGAAAACTTGTTTGCCGATGTATTTTTTTATGTTATTAGTTAGCGGCGTTGCTGATGCAAACGGTCTATTTACTGGACCTATTAGTTCGTTTACTTTTGCAACCCTAGTTCCCGTTTTGTCACAGAGTATCTGTCCTTCAACTAATTCTGTTGATAGTTGAATGATTACCCTGCCACTACCGGCTAGGTGCATTATTTCGCCTACCTCCTGCAATTAGAGATACTAATTATCGTATTCTTATCATAGACTTCTGTCAACTTTACTTTAGCTAAGAGCTAGATTTCATTTTACTTTGGCTGTTTGGATCTTTTTGCCACCAATTTCTCTGAAATCTTGTTAAGAATTTTTGTCTTGGAGGATCCTTTTGGCACAACTATATACCCTGACCTCACAAACGGTTTTCTAGGGAACCGTACTTTGTCATCTGACTCTGTAATCTCAAATCCTCCAGCCTTTGTCGCATCTGTTAATTCTTTTAGTGAAGGATCAAAAACACATTTCTCCAATCTCATTCTTCTGCCTTGGGATTTTTTTAAATTCTTGTTGAAATAATCCAGCCAGATTACGACGTGCTCATAGTCTTTCATTTGCACATCCTTCCATTTGATCATTTTGATGACTTGTTGTATTTGTATCCTTATGTTTTATGTTAAAAATCCGCCCTGCATTTTGAATTATTTGTGCTGATTGTTTAAAAATAATCAAATTATTTTTGCACTGAATCTGTATGAATGCCTTTTGATCATGGTTTTCAATAATTCTGCATGTTGGATGTCAAGGCATCTATTGCAGAATGATGCAATGATTATCTTGCCCTGAAATCTGTTTGCTATATGAAACACAAGCTGAAAAAACGACATGTATGGAATAGGGCAAGACAATGCCTGATCATGAAGAAATTAGACTGGCAAGAAAAAATTCGTCCCTGTCTTTATTGTATTTGCTTAAGGCAAACAACTAGATCTACTCCGATGAACTTTTGCTTGTTAGTCTAGATCCTCTAAAGGTTGGTACGGAGTACTCTGGAATGAGAACGATTGGATCCATACCCTTTTTGAGCCTGTTGGGAGATATCATGACAAAGACTAGGCAACATTGCAATACATGAATATCAGATTACGATGTTCGGTGAGGAAATTAGCAGTTCTATAATTGAGCATACTGATTTTTGATACAAGATACTCTGATTTGATCTTTCCAAAGTACCTCTGGTCCCGATGCTTTTGGTGTTTCTAGTTTAATCTGGTGTTTTTGTATTTCCTTGTCTAGTTTGCTTTTCTGAAATCCATCCTCTCAAATCTCCTCTATTGGAATCTCTATTATCTCTGATTCAAGAAAATATGCTCTGAAATTTTTATTGATTCCAGAATAAATCACCCATGCCACTGGATTACTTTGCATGAATTCCTTGTCTGTATTTGATGGATATGCGTCTGAATCAGGATGTGAGTGAAATATCCCAACCACGTCCATCTTCCTCTCTTTGGCAATATTGTAGCACTCGATTAACTGCTCATTTGAAATTGTAAAGTTTACTGGAGATCTTTCGATATTCTCTGTTAAAAATAATTCCAACACCTGGTCATCTTTGCCAAATAGTATGGCGCATGATTCATTGGGTTTCTGATTCTCTGAGTACTCTGACAAAATCTTCTTATCTGACTGTGACAGTTTGATTTTCTGCAAATCTACTCTACATTGACAATGCCTGTCATCCATGGATGATATTGACAGAAATAATCAAATGTTCCTGAATCATTAAATGTGACTTCAAAGGCAGCATCCACGTTAAATAGGCCTGAATCAAATTTCTCATCTGCTCCTTCCGTGACAATTCCGCTTGTTACAGTATGTGCTACCGTATCATCATTGCTCCATGATACCGTATCACCTGCATTCACAGTAATTTCAAAAGGCAAATAGCATTCATCAGCCTCCTCACATCCCACGAAGCCTGCTCCTTGCGGAATCGACACTTTGATTGGTTCTGGTGCGGCTTCAATCACTAGAGATGCATTCATCCAAGCATGTACGCTGCACAGGTATTCGTATTCCCCCGGCTCCAAGTTACTTGTATCTAGTGAAAATGTTTCACCTTTGTCAATCAAACCTGAATCAAATGTTTCACCAAAGTCCTCTGTACTTGTCACTGTGTGTACTATGGCATCTGCATTGGTCCATCTAACAACGTCTCCCTGGGTGACAACGGCCACATCTGGGGAATAATCTGGATTCCCTTCTTGAACTGAATCTGCAAGAATCTCAACTGCAAATATTCTTGCTGCTGGCGTAAGATCCTCTACGGGCTCTTCGATTTGTGCTTGTTGGGGAATCATGTATGCGTCAGGGGCTGCGAAAATTCCAAATGATATCCACATGACGATTCCCATTGCTGATGCAATTGACACAATTGCTCCTATGGGTTTTACCACCGTGGGGTGCTTCATTGCCAGATACGCAATGATGATTGCAGGGAACGCAATTGCCATTAAAATCCCTGCTATTGTAACAGTATAGTTTGATGTGTTCATGGTCATAGCATACATTCCAAATCCTAACGCTATTGACAAAATCACCAAAGTCGTTGCTTTGGCTCTGTTGCTAGTTGAGATCCCTCCATCTAAGATGCCTGCTGCAAGGAAGATCAGTCCGATAAACATGGTCAGGCCTGTTAGTGCATGCATGCCATCGATGAATGTATGGGCGATCTCTGCGTACGATAACACAAGACCAGCTATTCCTATAGCTGTAAGTCCCATTCCTGGCATCATGAGGTCCCAATTACTCATTTAAGTTAGCTGATAGGATTGAGATACTTATTCCTTGCGAAATATTGGGGATCTAGACGAAGAAATTAAATGGCTTTGGCATAGGATAGAGTGAATTGGGATTTAATGAAATACTGGAGATATCCAAACCTAGAATTGTCGTCCTTTTAGTAATCACCGCAGTCACATCCATGTATGCTGCAAGCAAGCTAGTTCCGGGAGTCCCTGATCTGGATTATTGGTCATATTTGCATATTATTGTTGCAGGTGCCCTGGCATCTGCTGGGTCAAGTGCACTAAATC
Organism: Candidatus Nitrosopumilus sp.; assembly: GCA_965206745.1. Lineage (GTDB taxonomy): Archaea > Thermoproteota > Nitrososphaeria > Nitrososphaerales > Nitrosopumilaceae > Nitrosopumilus. The sequence continues at coordinate 1,273,706 of OZ242220.1, read as the reverse complement.
ACTATTATGACAGGGACATTGATCCTAAAATGTCTAGGACTAGTGCAAGACCCATCCCATCCGGACGAATGGCAGCATCCAATGTTCTGATTTATGGTTTGGTTGTAAGCTGTATATCTGTAATTTATGGTTACTTTGCACTCAATGCCGCATCTGCATTTTTCATTGCAGTTGGGATTTTTTCATATGTTGTCATTTATACTGTTTGGCTAAAACGAAGAAACACGTCAAATATTGTAATTGGTGGCATTGCAGGAAGTGCCGCAGCTTGGGCCGGATGGGCAGCAGTAACTGGCAGTATGGATTTGTTGGGATTTTTGGTTGGCTTTCTTGTCTTTGTTTGGACCCCTTCTCATTTTTGGTGTCTTGCAATGAAGATCAAAGACGAATATGCGCAAGCAGAAGTTCCGATGCTGCCTGTGGTAATTGGAATGCAAAAAACATCAAAATTCATCTTGGGCAACACGTTGATCTTAGTTCCGTACTCTTTGATACTTTCATTTATTCCAAACGGTTTGGGAATTGTCTATACTGTTATTGCAATTGCTTCTGGAGTGTTGATGCTTGTATATCATTACAAATTGACACAGACTCCTACATCTGAATTTGCCTGGAAGGCGTACAAAGTAACTGCCCCTTATCTTACGATAATTTTCGTAGCAGTTGCACTGGATGCGGCATTTCATTTCCCCTTGTTCTAAAAATTATTTATCTACGCCTGGGAAGCTGGCCTCATAGTCGCTTTCCATAGTTTCCTTTACCTGTTCCTTAACTGCGTCCACTTTTTTTTCAACAACAATGACTTCTATTCTGCGCTCATCTTTGGTAATCCATGATACCGTGATTAACCCGAGAATTTCTAAATCCAGAAGAATCTTGTTAAATCTGTCATCTGCAATCACATGTCCGTCTTTTACTAGGCTTTTGAAAAGTTCAACATCCGTTAGGCGATTTGCATCTTTTATCTTGTCAAATACTGTATTTCTTATTGGTATTGCCATTTTTTATCCGTAGAATGATTTATCTCCTGACTTTGGCACCACGTTAGATATACTTTCCTTTACTGTATTGTACCATTGGTCGACCTCTTTTGTAATTGATGGCCTTACCTGTTTTAAGCTATTTGCAAAGTCGTGGCTTGAAATCTTTGCCGAGTTGCTTCTCATTGCCTCAACTGCCGCTTCTCTGCACAATGCTGCCAAATCTGCCCCTGAATAGTTCTGGGTGGCCACTGCAATTTCTTGCAATTTCACATCGCCAGCTAGTGGCATCTTTCTTGTCAGGATTTTGATTATTTCCAACCTGCCTTTCTCATCTGGTGGGGTCACATATAGTACCAAATCCAACCGTCCTGTCCTAAGCAACGAATTGTCTAAGACGTCTGGACGATTTGTTATTCCGATGACTACGACTCTTGATGAAATCCCTTCCTCTATTTCCGTGAGCAGTTGACTGAGAATTGTTTCACTTGATCCGCCTTCCCCTGATTTGTAACGTGCAATAGAGTCCAACTCGTCAAAAATTACCACGCATGGTGATGATGCTTTTGCTTTTCTAAAAATCTCTCTTACTGCCTTTTCTGATTCGCCTAGCCATTTGGAAAGTATCTCGGGTCCTCTGACCAAAATCATGTTTGCACCAGTTTCGGTAGCCAGTGCACGTGCAAGCAGGGTCTTCCCGCAGCCTGGCGGCCCATAAATCAGAGCTCCCTTTGGAGGCCTTATTCCCATCTTTGTAAACTTGCTTGGCTCCTTCATTGCCATTACGAGATTATCTGAAAGCGACTTCTTAATCTCGTCTAATCCCCCAACATCCTGCCACCATACTTTTGGCCTTTCCACATAGAACTCCCTCATCGCTGTGGGGACAACTTCGTGCATTGCATCGTAAAAGTCAATGAGTTTAATCTTCATTGACTGCAATACTTCTGAAGGAATCTTCTCTGTCTCAAGATCAATCTCTGGAAGGTACCTCCTAATTGATTTTAGTGCCGCCTCCCTGCAGAGTGATTTGATATCTGCACCTGTGTACCCGTGTAACTCTGATGACAAATCCTTCAAATCAATGTCATCACTAAGCGGCATTCCCCTGGTGTGAATTTCAAGAATCTCTAGCCTTTCATCCTCGTTGGGAACTGAAATCTCAAACTCCCTATCAAATCTGCCTGGTCTTCTTAGTGCTGGATCAACGCTGTCTGGTCTATTTGTGGCGCCAAGAACGATCACATTGCCTCTGTCATTTAGGCCATCCATTAGTGCCAACAGTTGGGCGACAACTCTCTTTTCCACATCGCCGTACGCTTCTTCTCTTTTTGGCGCAATGGCATCGATCTCATCGATGAATATTATGCTTGGGGAGTTGTCTTTTGCCTCTTTGAAAATGTCTCTTAGCTTGGCCTCTGTCTCTCCATAATACTTGTTCATTATTTCTGGACCGTTAATTGGAAACATGTTGGCCTCTGATTCGCTTGCCATGACTTTTGCAAGCAGTGTCTTTCCGCAGCCTGGAGGTCCGTACAGTAGAATTCCGCTGTGTGGCTCAATTCCCAGTCTCACAAATAACTCTGGATGTTTTAATGGAAGCTCTACTATCTCTCTCATGGCTTTGACTTCCCGTCTCAGACCTCCGACCTCCTCGTATGTCACCCTGACTTTCCTGTCAACTGACGTCTCTGTAGAAATACTCAGGTTTGTTGTACGGTCAATCTTGACTACCCCTTTTGGAGATGTTTTTGTAATTTTAAAGTCCATGGAATTCCCTAAAATCATAACTGAAATTTCATCACCATGCGTGATTGGCAATCCTTTGAGCCTATTTTTGACAAAATCTGTGAACTCTTTATCCACCGTGACTGAGTCATTTACCGGTGTTAGTGAAACTGATTTTGCAAACTTTGATGTCACTTTGCGAATTTTTACAAAGTCATTTAGCGAAGCGCCCACATTCTTCCTTGTTTGTCCATCCACCCGAATGATGTCTGGCAATTTTTCATCCTCGTCAACTGGCCACACAACTGCACAACTGGATCTTGAACCCATCACCTCAATAATGTCGCCTGGCGTGACTTTTAGAAAGTCCATGGCTTCTGGACCAATTCGGGCACGTTTCTTTCCCACATCTCGTTGCTTTGCTTCCCCTATCCTCATTTGCAAAGGCTCTTCTTTGCGTGTCAAAAAACCACCTATTTCATGTCAACTGACATTCTGCTCATGTTGAGAACTTCAAACTCACTTACGCCGTCAGTTGCTCTTACTGCGTTCTCCAAAGCATCGCTTTGGCCTTCTTTATCCTCTAAAACAAACTCTGCCTTGATGCATTCTAAACCGAATGCCAGTGGTTCCTTTGCATGCCTTTTCATTGACATTCCTTCTGGCAATGAAGTTTTAATGGCCTCGACTAATTTATCCAAATCCACTTCCATTCCTTTAGGAAGAATTTTTGTGACAAATAGCAGTTGAGTCATCTTTTAAGGCCCCTGAAAGTTGCATGCAGAACAGGTGTAACTTCTTGCTGCTTCTCTGCAACTTTGGCATCTCCAAATTAAATCTCCGCCACAATTAGGGCAATCAAATTTTACACATTTATCATTAGGCATAATTGGTCTGTTGCAACAACTGCATGTTGGTAGTGAAATATTAGATGACATGTCACGATTTTCTGCAAACATCATTTATATCTTCCTTGAAAGTTACACGTGCCTTAACCGAGTAATTTTTTGATTTCTCCGCCGATTAGGGTTTGAGCCGTTTTAATCGAACCTTTTAGCCCTAGCAATTTTATGATTGATCCGGTATGAAAATCAAAATCGTCCTTCTCTGAAATCTCTCTAGTAATTTCAGGCGTGACCATTTTAAATAATCCGTTGATTGTATTGTTGTCAATTCGTTCTAAAATTTTTCTTGCTAGTAACTGCTTTTCAAACTCTTTCCCAAATCTGTCTGACCATCTTTTTTGATACTGGCCAAGATCTTCCTGATTGCCGGTTTTTAAAAATTCTGATATTGCCTGTCCAGCATACACTCCGCCCATGCCACTTGTAAAGATGCCGCCTGCCGTCGTAGGTTTTGCTTGTCCTGCGGCATCACCTATAATCACCGTCTTACCTTCGACGAATTTTTTAATTGGTCCCTTTATCCAAATTGGGGCGAAGATTTTTCTAACTGTCGAATAGTCTCTTTTGTCCTGCAGCATCCTCTCTATTGCTGCAGACGCGTTGATTCCTTTGCCTGCTACTCCCACTTTTCCCTTGCCGTCTCCAGAGGGGATGATCCATGCAAAGAATCCCGGATATTTCTCTTGATCAAAAATTACTTTTATTTTGCCTTTCTTTATCCAATCTGCATAGATTTCATACTGTGCTGATGACAAAATTCCTGTCCTGTCTTTGTGAATCAATGATGAGACCCCTCTTGCATCCACAAAGATTTTGCAATCTATCTTTTCCTCGTTTGTTCTTATGCCTGTATCTGTGATTTCCTGAAAGCTGGTTCTGACTCTAATCTCTGCCCCGTTTTTTTGAGCTTGAAAGGCTATCTGCTTGTCCAACTCACGTCTGCTGATCTCTATGACTTTTTGTTTCTTTGAATTGATGGTAAAACTACTTCCGTTGGGTGATAAAATCTCAGCTGACTCTATCATGTGATCAAAGGTCTTTCTAAATGGTATTACTCCCAGCTCTGCCAATCCTGAAATGCTTACTAAACCCCCGCAGTGCTCTGGGGTCCCTATTTCATAATCTTCCTCTATTACTAAAACTGAAAAACCTTTTGAGGAAATCTCCCTGGCACATAGCAACCCTGCAACACTTCCTCCGGCAATTATTACGTCGTAGCTCACAGATTTCGGTTATTTGTCAATTATTTAATTCAAAAGTTTTTCATGAAGCCTGTATCTGATTATATTATGGGTGATATCAAACAGGTCATTGCCGTCAGAACCGATCTTGATATGGGCAAAGGAAAGATTGCTGCCCAAGTAGGCCACGCCTGTGTTCTTGGCGCCGAACATGTCCGGAGATCTCATCCTGAGTGGTATGAAACATGGTGGGGCAGTCAAGAGAAAGTGGTTCTCAAAGTATCTGGAATAAAGGAACTGCAGGAAGTCAAACGACACGCAATAGATCTGAATCTCCCCTGGTCTGAAGTCTCTGATGCTGGTCACACTCAGTTGGCCCCTGGAACTATAACGTGTATCTCTATAGGGCCTGCCCCTGAGAATCTGATTGATAGGATAACTGGGGATCTAAAATTACTATGATGCTATTTTTTGGAATAAGATATAACAAGGCTCTTTATTTTTTGTAATATGAAGACAAAAGCCGTTCTTGTGACTATCTTCTTTGGATTCATCTTACTTTCATCGACTATCACGCTGGTTTTGCCTGGAATTGATCCTAATGTTGATGACTCTCTTGACGCTACTGGGACTCCTGCAGATAATTTTCCTGTAGATCAGCGAGCCCGGTTTTGTGGTTCAAGTGATGCAAAGTCTACAGAATACGTTCGGGAATTCTCAATTCCAACACTATGTACAAACCCTCTGGCAATTGTAACAGACTATGATGGAAATGCATGGTTCACTCAAACTAATACCGGCAACATAGCAAAATTTGATCCTAACACAGAAACATTTACCGAATATGATAATCCGCAGTGGCCTGAAGGCGGTCGTTCAATGATGTGGGGAATTGATTATGCTCCTGATGGCGCTATTTGGTATACCGATGAATCTTACGATTCAATCTGGAAGTTCTCGACTATTGATGAGACGTATGAGCGACTCACTTATCCTTCTGAAGAAGATTCTTTACCTCAAAAACTTCGCATTGATGGTTCACAAATAATAATAAATGATTTTACTGGGAACAAACTCACCTTTTTAGATCCAACCCAGTCTATTGAGGGAACAAACTATCTTAGTATTCCGTCCCCTGTTAATAATTCTGTAACTGCAGACTTTGCAGTGGATGCCGATGATAATGTCTGGTATACCAATTGGATATTCCAAGAGGGTGGGGTTTTGATAAAGTTTGATCAAAACAGCTATCTTGACTCTATTGCCACCTCTGAGGAAGAAATCCTCCCGCTGCTTGACTTTATTGACATCTATGATTTACCTGTGACATTTCTTACGCCAAACGGTGCAGTTGTAGGATCTGATGGAACCATTTGGCTGGCAGATACTACCACCTCATCATTCTATAATTTTGATCCTGTGACTGAAAAGTTCGTTCAGTATGTGACTGCTGATCCTATACTCGATACGTATGGAAATCAAACCGGGGTCATCAAAACCCCTCTTTCCAGACCTTATTGGATGAAATCTGATGACCAGAATAGGATTATCTTCAACGAACAGACTGCAAATAACATCTCTGTGATGGATCCGAAACTACAATCTCTTGTAGAGTACCATGTTCCATCAAAGAATCCCTACTGGGGTGACTGTGATCCCGGAACTGGCATAATCCTAGATGACTGTGGTGTTGCACAAATCTTTGATTTTGATATCCATGGCGACAAAATCTGGTTCACTGAATGGGTTGAAAACAATATTGGCGTAGTTGATACCTCGATTCCACTGCCTGTTGAAATCCAATTGGAATCTGATGAACTCGTTTTGACTTCTGGAGGTTTGCAACACTTTAACTTTATTGTGTACCCATTGTCTGAAAATGACTTGGAGGCTAATTTGATCTTGGCTTCTCCAGATGACTTTATAACAATAGATCTTGATCACGACAGTTCTGATGTGTTCCAATTGGGTTCTGCCCCTGTGCCGATACACACCAACATTCTCGTTTCTGACGATGCCGTACCTGGAACTTACAAGATTTTATTTGGTGTACAGCTATCTGATGTGGCAATTAGCAAATATGTTACAGTGACAATAGAGTGATACCTGACCTTGATTCTCAAGTTGGAATTTTAGTTTATAGCACAAAATTTCACGGTATTGGAGGCAAAATTAGAGTCGAGCCTGAAGATTTCCAAGTTACAGAGATAATTTCTGAAAAAACCGAAAAATCAATCAACCATGAAAACGGCTATGCCGTCTATAAACTAAAAAAGAAAAAAATCGACACCAACCATGCACTATCTGGAATTTTTAGAAAAAAAGGCATCCGACTCAAATCTCTTGGATTAAAGGATGCATCAGCCCTTACAGAGCAATTTGTGTGCTCTGGAAATAAAGGACGACCAATCGAGGATTTTTCAAGCGATAGATATTCCCTGAAACATTTGGGCTTTGTAAAAAAACCCCTCTCAAAAAAAGACATGATTGGCAACCATTTCAAACTGAAAATTTCTGAATTCCAAAATGATTTAGATTCCTTTGTAGAATATGACAAAGTTCTTAATTTTTACGGATACCAGAGATTTGGCTCACAAAGACCAGTCACACACCTTATTGGCAAGGCTATTTTACAGCGAGATTTTGGCAAAGCAGTTGATCTGATTCTGTCATTTACCTCTCCATATGACTCTAAAGAGAATACCGCAGTCCGTGAAAAACTCTCTGATAAGGCAAACTATGGCAGATATCTTGATCAGGTTCCAGCCCAGATGGATGTTGAAAGAATCGTTCTAAAAGAAATGATTCTACATGGAGAACCTATACGCGCAATACGCGCAATCCCTGTTTCATTAAGACGATTTTATGTCCAAGCGTACCAGTCATTTATCTTTAATCAGTCATTGAGCTGTGCTTTTTTAGACGGAGAAGATCTTTTTGGAGCACGGCCAGGCGATGTCTGCTTTGATAACCGTGGGATTATTGGAAAATATCTCAAGGGCATGGATCAGAGTTTGGCATTGCCTTTTGTTGGCTATTCTTATTACAAAAAGACTCGCTTTGATCCTCAAATCTCAAAAATATTGCAACAAGAAGAAATTTCACCAAAAGATTTCTTCATCAAAGAGATGCAAGAAGTAAGCAGTGAGGGGGGATTTAGACAAGCTGCCATACGTTGTTCTGATTATTCTGTTCGTGATGATGTGGTGGAGTTTTCATTATCTAGAGGATCCTTTGCGACAATTCTGCTAAGGGAAATAATGAAACCGCAAGATCCTATGGTTGCCGGTTTTTGAGATCTCTCAAACTGTGATGATTCATCAGATGTCTTTATGTTGGTGTATTTTTAAGAAAATATGAATTAGATGGAAAAAGCATACATGCTGATCAGCTGTGAGATTGGAGAGGAGCAATCCCTTTACTTGCAATTAACGAAGATTCCTCAGGTCAAAAGTTGCCTGATTACTTATGGCAGTTATGATATTGTAGCTGAGTTTGTCACTGATTCTGCCTCCCAAATCAATGAGATCATAGCATCTGAAATTAGAAAACTGCCAAAAATTAAAAGCACGATTACTCTTCGCGTTACAGACTAGTTTTTTCTAAAAACTGCAAACCCCGCACTCAAAATGATGACTCCTGCAATCATGATTCCCAAGCCATAATCGACCCATTCTGGACTTGAATACATAAATGAAGATACCGGCCCTACCACTGATCGTCCTTGTAGATGAAAAACAAAGCCTAGTATTGCTGCAATGATGCCTAAAACCATCAGAATTTTTCCACTTTTCACCACTTTACTCGTTGATTCTAGTAAAAAAGGGTAAACAGAATTGATACTTTGACCAAATGATTTTCGGATTTGGTTTTTAATTATTTTCTTTAGATGCTATAAAATGCACAATTGGAACGCTCATCAGAAATCCACTGGTCCTAGATATCTGGGACTGTTCCTCTTTGTCACTTCTGCCTCTCTTGCAATCCTCCTATTCCTTGTCTTTCATCCTCAAATTGAGACTATTAACCGGGAATCGCCGATTCTGATCAATATCATGTTTATCCCTGCCATGGCTGTGGGATTCATTTACGGGATCAGAATTACTGAAAAAGCTGTAAAACCTACAGAAATATGCCGACCTATCAAAAGATCAATCATAAAAATATTTTTGTTCTTTTTTGTCATCGGCGGCATGTTTAGCTCCGTAAATTTTGCAATCAATGGTGGCAGTGTAATGCCTGATGTTGCGTTGCTAGAAGATGGACTCTTGCCATGGCTAAACACATTCATCACTGCAAACGGCGGTGCAACTTTTTTGATTCTCACAAGTATTGGATTGATGGCATCTGCTACTAAACGAATTGTCGGAATGGATGCCGGTATCGTAAACAGGCTGATCACATTTGTTGGAACCTTTGTATTCTTTACCATGCTTGCCTTGAGCTTTACAAAATCTGATCCTACATCATCTGGCGTTCTCTTGTATACTTTTTACCAAGCTGGAATTGTGGGAGGCGCATTTTTTGCCATGAATCGCCTGACTCAAAGTCGAAATATGGTGGAAGACTATGCCCATGGGTTCTGATTTACTTCCACTTTGATGGATCCACGTAAATTCCTGATATGTCGTTGTTGATTCTCTCTCTGTATTTTATGCAATCATCTGGAACAAAATCATTTGATTTGCATTCGTTAAAATGAGCAGTTTTGTCCCTTGACCAATTGTCTGATAACAATACGTCATCTGCCAGAAACAGACCTATGATTCCTATTGCTGCTAAACTACCTGCCACCAGAATCATCGAATAACCTACTTTGGCATAATTGTGAGGATCCTTCATTTATGGGAAATCCAAAACTCTTGAATTTAATCTTTTCATGTTGGGATTTTGCGATCAACTTGGTCTCAGTAGGGGGTTTTTTGAGAAAAGATGAAAAGAAAGTACTGAAAATTACATTACATTGAGCATTCAAATTCTTCAGTACGAGTTTCTTGGGCCGATCCCTCTTGAGGAATGGGGGCCTCCCATGGAAAAATTGGTTTATCTGGTTCTTTCCAGAGATAACGATAAATTCGATATTCTCTATGTGGGCGATTGTGAAAAGACTGATGATGAGTCATTCTTTGCCCTACACTCTCAACACCAGTGCTGGATTGAGCATTCGGGGTCAGAAAAATCACTGTATCTTGCAGTATTGCCTTTGTTTGAGTCTAGTGCTCAACGTAGACAAAACATACTCAATAAAATAATTTCCTACTACAAACCCCGATGCAACTCTGCTGATATTCAGACAGCAAAGCCGGACTATGTTGTGCGAAAGTCTGAAGATACAAATCCAGAAAGCATTACATGTCTTTGCTGTGGTGCTGAAATGAAACCTGAAAAGATTCTTGAAAAATCTACTCTCTTAAGATGTACTGGATGCGGATTAAGCGATACTAGGATGAATTGATCTTATTTTGAACGTCAAATAATTGCAAAGTCAGCAAGTCGATAGCCTTTTTCAAATGCTGAAATTCATTTATTGAATGCATTTGACCTTCTACTAGCGCCCTTTGAACTTTGATTGAATTTTTTTGAAATTCATCTGATGCGACAATCTCCATGGCGTTCAGCTTTGATAACAGGTTATCCAAATCCTTGATCATTTCATCTGATGGCTTGTGCTTGTCCATGACTAACTTGAATAATTTTGATATATGAATCGTTACAAAAGTTCCTCGTCAATCTTCTGAATTGGATCCTGGTATTGTTGGCATGTGCATGTGGTGATTTGGCATTTTCCAGCTTTGATAAGGGAATTGCTATCTTCATTTCTGCTGTGGGCCTCATCGGTGTGATGGCATCTGTTACAGTTCATATCCAAAACTATTTCTTCTAATATTTAAGCCAAGAATTACGGAATCAAAACCGCCCTTGCTTGGATTTGGGAACTCTTTAATTTCTTGAGCGCCTGATTTGCCTCCTCTAGTGGGAATGTTTGGGAGATCACTTCTATGTTTTCTGCATCGCAAATTTTGATCACCTGTTCCATGTCCTTTGTTGAACCTATCAATGTTCCACGGATTGTTTTTTCCTCAAATGGCATAAATGATGGATTATCACCTATGGTGCCTACTATTATCAATCCTCCTTTTTTTACTGATTTTATTGCAGTATCTGTTACGATGTCTGATGGAGCAAATACAATTGCAACATCTAGCATACCGTGTTTTTCTTTTAATGTCTCTAGAAATTCCTGTTGATTTTCAGAAAATACCATGGCATCTGTTGCACCTAGTCTCTTTGCAACATCAAGATGATTCTGTGATCTGGAAAATGCAATGACATTGCATTTTTCTACTCTGGCAAATTGTATTGCCATGTGTCCCACTCCTCCGATTCCGAAGATGCCCATCTTCTTATTTTGTTTTGGCTCTGCAGCTTTGACTGCTTTGTATGCTGTAATTCCTGCACAGAATAACGGGGCTGCGTATTCTGCCTTCATGCTGTCTGGGACTTTGGTTGCAAAATCTTCAATCACCGTGATGTATTCTGCGTATCCGCCTTTGAATGACTCTCCTGTAATTATTGCCGATTCACAAAGATACTCTTTTCCTTCCTTACAATATTGGCATTCTTCGCATGCCTCTAACAATGGCGTGATTCCTGCTCTATCTCCAATTTTAAATTTGGTAACCTTGTCTCCTACCTGAACCACTCTTCCCACAACCTCATGTCCTGGAACCGTTGGCAATGTTGGAGGTATTCCAATCTCCTTCCAATCCCCCTCAATTCCATGAAGTTGTGAATGGCACACTCCACATGCCTCGATTTTTAATAAAATCTCATTTGGTCTTTTAATCTCATGCTTGTCAATTTCAGTAAGTTTCAATGGCTCTGTCTCTATCTTGGCACATTCAGAAAGTACCATCGCACGCATTTTTTCCATAATTTCAAAGATTTAACATGGAATTTTAACATTCGTTCCTTTCATCTATGTGTCTTGATTACTCTGGTAAGTTGGGTGCTGATTTATACATCAAAAGAGGATTTAGGAATCATGCAGGGTTTTTTGGTTTGTCGCTTTTAGAAATTTACTTTTGGTACTGAGGGTTTTTTTAATCTTTTTTGCGCGAGCTTGGCCCAAACCTTCAACTTTTGCCAGCTCTGCGGTAGTCGCACTGAAAACTTTTAGCGGGGTTCCAAACTTTGTTAGCATCCTGACTGCGTATTTTTCCCCAATTCCCGGCAAACTGCACAGAACTGAAAGCTGCTGCTTTTCCAAATCTGCTGATTTTTTGATCTTTTTCAAATACGGTCCTTTGGGAGCATCTTTTCTACAACACATGGACACCAAAAGTTTTGCACTGTGAGCAGCACTAGGAGTAGGAATCACGGGAATTTTAAAATCAAGTATTATAGTTGAGAGGGCGCCATAAAAAACCAAAGGATTTTCGGCAATCTCTTCAATCTCATCGACGTTGCCTTCCATCAGAACAACGGGATGCTCAAAGTGTTCCTTTAGTCTGGAGCATTGATCAAAAAGCCTGCCGTCAAAGATGGAGGCCATAAGATCACGTATGCTTTTTCGCTCAACAATAGTTTCAGGTGCAACAATGTAATCGCCGATGGGAAGTGTCTTCATCTCAATATCTAATCCGATTGATTTTAGTAAATCCGGGATTCCACTTTTTCGTTCCCTCTCATCTGCAACAATTCTGAGGTTCTCTAACTTCACAATATTATCTGAAATGAATTCTTAATATCTTGTATGGAATAGCCCTAGAGATTATTTTCTAGGATCGTCTTGTACCTGAGGTGAATTTGGAGGGGCGTTTGCAGAGCCGCCTTTCATCATCTCTGTGATCTTTGCTTCTTGCTCCTTGAGGGTCTCCTTGGTGCGTGTCTCTTGTTTTTCAAGAACTGTGGCACGTGTTTTAACAAGCTCAATTCGCTCTTCCAACTCATCCATTAATTCCTGTTTTTTGGATTTAATCAAGACTGTACCTGTTTGTTTAAACACTGCATCGCCATCGGCGACTTTGCGTAACTCTTCAAGAGCTTTTTCTGTTTCTGCTTTTTCGATGTCTAGATGCTGTTTCTGAGTCATAATGGATTGCAGGTTCTGTTGAGTCTGCTGCATTTTCATTAATTGCTCTTGAAGCCATGGTGGCATCTGTCCTGCTGACATATTTAGTCAAAAAACTCATTTCATTATATCTTTATCCCCCAGTGATTCCAAATTCTGGAAACTGCAGTGCCAAAACCATGGCAAAAACATGAGATGGCAAAAATAACATCAAAGGCATGGGAAGATGCCAATGACGTGCTTGATGGGGCATTGAGCATATGTATCACACTGATTTGGCGTCCTCAAACTTGGCTGAATCTGATTAATTGGCAAAGGATCAAAATCTTGATGTATGACTGAATCAAAATAAGAGTTCGTATTCCATCATGCTTAGAACTGGAGATCATGGGCCAAAAATTTGAAAACTCTGATTCATAATTGAACAGTGGGCCCAATCTCAAGAACTTGAAAGTGTATGGTATGATTCTGTCATGTTATAGTTATGCATGTCTAGTTTTCAATCTTTGTTTGGGTTCAATATGTGAAAACGGTTTATATATGTATATTGTGTATATACTCGCCATGAATAATATACGATTTCTAGTTATGGTATGTAGTGCATTCTCTATAGTAATCACAATCTCTTCTGTATTTGCAACTGATCATGTGGTAGGCGAAGCACCTCCCGTGATAACGGTTCCAAGCAGTGCCAATCTGACACCTGACGAATATCAATCCGTAGACTTTACCTTGATGGGTATGGATACTGATGGTGATACCCTGACATGGAGTATATCAAGTAATAATGTAAATGCGCGGATTGATCCGAACAGCGGACAATTTACATGGATTCCCGGTGAGATTCATGGCCGTCAAACTGTTGAATTTGTAATTACTCTGACTGATTCTACTGGTCGAACAGATACTAAAACACTTTCATTTGATGTATCTGAGCGAGATACAGCTGTAGGCACACTAGCTCCAATAATAGTTAACTTTCCAGTCGGCCCGATAGAACTTTATGAATTTGAAACGGCAACAGGTACTTTAACCGCTTTTGATCTCAATGATGACACGATACATTGGAGAACAAGCAGGGCCGATATCGTGCCAATCACTTCCAATGGAGTGTTCACATTTGCTCCAAGTGAAAATCTTGGTGGTACCACTGTAAGTGTTACATTTTTCGCAGATGATCGTTTGTCAGACAACAACCTTTTAACTGACTTTGAGACCCTCGATTTTAGAATACTTGAGGATAATCCTCCCATCATTGACCTAGAATCGATCCCTGTAGGCAATGACACGCGTCAGATCATAGGAGCCATAACGGATCATGACGGGGATATCCTAACTGGAATCGTTACAACACAACCAAATGCTGGTACTGTCCGACTCCTTCCTGCAGAGAATCACCTTGACATAGCATACACTGGATCTGCTCTGAATGAAATATCTGACAGCTTTGCAGTGCTGTATAACGAAAATTCAGACGATCGCTCTGGAGATGTCACCATACTTGGAAAGGATAGATCCCATACTGGGATTGTCAATATAGACATCTTGCCTGCCACCTTTATGTATCACCCAACAGTATTGGAGGGAAATACCATTCCTTCTCTGTCCACCGTAGTTACAAATTCATTCGAATATCCTGAAGATCCCGTATACCGAATCTTTAAGATCGGAGATCTGCCTCCGTCCATTACAGAGTCTCTGAATGCAACAACTGGTGGATTCTCAGCCATGTTCCCATCTGATACCACAACTGACAGCACCATCTTCTTCTTCTCTTGGACATTTGGGGATGGTTCTGAAGAATCAATGCCCCAGCTTGCTTCAATAACAGTCAATAACAATGCTAACTTGAACCCCACACCTGAAAATGAAGTACCAGTTGTAGTGGACTTTACACGTGATGTGCTAGAGGATGAACCAATTCCTGGCCTCTCAACTGGAGTTACAAATCCTCCTGAGGAAACGACAGATGAGATATCCATATACAACATTACAAATTCAGATTCTCTGCCTCAAAACATTCTGGATTCCTTTAATACTACATCCGGTGATTTTGGAGAAACGTTTGCATGTGACACATCAACAAGGGATGACCAAGCCACTATAACCATCGAGTGGTCATTTGAGGATGGCAATAGAATGCCCCAACAAGGCAATGCCACATTTAACGTAATTGACAACCTTGAATGTATCACATCAGAAAATGAAGTGCCTGTAGTTAGTGCATATGAAGAAGATGTATACGAAGGGCAACCAATTCCAAGTCTCTCAATTGCTGTATCAAATCCTCCTGAGGATAGTCCAGACACGTCGGTATACCGAATCACTAATCCTGGTTCTATAGATATGAACATGACAGATTCTCTGATTATGGCAACCGGTGACTTTGACATGATGTTTCCATGTGGCACGTTAGACAGCGGACAGACACAATATCCATTTGCTTGGTCATTTGAGGACGATAACGATGAATACGATGCCCCACCAAGTGTGATGACACTATTTAATAATCCTGATTGTCTCACGTCAGAAAATGATGCGCCCACATTTATCAGATATCAGCCAAGCGTATTAGAGGGTGTATTACCTCCAAGTCTCTCAATTGCTGTATCCAACCCTCCTGAAAATCCTCCAGATGGGACATCAATATACACAATAACTAACGCTAGCGATCCCACTGGCATTAATAGCGATTTACCTGAATACATTGCAGCGTCTCTGGATCTTAGAACTGGGGACTTTATGGCGGCATTTATCTGTGATGAAGTAACTACTGGCGATAGTATCACATATGGATTTGGTTGGACCTTTCAAGATGGCTCAGAATATGTACCACTTGAACAAACTGGCTCTATAAGAGCACTCCAAAATGACCGATGTGGGATACTGACCCCACAAAATGAACGCCCTAATTTTAGAACCTATTTCCAAACTGCAAGACTAGGAGGATTCATTCCAAGCCTTAGTATGGCAGTAATGGATCCTGAAGAGGACCCGGCAGATACATCCATAACATACAGAATCAAAAACATGGGCAACCTGCCTGATGATATCGCATCCTCACTAGATGGGCAGACAGGTGAATTCTCAGGACAATTCGATGATAGCTATCTAATGAATGTGGATTCAAGATCGTTTGTGTTTACCTGGTCATATCAGGACGATAGCAGGGAATACGTGCCAAGGACTGCCGTGCTGATACTGGCTGAGAACTCTGGCGGCAGCTCAAATGACTGGAAGAAAAAGCCAACCTTTGGCAAATCATGGGAGATATCCTCATCGCAGCTAGTCACTGACGGATTCACATTCAACGACCATGCCCTTGATATCTCTGATAACTGGCATACTGAATTTAGAAAGATTTCATCAATAATCGGTGAGACAAACAGCGTAACGCTCAAGGCATTCTCACCTGACGGATTCAGGTATGTGACATTGTCCCTCGGGGTACCCGAAATTGGTGCCGTATCTGATGCCGAAACTGACATCATACTAATGCTGAATCGAAACTATGACAATCCTGATGATTACGACATTACAGAGATAATTCATGAGCAAAAGGAATCACTAGTAGACGCAAACAAGACCGCTGCTACAGTCACCAAGGTACTGTGCAACCCAAGCTCTGCCACTCCATGCTACTCTTTTGATATAGATTTCAAGGTTGATGCGCCACTAAAATCAGATGTGCTGGCAATATCTGCAGTAGATTACAAGCGACGCAGTACCGTAACGTACATCAACGAGGGTATAGAGTTTACAGGTCAATCATTACTTGCGCCAAACACGCATCATATGGTGCAGAAAAAGACAAATCAGGGTCCGGTAGAGATGATCACACTTGTCCAGCAGGATAGGAGATACAACATCTGGGAGGATGATTCAGGATATCTGTGGACACAAAATGATCATGGCAGCTGGTTCTCAGTTACTGCACCAGAGGTTGATAGGTTCGTTGACGGGGCAGTCAACGTGATGACTAGGCTGCACTCTAACTTTGGAAATCTAATGCAGGAGGAGCGGGAGAAGGCCACTATGATGTTTAATGCAAGCAATCAGGTTCCAGTACCTGACCAGACCTTTAGCTATGACTATTCTGGTGTAATCTATGGGATCTCAAAGATGGACAAACTTGCAGAGGAATTACACATTGAGCAGGACAAGGCGCAGAAAATAATGGAACTGTTGAAATAGTCTTTGCAGGCTAGGCAGAATAAATCAATGTAGAATTTCCGAATAAAAATTTGAAATAAGACACATTGGGCATCTCAAACCATGATGTGATTACTACGACATGCTTAAAAGACAAGATACGTAGGTTTGATAATGGACAAGATAAAATCGGGCCACAAAATTTTATTTTTAAGTCTAGTTCTGCTTTTGATCGTTTCTGCAACCCCGTCCATATTTGCTGAAAAAATTGTTTCAATTCAAAAAACAGTAAATGTCGACAAAACATCCCTAGTTGATGCCATCTCTCATTTGGAAAGATATTCTCAAATTTTGCCTGATTACATCCAATCTTCTAAATTAATTGGAGATGATGTTGGAAATATGAAAATAGGTCTGGATTGGATCTCTATTGACACTGATATCAAATTTGCCAAATCTGGTGACAATGTCATACTGGAGGTAATTTCTGGAGGCTTCAAAGGTACAAAGCTCCACATTACAATGGTTGAAACATCAGATGATGGCAATATTCAGAATGAGACTGACGTTTCAGCCAAACTTTATCTTCAAAGAAGCTGGCATATGGGACTGTTGACATCTTTTGTTTCAGATGATGATATTGAATCTATGTTGCATACAAGTTTGAATGGATTAGAAGAATATGCAAAAAGTCCACAATCTTATGAATCGGTCCCTGTGGAGAAGGAGCCGTTTTGCATACTTGGACTGTGCTTTTGATCTACTCTTGAAATGTCTTTTTTAAACCCATAGGGACTGTTTTTAGTATTAAACATACTGTAGTTATCAAAGCTGCCATCTCTCTGGCTAACCTTGTGGTTCTGCTCTCCCTAGGCTGTAGGCAAATCTTGATCTGGGGCTAAGATTTATTTGCAAAATTGAAGAATATTGGGCATGGCTGAAATTTCTAATGATGATCGTGAAAGGATAAAACTATTACAACTCATTACTAGCTCCAAGCACGAGTTTAAAAAACTGACTTTGAAGCAGTTAACACGATTGCAAGAACTGGTTGAAAAAAAGGATTACAGTCACGACAAAAAAGCCCACAAATCTAAAGTGAAACTGTTGGGAAAAATTAATGTCAGAATTTATGAATTAACTGAGGGAAAGGGAATCTGGAATTGACATGTGCTGATTAGGTACAAATATTCAAACAAATCTGATAAATTGTGGTAGAAAATAATCTCATTGATGAAAGCAGTCCGTATTTGCTGCAACATGCGCACAACCCAGTCGACTGGCATGGGTGGAATGACAATTCATTAAAAAAGGCAAAAGACGAGAACAAACCGATCTTTCTAAGCATAGGGTACAGCTCCTGCCATTGGTGCCATGTGATGGCACACGAATCATTTGAAAATGAGGAAGTTGCTAGATTCATGAATGAAAATTTCATCAACATAAAAGTTGATAGGGAAGAACGACCTGACATTGATGATATTTATCAAAAAGTTTGCCAGATGGCAACAGGCCAAGGCGGATGGCCTTTGAGCATTTTTCTTACTCCTGATCAAAAACCGTTTTATGTTGGCACATATTTTCCAGTTTTGGATTCCTACGGGCGTCCCGGATTTGGAAGTATCTGCAGGCAACTCTCACAAGCATGGAAAGAAAAACCACGGGATATTGAGGCATCTGCTAAAAAGTTCGTAGATGCATTAAACAAAACTGAAACAATTTCCACTCCGTCAAAATTAGAGCAAAGCATTCTTGATCAAGCCGCCATGAACTTGTTTCAATTGTGTGATACGACATATGGCGGATTTGGCTCTGCACCAAAGTTTCCCAATGCCGCAAACATATCATTCCTATTTAGGTATGCAAAACTTTCTGGATTGGAAAAATTCAATGAATTTGCACTCAAGACTCTCAAGAAAATGGCCAATGGAGGAATTTTTGATCAGATTGGAGGCGGATTCTCAAGATATTCTACAGATGCAAAATGGCTGGTCCCTCATTTTGAAAAGATGCTTTATGACAATGCACTGATCCCTGTAAATTATGCTGAAGCATACCAGATCACAAAAGATCCCTTCTACCTGGATGTTTTAAAAAAAACACTTGATTTTGTATTACGTGAAATGACTTCTCCTGAAGGCGGTTTTTATTCCGCATATGATGCTGATTCTGAAGGGATAGAGGGAAAGTATTACGTATGGAAGAAAAGCGAAATTAAGGAGATTCTTGGAAGTGATGCGGATCTATTCTGCTTATACTATGATGTGACTGATGGGGGAAACTGGGAGGGAAATAATATCTTGTGTAACAATCTTGACATCTCTGCTGTATCTTTTAATTTTGAAATGCCTGAACCCAAAGTTCGCGAAATTCTAAAATCCTGCTCAGAAAGATTGCTCCAAGCCCGCTCTGCCAGAGTTCCGCCTGGGCTGGATGATAAAGTCTTGGTTTCATGGAACTCTTTGATGATTACTGCGTTTGCCAAGGGGTATGGGGTGACTGGGGATGTCCGATACCTTGATGCTGCAAAGAATTGCATCTCCTTTATAGAAAGGAATCTTTTTGCTGATGAGAAACTATTACGAACTTACAAAAACGGGGTTGCAAAAATTGATGGCTATTTGGAGGATTACTCTTATTTTATCAATGCGTTACTGGATGTTTTTGAACTTGAGCCTGACTCAAAGTATCTTAAACTGTCTTTGAATCTTGGACGACATCTAGTAGATCATTTCTGGGATTCTGAGAATAACAGTTTCTTTATGACCTCTGATGATCATGAAAAGCTGATCATTCGTCCCAAGAGTAACTATGATCTGTCTTTGCCTTCTGGAAACTCTGTTTCTGCTTTTGTAATGCTTAGACTGTATCACCTTTCTCAAGAGAAGACTCTTCTTGAGATAACCACCAAAATAATGGAATCTCAGGCACAAGTTGCCGCTGAAAACCCATTTGGATTTGGATACCTGCTAAACACAATTTCAATGTATGTTCAAAAACCCGTCGAGATCACCCTTATCAACACCGAGAATTCTCAAATATGCCAGTCACTGCTTTTAGATTATCTGCCAAATTCAATCTTAATCACAGTTCAGAATTCCTCCCAACTAGATGCTCTGTCTGAGTATCCTTTCTTTGCTGGTAAATCCTTTGAGGATAGGACCAGCGTGTTTGTTTGTAGGGATTTTACATGCTCACTGCCGCTTTATACTCTTGATGAGGTAAAGTCAAATCTCTAGATCTTTTTCAGGTCTGTTGCAATAACATTTCCAACTTGAGGCCTTCCCATACCCTCATATCTTGATTTTGGCATTGTAATTGTCATTTGGGTCTGTTGGTATGATTTGATGTTCACTTTGGGCTGTGCTTGCAAAATTGCTTCTAATAATGGCATCACTTGCTCTTTTGTTTCAGAATCTAGATTTTTGGCAACATTTTCAATAATCATCTGTTGCTGTGAAATTGGCTCAGTCGAGATATTTTCAATTAATGTCAGTTGGATTATATGTCCATTATCCACTATCTGCGTAATTTTAAATTCATTTGTAGCCGACACTGATGCATCTAATTTCTACGATGATTTATCTTTAACGAATTGAAAAATACAATGCCACCACTGCTGTCACCACTGCTGCTGTTACCCCCAACCCAAAGATGATCTTGCTTCCATCAACATTCATAATTATTATTGATAAATGTTAGAATTAAACTGTACTGATTTTTGATTATTTAAAATTGCTTTACTGATGATTGCTACGCAAGTGTTTTAATAGAAATTTGCCTATGTTTGTCATCGCATACCCGATGTATTTGCATACATGCGACAATACGACCAGCCCAACAATCCCCCAAAATGTGCCCTTTGGGGCACATTTTCATCATTACAAATCTTTGTTTTCAGGTACTTTTTTTGCCTCATCCTGCATGGTCTTGGCACTTGGAGGATCCATGATGGATTTCTTGATCAATGCGGCTCTGTCTTTTATTATCTGATTGAATTCCTTCATGTCCTCCAAACTCGGTGTTTGCTGCTGATTCTGATATGCTTGCAAAAACCCCGAATACACGCACCCTGTAATAATCCCAAATGCCGTATCTGGAACTGATTCTATCTCGGGAACAAAGTTTCCTGCTATCTGCTTATACGATTCTGATTCACTAATGTAATAATCGATCAAACTGTCTATGAAATCCTTGTTTTCCTTGGAAATTGTCATTCTCTATATCTGTTAAATTTCTTAGTTTATTTAATTGTCTATGGTATCAATAATTTGTTTAACTACTAAATTGTGATGTTATTTGGAATATTCCTATTTGGCAATTAATTTATCTGCATTATCCCTCACCTTTTGATTGTGTTGAGAATACGATTAATGTCGTAATTACATGATGCAAAAAATAATTAATTCTGTTATTTGATTGTAGAATAACGATTTAGTCCGTTTGTTTACATTAATGTTTGATTTCTTCCAGTAATCACATCTAGCATTCTTTTTACTGATTTTTTATCTTCTTTTTCAATCCTATTTTTTAAGGCAGTCAATGCTTTTGTATATCCTCCTTCCCCTTTTGTTTTTCTTGAATATGCTAGAATATAATATTCTATATTTCCAGGAACTCCTTTAATTGGAATTGTCTCTCCCAATTTTTTACCTAACATCAAATCCAATTTTTCCTGATATTTTTTTTCTACTTTTTTTCCTTGAGCAATTTCTGACAACAGATCTTTTGCGTCATGTTCTCCCCAGAATTGATTCCAAGTATCTTCTGTTGACATGTCTCCTTTGTCTAATTTCCCTTTAACTCTAAGTACTCCTTGAGATCCCACATTTATCATAAAATCTTGTGCAGGAAATGCATCTGAAAGGCGTTGTAATGTCTTCATTTTGACTTCCATTCCTTCAGGATCTACAAATGTAAAAACAATGGGGTTCTTGAATCTTTCATTAATTGATAGTATTACGTCGTCTATTACTTTATTGCAGTCTCCTTTGATCACTTTGAAATCCTTTGGTGACATTATTTTTTTTAATCTATTCTCTAATACTTTTTTTCGTTTTTCGTTATCTTCTACACATATTGCAAAATCAAAATTCTCATTATTGTTTGAAAGTACGCATAAAGGTGAACCTGCTATGATGTCTTTATTAGATGATAATTCAACTAATCCAGAACCTGCAAATAGATCGATGTAAACTGCTCCGTCATAGTACTCTTTAGCTTTTTTATTCTTTTTTACAACGCTCAAAAATATTTCTTTATAATATGATACCGAAATTAATTTTAAAGCTGTATATTCTGCATATTGATTTTTAACCTCATTATCATGTAGTTTACTTCCAATATCTAGAAGTTGTTTTAATTTATCTCGAATCCACTCTTCTTGTTTTATTTTTGGCGACATTTTAATTGGTTACAAATACAAGTTTTAAACATTTAAAGATTATTGTTTTCCTGAATAATCATTGGCAATCGGCTCTCAAATTGAATGGACTGAGGCAACTTGGAATCCTACAACTGGATGTAGTAAAATTTCTTCAGGCTGTAAGAATTGCTATGCAGAAACTTTGACTAAGAGATTGAAAGCAATGGGACAACAAAAATACAAAAAAAATTTTCAATATGTTGAACATCCTTCTGATATCTATTTGCCACTAACTTGGAAAAAACCAAAAAAGATTTTTGTAAATAGCATGTCGGATTTATTTCATGAAAATTCTACCTTTGAATTCACCGGCAAATGTTTTTCAACTATGGTGCAAGCTGATTGGCACGATTATCAAATATTGACAAAACGACCCAAGCGCATGGCTGAATTTTCTAATTTATTTTTTGAATATTTTGGACACAAAATCCCTAACTTTATGTGGATGGGAACTAGTATCGAAAACAAACAATATGTTTCTAGAATCAATGATTTACGTAAAGTAAAATGCCATACTCGATTCATTAGTTTTGAACCATTACTTGATTCGGTAGGAAAAGTGAATTTGAAAGGAATTGATTGGGTAATTATCGGCGGTGAAAGCGGACATCATTTTCGTAAAGTAAAGAAAGAATGGATAGAAGAGATTATTGAACAATGTAAAAAACAAGAGGTTCCGGTATTTTTCAAGCAGTGGGGAGGGTTTAGACCAAAATCTGGAGGTAGGACCATCAATAGAAGAAAATATAGTGAATATCCACAAATGATTAAGAAAAACTCATTGAAGGGAATTGATTTTGATGAAAATACATTTGCAAAGATCTGCTTAATTAATGAAGTTAAAAAACGAAAAGAAATGCATGTTTTAGTGAATAAATGAAATTAATATCTTCGATATTTAGGATGCTTGATTCTGGACACTGTAGTAATGAGGTAAGATGTCGCTGCTAATAATGCTGTGAACCTTGCTAATGGGTTGTTGTTATGCAGATTCTGTAATGTTGCATTTGAAAAGATCCCTATAATGTTTGAATCAAATCTCAGGATAATGATATCTAAACATCTACGTGATCAAAGTAATTCCATTGTAAAGTCTTGGCTTGAATGGCTTACTATTTGACAAAAGAATCCCTTTCTCTAAAAAGCCGATAACACAAAAATATTTTGAGATCGTGGAATTCTTATTTATCGTGTGGCAACAATGGAGAATATGTTGATCTTTGTAATGTATGGCCATAATCGAAAGTTTATCTCTGTTTTCACTTAAGGTAAACAACTAGATCTACTCCGATGAACTTTTACTTGTCGCTATATGTGAATGTATGATGTGATTTTGTAGTTTCTTGGTTGCAAGCCATGATGTAAATGCAGTTGTGGAATTAGATCTAGAGTTTAACTGCTAGTCTTTGATTCCAGTCTACATTTACGCCATTTGTTTGCAGATTTATCTCTGGATCTTGGAAGGCATGAAAATTCAATTTACATTGACATGGAACTAGAAATCTGGCAGTTAACCGTTTATTTATTGATAGATTGTTCTCAATGTGTTGTGGAAATTAGAATCAGATGATGGCTATTTCAGGATTTATGATTCAAAGAAACTCATTGCAGGGTATTTTGATCCTGATTATGGGGATATCTTTTCAAAAAATAATGCAGAAGAAATTATTTCATCCATGTTGCAAAACCATGATTGTGTCCCAGGCGGAATGATCATGATCCCTCTTGTCAAATTCAGACTGTTTGACACTGATTTGAATACTACTCTGGCTAATGTAGAGGACCAAGTATCTCGCGTTCATGAGCATTTGCAGAAATGGAAATCATTTTTATCGCAAATCAATAATAAATGGCATTCAGTGAGGATTTCTCATACTGATCAGGACATGCTTACGGTATCATTTCAAATAACATTTTCAAAACCCACTCCGCTTGACCAAAAATCATTAGGCTCAGAACTCTTTGAAACTTTTGAAATGTTGCAAAAATCTGGTCTGTTATAGTATCTCTTTTAAGGCAAATGATCTTTTTTCCATTTTTCAGCCTTGTTAAAACAATCGAACCACTCAACCTCGATCTTATCTGAGTCAAATTCACCAATTTCATTTTTAAACTTCAAATCACATTCCTCTTTCATCTTGTCTGAAATTTGAATTACCTTCTGCTTGATTACGTTGTCTGGTGGTGTAAATTTATCTGCTTGATCAAACTCTACCATCCCTGCTTTAGATAACTGAAACTCAACTAATCCCAAGTTCTCATATTCGTATGCTTCTTGAATCTGTGTATCTGATCTTATTTTTGCTGATTCATCCCCTGACATAATCCATTTGATGTATTCTATGTCACTTTTTAATTGCGTCTGAGATGATATCTTGAATAATTCCACTGAACTTTCAAACAGTTCAGGTGCGGATAATTTGTCATATCTGGAAATCACATCCTCAAATTTCTCTACATGCCCTTCATAATATTTTAACAGCCCTTCCTTTGTAATGTCTCCTTCGTCCCACTTTATTTTTTCAGAGTAAAATTTTTTTTGCAATTCTGCAACATCTTGTTGAATCAGTGCAAGTTCGTTGCCGAATTGAAATCCCTGCTGTCTGGTCTGCTCTGCTGAATAATTGTATGCAATAACTACACCAATGACTATGATGCTTATTAAAGCAATGGTGATGTTTTGAATTTTATTTTTTTTCAAAGATAATCTATATAGTTTCCGCCTTCGTCTAATTTTAATTCGATCGTAAATTCCGTACCGCTGATAAATGAATCATTTCGTGTAGTCCTGACTCTTCCGATGACTAGTTCATATGGCCAAATCTCCACCACTATTGAGCCCACCTTTGTAATTGGGGTTTCAGTAATTTCCATATCTTCCCGTTTTACTCCGTGTCTTTCTAGCATGTGAATGGCATGATCCAATAATGGTTCTGGATTGTTGTAATTTAGCACCCAAACTTTCCCCTCATAATCAATTTTCTGCAATTTAAAACAATACTAAATTCACTGATATAACAATTATTCGGGAACTATCACGTTTAGAGTCATAGTGCTGACTACTCTGGAGAGTTTTCGAATGGTTGCAATCACTTTTTCAAACTCATCTTCATTCTGGGTTTGAATCTCTGCAATTACATCATATGCCCCAAAAGTCAAATATGCGTTTTTGATATTTTGCATCTGTTTTAACTCATCTACGATGTATTCTTCTGCTCCTAAATCGGAATTTAATAGAATGAATCCTTTGTGCATCGGTTTATCTTGATATGATTACACAGTTCTTGTCTTTAAGTTTTACATTACCATCTACTGCGTCCGCCGTAGCTGTTACCACTGCTGCTACCGCTGCTTTTGCCATCTCTGCTACCGTATCTTTTTCTTCCGCCTCTGTCATCTCTGGAGTTTCCGCCTCTATTTGATCCCCTGTATCCTCCAGAACGCCCTCCTCTAGAATAATTAGATCTTGACTGACCTCCGTACCTTCTTGATGGCGTTTGTCTTTTTAGCGGATCTGGTATGGATATTTGAATTCCCATCTCCTGATTTAAATCTGTAATTGGAACTTTGATCTGACGCTTGATTAAATTCCAATCTCCTACTGAAGAATATGAGACAAATGTTATTGCTCTTCCCTTTGCACCTGCTCGTGCAGTTCTTCCAATCCTGTGAAAGTATGCCAGCTCTTGATTTGGCACGTCATAGTTTACTACTAGCTCCACTCTGGGAACATCAATGCCCCTTGAGGCTACGTCTGTTGCGACGAGAATGTCTGCTTTGCCACTTCTAAACTTGCCCATTGACTGCTCTCTTCTATGCTGTGACATGTCTCCTTCGATAGATACCGCATTGTATTTTTCCTGATGGAGGAATTTTGCCACATCTCTGGTTCTGTATTTTGTTGAACAAAATACAATGATCTGCCCCCTGACTGGCTTTACGAAATCAATCAGATACTTGAATTTGTCTCTGTCTTTGATCACCAAATATGATTGGTCTATCCCTTCTCCGCTGAGATCATCTGCATCTAGCAAGAATTGTTTTGGATTATTCAGATAGTCTTCAGACAGCCTTAAAATTTCAGTCGGCATCGTTGCTGAGAACAGTGACATCACCCTGTCTTCTGGGGCTAAATCTAAAATAAATTGAATGTCATCTACAAATCCCATGTCTAACATTGTGTCTGCTTCATCAAGGACAATGTGGGAGATGTCTTTAAGCTCAATTGAACCCCTTTTGAGATGATCGATGAGTCTGCCTGGTGTGGCCACAATAATCTCAACTCCTCGGTGCAGGGCATCTAGTTGAATTCCCATTCCTTGGCCCCCGTAAACTGTGGCAGTTCTAATCCCGGTGTGTTTTCCAAATTTTTTGATTTCTTCACTGATTTGCATGGCAAGCTCTCTTGTTGGTGCCATGATTAATCCCTGAATTCCTTGTTTTGGCTTAATCTCATGCAACATTGATAATGCAAATGCCGCTGTTTTTCCAGAACCTGTGTGGGCCTGCCCTACGACGTCCCTTCCTGAAAGTAATACTGGAATTACTGCTTCTTGAATTGGAAATGCCTCCTCAAAGCCCTGATCTTTTATTCCTTGCAGTATGTTGTCGCTTAATCCTAAATCTTGAAATTTTGTCATGTTATTTTTTACTCTTTGGCAATGACGAAAAAGCTCATTGCCTACTCGTCATTATTATGTTCTTCACCTCTGATTGTGGCCTAATAAACGCTTGTTATTTTCTGTGCTCTCTCATGTGAAATTATTATGCTTCTTGTGTTGGGCCTTTGCTAGCGTGACTTGCAGAATTTAGTTAAAATTTGCCGAGTCCCGCCTTTACAGCAATTTGGGCAGATCCCGTAGATTGAACAGTGTCCATATTTTTCATTTGGAAAACTTGGTTCTCTTGAGTTTAGAATACATCTTAAATGAAATTATGGATATGAAAGAAATTCCAAAAATAAGAAGTGCCAGAGGAATTACCATGGAAGGATCATTAGTAAATGGGCCTGATCCGTCAGAATACATATCAATGACCAACCCACCAAAAACCATGATGGAATAAATAATTATGATTAAACCGATAAACCCAAGTATTAATCTAAAATAAAAAAAAGAGGGCATGAGTTTATCATGCACGATATATGATACCTGAACGAAGTATCATTTTTGGGGTGTTTTTCATTGTTGGTAATCCTATATAGTCGTGATTAAAAGGCGTTATGTACAATTTACAGTTGTAATTTGTACACAATAGATTTAAGCAAGCGCTCAAGCGTTATAATGTTAAGCTACATTGACTGAAGATTCTAGAACATTTGCGGACATGTTAATCGATCACATGTTGTCCCGTAAAAAACATCACTATATCCAGATGGGATCCGCACTAATCTTGTTTGCACTGGATGTCACATTTGTAATGTTTCTGCTCACGCCGATACCTGTAGGATGGGATCCGTTATTTGATTTGGAAGTCTGGCAGGATTGGAACCGGTCTGAAAGGACAGAGATATTGTCGGATCGCATCACGGCAAATTCTACCATGGCAACTGGTTCTGCACAGCACGTGGAAGGTGACTATATCCTGGATGAAATGATTCAGTACGATGTGACAGTTTATGTGGAGTTGCTTGTCTTGGTACCCTTTATGGTTGCAGCATATCTGCTGTATCTGGGCATATCTGGGGTATTGTTTTACAGGCGATGGGATGAAAAATACCAAATATACCTTCAAAAGACAAAATCTTTAGAGGCTGAACTGGATGATATTTTATAATGTATAGGGACAAGGTTCAGGTCATTACAGCCATCATTGCAAAGCTTACAGAATCCGAATCAATAGTAAGGACAAACCTCCTCTCATTATGCAATCTTAATGCGACAAGGGACCAGTCAATACTAGATGAACTAGAAGAAAAAGATCTCATCAAAAAGGACATGTACTCTAATGGCAAAAAATCAATCACTAAATATGCCGTCACACAGAAGGGGCGAGAATTCTACCAAAGGGTATTAGAGCCATACGGGGCACTGTTTTCTAGCAAATGATTTGTTTTGCCTCAAATTCTGGGAAAACAGGATGTCGTGTGGATTGTCCTTGAATGACAAACTAGACAAGATTAAAGATCCACCTATAGATTCATCTTGTCAACGTTTCATATCTGTCTGCTGAGTAGAATTCAATAGGGATGTTGCCAAAATTATAATAAAAATATGGGATGATAAAAAATAAATTCAAAGGTATATGGGGAGCCACAGCGTTAACATGTGGAATACTAATAGCATATCGCCTGTTTGACAACACTGCAATCTCTTGATTCTTCATACGTTTGGATCTATTGGGGAACATGTTGTCTTTTATGCCTTTAATTGAGCATCAATAATTTTTTTGAAACTCTCAAATGGCTGGGCTCCTTTCAATTCGACATATCCTATTTGATCATTTCCTACAAAGAATCCTGGAGTGCCTGAAACGCCGTAATCTCTCCCATCTTCTAGATCATTTCCAATTTCTTCAAGGTGTTTTTCACTAGTAATGCACGAATCAAATAATTCTTGATCCAATTGCATTTCTAATGCATATTGATTGAATCTGGATATTAGTTCAACAGGTCTTAGATTACTCCATTCATTTTGTTTTTCAAATAACACATCGTGCATTTCTTTGAATTTGCCTTGATCATTTGCACATTCAGCTGCAAATGATGCTGGTACTGCATTTGGATGTATGCTTTGAATTGGAAAGTCTCTAAAGACTAATTTCACTTTGCCTTGTTCGATATATTCTTCCATAATTAATGGCAATGTTTGAATGTGGAATCTTGCACAAAACGGACACTGAAAATCTGAAAATTCCACTATGGTAATTGGTGCATCTGGATTTCCTATTATCGGATCATTATCTGCTGAAATTTGCACCGGTTTATTTGGTTGTGTTGTAGGCAGTTGATTTTGTATTATCTTGAGTTCCAGTTTTGCCATTGCTTCATCAAGATCACTTGCTGAAATTTGATCTGAATTCAAATTTGTTACATATGATCCGGCAAAAAATGATGCAATTCCAACTAGTATGATTACTCCGATTATCATCCCATTAAATGTCGGTTTCTTTGTAGAAACATCTCTCTTATTATCCTGATCATTATTTTCATAACTACTCTGATCATTACTCTGATCATTACTCTGATCATTACTCTGATCATTACTCTGATCATTACTCTGATCATTACTCTGATCATTACTCTGATCATTACTCTGATCATTACTCTGATCATTACTCTGATCATTACTCTGATCATTACTCTGATCATTACTCTGATCATTACTCTGATCATTACTCTGATCATTACTCTGATCATTACTCTGATCATTACTCTGATCATTACTCTGATCATTACTCTGATCATTACTCTGATCATTACTCTGATCATTACTCTGATCATTACTCTGATCATTACTCTGATCATTACTCTGATCATTACTCTGATCATTACTCTGATCATTACTCTGATCATTACTCTGATCATTACTCTGATCATTACTCTGATCATTACTCTGATCATTACTCTGATCATTACTCTGATCATTACTCTGATCATTACTCTGATCCACTTTTGATTCGTCCAAACTCATTTTTATTTATTTAAAATCAGACCTACTTATTCGTATTGCTCGATCTTGAATTAAGTACGGCTTGTAGAAATTTAGGAGCCAATGACGGGATCTGAACCCATGACCTATTGATTACAAATCAATTGCTCTACCAGGCTGAGCTACATTGGCACGAAGTAAAATGAAATTTTTGACGATTTAAAGTGTTACCTGTGGACAATTAAAAATAATTTTATTCCAAAATCCTCTCAAAACACCGTCAGTTTATAATATTACCCTATTTTGATACCTGTTATGAGATACATCGAACCTACCAGAGTCAAGGTTTTGATGATGATGTTTTTTGTCACTGGTGTAATTGGCATAGTTGTTGGTCTGTCCCACTATTCTCCACCTTCGATGACTGTGATGATCACATTTATGGGTGTCATTAACGTCGGATTGGGCGCATTTTTCACATTTATCTTTTTGACTCAAATCCAAAGTGAACCTGATAAAAGAAAAAAGAAAAGAAAAACCGGTTAGGGCATTTTCAATAAATTTCTAAAATTATTGCCGAAATTTGGATTCAATTAAGGTATAAATAATAACTTTCTATCAGAAATTTAGAAATGTTAGACCTTGTTGCAAAAAATTTGTTCCTTACAAAGGGTAAGGGTGTTCATGAAGATCGTTTGACCAGTTTTGAATATGCACTTAGGGATGCTGGGATTGCAGGAACCAATCTTGTTTTGATTTCAAGTATTTTCCCCCCTAATGCAAAATTGATCACTAGAAAAGAAGGCCTGAAAAAAATTTCGCCCGGACAAATCCTCTTTACGATATACTCTAAAAATCAAACAAATGAGCCTTTTCGTGTGTGTTCTGCATCTGTAGGTCTAGCACAACCAAAAGATAAATCCAGATACGGTTATCTCTCCGAATACGAATCTTTTGGACAAAATGAAGTTCAGGCAGGTGATTATGCTGAGGATGTTGCAGCTCAAATGCTCGCGTCATCTTTGGGAATTCCTTTTGATGCTGATAAGGCATGGAATGAAAAGAGACAGCAATGGTCTATCTCTGGAGAAATCTACAAAACTCGCAACATCACTCAAACTACCAAGGGTGACAAAGATGGAAAATGGACAACTGTTTTTGCAGCTGCCGTTCTTTTGCTATAGTTATTTTTTATATCCTTTAAGATAAAACACTGCGGCTGCTATGGCAACTATTGTGATTATGATGAGAACTATGATTGACTCATCTAATACTGGTTTTCTAGTTGGTTCTTTTCCGCCCAAGGAAAATTTTAAATCATCCCCGCTAACAGATGTCTTTTCTCCAAAGATGTACTTGCCTTGTATCAATTGCCCTTCTTGGGGATCAAAAATCCATCCGTCTTTTTTGACGTCTATTGGAATTTTTTCATCATCTATTGTTTGCGTGGGAATTATATTTCCTGCCACGTCTGAAACCTTGGTATTTTCAGGCGATAATATGACTACCTGAATAATTGAATTTAGCGGGTAAAATCCAGCATTGAAATAATCCGATCTTTTGATATTTTTAACTTTGAGAAACTCTAAAGGATCCACCTCTGAAATCGCTGATGCTTTGTTGGGATAATTTACTGATAATTTCAATTGTAACAGGGATTTTACATCTGTTGGAATGATTGAGAACGTCATCTTTGCATTTTCTTCAGATGATATTTTTTTTGCAACCTCGTAGAACCCTCCACCGTCTCTAATTATTTTTGGAATCAAGATTGATGCTGTCTTTTCATACATTGAATACGTATCCTCCATTGGCAGTGTGTATACTGCTGAAATCGATCCTCTCCCTGAAATTATGCCCGAAGTATCAAGGGCCTTATTTGTCTCATCTGCTGTGTGTATGAAGACTGAGTGAAATTTTGCGTTTATATCAAGGGCCTCATTGATCTGTTCAATGTATAATTCAGAAATACTTTTCGTATAGTTTTGAATTTGCAGGACTCCCTTGCTTTCTGGATTTCTTACCACGTTAATCAATATGCATGATTCGTCTCTAACTCCTAGAATGCATTGATCCTCATTTGTAAAAACTATTGCCCCAATTCGTCCATCCTCCCTGATACCCTGTTCCAACTCTGTTGGAATTTTGATTTCCTGTATGCTTGTACTTTGCAAGATGATTGAGGCTGTAACGTTTTCAGATATGCTTTTATCAATAATAACCTGTGCCGTCTCTTGAAATGTTGAAAGGCTGATTTCTTGTGAATATGCGTAATTTGTAGAAATCCCTATCATTAGAATCACCATTAGATAAGATATCTTCACTTGCATGATGTGCTCTCTTAGGCTGAACTATTAAATTTATTCGTCTTTTTCTCTATTGGATAATTTTATTTTATTTTTTTACTAAATTAGATTATCTGGCAACTAATATGGTCATGTATGACAATATCTAGACAATATGGCAATACTTCCGTTTTCAGCTGATCTGTTTTTACATCCTGTAATTCAATTAATTGCAGTTTTGTGTGCTTTTGGTATTGGAGTGTTCCAGGGAATAATTCTTGGCAGGGCCATCCTTGTAAGATTCCCACGGTTACAAAACCATGTCAAAACAGTGTCTATTACCATGTTTGTACTCTTTTTGATAAATGCAATTTTGAGTGTTCCGCGTTTTGCTTCCCCTGAGAAAATCAGCATATCTAATTTATCTGCAAATGACCCCGGCGAATTCATCTCTTCACTTTTTTTGATATTTGGAGTAAATACTGGGTTTTTGACTGTATTGGCAATCTCTGTCACTGTGATGAGTTTTGTCATTCTGAAATTTACAAATCTTGATGGGAAGACCAAGGGATTTGTTTTCTTTTTTAGTGCCTTAATACTGGCATTGACTGCTGTAAGCAGGTTTACCCAATACACTCCTGATCCCTTTGAAGTCTTGTTGTACTTTCTTTATCAATTGGGAATCACTATTGGAATTTTGATGGGTACTATTAGGAAAATTGGGTCCAAGAAGTCGGATTTGAGATAATTTCAAACGTTTAAATCAGATTATTCTTGACTTGTAGTTGACATCGAATTCAAACCGTTCGGGGAACAAGCCGGCAGTCCATGCGTTGGACTGTCGGCCCCATTTCATTCTAATTTAATGATGAGAGTGTACTTACCTGTTCTTTGATGTAATCAAACCCCTCTTGCCAGAACTTCGAACCTGTGATGTCAAATCCATATTCTGAAAGCAACCTTTCTGGCTTTTTTGATCCTCCTGCTGCAAGAATGCTCATGTATGCGGGAACAAAATCTTTTCTTTCTTTTTTGTACCTTTGGAATAGTGACAATGCCAATAAATTGCCAAACGAATATGCATAGCAGTAAAACGGCGTATGATAAAAATGGGGAATGCAGCTCCATTCTACTGCAAAGTCATCTGATAGGCTGACTGAATTCCCAAACTGAACTTTGAGATTTTGTAAATATGTTTTTGATATCTCATCTATTGTGGTTCCCTCCCCTATCTGCTCATGGGCATCTACTTCAAAGATTGTAAAAAATGATTGCCTTAGAATTGTTGCGTACAGATCATCTATCTTCTCTGATAACATTGCCTTTTTTTCATCGTCAGAAATTTTCTCTGATATGTTGTCATACAATAACAGTTCTGAAAAAGTTGATGCTGTTTCTGCTAATGGCAACGGTGCATCTTGAACAAGAATTGATCTATCTTGTGCAGCCTGGCTGTGAACGGCATGGCCTAATTCATGAGCCAAGGTAAAGACGTCCCTTGACTTGCCAGTAAAGTTGACTAGCACGTATGGGGTAATTTTTGGAGCAAGCGTACTGCAAAAGGCACCGTCTCTTTTCCCTTGTCTTATGTCTGAATCAATGTGGTTTTCATCAAATACCTTTCTGGCATATTTTTCTAGTGTACTACTGAATTTCCCAAGTGATTCAAAAACTAATTTTACTGATTTGTCGTACGAATAATTTTTTTCTTTGATGTTGGATGCTGCAGGCGCATACAAATCATACCTTCGCAGTTTTTTCATTTTTAGCATCTTTGCTTTTTGAACGAAAAATTTCTGAAATATCGGGGAATTTTTTTTACAAACTGATAGTAGGGAATCTATGGTTTGATCATCTACATTATTGCCTATATTTCTCATAGAAATTGGCGACTCGTACCCTCTGATCTCAATGCCTTCATCTTTCCAGTTAAGTACGATATTCTGATATATTTCCCCTGCCACTCCTTTGTTTTTAGAATATTTTGACAGAATTGTCTTGTATGCAGTCTCTCGAATTTTTGGATTTGTACTTCTGACATAGTTTGTAAGTTCCTCCCTTGTCATCACTTTGGATTTATTGCCAACCTTCATCTTGTATTCAAAGGAGTTGGTTATCTTGTCATACAGCTTCACAAGTGCCGATATTCCCGTCACATCTAACGTGTTTATGATCTTCTCTTCAGGTTCACTTAGTGCATATTTTGCAAATAGTCTTTTGTGTGACAGATATTCTGTAATCTCTCCTGCATCTTTCATAAGCCTCTTTGCATTTTTTTCATCAACCTGTGTTTTCCACCACAAATCAAAAAATAAAATCTTGTTTGAAATTTCAGAGCCCAACTTTGACATTTTTGTCATTAGGGATGTTGCTTCATCTGATTGTGTATCAGAAGAATACGCAAGTGATGCATAACCGCCGACCCTGCTCATATTTTCAGAAATTTCTTCAACCTGATGGATAATGTTCATAAATTGTTTGGATGACATTTTTGGATCCAGTCTTGATTTAATCTTTTCAAACTTTATTGCCTGTCTTTCTAATTGGCAAATCTGTTTTTGAAATGCCGGGCTTTTTGGATTCTTTACTAGTTCTGTTAGATCCCACTTTCCTATCTGATATGATGACATCTGTGTTTGCTGCCCTGTAACTATTAAAAAATCAATGGCAGTTATGGGGTTTTTTTGAATTTTGAAAATTCATTGCAAAAAAGACATTTTTGTGAAAAATTCCACTTTTGGGGCCTTTTTTGGGTTATCGTGCCTGTGATCCCTAGGTTCAGCGTTTGTCCGAAAATCCTCAAATAAATCGGTTCATATAGGAAATCAACAACGCAATATTGGTATTCCTTTGGTTCTAGAAATGATTAACGCGGATTCGGCATGTGGTCGTTGTGGAAAAAATTCCATGTTGACTGATAATGTCACTGGAGAGCGTTTCTGTGGAAAATGCGGTTATGTCATTACTGAGACATTGCAAGATTCTGGACCTGAATGGAGATCATTTTCAAAAGAAGGCGGTACAGATCCGACTAGAACCGGAGCTCCCACGTCACTGGCAATGCATGACAGGGGACTTGCAACAATCATCAGTCCCATCAATAAAGATTCTTCAGGAAAGCCTCTCACTTCTACCATGAAAAGTACCATTGAACGGTTAAGAACATGGGATAGCAGAAGCAAAGTCAACGCCTCATCTGATAAAAATCTCAGACAGGCCTTAAGCGAACTATCGACATTAAAAGATAAACTTTCACTCTCTGATGCAGTTATTGAAAAGGCATCGTACATTTACAGAAAAGCATTGGAGAAAGGCCTTGTCAAGGGTCGTTCAATCTCTGCCTTGATTGCGGCATCTCTTTATGCTGCATGCAGAGACACTGAAACTCCTCGAACCTTAAAAGATGTTTCAGATGCAGGCAACATTAAGAAAAAAGATATCTCAAGATGTTATAGAATTTTACACCAAGAACTAGAACTAAAGATGCCTGTTGTAGATCCTGTTCAATGCGTTGCAAGAATTGCAAGTTCCATTGGAATTACAGAAAAGACTAAGCGGTATGCAGTCAAAGTGCTCAAGGATGCACAAGCACATGAAGAGTCTGCTGGAAAGGATCCAATGGGATTGGCCGCAGCTGCATTATACCTGTCTTGTGTCAAAAACGGTGAGGATAAGACCCAGCGAGACATTGCAGAAGCCGCCAATGTCACAGAGGTAACAATTAGAAATAGATACAAAGGATTACGATTAGACCAAAATATGGACATGGTGGGAGGAAAATAAAGAGATGACTCAAACCAAACCTATCATTGCAATTGTAAATGTTGTAGCCTCTGCAACTATAGAGCAAAAACTAGACCTTGTAGATATTACTAAAAAATTCCCTGCTGTTGAATATCATCCAGAGCAGTTCCCCGGTGCCGTTTTCAGACTAAAAAGTCCAAAGACTGCCACACTGCTTTTTGGCTCAGGCAAGATGGTATGCACTGGTGCAAAATCTCAGGTGTTGGCAGAAACTGCCGTATTTGAGGTAGTGAAAATCTTACGAAAAGGCAAGATAAAAATCAAAAACGAGCCCATAGTTTCAATACAAAATATAGTGTCCTCGATTAATCTTGGAGGCAAAGTAAACTTGGAGCAGGCAGCCAGAACCCTTCCTAGAAGTATGTACGAGCCAGAACAGTTTCCTGGATTGATTCACAGGATGCTTGATCCAAAAACTGTAATTCTAATTTTTGCATCAGGCAAACTGGTGTGTGTTGGGGCAAAACTTGAAAAAGACGTCCATCGTTCTGTAAACCAAATCCATGCTTTACTTGAAGAAAAAGAATTAATGGTTTACGACTAAACCTCGATTCAGAATTTCCCCCGCTCTCCAAAATCACTGTCACAACTTGTATGACCAATCAATAATACTCTTCATGAATATAGCACCACTTCCAAATGTTTTCTGGAACTGCCTGCATCACCGGATGCCCTGTCTCCTCAAAATGCTTTGTTGCATGTTTGCCAATAGATGAATCACAGCAACCAACATGGCCGCATGTTAAACACATTCTGATCGCAACTACTGGAAGGTGCTCTTTTTCACACTCTTGACAATTTCTTGTGTTCTGAGAAACCTTTCTCACTTGGACAAAATGTTCACATTCTTTTGACATGCTAATATTTTTTCAGGGTATTCTTGTATCTTTTTATTGATTCGATGATTACGATTTTTGCTTCCTTGGATGATTTCCATCCTATGATCTCCACCTTCTTTCCTTCCAAATCTTTGTAAACTTGGAAAAAATGTGCAATTTCTGAGCGATAATGATCCTCAATATCGGTAATGTCTACTGTGTGCAAATATCTCGGATCGTTTGTCGCAACACAAATAATTTTGTCATCTAACTTGCCGTCATCTTTCATTTGAAGCAGTCCGATGGGTCTTGCCTCAATCAAGATTCCCGGGTATGTTGGGTTTGTCACTAGTATTAGCACATCTAGTGGGTCCCCATCCTCTGACAATGTCTGTGGGATCAGTCCATAATCCCCTGGATAGTGAAATGGTGAAAATAACACCCGGTCTAATTTTATCATGTTGTGCGTTTTGTCATACTCGTATTTGTTCATCGAACCCTTGGGTATCTCCACAATTGCGTTAACTATCTCTGGAATATCCTTGCCTGATTCTATGTCGTGCCAAAAATTCTTGCTCATTTTCTAGCTCTTGGTTTGGATATTCAGTATATGAATTCTATGACATGATCTGCCCTCTTGAATTTGGCCTGAATCCTTGCTCTGCAATCACTCATGTTTATGAGAATTGCAGTGATTCCTGTGTCGGCAAGATCAGAAAGACGTAGAATCAAAGTCCGAAAATGGGCAGTCTCAAAATTAAAAGATAAAGGCCATAGTGCATTTTTGGCATATTGTATAACTGGATCCCTCATCTGGATAGAATGTACCTGTGGGTAAAATCTGACCCTGAAAAATTACAAAAACTTGAAAAAACCATTAAAGAAACAGGACACAATTCCATAGTACTGCCACGATATTTTCTCTGCATTAAAAAATCTCTTGGATTGTTTTCTAATGATGTCTTCCTTCTGCCATTGTTTCACATCCTGTCGATTCATTTGGTGCAACTACAGTAAGCCATCCACGTCAAATTTTGGCAGACATGGGGCCCATCATCCTTTCAATCTCTAAAGTTGGTGAATCATTTGGTGATGGAAAATTATTTGATAGGAGTATCATCTTCAAGACTCCCCGATGAGCTTGAATGGTTGTTTTATCTTTGATAAAAGGGAGTCTGGTATGCCTTGTTGATCATACTGAATTGTTGGTATTTGGAATTACTTTGTAGATTTTTACAGTATAGTCTCCTTCAAAGACATTTACAAATTTGCCTGTGTCCAAATCCAGATTCCTAATTCTGAATTTGTATTCATAAGAACCATCACCCTTTACGTCCACCTGTGCAAAGTGTACTGGGTCTTCACCTTTGTAAAATTGAATTATCACGGGATATCTTTCGGCAATATCGTCTGCCTCCCCTACCACCGTTCCCCAAGGAAGCTTGTTGTCTTGCGGAACATTCATTGTGGTTACAGTCTTCTCCAAACTGATCTCCCCATCAATTGGGGTAATTGTAATCTGGCCTGACTCTGCAGAGACATCTCCCGGAATCACAATGATCCCAAATATCGTCATAATTGAGGCCATTAGCAGAATATTTGTCTTTGTACTCATATGGTACATCGTTTTACAAAGTCCTTTAAAAAATTTATTATTAATTTGTACTTGCTATGGTAATTCATCTTCCAGATCACAGCATGCTTTGTGCACCCACTGATCTTTGGAGTTTTTCAGTATCTCTTTACCTGTTTTAATGGCATCCCCACACTCTACGCATTTCCCATTGAATCTGGCCTTCATAGATTCCCTGTGATCTTAACCCCTTTTAACTTTCTTATCTTTGCATGTTTCCATAATATCTCCCAAAAAATATGATCTCATCAAAAAATAACGTCCTACCCCCTCTGGCAGATGCCGTGATCACATTTTTCAATTGCACGAACTTTTCAAATAGAATCCATATTGAGGAGAAACCCATGAAAAGAATTGCTGAAAAAACTGCAAAAAGAGTGGGGGGTGCCTGTGAGAAAAAATATGGAGATATACATGATGGCAAACTTTTAGAATGTTCCTGCCATACATGGTTGCAACCAAATATTTGAGGTTGGACCTCCACAACACATTCACGCCCTGTCAAAATCTTGGACATATTCACTGCAACCAAGTATAGAGAGGAAAAGATGAGCACGATGTTTGACTGTAATTTATAATACTTCCTAGATTTTAAAATTGCAAATCTGCTGCAAATGCTGAGTCAAGTTCTCTTGAAGACAAAATCACAAACAAAGAATGCACCTTCTAGCCTAATTTTGTCTAGTCTGAAATATGGTTTTTCAGTTAATATTAAATGATGTATGCCTGTAATGGATAGCATCATGGACTCTGCTGATGTTGTAGATGAAGTTAATGCTTTGTTAAAGATGGGCGTTGGTGATTCGTATAGGCTGGAGCATATCAAACAGGCATACGTTAAAAACAAAACTATCTGGATCACTGATGAAAATTATCTAAAACGGATGAGGGAAAAATACCTCGTTAAACAAACATCTGATGCCCAGTCCGAAGACATTGTTTTTGAAAATGAGCCTGAAAATGAAGAAATTATTCATTGCTGGAAATGTGGAAAAAAAGGCCCAATGGGCGCCAACTTTTGTATGATTTGTGGCACTTCTATATTTGAAATTGATGCAAATCCACAGCCAATCCCAAAACAAAGATCTAAGAGTTTCGTAAAATCAACTCCGTTCAAAATTACTATTCTTGTTGGTATTCCTCTTTTGATTTTGATAATTCTTGGAACCGGATACACCCAAGGGTATTTTGATAATGTTTTGGAGAGTTCAACCCCTGATACAGTCACAATTCCTGCAGTGGTTGATGATGTTTCACGTATTGATTCTAATTCAGAATGTGGATCTGGAACTGTGTTTGATTCAGAATCAAATTCATGCGTGCTTGGCACTTCAAAGACATCTGATCCTAGTGATTCTAATTCCCAATGTGGATCTGGAACCATTTATGATGCTGCAACCCATTCTTGCATTCTTGATAATTAAAATAAAGTAGAGATTGCCACTAAAAAGCTCATTTTACGTTCCAAAATATTGTGAGATTGTCAGAGCCGATACCATGAAATTTTACGTAATGTTGACATTCTCTCTTACAATCAATACTCCACCTTGATTTTTTTTGCACACCAAAATACAAAATTACACGCCAAATATGAATAAATTTTGCAATATGAAATGCCAAAACCATTCAAAACATGTTAGAATTTGCAGAATGCCAACCAATCGTGCATATCTCAGACTAATGATGCAACATAATAATGCCATCTGCTTTTCCCTAAACATATACATTGTAACAGATGCATCGCAGTATCAAACTAATGATATCTTGTTTTGATACAACACACACAAATGAGCTGATGTACCTCTTCATAAAAAATGACATCTCAACCAGGCTGCTTGCAATATGTCTTGAGGGCCTTTTAGAATTCCCTTCATCCCTGCCCAATGATTTGGTTCTTGATCTGAGGAATCATTGGGTCAAATAA
The DNA here is from genome assembly GCA_965206745.1 of Candidatus Nitrosopumilus sp. Taxonomy (GTDB): domain Archaea; phylum Thermoproteota; class Nitrososphaeria; order Nitrososphaerales; family Nitrosopumilaceae; genus Nitrosopumilus. The sequence continues at coordinate 1,233,208 of OZ242220.1, read as the reverse complement.
AGACGGATTGCCTGCTCTATTTTAGAATACTCTACGTCAGATTTGGCAAGATGACTGATCTCATTCCAATTGATTTTTGGGCCACAGCGGATGGCCAATCTTTGTAGATCTTCTATGTCTTGGTCGCGTCCTGCCCTAAACTTTGCAATAATCAATCCTTCCAAGGAGATGGCGTTGACTGTGGTTCCTTTTTTATCAATCTTGATGACTGCCGATGTCTTTATGATGTATTCAAGCGGAATGTCATTTAGGTCTCGTTTATCATACACGTCAATCTTGTATCCTCTTGGTGTGAATTTTTTATCGCCTTGCTGGTCAATCTTGTACCCTTTATCCAAAAATTCATCCACTGTGATTTGCTCGGCAACAACAAAATCTAAATCCAGAGATTGCCGTTGCTCATCAGTATGCAACATGACTGCCACTGCTCCGACAAATGTAGCCGTTCCAAAATCTTTGGAAATGCACACTGCTTCTTTAATAATCGACATCATTTGGAAGGTCCTCCTGAACTTTTAGTATGGTATCGACTGCAAACATCCCCCTTGTCTTTATCATGTCCTTGTGGGTTAACATGATGGCAGCAGCATCCAGAAAATCTCGTCCACCATTTGCCACACAATCAAGAAAGATTCTTTCAATCAGATTTTCAAAAGAACCTATCTTTGGAAGCAGAATAATGTTGCCTCTTTTTCCCTCTCTAAATCTGTGGCTTTTCAAAAGATCGGCAATCTCTTCTACATCCTCAACATAAACATAAAAGTTAAGCGGAATTTGAAACTTTGTTAATTGGTGAGCTTTATGTTCAAGTGTTATGATGGAATCTTTTGGAAGATGTTTCTTCATAAAGTTGACATCGGTTGGTTTGTAGTATCTTCCAAACCTTCTGGCTCTTTTGAGTGCTATTAGTGAGGGAATTATTTTTTGTAAAACAGTGTACGGTTGGGAGATCACTTCTCTTTTTATTGTAAACTTTCCACGATTGTAATCTGCTAGTCCAAGCTCCTCAAGATGAGCCAGTCTTCTTCTGATGGTTCTAGTAGAGACTCTTGTCGTATGTTCCAAATTCTTTAGGTTGTAGATTGGACTGGGGGGAAGTTCCTGCGCAAATCTGATTGCATCCTTTGCCTTTTCAAGTATTGATGTGGATTCCTGTGTATTCATACAGTAATAGTACTATGTGCAATATATTTATACTTTAGACAAAGTTATCTCTTTATATATATAGTAGCACATAAAAAATAGCAGTTGTCGACCCTCCATAAAGTGAGCAAATCCCATTATTACTCTTCTGTTGTCAGGCACGTTTATCTCGCCTTCGTATTTGTTGTTGCTTTCTTTCTCCAAGATATTATAAACTTCTTCAAAGCCCGACGTTATGATTTTGAGGATTACTTGTCACTTGATATCGATATACGTCATTTTTTTGGATAATCTTTCTACAACCTTTCTGGCAAGACGCTGCCAAAAGAAACAGTCATTGTGAGGAATCCGAAGATCGTCATGTTGTCAATAGGGGATATGCTACTTTTTGCATTCCACAAATTTCTTGTTTTTCAACAAATGCTTTATAATACACCAAAAATACTTTTTTATATAAATGCCTGATTCAATGCAAGAAGAACGTGCAAAACAAGTAATAAAGAATTTGCCTGAATTATTTTCTACAAAATATCAATCTGTTCTTTATGTTGGTGCAAATCAAAGACGTCAGCATTTCGTCGATCAATTCGAAAAAGTACCCTATGAAAAAATTGTAATTTTAGAAGTATTCAAGGATAATTATGAGTTCCTAAAAACAAAATTTTCTGACAGGACCATTTTTGATATTATCAATGGGGATGTAAGAAATATTGACAAAATTTTAGAAAATACATTTGACATTATTTTTTATTGGCATGGAATAGAACATCTTAAACAAGCTGAGATTGAACCAACATTAAAAAAAATAGAAAAAATGGCCAAAGTTGTAATTCTTGGAGTGCCTTATGGAAAATATGAACAAGGTCCGGAATATGGAAATCCATTTGAAGAGCATTTATCAACAATTTACCCGTCATATCTTGAAAATTTAGGTTATAATGTGGATACGTTGGGTGAGCCTGATACAAAGGGTTCAAATGTAATGGCATGGAAATTTTTGTAATTACCACATCTGGTTTTGGCTACAATTAGACGACTGATCTAATTCTTTTACTGCAACAGTACCAATAACAAAAGATTTAGAGAAAATCATGTTAATTTCCAATTATGATCAAAACCTGCAAGTGCGGTTATGACATTAATCCTGCGGATGATTTTTTGGTTAACTGTAAGGATTACCCAGATTAGAAAAAGCTCAATTCCTGGCGAGAACAGTTATCTTGGAAATAGTTCATATTGCTTTTTAAAACCCTCCCAATCACTGACTCATTATTGGTACAGTATATTTTTTTGAGTCATGACGTTGATTGGAGAAAACAGGGGCCTGGAAAAGAACACATTTTGGCAAGAAAAGAAAGGTTTTCTCAAGAAACTATTGATTCTCTAGATACAAAAAATCCTTATTACAATTTTCCCGAAATTATGGAGATAGAGGAATCATTAGGGATAAAATCTTCATTTTTCTTTAGAACCATATACGAAAATGGAAATTATTTGGATTATGAAGATGAAATAAACACATTAAACAAAGGCGGTTGGGAAATTGGACTCCATTTAGATCCACACAATACTTTGGATTTTAATAAAATTAAAGATGAAAAAGAAACACTTGAATCCCTTACTAAAAATCCAATTCTTGGAAATCGAGTTCATTATTTAAATTATGATTCAAACCTTCCTTCAAAACTAAAAAAATTAGGATTTGTTTATGATTCATCATTTAGAAACTCAAAAGATAAAATCGATAAAAACGAAATGGGTTATTCAATAATAGATGGCATTTATGAATTCCCAGTAACGTTGATGGATGCATATCTGTTTACACATATGAAAATACCCGAAAACAAATTAGTGGACATTTTTAAAAATACTTTAGACTATTCTCGTACTCTTGGAAACCAAATATTGACAATGATTTGGCATGATAATGTTTTGCAAATGAAAGGGGGCAGAAAATATAAAGAAATTTTAGAGTTTTTAGTTTCTCAAGATGATGTTGAACTTGTTAGAGGGATAGATTTGGTTGAAAAAATAAAAAAATCTAATTTATGACTATAAAATTAAAATATATCATAATTTAAAAAAAGATGAATTCTAACAAGTTTTAAAAACTCAAAAAAATATTTGAAACATCTTTGAGTGATCACGTGTTGTATTGCTTGGTATTCAGTCTATAGTGACAAGTAAAAGTTCATCGTAATAGATCTAGTTGTTTACCTTAAGCGAGGACAGTAAAAATAGGGATGAATTTCTGATCGACACTGGGAATTATTCCAGTGAATCATCGTATCGATCAACATCATGGTAAGCCATGCATTTATCTCCGTGTAGAACTTGTTTAAGAACCAATAAAATGGTGGACCGGATGGGATTTGAACCCACGACCTTTGCGGGAAGGTGACTTCCTTACGCAGTGTGAGTGCGTCATCCAAACCAAACTAGACGACCGGTCCAACCAAATTAGCCTAAAAGGTGTTTTTTTGTCTTTGCTATTTCATTATGTTACAATTACCTCGATCTTTATTACTAATTTTAAAAATATCCTTCATGTCTTTGCAAGAATTTGATACCTTGATTGATCGGATGAAATTGGCATTTGAATCTGCAGATAATCTGGGACAATATGTAGAGGCTGCCAAAGTTTTGTTTCAAATAAATGAGGAACTGCCTGACGATCTACAGGTATCATTTGAAGAATTAAAAGATCCTGAGGCTGCAAAATCCTTTGTCAAACAATACGACAGTGAATTAAAATCTGCAATTGTAAATTATAGACAAAGACTAATGATCTCTTGATTCTATTTCTTGACACCGAGATTTCTGTTCTTTAATCTCAAGTATGGGTTTCTGCATTTTCTGCATCGCGTTGCATCAATATCGTTTCTAGCCCCACATTTGAAGCAAATTTTCATTACAAGACGCGCCTGCTGTGCAATTCGTTTCTTTTCTGGATCTGTGATGGGCATTACTCTTTCTCCTTTATCTCTCTCTTTTATTCTAATCGGATTTTTCCATTTTTCCTGCCAACAATACTGGTACTTCTGCCGGCCTTTTTGCTACTGGGATGTTTGCTTTGTTAAACATTGACACTTTGGACTCTGCTGAGCCATATGTTCCCATCACTATTGCCCCTGCGTGACCCATTCTCTTTTCCTTGGGGGCTGCCCTTCCGGCAATGTATGCCACTGTCGGTTTGCTAAATCCCGAATCGATGATTCTTTGAGCTAAAATTTCCTCAGAGTCTCCTCCGATTTCCCCTACTACGACTAGACCCTCGATATCTTGAATCTCTTTTATCATCTCAAATGCATCAATCAATCTTGTGCCGTTGACTGGGTCTCCCCCGATTCCGATGGTAATTGACTGACCAAATCCCGCGTTTGTAAGGGCGTCTGATATCTCATAGAGCAGAGTTCCACTTTTGGATAACACTGCAATCTTTCCTGCTTTAAACGGCATTGGTGGCATGATTCCTATCTTGATTAATTCTGGAATCATTATTCCGGGGGTGTTTGGACCAATTATTGTTGCATCTTTTTTGTTTGCCAAATCCAATGCCTCCATCGTGTCTCTGATTGGAACGTGTTCTGGAATGGCCACAAGCAATTTGATCCCCGCATTTAGTGCCTCTTTGGCTGCCGATAAGAAGAATTTTGCCGGAACAAAGACTATGGAGATCTTTGCATGAGTTGCATCTACTGCTTCTTGCATTGTGTTGTATATTGGAATCCTGTCTTCAAATTTCTGGCCTCCTTTGCCTGGGGTGACTCCTGCCACCACATTTGTTCCATACGATATCATCTGTTTTGCATGCAGTGAACCGTATGCCCCAGTAATGCCTTGAACGATTACCCCCTTGTTTTCATAATCAGAATCTCCTGGTCTTCCCTTTAGCAATCCGAATATGTCTGTCATTTCTTTATCCCCATGACTGCTGCATTAATTGCCTCCTCAACTGAATCAAATATGTTGGTTCTCGAATCCTTTAGCATCTCTTTTGCTTTTTCTGATTCTGTACCCTTTAGTCTTGAAAATACCGGCAAATCAATTAGGTTATTTTCGTATGCCTTGAGAAATGCCTCTGCAACCACTGTTGTCTTTACAATTCCTCCATAGAGGTTGACTAGAATTCCTTTAACCCTTGGCAACTTGCTGATTAATGTCAGTGCCTCATACACTGATTCGGTAGTTGCACCTCCACCCACATCTAGGAAGCATGCTGGCTTTCCGCCGTTATCTGCCAGCATATCCAATGTTGACATTACAAGCCCTGCACCATTGCCAACAACTGCGATATCCCCATCAAGCTCAACTAGGGAAAATCCGCTTTTCTCAGCTTGCTCCTCGATGGCCGTCTTTTCTTGATATTTCTGCAATTCGTCGTGTCTGAAATTACTGTTATCGTCTGTTACGAATTTTCCATCAAGTGCCATGATTGAGTCATCTTGCATGATTGCCAATGGATTGATCTCTACAAGCTCTGCCTCTTTCTCAATTGTCAACCTTGATAATTTTTTCAGAGTATCTGCAAATTGCTCTGCCATCTCTCCCTTTAGTTCCATCTCTTTTGCAACCTCTCTTGCCAACTCATCTGAAACGTCTCCCAATCCTATTTCTTTGATGATCTGATTCTTTACTGATTCAATCTCCACTCCTCCTTCAGCTGATGCAATAATCGTATAGCATCTCTTTGAGCGATTCAAGAATATTGAAAGGTACAATTCTTTTTTGATGTCTGCCATTTTTTCAAGCAAAATCGCCCTTGCCTTCTCTCCCTTTATTGTCAAGTCCATGACTTGGGGATACTTTAGCTCAAATTCATCGTCATTTTGGCATTTTTGAATGCCTCCTGCTTTTCCTCTGCCCCCTACTGGCACCTGAATCTTAATCACAAGTGGATATCCTAACTCTTTTGCATGTTTGCGACCGTCCTCCATGTTAGTTGATGAGATGCTCTCAAGAAGGTTAATCCCATACTCTCTGAATAATTCTTTGGCCTGAAATTCTAGTAACTGCATGCAAGAATCATCAAAGTTACGGTCTTTATTAATTATGATAGGACAAGAACCAAACCTAAAGTGATATGCCCAACAATTAAAAACTGACTTTCATATCTTGTGTTCTCATCTGACATTGACACATCCTCAATCTAGTTTAAATACCGTATAATACCGTATGCCTATTTTCACTATGCTGCCTTTATTGTAATGTCGCACATCTACTACATGATAATTCGGAACATCAAGTCATCAAATGCAAAACAATGAAGACAGGCAACAACCAAACTAGATGCTCTTATGCAAATTCCTCAAAACTGTAAATGGCGCTCTCAAGTTTGCCAAAAAAACCAATGCAGTATGATTGCTGTGATTTTACCTCCTCTAAAAATTTCACTTGAGATCTGGTTCTTGCCTCAATCCTGATTAGCCCTGATTGCTATTTTAACTGCTCCTCTAAAAAATCAATCATCTCCAAAAAGCGATCTTTACTCTTTCTCAATAATTCTTGAGGATACTCTTCAGTTGTAAATACAAATTGCTGGTGAAAGCTTGGAACTATAATTCCTCCCGATGTTACCATCTGCTCAATCACGTATCCTTTGGTAAGCGTGCAAACAATCTCCTCGTATGATTCATCCGCCTCCTCTAGAGTCTGCCTATACAGAACAATCGGTTTATTTGTTTTTGCAACAATGTCTGAGCCCTTCTCTAGCAGATCTGACAAATGCTGAATCTGCCACGCATCAAGGCTGATCTGTTTTACCATGGTACCAATACGTGATTTTTCTATTTAACCATAATAAAACAACGCATATTCACAACTTGTAGTGTATAAAGTCACTTTAATTGTAATTTTAAAAAAGAAAATGGTTTGGCAATTAGGCCATATCTAGTGCTCTGGAGTGCCTTCCTGTGTGTGGTCTCTCGCCTGAATACTTTCTTCGCATGTGCCCTGATGGTCTTCCGTAGATTAGTTCTAGGAACCAGGACTCGTGCTCTATCTCTTCAGCTAGGATGTCTTTTGCGATATCATATGTTACTGGGTCTTTTCCAAATGTCATCTGGCAAATCTTGTTCCAGTTGACAATGGCGCCCTGTTCTGCTTTTAGACATTTTTCTAGAATCGCTTTATGATCTGTTGGATTTGCAGGAAGCTGTAAGAATTCACAGCCGGAGATCTTGATGAATTCCGTTGCGTCATTTGGGAGAATTCCGCCTAATTGGTAGATTCTCTCAAGACATGATTCAAAGTGGCTAAGATCCTCTAGTCTTGCGTCTTCGATAATTCCTTTGAGACCCTCTCCTTCCATGCCTGTGCAATGTGCCCTAAGGTTGGTAAAGTAATAGTAGGCAGTAAATTCAACTGCCGCATTTTTGACTAGTTCTTTTACCAATTCATCGACATCTAGGCCGTTTTGTTTTAGAACGTTGATTCCAACAACATTTGGGGTTGGTTCTGACATTTGCTTATGGAATTTTTGATTGTAATAAAAATATTACATTTGCCGATTCTATGATCCCTTGGAGGCTTGAAATATGGATTTTCTCTTAGACTGAAAAAGACGGATATCGCAACACTGGACGTGAAACCCCCACTCAACTTAACTGTGCACATCTAACCCGATGAACTTTTGCTCGTCAGTCTAAAATACCTCGTCTATTTGAGATGTTGCAGAATCCATTTGCTTTTAAAATTTACTCAACTGATATTTTGATCTTTTGACCATCAATGTCGTCTTCTTTGTACTCTTTGCAGGATTCTGTAAAGTTGACTTGTTTTACCCTGACCAAAAATGCTAGTTCCTCTGCTCTCTCTTTGATCATTTCAAGGGATTCCTCATCTAATTCCAAAATTGATGCAATATCTAACACGTCAGTAGGTGTATATCCTCTCTCTTTTCGGAGTGTTTGGAGCCTTCTTGCAATGTCTTTTACCAGTCCCTTTGCCATCATCTCTTTGTTTCTGGATGTCGAGATTATCACAATGTTGCTGTCTCTTTTTGCAACGGCGAAATTTTCACTTGCGTCAAAATTTATTACAAAATCCTCCTTCTCCAGCGAGATCGTTTCCCCATCGATGCTAAAATCATACTTTGAATCTTTTTGCAACGACGAAACTATTTCATCTGGGTCGGTTTGGTTAAATGCAGAAACAAGCTCTCCCATGTGGTGTTTTGCCTTTGGCCCGATTCGTTTTCTTTCCAACTCTACCATTCCTTTGACTGGCAGCCCCAATTGCTTTAACTCTAGAATCTGTTCTAGCCCTGACTCTTTTTCTGTCTCAGTGATTGTAAATTTTTCAACATTTAGCTGGGATTGCAATAGTTCTGATAGCTGCTCAAGCTTGTTTTTATGGCCCTTCTTGACGCAAATTTGCGCCTCATCTAATGGCCATCTTCTCTTTAGCTTTGCGTTCATTCTAGCAGCTGATGAAACAGATATGACGTCCTTCATGATGTCAAATGACTCTTCAACTTTCTGGTTGACTAGTTCTTCTTGGTATACAGGCCACTTTTCAAGCAGGATGCCTGGCTTTTCTGCAAATATTGATTGGTAAAGATGCTCGCTTGTAAATGGACAAAACGGGTGAATCAGAATATCCAGAGTTTTTAGAACCTCCCTTAGAACTGCATAGATTGCAAGCCTTCTGTCTTTCTTACCCTCGTCTTCATCCCACAGCTCCCCCCTGGTAATTTGGATGTAAATTTGACTGAGGTTGCTGATTATAAAATCGTCAATTGCCTTTGCTCCCTCGTGGAATCTGCATGATTCGTTCTTTTCAGTCAGGACTTGAATCAGTTTTTGGAGTTTGGATAGCAACCATATGTCCGGGGATGCTAGCAGACCATTCTGTCTTGCCCACTCTATTGTGTTTGCTTGGCCAAAGTTGTCATACTGGCTATTTTGCTGAAAGTACAGATGCAGGTTAAATAACGTGTTGACTACCTGGTATGGCCTTGACATCAACTCATCTGTGCTGAAACTTAGCGGCTCAATCGGACTTGCTTTTGACATGAAATAGAATCTGATCAGGTCGACTGGGTACTCTTCAAGTAATTTGGCTCCTTCTAGAACATTGCCCTTGCTTTTGCTCATCTTTCCTCCTTTCTCATCTAATACGTGTCCTTGAAACAAGAACGCCTTGTAAGGCGGAGCTGCGGCATTCTTTAAGATCACATTCTCGATCAGCAGCGTGTATGCCCAGCCTCTGGTCTGATCAATGCCTTCTGTGAAAAATGGTGCCGGAATCTCATCTGCATATTCCTCATCAGTCAGTGATGAATATGGTGCAGAGCCACTGTTATGCCAGGTATCTAAAACATATTCCTCTCTTTTTGTATTTGTACTGCCACATTTTTTACATTTTATCGTAACGCTATCAATCCATGGTCTGTGTAGCTCAAAGTCGGGTCCATCAGGCAATTTGTCTGCCGAATCAACAATGTCCTTTCTTGTAAAGAACCAGTTTTTCTCACCGCAATCTTTGCAACTCCAAACTGGCAGGGGACAGCCCCAGATCCTTTCCCGAGAGATGCACCATGGGTGTCTCTCCTTGATGATTCCAAGAAATCTGTTTTTTGGCTGCTCAAAAAAGTACTCTACACTCTCTGCTGCGTCAATTGCCTTGCTGCCTAGCCTGTCTAGTTTGTAAAACCAACCCCTTCTTGCAAGCCAGACAATTGGATGGTGCGACCTCCAGCATAATGGATACTTGTGTTTGATCTTGCCAATCTTCACTAGGGCATTGCACCCTCTTAGATCCTCAACTATTGGCCTGTCAGCATCCCTGACAAACATTCCCTGATATTTGCCTGCCTTCTCTGTGAATTTTACCTCGTCATCAATGGGGCTGAAAACTTTAACTCTGCGTCTGTTTGCAATTTTGATATCTTCCTCACCATTTGCAGGTGAGAGGTGAACCAGACCGCTTCCCGTACTGGCATCTACAAATGCCTCTGATACTGCCACGTGGTAGTTATCTGATTTTGAAATCTCCTTTAGCTCTGGAATCAAATCTAGCAATGGGTGGATGTACTTTTTTCCCTCAAACTCTGAACCTTTTGCTGTTTTCTCAACCCTATATTTTTTAATTTTTACATCTACCATAAATTCCTCTAGCCTTGTTCTTCCTACCACCCATGTTTCACCCTCCACTTTGATGTACGCATAGTCTTCTTCTGGGTTCAATCCGACCATTGCGTCAGTGACAAGTGTGAATGGCATTGTTGTCCATACGATCAAGAATGCATCCTCATCTACCAGCTTGACCTTGTAGTACAGTGACGGGTCCTTGACTTCCTCATACCCTTGATTGACTTCTGCATGGCTAAGTGATGTCTGACAACTGGGACAGTATGCAATTACAGTAAAGTCTTCCTCTAGGATTTGATTTTCATATGCCTTTTTGAGAACTTGCCATTCTCTTTCAATAAACCCATCTCTAAAAGTCCAATATGCTTTTTCATGATTAAATGACATTCCAAGCAGTTCATCGACTTCAACCCATGTCTTGTTGAACTTTTCTACGACCTTTTTACATTCAGACACAATTCTTTCGACTCCGAACTCTTTGATGGCCTCGTTTTTCCCTCCTGTAACTCCTAGTTCTTTCTCGACTTGCAGTTCTACTGGGAGCCCTTGCGTGTCCCACCCGCCGTTGAACTGAATCTTCTTCCCCTGCAATGTGTTGAACCTATACCAGAAATCTTTGATCACCCTGCCTCTAAGGTGCCCTGCATGTGGAATTCCATTCATTGTAGGCGGGCCTTCGATAAATCGGATCTTTTCGGGTTTCTCTGATGCAAGAATCTGCCTTTCCAAGTCAATTGATTTGATGTACTCTCTAACTTGAGATTCTATTGCCTTTGCATCAAATCTTGTAAAAAGTTCCATTCTTAATTTTGATATGTCTGTGGCATTATAAAGCTAAATTGGTTCATTGAGACTTGGATTATATAATTGGGGAAGAGATCATTGTTGTTGGTAAATATCCTAGTCATTGGTTCTGGTGGAAGAGAGCATGCCTTATCATGGAAACTGTCCCAAAGCAGTAAAGTTGAAACTGTCTTCACTGCTCCTGGAAACGGGGGAACTGACAATAACGTTCCAATAAGCGTAGATGATTTAGACGGACTAGCAGACTTTGCTCAAAAAAACAACTGCTTTACCGTAGTTGGACCTGAGGATCCACTGGCTGCGGGAATTGTTGATAAATTCAACAAGCTAAACCTCAGGGTTTTTGGACCTTCCCAGCATGCTGCCCATCTTGAATCCAGTAAGATTTGGGCAAAGGACTTTATGAAGCGAAACGATATCCCGACTGCCCGTTTTGAGATTTTCGATGATGCTCAAAGGGCCCAAGAATACGTCAAATCTCTTGATTATGATGTGGTTGTAAAGGCTGATGGTCTTGCAGCCGGCAAGGGTGTGATTGTCTGCAATGGCAATGATGAGGCAATATCTGCAATCCAAACAATTCTGGTAAACAAGGCATTTGGTGATGCAGGAAACAGAATCATCGTTGAGGAAAGAATTGACGGAGTTGAGGCCTCATACATTGCCCTTTCAGATGGGGATGTTGCCATACCTATGGCATCCAGTCAGGATCACAAGAGGATTTTTGATAATGATGAGGGTCCTAACACTGGAGGAATGGGTGCGTACTCTCCGACTCCCGTCATTGATGAAGATTTGGCAAAAGTAATCCAGGAGGAGATCATTGAAAAAACCATACACGCAATGAAAAAGGAAGGAATTCTGTTCAAGGGATTTTTGTATGCAGGCGTCATGATTCGAGATGGCAGGCCATTTGTTTTAGAGTATAATGTTAGAATGGGGGATCCCGAGTGTCAACCAATCGTCATGAGGATGGACTTTGATTTGTATGATTATCTTGCAGCAAGCGTTGATGGAACGCTGTCCTCCTTGCCTCCTGCAACTTGGAGATCACAATATGCAGTATGCGTTGTCTTGGCATCACAGGGATACCCAGAAGCCTATTCCAAAGGTGATCAAATCACTGGGTTTGATTCTGTTGCTGATGGCGCCATTATTTTCCATGCTGGTACGAAAAAATCTGATGGCAAAATTCTATCAAATGGCGGGCGTGTGCTGGGCGTAACTGCATTGGGTGACACGCTAGAATCTGCAATTGCCAATGCGTATGCCGCTACTGAAAAAATCACATGGCCTCAGAAGTTTAACCGCAAAGACATTGGTCAAAAGGGACTCTCCTATCTTTGAGTTTGCATCATTTTGTCTTCTGTGACAATCCAATCAATTATGACATCGTGATCTGATTTTGGAATCTTTTTGATGATCTGCTTCTCTAGGGTCAGGGAGATGGTTGTGGTTTTATTTTCTGCCAGATACTTGTCGTAGAACCCGTAACCGTATCCTAATCTGACTCCGCTAGGATCTATCCCTACTGTGGGCACTAGCATGACATCTAGATTGCTATCTGCAGGACAATCATCTTTTGGCTCCATGATGTCAAAACTACCGTGCTCTAGGCTTGAAAAATCGGCAATCTTTCTAAATTCCATGGTTTTATCGGCAACCTTGGGCAGAAATACTTCCTTTCCTTGGCTGAGTAATTCCTGAATTATGTCCTGAGTGGGGATCTCACTTCCTATTGGGTAATACACTCCAATTTTCTGGGCATTTTTAAAAGCATAGATCTTCTTTAGTCTTTTCTGGATACTTGCACTTGCAATTTTTAATAGGTCAAAAGATGTGTTGTCTCTTGTTTGCAAAAGACGATTTCGCAATGACTCTTTTTCTGTACTATCCAATTTGACTACTCAATGACGCTGCAGTTATGGTGTTTTTCAATAGCATTGCAACTGTCATGGGTCCGACTCCTCCTGGAACCGGTGTTGCAAAGGATGCCTTTTGAATTATGTCCTCATAGTTTGAATCTCCGACTAGTTTTTCTTGAAATCTTGAAATTGCAACATCGATTATCGTTGCGCCTTCTTTGATCATCTCTGGTGTCAGTGTGAACTTGCTCCTGTCTCCTACTGCCGTGATAATGATGTCTGCATTTTGACACAGCTCAACCAAATTTTTTGTTTTAGAGTGACATGTTAGTACCGTGGCGTTTTTTTCCAATAGCAGATGATGCAGTGGTTTTCCTACCAGGTTGCTCCGGTTAATCAACACAACATTCCTTCCTTCCAAGTCTATTCCGTGATAATCAAACATCTCCATTACTCCCAATGGTGTGCATGCAACCAGCATTGCCTTTCCCATGGCAAGCAAACCTGCATTATGGGGTGTCAAGCCGTCCACATCTTTTAGTGGTGATATTTTTGATGTCGTTGCAAATTCATCAAGTTGCTTTGGCAGTGGAAGCTGAACCAGAATGCCGTGAACCGTGCTGTCTGTATTTAATTTGTCAATAATTTTGGTCAATTCGGATTGAGTTATGCTGGCATCAAGCTTGTGATCTTTTGTAGCAATGCCTACTTCTTGGCATGCCCTGTGCTTGTTTCTAACATATGTGGCAGAAGCTGGATTATCTCCAATTAATACTGTGGCCAGACAAGGCAGAATGCCTTGATTTTTCAGCTCATCTGCTGCCTTTTTGACCCTATCTTTGACTGTCTGGGCGATAACTATGCCGTCAATTCTAACCCCTGTCATGAACTGTTTTTTGCCTTGTAGATATTTAATCCTTGGAATTTCAGCAATATCTTGGAAAAGAAATTAAATGGCCATCTTTCCAGTTATGTCATGTTTGTAATGATTGCCGATATTCAACTCAAAGATGGGGCAGAAGGTGATTTTAAGAATTGGATTGCAGAATCAAACAAGACCTTGTGTAATTTTCCTGGATTTGTCTCTAGAAGACTCTTAAAATCATCTGATGGCAGCTATAGGATCCTCGTTGAACATCAAAGCAAGGAGACTTTTATCAAGATGCACCAAAGTCCTGAACATGAAAAAATTCATCCTGTCGGGCATTCTTTTATGAGTGCTGATCCTCAGAGAAAGACATACACAGTAGAAGCTGAATGAAATTGAAGCTAGAGTATGATTTGGATGCATATCTAGAAAAAATAAGAAACAGTAGTTCTTGCTTTCGCACTTTTATCAATAAGGACAGCTTGGCTGCTGGAATTATGGTCCTAAAACCTGGTGAGCAAGACACCCAAACACCACATGACAGTGATGAGGTATACTATGTCATCGCTGGCAATGGCTTTTTAAAAATTAAAGACAAGGATTACAAAGTAACCAAAGATCGATTATTTTTTGTTGCAAAAGATGTGGCGCATTGCTTCCATGGAAATACAAAGGAACTCAGAGTTTTGTATTTTTTTGGTGGTCCTGACTCTTAACTAATTACTGTTCTTCTGCCTGAGACTTTGATTTTTTTCCTAGCAAACAGGTTGATTGCTTCAGGATAGATTCTGTGCTCCTCCTTTAGAATTCTTTTTGATAGTGACTCTTCAGTATCATCTTTGCTAATTTTGACTGCGGCTTGAATGATCACTGGGCCTGTGTCCATTCCTGCATCTACAAAATGCACCGAACACCCTGATACTTTGGCACCGTAATCCAATGCCTGTTTTTGTGAATTCAGTCCTGGAAATGCCGGTAGCAGAGCTGGATGGATGTTAATTATTCTGTTTCTGTATTTTTTTACAAATTCTGGGCTGATTATCCTCATAAATCCTGCGAGACACACAAGCCCATTTTTTGGCGTGACGCCGTATTTTGTTAGGACGGAGATCACTTTTTTATCATACTCTGCCCTGCTTCCTTTGAATCCCTCACTTTTGATAATCTCGATTTTAACTCCCATCTTCTCTGCAATCTTTAGGCCCTTGGCATCTTGTTTGTTGGAAATTACTATTGCTGGGTTGATTGGGATCTTTTTTTTCTTGACTGTCTTTAGGATGGCCTCCATGTTGCTCCCACGACCTGAGATTAGAATTCCTAGATTTAGCAATTAGTCAACAGTGGATCAAACCTGCAATTTATATCAAATCCACCTGACTTGATTTTCATTGCCTAGCAAAGTTAGGAAGACAAAAAATGGAATCCTCTGTGAGGTCGGCAGACACCGAGTCTACTTGGATCCAAAAAATAGTGATGTAAATGGGATAAACTTTGTATCTCATGCACATTCTGATCATCTTCCATCAAAAAATGGTGGCACTATTTTATCCTCTATTGAGACCAATGAGATCGCCAATCTTCGAGGATTTAAGATGGAAAATCATGTGGAGTCATTAGATGATTTCTCCCTAGTTGACAGTGGGCATATTCTGGGTGCAAAGGGATTGCTTTTTGATGATATCTTTTACACCGGCGATGTCTGTACTAGAGATCGTGGATTTCTCAAGGGTGCCAAAATTCCAAGATGCAAAACCCTGATCACCGAGTGCACCTTTGGCCTGCCTGAATTTGTCTTCCCTAAACTTGAGGACACATTAAAACAGGTAAATCAACTGATTTCTGAACTTTATGGCAAGGGCATTCCTGTAATTTTGATGGGATATCAATTAGGCAAGGCCCAAACCATCACTCAGTTCTTTGGTCATTGGGGACCGTTGTATCTGCATGATTCTGTAAAAGACATGAATGCCTTGCATCGAAAATTTGGCGTGCCTCTTTATGATGGAATTGGTCATACTGAGGCTGAAAAAAATGGATTGCTAGAAAAAAAGCCTTGGGTCATGGTTGCACCCGTGCTGTCTAGTAAAAATAAATTTGTTCAAGATATGAAATCCAAATACGGTGCTGTAACAATTGGTTTTAGCGGATGGGCACAATCAACAAAATTTTCTTTTGGACGTAGAACCGACTATTCAATCCCAATCAGTGATCATTGTGATTACAATGAATTAATTGACATGGTGATTCAATCTGGAGCAGAGCAAGTCTATACCATACATGGTTTTGTTGATGAATTTGCTGCCGATTTGAAGAAGAGGGGAATTAATGCGCAACCTCTGCTGGAAAACTCCTTGCGATAATCTTACTTTGTAAATTCTTTGCATTGGCAATCATCTGCCAGGCATGTCTCTGCGTTTCTGATATGATCATGCGAGAAATGCCTGCATTTGTCATTTTTACAAATCCTTCTTTGAGATTCTTTTTGCACCACAGACTGGGCAATCTCATTTGCTTTGTCTTTTGTGTATCCCTTCTTATCGATATAGAAATGAACCACTCTGCTGTATAGTATCTCTGGGTTGAATTGTTTCTCTAGCAATACTGTCTCTTCCTGTTTCCCCTTCTAAAACTTGATCCCTCATGGCAGTCACATTTGCAGGATACGTCATTGCAAAATCCATGTTCATTTTTTATCATACGCTAATTTAGGCAATTGTGATATTTGAAGGACTCTGCTTTCTGAGTAGCCATTTGTTTAATTAAAATCCAAAAATTTGCTATTTTTTAGGTTATTTTTCGATATATCATCTTAAAATCACGCCTATATCCATGAGATTTGTGTGGGTCGGGTTTGTTCTGATGTTGCCTCTCTGTTTTTGAAAGAATCTTCCCGAATCGTTATTTTTTAGGAACTCTTTCATTGTATCCAAATCTATTTTCATGTTTTCTGTGATTGCTCCGGCAAAAACTGAATTGCCATCAACTCCGTCTGTCCCGGCAGATGATATTGCCATTTTTTTCATTTTCTGAGTGTTC
Source organism: Candidatus Nitrosopumilus sp. (assembly GCA_965206745.1). GTDB lineage: Archaea > Thermoproteota > Nitrososphaeria > Nitrososphaerales > Nitrosopumilaceae > Nitrosopumilus. Next base: position 1,216,400 of record OZ242220.1, on the reverse strand, counting down.
TTTAGCAGCCTCAAAACCATCTCTTGATTTCTTCCACCCATTCCTTTCCCTAAGACTTTGACTGTGGTTTCTCCTCCAAAAATAATACATGTTTTTTTGCTGGCTGAAATTTTTTCAAGAATTCTTGTCACTGCCTCTTTGATGTCTCCAAAAACATGCATTACGTCAACTGTGTATCCAATTTCCGCTGCCTTCTCTTGCATGGCATTCAGGCAATCATCATTATTTGCAATGACATGGTTTTCAATTCTGTTTTTTTCCAAAGTCTCTGCTTGCTCTTTATCCCTTCTGTCTTCTAATAATTTTAAAACCTCATCTGGCATTTTCCATCTTATTTTATATTTGTCAATAATTCCCAGTGCATCTGCATATGTGGTGTCATCCATGTATGTAGTACCTGATGCAATGGATGAAAGATCGTCACCTTCAACATCTGACATTATCAAACTCACGCCTTGGCATTTCATATTTTCAACAAGCTTGCCTCCCTTGATTTTTGACAGGTGTTTTCTAATGCAGTTGAATTCTTGAATGGTCGCACCTGATTTCAACAAAACGTCAGTTACGTGAACTTTGTCTTCTAGGGTAATTTCATCAGGCATTGCCAAAAGTGAAGAGCCGCCACCAGAGACCAGAAAAATTATTAATTCGTCACTGCGCCTGTTTTGGACAAATTTCATGACTTCTTTTGCCGCCTTCACACTTGTTTTATCCGGTTTTGGATGCCTGGAATTAAAAATCTGGAATTTTTTACCCTTGATTATTGATTTTGAGCCCTTTGGAATAACTATGATTCCGCTTTTTATCTGGACAACTGCATTTAGTGCCCTAGTCATTGTATCTCCTGCCTTGCCAAAGGCCACTGAATAGATGCTTGAATATTTCCCAAGATTCAATGAGGTTCCGTTAACCTTGATTTCACTTGGCGCCACAAATTTTGGAATGATATTTTCTGGATTTGCTGCTTGCAGTCCTGCCTCTAAAATCTCCAGACAATCCTTTCTCTTCTCTGTAGTTGCCAAGTCATCAAAATTTTGTATTATCATGCCTCTTCATAGGTGATTTCAGATATAATAATAATGCAATTCCGAGGGCCTGCTAATTTGTTGCAGGAGATTTATGGATGCGTTGAACTTGCAATTCTCAATGGTTTACAGATCACTTAGGTTACATAGATCATCATTGACATCATTAGAATGGATGATCCTGATGATTGGAGAGGGTGGGTAGGAGGAAAATATGACAATCGATATGATGGCGTTGGCCATAACCCAAATTCCAAGCATTCTGGAAACAAAACAAAACCCGTCATGGTGGGGATTGTTTTTGTATTAATTGTGGGATTTGGATTCTTTTTATGGTATCAGGGATTTTTTGATACGACAATTCAAAATGCCCCCAAGATAATTCAGGATGCTAGTAATACAGCAAAAAATATCACTAAAGAGACGGTATCAAAAATAAGGGAGATAATTGATCAACAACCTGTCCTCATAAAATCACAACTTCCAGCTGGCTTGATAGATGACACTGCTGGTATTCCAGATACCATCAGTGAGCAGATTGCTCCAGTTGAACCGCTCCCAATAGATGACACTGCTGGTATTCCAGATACCATCAGTGAGCAGATTGCTCCAGTTGAACCGCTCTCAATAGATGACACTGCTGGTATTCCAGATACCATCAGTGAGCAGATTGCTCCAGTTGAACCAACCACAACAGATGACATAGTAGATGACACTGCTGGTATTCCTAAAACAGTTCAAGAAAATAACCCTGTTAACAACAAACCCGTAATTGATGCAGGAGAATTGGAAAGGCAGGTTCACAGTCTCACTAATCAATATCGTATCCAAAACGATCTCAAGGCATTGTCCTGGGATGGGCAATTATCTGACGTTGCAAGAAAACATAGCAGGGACATGGCAACGCGAGATTATTTTTCTCATCAAACCCCTGAAGGATATGATCCTACGGATAGGGGTACATCGGTAGGATATCAGTGCCGCAAAATAGTTGGAAATCTAATTTATAGTGGCATTGCAGAAAATATCTTCCAAAACAATCTGTATGATACATTCTGGCATGTTAATGGCATACCCACATCTTATGATTGGAATTCTCTGGATGACTTGACTAAATCCACAGTCGATGGGTGGATGGATTCTCCGGGTCACCGAAAAAATATTCTGACAGCAACATACGACAGAGAAGGAATTGGTGTGGTGATTTCCTCTGATGATAAAGTGTACATTACTCAAAATTTTTGCTAGGTTCCAAATTTTTTGGGTGGATCTGCCAACTTTGAGGGGATCCATATATTGTATTTGTGGCTGTTTTTAGGTGTGATTTCTAGGTATATGCTAATGTGCCTTGAAGCAGACAAAATTCCTCAGCGGTCAAATGTCTTTGTGTGATGAGACTTTGGTCACAAATGGTGATCTGATCACCATATTTGATCAGAGCGTGTCTTATTTTCATGCGAATTACTGTTCATTGAAATCTAGGCAGATATCCAAATTTTAACCCAAGGTGAATGTCTGTATCTGTGAGACAGACAGTCATCTTTGTCATATTTTCAGGAAATTTGCATAATGTAATGCTCGTTTTCAATTGGAAGATATAATAATAATCAATGTTGCCCTTCATTTATGAATACAGTACGCATTCCAAAAGTTATCAAATTTGGAGAAAATGCACTTGGTGAAACAGAATATCCAAAAAATGCCCTAATTGTTACAACAGTTCCTCCTGAACTTTCTGACAAGTGGATTGCAAGAATGGGAATTACGGATTACATGTTGTATGACCAGGTAAAACCTGAACCATCAATGGATGACGTAACTGCTGTTATTTCACAATTCAAAGACAAAGACCCATCATGTCTAATTGGACTTGGTGGTGGAAGTTCTATGGATGTAGTAAAATATGCTGCACCTGAGATGAAAAAAGAAAAAATCTTAATTCCAACCACATTTGGAACTGGAGCTGAGATGACAACCTATTGCGTTCTAAAGTTTGATGGTAAAAAGAAATTATTACGTGAGGACAGATTTCTAGCCGATATGGCCGTTGTAGATTCCTACTTTTTAGATGGAACTCCACAGCAAGTCATAAACAACTCTGTCTGTGATGCTTGTGCTCAAGCTACTGAAGGCTATGATAGCAAGCTCGGCAATGACTTGACAAGAACTCTGTGCAAGCAAGCATTTGATATCCTGTATGACGCAATCATCAATGACAAGCCAGAAAACTATCCATACGGATCAATGTTGTCTGGAATGGGATTTGGTAATTGCTCTACAACCTTGGGACATGCATTGTCCTATGTGTTCTCAAATGAGGGTGTACCTCATGGATATTCACTGTCCTCCTGTACTACCGTTGCACACAAACATAACAAGTCAATCTTTTATGATAGATTCAAAGAGGCCATGGAAAAGCTGGGTTTTGATAAATTGGAACTCAAAACTGATGTCTCCGAAGCCGCAGATACGGTAATGACAGATAAGGGACATTTGGATCCAAACCCAATTCCAATATCCAAAAACGATGTCGTAAAGTGCCTTGAAGATATCAAAGCAGGTAATTTGTAAAAAATTCAATATTTTTTACTTTTCTTCTATTTTATTGATAAAGTGCGAAATTGGCAGCTTGACTAAACTTTTTATTCTCATAATCTGTCGTAAATGTACTTGACAGATAAGAAGCTAAAATTTGGTATTCAAAATGGCCTAAACGTTGCAAGAGCCGGATATACTGAGGATCAAATTTTAACTGCATGCATGCTTGCTGATAAGACTGGCTATGATTCAATCTTCTATATGGATCATACAAATGTCCCACAATGGAAAAATGCAACCGTTCTTGACCCTTGGGTCATGTTATCTGCAATTGCAGCCGTTACAAATAATGTGGAACTGGGAACCTGTGTAACTGATGCAATTAGAAGACATCCCTCAAACATTGCACTGGCTGCAATCACTCTGGACAGAGTTTCAAAGGGCAGGGCAATATTGGGAATTGGAGCAGGCGAAGCACAGAATCTGAAAGAATTTTGCATTCCATTTGAAAAGCCTGTTTCAAAGTGGGAAGAGCAGATCGAAACCATTCACACATTATACGAATCAACACCAGACAATACTGTAAATTACAAAGGAAAATATTACCAGCTTGAAGGCGCATGCTTGCAAGCTTCTCCGATTAGAAAACCACATCCGCCAACTTACATGGCATCTGGAGGTAAGCGAACCCTTGCATTAACTGGAAAGCTCGGTGATGGCTGGTTGCCAATAGGTTACACTCCCGAACTATTTGAAGATCACAAAAGACAGATCGAAGTTTCAATGGATGCCAACAACAGAACTCAGCAAGAAAAGGACAACTTTGAATTTGCATTAGATATTGATGTCTATTTCTCTGATGATGCCGAAGCATCCTGGGCCAAGATGAAAGAGGCAGTTAAAGTCAGTCTATTCAAGCCTGAAATTTTGAGGGTTCACGGCTTGAAGGAGATCGAAGGATTTGATTTTGTAAAATACTTTACAGAATATTCAATGTCTGACCAAAGCTGGATTGTAAAGATGAGGGATGCTGCAACCAAAATCCCTGATGCTATAGCACGTTCATCAACTGCTGTTGGTACTCCAGAAGATGTGATTCCGACATTTGAAAGATTCATGAAGGCTGGTGTAAACCACTTTGTAATTAGATTTTGGGGCAAGAATTACTTTGGCTCTATTGATAAATTTGCAAGCCATGTAATGCCTGTATTGCGTGAAAAAGCCAAACAATAAGACGTTCTATACTATGACGTATAGCAAATCCTTTAGTTTACCTTGTTCTAGGTCTTCTCATGGATGAAGACCTTCCTGAATCGATAAGAAAATGTCTTGATATTTTAGATGAAAATATAAGTCTCCTTTCTGATCTTGAATATGATCTAGATGATGAGAAAGAGGACGAATTGACCCCTGACATGGAATTGCATAATCTATACGACATGACTGAAGACGTTGCAGAATCTGCAAAACTAAAACGTGCAGAATCAAATTTTACAAGACGCCAGTAAGAAGACCTCTATGATTTGTGGGGTCTTTTCTTTTTTGTAAATGATTTAGCTCGTCGCTTGTTTTTTTGTTTTTCCAATCTCTTTCTAGTCCTCTCTGTCGCATTAGTCGAACCTTGAATGATCTTTGTTTTGCTTCCATCCTTTAGCATTATTTGCTTGCCTTTGAATCTAAATTCCACATCTCTGCATTTGATGTAATATTTTTTGAGGCAGAAAAATATTCTGTTGTTGGTCCCATGCATCTCTTTGATCTCTTTTGATTTCTTCAAGTCATTGAGAATATTTCGAAGCAATCCTTTGTCGATATCAGTTATTCTGTGTAATTCTCTAAACCAGATGAATTTGGATGCCGAACCCCATTCTTCTAAAAGATCCAATGTCATCTCCGTTGCTTCCTCTCGCTCTCTGTCAATTTCAGACATTCATTATGTTGAATCCCTCCCAAATTTAGCAATTTACATTAATGAATAATTTGAATCAAAGAAGTCAAGTTTTAAAATGTTGTCTGCTTTTGATTGTTTTTGCAATTATATTCCATGAGTGCAGATTTGAAAACGGAATGTGCTGAATTGGAATGTAGGATTTTAGAAATCCAGGCAATGGTAAAAGAACTAGATACTGATGACTAGTTCTATCTCCTTGATCTTCTTTCTTTGATTCTTGATTTTGTCACCTTTGCTGATTGCCTTTGATTATTCTCCATCTTCTTGGCAGTTGAATCGATCTGCTTGACAATCTTTGCTTGAATTTCAGGAGAATTTGCCTTTAGTAATTTTCTTTTTAGTTTTTTCAATTGGTTGGAGTATCCTTCAAAGTCCTCCCTTAGTTCATCAAGATACGGATCATTCATGATGATTTTTCATTTTATCTTGTATTTTAGGGGTTTCTGTACATCGATTTATAACATTATTTTTCTAGATTAATCTGTGCAACTAACTGGAATTCTTCAGATTAAATCACATGATAAAATAAAAGAATTTTTGCATGATGAACATGTTGGACGTGTAGCAAGCATCGATGAGAGTGGTTTTCCACAGATAATTCCGATGAATTTTGTATTTCTTAATGATGCCATTTACATGCATTCTCATGTAAGGGGTGAGAAATTAGACAATATTTCTAGAAATAACAAGGTCGGATTTGAAGCAGATAGGGAATTAGAATTTCTACCTTCTTATTTTGAGGATCCTCACAACGCATCTCTGGCAGATACACTGTACATCAGCATAGTGATCAAAGGAACAGCTCTGCTTGTATCTGATAGAGAAGAAAAAACACTCGCACTCAATGGACTGATGGAAAAGTATCAGCCTGAGGGGCAATATGATCCAATACAATCTGAAATGCGCGTTTTAGACGCTGTCAGTGTGATCAAAGTTACTCCCACTACACTTTATGGAAAATACAAAATCGGCCAACACATGAGGCCTGATGATAGGTTGAGTTTGGCCCAAAAAATTCTCAAGCGAAACTCTCCAACCGCACTTGAAACTTTGAAGATTATGGGATTTGAAGTGACTGAGACTGGACTCAAGATGATTGACGAGCCTATTTGGTGATTTTATTTTGATATTGCATTGCTTTGAACAGGCAAATCCAAGTGAGGACAAATCTTGGAAAGTTGGTTATTAGCAACCTGAGGCTTTGAATCGTTAGCTATAAGTTCAGTTTTTCATGATTGGATATGTTGGAACAGGTCTCCTCATTTGAATTGGCATCTGATTATGAACCCACAGGGGATCAGCCACAGGCTATAGATTCCTTGGTTAATGGTGTGCAGAAAGGCTCCATCCAAACCCTGCTTGGCGTGACTGGAAGTGGCAAGACATTCTCTGTAGCAAATGTTATTGCAAGAACTGGAAAGAACACCCTGGTAATCTCTCACAATAAAACACTTGCCGCACAACTTTACTCAGAACTCAAACAGTTCTTTCCAAAAAACAATGTCGGATATTTTGTATCCTACTATGACTACTATCAACCAGAGAGCTATCTGCCTCAGACAGACACCTACATTGAAAAAGACACCCAAATCAATGAACAAATTGAAAAGATGAGACTGGAAGCAACTGCAATGCTGCTTTCTGGCGAGCCTACGATTATTGTATCTACGGTATCTTGCATCTATTCTCTGGGAAATCCTAAGGATTGGGAAGATTTGGCCATCACGGTTAACACTGGAGATCAAATCAAAAGAGATGAAATCATTCGGCAATTCATTGATGCCCGATATGAGAGAAATGACACTGAAACAGCTCCTGGAAATTTCAAAGTAATGGGTGACACTATCAGCGTTATCCCTGCCTACTCTGAGGATTTAGTTAGAATTTCCCTCTTTGGAGACGAAGTGGAAAAAATCACCATATTGGATCCTGTTTCGTTAAAAGAAAAGAAGCAAATATCCACGATGAAAATTTATCCTGCAAAACACTATCTCATTGCAAAAGATGCTCGCAAAAAGGCAGTCAAATCAATCAGGGCAGAGTTAAAACTGCGCCTACCTGAATTAAACGAACTGGAAAAACAGAGACTTGAGATGAGAACAAAGTATGACTTGGAAATGATTGAAGAATTGGGATATTGTTCTGGAATTGAGAATTATTCTAGACACTTTGATGGGAGAAAATCTGGGGAGAAAGCATTTTGTCTTATAGACTTTTTTGGGGATGATTACCTTTTAGTGATTGACGAATCCCATGTCACATTGCCTCAACTTCACGGAATGTACAAGGGTGATCACTCAAGAAAAAACGAATTAATCACATATGGGTTTAGATTGCCAAGTGCATTTGATAATCGCCCATTAAAGTTTGAAGAGTTTGAAAAATACATCAGAAATACTATTTTTGTATCTGCGACCCCTTCTGAATATGAGAAGAAAACCTCATCTCAAATTGTCGAACAACTGGTGCGGCCTACCGGATTACTTGACCCTCTAATTGAGATTAGGCCCACTAAGGATCAGATGGATGACTTGATCAAAGAGATTAGCAAAAGATCTGCCCATTCTGAGCGTGTTTTAGTCACAACTTTGACCAAACGCATGGCCGAAGATCTGGCCGAGTATCTCTCAAAGAAGCACGTTAGGGTAAGATACATGCATTCTGAAATAGAAGGCTTGCAGAGAACTGAGATAATTAGGCAACTGCGTCTAGGTGAATTTGATGTACTAGTCGGCATCAACCTTCTTCGAGAGGGGCTTGATATACCCGAAGTCTCTCTGGTTGCGATCTTAGATGCAGATAAAGAGGGTTTTTTGAGAAACTTTACTAGTTTGATTCAAACCTGTGGGCGTGCTGCAAGAAATGTGAACGGCTTTGTCATCATGTATGCTGATAATACCACACAATCGATGAAAAACGCTCTGAATGAAACTAGGCGTCGTAGGGAAAAACAAATGCAATACAATAAGGAACACCGTATAACTCCCAGAACTATTGTCAAATCTGTGCCTTTGCAAGAAGTTGCATTAGATGATTCAAAATTAAAGTCAATTCATGATCTCACAAATGAACTAATTGATTTGGAAGCGCAGATGAAAAAATATTCTGATGAATTAGATTTTGAACGTGCAATTGAGTGCAGGGATAGAATGAAAAGAATAGAAAAGGAGATTGAGTTTAAAAATGGTAGAAAATAAGTTAAAAGTTCGCGGAGCAAGGCATCACAATCTAAAGAATTTGGATATTGATATTCCAAAAAACAAATTAATTGTTATTAGTGGGCTGTCTGGTTCTGGAAAGTCCACTCTGGCATTTGATACGATTTATGCTGAGGGCCAACGAAGATATGTTGAATCCCTTTCAGCATACGCTCGCCAATTTTTAGAGATGATGGATAAACCTGACGTTGATTCCATCGAAGGCCTTTCTCCTGCCATCTCCATCCAGCAAAAAACCACTAGTAAGAATCCCCGTTCTACTGTTGGAACCACTACTGAAATCTATGATTACATGAGATTGCTGTTTGCAAGGATTGGGATTCCTTACTGTACCAACTGTGGCCGTAAAGTTTCCACACAATCTATAGAAAGAATATGTGATTCTATACTCAAAGATTTTTCAGGCAAGAAGATCCTCATCTTGGCACCCATAGTTCAAAGGAAAAAAGGCACATATGAAAAATTATTTGAGCAAATCAAAAAGGACGGATACTCTAGAATACGCCTAAATGGCGAAATTTTGAGCCTAGATGACGAAATGCCTCCACTTGACAGGCAAAAATGGCACAATATTGAGATTGTAGTTGATAGAATCACCACTGAAAAGTCCGAAAGATCTCGACTTTTTGAGGCGATACAGACTGCCATCAAGGCGTCTAAAGGTGACGTAATGATTGCAACTGAGAAATCAGAAAAAATTTTCTCGCAAAATAATGCGTGCCCCTATTGTGGTTTGACTGTGGGTGAATTGGAGCCAAGATCCTTCTCATTTAACTCTCCATTTGGCATGTGCAAAACTTGTAATGGTCTAGGTGTAAAAATGGAATTTGATGCTGATTTAGTTGTCCCAGACAAAACCAAATCCATTTTGGATGGTGCAATTGTTCCATGGAGTGGCAGATTCTCTGCATTTAGACGTCAAGCACTGCGGGCAGTTGGAAAAAAATTTGGCTTTGATTTGATGACACCTTTTGATAAGATAAAACCAAAGCATCTCCAAATAATTTTGCATGGTGCAGATGATTTAATTGACTTTACATACCGTTCCAAATCCGGTGGTTCGTCTTGGCAGTCAACTAATGCATTTGAAGGCGTTTTGGTTAATCTACAACGTATTTTTATGGAAACTGATTCTGAATCAAAAAGGGAATGGCTAAAACAATTCATGCGAGACACCCCTTGCAACACATGTGCTGGTAAAAAACTAAAACCTGAATCCCTTGCAGTTAAAATCAATGAAAAGGGAATCATGGATGTATGTGACATGTCAATTGATCATTGCTATGATTTCTTTTCTTCGCTAAAATTAACTGCGAATGAACAACACATTGCAAGAGATGTCTTAAAAGAGATCCGAGAACGCCTTGAATTTCTGATGAATGTTGGTTTAAACTATCTTACACTAAATAGACTAAGCTCTACGCTGTCTGGTGGTGAATCCCAAAGAATCAGACTGGCAACCCAGATTGGCTCTAATTTGACTGGTGTTTTGTATGTTCTTGATGAGCCTACTATCGGATTGCATCAGAGGGACAACTCTCGTCTCATTAAAACGCTAAATAAGCTACGAAATCTGGGAAATACCGTCATAGTTGTGGAGCATGACGAGGAAGTTATACGAAATTCAGACTGGATGATTGATCTGGGTCCGGGAGCTGGCATACATGGGGGAAATGTGGTTTTTGAAGGAACTGTAAATCGGATTCTCAAGGATAGCAAATCTGTCACTGGTGCATATTTGAAAAACAATTCTCTGATAAATCTCCATGATAAAATTCGTAATAATTCTGGCTCTCTAATTATAAGGAAAGCATCTGAAAACAATCTAAAAGACATCAATGTAGAGATTCCCTTGGGTCTTTTTGTCTCTGTCACCGGCGTTTCTGGCTCTGGTAAATCCACTCTGATTAATGATATTTTGTTAAAATCACTAGAAAATCATTTTTACAAATCTAATGTGCGCTCTGGAATGCACAAGGATATTGTAGGCCTGGAAAATGTAGATAAGGTGATTGCCATTGATCAATCGCCTATTGGAAGAACCCCTCGCTCAAACCCTGCAACTTACATAGGTGCATTTACTCCCATTAGAGAACTTTATTCAAACACGGCCTTATCAAAAGAGCGTGGATATGCACCTGGACAGTTCTCATTTAATGTAGCTCATGGTAGGTGTTTTGCATGTGATGGAGATGGCGTAAAACAAATTGAGATGCAGTTTTTGTCTGATGTATATGTAAAATGCGATGAATGCAAGGGAAAAAGATACAACACCGAAACTTTGTCCGTATTGTACAAGGGGAAAAATATTTCAGATATTTTAGACATGACTGTGTATGAGGCATTAAATTTCTTTGAAAATATTCCTGCGATTCAACGCAAATTACAAACCATATATGATGTTGGTTTAGGCTATATCAAACTTGGGCAGTCATCAACTACGCTTTCTGGCGGTGAAGCTCAAAGGGTGAAACTTGCATCTGAGTTATCAAAGCGTGGTACTGGAAAGACTCTCTACATACTAGATGAGCCCACTACCGGACTGCATTTTGCAGACGTTCAAAAGTTATTGGACGTTTTAAATCGCCTGGTCAACCTTGGAAACACAGTGATTGTAATTGAGCATAACATGGATGTTATCAAAAATTCTGACTGGCTAATCGATCTTGGGCCTGAGGGCGGTGATGAGGGTGGAAAAGTCGTAGCAGTTGGTACGCCACGAGATATTGCAAAGGCACCTGGGAGTTATACGGGGAAATATCTGAAGAAATTATTGAAAAAATGACTTTTAATATATCTAAAATTACCATTCCCTCTGATCCTGGAATCTATTTGATGAAAGATTCTGATGGCACAATTATCTATATTGGCAAAGCCAAAAATTTGAAAAACCGAGTCAAGTCCTACTTTAACAAAAATCAAAATTACAAAACACAAAAACTGGTAGAAAATATCTCTAACATTGAGTTTGTTTTAACTGATAATGAAAGCGAAGCGTTTCTTTTGGAATCAAACATGATCAAAAAATACAGGCCGCGATTTAACATTGAATTAAAAGATCAACAGAGATACACGTATCTTAGAATTTCTGACGAAAAATTTCCTCGATTGTTAGTCTCAAGACGAACTCGTGACGGAAAATTTTTAGGAAAGGGAAAGGTTTTTGGACCTTTCACACAAGGCAGCTCAAAATTACTAACTATTGGTACGTTGAGAAAGGCATTTCAAATTAGAATTTGTAAAACCCTTCCAAAAAAGATATGCTTGGAATATCACTTGGGAAATTGTGAGGGTCCATGTGAATTCAAAGATGCTCAGGACAGATACCCCAAGCATGTCTCTGCATTAGAGGACGTACTCAAAGGAAAAGATCAGACCAAGGTTTTTACAAAAAAATTAGAAGAAGAGATGCAGCAAGCAGCCAAATTGCAGCAATTTGAACGTGCAAAGGACATTCGTGATACTCTGATTCGACTTGGAAGTTTGCAGACTAAGCAAAAAATGGAATATGTTGAAAATTCTGATGAGGAATATTTTGGAATAGGAATTCAGGAACAGTCCGCATCTGTGATGAACTTTAGAATGATTAACGGTGTGATTAGAGATAGTGACAAATTCTTTTTTGATTTAGTTGGCGATAACTCTTTTTCAAATTTTCTGTATCAGTATTATTCTACGCATAAAATCCCCAAATTCATCTTTGTCAGTGAATTACCTGAAAATCGGAAATTGTTAGAATCCTTATTATCGGAACAATCTGGATTCAATGTCCAAATTTTGTCCCCTGTAAGAGGCAAGAAAAAAGACATCATCAATCTGATTTTGAAGAATATCCGACTAATTCATTCTAAAGGTGGGGATCCTGGATTGGTAGAACTAAAAGAAGTCCTTGGCCTGCCTGTAATTCCAAATATCATTGAATGTTTTGATATTTCCAATCATGGCGAAGATTTTGCTGTTGGCTCCATGTCTAGGTTTGTAGGTGGCATTCCAAACAAATCTGGGTATAGAAAATTCAAGATCAAAACAGTATCTGGACGAGATGATTTTGCAATGATTGGCGAAGTCATCAAGAGACGATACTATAGATTGTTAGAAGAAAATTCTCAACTTCCTGACTTGATTGTGATTGACGGTGGTAAGGGGCAACTTGGTTCTGCAATCACTGCTCTGGAATCCCTTGGCTTGGATCTGTCTTGTATATCTCTGGCAAAAGAAAACGAAGAAGTATATCTGCCTAAACACAAAAATCCTTTAATCATTCCCAAATACAATGCTTCTTTGAAAATTTTACAATATGCTCGAGATGAGACTCATAGATTTGGTGTGGCATATAATAGAACGATAAGGAAAAATCAAATAAAATAAAAAAAGAAAAGTTTTGGTTATTTCACTGTAACACTACCGGCCATCCAAGGATGAACCACACAGAAGTAATCATAACTGCCTACATCATCGAAGGTAGCTAGAAAAGATGCATCTGCTATAATTAGACCGCTATCAAATATGTCTGATACGCCATCAGCTAGATTACCGCTAGTTACCGTATGAGCTGCTGTGTCGACATTAAGCCATTCAACTGTGTCTCCCACATTCACTGTGATGTCTGCTGGTTCAAAACATGCATTGTCTACTTCACATCCTGGAACTGAAGTTCCTGCTGGGATATCCACAATGTGTGTTACTTCGACTGAAATCTCTATTTCTACATCTGATTCCTTTTCATCTGTTGAAATCTCTATTTCTACATCTGATTCCTTTTCATCTGTTGAAATCTCTATTTCTACATCTGATTCCTTTTCATCTGTTGAAATCTCTATTTCTACTTGTACAGCTTTTTCGGCCATCATACTGTCCTCAGATTTTACTTTGTTTGCAATATCTGCACCAAATTGTTCTGGCTCTACAGCATCTATTGGATCTGCTGAAACCACATCTGATGGAATACTCTCTACAGCCTTTATTGGAGTCGTGTACGAAGTATTGTCTGCAGCATTTCCTGCAACTGCAATACCGACACCCACTAGTGCGATTGCAATTGAGAATACTATAGCTGCTTTGTCTATACTTGCCATAATTGATTCATGACATAATGTATAGTAAATAAATCTAATCCTTACTATTTCTGTTTATTCCTAAAATTTCATAATTTTTTGAATTGTTTATCATATTTTTAAAAATATGGAATGTCTTATTTTGAGCCATGTTCATCTTGCAATTTTTGAAATATTTTCAAATTTTATATCTTTCTGAAAATCTCACAAGATGACTCTATTTGAGCATAAAGTGCTGTAAATGAAATTGAATCATTCCATTACCTGTCAGGTAATCTGTATCATTACAAACTACAAGTGAGATCCCATCGACTTTTTTCTTGCACTTGATCTTTTTTACATCAAACATGTTGTTTGTTAAGATGTCTCTCTATAAAATTAACCTAAATTTCATTTTCAATTTTTTTGTGTTAAATTAATTGATAAATCTAATTCGATTTTGAATTAATTCACCTGTTTTTTATATTTGTGATCAACTGATCAAATGTCTGTTTTCAACTAGTTTTATTTTAACACAATTCTTCATTTTAAATTTTGAAAATCTTGATTCTGCAAAATGATCCTATGCGCAGTGTAACATATTTTAATTGCAGATTTGGAATTTTATCCTTGTAAATTTTTACATGTTCCCTGCTTTGATTAACAATTCGTATTATTTGTCTGAATTATCTGTGAAATTCTCTTTCTATTTCCATCTGAATAAAAAACAATGTCTAATTGTCAATCAAAAAGGGGTCTTTTGTTAATATATTTTGAATCCCTCACTTATGATCATAGATTGAAATGTGTACGTATGCTTGAATCCCACGCCTTCTTCTCAAAAATGGTAGATGAGTTAGTAGAATTCTCCGAACATGATCCAGAATTGGCAGACGGAATCAAATGGCTTGATAGTCAAGCACAAAAAAAAGGTATAACATTTTACGATATGGTTTTTGAAGTGTTGTATAAACACGATGTAAATTCTAAAGCTAAAGATTGGCTAAGTACGAGAAATTAAATTATTTTCTCAAATTCATTGTTTTGTATTCACAACCTTCTGGTCCGCAATACTTTCCGACATAAACTGCTTTGGGTCTGTATAATGCAGGTTTTGGCGCAGCTTCTGCAAATTTTTCCTCAATGATGTGGGCGGCCCATCCTACAACTCGTGCAATCGCAAAGATTGGCGTGTTGAGGTCTAATGGAATTTTTAGCATGTAATATAGCGAGGCACTGTACAAATCCACGTTTGGATAAATCTCTTTATTTTTACGCAGTTTCATTTCTGATCTGGTTACCGTTTCTACCCTTTCTGTTATCTCAAACCATGGTTCTTTAGTCTTCTCAGCAAGTTTTCTTGATAACTCTTTTAGCACTTGTGCCCTCGGATCATATGTTTTATACACTGCATGTCCCATCCCCATAATTTTTTTGCCTTCGTCCATCTCTTTTTTAATCCACACGTCTGTTTCCCCCCCTTTGCCAATATCTAGTAGCATTTTCATGACTTCTGTATTTGCTCCTCCATGCAGTTCACCGCTAAGTGCTCCTATTGCGGCACTTGATGCAGAATACATGTGTGCTCTAGTTGATGCTACCTGTCTTGCTGTGAATGTTGAGGCATTAAACGTATGATCAGCATGAAGAATTAAACACACATCAAAGATTTTTTCTACTTCCGGATCTGGTTTTTCTCCTGACATCATATATAGAAAATTTGCAGCGTGACTTAGTGACGCATCAGGATCCACTATTTTCAACCCGTTTCTGATTCTTTGCCAACTGGCAACGATTGTGGGAACTTTTGCAATGAGGTTTATGGCTTTATCATAACTTGCTTCCTTGCTTGAAAATTCCTCATCATAATACCCTGCCAATGCCGATACAAAGGCCTGAAGCATATCCATAGGATCTGCATCCTTTCTCCAGTTTGCCATATTTTTTTGCATTTGCTTGGGGATGAATCTGGCGTCAATGAGCTTTGCGTTGAATTCGTCTAATTGCTGTTTGTTTGGTAAATTGTCATAAAGTAGCAGATATGCGGTCTCTTCAAATGTTGAATTTTTTGTAAGATCTAATATGTCAAATCCGCGATAAATGAGCTTGCCTTTCTCTCCATCTATGTTTGAAATTTTGGTATCTGCAACCTCAATTCCTCGCAGACCGATATTTTTTGTCTCCATATTGAGCCTATTGAAAATCTTCTATTATATTTTCGCTAAAATCATGTCTGTGAAGTTTAGTAATTAGTCTAATATGGCAACTTTTGGTCATAAATGAGAATTTTTGATCAAAAATTAATGAACGTCAGAGATCGAGAACATTTGAAAAAATTAGATGACTTGGTACTAAATGCATCATCTGAAGAACTTAAAAAAATTCAGGCAATAGATAACCAAACCCAAATGGAAGGGCTGTCATTATATGATGTATATCTTGACTCAAGTTCATTGATAAACCAAAACATCAAAAAACCTTTTAGAAAATCTTAATTTCACATTCTTCATTTAAATGAGGGTTTGTGATTTTTGAATCTGTATTGGTATCCTCTAAAACCAAGAAAGCAACAGCTAAAAAAACAACCAAGAAAACCCCTGTTAAAAAAACAGTTAAGAGAGCAACAGCTAAAAAAACAACCAAGAAAACCACGGTGAAAAAAACAACCAAGAAAGCAACATCTAAAAAAACAACTACCTCAAAACGAATCAAAACCATTTGTATCTCTCATAAAGAAGACTGTGATGGCATTAGTTCTGCTGCCCTTATACGTCAAGCATTCGGCGGTGACGCAATCCTCGTTGATTATCCTGGTCAAATGGAAGCATTGAACCAAGTTGTTTTGGATGAAAAATTAAAGTCTTTATTCATTTGTGATCTGGGTCTGAGTAAAAAAACACAAGATGAATTTATTGATATTTTAACAAAATTAAGAAAAAACAAAGTTTCAGTTACTTACATTGATCATCATGACATAGATCCTACTGTTGTAACAGCCTTGAAGAAAATCAAAGTCAAGGTCATTCACGACATCAACGAATGCACTACCGTTCAAGTTTATAATGCATACAAATCCAAACTAAACGACCATGCCTCATTTGTTGCAACATGTGCAGCTATTACTGATTATATGGAAGATAGGCCAATCGGATCCAAATTGCTCCAAATTTATGACAGACAGTTTGCTTTGATTAGTGCGACTGTAATGACGTACAATATTGTTGGACATCAAAAAGAACCGGATTATTTACAGTATCTGGTTGAAGAGTTGGCAGAATCTAAATTCCCTCATGATATTCCAAATACTTTTGAGTTTGCCCAAATTCAAGTGGAAAAGCTCTCTCAGATGATTGCCAAAGTAAAGGTGGGACTGAAAACAATGGGTAACCTTGGATATATGGAAATTCTAGATGCTGGTGCCGGAGGTGCAGTTAACTTTGTTATGGGTTTATCTGGAAAAGACGTCGGTGTTGCATACAAAGAGCGTGTGGATCATGGAATCTATGCAGTTTCAGTTAGAGGTTCAAAGAACTGCAAGGTTCACCTGGGGAAAATTGTAAACCTTTTGGCAACAAGTCTTGGCGGTTCTGGAGGCGGGCATGACAAAGCATGTGGTGCAGTTGTTCCAAAACCTAAAATAAAACAATTCATTACAGAGTTAAATAAAAAAATAAAATAACTATGAGAATCTAAAGATTCTTTTTACCATGTGTGGTATTGACATTCTTGATTTTGCTATGATAATTACAAGTACGACTCCCATTACAAGATCTCATTCCTGTCTTGCCTGAGAAACCGAGAATTCTTTTTCATATCTGATGTGAAATACTGCTCCTGTAAAATTACCCAAAATACTGCTCCTGTAAAATTACCCAAAATACTGCTCCCGTAAACCTAGTCAGTACTCTCATAACTAACAAAATTCCCCTGATAAACTCCTGCCAATGCTATTGGATACTTGCCTTTCTGACAGAATGCCAAAATTGTTTTTTCTATCTGAGTTCAAATTTCTTTAAACTGTGGATATATCTACAGTTGATGTCCTAGTGGGTGATGCCATGCAATCCTCTCTCTTTCGGGTCTGTGCATGCTTACGGATGAATGCTTTAGAAATTCATTAAAAAGATTTGACTAAATAAAATCTAAAACTGGAAGAATTTTTTAATAATTTGTAGACTAAAACCATTCATAGTTGAATCTAAAGTTAATTGCACCAATCATTGTAATTAGTATTGTAACTGCCGCATTGACCTTGTCTCTCTCTGGTGATTCTGCCTCCAAAATCATAACATCTGGCCCTGCCCCTTCACCCAAATCTGTTTTTTCAGAATTGACTATTATGGAGACAAACGGTGTCAAGCACAGTATTCCACTTGATAAAATAAAAAGTGGAGGACCGCCTAAAGATGGAATTCCATCTATTGACAATCCTAAATTTGCCAATGTCTCAGATTCTCATTTCATCTCTGATGCTGATACTGTAATTGGGTTGGAAATTAATGGTGAGGCCAAGGCATATCCTATCTTTATTCTAGTTTGGCATGAAATTGTCAATGATTGGGTCGGTGGCATCCCAGTCTCTGTAACATACTGTCCGCTTTGCTATACGAATCAAGTTTTTGAGCGAGTAATTGATGGTCAAGAAGTAGAATTTGGTACATCTGGAAAATTATACAACAGTAATTTGCTGATGTATGATAGATACACTGAATCCTACTGGAGTCAAGCTCTTGGAACTGCAGTTAAGGGCGAGTTAACCGGGTACGAACTAAATTTAATCCCGTTTGATGTTATTACTTGGGGTGATTGGAAGGTACTTCATCCTGATACCGAGGTCCTGACCACTGATACGGGACACATTCGCTCATACGCCACTGATCCTTATGGTGACTATTACACCGAACCTCGAATCCTGTTTCCCGTAGAGTATGACGATGATAGGTTACATCCAAAGGACATAATCATCGGCTTTAACCAAGATGATGTTTACAAAGCTTACCGACAGACTGATATCGAGTCTCAAGTAATAGTTAATGACTCTATAGGACAAACTCCTGTAATGCTTGTTTCACTATTTCCTGAAAATTCTCGTGCTTTTGTAAGATTAGTTGATGATGAAACATTGGATTTTGTTTATGAGAATGGAAAGATCCTTGATTCTGTGACCAAATCTGAATGGAATTATGATGGACTGTCCGTCTCTGGTACGTATAGGGGAGAACAACTGCAGAGAATGCCAATCGAGCCTGGATTTTGGTTTGAATGGGTTGCATTTCATCCACAAACTCTAGTGTATGGTGTTAATTGATGAGGCCTATCTCAAAAGCAATTCTTGCAGGGATCGTCTCCATTGTAGTTTACCTTTCCGTAGTTGTAATCACAACTCCTGCATTGGAACCTCTTGCCGCCATCGATGCGGCATTTCAACTAAATTCAATTGTGATTGTTGGAATTGGTATAGGAATTGGGTTGCAGATGTTTCTATCTGAGAAAAGTAAATTGTTGGGATGTAAACTTTTAGTGAAGAAAAAAACATTTGGAGGAAATACTGGAAGTACTGCAGCCACCTCTTTTTTCTCATTCTTTTCTCTAGTCCCACTTGGTTGCTGTGGATGGTGGCTTTACGCACTATCATTACTCCCGAGTGTCGTGGGGACTGGGATATCTGCTGTTTTGATAGAGCACAGCCAAGTTCTAGCATATGTTGGCTTGATGATGATTTTTGGATTTGCAGGACTGACTGCCTACAAGTTAAGACAAGAACAAAGACTACAAAAAATGGTCTAATCTGTCTTTTACACGCATGGCTCTCATAGATTTGTATTATGATCTTGCGATATTGTAAATGCAAAAAATTCTCCCTTACTCTTGCTGGCAAATTTTGCAATCCTCGCCATGAATCCGTACCTCTCATCCCTCATCCTCACGGCATCTTTAATTTCCTGCCCTGATAATATTTTGGCAGTACCTGAAATCCAATCTCCCCTGATCTTGCCCTTGATTGTGCACGCTGCAAATTTCACTTGCAAGTTATTTCTAAGACGTTTTGCTTTGCCTGTTTGCTCTCTGGTGACAACATAAATCAGATCATCTTTAACTATAAACCAAACTGGAGTTCTGACTGGTTGATTATTTTTTCGATAAGTTTCAAGTGAAATGTACTTTTGTGATTTTATGTCTTCAAAACTAGGCATGTTTATTTTGTATAATTCTCAAATTAATATCTAGGTAATATGACGGGCCTTGACTTTGCTGATATAATAATGACAGATGTGATATGTGTTGCTAGAGTGATGTCATGATTCTAAATTCAGGCACAATATTGGCGCTCCATCAGTCCAATAATTCTGGGTTTGGATTAAGATGATCTGTAATCTTGCCTGAATCCATGTTGAATTTAACGCATTGGTTTCTTCAGATGGGACACGTACTTTTAAAGTCGATTTTGCACATACTGATGTAGATGCAATTAAGACTATAATTGACATAAACAACGAAATCTTCTCTGCATGCGAATCCTTTACTCAGATGCATGGTTTGTTTTTTAATCTTGAACTTTCCCTGTGCTTTTTCTTCTTAAAATTCTCTTGATCTGTCTATATCCTAGTACTGGCAGAATGCAATAAACGCAACCTATCTTTGAAGCTGGACAGCAACATAGACAATCACATCTTCCTTTTTCATGATTACATTCTGGGCAATTCATGTTTTTTGCCCCTAGCTTTAGTTCTGAGCCTTGTTCTACAACACGGACACGTACTTCCCTCGGTAAAGAAAAATAATGCACACAATGAACACCATCTCTGTCCAACCTTATATCGTAAATTATTTGCAAATGATGTTGTTTTTATGCGTCCACATATTCCCCGACACATCTGTACCATGAACGTATTATCTCAAAAATCTATTTAAAATAATTTCCAGATGCTTTCCATATACTTTCCATATGTTTTCCAGATTGTTTATTCTGAAAACTCTACAACTGCGTCAATCTCAGTCATTGAATCTAACGGTAGGCAGGCTACTCCTACTGCAACTCTAGAATGCTTTCCTTTCTCACCAAATACTTCAAAGAACAGATCTGATGCTGGGTTGATGACTTTGGGATGTTGCGTGAAATTTGGCATGGAATTTACAAATCCTGAGATCTTTACGATTTTTGTAACCTTGTCCAAGCTTCCCATCTCTCTCTTTATCTGGGCAATAATATTGATTGCACACATTCTTGCGGATTTCTGTGCGATCTCTAAATTGTCATCTGAAACCTTTCCTGTAAAAATTACCTTTCCATCTTTCATTGGTATTTGGCCTGAGATAAATAGCAGATTTCCCGTCCGTGTTGCTGGTACGTATGATCCTGCCGGTGTGGGTGGATTTGGAAGTCTGACTCCCATTGATTCGAGTTTTTCTTCAATCAAGATTCTAATGCTTGATTTTAGTCTGATTTTAGTATTTAGAAATATGACTTGTGGTAGTTTTTTAGATTCAAGGTTTGAAGATATTGCATGTGTGGGGGATTTGATATCTGTCCCTAGAGAAGCATGGTGGGGATTTAGTAAATGTCCCTAGTGACACTTGCTGATTTTAAATTTTTAAGTGCCCTGCTTTTGGAATTTTACTGGTAAAATCCCTCTGCAATAATATTCTCTCTTGTGTCTTTCTGCCCTCAAGTAATCTCTGATTTATTCCTTCTGTGAACTCATTGATCTGTTTAAAGCAATTTGCTATCTCTTTTTTTAATTGATCATCCTGGCTGTTTTCTCTAGTCCATAAAATTGACGATGCCAACTCAAACATGCTTGCCATGTTTGTCAGCAATGACTCGTACTCTAATTTTGTATATTTGCTGAATTTGTATGAATTGAGATCTTTTGATATGTCTAAAAATATCTTTTTGTTTTCTAATCTCTTTATCGCTGAATTTATCTTAGATTCATATGTGAAAATAATATTGTTGATAAATCCGATGTTTTCCTCAAATGAGTAATGATAATATTTTTCATAGTATGCGTTATCTTTGTATCCGTGTTTTTTTATGTGGCCTAACACTTCCATTTTTTTCAAAATTTCTTTTAATTTGCTTTGGTTAAACCTCTTTTTATCATTCAAGCAGATTTTCCACAAATCTCCAAAATAATTTCTTTCATCATTCATACATTCCAAAATATAATCAATTGAAATCGTTTGCATGCTATATCCATTGATTGGAATTATTTATTGGTGATGACCTGGAAATTTTGTGCTTCATGGAGCCTGTTGATGCTTTGCAGGTGTGAAAACGAGACATCCTGTACACTTCTTACCTGTTTTACATGGGCATCTGTTGTAAATTCGACATTGCGTTGTTATTTCATGATGAAGAATTAGATGGGCAGGCATTAAACAGATATTTTGCCAAGATAACCTCTCTACTATGGAGTTAATCTGGCATCGTGACGGCATTTATGCAAAATTGGCAAAAGAATCACACATGTTTGTAGAGGGCAAATCTGTCTTCAAAGCACATCTGACTCTCCTGTGATAATCTCAAAAAACTGAATGCCCCAAGCTTTTTGGTGTGTTCTGTCTTTCTTCTAATTTTTACTTATTTTGATATGGATTTTTTCACCTTTGGCCGAATTGTTCTGATACACTGTTCTTGTTTTGTATCCCTGTTTTTGAAGACATCCATCTAAAATAGATGCCCACGGCAGTGAATGACCGCTGTTTAATTTTGACTCTATTGTGATGTTTTTGGTATTTGCCTCGAAATTAACATGGCCTGAGCATGTAATCTGCATCACGGCATCCATCATTCCAATCATGTCGTCCAATGTTTTTGATTTTAATGCTATTCCATTTTTTTCTAAAAGTTTAAACATGTCTGCCTCCGGTTTTTTAGTTATCATTGTCGAGTTTAGCAAGTACATTAGACCTGTCTCGTTGACAATTTTGATGATCTTGTAAATCTCCTGTGCTTCAGTTTTTGTCATGTCTGCCAGAGCTTTGGTTTTTGTCGCGTTCTTCCAGATATTTGAAAATACTTTTTCTTGATTCGTTCCTAGAATTTCTGTAGATGAGAAAATGGCCCCTTTGCCGTTGCTGTTGTTTATTATCAGTAACTCTGTCTCATCAAAAATAAAGCAGTTCTGTGTGATCTCCGATGCTCTGATCTCCACTTCGTCTGGAATCACTCTAAATGATTCAGAACAGATCTGTGATGGTGATACTAGAACTTTGACATCTAGATTGCGGCGTAATACTGATAATAACTGGTCTTTGCATTCTGCTAATAGCCCTAATCCCCACTGGTCTGTCATGATCTTGATTGATGACTTTGAACCGTCAATCATTGTTTGTAGCTGTGGCAAGACATTGTTTGCACTCATATGAAAATACCTCTTTTCTTCTGAACCCCTAGATTTCCTGCTTTCCTCACTTGTCTTCTTTAAATTTGAAATCAACGCATTCATCGCATTTACCTTGTTGATTTGCTCATGAATTATGCCATCAAAAGCATCCTCTGGTGCAATTGCCGTGCACATGATTGGCTTGCTTTTTGAAATAATTACCAGCTTTTTATTTTCTAGTTTCAGTAGCGTCGGATAAATTTTCGTCCGTGGAATCTCTGAATAATATGCCAGCTCCCCTGCTGAAATGGTGCCTTTTGAGATTAATGCCACATATGCCTGTGCCTCGTACTTGCTTAACCCAAATTCCTCAAGACTGACTGTTAAAACGTGCTCATTTGCCATGATTAACCTTGATTTATTATTAGGTAAAATTGAGAGCTAAATTCCTTTACACAAATACTCAAAAAAAATCAAAATTGTATCTGCTGGCAGGTGTAACTGTGGTTACTAAATTATTTGATACACAGTGCTCATATATGAAATCTGAAAGTGCTATTTGTTATGTTGGTAAAATACTGTGTCAACCCAATGGAACTTGAAAATATCTCCCATTCTGTGACCCTTGTTCCTAGATTGAAATACTCTGTAAATCTCTTAGATGATATCATCGGCGTTCTCTTCGATAAGCGAATCCGATTAAAAAAATCAAACGCTGACTTGATCCTTGATTTTGATGAATCAGACAAACTTGAAGTTGACGCCTTGAAACTAGAGTATCTTGTGGTGTTTTCCTTGGAAACCCTGCTTTATGTGAAAAAGAACGTGGAGCAAATCTCCAATATAGGAAATATCCCTGAAGTTTTACCTTCCGTAATTCCCATGATCCGGACCGTCAGCGCACAACTGTTTAATGTTGTTCCAAACTGTAGCCAAAAATTATCTGAGTTATCTGTCCATTTGGGCAGTATTGCAATAGATTCTGCTGCTCTTATGACCTCCAAATTCGATTTTGGCCACTCAAATTCAGAGTCATCCATCAATCTTAATAAAGTAAAATTGATGGCGTGCTCTAAATTAAGTAAGCAGTACCCTAATCTTGATTTTTTGAAATTATGCAATACCTGAGATGCTAAATCAAAAACGAGATTTTTCAAAAGACATTGAACGTATTAGGTCCATCTCCTCAAAAATTGACAAAAAGCTATCTAAAGTAAGGCCATCTGAGGACTCTGCCATTGAGAAGCTTTCTTTAGAAGAATTGCAGGATTTGAACAAAATTGTCGGAATTGCTGATTTTATGCTGTGCAAATATGCCGATAAAAAAGAGATGCGCTTGATTCTGAAGCATTTTGCCTTGATAATCAACGAAACTGCCAGTTCCCTTGAAAATTTGGATGATGAGGTCTCCGAGTTGATAATCTCAGCTGAGGACTCTATTAACAAGGTCAAGGATATGCATGCCCATATCTCTGACAAGTCTGATTTTAAAAAAAAGTACCGTGATGGACCTGACTATAATAAGCATGAAACAAGTGCAATTAATTTAACCAATTTTGTGACAGACATTAACACCGTAGAATACCAACAAAATTCTCAAGAGGAGACTGCGTAGGTAATTAAAATGAGTCTGGCCCCACAAGAATTGGAAAACACAGCAAGCCGTTATGCTTCTGAAGCCATCAAGTTTGATTCCCAAGGTGCGCGCGGAATGGCAATTACCCACTATCAGCAGGCAATAGACTCACTCGTAAAATTACTACAGCTTTATCCGACTAGCAAACTGAATCAAATTTACAAAGAACGATGTAACTCCTACCATAATAGAATTCAATCTTTGCAGCAATCTCATGGCGTTGAGCCTGCAGTTGATCCAAAGGCATCTGTAGATGAACAAAAGAAATCTGTTCAGAGGCAAGAAAATGAAAATGATTTTGAAGAACTAATAATGAAAGAAAAACCTGATGTCACATGGGATCAGGTAATTGGTTTAGATGATGCCAAAAGAGCATTACGTGAATCAATCGTATATCCTACCAAAGTACCTCATCTGTTTCCTCTTGGATGGCCAAAAGGAATGTTGCTTTATGGTCCGCCGGGAACTGGAAAGACAATGCTTGCAGCTGCCACTGCAAATGAGATGGATGGATATTTCATAAACGTAGATGCCTCATCCATGATGAGCAAATGGCTTGGTGAGGCAGAAAAGAATGTTTCAAAATTATTTGCTATGGCAAGACAGTATGCTGAGAAAGAAAACAAACCCGTTATTTTGTTTGTAGATGAAGTTGATTCCTTGTTAGGCTCTAGAAATAGCGAAGTCGGGGGGGAAGTTAGAACTAAAAACCAATTCTTGACTGAGATGGACGGGGTCAATGGAAAGGGAAAACAATTGATGTTGTATGTGATTGGCGCAACAAACAAGCCTTGGAGTCTTGATTGGCCATTCCTTCGAAGATTCCAAAAGAGAATTTACGTATCATTGCCTACTCTGGAAGCCAGGGAAAATCTGTTTGAACAATACACTGCCCCTCTGAGTAAAAATTACAAAGTCAACAATACTGAATTGGCAAAATTATTTGATGGGTATAGTGCAAGTGATATCAAAGATGTCTGCCAGGCAGCCCAGATTAAGACCGTACATGAAATTTTCGATGCCCCTGATTATCATGAACCCGTTGAAGGTGAGGCGCCACTTCAGCCAAGAGAACTCACCACAGCTGATTTTAAAGACATCATGGAGAGGCGAAAACCTAGCGTGTCGCTTGAAATGATTCGTGCTTATCATAAATGGAGCGACGAGTTCCAAGCTCTTTGATTGCTCAATTTTACCTTGCGATCAGCCATTTGAATTCTATTTACGCATAAAACTTAAATTCATAGTAACTCGGACTTTACGAGGGTCACAATTACTATAAAGAAATCAAGCCACGCAAACAAGTTTGGAAAACTCATTTTTGATGATGGTACCGTTCTTGATGGTCAGGGCTTTGGATATTCCACGTCTGTTTTTGGAGAGATTGTCTTCAATACTGGGATGGTTGGATATACTGAGGCATTAACTGATCCCTCCTACAATGGCCAAATCCTTACTTTGACTTATCCGCTTGTTGGGAATTATGGCATTCCTGATCCATCAATTGCTGATGATGATGGAATCTCAAAATTCTTTGAATCTGACAAAATACAGATTCGCGGCTTGGTCGTACATGAGCTATCCCTGACTGCAAGCCATTGGAACCTCTCGATGACTTTGGATGAATGGATGAACAATGAAGGGGTGCCGGGCATTTCTGGAATCGATACCCGTGAATTAACCAAAAAGCTTCGAACTGGCGGAGTGATGATGGCCGCTCTGGTCGTCTCTGATGCTGAGATAGACGTTGAATCCGTTAAAAAACAACTAGAGTCTGCAAAACACTATGATTCAGAACAATTCATGGATGCAGTCTCTACAAAGGAAGCACGAATCTATGGAAATGAGGAAAAATCTGTCGTTGTAATTGACACAGGTGCAAAAAATGCTATTATTAGAAATGTTCGTGAATTGGGTTACAAGGCAATTTTAGTCCCTTGGAATACCACTTATGAAAAAATAATGTCTTACAATCCTTGCGGTGTTATTCTCAGTAGCGGACCTGGGGATCCGCAAAAATGTCCTGACACGATTGAGACTGCCAAAAAATTAATTAAAAACAATGTTCCTACCCTTGGTATCTGTTTGGGTGCACAAATTATTGGTATTGCGGGAAACACCGAAACTTACAAACTAAAGTATGGTCATCGTGGTCAAAACAAACCCTGTGTCAATTTAGAAAATAATCAAGTATATGTGACAAGTCAGAATCATGGGTATGGCATAACCCCTGAATCTATAGAAAGATCCGATTTCAAATTATGGTTTACAAACGCAGATGATAAAACAGTTGAGGGGATTAAACACAAACAACAGAATTGCATTGCAGTACAGTTCCATCCAGAAGCTGCACCTGGTCCTTTTGATTGCAAATTCGTCTTTGAAGAGCTCAAACACCTAATGGAGAAATAAATAATTGCCAAAAAATGAGTCATTAAAGAAAATCCTTGTATTGGGAAGCGGTGCAATTAAAATCGGTGAAGCCGGGGAATTTGATTACTCTGGAAGTCAGTGTCTTAAAGCGATACATGAGGATGGAATCCGCAGCGTACTAATCAATCCAAACATTGCCACCATTCAGACTGACACTAGGTTTGCAGATCAAGTGTATCTGCTACCAGTAAATGCAGAGTATGTCGAATCCATTATTGAAAAGGAACGCCCAGATGGAATAATGCTGGCATATGGTGGGCAGACTGCCCTGAATTGCGGAGTTAACCTCGATGAATCCGACATACTCAAAAAGTACGGTGTAAGCGTACTTGGGACTCCGATTGCAGGCATTAAGAAAACCGAAGACAGGCAACTTTTCAAAGATTCTATGAATGAATCAAACGTGCCTGTTTTAAAAAGTAAGACTGTAACTAATTTTGAGGATGCAAAAAAGATTGCAAAAGAGCTAACCTATCCTGTAATTATTCGCGTTGCGTATACCCTTGGAGGGCGGGGAGGCGGTGTTGCATATAATGAAATTGAATTACATGAGATCGTCGAGCGTGGCCTCAAAGCAAGTCTTGTTGGCCAAGTGCTAGTTGAGGAATACATTGGCCACTGGAAACAGATCGAATACGAAGTAATGCAAGATTATGATGGAAATAATGTGATCGTTTGCAATATGGAAAATGTACTATCCATGAAGGCCCACACTGGTGATAACATTGTAGTTGCACCATCACAAACAATTGACAATCACGAATACCACATGTTGCGTTCTGCAGCACTTCGTGCCACAAAACACGTGGGAATAGTTGGCGAATGCAATATCCAATACGCGCTAGCTCCTGATTCTGACAAATACGTTGCAATTGAAATTAACCCTCGGCTTTCTCGTTCATCTGCATTGGCAAGCAAAGCAACCGGATATCCGTTGGCATACATGTCTGCAAAAATTGGACTAGGTTACAATTTATCTGAGCTTGTTAATAGAATTACCAAAAATACTACGGCCTGCTTTGAACCCTCTCTGGATTATATTGTGTGTAAGCATCCTAGGTGGGATTTTGATAAATTTGAGCTTGTAAATAGAAGACTTGGACCCACGATGAAATCCGTAGGGGAGGTGATGGCAGTAGGTCGAACCTTTGAGGAATCATTCCAAAAGGCAATTCGAATGCTGGATATTGGAAATGATGGCTTGGTTCTGAATCGCTCAAACGGAAAAAAATACACTGAAGAGGAGATTGAATACAAACTGTCTCACCATGATGATCATATTCTATATTATGTTGCAATAGCTTTGAAGATGGGAATTTCAGTCCAACAAATTTACAAACTATCCACAGTCGATCCTTGGTTTGTGGAAAAGATACAAAATATCGTCAGGGTTGAGGAAAAGATCAGCAATTCCAATCTTGACGAATCCCTCATGTGGGAAGCCAAAAAAACAGGCTTTTCAGATAAGCAAATTGCACGTGCTAAAGACAAAACTCCTGACCAAATACGTGACTTGAGGAAGAAATTAGGCGTAATTCCTGCTGTCAAGCAGATTGACACACTTGCCGCTGAATGGCCTGCAGTCACCAACTACCTGTATTTGACATATGGCGGATACTCAAATGATGTCGTAATCCCTCCAGATGAAAAGGGAATTGTTGTACTTGGTGCAGGACCGTATAGAATCGGAAGCAGTGTTGAGTTTGATTGGAGCACAGTTAACATGGTCTGGGGTCTTCAAGAGAATGGGGAAAAAAATGTCTCGGTGGTCAACTGTAATCCTGAAACAGTCTCAACTGATTATGATATTTGCACAAGACTGTATTTTGAAGAATTAACCCACGAAAGGATACTGGACATTATCGAATTTGAACACCCAAAAGGAATCATTACATGCGTTGGGGGACAAACTGCCAACAACCTAACTCCAAACCTTGCACAACACGGTGTAAATATCTTGGGTACCAGTGCACAGGATGTTGACAGAGCCGAAGACCGTTCCAAATTTAGTGCGGAGCTTGACAAGCTTCACATACAGCAACCATTGTGGCAGGCATTTTCAAATCTAAATGAAGCAAAATCTTTTGCCCAGAATGTCGAATTCCCTGTAATTGTAAGGCCGTCATATGTTTTATCTGGTGCTGCAATGAAAGTCGTCTGGTCTCAAGAAGAACTAAAAACCTATGTCAAAGAGGCATCTGACGTGTCCCCTGATCATCCCGTAGTCATTTCCAAGTTCATGCTAAACTCTCTTGAGGTTGATGTAGACGGCATAAGTAACGGCAAAGAGGTTGTCATTGGAGCAATTGTGGAGCATATTGACAGTGCAGGCGTTCACTCTGGGGATGCCATGATGGTCATTCCGCCATGGCGTCTAAGCAACAAAACTATTGAGACAATCAATGAATACTCAAAAAAGATTGCATTAACATTTAACGTCAAAGGACCGTTTAATTTACAATTTTTAATCCATGATGATCACGTCTATGTGATCGAACTCAACATCAGGGCGTCTCGTTCAATGCCTTTTGTATCAAAACTGGTCAAAACAAACCTGATTTCACTTGCCGCCAAGGCCATATTGGACAAGCCTCTGCCCAAAATACCTGAAAACAAGTGGCAAAAAATCTCCAATTATGGAATCAAGGTACCTCAATTCTCATTTATGCAACTAGAGGGGGCCGACATTGCATTGGGCGTTGAAATGCAATCCACTGGGGAGGCTGCATGTTTTGGAAATAGCTTTTATGACGCATTATCAAAAGGATTGACCTCTGTTGGATACACTCTTCCAGACAAAGGATCTGCACTTGTAACTGTCGGTGGTGCGCAAAATAAGGAAAAGTTAGTTGCAACTATTGCAAAACTAAAGCAGTTGGGATTCAAAATATTGGCAACAGAACACACAGCAGAATTCTTTGAGGAGAAGATCGGCCAAGTTGAGATTGTCCATAAAATTTCAGAACCTGAGCGGAAACCCAACATATCTGATCTGTTGTATGAGCGGAAAATTGACTTTATTATTAATATTCCAAGTACGTCCACTTTGGAAAAATATGTCGGAATGCTTGATGATGAATACTTGATAAGGCGAAAATCACTCGAATTAGGAATTCCTGTCTTGACTACCATTGAGTTGGCTGATTCTTTTGTAAAAACATTGGAATGGTTAAGAGATAATAATACCACAAAGGATCCAATCGAGCCTTATGACAAATATGATTGATTCTAAATCTGAATACAAGCATTTTCTGAGCAACTTTACTGACTTTTCTGCAGAGTGCATTTTTGAAATTTTTGATCTGCACTGTATCTGATCAAATCACTTGGTTGATGTTTGACTCATTGCCGATAATTGTGCCATCAAGTGTGATTATTTTTGCTTTGGAAATTTCTTTTATTTTGTTGATGATTGGAGATGTGGATTTTTTATATTGTCTTTTATGTGTCGCATAAAAATATTTGTTAAATGATGGAATGATTGTTATCTCAATATCTCCTGTTTTGTTTGGAAAGATGTTTTCTTTATCTGTTTTAATTGACACCCACACCCTTTGGCCATTAATTATGGAGTCCTCTTGAAAGAAAACTGGATGAATATGTCCCATGATGATTTTATCTACATGGGAAAAATTCTCCGAAGGCATCGTATGACCGTGTGTCAACAAAATATTCTCTTCAACCATTCCTGTAGAGCTGATCATCGTAATGTTATCTGGTACCAGTTTCTGTATGTTTGAATCGTGATTCCCCGGAATTAGCGTCACGTCACATTTCTCTCTAATTTTTTTAAAAAATAGCGGAACCTCGTCCCACTCATTTCTTGTTATGCTTTTGATGCTTGATTTTATGTCTCCTAACAGAATCACCGAATCTGGCCTTTCTGAATCTATCATATCTGATAACTCTTGAATCGATTCGTTGATTGTTGAATTTTTGCCTATGAAAATCTCATTTGACTCCATGTTGTTTTCAAATCCGATGTGGATGTCTGTGACTATCAAACTTTTCTTTGCCCCTTCTAAAATTAGTGCAGGCTTTGATGGGATAATTCTTGTTAGCAACATCAAAGTTATACTGTAGATGTGCGATTAAACCCTTATGAACAAAGAAGTGGATCGAGCCCAATCCATCATTTCAGAAAAGCGAGTTAAATTGCACATCTTTGAGCCGACCGGACGTAAAATTTGGACTGTGGTTGGCAAAAATGAAGAGCATTGGATTGATCCTGAAGGTCTCTTTTGTTCCTGTCCTGGCTTTTATTTCGGCAAATTAAATGATAAAATGACTTGCTATCATCTTGAATCTGCACAACTTGCTATAAATGAAAACAAAATTGAGAAAATTATTTTCTCTGATGACGAATTCTCTGACTTTCTTGGAGCACTAATTTCTGATTTATGATTATTCGAACTTGTTAATAACTAGAAATTCTTTCTAAAATCATGGATGAAGACAAACAAAACTCTGAAATAGAAAAAATTGCAAATATCATGGTTCATGATAATATTTCACCTGATGAACAAGATGTTGCTAAATTAGAAAAATACAAAAATCAGATCAAAGAAGACTGTGATCTTGATGATGAAAGCGCTTTGAAGATGGTCTATGAGGCACTGCTTTATAGAAAATTAAAAAATTCCGATTCAAGTGGTGTCTTGGAAAAAGGTAGCGATTTTGGTGCTGGATTCAGCTAAAGCCTATTCTAGCGGTATAGTGCTGATATCCTCTTTCGAAACACCTTTCCAAAGACCGACCATTCCTTCTGGTTCTACTTCTTCCACCTTGGTAATTTGTTGAATCTTTATGTGATCTGGATTTGGGGGCATCCACAGCATTGCCATGTATTCGCCTATTTTACCAACTTTGGTTGGCGATGCCATCGTGATTTTATCACCTGCAAATCCTTTTGCAGTTAACGCATTTGTGGCTTTTTCCTTAAGATCCATCCTTCCATGCAGGAACAAGTAGATCTCTTTTTGTGTGTCAATTTCTGCCATGAATTTACTAGTTTTTTAAACTAAATCAACCTTTCCTGATCTGCTTCCTCCAAAAAGGGTTAAATTAGAACCCACAAAATTAACAACTGTGAAAATCTTCACTGTTGGCAGTAAATCCTTTGTAACTAGTTTTCAATTAGCCGGAATTCCTGGAAAAATCTCTGAGAATCCCCAAAACGCCCTTGAAGAGATAAAGACCTTGACTGATGACTCTGATGTTGGCCTTGTTTTGGTAAGCGATGATATTACAGAATCCATCAACGATGAACTGACTGCACTGAGGGCTGAAAAATCAACACTTGTATTTGCACTGCCTGCCACTGGAAGTGAAAAAACTGAAGTTGATTACAGAGTAATGTTAAAGAAGATTCTAGGCGTATAATCTACTTATAATCAAATTTCTAATCTCCTACCATGAAAACCGCATTTGTCAAGGGATCGTCAATTATCTCCATTGATGAAACAGAAAAACCACAATTGACATCTGGTGATATACTAGTACAGATGCAAGCTTGTGGAATTTGTGGCTCTGACTTGGAAAAAGTCTTTGGACAATATGGCCAACCATCAATGCGGTTAGGTCATGAGCCTTCAGGTGTGGTATTGGATGTTGGTTCTGATGTAACGGAATTCAAAAAAGGAGATAGGGTGTTTACTCACCATCATGTTCCATGCTACGATTGTCATTTTTGCAATCATGCCAATGAAACAATGTGTCAAAAGTATTATGAAACCAATCTTTCTCCCTGTGGGCTATCTGAAGAGTATGTCGTTCCTGCATGGAACGTTTCTCATGGTGGCGTTTTAAAAATTTCTGATTCCCTTAGTTTTGAAGAAGCCGCAATGGTTGAACCGTTGGCATGCTGTGTTAGGGCCTGGTCGAAATTTTCTTATCGTGAAGATGACTCTGTTGCAATTTTTGGCGTTGGCCCTACCGGAATAATGCACGTCATGCTTGCTCATGTGAAAAAATTCTCAAAAATATTTTGTCTTGATATAAATGATTTCAGATTAGATTTTGCAAAAAAATTCAACATCACTGCATCTATCTCCTCTATGGATGAAAATAGGCGGCAAAAGATTCTAGACAACACTGACGGGTTGGGTGTGGATGTTGCAATCGTTGCTACAAGCAGTCTGAAAGCATTAGATGATGCAATAGATCTGACTAGAAAGGGTGGCACAGTAATGATGTTTGGCGTTCCGTCAAAAGGCGCCAAATTAGATTTGGATATGAGTAAAATTTACTCCAAGGAAATTACTCTTGTAACTAGCTATGCCGCATCTGATTCAGACACTCGGCAAGCTCTAAATCTAATCGAATCATCCCAAATTAATGTTAAACAATTAATCACTCATACATATCGTATATCTGATTCTCAAAAGGCATTTGATCATGCACGTTCTGGTGAAAATGCGATGAAGATAATCATAACAAAATGAGAAAGGCTTAAGAAGGGATTTTCATTCCTTCAAAATCGAAGAAATATGGATTGGGGATTAAAAAACAGAATTTCCAGTATCATTAAACCACAAAATAACCGTGCGTTGATGTTGGCAGTAGACCACGGATACTTTCTTGGCCCTACTGAAAAACTTGAAAACCCAAAAAAAGTAATTGTACCCCTGTTGAAATATTGTGATTCTTTGATGGTTACAAGAGGCATTCAAAGAACATCTGTTCCTGCAACCACTAACACTCCGATGGTTTTGAGAGTTTCAGGCGGTTCAAGTATTATAGGTGATGATTTATCCAAAGAGGACATTACCGTATCCATCGAAGATGCAATCAGACTAAATGCCAGTGCCCTTGCAATGTCTATTTTTGTTGGCTCAAAATACGAGTATCAGACTATTGTAAATCTTGGAAAATTGGTTAGTGAAGCAGAAAAATATGGACTGCCTGTTTTGGCAGTTACTGCTGTAGGAAAAGACCTTGGCAAAGATGCTAGATACCTTTCATTGGCATGTCGTGTGGCAGCTGAGCAAGGGGCACATATTGTAAAAACCTACTACTGTGATGACTTTGAAAAAGTAATTCAATCCTGCCCTGTCCCAATCATTGTTGCAGGTGGAAAGAAAATCCCTGAACGTGATGCTATGCAGTTAACTTACAATGCTATCAGAGCTGGTGCTGTGGGTGTGGATATGGGTAGAAATATCTGGCAATCAGAGCATCCTGTCTCTATGATCAAAGCCGTAAGAGAAATTGTTCACGGTAACCGAAATGTTGATCAAGCTTTCAAATTATATCAAAAATTAGTTAGTGAGGAGCCAAAAAACCGACAAAAATCATCCAAAAACAAACCAAACAACCCTGAACAAGGCAAACCCACTACAAACGAAATAAAATAAAACTTTCTTAATTTTGAATTATCCGTCTATCTTTGATAAATGAATATGCGCAATTTTCCATGTTGATTGTTTTACTAGAACAAATGTTGCACGCCCAGTGATTACCATGTGCTCTCCGGTGTATGCTTTGTTATCTACCAGCATTCCTTTTTGAATCAATTCTAAAGCAACAACTGCTGTTTCTCCAAACAAGCTGATCTTTGGATTTTTAATTTCATATGTATAATCTGATATGCTGATGAATCTTAATTCTTCAAGTTCTATGGTTGTCTGATAATCTTTAAGATCATATGGTGGCAAATCACTAAAACTAGAAAATTTTGAATCATTAAGATGGATGTCTCTTAGTTTTGAAAGATCCTTGGTAATTCCTGCTTGAAACAACGTCTCTATCACTTGTATGATCTCCGCATTATCGCTCAAAACAGTTCATTTCAAGTTCAGAAAATATTGGTTTAAGTCTTATGCATCAAATAGAGTCAAATTCTGATTATTTTTCAGACAATCTTTATTAGTTATACGTTGATTATTTGTTTGATTTCAATGAGTATGCAATTAACAGTAAAATTTGGCAAAAATTTGCCTCTTATTGCTCTGCTATAATGTGCTCAAAAATTTACTAGATTAAAATTATGGTGAGAAATTTAATGAATAAAATGGAAAATATGACTGGCGCAAAGGCCTTGATGACTGCTATGGAAAAAGAAGGCGTCAAACAAGTATTTGGGTTGCCTGGCGGTGCCAATCTTCCGATGTATGATGAATTTGCTAGATGTGACATTAGACATATTCTGGTAAGACACGAACAATCAGGATCTCACATGGCTGATGGATTTGGAAGAGTTAGCAGGAAACCCGGAGTATGTTTTGCCACATCTGGACCTGGCGCAACTAACATTTTGACTGGCATTGCAACTGCACAGGCAGATTCTGCTCCAATGATTGCAGTAACTGGGCAGGTATCTGTTAACATGATTGGCAGAGATGCATTTCAAGAAAGTGATATTATTGGGATGGCAAATCCTGCTGTAAAATATGCGTTCCAACCAAGGACTGCCGGGGAAATTCCGGAGGTTGTAAAAAAAGGATTCTTCATTGCAGAAACTGGAAGACCCGGACCTGTGTTAATTGACATCCCAAAAGATGTTCAAACCAATGAGGCACCGATGGATTTTCCAGATGAATTTAAAATTCAAGGGTATCATCCATGGGCTGATCCTGATCTTGTTAATGTTGAAAGAGCAATAGAGATGTTGCTTCATGCTGAAAAACCAATCATATTAGCTGGTGGCGGGGCCATCATCTCATCTGCCTTTGCTGAATTACAATCTGTTGCAGAAACCCTTATGCTTCCCGTCGTTACCACTTTCAAAGGCAAGGGGGCATTTCCTGAGACCCATCCCTTGTCATTAGGTCCAATAGGAATGCATGGGCATGCAGAAGCTAACAAAATGATGGCAGAAGCTGACTGTGTTTTAGCTATTGGAACTAGATTTTCAGATAGATCCGTTGGGACTTTTGAAGCCTTTGAGAAACGATTAAAAATTATTCACATGGATGTTGATCCTGCCGAGATTGGCAAGAATCAAAATGCCCAGATTGCAGTTGTTGGCGATGTAAAAGTAAATCTTAGAGTCATGGTAAAGATACTTTTACAAAAGGCAATTAAAAAAACCGATGAATCCCCCTGGATAAAGCATGTCAAAGAAACCAAAGATTATTGGAAGGAAAACCTAAAAATCCACCCGGGTGAGATGGGAGCTGCTAAAATTCTACGCAAACTTCGTGAATTGCTACCAAAAGAATCCATTGTAACTACTGAGGTAGGACAACATCAGATGTGGGCATCGCTGTTCTATGACGTAATACAGCCTGGTACTTTTTTTAGCTCTACTGGACTTGGCACCATGGGTTGGGGATTCCCAGCAGCTATTGGTGCCAAGGTTGCAAGGCCTGATGTTCCAGTTGTGGATATTGCAGGCGATGGAAGCTTTAGCATGACTGAAAACTCTCTTGCAACTGCAGTATTGGAAGATATTCCGGTAATCGTATTTATCTTAAACAATTCAACATTGGGTATGGTGGCCCAATGGCAAAGAACCTTTTATGATAGGAGGATGATTGGTGTAGAACAGCACAGCTGTCCTGATTATGTTAAATTAGCAGAGTCTTATGGCGCACAAGGAATCCGTGCACAGTCAATGGATGAACTTGACAAAGCAATCAAGACTGCATTGAGCAGCGATGTTGCAACAGTAATTGACATTCCAATTGATCCCGAAGAAGACGTATTGCCATTCGTAGCTCCTGGAACTTCGTTATCGGATATGATCTTACCCTCTTAGGTGATTTGTGATGTGGGCGATTCTTTCTATTTTGGCTGAAAACAAACCTGGAATTTTATTTAAGATAACGCATCTTTTTAGGGCAAGAAATTTCAATATTGATAGCATTTCTGTGGGAACTACTGAGAATCCTGATTACTCCAAGATGACAATTACCACATATGGTGATGAAAAACAAATTGATCAGATAGTAAAGCAACTTGACAAGATGATAGACACTGTCAAAGTTGAGCGTTTAGATGAGCACAAGACAGTATTTCGTGAGCTTAGTATTTTTAAGATAAAACTCAGTAATGCTAATGATAGTATGGAGATTAACAAATTGGCAAACGCATATGGAGGCAAAGTCCATGACGTGAAAAAAAATTCAATCATGGTGGAATTAACTGCCACTCCTGATCAGATCAAGGCATTTGAGGAATTGGCAAGATCCTTTGGAATACTTGATGTTGCACGGACTGGTGTTGCAGCATTGCAGAGAAGTGGTGTGTAATGGTAAACGTTAGAATCTTTGATACAACATTACGAGACGGAGAGCAGACACCTGGGGTTTCACTATCGCCTGATCAAAAACTAGCAATTGCCAAAAAACTAGATGCGTTAGGCGTTGATGCAATTGAGGCTGGATTTCCGATAATTTCTGATGGTGAATCTACAGCCGTTAAGATGATTACATCTGAAGGGCTGTCCTGTGAGATTGCTGGATTGGCCAGAACTACCAAAAAAGACATTGATGCCGCAGTTGATGTGGGACTAAATTACATTCATACATTTATTGCAACTTCTGATATCCACTTGGAGCACAAGCTTCACATGACTCGAGATCAGGCACTTCAAAAAGCAGTTGAGGCAGTAGAGTATGGCAAATCGCGTGGACTGCAAGTGGAGTTTTCAGCCGAAGATGCGTCACGAACAGATAGGGAATTTTTGAAAAAAGTTTTCGGTGATGTTGCAAAAGCAGGGGCTGACAGAGTCAACATACCTGACACTGTCGGATATTCCACACCTCAATACATGGCAGAACTCACCAGAGATGCTATTGAAGCTACAAAACTCCCGGTAAGTGTCCACTGTCACAATGACTTTGGATTAGCAGTTGCAAACGCCTTGTCTGGAATTCATGCAGGAGCTGCATGTGCTCATGTTACAATCAATGGAATTGGAGAAAGGGCAGGAAATGCCTCATTGGAAGAATTTTCTATGGCACTCAAATGTTTGCCTTATGAGCAAAGTTATGAAACTAACATCAAATCACAGTTAATCTATGAAACATCCAGATTCATCTCAAAGACTGTGGGAATTATAGTACAGCCAAACAAGGCAATTGTTGGGGCCAATGCGTTTGGACACGAATCTGGAATTCACACACATGGTGTGTTGAATAACCCTCTCACTTACGAACCAATCAGCCCTGAGTTGGTTGGAAGAAAAAGATGGCTCAAAGTTGGAAAACATGCGGGAGTTCATGGAATGAATGCGATGTTGAAGAAGTACGGCGTAACGCCTACAGACGATCAAGCAAAACAGATCTTGGAAAAAGTAAAAATACTCGGTGATCAGGGGGAACTAATCACTGATGTGGAGTTGCTATCTATGGCAAGCGAGGTTTTGGGTGATAAAGAACTTGAAAGAATCGTCCAATTAACTGGTTTTTCAGTCTCCACTGGAATTGGTACCATGCCTTATGCATTTGTGAAACTAAACATCAATGGCCAGGATCATATCGGGACTGACTACGGGGTCGGGCCGGTGGATGCGGCGCTAAATGCGATTCAAAAAATTACCGGCAAAATTTCTGAGATCAAGATAAAAGATTACGGTTTGGCATCTATCTCTGGTGGCTCTGGGGCATTGTGTGAAGTTACAGTAAAAGTTGAGGATCCATTGGGAAACAAGGTTTCTGCAAAGTCAGTTGGTGAGGATATAGTAACCACCTCTGTCAAGGCAGTCATCGATGCAATCAATAGAATCATGCTCAAAAAGATGTTTGATGAAAAATAGGCAAGATAAACCTAAAATTCCCTTTGATATGATGCTTTGATATGTATAAAATTTCATTAATTACCGGCGATGGGATAGGGCCTGAGTTATCAGAGTCTGCAATCTCTGTTTTGGATGCAATTCATGATAAACTTGATTTAAAATTTGATATTGCAAAGTTATCTGCAGGTGACAGGGCACTGTCTGAGACTGGCAAGGCACTTCCTGATGAAACAGTTGAATCCATAAAACAGTCTGATGCTTGTTTAAAGGCACCTGTTGGTGAAAGTGCAGCTGATGTCATAGTGGTGTTGAGAAGAATGCTTGACTTGTATGCCAACATCAGACCTGCAAAATCATACCCGCACATGCCTGCATTGCGTGATGACATTGACATGGTGATAGTGAGGGAAAACACTGAAGATCTTTATACTGGCAAAGAATTCAGCTTGGGCGACTCGTCTGTCGCATTGAGAATAATCTCTGAGAAAGCCTCAAAAAGAATTGCAAAATATGCTTTTGAAACTGCCAAGCAGCGTGACTCTATGAGAAAAGTAACATGCGTGCATAAATCAAATGTGATGCGAGTTACTGATGGCATGTTTGCAAAAGCATGCTCTGATGTCTCTGCAGACTATCCTGATATTGCATTTGAACAAATGTATGTGGATGCATGCGCTATGAACTTGATTCGGCAACCAGAGCAGTTTGATGTTGTAGTTACTACTAACCTGTTTGGCGATATTTTATCTGATGAATCCTCACAAGTCGTCGGCGGTTTAGGGATGGCCCCAGCTGCCAACATTGGAGACAAATTTGCATTGTTTGAGCCAGTGCACGGTGCCGCATTTGACATTGCAGGAAAAAACATTGCCAATCCCTCGTCATTCTTACTATCAATTAAGATGATGCTTGATTGGCTTGGAAACAAACATGGTGATTCCAAGTGCGTCAAGGTCGGAGCAAAATTGGAATCCACAATCTTTGACTTGGTAAAATCCGGTGTGAAAACCAAAGACATTGGTGGAGATAAGAGCACTAGTGAGTTTGCCCGACAAATCACAGAGAATCTCTAAAATTACCAATTTTTATTAATCCCGTCCTTAATCCAAACATATGGTCGATTGCTGTATTTGTAAAGTCGTTCCGGGAACCCTGAAAATCACTGACGGCAATCCAAAGTATAAGGGGAAACCAATTTGTAAGGAATGTGCTGGATATCGCAAACTGCTCAAAGAGACTAAGTAGACTCTTTTGATTCTGCTTTGTTTTTTGCAGCCCATTCCTCATACATTTTTATCAATTCATCTACGTCTTTGCCTTCTTGGGAGTAAGTTACGATGACTCCAAATGTTCCCTTTGTGTCATGGCCTCTTGCAAAGTATCCCCAAAACGAGTCTGGCAACTTTGCAAAGCTGCTTGAATCATGTGATACCCCGATCAAATTGTTTCCAATTACCTCCACCACTTTTTTAGCATCTGCTTGCTCGATCATGATTAATTAACGCCCTTCCTTCTTCTTAGTTTTTCTCCGTTTAGCGCTGTGTTTTTTTGAAAATCGTCTAGTTTCCTATTTCTCTGATCCTTTTCATCCTTGGCTAGCTCTCTGATGATGACATCATTGCCATCTGCAAAATTCTCACATTCCTCACATAGCCACAGCGGGGCTTTGTCTTTTGCAAATATGATTGGCAGTCTTCTTTGATTGCATTGTTTACAGAATAGCGTCATGATTCACAATACCTCCTTTATGGGCTTAGCCTGTCCGGATCTCGTGGATACAATACAACTTCACGAACATTATCAATTCCAATCAACGTGCTCATCAGTCTGTCTAACCCCATACCCCATCCTGAGTGCGGTGGCATTCCCCAATCAAATGTCTTAAGATGGTCTGCAAATTGAGCCGGATCAAGCCCCTGCTCTTTTAGCCTGTTCTTTAGCATCTCTGGATTGTGAAGTCTGGTTCCTCCTGAGGACAACTCTAAAAATCCATACTGCAAATCAAACGAACGCGACAATGTTGGGTCCTCGTCCTTTTCTCTAATGTAAAATGGTTTTAATTTCATGGGCCAGTCAGTCAGAAAGAAGAATCCCGGATGGTTCTGACCAATGATTCTTAAATGCGAGTCAAGCAGGTCGTCCCCAAACTCTAATTTTTCTCCTGCACTCTTCAACTCTTCTACACATTGAGTGTATGTTACTCTCTCAAATGGTGCTGATGGCATTTCTATGGCATGCTCAATTGCATCCTGTTCTGCTTTGCAGTTTTCTGAAATGTCTCTGTAAACTGACACAACCAGTGACTCTAAAACATCCATGACGTCTTCATAGTCCATAAATGCCGCCTCGATGTCTATGCTGGTAAATTCTGTCAGATGTCTTCCTGTGTGGGAATTTTCCGCCCTGTAAAAGTTTGAGATCTCAAAGACTCTCTCTAGCCCTATGGTCATCTGCTCCTTGTATAGTTGAGGGCTTTGTGCAAGATATGCTGTTTTTCCAAAATAATCCAATGAAAATAAATCTGCGCCTCCCTCGCTTGCACTGCCGATAATTTTCGGCGTTGTAATCTCCAAGAATTTCTTATCAGACAATGTCTTTCTCAATGATTGTAAAACATGGTGACGTAACTTGAAGATTGAAGCCGTTCTTTGATTTCTCATATCTAGTGCCCTGTGATTTAATCTTGTATCGATGTTACTTTCTAGCCTTCCAATCGGATCGACTGGTAATGGGTGAATCGCCTTTCCAAGTACTTGTATCTCTTCTGCTTTAATCTCAAAGGCAAAGTCACGAGCTTTGGTCTCTTGAACTATTCCTTTGATGCTTACTGCACTTTGGCGATTGATCTCTCCAAGATTGTCATTTAGTTCTCCTTTGACTATCACTTGGGATAGCCCTGAGATGTCTCTGAGGGTGATAAATGACATCTTTCCCAACTTTCTAAGATCCTCAATCCATCCTCCCAATACTACTTGCTTTCCAATCAATTCTTGGTTTAATTCAGAGATGTTGTGCGTTTTTACGAAGACCATGGTGCTATCTCTTATCCTCAAATTCTATCTCAATGTCAAGGTTTCGGGCATTTTTCACTATCTGTATGACTTTTTCTGTATCAATTGGGAATTTGGGAGTCCATCTGCCTGAAACGACCGCTTTTGTTTTTTGAACCTTTCCTGGTGCCCAGACTGCGTTAATTGACAGAATTTTTGTCGGAAAAAACAAATCCTCTATGAACCGCTTGTCTGTCTCATCTGCCTCCACAAGCCAGATCTTTCCTTTGAACTGATCTTGCAATATCCTATATAGGGTCCTGCTTTGCCTAATTATCATGATATCTCTCTTTTCCAAAGATAACACGAAATTTCCCTCAAACTCCTTACATGAGTATAATGTGAAATTTTCAATCTCCTTATTTGACTTTGCAATCTTTGCAAGATTCAGTGATGCCTCCACGTCAGCCTTTGTCAGCGTGCCTGACTCGACTTTGCTCTCACATTGAGGACAGAGAACTGCGTTTTTGGCATCAAAGCCACAAATAGGTAATTTCATTTAAATCGACTTTTTCATTCTGATAATGTTGTTTATATCCCTTAGTGCAAAACAAAAATCCTAGTTTGGATCTGAGAGAATGATGACATTTCTAAAAGTTGACGGATTATCTTCAAGGTACTCTTCGTCTCAAGGGCCAGTTTACGCCGTCGATGATGTTGATTTTCAATTAAATGATGGGGAATCAATAGGAATTGCAGGTGAGAGCGCATGCGGAAAAAGCACCCTGGGCCTGTCATTAATTCGGATGCTCTCAGGCGGTACTGCAAAAGGCCAGATCACGTTTGATGGCATCTCCCTTTTGGATCTGGATGAATCTGAATTTAATGACAAATACAGGTGGAAAAAAATATCCATGATATTTCAGGGGGCCATGAACTCGTTGGATCCTGTTTTTACAATCAATGAGCAGTTCGTTGAGATTCTAAATGCCCATTCGTTTAATGGTGATTCAAAGAAGACAATACTTGATGCTATGAATTCTGTCAGTCTTGATGAAAATATTCTCAAAAAATATCCCCATGAACTTAGTGGAGGGATGAAGCAAAGGGTGATAATTGCAATGGCGCTACTACTCAAACCCAAATTTGTGATTGCAGATGAGCCTACTACTGCATTAGATGTTTTAATTCAGGCACAAATCATCAATCTTTTAAAATCCCTCAAAAAAGACGGCATGTCATTTATGCTAATCACGCATGATTTGGCGGTCCTATCTGAAATTGCCGATAAAATTGGCATCATGTATGGCGGGCAGATGGTAGAATTTGGTTCTTCAGAACAAATTTACAAAAATCCCAAGCATCCTTACACTCAGGGACTTTTGGAGTCTATCCCAACTTTGAAAGGCGACACTCCAAAATACATCAAAGGCATTCCGCCTAGCTTACTTGATGCCCCGAACCAGTGCAGATTCATCGAGCGATGTCCTCTGGCCATAGAAAAATGCAAAGAACTTCCTCCTAAATTTAAAACCGAAACAGGATACGTCCGGTGCTGGTTGTATGAGGATGAAAAATAATTTTACTTTTTACTGAATGGTTTGATTGTATCACTGTATTCCGTCAGATTGATAGAATCTAGAAAAATGTACATATTAATCAAAACTCATTTTTTTGAAATTCAATAGATATTGGAATTAGAGTTGAATTAGATTTCAAAATGGAGTGCGATGGTGAATTTGGATATTATTCTTTATATAATTTCAAAATTATTCAATCTTGAATCTGATGTTTCTTGCTTGCATGTGATTCTTGATGTAACAGTTTGGTTTTAGTTGACAGAATTGGCTTACAGTATTTTTTTTATTTCTTTTTTTGCTTGATTTAGAAAATTATTTGCTTCTACAGTTAGATGATTTTTATTATTTTCTGAACTATGATCAAAATGTCCTTTTTCAGTAAATTTGAAATAATCCTTGCCAAAATTATTCGATATATTTTCAATATTACATGGATAAACTGTGTCATGACTTAATGCATGTCTAAGTGATTCGTATTTTTCCACGTCTTTTGGTAGTTCTTTAACATCATACATCAAAAACAAATTTCTAATGGCTGAATCAGGATCTCCAAATGTTATAGAATTTAAAGCCTTGTTGAAGTATTCCATTTGTTGATTTAATT
Source organism: Candidatus Nitrosopumilus sp. (assembly GCA_965206745.1). Lineage (GTDB taxonomy): Archaea > Thermoproteota > Nitrososphaeria > Nitrososphaerales > Nitrosopumilaceae > Nitrosopumilus. Next base: position 1,172,380 of record OZ242220.1, on the reverse strand, counting down.
TCAAATCTTTGCCTTTTAGCACATCAGTTAATTTTTGGTTAAATATAGTAATATCTATATTATTTTTAATTTTATATTCTATAGTCAATATCTTTGATACAGTGTAACCTCCAGATGGTTTTTTTTCACTAATTCCATTTATTTTGCATTTTAATGCTATACACGAAAGATATGCAAACAGATCTGTCACTCTTTGAGCTTTGCTTGTGGCTAATTGCCTAACTTGGTCTTTTGTTATATTATTCAGTATGATGTCAAACCCCGTAATGGATTTTGGATTTGCTTTATTTGTAATGACATCAAATTCTACATCATTGCATGAAGGAAGATCCCTACAGTTAATTTCTTCTGATAGTACAAAATTAATTTTCCAATTAGTTTTATCATTCATTAAAGAAATTTGTTGCTTTTCACTAAAAAACATTAATTTTCTTGCCAAGGTTTGCAGAATTTCTGAAGAAACTTATGGTTTAGGTGACTCTTGTGAACTAAAGATGGATATATGGTAGGGGCATCTGTCATGTGAATCTAAACTGCTCTACAATACGGTCATTTGATGCGTTAGGAATATTTTTTCACAATTGGCAAGCACGAATCGATGATTCTCAACATCTCTGTTCTGATCACTTTTTTATCGATTGATATCCATACTCTTGATTTTTTAATTGCAAATGAGATCGTCTGAACCTTCTTCCTCTCTTCCCAGACAAACTCGACCTCGCCCAGATTCTTGTCAAAAAATCCTTCCAAATCCGTCTTCATTGCAATGTGCGAGAATTGATACTGGGTATTTTTTTCGTTTAAAAGAGGAACTAGTTCCGGCCTTCGTTTGTATGCGCGCAAATTCCCACTCTCCCCAATCACGCCTATAAATCTGATAAATGGGCTAATTGTTGCAATGGCACTACAAATCGCTTCAAAATCTTTCTTTGACAATCAATAGAGTTCTAAAGAGATGATATTTTAATGAATTGCAAGTCTCTCATTCTAGGTTTAATTAAATACAGCCTGAGACAAGTCAGATCTGTGGATTTTATTGACATCTTTCCATTTGCGCCTGATGTTGGTTACTCTCTTCTGGCTCTAGTCAACTTCTTTGGCTCTCTGATACCTTTTGTCCCGCTACCTGGATTTTTGCTTCTTGCAACAATGTCCGTAGGTAATCAATATGATCTACATATTTTGGCGCTAGTCTCTGCAATTGCCGCAACTATCGCAAAGCAAATTATCTTCTATGTCAGTTATGGCGGAAGGAGGATAATCAATGAAAAAACCCGAAAGAGGATGCGTCCATTTGAGCGCCTAATCAAGCGGTATGGCGCAGGAGCTGCTTTTTTTGCTGCTGCAACCCCGATTCCCGACGATCTGGTCTACGTTCCATTGGGACTGGCAAGATACAATCCCAAGCGATTCTTTATTGCCACTCTTACTGGAAAAATTGTCCTAAGCTATTCAATTGTATTTATCTCGCACCATTTGGGACTGTCTTTGGTAGAGCCTTTGCTTGAAAATATTGATGATGCCACCCCGATCTACATCGGAATCATAATCTTTGGAGTGATGATGACTGCAGTTATTGTGTTGCTGCTGCGATTGGACTGGGCAAGAATCCTTGGCAGGTTTGCACCGTGGACCTTGGATGAAAATAATAAAGAAGACTAGATATTTATTTTAAAATTCCACAACCTGTCTGCTGCCTTGGTGATTCCTATCCTTGGCGATGCTGTGATCTTTTGCGACTTTATCCCCCGAGTAATGTATATCTCTGATTTTTTTGTAACATCAAAACCGTAATGTTTTTTTGTAATGTGTAGAGCTTGGGCTAGTTTTGCAGGTCCGTTGGCAAGATTTTTCAAATCCTGCATCCCTCTGTTCTCTTGCATAATTTTGACTCCTTTTACGGGTTCAATTGCACGAATAAGCACAGCTCCGGCAGCCTCTCTTGGTTCTCTGGCAACTATGTTAAAGCAAAAATGCATTCCATAAGTGAAATAGACATAAGCCAAACCCACTTTATCAAACATTGCCCTGTTTCTCTCCGTGACCCTTCTAAATGCATGACTTGCCGGATCATCGCTGTGTCCATACGCTTCAGTCTCTGTGATTATGCCTGAAATCTCATCTCTGCCTATCTTCCTGATGATCTTTTTGCCCAAGAGATTTCTTGCTACTACAGATGTATCTCTTGAATAAAACCCTCTAGGAAGTATAGTCAATATCTATCTGCACTTTTCTGTTGTCTTTTAACTCTGTGATCAAGTCAAACAATTTTACAATGTCTTTGTCCAAGACCTTGATCAACTCTTGATTGTAAATTGTAGCTGCCGGATGTATGGTCAGAAAATATAACTGGCCGTCTCGTCTGACTAACTTGCCTCTGAATTTTGTTATCTCCGAGCCTCCCAAAAGCGAGTTAAATGCTGTATTTCCCAGCACGCAAATTATCTTGGGCTTGATGATTGATATCTCCTGCTTTAGGTATTCTTGGCATGTCTCTCTCTCAACTGTGGTTGGGACTCTGTTCTTTGGGGGCCTGCACTTTACAATGTTTGTGATGTAGACATCATCCCTTGAAATGCCTGCCTCTTCTAGGGCCTCTGTTAGTTTTTTCCCTGCAATTCCGATAAATGGCTCACCGCCCTCATCCTCGTTCCTGCCCGGTGCTTCTCCCACAAAGATCACATCTGAGTGAAAGTTTCCCTTGCCTGGAACTGAATTGGTTCTCGTCTTGCAAAGATCACATTTTGTACACTCGATCACGCTTTCTTTGATGATCTCTAATTTCTGGCTCATCTAATTCACACTCTTCACCGTTGCGGTCCCTCTGACTGTAGGCCCGCCATTTCCCATTATCATTGATTGCATTGGATCACCTTTGCCACAATTAGTTATCGGTCTTACTGTAAAGTCGTTACCGCACGCGTCGATGGATTCAAAGAATTCCGGTGCTGTTCCCATCACTATCACGTCTCTTAGCAAATCCGTAATTTCTCCATCTTCAATCCTCTGTGCATACTGGCACGATATGCTCCAATTATATCGTTTCATGTCAATTGAGGGGATCTTCATATTGGAAATTAGATAGCCGCATTTGACCTCCTTTATTATCTCCTCTACGTCTCTATCCCCGTTACCGATACATGTGCAGGCCATGCGTATTAGGGGCATGAATCGATAATTTGAGGCCCTCATGTTTCCTGTGGGCGCTGAATTGAATATCTGCGCAGTCTCTCTGCTTTGCATGTGGTTCTTCAAAACCCCTTTTTCAACCAGGGTTGTTCTTCTAGTCTCAATTCCCTCGTCATCGAATTGATACCATCCAAGGCTTTCTTTTATTGTGGGGTCATCAAACACGTTTAGGTTCTCAGAACCTATCTTCTCTCCTAGCTTGCCTTTCCACCATGCACCCCCTGCCCATGCCATCTCCTTTCCCAGTACTCTATCAGCTTCTGATGGGTGTCCGAGTATCTCATGTGTGAGCAGTGACACAAAGTCTGGATTCATCACCACTGTTGCATTCTCTTCTTTAGCAGGTTTTGCTTGAGTTAATTGCGATGCCTTTGAGGCAATTTCTTTTGCGCTCTGATAGATCTTGTCCTCCTTTGTTATTTGTTCCAGTCCTCCCCTGCCTCCCTCTGTAATGTTTACTGCTTGGGTTATTCCTGAATCATGAGCAGTTGCTATCATCTCTACTACTGTATCTGTGAAATTCTGCTGTATTTCTGAGCCTTCTGAATTTACAAAATATTTTGAGTTTAATGTATACCATGGATTGACAATTGATTTGATTATCTTTGGAACTTGCAAAATGATTTTACTGCACTCCAGTCCTATTTCTACCATTTCATCTAGTCCTGGTTTTCTGATTGATTGATAATCTATTTTGATCTTTTTTGGAACGTTTGGATGCAGATCTATTCTGCTCTGATTCCCGCCTCTGGAATTTTTTATAGAACTATCCATCAAATCTTTGATTTGCCCAAATGACTCTGGATTTGTTATGGAACAAAAGTTCCATACGTTGTCTTTGATCATTCTAATTCCAACTCCCTTATCATCACCCATCCTGGCATGCTCTGTCTCACCATTCTCCAAAAGAACCGACATTCGTCTCTGATGCTCTGCCCTGACATCACAATACTGGATTCCTATTTCTTGTGCGTACCTGACTGCCTTATCTGCAAGATCGCATAGTTTTGAATCCATAACTTGTACCATTTGTGGTGGTTCGTAAATCTTCTGCTATCTAGTGGCTGGATATGGCAGGCATGGTAAAATAATATTCGTCTTCAAAATCATAGTCTGTCATGCCTTTTTTGCGCAAAGATTCAAAATATTTGGTACAGTTTTTGTAAAATTCCTCATTTCTGACTGGGGCTTGTTCCATACCTTAACTCCTCAAACCTCCATTTTTTTAAGAGTGTGAGGTATTTTAGCCCTGAAAGTTCGTTTTCTTTAAGCAGGTTTATGGGTAATCTGCATTTTGAGGATTCCTTGGGGCTTGCAAATCGAGATGTCTCTCTTTGGCCATATGTGGGCAGTAATTTGCCCAAGATGCCTCTGGTTGCTTTGTTGCCAAATTCTGGCTTTCTTCTTTGGCAAGTGCTGGTATCACACATATCAAAACCCTCTGTTTTAGGAGGCATTTTGGAATCAACTGAGAACCCTGACTTGAGAAAGTAATTTAGGGTGTAGGATAATTCAAACATTGATTAAAAAATTGTCGAAAATTGTAGCTGACACTAGCGTAATAATTAACGGCCAGCTAGTTTCCCAAATAGAGTCTGGCGGCATCAGGGATTTTGAAATTATCATCCCGCAGGCTGTTTTTGATGAATTGCAATCTCAGGCATCAAAGAGAAAAGAACAGGGATTCGTAGGCCTTCAAAAAATTCAAAAGCTCAAGTCACTATCTGGAAGCCACGGATTGACTGTTGCTGTAAGTGGAACCCATCCGTCTTCTGATGACGTGAAACTTGCAAGTAGCGGTAGGATTGACTCCCTGATAGTTGACATGGCCAAACAAAGTAATGCGGTCTTGTACACTTCTGACAATGTGCAGTATTTGGTGGCGCAGGCTGAGGGCATTGATGCCGTCTTTCTCAAGCCTGAATTCAAAAATGAGTCATTGGAATTTTTAAAATTTTTTGATCCTGAAACCATGAGTATACATCTTAAGGAAAGCCAGTGCCCGTTGGCAAAAAAAGGCAAGCCTGGAGCGTTTGTACTAACAAAATTAAATGATGAGCCCCTGTCACGAGATTACCTGGAAATGATCTCATCTCAAATTTTAGACGTTGCAAACATGTCTGACTCTAGCACACTGGAGATTTCTAAGACTGGCGCATCTGTGGTACAACATGAGGATTATCGTATTGCGATAACTTATCCGCCATTTTCTGAATCCTTTGAAATCACAATCGTTCATCCTATTGTAAAGCTGTCCCTTGACGACTATGCAATCTCTGAAAAACTGATGGAGCGTTTCTCTGACAGTGCCGAGGGAATCGTCATCTCTGGCTCTCCAGGTTCTGGAAAAAGTACTCTGGCATCTGGCCTTGCAAACTTTTATCACAAAAAAGGAAAAATAGTCAAAACATTCGAGTCCCCGCGCGACTTGCAAGTTGATTCCGGAGTGACTCAATACAGCAAGCTTGATGGAAGCTTTGATAATTCTGCTGATATTTTGCTGCTTGTAAGGCCTGACTATACAATCTTTGATGAGGTGAGAAGACGAGAAGATTTTGTGACCTTTGCCGATTTGAGATTGACTGGGGTTGGGATGGTAGGCGTGGTCCATGCAAACTCCCCCCTTGATGCAATTCAACGCTTTATTGGAAAAATCGAGCTTGGAATAATTCCAAACGTGCTGGACACTGTCGTCTTTGTTAAAGGCGGCGCGATTGAGAAAGTCTATGATTTGGAGTTAAAGGTCAAAGTCCCGACTGGCATGACTGAATCTGATTTGGCCAGACCAGTAATTGAAATTAGGAATTTTGATGATGATGTTTTGGAGCATGAAATTTACACCTTTGGCGAAGAAAACGTCATTGTTCCTGTAGGGAAGAAGGCAGATAAGGTTGGAATTGAAAAGCTAGCAGAAGAGAAGATCAAAGAAACTTTTAGAAGCTATGACCCTCGCGCTGAAGTTGAAATTCTCTCTGATAATCGGGCCAAGGTAATGGTCAATGAGCAATATATTGCATCAATAATCGGAAGAGGTGGCTCAAACATTGATCAGATTGAAAAGCATCTCAAAGTCCATATTGACGTGGTGGCAAAGACATCTGATGATGTGTCATTAACATCAAATGACCTGCCCTTTAGCTTCTCAGAATCAAAAACCGCTTTGCTTATCACAGTCAACAGGGATTTCACTTCGATGCATGCCGATATCTATGCTAATGAAAAGTTCATCACGTCTGTCAGGATTGGCAAAAAGGGACAGATCAAAATTCCTAAACGCTCTGATGCTGCAAGAACTCTGATGGATTTTACATCATCACAAAACGACATCAAGCTTTATCTTAAAGATTTTTAAAACTCTCAATGATTTTCGGGTTTGCCTTTAGAAAAGTAATGAATTTTCTTAGCTGTTTTATGGTCTTTGGGTTTAGGTGATGCTCGATCCCCTCTGTATCCTGATTGGCAGTATCATACCCTACCCCCAAAATCTCAAAAAACTCCAACAGTATTCCATGCTTTTGTCTTATCCCTTCTGCTATCTGCGTTCCTTTATCTGTGAGATTGATTCCGTGATACTTTTCATACTCTAAAAATCCGCCCTCATCTAATCTTTGGAGCATTTTGGTAACACTTGGCGCGCTCACATTCATGTACCTTGATATGTCCAGAGTCGTTGCATATCCTTTCAGTTCTACTAGCTCTGAGATTATTTCTAGATAATCCTCCATTCTTGTACTTGAGCGCTCCCTCTCTGACTGATGTGCCGCCTTGATCGAATCCAGCCTTTTAGAGTTTTTAGATTTCATGGGTCTTTTGTATCTGTATACAATCTAGTATAATTGGGTGTCTTTTCGCTGATTTTGGTTACTCTTTGTTGACTTGAATGTAACCGTAGTTGATCTATGTTTCTTAACTATTTTCTTTTAAATCAAGATTGGAATGGTTGACCCCCTAAAGGAACGTCTGGACGAATTACGGAAATTCTCTGATTCTGCCAAGCGTAGGGCAAATCTGTATACTGAAGTGTCTAGCATTGATGATAAGCGTACTGCCAGCTCATTAGGGGCCCTTCACAAAGCCTCTGCTCCAGGCAAAAAACTCCAAAAGATTGGATTTTTGATGTTATGGGTGCCTGAGCCAACTGGCGTGACTTGTGCCATTGGCGGCCCGATGATAGTTGCAGGGCGATATCTTGACAAAAAGTACAACGGCTCAACGCTTCATGATGTCGGGGATCAAACAAAGAATAACCTGTCTGCAATCAAGGATTTTAAGAATTCCATATTCTGACCTCTATTGGTTTTTAAAAGGATTCGAACCTATTTAATCATGACAACTCGTGCACAGGCATTAATTCCAATTACGATTGCAGCCGTAATTATTGGGGTAATTGGTATGCTGACCCTTCCAAGTGATAGCAAACTAGAATCAGTTGAATTTCCACGAGGCACTATTTTGGTAGACGATATTGCTTTAGAGGTACAGATTGCAGATTCCGAACCTAGACGTGTCAGGGGACTGATGTTTCAAGATCAACTCCCTTATGATCAGGGAATGATCTTTGTATTTGACCAACCCGGCTTGTATTCTTTGTGGATGCTCAACATGCAGTTTCCCCTGGATATGATTTGGTTTGATCATGACGGTAATGTAGTGCATATTGAAAAAGACATTCCCCCCTGTAAAACCGCTTTAGAAATCGCAACTTGTCAAAGCATCGTTCCTGACAACAAGGCATTCTATGTTCTTGAGGTGACTTCTGGGTTTGTCGAGCAGAATAATATTACCGCTGACTCCAAACTGACCGTAATTTCAATCTAGCATTGCAAAACCTTATCTTTGAATAAAATTTTTGTAATTCATGAACAAACTCCTTGTAGTGCCTGTAATTGCCGTTATCGTGATCTCAGTCTTTGTATATTTTTTGCTGGATGAGAACTCTACTGAGCCTCAACCCCCATCCATTGGCGATGCCGGTTTTGCTTATTACGACATTGATGACATTCAAGATACTTTGGCCCAGCAAAACATTACAGTATCCACACCCGTGGCAATAACTGATCATACGATAAATCGATACTGCACATACTTTGAGAATGGGGTCGCAATAAATGTAGAATATTGTACCACAACTGCAGTATTGGATTCCCAAGGAAATGCTCTTGGAAACATCAACATCGGAGGTGATCTCTACTCCCCTGTCATGGCAGTGACCAACCTTGAAACTGCAACTTTGGAATCCAATTCTGATGATGTCTTTGCAGTATTTGAAGCCGTGATTGAGACACTTGTCTGTGACTGTTGGGCAGATCAGAAATCTGAGGACTATGAATCCATTTCTTCATGGCTGGAGGCTGCCCACACATTTTCTCGTGATTCTGATAATAGAAACATAAAGTCCAAAATTGATAATTTGGGTGATTCTGAAATATCTTTAGAGATTACTTTCAAGGACAACTCTGTCTTACAGACACTAATCATTGTAAAGTAGTTTGATTATATGCTGGAAAATCCTACGATTGGCATTACGATGATTGATCAACTATGGCTTGTTCTGTTGGGATTTGCAGCAGGAATTTTGGGTTCTATGATTGGCCTCGGCGGTGGGGTAGTCATTGTTCCTGTATTGACATTTCTGGGATTTCCTCCGACTGTTGCTGCAAGCAGTAGTTTGTTTGCCGCATTAAGCAATGCCACTGCATCTACGATCTCTTATTCAAAACAAAAACGCATAGAGTACTCTTTGGGCATCAAGCTTGGGTTACTCTCAATCCCTGGAACGATTTTGGGTGCAGTCGTATCAACTGATGTTGCACCAGATATTTTTAAGATTTTATTTGGGTTTGTGCTGATTGGATCTGCTGCATACATATTTTTGAGAAAAAAACTAGAGACCAAAGAGAAGACCCTCTCAAGACAAATGATTGTCCTTGTAATTGGAGCAAGCTTTTTTGCAGGGATGATCTCGTCATTTTTTGGCATCGGCGGCGGAGTTGTATTTGTGCCCTTGATGGTGGTTGGGATGGGAATGGCAATGAAAAAAGCCGCACCAACATCACAAATGATTCTGTTGTTTGCATCAATGTCAGGTGTCATCGTACATAGTTTTTTGGGCCATCCTGATTTTCTCCAAGCCGGCTTACTATCTGTTGGATCTTTTATTGGGGGATTGATTGGCGCAAGATTATCCGTTGATATCAAGGAGCGTTATCTGCAAATCCTCGTATCCCTTGTCATTCTAATTGCCGCTGCAAAATTATTCTTTGATTCGCTATACGGAAATGGTCCACTAGGTCTTTAGCCTCGATATCTTATTTTATGTTTTTATACTAATTTTGTAATGTATGTTGTTCATTAGGTCTTATGGCCTAAGGGCGGGAGAGACTAGTCGGCTCTCCTGTAACTTGTTCTCTAAAATATGTGTGTAAATACAAACATTATTTTCATAGCACGTGGTGCATCAGACCTTGGCCAAGTCTGCATGATGTGATTTATTTTTCCGCTGAAATCTTTGATGAATTTCACAAGTATGACTTGACATTGTGCAGAACCATCAAATCAGACAAATGCCATACTCCTCTAGTATGGCCTCATCGGGGTATGGCATGTCTGACAAATAAGACACATTGTCAATTCCATACATGGCCATATCTGATATGGAATGAGTCCACCCAATGCATTCTGAATCCGTAAGGGTATACAACCCGTTTAGTGTTACATTTTTGTCTATTCCAATCATATCGAAAAATCCCTCTTCATCTTCTAGTCCGCTTATGATTAATTCGTACTCGTTTTGTACATATTCATCACTAATCGAACATGACCAATCATTGTTACAACTCTCTGCTATCGCATTTTTTAAAAGTACTTCAGAGGATTCATCATAAATTTCAGACAGAACATCGTACTGGAACTCTGAGCCATGCCAACCAACAAAACTGTTCTCCTTGATGAATTTCTCTACTCCGCTGGGAAATATGTAATTAGCACATGATGAAAAACAAATTGCGTCAACAACCACGTCTAGCTTTCTATCAAACACTATCTTTCCGATGTCTTTGCCCGATTTTGTATCCCCCCCGGTAGATGCTATTTCAAGCGTGCTGACATTTGGATTCTCATCTGTTATTGATTTTAGTTTTTCATAGCTTGATTCATTAATTTCACCATGATAAAACAGCGTATCTCCCTCAATGTAAATTTCAGCTGTATCTTCAAAAGATGTTAAAATCATCAGAAATACACTAACACCAATACCGACAGATAGCAAAATAACAAGAATGGATAAATTCTTTCTGTTCAACGAAACATGCAAAAATATTTTTTAATTTAAAGATATTGTTTTACATCAACCATTCTTGCAAGACTTGCTAAACGCTGCAGAACTGGGCAACAGGTGATGCAAGATCTGAAATCAACAATGCGACTTTGGCCAGAATTACTAATGCCCTGTATGGCAAAAACAGCCACCCTCAAACCATCATCTAAAATCTGGGCATTATAACAGACATCATTGCAGAACCATTTGATTGATTACATCTCAAGCTCCAAATGGGTAATTTTATGAATCTGAATGGAATCCATATTTTATGTGCCTCACAGATCAGATCATCTCATGACCCGCAGATTGAGGGGAATTCTTCATAATTTGTCAGAAATCCTAAAAACCCTCTGACTATGCCGTCTGTGAAAATACCTGTCATCGTGGCAGTTTGAATATTATTTAGTCCAGATTAGTTTTTTTACTTGTTGAATCTGTAATTATGTATTGAAAGTAGCTATCGTTTATAACAAAAAATCAGTTGATGAAAATGACGTGATCAATGTCTTTGGTATGGTTACTAAAGAGCACTATAGTACCAAAACTGTAGAGAAAGTTGCCAAATCCTTGGAAAAAGGGGGTCACTCTGTAAAGATCATCGAAGGAGGGATGAATTTTATCGATGACATGAAAAATTTCATGCCAAGAGTTGTTTCAGGGGAGAGGCCCGGCATGGTGTTTAACATGGCTTATGGAATCCAAGGGCAGAATCGCTACACACACGTACCTGCTATGCTTGAAATGCTGGGAATTCCATATACTGGCTCTGGTCCGGAAACTCATGCAGTTGTCCAAGATAAGGTGATGACGAAGATCGTGTTACAGAAAAACAATCTTCCCACTCCTGGTTTCTGGGTATTTTCATCACCTGATGATACCTTTGATGATCTGGTATTTCCTGTAATCGTGAAACCAAAAATGGAATCCACATCCATGGGAATGGAGGTAGTTGATAATTGGGATGATTTACACAAAGCAGTTGTAAAACAGATGGAGAAATATTCTCAGGAGATTTTAGTGGAACAGTTTATTGCTGGCAGAGAATTTGCAGTTGGATTGTTGGGTAATGGCAACAATATTGAGATTCTACCAATCGTGGAGATGGATCTTAATGGGGATCCAAACCGCATTCAGACCATCAGTGACAAAAAACAGACCCCTGTAGATAAAATATGTCCCGCACTGCTAACAGAGGAACAAACCGCAGAAATCAAAAGGATCTCCCTTGCGGCATTTAAAAAATTGGGATTAAATGATTTCACCCGCGTTGATTTTCGAATGAATGCAGATGGGAATTTTTATGTTCTGGAGCTAAATTCCATGGCCAGCTTGGGTCTTACTGGATCCTTTTTTGCCGCCGCCCAGAGTGCCGGATACACATATGATTCGCTAATCAACAAAATGCTTGATGTTGCAGCCTTGCGCTATTTTGGGGAATCCCACAAACATGAAGAATCTTCAGAGAATGTTGAATCGCAACCACTACGCTCTATAGTGCGAAGCCATATCAGAAGCCATGCAACGACAAACGAAGCACTGCTTGAACATCTTGTAAATGTAAACTCTAGTGTAACTAATCTGGAGGATGTCAACAAACTTGGCACAATGATGACCAAGAGACTCTCACCCCTCGGATTCACCGTTCAAGAATACCACGAATTTGATGTTGGAAATATGCTGTATTTTACTAACCATGACTCTGAGGAAAACGACGTTTTGCTCTTGGGACATCTTGATACTTGGTATGCCAATCAGGATTTCACGCCTTTTTACAAGATTAGTAACAAGCTCTACGGTTCAGGCATTGCTGAAAGTAAAGGAGGTTTGGTGACCATGCTTGCAGCACTAAAATCCCTGCGTTTTGCTAGAAAGCTCAAGAACCTAAAATGTGGAGTCTTACTAATCACTGATGATAGCTTGGGTGGAAGATTTAGCAAGCAGCTAGTATATGATACTGCAAAAATCTCAAAAAACATTATTGAGCTAAAGTGGGGACTGGAAAACGGCGGAATTGTAACATCTTGCTCTGGCATCACTAGGTATCATGTTGATCTGACCCACGTTAGGCGTCATGATGAAACAATCAAAGATGTGATCCCTGATATGTGCAAGAAAATAGTCTCCTGGAAGAAAGTCTCCGAAGATCATGATGATGCTAGAATTACCATCTCTGAATTTCGAGCAAGAACCTCTTTTGGAAGATCCCCCCAGTATGGGCAATTATCTTTAGAATCACGATATTCAAATTTAGCACAAGGGCAAAGGTTTGATTCAGAATTACACAGGATTGCTAAAAAGAAAGATCAATCAAAATTGGATATTCATATTTCAAAACAAGCTACAAGAGATCCTGTGGAAAACTCTGAAAAAATCTCAAGCTTGTATGATCTGATTCAGAAAACTGCAGAGGATGCAGACATAAAAGTTAAATCCACACATAGGTTTGCAACTTCTAGTCTATGTAACGTCTTACAAGACATCTCGATGGTTGGAGGAATGGGTCCTATTGGTACCGATTACAGAACTCCCAATGAATATATTTTAAAAGACAGCATGGTTGACAGAGGTGTCTTGTTGGCACTGGTGTTAAACAAACTGGCATCAAACGGACAAGCAAAAAAATGAACGTCGAGCAGATAGAAAATTCGTTCAAACAGACATCTGACAAAAAATGCTCTGTTGCAAAAAAAGGAATGGTCTCATCAGCCTTTTCTGATGCTACTAAAGCTGGAGTAGACATGCTCAAAAAAGGCGGAAATGCCATTGATGCTGCCTGTGCGACTGCCCTTGCGTTGGGTGTGTGTGAGCCTCAGGCATCTGGAATCGGAGGCCAATCTATGGGGATTATCCATGTCGATGGAAAATCATACGCAATTGACGGTTCTAGCAGGTCCCCCTCACTGGTTCACTCTTCTGTATATGCAAACAAGAAAAATCGTCGTCTTGGATACAAGGCAACCACTGTTCCTAGTACTCTTGCCTTGATTGGATTTTTACATGAAAGGTACGGTAGTTTAGAGTGGCAAAAAATTGTTGCGCCGTCAATCCACATTGCAAAAAAAGGATACAAAATCACCCAACTCCAACATGATTTGCAAGAGAAGGAGCTGGAAAATTTCCTTTCGATCAAGTCAAAATCTGGAGCAAAATACTTTCTCAAAGACGGCCTAGTGCCATATGATGTCGGGGATAGATTCATCCAAGAAGATCTGTCTGAAACACTCACATTGATCTCAAAATACGGGTATCAGATTTTTTACCATGGTGAAATTGCCAAAAAAATTGCCCAGGACATGAAAAATAATGGTGGGTTGATTCAGGAAGAAGATTTGGCATATATTCCTGAACCCATTCAAAGAAAGACCATTAGCAGAAAATACCGTCACGTTTCAGTCGTCACTCTGCCCCCTCCTGCTGCGGGAAATACATTGCTACTTACATTGATGATGCTCAACCATCTGCCTTCAAAGTTTCTACGTAGCTCAAAACCCGGCTCGTACCATTTTGTTGCAGAAACTTTCAGAAAGGCATTCCTGCACAGAATGCAACAGCCATTTAACCGCCATACCTATGATCAAATTGAGGAGAAGGTTCATCTCCAAAGATCCTTTGCAAAACAGATGGCCGAATCAATACACAATTCGATGGATGCCACTTTGCCGATGATAGATCCTGATTTTGGAGGCGAAGACACAACCCATCTCTCCACCATGGATGATCAAGGAAATGCAGTAGGGATCACCCAGTCCGTGGAACTTGTGTATGGTTCAAAGACAGCAGCTGATGGCTTGGGGTTTCTATACAATAATTACATGTCTGCATTTGAATTCACAAATCCGAACCATCCTTTCTATGTCAGACCCAACTCCATTCCTTGGACTTCTGTATCCCCTGCCTTGGTCTTCAACAATTCAAAGCTCTGGATGGTGCTTGGCAGTCCTGGCAGCCAGAGGATCTTCTCTACCATCACGCAGTTTCTTTCAAGGCTAATTGATGGGGATCTGTCAATGAGTACTGCAATAGAGAAACCCCGATTCCATTGCTCCATTAATGGCACTGTCAGCATTGAGGATGGGGGATTTCGTACTGAAATAATTGAATATCTCAAGGAAATGGGCTATGAAATTTCTGTAAAGGACAGATACTCGTTTTATCATGGTGCAATTCATGCAATAATGAAATGTCAATCGAAAAATGAATTTCATGGCGTGGCAGAGGTCAGGCGTGATGGGATCGCAGAGGGCATTTAATTGAATACACTTCCTGTATTGCTATCAATTCCGCACGGTGGGATGCAAAAGCCTGCAGAACTTGCAGGCCATTTGTCTATTACACACAAAGATCTGTTTGATGATTCAGATCCTTTTGCAGTGGATCTGTATGATTTAGGGGATAAAGTTCAACGTGTAATCAAGACAAATATTGCCCGCGCATTTGTTGATCTTAATCGTTCATTACAAGACATGCCTCCTGATAATCCCGACGGCTTGATCAAGAGTTTGACTTGTTATCGGAAACCAATCTATGTTGAAAATAAGGAACCTGATGATGCTCTTAGAACTCTACTGATCGAGTTGTATTATAACCCGTATCATAAATCTATTGAACAATCTCTCAAAAAACTAGATTTACAATTGTGTTTGGATTGTCATTCTATGGCATCAGTTGCGCCAGAAATTTCACCAGATGGAAATAACAACAAGAGACCGTTGTTTTGTTTGTCAAACAATGATGGGGAAACATCATCACAAGAGATGTTGGAACTTTTAGCTGACTCTATCTCAGAATCTTATGGCATAGGCAGAAAAGACATCTCCCTAAATGACCCGTTTCATGGAGGGCGTATTATCAGAACATATGGAAATAACCCGATTCCTTGGATTCAAGTTGAGATGAATAGGAATTTGTATTTGTCAAAACCTTGGTTTGATGAACAGGCTCTTTTGGTAGATACGGCCCATCTTCAAAAATTAAATAAGCAATTTGAAAATTCACTTGAATTATTTTTTTCAAGAATTTAATTTTTGATGATTAAAGAGGAATTCCCTCAAGCATATGACTGAACAGTAATTCGAAACACTCCGACTTGACTGGCCTCTCGGGATAATGCGCGGAAACTTGGATTTTGTCTTGCATGTTGAAATAATTCAAGTATGATTTGTACGTCTCTGTTAAATACAAAACAAATCAATCTTTCATATGACCATAATGTTTGTCCCTATAAGGCCGTCAAGAAGAGACGATGAAGAATCAGAAGATTGATTTTGAATTCTATCTGGGTGGCTCTTTTTTAATCCTGTAGATATTCTTCTTTGATATTACTATGATTTTGCCCTCTTGCAAGGTCCCCTCATAATCAACAAAAATTTTCCCAAATTCTTCATCAATGTCTTCTTTTTGTGAAATTGTAAATTTCAATTTCAATACCTGATCCGTATAGAATGGTTTGAGAAATCTGGTGTTCCTATTTTTCCATTGAGAATCCCCGTCTGTCCCAAGAAAAATTATATCATTTCCATAAACCTGAGTCAGTCTGGTAAATTCCCCCTCCATCCTTGACAGGATTGCTCTTCCGGATACTAGTTGTCGCCCACCGTCTCTTTTATCTTTCAAGAATGCGTTTTTGACTCTGGAAAATTTTAGATATTCTTCTAGCTCTTTGTCTGAAATACTGCATGTGGAATAAAATGCATCACCCACTCTAAACTCTGAGAACTTTATCATTCTTATCTTGATTCGTCTATACAGAAGGTCACTTCTGACGATGAGGCAGAGCTCTCCGAGACTAGAAAGTTAAATGCATCTGCAATTCTTTGGTTATCTGGCTCTGAACCTGTTACAGAACCTGGGAGGACTGTAAACATTCTGATCCGTGATTTTAGCACATCGCTTAGCTCCTGGTTTACAGTTGTGGTAAATGGCCTTAGTGCCCCCCTAAAGACTTCTATTTGTGCCCTTTGTGTTCCGGTCACTTTTCTCCCAATTGGCAGGTCGGGGCCGATAATCATGATTGCTCCCCTTGCATCTTTGTACAGTCGAGGATCTCTGTTTCCTCCCGGTACGAACTGCTCTAGTGCCCTTTGTGCCACATTTGCAGGGGTGGATATGAATTTCTCAACTAGTGCTTCCCATTGAGCACGTGACAGTTCTGTTAACTTTATGCCCTCAGTCAACCTTCCTGTAACGTGAACCACTCCTAGAACTTCTCCGATGTTTGTTCTGGCCGTGTTTAGCCACCTCTCAACCTCTTTGGCATTTTTAATATCTACAACATGTGAGTGGAATTTGCCACTGATGTATTCTTGAAGTTCTGTCGGGGTCGTCTGTGAGATAAAGCATGCTACTTTGCCTCCGTTCTTTTCAACATGCTGTGCCAAAAATTCAACCCTCTGCGCATCTGTTTTGTCTGTTGCATCAATTGTAAAGACAACTGCTTTTCCTGCAAAGTCAGGTTGGTGGACTCCCGGCGTTGTAGTTCCGATGTGAGGTTTTACAGGATAAAACACTCTGTCCCCTGGAATCACTTTGCCGTTTAGTATTTTTGCTATATGATCATCGCACAAGTTAAGAACTGATTCTGAAACCTGCTCCTGTGATAGAAATTCTTGGTTTGCAATCATATGCGATGTGTTGTTTTGAACTTTTTCAGCTATGGTTTGAATCTTATTTAGTAGGTTTGTAAACGTCTCTGCAAGCTTGCTGGCATCCTTACCGTTTGCCAGTTTTTGAGCAGCTTTTGCAATTCCTTCTTTGATTACTCCCTCGTCCTCTCCTAGCAATGCCAACAGTTCTTTATTTGCTGCATCCACCTCTGTGGGAACTAGATCTTCGAATCCACTGACCCTCATAAATTCTGCAGCGGCTTTTGGATACACCGTCTTGTAAATCCTATCTGAATGAACGGGGCCTGGATTTGTCGCAATTGAAATAATCCCCTTCTCTGTCAATTCCCAAGACATCAGCTCTGCCAATCTATTTTTGGCGCCCTGTGATGCTGTATATGGACTTCTAAACCTGTAGGGCCTCTGTTCTAATGGTCGCTCCTCTGTGAAAAATGTTGAGATTGTAATTATTTTTGCGCCCTGTTTCATTACCTTTAATGCTTGAACAGATCCCCAAAACGTACCTGTCAGGTGAATTGCTATTGTACTTTTAAATTCATCCATTGTCGCATTTGCAAAACACGTTACGGGACCTGAAACTCCTGCGTTGTTAATTAGGTAATCTATTGTAATGCTGTCTTTACTTAGTGATTCAAACATTCCATTCATTGCAGCTTCATCTGCGACATCCACACCTGAAAATATCCTGACTGATGCCCCGCTATTTTTTTCAGAGATGATCCCCTCTAGCATCTTTGATGTTTCATCTAATGGCTCCCTTCGTCTACCCATGATGATTACGCTGGCACCGTTTTCTACGAACCTCTTGGCGATTGCTTGGCCTATGCCTGTACCACCGCCAGTAATTAGTGCGAGTTTGCCTTGAAATTTCAGCATAGATGAACTGACAAAACTTTTGTGATATTTATTTTGATTGATCCCTGCCCTGATTTTTTCTTGATATCTTTATTTGTGGGTATGATTCATGATTTTTGATGCATGATACAGAATCAGACACATTTGTCTACCAATCATGGCCTGAGAAATTTTCTTCAATGTTAAAAGAGATCGGCATAGATTCTGAATCTAAAGAGATTGGAACTGATGAAATTGAAAGAGACGATTATTATAGTAGATATTTTGCCCAAACACCAAGAATGGTGACTAATCGAGGATGTATTGATCTCAAGAATTCAAATATTGACGCAATACAAATTATTCAAAAGGGATAGGGATGGGAATGCAAGATACAAATCCACTTCCATGGGGCGCACTAGACAGATTTCAAGCCCAGTTTATAGTTAGAAAATCTGCTGGTTTGGAGTTTGCCAACTATGTTGCAAAAACTAAACTGGCCACTAGGGGTCATTTTGGAACAAAGACCATAGTTAAGGTGGAATGGGATGGCCCTGGAAGTTTGGCCTCAAAACTAAACGCTGACACTGAACTCAATGAAATGATAGCAAAACAATCCATCAAAGATGCCACCATCTATGTTGAGCCTACAGAAGTGGCAGTCAGAATCAGAAGTAAATGGGACAACCATATCGCTTTTGGAATCACCAAAGAACTTTTTGAAATTTATGATAAAATAGCAGCTCACATAAAGTCTGTTTAAGCTTTCCACCAATCTAGCGCCAAAAAGTCCACCTTGTCTTTGCCTTTTGGGATTGCCAAAATGAATTGTTTTCTGACCGTTGTTGCCAATCTTCCTGCCAGAACTATTGCTGTTGATGATATTGATTCACTCCTTGTGTACACTTGAACTAAAAATGGGGCGTGATCAATGCCTGGGCCTTTTTCATAAACTGCAAAGTCACATCCAAATTTTATTCCAGGGTTGATGATGTATCCTTTGTCTCTAAAGTTCCTGTACACTAGATACTTTTTATCAAACTCAAAAACTTCCTTCTTGCATATCTCTATTAATCCCTCCACGGAAATTCTTTGTTTTGATTTTGTAATCGTAATTTTTTTATTTTCCAACAAGTACAGCCCTTCGATTAGATCTAGGATTAGGGGTGCGTCTATCTCTTCAATTTTTGGTTTTGGAATTCCAATGGGCTTGCCATAGTATCCCTGGCTGAAAAGTTTCTTTGAATCCTCGATATTCCATACTATGATTCTGTTTTCAATTAACTCACTTTTCATATACTTGCAACCTTCTGTCTGTATATGAATTCTCTAGTGACGCGGAGCGCCGCTCAAAATTGAAAATAAAGTAAAAATATGAGACTTTGGTCACAGGCTTAGTGCTAGCAGTATGAAAGAATCTGAAACCCTTTGACATTTATCTGACATCTCCTCGATTCCCTCTATTACATCTTTGATCAACAACAGTTCTTTTGTATTTGTAACTGCCGTTAGGAGTTTTATCGTGGCCTGTCTGTATTTTATGTCGATCTCTCTTTCAATTGTCTGTGTTTCCTGTGCTAATTCAATGGCATTTGCAGTGTTTGTATTGAGACTACGAATGATTTCATTTAGTTTGTAAACTTCGTCTACCACCAATTCAATCAATTTTGTAATGTCCGTATCCAGCTTTGCACTCTTTAGCGTTGTAATTTTTACATTTGATAGCTTAAATGAGATGCCTGTAATGTAACCTGCAATCTCATCCATCGTGTATGCTGTGTTCAAAAGATTTTCTCTGTTCATGATTAATCCTCCCACATCTGCAACTTCACGTGTGATCTTCCTTCTCAAATTTTCAACTTCCTCCTCGATTGTTGAAATTTGCTCTAGCGTGTTTTTTATTCCTGCCTTGTCCTTTTTCATCATTAATTCAGGAAGCGTTGCAAGTTCTCTGGACGCATTTAGAATTCTGTTGATTTCGTCTTGTAAAACTGCTATGGCCTTTCTTTTTGCTTGAACTTCAAGCTCTCCACTATACATAACATAAATGAAAATATCTCGTGGTAATTTAAATCCTCTATGATTTTGGATATTTTTTGAGCATAAATCACATTAAATTTTTCTCATGTGCTACCTTCTTCTGTCCTTTGTATAGCGTGAGAACCTCCTCATTGGTTGATGCATCCTCCACTGCTTTCTCCAGCCTGATCTTCCCTGTGAATTTTGGAAATCTCAAAGCCAGCCCTGTATCTTTTCGTATTGCGCCCATTGCGGCTTTATGGATTGGACTGAGCGTAATTTCTGATGCGACTATCTCAATTACCAATTCGGGCTCAAACCACACATCTGCCTCCATCTCGCTTATGATGCGTGGATTCTTCTTGATTGAAACTTTTGGATGTAAGATCTGATACAACTGATCTAGGGATTCATCTGAAAACCCCGTTCCCACTTTGCAAATACTTGGAAACGTATCTTCGTCTTCATCATACGTTGCTAAGAGCAACGTTCCATAGCTTCCGGTTCTTCTGCCTTTGCCAAAATATCCTCCTATCACCACGAGATCCAAACTATCCCCTAGCTCATTTCTGTACTCTCGTTTTAATTTCAACCAATGACTTCCTCTAGACCCTGCTTGATATGGCTTGTCTAGCATTTTCAACATTAATCCTTCACTTCCTGCATTGATGCTGTTTTCCATAAAATCCCCAATCTCGCTTTCATTTTTTACTATACTCATTGGGATGTATTTCGCAAACTCATCCTCTTTGACATGCTTTTCTAGTTTTTCCCTTCTTTCTTTGTAATCTATCTCCATGCAACTCTTTCCATTGCAATACAGGACATCGAAAAAATTTACCGTGATTGGGTATTCTGTAACTGCCTTTTCGATCTTGTATTTCCTTCTTCTGTGCATTAACTCTTGGAAAGGCAAAAACTCCCCGGTGTTTTCATTTATTGCCACAGCTTCTGCCTCTAAAATTATGTTGTCTGCTTGTATGTTTTTGGGGATTCTTTCTATAATGTCTGGGTAGTAACTCTGAATGTTTTCCAAACTTCTTGAAAACAATGCCACTTTCTCTCCTTCTATGTGAAGTTGCACTCTTTCTCCGTCTAGTTTGTATTCTGCGGCAAACTCATTGCCCATTTTTTCTATTGCCTCTGATTCGCTTTTTACTCTGTCAGCCAACATTGGTCTGATGGGGTTGAACAAAACAATCTCGAATTTTTCAATCCCCTCCAAACCTTTTGCTGCAATTGTTTCGGCAACTTTTCCCAAATCACTAGATACGTTGTACGCATATTGTAATTTTTTCCTATTCTCCTTATTCCCTGAAAACGCTATTGCCAGAGCATCCATTACTGTGTTCTCTGCTATTCCCAATCTTAAAGTGCCTAACAATATTTTCAAAATGAAGCTCGCCTCTAATGGGGTTGCGTCATTGAGCAAACTTGAAATGTATTTCATTTTCATATCTTGAGATCTTGATCCTCCCAGCTTTGCAATTTTAAATAATGTGTCATATACCCTCTCTACTGTGATGTCCTCGACAAGAAATGTAGTCTGAGTCTTCTGCTCTAAAATTATTGATGATGCGTGCCCCAAATCTCCCCCTTTTCTGTATTCATCCTCGATTTTTTTTATTGGAATTCCTGATGATTTTGATATTGCCCTTATTGCAAGCTTTTCGGCGACCCCTAACTCAACCCCCTCAAAGTCAGGCCTTAACTTTCCTTGGATGAGATACACTATTTTTGAAATAACATCATGGGGTGTTTTTTCAAACAACTCTACTAGAAACTGTGTCAACTCTAGTCTTTTTCTAGTTGATTCCATCTTCTCAAAAGATTCAGCTAATGTTGAAAACTCCATCTCACTTCTCTGTACAATCTCGAATAAAAGTCTGAATTAGATGTATCTGAAGATGGTAGGTTTGTCCGATTTTGGAAGATTTGAAACTAGTGCAAAGTTGTAAAATGGGTATGATTCCTTGTATTGTTTCATAAAGCTCCACGCCACATCGTTTGTCCTGAACTTTGTCCTGATCCCGTCTATTCTGCTTTTCTTGCCATATACATCAAATGGAACTATTTCGTATTCTTTGGGGCGATTATGTGGTTTTGCTTTGAGGAGCCATGCAAGTGCAAAGATAAACACAGATCCTAAAATTACGTATTCTCCGGCGATTTTGAAAAACGCTAAAATGATTCCCGGAATAGTCTGTCCAAATAATACCGCTACAAAACTTGAAAAAGATATGACTGCCACTGCTGTAAACATGTATGTCTTCCAATCCAGCATCTTCTGAAACGCATTCATGACCTGATATTGGTACAACCTTTTTTGATTTAACTATTTCCCATGGCTGGCAAGATCCGGATCTGCTAATCTGGATCTTCGTAATTCTCTCTCTTTTCGCTAGATGATGTCTCTTTCATTGGCTTCATCTTGGTTTGAAGAACGTCCATTCTTGCCCTGTAGCCTTCAGCATATTCTAGTTCTGATGGCACTAGTGTTGCCGGATGAATGAACCCTTGGCCTCTGATTGCAATTGCCTTCTTTGTTGCAATTTCCCTGATATAGTCCCAATCAGGAGTTGAGAATCCGTCAAATGGTCCCACCAATTTGCCATTGTGCATGCTGAACACTAGTGATTCCACAATTGGAATGCAAAAGTTGATTGATGCTGCCGAGTTTAATTTTACCGGCATTAATGGCATATTATGGCTACCTCTTGTGTTTCCTGCAACATAGTGCGGATTGTTAAACATACTTCCAACTTCTTCTGTTGCTGGAAAGTTTTTTTGAGTTCTTACTAGCATGATCGGATCATCTTTTCCAACATATGTTCCAGCAATGTTGTGCAGTCTGTCAGTTGATGCATCAAGAATCGGCTGTCCATCTTTGGTGTATACTGAATCTACAACGTATCTTCCAGGATACATTAATGCCGCCTCGATAGTAGGTTTGTCTTCCCATAGGTGCAGTTCTGCAATTTGTGCCTTTTCCACATCCATGATGTTCATTACCACCCCACTTGCAAGACTTTTGTTTACAATCAATGCTGTGTTGCTTAGCGTATCTACAAACATTCTGTAGATGGGATAGTTGAATGCTCCAGGCTCTGTCTTGTCTGCTGCAAATACGGTGAAAGCTTCATTTGGCCTTTCTTCGAATTCCAGTTCTGCAACTCCTGGACCCATTCCTTTTACATTTCCTGAAAAAGAATCTTTTAGCAAATCTTGACCTGCCCCGTACAGCCCCTCTTCTTTTGCCACTTTAGTTCCTGCCATGAATGCATCCCATGCTAGCTTGTGGATTTTTTCATTGTCCACACCATGCGTATGAGTCATGACAATGTGGGTGTCATCCCCGCAATATCCTATGTAATGATCAATTAGAAGATCTCCTGAATTTTTAACGGTATCTCTAATTGCTTTGATTAGGCCGTCACTAGGTCTTGTATGCCCGCCGATTCCACCGACATCTGCTTTGATAACTGAAACTGTAATTTTCATAGTTTTGATTTTTATCTCTTTGATTTATGTGCTTTTAGCAAAGTTTTCTGATCTGTAATTATTTGAATATTTTTTGATTTTTCTTCAAAAATTCATAACAGTAATAAATGCCCTTTGTAAGCCATCTCATATGGCAGATAAACCACACTTGAACCTGATTGTTACAGGACATATTGATAATGGAAAATCCACTACTATGGGTCATTTTTTGATGGATCTTGGGGTTGTAGATGAAAGGACTATTGCTGCTCACGGAGCAGAATCCGAAAAGACCGGAAAAGGTGATACTTTCAAGTATGCTTGGGTTATGGATAACATTAAAGACGAGAGGGAGAGAGGCATTACAATCGATCTGGCCTTCCAAAAATTTGAGTCACCAAAGTATTTCTTTACCCTAATTGATGCTCCTGGTCACAGGGATTTTATTAAAAACATGATTACTGGTGCTTCTGAAGCAGATGCTGCCATCTTGGTACTTTCAGCAAAAGAAGGCGAGACTGACACTGCAATTGCTGCAGGTGGGCAGGCAAGAGAACACGCATTCTTGCTCAAAACACTTGGTGTAAGCCAAATCATTATTGCAATCAACAAAATGGATGCAGTCGAATACAAAGAAGATGCATTTCTTGCAGCCAAAGAAAAGGGTGAAAAACTAGCAAAATCTGTTGGTTACAAGTTAGAAGACGTGCCTGTCATTCCAGTATCTGGATGGAAGGGCGATAACTTGGTCAATAGATCTGAAAACATGGCTTGGTACAAAGGCAAGACACTGCTTGAATCATTTGATGACTTTAAGATAACTGAAAAACCTGTAGGCAAACCATTGCGTGTTCCTATACAAGACGTCTACACTATCACTGGTGTAGGTACTGTGCCTGTAGGCAGAGTAGAAACTGGTCTAATGAAAGCAGGACAAAAGATCATCGTCATGCCTTCTGGCGCACTCGGCGAAATCAAATCCATCGAGACACACCACACAGAGATGCCAAGTGCCGAAGCAGGTGACAACATTGGTTTTAACCTTAGAGGTATTGAAAAGAAAGATATCAAGAGGGGAGACGTTCTTGGTACTCCTGATGCACCACCAAACGTTGCAAAAGAGTTCAAGGCACAAATTATTGTTATTCACCACCCAACTGCAATTGCTCCTGGTTATACGCCGGTAATGCACGCACACACTACACAAGTTGCAGCAACAGTTACAGAATTCCTCCAAAAGATCAATCCAGCATCTGGTGCAGTTGAAGAAGAAAATCCAAAATTCCTCAAGGTTGGAGACTCTGCAATTGTAAAGATCAGACCTGTGAGACCAACATGCATAGAAACTTTCCAAGACTTCCCTGAGATGGGAAGATTCGCCCTTAGAGACATGGGTGCAACTATTGCAGCAGGAATTGTAAAGGAAATTACCGAAGAGTACAAACCATAGGCGGATTTTATGACACAAACCGCCCGTGTTAAACTCACTTCTACTAGCCTTCCAAAATTGGATGATGTATGTGGCGAGATCATGGGCATTGGTAAAAAAACCGGTGTCAAGGTTAAAGGTCCGACTCCGCTTCCTGTAAAAAGACTCCATGTTGCAACTAGAAAGTCGCCATGTGGCAGTGGAACTGAAACCTATGAAAAATGGGAGATGAAGATGCATAGAAGAATTATCAATATCAACGCTGATGACAAGGCAATCAGACAACTAATGAGGCTAAAGATCCCCGATGATGTATATATTGAATTATCCCTGACATAATCTGGTATCCTTAAATTATAGAAATTTTGATGATAAATATGGCTGAAGAACAAATTGATGAGGTAGAAGAGATCCCTGTTGAGACTTTTGATGTAAGTTATTCGTGTTTGAGATGCGGTACTAGCGTTCTAAATTCTGAATTGTCTCGATTACCTGAAATCAAATGTATTTGCGGATTCAGAGTATTTACCAAAGATAGACCACCAGTAGTCAAGACAGTAAAAGCAATCTAATTATCTGTCTTTTTTGTAGCTGTGCTCTCTTTGCAAATGTGTTCTCATATCTTCCATGTTTGAAAAATATCTGTCACAAACTTTGCAATCATACTTCAAGTCTTTACCATGAACGATTTGCTTGTGATTCATGACCTCCTCTTCCTTTGAAAATTTCTTATCACATATTTCACATTTGATTTTTTTAAAGAATGCCACTTTATCCAAACTCTGCCTTCTTTTCATCCCAGCACTTTCTGCAAAGCTGACCTTCTATCTTCCAATTTCCCTTTGGGTTGTACCTGATCAGCCCCATTTTCCCTCCGCATAATGAACAAAAGTTCTTTTTCTTGCCATGGTCCTCTTCTTTTTGATCAAAGCATTTTTTGCATAGCAGACCCTCCATGTCCCACTGCCATCTGGGTTCCCACAAATCTGTAATTTTCTGTGTCATTCCACATACGATACATGGCTGTCTAACTTTGCCCTCATAGTATTCCTTGGACTTGTCAAAATGACAGTCCCCACACACTGGGCCCTTGATATTCCACTCTTTTTTTGGTTTGTGCTTGTGAGTTAGCTCTTTGTTGCATATGCTGCAAAATGATGGCTTTTTACTAAATAATCCCATTTGATAATTTCTGATATGGTATATTCTATAAATGTAAATAAAATAAAAATAGCAAAAATGTTTATTCGCCTAAGATCTTTTCAAGGGCTTGGCTTGTGTTAAGCATGCCGTTTCTCTTGGCAAACTCTTCGATCACCTTGTACTGTTTTTCAGTAAAGCATACTGGCATTGAACGATTTTCCATGGTTTTAGTCGATATTTTTGCCTAATATCTTTTTCTTTTGGAAAGATATTTCAAACCATTTTTTCAATATCTCGCATGGCAAAGAAACGACAAATTTTGGTAATTGGAAATGACACTAATGGCTGCACTCCAAAGCATGAAAAAATCGCCTACGATGTTGGATCAGAAGTTGCAAAATCTGACTCGGTTTTGGTTAGTGGCGGATTGGGTGGTGTAATGGAGGCTGCATCCCATGGCGCACAGGATGCAAAGGGCTTGACTGTGGGAATAATTCCTCAAGATGATGCATCGATTGCAAATGAGTACTGTGACATTGTGATTCCTACTGGAATGGGGTTTGCTAGGGATTATCTTAATGCGCTCAGTGCCGATGGCGTTATAATTATTGGCGGCGGTTCTGGTACCCTTTCTGAAGCATGCGCATCTTACATGTACAAAAAGCCGATGGTGGCAATCAAAAATCTCGGTAGCTCAGTTGATCCCTATATTGACGGATACATTGATCATAGAAAAAATATCAAGATAGTTGGGGTTGACACTGCACAAGAGGCAGTACAGAAAATCTTAGGGTTGATTGATGTATAATTTCATTTAAAGCCTGCAAAATATCTCTAATGTGTCTCTAAATCTGTTTGTCTTGGTCTAAACTGTATCTTGTTGGTCGTTGTGAATTTGTTTGTTGTATGCTTTGGCAAAATATCTGACTAGTACAATTGTTATGGTTATGCCTGCAATCCATCCTATAATGCTTCCATAAGAGTCTAAAGTTTCACCCAATATGATTCCTGAAGCAAAACCCATCGCTAGGTTGATCAAAAACAATACTCGAAATTTCTCCATTCTCCATCCTGCATAAATTGACAGAATTGGTAGCACTGAGTAAATTGTCATTCTTGTGATACTAACCTCTTGTCTGGGTGGTTGTGGAATCATATCTTTTTCGCTATTTTATTATTTATAAATTAATCTGGATCGATTTTATTTGCAATCTTGTTAATTATTGCATGGCAATCAGCAGCGGGTCTGGCTTGTAAAACTCCCCATGCCTGTCTGCAAGTTTGTTTAACTCATCGACAATCTTTCTGATTCCAATCTCCTTTGCGGTTTCAAATAGCGGTTTTTTGAGACCCAGTCCCAACTGAGCTGCCTTTTCAATCTCCTCTACATCGCTTGCTCCGTTTGTAACAAGCCATGCTGCATTGTTTAAAATATTTGCAACCAGTTGAATCGGATCACATTTTTCTGCTAACTCTTCTGATAGTGCCACACGTTGGTATTTGTCATCAGTGTATCTGTAATATCCTTCGCCTGATTTCTGCCCTAGTTTTTTATCATCAAACATTCTCTTGACAAGCGGATGTGGGTTGATCACTTTTTTGTCACGCAAGTGCATCTCGACTGTTGCCTTGTGAATGACATCCATTCCTGTAAAATCTGCCAATTCAAATATGCCCATTGGGAATCCCATCTTGAATTTTACTGCCGAGTCAATCTCTTCAAGTGTTGCACCTGTCCTGTCTTTGAGAAAGCATGCTTCGTGAACCATCGGTATGAACAGTCTGTTGATTATGAATCCTGGAACGTCTTTTCTACACAACACGGCTTGCTTGTTAACTGATTTTACATATTCTTGAGTTAGCTCTGTGATCTCTTGTGCGGTTTTCTCCCCCGGAATTATCTCTACTAACTTCATCAGCTGTGGCGGATTGAAGAAATGAATCCCGATAAATTTCTCCGGCCTAGATGTCGTATCTGCGATCTCTGTAATTGGCAGCGTGCTTGTGTTTGATGCAAAGATTACCTTGGGTCCTGCAACCTTGTCTAGTTCTGCATAAACTGATTTTTTCAACTCCATGATCTCTGGAACCACCTCAATTACCAGTTCTGCATTTTTTACCGCATCACCCAAATCTACAACGGGCATAATTCTTGAAAATATCAAGTCTCCTTCTTCCTTGGATATCTTTTCTTTTGAGACTAGCTTATCTAGACTCCACCTTATCTTCTCCATTGCTTTATCCAAAAATTCCTGTTTGATGTCTCGTAAAACCACATTGTATCCTGCAGTTGCTGAAACCTGGGCAATCCCGTGTCCCATGACCCCAGAACCTAAAACCGTGATATTTTTCACTCTCACAATAACGCAAAAATTGAATATCCCTTATAATGTGATCTTTTAGGGGCGTGTACTCAAATTGGTGGATCTTTTCCTGCATACATACGAAATTTACACCTGGATTGTGCATGCGGATGTGAACCTGCCCCTGACACTCTCAAATCCAGAAAGATCTTTTCGCATCATTTTTAATCTATTTCGATATTTTACCATTTAATGGGTCTGTTCAAACGTAAAAAAGAAGACGAGAATAACACCAAATGTGATGTTTGCGGGACTGAGTTACATGATCCAGAGCGACTAAAAAAACACATGAAAAAAGCGCATGGAAACGTACCTGCTAAAAAATTAGATCCTAATGCTGGAGATGGCGGTACCTGGTAAATGGAGTTTTGGCCCAAGCCAAAAAACTAGTCTTGTATCTGTAGGTGCCTTATTGCCGGAATTGTGTTATTTGTTGCTGTTTTCCCATTTTAGAGTCTAATATGTGGGGATGTGTTTGAGCAGGTAACACTGCTAGGTAATCGTAGAGGAGCTGTTGTGTTCATACACGATGATGCCATAAAAATTATCAGACTGCCTATTGAAATCAGGCGATGGCTACTGCTATTCAATCTGGAAACGATCTTGCATGGGCATCTCTGCCGTTAAGCCATAATAGATGGTTTAATATTTTCAGACATTTAGCAAAACTGTATGGATTGTATTTTTTGTAAAATTGTTTCTGGGAAAATCAAATCTAAATTTCTCAAAGAGACTGCCAATTCCATTTCATTTTTGGATGCATTTCCTCTTGCAAGTGGGCATGTTTTGGTCATACCAAAAAATCACCATGAAAAGATGCAAGATATGAGTGTGGAAGAAAATACCGATCTGTTCTCTCTTGTTCACGAAATGATCCCAAATGTGGACAAGATCACTGGGTCTACTCTGATTGCAATACACAATGGCCCAGATGCAGGTCAGGAAATTCCCCATGTTCATGTGCACCTAGTTCCAAGAAGCAAGGGTGATTCTGCAGGCCCAATTCATAGCATGTTTACACCTGTGAGTATGTCTGAATCTGAAATGGACAAACTATACGACCGACTAAAATCCTAATACGGAAATAGCTTTTCTTTGGTTTCAGAGTCCTCTACATTGATTGCTTTTGTTGGACACGTTTTAGCGGCATTCATTATTTTGTTGACTCCTTCGCCCTTTTGGTTGATCACTGATGATTTGGGATTTGATTTGCGGTTCCTATCTATTTCAAATACTCCTGGTGCAATGGTTTCACAGCTACAACAACCTATGCACAAACTTTCGTCGACCTGTACAAAAAGATCTGGTTGTTTTTTGGGCTCTTGTGCTTTTTCATATTCTCCATTTCTGCCGTCTGCACGAATCCGTGCATTGTAATCTTCCCAAAACTTTCTCTCATACTCTTTCCAAAAGTCCGGATCTCCTTCTTCGAATTGTCTAGTATACTTGCCCCAATCCTGCTCTGGAATGCTACCATCATCTGGGGCTCCCCATTGGGGTTTTCTTTTAAAATCATTTCTAGGTCCACCTTGGGTTGCTCCCTGATGGCCAGAACTGTCATCTTGACTGTAATTTTTCTTTAGATGGTTATATGCCTCGGTAATCTTTTTGAATTCCTCCCCTTGGGTCTTGTTCTGATTTTTATCCGGATGCAGCTCCAATGCCATCCTTCTGTATGCTGCCTTGATCTCAGTTTGTGACGAATTGGAATCCATATTCAATACTTTGAGTGCTTGGTATGTGTTCACTAGGAATTACTGATTTGTCATATGTTAAAAATAATTGTATTTGTCCCTTATTCTAGCAGAATCTCATCTTCTGCCCTCCATGCCGGTTCAACTATGCACAAAAATCTTAAATTCTCTTTCCCAGAGTTTTCAATAAACTGCTTGGCATTAGGCGGAACGTATGCTGAGTCATCCTTGTTTAAATGATGAGTCTCATCATTGATGTGCAAAATGCCTGTGCCATCCAAAATGTAGAATATCTCCGATGAACTCATTTTGTGCAATTTTGATTTTTTTCCAGATTCCAAAGTGAACTGTGCCAAACTATAGCTAATCCCGTTTAGCGTGTTGTGCGGGTGAAAATACTGCTTAATCTTAGTTCCTTCATTCCCCTGAATCGTATCTATCTGAGAGTTTTTACGTAATGACATTTTTAGATGATCTTTGAAACCTTGGTCTTAAAATCAGACTCGTACCATTGTGTTTTGTACACTCCGTTCTTCTTTGCAAGTATGTTGATTGCAATGTGGGAAAATTCCCTACTCTTCTCAATTGAGCCATGCGTGTGGAGTGTTTTTGCCGGAATGTGGACGATGTCCCCTTGGTTTAGGCTGATCCTCTCTGTTCTCCTTATCTTAAAGTTGGACTTGTGGGTGCCGTATCTTTTAAAGATCTCAAGGCTGCCTTTTCCACTTACGACTATTAGCACCTGATTGCCATCATGCTGATGAAGTTTGGTCCTTGCACCGTTTTGAAAATGAACATGATAGATGTCTTGATCCTTTGCCTTGATCTTCTCTGAAAGTACTTTCATCCATGTTTTGTTTGTAAACCAGTCTGGGTTTACATCCCGCCTGTCCCCGGTACCTGAAATGTTTGTCTTTTTCATATCCTGCTTAGAATCTTCTTCTTTTTATCTTGAAACTCTTTCTCTGTAATTACTCGTGCCTTTCTTAACTTGCCTAACTTTTCTAATATTTCTAAATCTTCACTGGTATTTGCCGTAACTCTTTTTGCAACCGATATCCCTTCGTTGATCTTTTTGATCCCTTTCTTTTGTAATGATTCCTTTTCTTTGGCTGCCTGTTTGTGCAATTCTTTGCTTGTCTTGGCTGCCTGTCTTGCAGTCATTGTTCCAAACTCTACTGCCTCATCCAGTGCCGCATCTGCCTTTTTAACTCCCTCCTGAATTGCCTTGTCTGCTTTTTTGAGGAATTTGTCGATATATCCTCCCTTGTTATCTGCCATACTTTGGGAATGATTCCAAATGTAATATTTCTTTCCTATCTGAATTGATTTAATAGATAGAATAGCGTACTCTGAATGGTTTTGACAAAAAATAATGATGTAAAGACTGTGGTCTTGCGAAAAAAAATTGATGAAACGCAGGCCATGGCTATTGTCAACTCCAAAAAAACCTCCCCCTTCAAATCATTGCTTTCCAGACCAAAGGCAGATGATGTGCATGTCCACTCTTTGAAACTGTACTATGAATGCATTTTGATGGTTTCAGGAAAATACATTGCTGACTATTTTAGAAATGCAGATCACCTAATTTCCGTGGATTCCAACGTCCTTGAGGTCTCCCTGGGTGGCGGCCTTTTCCCAGTTCGTTCCAAATCCAAAATCACAAAAGCATTTGTTGGCAAGCGAGGCAAAAATAAGGTTGACTTGAAATTAGAAGAGCATGTCTTTGTTGAAGAAGAAAATGAACTGGCCTTTGATCATCACGGCCAAGAGATTAAATTTCCCTTTAAAATTAATTCAAAAACTGTTGAAAACTATCCTAAAAGACTGCTGGAGCAAAATTCTGCCAATGTCAGCAAACTCGACATAACGCATAATGCTGCAATCAAAATGCTTCGATCCCAATTAAAAAAACCACTGGAGAATGATGTTAGGGATCTTAACGAGGAGTTCATATTGCACAAGATTACAGAAGTTTACATTCCTATTTTTGAGGCCAGATTAATTGGACCGAAGAAAAAAGTCAGATTGCTTCGCATTGATGCAGTTAGAAAAAAGATTCTATAGTTTTACCATTTTTCTAAACTGATCATTGCTGTGTAATTTTTCAAAGATTGGTTCCTCCTTTGCCCACATGCGAATGACTTTGGGGTTTCTGGAGACTGCCTGCTTTAGCAATTCCAGTGATTCGGGATATCTTTCTAATGCTGCCATGCTTCGTGATTTTGCGTAAATGACGTTTGCATTGTCCTTGAATTTTTTCAGAATGCCATCAAAGACTGCAAGTGCTTTTTCATGCTTTCCTAGTTCTGCCAACTGGACGCCCTTTTGAAAGAATGCATCTTGGTTGTTTGGATATTTTTTACAAACATTTTCAAAACAGTTCAAAGCTTCCTCATGTCTTTTCATTTTGCCTAGTATGATTCCTTTGTAAATGACGACATTTGGCTTTCTTGAATCAATCGTGATGGCCTTGTCTAGTACCGTCAAGGCCTCCTGGGGTTCCTGCAGTTTGTCTAGCAGTACGCCTTTGTTAAAGTACGCCGACGCGTTCTTTGGATCTGCCTGAATTGCATTCTCGTAGCACTCTGCTGATGCCTGGATATTTCCGTTTTCAGCCATTGCAATTCCTTTGTTGTTCCAGGCTTGGGAGTCTTTGGGGTTAATCTCAATTAAAATATCAAAGCATGTTATGGCATCGCTGTACTTTTTTATCCGGTTTAATGCTAGGCCTTTGTTGAATAACGCCGGGGTGTTTTTTGACTCTTGTTTTAGAACCTTGTTGAATAGTGCGATGGCCCCTTTTGGCTGGTTCTTCTCCATTAGCGACATTGCATTATACAGCAAATCCTCCACGTCCTCTTTTGAGCCAAACAGTCCCATGATCCCTCAAAAGTGATATTGCTAATGAAAGTTTGGTCTGGCCTGAAATCCTCCTACTGCCTAATCTTGCTACCTCCTCTTGCCTTCCAGCCAGTCCTCTGAGGGCCTTGTATCTTTTTCACGATGTGACTAGACAAAAACCTACTGTGGCTATCCTGGCTTGATCCTGATGATAACGCTTAATTTTCATCAAAAATGATTTGAGATATTGCCTGACTTTGAGTTGAATTATCTTGCAGACAAGGTACACATTCACAGGTGGCCTCAAGATTCCCCCGTCTGGGATGATTCTGTAAAAAGGCAGCTTGATGAATCCATCAATAACAATTCTGACAAAAAGCAGGTTGCCATTAGAAGCGACTATCTGAAAGTTGAGCATTTTAAATTTGATTCTTTGAAAAAGATCGGCGTATCTGTACCCTTTTTCAAGGATGAATGTACGATGATTTTGGAGGCACAATATGGCAGATTATTGGCCCATATCCACATCACTACAAGATCTGATGACTATCTTGAAATATTCAACAAACTGACTCTGTGGAAGAGGTCTTTTTCAAAAATTTGAAGGTGATCAACTTGTCATTTTTTTGATGTCTGCTTTTGTATGTGCATTTGATACTGCCCCTAGCTTGCCTGGCAGAAAGAAGATTCCATCGTGTGCTATCATTTTAAAATGATACTCATGCAGGGCCTTCAGATCACACATTGATGCTTGGGCCGCATTAGTGATCTCCGTAATTCCATCTTTGAGAAAATGTGTCATGAATAGGGATCCCTTGCCTGTAACTACCACCTTCCCATCAAAGAACTTGGTTAGCTCTTCCCTGGCATACTCTCCCAA
The DNA here is from genome assembly GCA_965206745.1 of Candidatus Nitrosopumilus sp. Lineage (GTDB taxonomy): Archaea > Thermoproteota > Nitrososphaeria > Nitrososphaerales > Nitrosopumilaceae > Nitrosopumilus. The sequence continues at coordinate 1,138,564 of OZ242220.1, read as the reverse complement.
ATCATTAATTTTAGAATACACTGAACTGTTATCTTTCAAAACTGACAGTGTCGCATATCCTGATGTCATGGATGCTGGGTTTGCAGAAAACGTGCCGCCTCCGACATAGCTTCGCTCTGATTTTTTTTTACCTGTGGTATCTGCATGTTCCATGATCTCTTTTTTGCCGCACATCACGCCGATTGCCATCCCGCCCCCCACAATTTTGCCTAGTGTAACGATGTCCGGATCCAATCCCATCGTGGGGTACAGACACCCGTATCTGAATCTGAATCCCGTGACAATTTCATCGAGAATAAATAACGACTCGTTCTTATGGGCAAACTCTTGAATCCCCCTGAGATATTCTAAGGTAGCTGGAATGCATCCTGCCCCACCTAACACAGGTTCTACAATCACACCTGCCAATCTCTTTGCATGTTTTTTGAGAATCTCAAGCGAACCTTCCAAATCGTTGTATGGTATTGAAACAATCTCTTCTTCATTTACCACCCCGCTGCTTTCTGATTCTGTAAATGGCCAGTTGACGCTCTTTAGCAAATCTGATGTGTATCCGTGCCATCCTCCGTCAATCTTTGCAATGATCTTCCTTCCCGTTGCCGAACGAGCCAGTCTGACTGCATACATTGTAGCTTCTGTTCCTGATGTGACATAGCGAATCTTTTCAGCCACTGGGACTGCCTTTGAAATCAACTCTGATAATTTTATTGTCTGCTCATTTACTGTTCCATACATCCAGCTCTTCTCTATCTGCGTTTTCAGGGAATCTTTGACCTCTTTTGGGCCATGTCCTAAAATCAAACTCCAATGACCCATCCAATAATCTGTGTATCTGTTGTCATCCACGTCGACTAGATTTTTCCCTGCCGATGATTTTACCACAAATGGATATGGTTCATAAAATCGTATATTATGAGAGACACCATTCACGTGGAGTTTCAAGGACTTTGCAAATATTTTTGCAGAATTTTTTGTCTTTTTTTTGTACTCTGTGATATAGTTCAAAAGCAATTTTCAAAACCAGATCTGTCATTTTAACCATTGACAAGAATCCTCCCGTTTGCTTTGGCCTAGGCTGGTTCTGAAAAATGTGTAATTTTTACAATTTTTTGAACCGATCAGGCATAATTTCACGCTTGGTTTATATGGTTTCTGCATTCTTTGACTTCTGCATACGTAACGCAATAGGCGGCGCTCGTGATGAAGTATGGTAATATGCCACTTTGTGATTCATGGGCCTCCAGTTACGCATACAAGAATGAGGATTTGATCAAGTGATCAATATCTGAGATGTGAAGATTATGTGCATCCGTCAATTCCAATTAAAGTACAAATGTACTTCAATAATCAAAATACAAAATATAATTCAGAATCCGGTTGATCCTGCCGGACCTGACTGCTATCGGATTGATACTAAGCCATGCGAGTCATTGTAGCAATACAAGGCAGACGGCTCAGTAACGCGTAGTCAACCTAACCTATGGACGGGAATAACCTCGGGAAACTGAGAATAATGCCCGATAGAACACTATACCTGGAATGGTTTGTGTTCCAAATGATTTATCGCCATAGGATGGGACTGCGGCCTATCAGTTTGTTGGTGAGGTAATGGCCCACCAAGACTATTACAGGTACGGGCTCTGAGAGGAGTAGCCCGGAGATGGGTACTGAGACACGGACCCAGGCCCTATGGGGCGCAGCAGGCGAGAAAACTTTGCAATGTGCGAAAGCACGACAAGGTTAATCCGAGTGATTTGTGCTAAACGAATCTTTTATCAGTCCTAGAAACACTGACGAATAAGGGGTGGGCAAGTTCTGGTGTCAGCCGCCGCGGTAAAACCAGCACCTCAAGTGGTCAGGATGATTATTGGGCCTAAAGCATCCGTAGCCGGCTCTGTAAGTTTTCGGTTAAATCTGTACGCTCAACGTACAGGCTGCCGGGAATACTGCAGAGCTAGGGAGTGGGAGAGGTAGACGGTACTCGGTAGGAAGGGGTAAAATCCTTTGATCTATTGATGACCACCTGTGGCGAAGGCGGTCTACCAGAACACGTCCGACGGTGAGGGATGAAAGCTGGGGGAGCAAACCGGATTAGATACCCGGGTAGTCCCAGCTGTAAACTATGCAAACTCAGTGATGCATTGACTTGTGGTCAATGCAGTGCTGCAGGGAAGCCGTTAAGTTTGCCGCCTGGGAAGTACGTACGCAAGTATGAAACTTAAAGGAATTGGCGGGGGAGCACCACAAGGGGTGAAGCCTGCGGTTCAATTGGAGTCAACGCCAGAAATCTTACCCGGAGAGACAGCAGAATGAAGGTCAAGCTGAAGACTTTACCAGACAAGCTGAGAGGTGGTGCATGGCCGTCGCCAGCTCGTGCCGTGAGATGTCCTGTTAAGTCAGGTAACGAGCGAGATCCCTGCCTCTAGTTGCCACCATTACTCTCAGGAGTAGTGGGGCGAATTAGCGGGACCGCCGCAGTTAATGCGGAGGAAGGAAGGGGCCACGGCAGGTCAGTATGCCCCGAAACTCTGGGGCCACACGCGGGCTGCAATGGTAACGACAATGGGTTTCGAATCCGAAAGGATGAGGTAATCCTCAAACGTTACCACAGTTATGACTGAGGGCTGCAACTCGCCCTCACGAATATGGAATCCCTAGTAACTGCGTGTCATTATCGCGCGGTGAATACGTCCCTGCTCCTTGCACACACCGCCCGTCGTTTCATTGAAGTGAGCTCTTAGCGAGGTGACGTCTGATTGGCGTTATCGAACTTGGGGTTCGTGACAAGGGAAAAGTCGTAACAAGGTGACCGTAGGGGAACCTGCGGTCGGATCACCTCCTTAGACATGGAAAGTGTACGGGTGTACATAATCTTCACATTGAAATCATCGATGCAATGCATCACGAAAGTGATGTATGAAGGATGTAGTGGACCACTTACCGGTGGTTTGCAATGATCGTCGTGCATAGTCGTGTAATATGTGGCTGAATATACCGGTGTAAAGACGGTAATAGGTGGATTGCTAGGCTTGAGGAGAGATGAAGGACGTGGCAAGCTGCGATAAGCTCGGGGTAGGCGCACGCATCTGATGATCCCGAGATGTCCGAATGAGAATCTTGTGCTTATGCACATTCCAGTACACTAGTATTGGAAGTCGAACCGTGGGAATTGAAGCATCTTAGTACCACGTGGAAAAGAAATCAATTGAGATTTCCCAAGTAGAGGCGATCGAAAAGGAAAGAGCCCAAACTGAATCCTTCGGGAGATGTGGTGTTTTGGTATGATAATATGGAATCTTGGAACACAGCTGAAATGATCTGAAAAGTTCTGGCAAAGAGGGTGATACCCCCTTAGGCGAAGTGGGAAGAGTCCTATTCATACCCGAGTAGTTGTCCTTGGTAGTGGGCAATGAATATGGGTGAAAGTAGCATCCGAGGCTAAATATTTCTCAAGACCGATAGTGGACTAGTACCGTGAGGGAAAGCTGAAAAGTACCCCGGAAGGGGGGCGAAAAGTGCATGAAACCTATTACTTACAGACGTGCGTGGCATGAAAGGTGATTTTTTCAGATTAGAGATTCTAGCAATAGAGTTGAAGATTTGATGTTCAAATCATCAGTGTCACGCGTTCCGTCTCGAAACACGGACCAAGGAGCTAACTGTCATGGCAAGCTTAAACCTGTAAAGGTGTAGGCGAAGGGAAACCGAGTTCTCGCAGCTTCGCAAGAAGTCAGGAGAAGCGTGTGAAAGTGCGTAGAGTCATGGCGGCTAGGCTAGAAGCCAGTCGATCTATTCCTGAGCTAGATGAAGGCGGGCGAAAGCCCGCTGGAGGTCTTAAGACGTTCTGACGTGCAAATCGTTGTTGTGACTTGGGAATAGGGGTCAAAAACCAATCTAGACTGGCGCTCGCTAGTTCCAACCGAAGCGTCTCGCAGGGCGTGGTTTGTGGAGATAGCGTTTCCGGTAGAGCACTGATAGAGGGGCGCGGGGGAGAAATCCCTCACCCCTCATTCAAACTCCGAACGGATACGCATCGTAGAAGCAAGCACACGGGCTCGTGTGGCGTAAGGCTCACGGCCGAGAGGGGTTTAACCCAGACTAAAGTTAAGGTCCCCAAATTTTTGCTAAGTGTCAAGCTAAAGAGCGTGTTCTCGCCAAGACAGCAGGGAGGTAAGCTCAGAAGCAGCTATCCTTTAAAAAGTGTGTAACAACTTACCTGCCGAGGGAGGATGCCTCAAAAACGGACGGGGCTAAAGCAAAATACCGATACTTTGGATAATCATCAGAGGATGATTCGTGGTAGGTTGGCGTAGTGATTGGGTCGAAGCAGGGCGATGACGTCCTGTGGACCGATTTCTATTGCAGATCTTGGTGGTAGTAACAGCATAGTATTGTGAGAAACAATACCACCGTAAGCGCAAGGGTTTCCAGGCAATGCGTTATCAGCCTGGAGGTAGTCGATCCTAAGATGTACCTCAACAGAGTACACCGAATGGGAAACTAGTTAATATTCTAGTACCTTGCATCAAGCGTTTGATCTATATGGTTCGCTTCCGGATAGGGGTTGTACAACCATCGTTGTATCTAACTATTCGAGGGTGGAGGAGTGTCGTAATGACGAGAATTCACCCGAGGTAGGAATGGCTTCGCGTTAGCGAAGTTTTCTCGAATCCAGGAGACCATGAAAGACTGTGTAGTTAGTAAGATGCAAGTTCGTACCCAGAACCGACACAGGTGCGCTGGCTTAGAAAGCTAAGGTGCTACGGGTATACCGTATGGCGAGGGAATTCGGCAAATTAGTCCTGTAGCTTAGGTATAAGGGATGCCTGCGGTCTTCATGAGGAATGGGGATCGCAGGTTGCAATGACAAGGGGGTTTCGACTGTTTAATAAAAACACAGGCGACTGCTAGTCCGAAAGGATTTGTATAGTCGCTGAATCCTGGCCGGTGCCGGTACCTAAAACTTGGGTTCAACCGAGCTAAGGGCCGGTTAACGCCGGGAGTAACTCTGACTCTCTTAAGGTAGCCAAATGCCTTGTCGGGTAAGTTCCGACGCGCATGAATGGAACAACGAGAGCCCCACTGTCCCCGCCTACAACCCGGTGAAGCCACATAAGGTGGACGAACAGTCCATCAACTTCCATCGGGGAGAGAAGACCCCGTGGAGTTTTACTGCAGCTTGTGCTTGTGGTATAGTAAGAATTGCACAGGGTATCTGGGAGCTATGCCTAACATTCCCCGGGATGTTAGTGAAGCAACGATGTAACACCAGACTCTTTTTGCAGTACCACTTATCCAGTGAAGACCGGAGACACGTGCAGGTGGGCAGTTCGGCTGGGGCGGCACCCCTTTGAAAAGATATCAAAGGGGCCCAAAGTTGAGTTCAAACGGGGCAGAAATCCGTTGAAGAGGGCAAAGCCAAAAACTCGACTGAATGGATTTCCAAACGCACGGAATTCATAGACGAAAGTCTGGCTTAGCGATCCTTCGTGTGCCCACTATTGGGGCCCGGAGGTGACAGAAAAATTACCCCAGGGATAACAGGCTCGTCGCGGGCGAGAGCTCCTATCGACCCCGCGGTTTGGTACCTCGATGTCGGCTTTTCCTATCCTGGTCCTGCAGCAGGGGCCAAGGGTGAGGCTGCTCGCCTATTAAAAGGGAACATGAGCTGGGTTTAGACCGTCGTGAGACAGGTCGGTCTCTGCCTGATGGAAGCGCGAATAACTGAGGGGAAGTTGCTCCGAGTACGAGAGGAACAGAGCAGCGTGGCCACTGGTTTACCGGTTGTCTGATAAGGCAGGCCGGGCAGCTAAGCCGTTTAGGCTAAGTGCTGAATGCATCTAAGCACGAATCCTATCCCGAGACAAGTTATTCTTTCGTAAGATGAAGGTCGGCAGCAAAATACTGCGTTGATAGGAAGGTGGTGTAGATCACAAGCTTCGGCGAGTGGTGAGCCAGCCTTTACTAATAGACCAACACATCGGTTCAGCCACTTACATAGAGGCGTGGATCTGCTTTAGGTGCAAACCTGGGCAGATCCGTGCACGACGATCACATATTACACGACAAATTTTCTTTACATTCATGAAATCATCATGAGCTTTACATGAATCATCATGAGCTTTACATGAATCATCATGAGCTTTACATGAATCATCATGAGCTTTACATGAATCATCATGAGCTTTACATGAATCATCATGAGCTTTACATGAATCATCATGAGCTTTACATGAATCATCATGAGCTTTACATGAATCATCATGAGCTTTACATGAATCATCATGAGCTTTACATGAATCATCATGAGCTTTACATGAATCATCATGAGCTTTACATGAATCATCATGAGCTTTACATGAATCATCATGAGCTTTACATGAATCATCATGAGCTTTACATGAATCATCATGAGCTTTACATGAATCATCATGAGCTTTACATGAATCATCATGAGCTTTACATGAATCATCATGAGCTTTACATGAATCATCATGAGCTTTACATGAATCATCATGAGCTTTACATGAATCATCATGAGCTTTACATGAATCATCATGAGCTTTACATGAATCATCATGAGCTTTACATGAATCATCATGAGCTTTACATGAATCATCATGAGCTTTACATGAATCATCATGAGCTTTACATGAATCATCATGAGCTTTACATGAATCATCATGAGCTTTACATGAATCATCATGAGCTTTACATGAATCATCATGAGCTTTACATGAATCATCATGAGCTTTCCATAGCTTTCCATGAAATCATCATGATCTTTTCGTTTTATGTCTAATGTAATGAGATAACAACATTCATTGATATCATGTCGATTCATGACCTATCCTGCAGGAAAGTTATTGACGAACTTGTAAGAATTGACGTCCTTCAAACTCCTGTGTTTGTCTACTAGTGACCAAATGATTGAAAACAAAATATACAAAACTGATGAATTATGATGCATTATTTGCTCAGTCAAGATTTGAATACTATGAATCATTATCTGATATTTTCATCTGTTCAAACCATGCCTTGTGTTACAAAAGAAACAAAGTGATATTAGAAGCAAGAAAAGTTTTGAAAATCCAACCGTATGCAATCTCCCACCCGTTCTCGTTACCCCGTGAATGGTGTCTATTTTACAGATTATTAGTTTGTCCTGACATGCCCAAACTGCTGAGTTCAACCAATCATCGATGCTTAAAACCAGAGTCATCTGGCAAAGCCTGAGTCATGTCATTTAATGCTTGAAAAATATTAAAAAAAAAGGTTATAGGAACCTAAAGGCGATTGGGCAGTTTACAATTATACCTGTACTGCCAAAGTCACCACCATCTGGTCCTGTAATCCATCCTTGTTCAACTAGTCCCAATATCTGAAACTCTTCAGATACTCTGGAATCATAGTTTTTCTCTAGTGCCTCATCTGTCCAAAAGCCCAAATTGACATCCCACAGTGGGGAGTAATCAGTAGCTATTGTTGGTATGCCGCCCAGTACATTGAGAGGAGTTCTGTGATCTGCTATTGCACTATTAAGACCCTGTCTTTGGGGATTTTCTTTTCCCATGGGGCCATTTGCAATTACAAAGATTCTCTCAACTGCTGAAAATGCAGAGTCATCTCTACCTACAACAATTCCATCAAGTGCTGGTGCAAATGTTGCACCTTCTAGTGTTGCAGCCATTGGATGATTCGATTCTGTACTGATGTATAGTACCGGTCGTGCAAAGCTAAAGCCTGCTGCAAGCTCCATCGTTACAGTTGCTTCTTCAGGACAAATTCTGACTACCCTGTCGTGGACTTTTTTGTAATCAGGATCTCCGTCACAAGCAGTTACTGAGTCAGCACTACCTGTGGCTACCACTGGTGCATTGTAGATGTGTCCACCGGCATTTGTTATTTTTACCAGTGGTGAATACTCTGCATCGCCTACACTACCTGGCTGAAAATCAGCTGGTGGAAATGGTGAGGCTTGACCAGGGGTCAAAGATCTTGATGGCGTAAAGTCAACTGACCCGCCATTAAATGCAATGTTTCCATTATCATTTATGAATCCTGTTCTAACAGAATTTGCGGTCTCTGAGTATGCAAGCTTTGGAGAGTGATTGATTCCAAGTGCTGCTGCATTTGCACCATCAGTTGTGTCAGTTAAGATAAACCAAACTGTCTCAGTGTTGAATTGGTCAATTTGTACGAATCCCTGATACAAAGGCAAAGTTATAGTGCCTGCATCAAGATCCATTTGCCCAGATTTCAGTAACTGATATGGTCCGATTAATTCCTTTTGAACATCAGATGGGGCTGGCCCAAAGTATGTCAGTGGTATGTCTGCACCTATTGATGGCGGGGCTGGTGCCACGTCATCATCATCTGCACCTGCATATACATTTGGAAGTATAGCAAATAGTGCTAGTATACCAATTGAGGTCATTATACGTTTTTGTGTCATTGGCTTGATCAGTCATAGTGTTATATTAAAACATTGGTACATCATGTTGCAACTTTTTTTATTTTTTGTCTGTCTGTATTTTGTGTGTGACCTTTATCTGATGGACACAGACGCCCATTTCTTTGAAAATCCCAACCGGAGCAGCAATTATGATGAGTACAGTTTACAAACATGGTATTTTTGAAAAATTTCAGTGTTGTGGATTTCTAATATTTGGCTGTGGTTTTTTATTTTGTCATGCATTTTTTCAAATAGTACAAATTGCACGCAAATGCCAGTTCTCTAAAACAATACTGCCACATCAATGTTTTCAATTTCAAAAAAATTTACCAATCCACATATTTTATGCGAGTGCAACAATTAACTGAAGATATCAACACTGGTTTGTTTAACTGTGATATTTTTAAAAAACACAAGTCTGTTTGAATAATTATTGCTTGCTTCATGATGCTAGAAAAAGAGACATCTTTCCTTGAGATAACAATGTACTTGGTTGTCGTTGCAATGAAGATCATATTTGCTATATGAAGCGGTTTGATTACTATTTGATGTATCTTTCTAGGATCTTCTTTGCCATGTCATTTGGAGACAAGTTGTTTTTATCTGCCTTTACCTTTAATTTTCTGGCAGTGGTCTTTGCCAGTTTCATTGATATGTTTTGTCGAATCAATGAAGACCTTGCAAGGCGCAACAGCTTCAAGTGTGACATTTTGGGATTTCTAGATAGCATGGAGATGTAGTGTTTTTTCAATTGCGGATCTAACTTTTGTATCTTTACTGCAATGTTTCCGGCACGCTTTGTATTGTTTATTGCAAGATATAGTTTTGTAATGTCATCCCTTGAGATTGTCTTTGGAACTAGTTCCTTTAGAACATCTGGCACTGCTGCAAATCCCAAATATCTGTATAGTGTTGCAATTGTAATGCCCAAATATCTGGCAGCTGCTTGTTTTCCCATCTTTTCAGCCAACAGGGTTGCTGCGGCGACTATGTCTTTTTGTGTCATGTCATTGCGGTGAATATTCTCGACAACTGATGAGGCCTTTGCCTCCTCTAGTGACAGTTCTGATTTTTTCATTATCACATGCACAAGAATGGTTTTTGCACGCAGTCTTTTCATGGCTGCAAGCCTGCGCTGGCCAGACATTAGCAGATACTGGTTTTTGCCACTCTTTTGAACCATGGGTGGGTTTAGCAATCCGTCATGCCTGATTGATTTTGCCAGTTCTGCTATTTTGTCACGATCAAGTTTTCTAGCTTGAGCTTGGGCCCAGACTTTGATATATTTAATTGGTATCTCTCGCATGGTGTATGATATTTTCGGTTTGAATTTCTTTGCCACTAGATTAGGGTATTGTGCGTACTGATTAAAAAAATTAGATTTAATAAAATGTACAATAAAGCTTTTTTTCTTATATCTTGCTAACCTTCTCATGCGGTAAATGGTCCTTGATTACCGACTGAAACGGGTAAATTTTCACATGGCAGATTTGGATCTATATGCAGAGCTCAAAGATGCCTCTAGATGACACTTGTGCAAAATTTGGAATCTCTAACCTTTTTTACATCTGATTGGCTTGACTGGATCAAACAGTACTTGTTTTAGGCGATCAAAGTTATTGCCGATCATGAATCGCAAACAGATTCTGTCTCGTCTGCATTTTGAATATTTTCTTCCAACCTGTGGCATTATAGCATCAAGATCAAAAATGGTTAAATAATACAGTAATATTATAATAGCAATGGCAAGACGAGTCACCATCATGCTTGATGATGAATTGGATAAGAAAATCAGATTACGTCAAGCAAAAATAATATCCACACTTCAAGTTTCGACTAGCTTTTCTAGTGTCATTAACGATGTGTTACGTAAGGGTTTGAAATGACCTGTAATCCTTTTTTATGATATTTCCAATTCTATGTCTTTTTGAAGCTCATCAGGCAATCCAACCCACCATTGTTTGTTATCCTCTGACATGTGTCTTCCAAGGCTCTGATCTGGCTAATAGATCTGTTGGTGAAATTTTAACCGTAACTGTTTAACAAAATATGACAAAAATCTAGTCTTTCACATAGTCAATATCTGCTTGGGGTTCTTTAATTTTGATAACTATCGTGTCCCCCACCTTGCTGAACACTCTTTGGCGTTTTGCATTTGTCAAAATCCATCCTAGCACGATGTCTATGGGAAGTAAGAATGATTTTCCAAAACTGCTGACTAGGACTCCCTTCAAACTCACTTTGCTCCCATTTGTGTTGACGACTCTTAGATTGAGAATTTTTTTCCCAATTGTTTGACCTGTTTTGTATTCTAAAATGATCCAATACGCAAAGAAAGTGATGCTTGTAGGAATGTACTGCAGACTCTCTGACCAGAACTCTTCACCCTCCAATTCATAATACATTGCTCCAGTTGACCCAAAAATAATTACTGTTAAGATGGATGAAATTATGATAAAATCTATCAACCATGCCACAAATCTGTCCGTCCATCTGGCAAGTACTATCTCTGATGATCCGTTGACGCTTGATTCTGACATACCATTCTAATCGCTTTAAATTATTAAAAAGTATTGATTATTGACACTGATGAGAATACATGCCTCCTTAGAATGTCATCAATCACATGCCGTGAAATCCATTTGTCATCTTTTCGGCATCCTTTACGTTTAGTACCCTCTCATCTATGGACCATGTGTCTGATAGTTCGGGAATCCGAGTGTAGGTGTATTCCTTGATCTCCTTTGTGTATTTTCGTATCCTTGTGGCAATGGTCACATTTGACACGTATACATTATGTGTTTCCTTGATTTGTCGTGATGCATTTCTAGATGATACCCACCTTGATTATTGGTTAACCCTTGACACATGCTAGATGATTTATTCCTACGTGATAATCCACATGCATGAAAGCAAAATTTGCTGCCTCGTGTTCATCTTGTGGGGGACAAAATCCAGCCAGGCAAGTAAATCTCAAGGAACTGGGATTGAGCAATTGGTGCACAAGCATTGCTGAAGATTCTGAAGGATTACCTTAGGAATTAATAGCCTTTAATCGGCAATAAAATTGAAAATCTTTTTGATCTCTATTAACCCCCTTGATCTCTTATTGTGGACACTTCGAAGAAATGAGCGAGACGTCGTGAATCTCTATAATGCTTTATCGCCAGTAATGCAACTTGCAACTGGTGGCAGCATGTTGAACTTTGGATATTGGGATGCCCAACACAAAAATCCCATATCTGCTCAAGAGAACCTTTGCTCTGCCTTTGCGCAAATGGCCGAACTGAATTCATGTAAAACCGTAGTGGATGTGGGCAGTGGGCTGTCTGCTCCTGCGTTATTTTGGAGAAAGAATTTCGAAAATTTATCCATATTCTGCATCAATATCAATTACAACCAGCTCCTTTACTCTGGCTCTCAGCAAAAAATAGATTTTTTTAATTCCTCATCTACAAAGTTGCCTTTTGCCAATCAGTCTGTGGATCGTGTTTTGGCATTAGAGTCTTCCCAGCATTTCAAGCCTTTCTCTAATTTTATATCCGAATCAAAAAGAATCTTGTCTGATTCTGGGTTATTGGTTCTGGCAGTTCCTGTCACCACCACCTCTTCATCCATTTTAAAACTGGGTATTTTAAAATTCACCTGGGCCTCTGAGCATTATAGCTTGAACCAAATAAAACAGGCAGTTGTTTCTGGAGGCTTTAGAATTTCTGAAGAAAAACTAATCGGCTCTTCTGTGTATGATCCTCTTGCCGATTATTATCTTGAAAACAGGGAAGAACTGAAAAAATCAATCCTGAAACAATATTCTCCATATGTTGAAAAAATCTTATTTAGATCTATTCAAAGAATGAAAAAAGCATCACAAGATAACATAATTGATTATGTGTTGCTAAAATGCCATTTGTAGCCAAATATTGTAAAATTCTAGGCTAGGTTTTTATTTTTGATATCCTATTCAAGAAATGATGCCTGATTTTGATTCAAACCTACATGCTCAAAAATGCACTCAATTATTGGAAGAGTCTGAAATTCGTTTTGCCGGTATTGTGGATAAAGACGGCAAGTTGATTGCAGGTGGATTCAAGGATGGCCTTGCTCCGCATGAGGGCGATGAGACCCGGTTGCAGGCATTTTTGGAATTTGTTTCAAAAGCATCCATTCGAAAAGAGTATGATGAAAGCTTGGGACCGATAAACTATCTTGCTGCTAGGCGAGACAAGGCGGTTTTAGTGAGTTTTCCATTCCCGATTACCCAGATCCTACTGTTGATCTCTGCAGAGCCTTCTGCCAACATTGAGAACTTGGCAAAAAAAGTTGTAGAGATCTTCACTGATGTTAATTAAACTCGATTAAACAATGACTCCCTGAAAGCCATCGGTAAAACCAAAGAGATCAAATACATTCTGCAGTTGCAAGCAGGCACACAATACGATAATTCCCTACTTTGATTCTAGATGTCAAGACAATGTGTTTATTCTCTTTAGAATGGATGGCAAATCATGCATCTGTATTTTTTGTTTGTCAAATGGCCCAATTACAGACCATTTGTTGATCTGGAAGGTCTAATGTGCTCTACTGATGCGTGTAATCTTGAATGATTTCTAGGCTTACTGAGTAATTCAGCGAATTCTTTAATTAACACTATAAATTATTTTTTGTAAATGACTCTCAGATTAGCGACCATCTTTATGCTCTTATTTGTCTCACTGAGTTTTTCATATGCCTTTGGAACTGTAGATAGCGTCAAGACTGACAAATCTGTCTATTATGATGGCGACACGATACGTGTTTCTGGAACTATCTCTTCAGAATCGTCTTCTGTTCCTGTCACTGTGACTGTTATTACTCCTGATCGCAGTAGCCTTGTTACCGCTGCTCCGACTATCTCAAATTCTGATGGCAGTTTTTCAGTTACAATTCGTACAGGCGGTCCTTATTGGGCTTCTTATGGATTCTATCCTGTCAAAGTTACCTCTGAAAGCACTACCAGAGAAACGACGATTGAATACGTCGAATCTTCAACAATTCCGTCTTCCCCACAACCAACACCGAAATCACCGCAACCAACCCCCAAATCTATCCCGCCATCTTCCCCACAACCAATACCGAAATCCCCACCACCATCTTCCCCACAACCAACCCCTCGACCTGAGCCAGAGCCCATTGCAAGCTTTGCAACTCTGAAATTAGAAATTCCAAATTTCCCTGCTTTTGATAAACCTCCACAGTACTATATTGACAGATATGACACTGAACCAAATTACAAGTCCTGGTTTGACTCACAATTTCCCAATTACTCCATTGATGATGTTGTCGGTTACAAATCAACCCATATTGATAACTTTCCTGCTTTTGATAAACCTCCACAGTACTATATTGACAGATATGACACTGAACCAAATTACAAGTCCTGGTTTGACTCTGAATTCCCAAACTCTTCTATTTACAATGTTTTAGGCTATGCAGATCCAATCCCCATACCTGATTCAATTCGTAATAATGCTGAACTTTGGGCAACAGGAAAAATACCAAATTCCAAATTTATTTCTGACATTGAGTTTATGTTGAAAAATAACATAATTGTGATCTCGACACCCTTGCCTGAGAGTGTCTCTGATGAAGATATTCCTGACTGGGTTCGTAACAGTGCTCATTGGTGGTCTCAAGATTTAATCTCCCAAGATGAATTTGTTGATTCTTTGAAATATCTGATCCAGAAAGGCATTGTAGTAGTTGGCTAATTTTTAATTTTGGCAAATGGTTTTAATTTGGCACTGATAACCAAAAGTCATATTGAAAGCTACGTTTGGTGCAGGATGTTTTTGGCACGTTGAGGATTTACTAAATAAAACAAAAGGCGTAAAATCCACTGCTGTGGGATACATTGGTGGCCAACTCCCAAATCCTACATATGAACAAGTCTGCACTGATAAAACCGGTCATGCAGAATCTGTGGAAGTAGAATATGATCCTGACGAAATTTCTTTTGAAGAATTGCTTGATGTGTTTTGGGCAAACCACAACCCTACAACCCTGAATCGCCAAGGTCCTGATGTTGGAATCCAATACCGTTCGGCGATCTTTTACCATGATCAACAGCAAAAAGAGATTGCAGAGAGATCAAAACAAGTATTAGAAGAATCAGGAAAATATGACGGTCCCGTCGTTACTGAAATTGTTCCTGCTTCAACGTTTTACAAGGCAGAAGAGTACCACCAAAAATATTTCAAAAAGCACGGATTTTCTTAGGTTACTTTACAATCACGACTGGTATTTTTGATGTGTGAATGACATAGTTTGAGACACTTCCAAAAAACATCTCTTTGGTAGAGCTTCTGCCTCTTGATCCCATCACGATTATATCGAACTTGCCCTTTTCATGAGCAAGTTTGACGATGTTGTATCCTATTTCCCCCCTTGCGATTTTTTCCTTAAACACGATGCCGTTTTTGGCTGCCAAAACCTTTGCCTCCTCCATGAATTTTTTCACTTGTTTGTTTAGGGCTTTTTCGACAGAGCCTACTCCTCTAAATTCTGAGTGTGGCGGTGCGTAAATGGAGTAAATTCCTGTGATTGTTGCCCCGCAGCCTCTAGCTAAGGTGATTGCCGTCTCTAATCCCCTGACAGAGTTTTTAGATCCGTCCAGTGGGACCAGTATCTTTGAAATTTTTCTCTTTATCACATAAATGAGTTATTTTTGATACTAAAAAACATTGTAGGTTAAGGTTTTAGATAACATTGTAACAGCACACTACATTCTAGCCCCTTGAGACTTTTTTGCTCAAAATAAATACAATTTGATGGCCAAACACATGGCTCTTCAAGATTACCATCGTGCAAAAACGCAGGCAATCAGAGACAGATAATCCCCTACAAAATAACTCAATATGGCACAAAAAATAAAAAAGCATTTGGTGCTTGTCTTCTTTATCGATATCATTGTAAATTGCTATTAAATCTGATTGTAGTCACAAAAGTTTCGACGGCCTTGCAAAAATGACTGTAAAAATCTAATTTTTCATATACACTAGGTGTAATGCCATTTGTCTGTTTTACTTCACCTGATATCAGATTGGATCGTTGTACAGAACTGAAATCAAGGTAAACGAAGGGGAAACAGAGGCGGCGGCCACTACTACCACTATTTCTGTATCTTCACCAAGTTCCCCTGTATTTCCTCGACCTATGTTTATCGCCGATCACCCATTCTTGTTTGTCATCTCCGATGATGAAAGCGGCATGATTCTATCCATGGGACGAATCTCTAATCCTGCCTAATCCTAAATCGATACTGACACTCATGAGAAATTATTTTCAAAAATTCACAATCCATTTGATACTATTCCACGTTTTATTTTATTAATTCATAGATCGCTATCAACTGAAAATATGCATGTATTTTTTATTTTCATCTATTAAAAAATCAAAATTAATTCCATGGCCACTTGATCGCCTTATCCATTAAATTTATCTAGTGATGATAATTGTTGCTAAAATAGTGGAAGAAAAATTCCTCCAAATTGATGGAAACAAAATCCGATATCTGGAATCTGGTAACTCTGAAAATACTCTTGTACTAGTCCATGGACTAGGGGCATCTGCTGAAAGATGGTCCCATGTAATTCCTTTGTTTACTGATAACTTTCGTGTAGTTGTTCCAGATCTGATCGGATTCGGATACAGTGACAAGCCTACTGCAGATTACACTCTTGATTTCTTTTCAGATTTTCTTGAAAAATTCTTTTCTGAATCTAAAATTATCCGACCTAGCATCATTGGTTCTTCCTTGGGCGGACAGATCTCTTTAGAATACGCCTCATCCCACTCTAAGGATGTTGAGAAACTGATTTTGATATCTCCTTCTGGGCTGATGAAAAAATCTACTCCCGCACTTGATGCATATATTATGGCGGCATTATATCCAAATTATACAATTGCAAAAAATGCATTTGAAATGATGGGAGGTTCACCCAGAAACGTTGAAGACAAAATTATTACCGGATTTGTAGAGCGTATGCGATTGCCAAATGCAAAACTTGCCTTCATGTCTACTATTTTGGGACTAAAAAATTCTAAATCCATTTTATCTCAACTTCAGTCAATATCTGCACCTACTTTGATTGTATGGGGTGCAAATGATCCTGTAATCCCAATTCATTATGCAGATGACTTTGTCTCAGGCATTCAAGACTGCAGGTTCTTTAGAATGGATGGATGCGGTCACACTCCGTACGTTGAAGATCCTCACACCTTTGCTTCCAAAGTGCTCGAATTCCTAAATCATGCTTAGATCTATTTATATATCTCATATTCCAACCATTACCTATGAGTGGTAATCAAAACCCTTATGATCCTTCTGAGATGTTCAAATCTTGGATTCAAAAAAGCGGACGTGCTCAGGCAGAATTTATGAAGAATTTTGGCACTCTGATGACAAATCAACATGGCCAGGCATTCAATCCTTTGGAGACCCTCAAAGGGGTTTCTCAAAGCGTCAGACAAACCCAATCAAACATGATGGATAACATGTCTACTGTACAAAACAAAAGTATGGATACTATGTTTAGCATCGGTCAAATGCTTCCATCATTTATGAATTGGGGTGCTTACAAAACTACCATTAGTAGCAATGGGCGAATATCCATTCCTGAGGCTGAACGCAATGCACTTGGTTTGGGAGACGGTGATTTAGTCCAAGTCATTATCCTGCCAATAGCAAAAAAATCAAAAAATAAGGAGGTGAAACAATGAGTGAAAACGAGACAACACAAACAAATTCTAAAGACGTATTTTCTGTATATCAGGAAAATGTCGACAAAATATTCAACGGTATTAAACAATCAGTACCGCAGTACCATCAGTCAATCACTAATGTACAACAAGAATATCTGCAAGCATATGAAAACATGGTAGATTCAACTATCACATTACAAAAAGAATATGTGGTCAAATCTGGTATTGCAGCAAATGTTCCTAAAGCGACACTAAAAGTGATCAATGATACTACTGAAGAATTTGTAAAGGCAACTTCTATACAAAATCAGGTGACCCTTGCAACAATAGATGCAACACAACAGAATATCAAAACATTCAACGATAATGCAAAGTCATTTGCAGATCTGAACAAAAATATTCTACAATCCTGGATTTCCGCATTTGCCAACAAAACAAACTAGCAGAAACCTTTTTTATTTTTTCCTTTTTTATGATCTTTGAGCAAGCCATTTTCCTAGCTCAGGCAATACCTTCTTCTGTGAGAGCGAACTAGCTATCATGCCCACGTGCCCTGTCGGATACATTCTCAATGTTTTATCCTCACTACCTATTGCGTAATGCAGTGGCATGCTGCACTCTGGTGAAACCAGATGATCTCCTACAGCTATCTGGGTAAATGTTGGCATGTCTATCTTTTTCAAATCTATGTGTTCTCCACCCACATACATTTTGTTCTGAATTAACAGGTTGTCTTGATAGATGTCTTTAATCCACTGTTTGAATAGTTCCCCTGGGATGGGCGGTGTGTCTCCTAACCATTTTTCAACTCTGAGGAAATTATCAACAAATTTCTTATTGTCTATATTTTTGAAAAACTTTACATATTTTTCAATTCCCTGCTCAAATGGCTTGAGAACCGAAAAGCAATAGTACATGAATTCTGGTGGCATGTTGCCTATGATGTCGACCATCTTCTCCACGTCCATGTGCTTTGCAAGATTGCTGATTACTGTGGTATCTCGCCATCCGTCAATTACCGGAGCTGTGGCAATGTAGTTTTTTACGCTCTCTGGATGCAAAGCAGCATACGCTGTGGCAATTGTTCCTCCCGTGCAGTATCCTTGCAGTGTGATCCTCTCATTAGAGGACTCGTTTTTGATATGCTCCACTGCCGAATCCAAATATCCGTTCACATAATCATCAAAGTCAAGATACTTGTCCATGCTTGTTGGCGTTCCCCAATCTAGCATGTATACGTCAAATCCTTGCTGAAGCAAATTCCTGACCCAGCTCTTCTCTGGCTGAATATCCAAAATGTGGTATCTGTTGATTAGTGCATATGAAATTAGCAAAGGCGTTTTGTGCTGTCTCTCTGTGAGGGGCCTGTAGTGTAACAGTCTGGTCTTGTCCAATTTATGGACTGTATCATGCGGCGTTACCTCTAGATTGATTTCATCAGGGGCAGACACTAGTTTTGGCGCATCTATGACATTTTTGCTAAATTTCAAAACTTCCTCGATGATTTTCGGATCTATGTGTGATTCACTATTCATTTTTTGACCTCTTTGTCTTCTTGAGCTCTAATTCCAATTTGCCGACTCTTTTCTTTAATGAGTGGAGTTCTTTGTATACCTCGTCAATCTCTTCCTTGCTTGGGAGGTTGACTGATTGCAAAATTACGTTTGTAATGTTGTTCCAATGTTTGGTCAATTCAAGCTCCTTTGAAACAAGCTTTCCATAGTTTTCTCCAAATTTCTTTGAGTCAAACAACTCTGTAAAATCATTGTCAAAAATATCAATCCATATCCTTTTGAAGGCCTCAATCTGCTCTACGTCTTGTGGTACTTTGGGAGCCTTTAGGTTCACTTTTTTTTGAGCGACACCCCATGCCTCTGCTAACTGTTTGTAATACTCTGTCAGATGCTGATTGAATCCCATCAAATCCTCATTAATTTCAATTAGCTCTGTGGCCACTTTCTTTGAATTAGCTGCAAATGCTCTCATCGGTCCTGTGGATGCTAGTGCCTGTGGCTTGCTTGACATCAGATGTATTATATCTGTCCAAAACAATGACAGATGCTTGTAGTAATCTGTGATGTTTTTTGACGGATCCTCTTGCACAGATACCTATTATCACAGATCGCAATAAATAGTTCTATTGTTACATCATTACTCATGGATAATCCTGATGATCTGGAAGAAATATGCCAGAATATCATCAAACTAGACCCCAAGATGCGCTCAGCTAGGCTCATCAACAGCAGAGGCCATCTTACTGCAGGCGGCATGAAAGAAGGCCTGCTTTCCCTTGAAGCTCAAAAGCAAGACGAAATGATGTTCATGGAACTTGCATTGCGCGTTAGGATGAGGCATGAATTTGATGGCGAATTTGGAGAGGTTCACTTTTCAATGTCTTACAGGGACAAAGTCATTGTGATGAGTTTCCCTTTAAACGATGACGATGTGCTACTGCTATCTTGTGAAAAAGACATTGACTTTGGAAAATTGCCTTTCAAGGTCCTCAAAATCCTTGAACCACTCAAAAATTCCCCAATGAAAACCTTCTAAGCGTAAGAATTTAATCCGCTTTCCAAGTGTCCTAGATGTGGCACTAGGGCAATATGTTGATTGGTCTGAAATTGATTCTTTAGTTGATACTGTTGCCGGTATTGTTTTAAAATCTCCTGACAAATTTTCTAGCATATCAACATTGAGCAGAGGCGGCCTGGTTCCGTCTCGTTTATTGGCAGATCGTTTGGGGGTGGAGAAAATATTTGTCGATGAAGATGCCATCTCTACTGATTCTATATTTGTCGATGATATTTTTGACTCTGGCAAGACTTTTGAGAAGATAATCTCGCGAGTCGAGGATCCTTCAAAATTACTCTATGTCACTTTATTTGCAAGACGCGCAAAAAATTATCCGGCGCAACTAATTTACGGGAAGGAGACTGACGGTGATGCATACGTTGTCTTTCCTTGGGATAGGATGGAGTTTGAGATGTCTGGATGATATTACTGCTCATCCTTTAGCATCTGTCTTAACCCTGCACATCTGTTTCTGATGGTCACTTCTGTAACTCCTGATGCGCCAGAGATCTCTTTTTGGGATTTGGATTCTCCTGTACTAATACATGCAAGGTATAGTGCGGCAGCGGCTATGCCCATCGGATCCTTTCCTGCAACCATGCCTTTCTCTTTGGCTTGATTTAAGATTGCTATTGCCTTTCTTTTGCTCTTCTCACTTAGCTCTGCAATGCTTGCAATTCTTGAAATACCTTTTACAGGATCCACCACTGGCATCTTTAATTCCAATTCTCTGAAAATTAGCCTGTAGCATCTTGCAACGTCTTTTCTTCTAATGTTGATCCCGTTTGCAATGTCATCCAAAGTTCTTGGTGTCTCTGTATTTCTGCATGATGCGTAAAGGCATGCTGCTACCAACCCTTGAATTGAGCGACCACGTACTAGTTTTCTCTCCATAGCTTTTCTGTAAATGTAAGCTGCTTTTTCGATTACGGCATCAGTCAGTGCTAGCTTGTCTTTTAATTTGTTCATCTCATTAAGTGCATGTCTCAAGTTTCTATCTGCTGAAGAGTTTGCCTGACTTCTACTGTCCCAGGTCCTTAGCCTTTCGATTGAATTTTTGACACTTGCAGACAATGGTTTTCCTGTGGCATCTTTGTTTACAGCGCCGATAACTGTTGACAATCCCATGTCGTGCATTGTCAACGATGTGCCAGCTCCTGTTCTGGCCTTGTTTCCTTCGTCATTTGAAAAGGAACGCCATTCGGCACTCGTATCTGTGATTTTATCTGTAACGACCAGTCCGCATTTGCTGCAAAATAGTTCCCCTGTATTCTGATCTGTAATGATTTTCTTGTCTCCGCAAGATGGACACTTCATTATTGTATTTTTGAGCACTGTATGTGATTGTAAAAATACCTTATTATTCATTTTACCAAATTTCTGCGGGTTAATCGTGTGTAGGTCAAGCTAATCCTCATTCTGGTTTTTTAAACCATAATCTGCCCCTTAGATCTCAACCTAGCAGGCAGTATGCATATGATGTGGAAAATGACGGATACATGATGTCGTTTTTATCATTTACATGGCCCAGTCCTATTGAGTGGCCCAGTTCGTGTGTCATGATTGTTTTAATGCTGTTTACATCGTACAACTGAAAACTGCCATCGCAGTTATAGTCTCCCAGTGTCACCTCTACGACTCCTTTTCCGAGATTTGCATGTCCTAGTACGCCCTCTCCTAGGTTGCGAACTACCCATGTTACCCAGACATTTGCCTCGTGTTTCAAATTAGTGACTTCGAATTTTATTTTTGCATTCTTGTCGTTTATTATCAGATCCCGACCTTCCCAATAAGCAAATGACTCACTTAATGTGCTGACATGATCCAAAGGGAGTCCTGTTGGCTGGTCATTGATGAATACTTTGTACTTGACATGGTATACGTCATTCTCGATTTGATATGTTGGATTTGGGAACCTATCAATTCCTGTTTTTATTGCGTCCTCCAAATTCCATTTTATGTAGTCTCTTAGGAATTTCTTTATCACGTCCTGACTTGGATTTGCGTATTCTATGTATCTCTTCTCTTTGGAAATATTTTTTGAGATGTCCCTGAGATATCTCTCAAATATGTAGGCCTCATGATCTAACTCTTCTGGAGATTTTTGCTTTGGCTCAATGCTGACTGCAATTGACCCGTTCTGAACCAACTGTTGAATGTCTGAGACAAATGATTGGTCCCCTACCTGTCTATCTGCCCACAACCCTGCGTTGTTTTTTATCTCCTCTGGAGTCCTTGGCTCTGATTCACTAAACATGTGTGTGGGCGGAATCTGGAGAATCTTATTTTTTATCAAGTATGCTAAAGCAGAGTTAAACTCCGAATCGCTGATATTTTTCTCTGACCACAATTTTGCGACTGTTTTTATCCATTCTGGAATTGATGCGATCTGCACTGTCTCCTTTGGCTTTTGAGTTGGTGTGTAAGGATATTTTGAAATCACGCCGTTGATAAAGTCTTTGTAATTATCTATCACGACACTGTCTGGACTTTCATTTGATGCTTTTTCAAAGTATTTTATTGATTCTTGATACTCTCCCAAATTCCCAAAACCCACTCCCATCCCTGTTAGGGATATGACATCGTTTGGGCTGTATTGCAATACTTTGAAGAACTGTTTGAGCGAACTTGCATATTCGTCCATATTGCTTTGGGCAACCCCTTTCATTCTTAGCACTGAAATGTTGTTTGGATACGTCTCTAGTATGTCGTCATAAATGGTAATTGCCTCCTTGTATTGGCCATTCTTAAAGTGAACTTCGGCCTGCCCAAACATTGCTTTTGCAGATTCGTCTGTTTGTGCAAATGCTGTCTGGCCGAGGATCACCGAACCGAGTAGAATTACCAATAAAAAATAAAGTATCTTCATCTAGATGTCTTCATGTTTTTATTTTGTTTATAGGTTATTCCCAAATCATTTCCAAATTATTCCCAAATTATGCCCTATTTAGGCTCATTTGCATCAGAATCCTGTGATTTGCGTTATTTGGAAAATCTTTATTTTATTAAAAATTTCAACATTCTGTATTGACAAGTATCGGTGCTGGCAGGATCATCTATGACTTGCGTAAAAAAATCCAAGAAATCAATGTGGATTTAAAACAGCTGGGGGAGCCTGTATCTGATCTGCCTGAGATGATCGAATCTGCAAATCTACTGCGCTCAAATGAGTATCTTTTAAAGATAAATCAAAAGAAGACAGAACTGCTAGCTGCATATGAACAATACTCTGAATCTCTTGAGGAACTACTCTCTACTGTCTTTGACATACAAAAGGATCTCAAAGATATCTTAAAAGAGCAATCTTCGATGATCTCAGATTCTTCAAAAAAACGATCAAAGTCTAAACCCAAATCAAAGAGAAAGTGACTCTATTTTGATGCATAAATGATGTCTCCGGCAATAATTTTGTGATTTTTGCCATTGTCTGAAACTATCAAAGCACCGCCCTCGTCAATCCTGATTGCTTTTCCTTTAATCTTGGCATCGACTGTATCTAATTCCACATCACAGTCTATCGTCGATGATCTTGCAGTCCACTCTGAAATTATTTTCTTTGTCTGCCTTGCTTCAAGTAATTTGTAGATTCTTTCCAATTCTACCAAAAAAGCTTGAACAAGTCGAACCGGTTTGATGCCCTGCTTCTGTCCATCAAGTGATGCAACTCCGTAGAAATTCTGTGTCCCTCTGATCATCTTTTCAATCTGCTTTACATTGATATTGAAATTTATGCCCACCCCTAAAACCAAACTCTGAATTTTGTTTGACTCCAATGATGCATCCACTAGCATTCCTGCCACCTTTTTACCTTTGATCGTTAAATCATTGGGCCATTTTAACTCTGGTTGAATTGAGAATGTTTTTTCTATTGCAATTGATAAAGCAAGTGCTGATGCGATGGGGAATAGGGTTGTCATGGAAATATCAAATTTTGGATGCAATATGATGGAAACCCATATCCCTCCTTCTGGTGAAATCCATTTCCTTCCAGATCTTCCGCGGCCGTCAGTCTGTTTTGCTGCAACTATGATTGACCCGTCATTTGCAACGTCTTCGGACATTCTTAATGCCTGGGTCTGGGTGGAACCAATTGAGCCAAAATAATATGCCTTCTTTCCGATGAACTTTGTCTTTAGATTCGAAGTGATCTCCCAAGGCAATAACAATTCTGAATTTGATATCAGCTTGTATCCTAGCTTTTGTTTTGATTCTACAGTGTATCCAATCTCTTGAATTTTTTTGATATGTTTCCATACTGCCACCCTGCTTATTCGAAGCACGTCGCTTAGATCCTGGCCTGACAGATATTCTGTGTTGTGGGTTTGCAAAAATGTCAACACTTTGACTAATCCTGGGTTGTCAAATGAATTGTAAATCAACTGTGATCTGTTTTCATCTCAGCTATAAAATATACGCTAGAATCCGATATCAAAATCAAATCCATCTCCGCCCGCATCTGCATCCTCCATCCCCGCATCTGCCGTATCTGACATGCCTTCTGGGGCCACATAGTCTGACATTGTCATTCCCATCATGCCAAACATCATTGAAAACATCATCATGTCTATAATTCCAAAGAACATCATTGAAGGTATGATTGATTTGTTGTCTTCCATCTCTTGCTTTAATCCCTCCTTGTCTCCTGTTTTGTATAATAATGACATCTGACCCCACTTTGTCTGCAATTCGTGAACCCTTTGGTCCACCTCGCTATCCCCCTTTTCCGTTGTAGCGATCTCCACTTTGATCCCAAGCCATCCTTTCTTCTCTCTGACTTCAATAAGCCCCCTGCTTTCCAACTGCTCTAAAATCTGGTTTAATTGCTGAGGTTCAATGTTTGTCATTTTTTGAATTTTATCAAATTTGTTGATTCCATGCTTTATGGCCCCTAATACGATGAGATCCTTTGGCTCTGACTCCATACCCTCTCTCATACGTCCCGCTTAAAAAATTCTTTCTTAGAGCATGCGTTCAAAAATTATATTCTTGATGGTGTAATGGCTGGTGTGGAGCAAGATTCTTTTTCAGACCTGCAAATTCGTGAGATCCTCTCATTAAACAGAGTGGCCGTGGTTGGAATGTCTAAAAATTCCTCAAAAGCTGCGCATTACGTACCCAAGTATCTTGCTGATAATGGGTATGATGTAACCCCCGTAAACCCTACTGCTGATGAAATTTTGGGTAAAAGATGCTATGACTCGGTTTCTGAGATTGATGGCGATATTGACATCGTTGACGTCTTTAGGCCTTCTGATCAGGTGCTGCCTGTAGTCCAAGAGGCAATAAAGAAGAAACCCAAAGTGATTTGGCTTCAGGAGGGAATTCATAACCCCAAAGCCGAGGAACTGGCACGAGAAGCGGGGATTAAGGTAATTTTTAATCGGTGCATGTTGGCAGAACATCAGAGGTTGTCCTGATGACTGACTTTGAAAATTTTTACCATGATCTGTTGGAGCTTGCCAAAAGATACGAAAAACAAAACGTCCCATTAAAAATAGAGAGAGATCTTGATAATGGCATTCTCAAAATATTTGGAGATGGAATCACCTCTTTAGCAAGGGCACAAAATGGCCTCAATGATGTTACTGAGCTAGCATACACTACTGCTGAGCATCACCCGTATTGGAATTTGCTGTACAATTGCTCTGAAATCTCAAATAGTGTTTTGGAAAAGTGGGGAGAATCCCTTTCAGAGGAAGATTTTTCTGATATCCGATGGGCAATCAGGAAGCTAGATGAAACATTGGAAAAAATAAAAAACAGAAAACCTCCTGATTCCTAGGCAGAGATAAATATTCTGGAATGATAATTATTGCATGCCTATACGAATAGGATTAATTGGCAAGACCAACACTGGAAAGACGACCTTTTTCAATTCTGCCACTCTGTCTTCTGAGGAGATCTCATCTTACCCATTTACTACCAAGTTACCCGTATCCGGGGTGGCACACGCAATCACCCTGTGTGTACATCCAGAATTCAAAATCCAAGACAATCCAAATAATTCAAAATGTCTTGATGGGTGGAGGTATATTCCAATTGAGTTAATTGATTTGCCCGGACTTATCAAGGATGCCTGGAAGGGCAAGGGCCTTGGAAATCAATTTCTCTCCATTGCCGCACAGTCTGATGCACTGTTGCACGTGGTGGATGCGTCTGGCGGGATAGATTCTGCTGGAAAAATTACCAAAGTTGGAACCGGTGATCCTATATCTGATTTTGCCGATATTGAAGAGGAACTGATCATGTGGTACCACAAGATTCTTGAAGGGAACAGGGAGAAGGTTTCAAAATTGATCAAAGCTGGCACTGATGCAGTTGATGCGATAACTGATCTTTATCGTGGAATCGGTGTGACAAAAACCCATGTCAAAGAGACGTTTTATGCAACAAGTCTTGTAGAGAAAGACTTTGATGACTTTGACATGGTTGATAGCAAAAAGTTTGCATCGCATCTTAGAAAGATCTCAAAACCCACGTTGATTGTCGCAAACAAAGTCGATGTCAAAGACGCCGATAAAAATTTTGCGCGGTTAAGGGAGAGATACAATGACTCTATTGTGATTCCTGTCAGCGGTGATAGTGAGTTTGTTCTCAGACGTGCAGAGCAGAAGGGCTTGATAAAATATTCTCCTGGCTCTGAAACATTTGAAATTTTAAAACCTAATGAACTAAATGAAAAACAAAACAACGCATTGAATTTCATCAAGCAAGGAATTATGGGAGAATACATGAGAACTGGCGTCCAATTTGCAATTAATGTGGCAGTTTTTAAGCTCCTCAAAATGAATTCCATCTATCCTGTGGCTGACGAAAAGAACCTTACTGACAAAAAAGGCCGGATCCTTCCAGATCTAATATTGCTAAAAGATGGTGCGACAATAAACGATCTGGCCAAGGAGATTCACACTGACCTGACTAAGGGACTGCTTTACGGGAAGGATTTGAGGTATAATCTGAGACTGCCCACTGACTATCAATTGCGAGACAGGGACGTGGTGTCCTTGGTTTCTGCATCCAAAAAATAACCCAAAACCATTGAATCTCTCCCTGTCTTCATCAAAATATCCCTCCCTCTGTCCTAAACTGTGTCTGTCCTTGGCCCTGCAAAGTTCTGTAATGTATGATCTACAAAATGCCTATCTGCTACTCTGTGGCTGGCTTTCTTTGGGCCTGAACCTGGTTCTTGCCGATATGTGAAAATGAGCCTTTTGAAACCTTCAGATGGACAAATTCTTCTGGATTGATGATTTTTGCCAGAATCTCCATCCCCTCAATTGTCCTGATGCTGGGTTTGCTAAAAAACGAATTTGCATCAACTGCAAACACTTTGTCATTTTTAACTGCCTCCAAAGAATTCCAGACTATGTTATCTTTTAAAATTTTATTGTATTCTGATAACGCTCTTTGCGTATCAAAGCCACAGGGCATCAGTATTATGATGTCCGGATTTGCCGTAATAATCTCGTCTACCTCTAATCGCCTAGAGTGCTCGCCTGTCTTGCTTATCATGTTGATTCCGCCTGCAATCCCTATCATTTCTGGAACCCAGTGTCCTGCAGTAAAGAACGGCTCAATCCATTCTATGGCCAACACTTTTGGATTTTTCATCGGTCTGGACTTGCTGATCTTATCAACCCTTTTTTTCAGCGCGTCTGTGATCTCTTTGGCTTTTTCTCCACATTCTAGCATCTTGCCTATCTTTGTCACAGAGTCGATGATCTCATTGATGTTGTGTGGATCCATAGAGTAAAGAGCAGGTCTCTTTTTTAGGATTTTTACTGCCTTGTCAACTTGGTTAGTATATGCTGCACACACTTGACAAGTTTCTTGGGAAATGATCAAATCCGGCTCTGCTTTTTTTAGATTATCTTCATCCAAAACAAAGATGTCCTTCCCCTCTTGCAGTAATTTACAAGTTGCTGTGTCTATCTCTTTACTGGATAACTCGTCTGAATTTATTACGGTATTGATGACTCTTGGTTTTAGAGTTGCACCGTGAGGATACTTGCATTCATGGGTCACTCCAAACAGTCTGTCCTGAATGCCTAGTTCATAAAGCAGTTCTGTTGCGCTAGGTAAAAATGAGACAATTCTTTTTATTGCCATAAGATTTAGTTGCGATTATCACTTAAACACTATGCGTTAACAATCAATCAATTATCGTGATTAGGCAAGTTAATAGGCATATTTTAGGCATGATTTTGTATGTCATATGACTCCCAGGAGATCAGACGCTCAATTCTGGCCAAATGGCATGAGACCCTCTCGAGGCATGGGAATCTTTTCTCATCTGACTCGATTAGTGGTACTAGCCCTCCCTCAGTATTTGTTGGCTCTTATAATTACCCCAAAGTCTTTGTGGGCCCGATGGTCCCCCCGATCCACGGTGACACTAGTTTGCTTGACAGTCCTGAACAATGGGTGGGAAAATCCCTGGAGGACATTGTTAATTTTAGATTGAATCTGGTCAGGGGAACACAAAAAATCTCAATTAAGCAAACTGACGGACGTTACATTGAGAATCTGCAAGAAGTTGCAATGTCTTCAAAACCGACTGACTCTGACTTGGTTTTTCAAAAATCCCCGTCCCAAAACGTCTCTCTGGATGGTCAGAGTGCCCCGTTTGGCCCCATCGGTGAAATAAAATCTGCTAGATTTTCTGGAACGACATCTGTAAAGTCCATCGAAAAGACATACTATGACAAAGATTTGAGGGCCCAAGATGCCGTATTAAACCTGTACAACTCTGGAATAGAGATTTCAAAGATCCAAAAGTGTTTTAGTATTGGGATGCTTGGCCAAAAAAGAAGACTGGTTCCTACCAAATGGAGTATCACTGCAACTGATGATATTATCTGCAAGTCACTCACTGAAGATGTTTTAAGTTATAGCCTGATTGATTCCTACAGAGTCTTCTCATATGAGCATTTGGGAAACATCTTCACAATAGTCTTGTTTCCTCATAGGTGGGTCTATGAGATGATTGAAGCCTGGTACTCTGATGGGGTATTGGGATTTGGTTCTGACTATGAGGATGCACGTGGCATTGATCACCCTCCTGCAATTGCAGGTGCGTATTTTGCAGCCAAATTGGGTGTTTTGGAATACTTGGAGAAGATGAAGATTCAGGCAGGCGTCGTGATTTTGCGTGAAATTAGACCCGAATATGCCATTCCTGTCGGCGTATGGCAGGTCCGGGAGGGGGTGCGTGTAGCTATGAATCAGGACCCTGCATTTGCCGATGATTTTGATCATGCGTTACTTTTGGCGTCAAAGAAGATGAGTATTAGCAAATCCGAATGGCTTTCACATGGAAATATCATTGATCTGGTGAGGCAGAAAACAATCTCTGATTTTTTCTGATTCTCTGCATGACTATTCCAATAAAAGGGCATAAATTCTAGGTTCAAATAAAAATAAAATGATGAGTGAAGATGCTGTCGAATCTGGATATTCCAAATATGGCCAATATGCTACAAGTGATCATCTTGAATTAACCCTGCCTGGAATTATTGTGAAAATCGAGAGGATTGGAGATAATGCATTTTCATATTTCAGGCAGGATTCAGAAGGCAACGTAATTGAAAAAATGATCCCTGCAGAATCTGACGAATTAAAAATTGAATTGGCGCCAATTAGGCCTCTTAACCATCCTGCAAGACGCACCGGATACGTTTTTTTAAAATTTGACAAGGAGATCTATCTTAGCCAAAATTCTGCCGCAAGTATTTTTGTCCACTGTCCAATTGAGGTGGGCATCTTTTTACTGCATGATTCTAAACGAGACTCTTTGGACTGGGTTACATGCAATCCGTCAAATTCTAGATTTGGCTTGTATGGCTCCCCTGACACTGGTACCCTGTGTAAATATGCCAAAGTAACTTTTGCCACTGATTTTTCTGATTCTACTCCTTATGTTCAAGGGGTGATGAAGATTGTTATTGAGAACAATCTAGATTCGGGTCAGTCCATCAATAAAGTGATATTTCCCATCACTGACAACTCTTTGTATTATGAGGATTCTAAATCCATTCTTGATGGGATTAAAATCACTCTGAAAAAACGTGCCGTTGTGCGTATTGCAGATATTCAAACTGATCCCCTTAGTACTGACTGGGTAAAATCTCCTACTTGGGAAGAAAGCACTGCTAATACCTCTATGGAGATGGGATTGGATTGACTCCTATAGAATTTTTGCAGGGGTTATCTGAAATGGAGATTGTTGGAGGATTGAATGTTCTCTCTTTGTTAATTGGCGCAATAATTATGGCAGTCGGAGTCATTTCTGCAAAAATTGCCAAGATGATCTTCTTCAAATATTATGCCCCTACCCTCCCTCAGGATACGGCAAAGAATTTTGGAAAGATCATTTATTTTGGAATTATTGTGATTGCGTTTCTTGTATTTACATCCAGCCAAGGCCTTGATTTCTCAGGTTTGCTTGTAGCCGGCGGGATTTTTGCAGTTGTGATTGGATTTGCAACACAGTCTGTGGTGTCTAATCTGATCTCGGGTATTTTCCTGATGATTGAAAAACCTGCAAAGCTTGGTGATACCATACAAATTCCTGATATGGGAATTTCTGGGACGCTGTTGGATGTAGGTACCTTCTCTAGCAGAGTTCGGAAATTTGACGGAACAGTAATTAGAATCCCTAACGAAAAATTTTTCACATCTAATATTCGATCCCTTACTGTTTCAACTGTGAGACGTGCTGAGGCGATGGTGGGAATCTCATACAAGGATGACATCGGGGATGCCATCTCTGCAATCCAAAATGAAATCAGACTTACGATGCCCTTTGTACTTGTGGTTCCTGAACCTGAGTTTCGAGTTGAGGAACTAGGTGACTCTAGCATCAATATCCAGGTGTTGGTTTGGCATCCTAGAGATGACTGGAGTCAGGCACAACCAATCTTGCTTACTGCCATAAAACAGGCATTGGACAAGGCTGGGATTGAAATCCCGTTCCCACAAAGGGTTCTTTGGGAGGCAAAGGACTAGATTAACTTGCCTTTTTTCTTGCCTTTTTTTCTTGTCTCTTTTTCTTGATTAAACTAAACATTATCATCCCGACGTTAATAATTGAAATAATTTCAATTAGATCAACTCCGTACAAGAACCAGTCGATCACCGGATTAACTCTTGATACAATTCCTGCTTCCAACATAAGGTCTGCATTCCATACCATGTGTGGGATTTGAATGAACTGTATGATTGCAATTAGAATCACACTTCCGAGTATTTTATTTTCATACCATTGCCAAAATTTACTCCATGCATTCATGTGCTGTTTCAGTTTTCTGTTCTATTAAAGGCAACGAAAATTAGATTCTCCTAATTAGGCATCCCTTGTTTTTTAGGCGTTAATTCTATTGGTGCAAACTAGTTGATACTGGAGAATTTTTGGTTTTCTGCCCTGATGCTTTCTTTAATCATCCAAACTGTTTTCCCCTTGTGATCAATTAACTCCACATTCATTTGATTTAGCTTGTCTCTGATCCTATCTGCATCTTTGAATTTTTTATCGTTTCTTGCCTCCTCCCTATCTACAATTAACCTGTCTATCTCTTTTCTCTGTGCATCTGTTATCTTTGGAATTTGCAACCCTAGAATCTTTAGCATTCTTTTCAACTCTGTTTTTATCGTGTCACCGTTATCTCTTCCGAGTCTTTCTTCGGCAGCCAGTCTGTTTGTCTCTTTAACTAATTGGAAAAATGCAGATAATGCTAGGTGTGTGTTAAAGTCATTATCCAATGCGGTGTCAAACTCTGAGCCTGTCTTGGTGACAAACTCTTTGATTTCTTCACCGTTCTCATCATTGGCATGAACCAACTCGTAATAACAGGTCTCCACCTGCCTCCATTTTGTAAGATTCTCTTTTAGCAATTCTTCAGAATAGTCAATTGGTTTGGAATAATGGCCTGATAGGCAGAACAATCTGATGATGTTTGATCCCCAATTTTCCAATACATGCTTGATTGATTTTACATTACCTACTGATTTTGACATCTTCTCTCCTTCTATAGTGACCATTCCAACATGCATCCATATTTTTGCAAATTGAACCTCTGTACAAGACTCTGACTGTGCAATCTCATTCTCGTGATGTGGAAAAATGAGATCACGACCACCCCCATGAATCTCAAAGTTCTCTCCTAGGTACTTTATGCTCATGGCAGAGCACTCTATGTGCCAACCGGGCCTTCCTTTTCCCCATGGACTCTCCCAAGTTGGTTTGTCATCTGATATCTTCCATACTGCAAAATCCAGAGGATCCTTCTTCTGCTCATCCACCTCGATTCTTGCCCCTGACTGCAACTCGTCGATCTTCTTTTTGGATAGTTTTCCATACTCTGGAAATTCCGACACTGAAAAATAAACTCCGTTTTTTGTAACATATGCGATTCCTTTTTCAATCAATTTTTCAATAAATTTGATGATCTCTGTAATGTGCTCTGTTGCCTTTGGATAGTTTGTTGCACGTTTGACATTCAGTCCGTCAAAATCAACAAAGTAATTGTCGATGTATCTGTCACTAATCTCATGCGCTGTCTTATTTTCTATGTTGGCACGCTTGATGATTTTGTCATCAACATCTGTAAAGTTTTGAACAAGTTGGATTTCTATTCCTTTGTCTTCCAAATATTTTCTTAACACATCAAAAACTATGATTGTTCTTGCATGGCCAATGTGGGATTCATCATATACTGTAACTCCGCAGAGGTAAATCCTAACCTTCTTTGATGTGTCTACCTTCTGCTCTGTCTTGGATAGCGTATCTAACAGTCTCATTTTATTCCTCCATTGGCATCTGCGGTGGCAATCTTTTGTGTTTGCTGTTTGCGTGTAATTGCTGAATCTTCTCTATAGCACTCCTTGGCATCTGGATGGCTTTCTCTACCTCATCAATTGATAGCTCTTTTTCAAGCATACAGTACAGGACAGAATCGATCTCCTCATACGATAAGCCCAATTCTTCTTCTGCCTGATGATCCTTCCAAAGGTGGGGACTGCTTTTTTTGGCAATGATGTTGTCTGGGACTCCAAGGTATTTTGCAATCTCCCGTACTTGCAACTTGTAAAGGGAAATAATTGGTGTGATATCTGATGCGCCATCTCCAAACTTTGTAAAATATCCGATATTGTATTCGCTTTTGTCACTGGATCCCAAAACAAGATAATCTTTGGCATTTGCATAATAGTACAACATGTTTGCTCTGACCCTTGCTCGAAGATTTCCTCTTGCCTTCTCGCTTGGTTCTACATACATCGAATATTCATTTATGATGGGTTTTATGTCGATTAGCTTGTGCTTGATTCCTGTCAGTGCAATCATCTTGAGTGCATCCTCTGTCTCTGATTTTGGGGTGATTGATGTATCTGGCATGATTAGCGCCAGTGTCTTGTCTCTTAGCCTTCTTTTACAAATGTATGCTGTGACTGCAGAGTCTATGCCGCCACTTAATCCCAAGATTATTCCTTTGGCTTGGTTTTTTTCAATCTGGTCTGCCAGGAAACTTTCGATCGTCTCAGTTATTTTTGGATAATCCTGATTTTTGATCTCATTTATGATGTTCTGATTCAACAGTTATTTTTTAGACTGTATGAAAATAAAACTTATGCATGATATTGATCCTAAAAGACTCATTTTACTCAAATAATGTTCGTAAACAGCCTTGTGATGTTGCAGGATAATCACACATCTGAGACAACCAATATCTGGCACGAGCTGGGGGATGATTTACCCATTTTCTGCGTTTTACATTCAAAATAGTGCTGGTTTTATTTTTAATCAAATATCGATATAGATGCCGTCATCTCTGGCTTGTACCGGATATGTCTCAAGTTTTACATCTTTGAGATAGTCTGTCAATTCCCCAGTTTTGATATTGTAATGCCAAAAATGCAGTGGACATTCTACAATGTCTCCTTCTAGCTTGCCTGGCGCAATTGAGCCGTCTTGATGTACACAAAGATCATCCATTGCATGGTATCCGTCTTGATTGAAGACTGCTATCTGCTTCCCATCGATCTTGAAGGCTTTGCCTTTTCCTGCGGCTACGGCACCTTTATCTGCAATCTTCTTCCAAGCCAATAAATTTCTGATATTCTTGTCATTTATTTACATTCGCATGATAGAATTTTATACCATAAACATCGGGTCACGTTAATGAGCAAAGTAAAGTCCAGCCCAAAGTTGATCAAAGAGGGCAAACTATCATATGAATGGGCCAGATCTCACATGCAAATACTTGATAATACTATTAATCGATACAAAAAATCAAAACCACTAAAGGGAATCACGCTTGGATTTTGCCTTCACATCACCAAAGAAACATCTGTTTTGCTTATGGGTGCCAAGGAGTTGGGAGCCACTGTTGCATGCTGCGGTGGGAACCCTTTGACTACCCAAGATAACATTGCCGCATTCTTGGCATCCCAGAAAATCAATGTGTATTCGTGGCACGGGCAATCTGTCAAAGAATATGATTGGTGCATTGATCAGGTGTTAAAGCACAAGCCTACAATTCTTACTGATGACGGTGCTGATATGAACATCAAAGCTCATTTTGATAAACGATTCAAAGACCTGGAAATACTCGGTGCAACTGAGGAAACAACTGCTGGTGTCACTAGAATCAGGGCTGTTGAAAACCAAGGCAAATTGCGGTATCCTGTAATACTAGTCAATGAGGCATACACAAAACACATGTTTGATAATCGCTATGGGACTGGCCAGAGCACAATAGATGGATATCTTCGTGCAATGAATCTTCTGATGGCCTCAAAGCGTGTCGTAGTTGTTGGATATGGCTGGGTAGGGCGAGGTGTCGCATCTAGATGTAATGGAATGGGTTCCAAAGTGATTGTCACAGAAGTTGATCCTGTAAAGGCTCTTGAGGCACACATGGACGGGTTTGAAGTGATGCCAATGGCGCACGCTGCAAAGGTTGGTGATATGTTTGTCACGTGTACCGGCATGACTAGCGTCATCCGCAAAGAACACATTCTGACAATGAAGGATGGCGCAATCATGGGAAATGTGGGCCACTTTGATGTTGAGATTGACAGCAAGTTCCTGCTAAAGTCATCGAAATCTGTTAAAGAAGTCCGACCTAACCTTGATGAATGCATCTTGAAGAATGGCAAAAGGGTCTATCTTATTGGACAGGGTCGACTCGCAAATTTGGTTGCCGCAGAAGGACACCCTCCTGAAGTAATGGCACAATCATTTTCAAATCAGATTCTATCTGTACTGTACATTCTTAAAAATCACAAAAAGATGGAAAATAAGATTATCAATGTTCCTGAAGAGATTGATCAACAGATTGCAGTTGACGCACTACGCGCAATGAATGTCAAAATTGATAAACTAACTCCAGAGCAAGTAAAATACGCAAACAACTGGTAAACTTCTTAACCTCGATCTAGCAGTTAACTAGTGTCTGATGAACAAAAAAGCTATCATTACAAGCGCCTTGCCCTATGCAAACGGAGAGATTCATTTGGGGCATGTTGCATCAACATACCTTCCTGCAGATGTGACCACTCGATTCTTAAAGCTAAATGGAGTTGAGGCGTATTATGTCTGTGCATCTGATGATTTTGGAACGCCAATTCTAATCCAGTCAGAAAAGGAGGGAAAGACTCCGGCCGAATACGTGGCCCACTGGAATAAAAGAGACTATGATGATTTTTCCGCATTTAACATTGCATTTGACTATTTCTACAAAACAAGTTCTGCTGAAAATATTGAGTTTGTTCAGGATGTGTTTAAGAAACTAAATGACTCTGGACATATTTATGAAAAAGAGATAATCCAGTTCTACTGTAATAACGACAAAAAATTCCTGCCTGACAGATATGTGAAAGGCATCTGCCCGTACTGTGATGCCCAAGACCAGTACTCTGATCTCTGTGAAGACTGTGGCCGTGTTCCTGAGGAGATCACTGATCCGAGATGTTCTTTGTGTGGGCAGCCTCCTACCAAAGAAAAAACAAAACATTATTTTTTCAAACTCAAAAACTTTGGCGACCAACTAACAAAATGGCTGGATGAAAATATCCATCTGCAAAAAGATGTCAAAAAATACGTTCAAAATTGGATCAAATCCGGCCTGATTGATTGGGATATCACGCGAGATATCTCTTGGGGTGTTCCGGTACCCCTTGATGGTGCTCAGGGCAAGGTCTTTTATGGTTGGTTTGACAACCATTTGGCATACATCTCAACTGCAATGAAATTTCTTAACGATAAGGGAATCGACGGAAAAGAATTTTGGAACTCTGCTGACATTTATCATTTCATCGGCAAAGACATCGTGTACCACCACTATCTTTTCTTGCCTGCAATGAGATTGGGAATTGATTCTGAATACAAGCTTCCTGACTACATTCCAACCCGGGGACATCTGACTTTGCAATCAAAAAAGATCTCCAAAAGCAGGAATTGGTATATCGGACTGAGACAATTCCTAGAGTACTATCCTGCTGACTATCTCCGTTACTATCTTGTCTCTATCAATCCCTACTCTCAAGCTGATCTCAATTTTGATTGGGATGACTTTACAACGAGAATCAATTCCGAATTAATCGGGAATCTTGGAAATTTTGTAAACAGGGCGCTTGGATTTACCAAAAAGGCTTTTGATGGCAAAGTTCCAGAGCATGACTCTTTTGATGAGAAAGATTCCGAGGCTGAGCAAAAAATAAGGAATCTTGCATCTGATGTGGGTGCACTTGTGGAGCAGAATCATCTTGATAGGGCCCTGAAAAGAATCATGGAGTTCTCATCTTTCTTCAACCAGTACTTTCAGCACAAAGAGCCTTGGAAAAAGGGCCTTGATGCTGCAAACTGCGTGTACCTTTCTGTGAATGCTGCAAGGGCACTATCCATAGCCCTTATCCCCTTTTTGCCTGAATCCTCACAAAAAATCTGGGAACAGCTGGGACTAGATGGGGCGGCAAACCAGTCTTCGTGGAATGATATGTCCCAGTTGAGCATCCTGCCCAACCACGTGTTGGGTGATGCCTTCCCGATATTTGCCAAAGTAGAGGAATCTGATATAGAAAAACACAAAAATCAGCTAGGGCCATCTGGATAAATATGAGGCCCATTCCAAGAATTTCCACAAGGGGCTACTATGATCTTTCCGATGGAAAGACGCTAAAAAATAACTCATATTATGTATACCCAAAAAGTGATTTTAAAAAACTGGTCGGCTCTCACGAACTCACTATCATGATTCACGGGTTGAGAAATGATAATGCCGGTGCAATTGCAAAAGTTGCTCTAGCTAAAAGACAATTGCATAAATTGGGATATGACCACCCTGTAATAGGATATAGTTATGATTCAAACACCACCGGCGCTCATTTGTTCAAGCATGAAAAGCATGCACTTGCAGTTGGGCAAAAAATTGCAATCAAAAATGGAAAAAATCTTGGCACGTTTATTGAGGATTTCAAAACAATCAGCCCTAAAACAAAGATAAGGCTGATGGGCCACTCTCTGGGCTCACAAGTGATTCTGAGTACTCTGGAATATCTTGCAAAGAGACAAGATGCTGGAGTTGTAGAGGGCGTGTATCTCTTTGGCGCATCAATCACCGAGGATGTCCCATCCTCAAAAAAATACGGCAAGATTCTTCAGACTGTGGTCAAATCAAAAATAGTAAACCACTATGCCCCAAAGGACGAGGTTCTTTTGATGGCCGATGCCAAAAAGTACGTTAAAGGCCCACTTGGGCTAAACGGAGCAACTGGCAAACCAATAAGAAAATACCGTCAAAAATTGGTAAAGCCCAAAAACCATCGTTTTGCAAGCTATGCTCAGGTTCTCAATTCGTACCCCTGATCCTCATCTCATCGGTATTGTGTAATTCGTACGTTGGTCTTTATATGAAAAATTAAACTCGTACTCTTGTAAAGTTAGGCATGGATTCATGGGAATGAGTCCATCTTGGGCAGTCTCTGCATTTTCGATGAAAAGCACAATGTCGCTAGACCTTTTTCTGAATGTCTCTGACTAGAATGATTTTTAGATTGGGTTCTCTAAAATGCTTCATGAATGGTACTAACTGCGACGAGTGCTTTGCCGGATACAGGCCAGGACAACTCGTCTCATGTGATCAATGCGGTTCTGAATTTTGTGATAGCTGTATAAAAAAACACAAACACTGAATGTATGATTTAAAAATTCAAAACTTCATAAGATCCAGTTTTAATCAAGATTCATGGTCAGATCAGTAAATTTTGTGGTTTTAGGAAAGCAAGACATTGCATCAGAGTTTGGAAAGAAAGGAACAGAGACTGATCTCACTGTATATGACAGAAAGGAGTCAGATATAATTAAAACCTGGGTTGCTCCCACTGGATTTCCAGATAAGATTCAGCCCTTGTTTCAGGCAATTAATTTGGCAGAGTATGTTATTTTGCATGTTGATAAACTAGACAAATTTACTGGCGAACAAATTATAGCACTTGACTCGCTAAAAAAAGAGAAAGGAATTCTATCCCATACCTTTGATGTTGATGAATCAAAGCTGGAAATGATGATTAAAGGAACTGTTGTTGAAAATTATGCAAAAGTTGATCAGGATAAAATCAAAGAAGCGATGGATAAACTGGAGCCTGTCACAAACCAAGATCCGCCCGAGATGGTAATTGATCACTGTTTTGACGTAAAGGGAGTTGGAACAGTCATTCTTGGCAAGGTGACAAACGGCACTGTGAAACAATATGATAATCTGAAATTATACCCTGCTGGAATTGACATCCTAATCAAATCCATACAAATGCACGATGATCCTGTAAGTGAGTCTATATGTCCTGCAAGAGTCGGTCTGGCAGTAAAGGGGGTCAAACCTGATGAGGTGAGTCGTGGGGATGTAATATCTGCAGAAGGCGCAGTTGATGTTAAAATCAAAGTCGAGCTTGATTTCCAAAAGAGTCCTTTTTACAAAAATGATATTGCAGAAAATCAGGGTTGCCTAGTTAGTATTGGGTTGCAGATCAAGGCCGCAAAATTCTCATCAATATCCCCCCTGAAACTAACATTTGAAAAACCGATCGTGTGCAAGAAAGGACAGATTGCTGTCGTTTTGAAACCAGAATCCACAACCATTAGGATTCTTGGCAGCGGCCCAATTCAATAGTGCAATTTAATTAAATCCAAGAATCTCATTG
Source organism: Candidatus Nitrosopumilus sp. (assembly GCA_965206745.1). Lineage (GTDB taxonomy): Archaea > Thermoproteota > Nitrososphaeria > Nitrososphaerales > Nitrosopumilaceae > Nitrosopumilus. The sequence goes on along the minus strand of OZ242220.1, from coordinate 1,099,605 downwards.
AACATGGGTGAACCATTACGTGCTTGTCCTATCTGTCCACAATGCGGCTCAAAGAGATTTGTTCGGCTTCCTGGCAGGAAGGTCACAGTGAAATGTCGTCTGTGTGATAAGATAATTGAACTATGATTTATCGTAGGGGCAATGAGTTGATTTGGGCCTGATGACTGTATCGTTTTTCTGAGCGCCCAAAACAGGTGTTGTGGTGCAACTTGTTTTTGCCAACCCTGCAAATATCCTAGAAAATTTTAAAAAATCATTTGGGTGGCAGATGCTACAAAATATGTCTGTCTGAGTCAGCCACGGCCTGGGCAGTAAGCATAAAAAAGGGCGCTGATGGAAACGCTTCATGGCAAAGACATGGAAAGATGCCGATATCAGTCTTGATCCAATCAAGGATCAAACCGTTGCTGTAATTGGTTATGGAATTCAAGGTGATGCGCAGGCAAACAACATGAAAGACTCTGGCTTGAATGTGATAATCGGTCTTAAAGAAGGCGGTAACAGCTGGAAAAAGGCTGAATCTGATGGTCACAAAGTGATGTCTGTTGCAGATGCGACAAAACAGGCAGACATTGTCCACATATTGATCCCTGACATGATTCAGGGCCAAGTGTACAAAGATGAAATCGGACCAAATCTCTCAGATGGAAAGGCACTGTCATTTTCTCACGCAGCCGCAATCTATTGGAAGTGGATTGAGGCGCCAAGCAATGTTGATCTAATCATGGTTGCCCCAAAGGGCCCCGGCTCCAAAGTCAGGGAGACATACCTTGATAATTTTGGCACTCCTGCAATTGTTGCAGTTGAACAGGATTTTACAGGAAAAGCTTGGGATAGGACACTGGGAATTGCAAAAGCAATCGGAAGTGCAAGGGCCGGATTAATCAAGACTGCTTTCAAAGAGGAAGTGGAGACTGATTGGTTTGGTGAGCAAGCAGACCTTTGTGGCGGAGCAGCGTCTATGGTCACAAACGCATTTGAGACTCTTGTTGAAGCAGGATACCAGCCAGAGATTGCATACTTTGAAGTTCTGCATGAACTCAAACTCATCGTAGATATGATTCAGAGATACGGAATCAATGGAATGTGGAGACGTGTAAGCGAAACTGCAAGATATGGCGGATTGACCCGTGGACCTATGGTTATGGATTCTGCAAGTAAGGCAAACATGAAAAAGGTCCTCACCATGATTCAGGATGGAACCTTCAACAGCGAGTGGATCTCTGAATATCAGAAAAACGGCAAGGATGCATTTGACAAGCACATGAAAGTATATGATCAGCACCAAATTGAAAAGGTTGGCAAAGAAATGCGTAAAATGATGTGGCCTGATTCCACAGAATAATTTTTTCTTATATTTTTCTTAATTTAGAAACACCGGTTGTGATGTGATCGATGATTGTTGGCAATGGTGTACCTGGGCCAAACACGTGGTCAACTCCTGATTTGACAAGTTCATCATGGTCAATTTCTGGAATCACTCCACCTCCTACTATCAAAACATCCTTGATTCCTTTCTTTTGTAGTGTCTTGACTACTCTTGGAAACAGTGTTCCATGAGCCCCGTTGAGCAGACTCATTGCAATTGCATCGACGTCCTCATCCTCTGCAATCTGTGCAATTCTGTCTGGTGTGGCAAAAAGGCCTGAATAGATCACCTCCATTCCTGCATCTCTAAATGCCCTGCATAACACTAGGGCGCCCCTGTCGTGGCCATCTAGTCCTAGTTTGGCCACCAAAATTTTGATACTGCGGGATGCGGTCTTTTGCTTCATGATTATGGTTGTATTTTGGGATATTTTAAAAGCTTTATTTGATTCGCATCTGTTCACCTCTTCAAATATATTGATTCATACTTCAATAGTGACGGTAAGATATGACTGAGGATGTCTGTGATTTCTGCAAGGGTGTGGGTTCTTCTACCCGTGTATGTGTTTATTGTAACGGGACTGGGGAGTGGAACCAAGCGGCACAATCATATCTGAAAAATCACATCTGCCAATGCATTGTGCTTGATAGAAAATTTTGTCCTGTTTGTAATAAAGCATGTCATCATGATACCTCTCTGAATCCTAAACAAACTATTGATCCCGGTTATGGTGGAATGTCCGAACCTGAAATAAATGCAGTCATGTGACTTGGAAAGCACGTGTCCTTTGCGAAAATACTCATCCTTCTTATAGATGAGAGTTTCGTCTAAAGCATGCCTGAATATCATATTTTGCCTATTGCCCCAATTGCGAGTTCTCAAAAAAACTGGGATGGTTTCTAAATGGACACTCCCACATGTGCCCGCTGCGGGAAAAACTCTCTTCTGACTGATGAAGTTACAGGCGAGCAGTTTTGTGGAAAATGCGGATATGTGATTACTGAAAAGACCCAAGAGTCTGGTCCTGAGTGGAGATCATTTCAAAAGGATGGCGGTGCAGATCCTGCAAGAACTGGTGCCCCCTCCTCGCTTATGATCCATGACATGGGATTGTCCACCGTGATTAACCCGTTAAACAAAGACGCATCTGGCAAGCCTCTTTCAACATCTATGAAAAGCACAATTGAGAGACTCAGAACATGGGATAGCAGAAGCCAAGTTCACGCGCCAGTTGACAGGAATCTAAGACAGGCCCTGAGCGACTTGAACAAGTTAAAAGACAAGGTTGCAATTCCTGCAAATGTTTTAGAAAAGGCAGCTTACATTTACAGAAAGGCACTGGAGAAAAAACTAGTCCGTGGAAGATCAATCTCTGCAATGATTGCAGCCTCCCTTTATGCTGCATGCAGAGACACTGAAACGCCACGAACCCTAAAAGATGTTGCAGATGCTGCAAATGTTAAACGTAAAGACATTGCAAGATGCTATAGGCTATTACATCATGAGTTGGAACTGAAAATGCCTGTGGTTGACTCTATCCAATGCATTGCAAGAATCTCAAGCAAACTTGAGATATCTGAAAAAACAAAACGATATGCCGTCAAGGTACTCAAAGAGGCGCAAGAACGCAAGGAATCAGCCGGAAAGGATCCTATGGGGCTGGCAGCAACTGCGCTTTACTTGTCATGTGTAAAGAATGGCGTATCAATCACACAACGGGACCTTGCAGAAGCTGCAGGGGTAACTGAGGTAACAATACGAAATCGCTACAAAGGCCTCAAGGCAGACCATTCCTCAAAAGAATAATCTTCTTAAAGTGCATACAAAGTACAGAAAATATGGATGTAAATCCGATTAATTACAAGCTAACTTTTGAGCCGGATCTCAAGGAATTCACCTTTGCTGGAACAGAGTCCATCACCGCTGATTGCAAAAAATCAACGGATCTCATCTCGATGCATTGCGCTGAACTGAAGATTATTTCATGCCAGGTGACATTCAAAGGCAGCATCATAAAGTCTTCTACTAGAACTAGTGAGAAAAAAGAAGAATTAGAAATTAGGTTATCTCAAAAAGTCAGGGGAAGGATTACCGTTGATTTGGAATTTCAGGGAATTCTCAATGATAGGCTGCTTGGATTCTATCGCAGCCAATACACCCAAAACGGAAAGACCAAGTATCTTGCAACCACCCAGTTTGAAGCAGCAGATGCCAGACGTGCGTTTCCGTGCTGGGATGAGCCTGAGGCCAAGGCAACTTTTGAGATTTCAATAATTGCAGATAACAAATTCACTGCAATCTCCAACATGCCGATTAAATCAAAGAAAAAACTTGGCAACAAAACCGTCTACCATTTTTCAAAGACCCCTATGGTTTCAACATATTTGATCTATCTTGGAGTTGGAGAATTTGAATATCTTACAGGCAGGGTTGGAAAGATACAGGTCAGGGTGATAACTACAAGGGGCAACAGTTCCAAAGGCAAGTTCTCGCTGGACTTGGGCAAGAAGCTTTTGACATCCTATGAAAAATACTTTGGAATAAAATATCCTCTGCCCAAATTGGATCTGATTGCAGTTCCCGACTTTGCAGCAGGCGCTATGGAGAACTGGGGTGCAATCACATTCAGGGAGACCATACTGCTTTATGATCCTAAAACATCATCGACTAGGACCAAACAGTTCATCGCAGAAGTAATCTCACATGAGATTGCACACCAGTGGTTTGGAAATCTTGTTACCATGAAATGGTGGAATGATCTGTGGCTCAACGAGAGCTTTGCAACTTTTATGGCAACAAAGTTTGTTGACAAGTTCTACCCCGAATGGGATCTGTGGAACCAGTTCGTAGAGGATGCAATGAATGTCGCAATGGGCCTTGATTCCCTCAAAACTACACATCCAATTGATGTGCAAGTAAACTCTCCTGCTGAAATCCGTGAGATCTTTGATGCTATCTCATATGATAAGGGCGGATGTATTCTTCGAATGCTTGAGCACTATGTTGGCGAGCCAAACTTTCAAAAGGGACTCAAAAAGTATCTCTCTGATTTCAAATATCAGAATGCAAAGGGACAGGATTTGTGGAACGCTATTGGAAAGGCATCAAAAATGCCTGTCTTATCCATGGTTAATACTTGGCTAAAGCAACCTGGATTCCCTCTTGTTGAGGTGGGTCAGGACGGGGATATCCTGAAACTAAGACAGAAAAGGTATCTTTTAGAGCCTGACCAAAAATTCAGCAGGGGTCTGTGGTCCATTCCGATGTCCTTGGGATTGGAATCTGAGATTTCACAAAAGCTGTTCACTGCAAAATCAATGTCCGTCAAACTGCCAAGGAACACTTTGGGCTTTGTTGCAAATTATGGGCGCAAGGGATTCTATCGCGTAAAATATGATGAGGGTATTTTGCTTGACTTGAAGATGCTAGTGGATGAAAAACGCATTCCTGCAATTGACAGATGGGCAATCCAAAATGACTTGTTCTCACTGTGTGTCTCAGGTGATGAACAGGTTCGCAACTATCTTGACTTTTCAGATGCATATTTTGATGAGGACAGCTACTTGGCATCAGTTAATGTCGCACATAACTTGGCATCCCTGTATTTTCGCGTATTTGATGAGCCGTTTGCAGAAGAAATTCGTGACTATGCGGTAAATTACTTTAGAAAAATCCTGTTCAATCTGGGATGGGAACCGCAAAAATCTGATAAACACACTGATGCGTTATTGCGCGGATTTGCAATTTCTGTATTGGGCAAAATGAATGATGATGAGGTCACAGATGAGGCGCTAGGAAGATACAAGAAATTCTTAAAATCCCCCAGTTCAATTTCCCCTGACTTGATAGAACCGATATGCTCTATTGCCGCATGGAACGGAGATTCAAAGACCCACTCTGAGCTAACAAAACTCTACAAGAATGCAAAAACCATGGAGGAGAAACTTCGATTCCTAAGCGCCTTGTGTGGCTTTAAAGATAGGAAATTACTCTTAAAATCACTTGACTTTTCCCAAACCTCCCAAGTCCGTTCCCAAAACATGCAACTGCCCATCATGAAGGTCGCTGCCAATCCATACGGCAAGAAGGTACTGTGGCCATGGCTAAAGAAAAACTGGAAAAACCTCAACAAAAAAGTCGGACATGGAAATCCCCTCTTTAACAGAATCGTGGCCAGCATTGTATCTGTTGCAGATGACTCTATGGGGAAAGAAATCAGAGCATTTTTCAAAAAGAATCCCACTCCTGGAACTGAGCGTACACAGTCTCAAACTTTGGAAAGAATCAGAGTCAACTCCAAATTCCTCAGACGTATGAGAAAAGAGTTCAAAGATGGCTAAAAGACTTGGCCCTCCAATCTTTCTTGGAGTTTTCACAATATTGGCACTTGTACTTCTGACCGGAGGCGCAACAGATGACAAGGATATTCTCCGCCAAACGTTTGCCGTAGAGGCAATTTACTATGATACTGGACATGTTGAAATTTCATACATTGATAGTTCTGCCAAAACTGAAACTGTTGTCCTGGAGATCCTTGGCATGGATGAGTCGTTTCAAAAAACATTCTCTGATTCAGAGTTCATCGAGATAGTCCCATTCCCAGCCGTCTCAAAGTATGGCTGGGCAGTTAATCCTGTTGTCTTGGAAATTGATCATGAGGAACTGGGACACGTTCAACTAAAAACCGAAATTCACCCTGTGGGTGAACCTGTTCCTACTGTAATCTATTCCACTCCATAGATCAGAACACAAGATTTTATTGCACCTACAATTCACCTAGTATATCTTGGATTTGCTTGTTGACCTAAAAAAGGGAAAGCGTGGGGCAATTGCAAAGGCAATCACAATTGTGGAAAATGATCAAACCGAAGCTAAAAAACTATTAAAGAAAATTTTCAAATCTAGTGGCAATTCAATTATAATTGGAATTACTGGCCCTGCAGGTGCCGGAAAAAGCTCTCTTATCAACAAGACTACGATGGCTATGAAAAAATTAGGCATAAAGCCCGCTGTATTGGCAGTTGATCCTACCAGTCATGTTACTGGCGGTGCCATCCTAGGTGACAGGGTTAGGATGAGCGAGTCAACTGATTCTGGAACATACATTCGAAGCATTGCATCAAGGGGTGCAACAGGAGCAGTGTCTCGTTCACTGCGTAATAGTATCCGTGTTTTAGAATATGCCGGATTTGATCCAATCATAATTGAGAGCGTGGGGGCTGGACAAACCGAGGTTGAGATCTCAAACATTGCAGATATCACAGTAGTCGTCTTCAACCCAAACACCGGCGATAGCATACAAACTATCAAAGCCGGTCTAACTGAGATTGGGGATATCTATCTTGTAAACAAAAGTGACCTTAGTGGAACAAACCAGCTCTTTGATGCCGTTCGTGATTTCATTGGTGATTCCAAACGGAATCCTGTGATTTTAAAAACATCTGTAAAAAAGAATTCTGGCATTGCCGTATTTGCCAAAACCCTAAAAGATATGATGAAATCTAAAAGAGGATTCAAAGAGGCCAAGGACCTACAACGACTTGAGGCAGAACTCAAAGATATTGTTTTAAATAACATCAAAGAAAAGATTGATGATATGCTGGTCTCTGATAGAACGTTTTCAAGATACCTTGCCAAGTTACAATCAAAAGAGATTGATCCATTCTTGGCTGGTGAGAAAATCACAAAATCTTTGGTAAAGTGATAATATGGTTGCAAAAAAACCCACAAAATCAAAGATGCCTGAAAAGCGAATCTTTACAGATTCTCAATATCCTGTAAAACGAATTTATCAAGGATCCTCGAAGAAACGATCCGTTGAGGATGCAGGAAAGTACCCTTTCACTAGGGGAATTCATCCTGGCATGTTCCGTGAACGATTTTGGACTATGAGGCAGTATTCTGGATTTGGCGATGCAAAATTAACCAACGAGCGATTCAAGTTCATGCTTGAAAAAGGCCAAACTGGTCTTAGCATGGCATTTGATTTACCAACTCAGATTGGGTATGATTCTGATTCTCCACAATCTGAAGGGGAAGTGGGTAAAGTCGGCGTCTCAATCACATCCATCAAAGACATGATGACTGCCTTTGATGGCATTCCATTAGGCAAGGTCAGCTCCTCAATGACGATTAATTCTACGGCATCCACACTTTTGGCATACTATATTGCAGTTGGAGAGGCACAGGGATTCAAAAGCAACGAACTTCGTGGGACTACCCAAAATGACATTCTCAAAGAGTACATTGCAAGAAACACCTACATCTATCCGCCAGAACCATCCATGCGGTTAATCGGCGACATGATAGAGTACTGTGCTGAAAAAGTCCCGTCGTGGTATCCTGTGTCCATCTCTGGATATCACATGAGGGAAGCCGGATGTACTGCGACCCAAGAAGTTGCATTTACTCTGGCCAATGCAATTGCATACATTCAAACCTGTATTGACAAGGGATTGAAGATCGATGACTTTGCGCCACGTTTGTCCTTTTTCTTTTGCTGTACGATAGAGTTCTTTGAGGAAGTTGCAAAGTTCAGAGTTGCAAGAAAAGTTTATGCTAAAATATTAAAGGAAATGTTTCATGCAAAGAACCCCCGCTCATTACAATTAAAATTCCACACCCAAACCAGTGGCGAATCACTAACTGCACAACAGCCAAACAACAACATCGTTCGTGTGGCTATACAGACCATGGCCGCAGTTGCCGGCGGTACTCAGTCATTACACACCAATTCGCGTGATGAGGCATTGGCCCTTCCAACCCAAGAGTCTGCAAAGATTGCGCTTCGAACCCAGCAGATTGTAGCACATGAGAGCGGGATTACAAAGACTGCAGATCCTTTGGCAGGCTCTTATTATCTTGAGGAACTGTGTGATCAAATTGAGGCTGATGTGTGGAAATACCTCAAAAAAATTCAGAAGATGGGCGGTTCTGTCAAGGCAATTGAGAAGGGATTCTTCCAATCAGAAATTCGTGCAAACGCATATCGTCTTAAAAAAGAGACTGATGAATCTAAAAGGATAATTGTTGGTGTAAACAAGTATGCTGAGGATGAAGAGCAGCCAGAACTGTTGCGGATTGATGGCAGGATTGAGATACAACAAAAGAAAGCACTCAAAAAACTGCGTGCAGACAGGGATTCTAAAAAGCTGGAAAAGGCATTATCTGCAATGCAGAGTGCAGCTGAGACTGAAGAGAATCTCATGCCCTACATTGTAACTGCGGCAAAGGCCTTTGCCACAACTGGTGAGATTAGCAATACGTTCCGTAAAGTGTTTGGGGAATATCGTCCAAAAGAGGTCTTTTAGATTTCATTGCATTTTTGAACTGTTTGATCTCTGCCTGAATCCTCTGAATTGTACTTTGTTCTCTCATCGATATAGCCTGTTTCTATATCATTTGAGGTGATGCCCTGTCTAATCCTGAAGAAGAGTAGAGGTACTCTACTCTGTAGTACCCCTGGTCAGGCACGATCCTATCATTTCTGGGATTCTGTGTCTGGAAACATGCTTTCAGGCAATATTTGATTCTGGATTTGATTTTTTGAACATGTCTCCCAAAATTCCTTTCTACTAATATTGATAATTTAGGCATCTCCGAGTTGTAATTTTGAGATTTCCTTCTGTCTTATGCTAAATCGGCATCAGTATGGATGGAAAGTAAGATCGATGAGAATCAGTTTACGTATTAAATAAAACCCATAAATTATCTAAACAAAGAGATCCTTTAGATGAAAATTGATCATATTGCAATTGCAGTAAATAATGTAGAGGAATCCGCCAAAGTATACCAACAGGCTCTTGGTGTTGACAGTGTAGAGTTTGAAACAGTGGAATCTGAAGGTGTCAAAGTTGCAATTATTCATCTAGAAAATGCTAGGGTGGAACTAATGCAGCCAACAAATGATTCTAGCCCTATCAAGAAATTTCTAGACAAGAAGGGTCAGGGATTACATCACATGGCATTGGAAACTGACAATATTGAAGGTGAGGTGGAGCGAATGGAAGGTTGTGGCATACAATTCCTAGGTGATATTAGACCTGGTTCTGCTGGAACTAGGGTTACTTTTGTTCATCCAAAATCATTGCATGGTGTACTGGCAGAACTATGCTCTCATCCTAAAGACTAGTTATTCCATCATTTTCAACGTATCTGAGGCTGTAATGATTCCTATGATTTTTGATTTTTTTGAAATTAGGATGCATTTGGAATATCTTATCAGTGGCACTAGAACGTTTGCTGGGGTATCAAAATCCACTATTGGTGGAACAGATTCCATCGTATCTGATAGTTTGGCTTTTTTTAATTCCGCCTCACCTAAATCTGCCAAATGCTTGACGATTCCGTCTTCAGATATCACTCCGACAACATCTGTGTTGTCAAATATTGGTATCTGACTAATTGATGATTGATGCATTTTTTTAATTGCATCATGAAGTGTGTTTGATGGTTTTAATTTTACAATGTCTTTACTACAAAAATCCCCTGCTGTATGTGATGATGACTCTCCTTCTAATTTGGCAAGATTTTCAAAAATCTTTTTGGCCGTTTCATAGCTTGGCTTGCTTCTGCCTGATTCTATTTGATTAATCATTGATGTACTTACCCCTGTCATGTTTGCAAGTTTCTTCTGTGTAATACCTATTTTTTGTCTAATTTGTTTTATTGATTCAATTCTTGGCAGCATTTGACTTTGAATGATCTTACTTTGTTTTAAAATCTATGCTCTTGCTGTAAAATCCAACATGTATCTAGATGTCTTTGATGAGTGATTTGATGTTTGAAATCGTCTTTGCATCAAGCTGAATTTCTTTATGTTCATCAATGACATGCCTGGTTACTTTTTCCATCAATTCTTCTTCAGAATTTGCTGATGCAGACCACCCACAATCTTTGCCTGCATCTGAACAGCTAATGCTTTTTGTCATAATTATATTGCCCTGATGAATTATTTATTTTTTCTTTGTTTTAGACTTTACCCTTGACTTTGCCTTGGATTTTACCCTTGACTTTGCCTTGGATTTTACCCTTGACTTTGCCTTGGATTTTACCCTTGACTTTGCCTTGGATTTTACCCTTGACTTTGCCTTGGATTTTACCCTTGACTTTGCCTTGGATTTTACCCTTGACTTTGCCTTGGATTTTACCCTTGACTTTGCCTTGGATTTTACCCTTGACTTTGCCTTGGATGGTTGCTCAATTGCTGCCTGTGCTGCTGCAACTATTGCAATGGGAATCCTGTGTGGTGATGCACTAACATAACTTAATCCTGCACCGTGACAAAATTTGATGGAATTTGGATCTCCTCCGTGTTCTCCACATATCCCAACTTCCATGTTTGGTCGTAATCTGCGGCCTGCCGTGATTCCCATCTTTATCAAACTGCCTACTCCGTTTACATCGATTGATTGGAATGGGTTTCTCTCCAAAAGTTCTTTTTCCATGTACTCTGGAAGAAATTTACCTTCTACGTCTTCTCGACTAAAACTGAATGTTCCTTGAGTCAAGTCGTTGGTACCAAAACTAAAGAATTCTGCAGTACTTGCAAGTTCGTTTGCAGTCAGTGCCGCCCTTACTACTTCTATCATGGTTCCAAAGTTAATCTTTAATTTCATTTTGTGCTGTGATTCTGTCTCTTTTTTGATGGTGTCGTAGATTTTCTTTATGTGATTTAATTCTGCAATGCTGCTGATTTGTGGAATCATGATTTGCGGGTGTGCTTTTACTTTTTGCTTTGTTAATTCCACTAGCGCGTCAAATACTGCACGAATTTGCATTTCATATATTTCCGGATACGTAATTCCAACTCTTACCCCTCTATGTCCCATCATTGGGTTGACTTCTGCCAGTTCTCTTGCTCTCTTTAGAACAATCCTTGCTTCTGCAATCTCACTTGCTGCATTCTTTAGTTCCAACTTGTGAATTTTTTCTACTAATTCTTCTGGATTTGGCAGGAATTCATGCAACGGTGGATCTAACAGTCTGATTGTGACCTCGTATCCTTCCATTGCTCTTAGAATTTCAATAAAGTCGCTCTTTTGTAGTTCTCCTAATTTGCTGAGAATCTTGTTACGTTGATCAATATTCTCAGCCATGATCATATCTACAAATAGATTGATTCTATCACTTCCGTTGAACATTCTCTCAGTTCTGCACAGGCCAATTCCTTGACCCCCCAATTCTCTTGCAAGCTTTGCTCCCTCTGGAGTGTCTGCATTTGCTCTAATTCCTATCTTCTTTGCTTTTTGTGACCATTCTAGAATTTGTTTAAAGTCTGAATTTACTTTTGGCTCTATGGTTGGAATGTCTCCAATGTACACCATTCCTGAACTGCCGTCAATTGTGATTGCGTCTCCTTCGTGGATTGTTTTGCCATCCACACTGCATTGCTTGTTATCTAGATCAATCTTCAGATTAGAGCATCCCACGATACACGGTTTGCCCATGCCCCTTGCAACTACTGCTGCATGCGATGTTTTTCCACCTCTGCTAGTTAGAATTCCTACTGATTCAAAGAATGCAGGGACGTCTTCGGGCTTTGTCTCTTCTCTGATTAGAATCACTTTGGCGCCGTTTTCTCCCATTGCAGTTGCCCTCTTGACATCCAATACTGCAATCCCACTTGCTGCCCCCGGCGATGCGGCTATGCCTTTGGCTAGCAACGTGTAATTTTTAACCTGTTCAGGATCCATTCTTCTGTGCAGTAGTTGCTCTAGCTGTTCTGCTTGCAGTCTTGTAATTGCTTTGTTTCTACCAATTAATCTTTCTTTAACCATGTCAATTGACGTTTTTACCATTCCCACTGCATTCATCTTTGCATTTCTTGTCTGTAGCAGGTAGAATCTTCCTTGTTCAATTGTAAACTCGATATCTTGCGGTTCTTTGTAGTGTTTTTCTAATCTTTCACATGTTTTTGCTAGCTGTTTGTATGATTCTGGCAAATCTTTTTTCATCTCATCTACCTGCTTTCCTGTTCGTACGCCAGCTACTACGTCTTCTCCTTGCGCGTTAATTAGGTATTCACCGTAAATCTTTCGCGTTCCGTCCCCTGGGTTTCTTGTAAACACGACGCCTGTGGCACAGTCATCTCCCATGTTTCCAAACGCCATCGATACGATATTTACTGCTGTTCCATCTGCGATGTTTTTTGTAATGTTGTTTCTCTCTCTGTATACAATTGCCCTCTCTCCCATCCAGCTGCCAAACACTGCCTTGATTGCAAGTTCCACTTGTTCAGTAGGGCCTGTTGGGAATTTTCTTCCTGTGTGACTATCACATATCTGCTTGTATTGGGATACTGTCTCTCTTAGTGATTCTTCATTTAGTTCGCTGTCTTCTTTGACATTTTGCTTTCTCTTTGCTGCTTCTAAGACCTCATCAAATTTTTTATCATCTACGCCAAATACTACCTTTCCAAACAACTGCACAAACCTTCTGTAAGAATCCCAAGCAAATCTTGGATTACTGCTCTTTTCTGCCAATCCTAGAACCGTCTCATCGTTTAATCCCAAATTTAGAATCGTATCCATCATTCCTGGCATCGAAACTGCCGCACCAGATCTGACTGATACTAGCAACGGGTTTGATTTAGAATTCCACTCTTTGCCTGTCTTTCTCTCTATCCTTGCAATGTTTCTTTTTACCTCTGCCATGAGGGTATTTGGCAGTTTTTTGTTATTTTCATAGTATTTTCTACAAACCTCAGTTGTAATCGTAAATCCGGGTGGAACTGGCAGTTTTAATCTGGTCATTTCGCACAGACCTGCTCCTTTTCCTCCCAGAAGCTTCTTATTTTTACCGTCTCCTTCATCGTAAAAGTAAACTTGTTTCATTTTTTACGATTAAGCAATCTTAGAAAGGGGGTATTAAACCATTGATTTGGCAAAATCAGTCATTATTCTGTTCCAGTCCTTTGCCTTGATGATTCCACTGGCGACTAGGATTCCTTTTGATCCTAACTCTATTGCCTTTGAAACATCTTCTCCTGAAACAATTCCTGCGCCACAAAGTAGCTTGGTGTTGTTTTTTGCACTCTTTAATGCATCTGCTGCCTTTGCAATCAATTCTGGTTTTTCTGTAGATACTGCTTTCCCTGATCCGATTAATTCCGGGGGCTCAATTGCAATGTAATCCGGATTGAGTTTTGCGTATTTTCTAACCTCTGCGACATCTTTGACGCATAGGATGGATGTCATCTTTAGCTGTTTTAACTTTGAGACTAGTTTTTCAATCTCTTTGCTTGGGATTCTGTGCTCGCTATGATTGATCAATGATCCATTGACTTTGGATTTTTTCAGCAATTCCGGAATTACAAAGCCTGTCGTGCTGCCCACTTTGGAATCATCTACGTGTTGGGCCAAAATTGGAATTGTACTGCTTGCAACTACTCCTATGAGGTGCTGTGGCGGTGATATTGCGATCTTTATTTTATATTTTTTTGAAATTTTCTCTGCTGTTTTTACAAATTTGATGATTTTGTCTCCTGCAATCTCTTCATAGTTTTTACAGTTAATGACAAACATCTTTCTTTGAATTTTTCTATATTGTATTTAATCCTTGATTAAATCTTGGCAACTTTTGATTGTTTGTCATACCTCGTCTTCATTCCCAGCACGATCATCATTAGGACAATAGCTGCAATGTTTGTGCCTATGATGAATACGTCTAATACTATGAATCCGTAAATTAGCCACAATATTGCACCTGCAGAGATGAAGATCATCAAAAACTTTGAAACATCTTTGAGGCTTTTTGATTTGTATCCTTTGTAAATCTGCTCGATCCATCCCGTAAGAATTAGGACTCCTGCAGTAACGCCCAATATCGTTAATAGGGTCGCATCAACCTCCATGTCCTAGCTCCAAAAGAATTCATCTAATCCCGTTTGTTTTGGTTTTCCCAGCATTGTGTCAAAATCCAAATCCATCGATGATGTTATCTGCTCTAATGTCGATTCCATAAACTCCATGTATTTTTTAGAGTCGATCTCTTCTTTTTTTGCCAACTCTACAGGTTTTACACCTGGTCTGTTCAAAATTTTGATAAATGAAATCCTGTCTCCTTTTTTTATTTCTCTGATTGATTCTAGTTGTTTTGCTGCCCTGATGTGCTGGGGGATTGTTTTTACATATTCTGAAGGGGCCTTGCTGAGCATCACATTGAATGTCAAATCCTTCAGTGGGATTTCTTTGGCCTGAACTTTTTTTCCACAGATTGAAATTTTTTCTGCAATGTCTTGCTTTGCTTTGACAAAGTCATCCATGGTCTGAACTTTGGATAGTATGTCCACTAGCTCATAAAACAGATTTTTGATAAATGCCGGTGTATGTGATTTTTTCCCCGTTAATCCTTTAACGTCCACCTTGCCTGATTTTGTCACTCCAAGATAGTTTTTCTTTCTATTGCTTAGCACGCAGTATCTGTACGCCTTGTCGACTTCCAAATCTACCCCGTGATCTTTTTTTGCCTGGTCAATTACGATTTGGATCTGTTCTTTGGTTGGGTTTTTGATAAACAATGAATCTGTATCCCCATAAAGAACCTCGATGCCTGTCTCTTCGCATTTTTTTATTGTCTCCAAAATTGTATGTCTGCCAATTGCAGTTGTCGCCTCTGCTACTGGCAGGAAATACAGTGGAAATATCTCAGCGCCCATTACGCCATAGCTGGCATTTAGAATCACCTTGAGTGCTTGGCTGACCACTGTATACTGCTGCCTTTGATCCTCAGTCAGTGTCTCCTTCTTTGATAGGCTCTTGTAGTAGTTTACTCTCAAATCTCGCAAAGAGCCGATAATCATCGAGGTTAGGCCATTTTTCTTTGTGCATGCCCAATGATTAGTTCCTGGAATTGTGTTTTTTTTGCATTCCTCATGGGCACATCTTACTGTTTCATATGACAAGTTTCGAACTTTGATAATGCTTGGGTACAGGCTTGCAAAATCCATTACTATTACATCAAAATGAATCCCTTCTTTGGGTTCTACAACCAGACCGCCCCTATACTTTTTATCTTTGATCACCGCATTTGACATTACTCCCTCTGATCTTCTCTGCAGTTCTTCGCGTTTTGGAATGAGACAGTCTCTTCGTCGGTGCTCGTAATATAGCAAACTCCTAATCCATTGCGAGACTCCCATCCTCGCAATATCGTCAATTGGCATTCTTCCAATTCTTGCAATGATTACAAGCAGGTTCATCATCAGATCTTTGTTAAAACTGGTAAGCTCGTATGTCAGCAGTGCGTCATTGTAGCAGTAGTTTGCAGTCTGATAAAGCGATAGTTCATCAAACTTTAATCCGTAATCTATCTTCTCTTTTCCTAGCAATGCCTTGGAAACGCTGTTTAAAGAAAAATCTGTATATGCTTGGCTGAAAGCATAAATCTGAAATGATCTATTTGAAAGAACCTTGTACAGATCTATGTGAACTCCTTCTTTGAGAGTTGCAGAGTCTCTCATCATGTATAGTGGATTCTCTGCATTTTTTATTTCGAATCTCTTTGCTCTGTTGTACAGATATGGTAAATCAAACTCATCGCCGTTGTACGTCAGCACAAATGGAAACGTCTTGATTATTTTAAATGCGTCTTGAATCATATCTTTTTCCTTATCTAATTCATAAAACGTGATTTTGATGCTTGGGTCTAATTCGTTTGTTCCTTGCTCTGTTCCTTCTGTTTTGAGCACGAAGATCTGATCAAATCCGTCTGAACCTTTCAGGCCTATGGCAGTAACCTTTTTTTCTGCAAGTTTTGGGTCTGGTATCCTTCCTATCTCTGCCTCAACCTCGATATCCACACTGAGTCTCTTCATCTTTGGAATTGGCTGATTTAACAAATCTGCCCATTCTGAAATATAGCTTTTAAATTCTTCAGCATCCACCATGCTTTCACTGTCTACTTTATCCCACAACAGACTCTTCAATGCAAGTTTGACCTCGTCTGATATTGACAGATCATGAGGTTTTATTTTGCCTTCTGAAATCTCATAATATTTTCCAACAATTATCTGCCTATCGTACAAATAATTTTCATAGTATTTGATGTCTGATTCCCATGTTTCAATCACATTTCTGATGCTTTTCTCCCCCATAGTGCCCCCAATGGTAAGTGGGTCTGCAACTGTAATCTTTGACATGTTGATCTTTGCATCTTTGATCAAGTCATATCTCTGAACAGTCTTAATCTCTAAAATATCGTCTCTGTCTTGAAGAAAGTCCAGCTCATCAGTTGACAATCGTGAATAACAGTATGGCTTGTGACCTGTTTCATCCTTCCACAAGAACAGCTTTTTAGATTCTGGCTCATAGAACTTTAGCACTGCTGATCTTGAGATGTTATCATATGTTGCTGACACAAGCATTGACGGTGGCATCGATTCAATCTTTTCAGTTTCAGGTAAATTGACTTGCATTTTCTCACTCTGAATTTTCGTACTTGTTGACCAACTCTTTTGCCCATCTTGCAATTTTATTTTTATCCAAACTCATCACTTCAACCCCTGCCTCTTTTAGCAAGTCATAATCTGTCTCCGGATATGTATCAAGACAGACAAATTTTCTAATGCCTATAGTTATTGCCATCTTTGTGCATTCCAGGCACGGGACAAACGTGGTGTATAGTATTGCTCCCTCTACTCCTGCCTCTATTCCTAAAATCGCACAATGCATAATTGCGTTAGCCTCTGCATGATTGCACATGCATCTGTCAAGTAATTCACCTGATTCAATTTTGCCATCCATTCGGAGTTGGCATCTCTTGCATCCGCCTTCAAAACAATTCTTGATTCCAGGCGGCGTCCCATTATATCCCGTTGCCAACTGTCGATGATTTCTGACAATTACTGCGCCCACTTTTCTTGTTATGCAGTTTGAGCGAAGCTTGGCAAGTTCTGCTTGAAGCATAAAATACTCGTCCCAACCTGGCCTGTCAAAAGTATCATTCACACGAATCCTGTCTGTCTGCTCAATATATGGATCACGCTATCTGAGATTATTCATGCGATCATAATTTCAAATGGCTGATGATGTTTGAAAGATGGGTGACTGTGACACAGTATTTTGCTATACGAAAGCATAAAATCAATAAATTACGTTCTCTATGTGTGCAATGACTGATTTTGTTGATAAAAAATATGTGAAAAAAAATTCGATAGAGAAACGAGATTACCAAATAAATCTGGCAAATCAGGCCATTGAGGAGAACTGCATTGTGGTCCTGCCCACGGGTTTGGGAAAAACCGCAGTAGCATTACATGTGATATCGGATTATCTCTCAAAAGGAACCGGCGGAATATTATTTTTAGCGCCCACCAGAGTGTTGGTAAACCAACACTATGATTTTTTGAAAAACAACCTCACATTAGATGACATATCTCTAATAACAGGCGAGGACCCAATTCCAAAGAGAACCAAGCTTTGGAATAACAGTATTGTCTGTGCAACTCCCGAGATTGCACGAAATGATCTGATTCGAGGAATAGTGACTCCCGAGCAATTCAGCCTTGTAATATTTGATGAGGTGCACAGGACAGTGGGTGATTACGCATACTCTGGAATAGCTCAGCGATTTGAGGATCTGCCTGCAAGAATTATTGGCATGACTGCCACACTTCCCAGTGAAAAGGAAAAAGCAACTGAGATCCTGACTAAACTTAGGATTTCAAGCGTTGCAGAGCGCACTGAAGACAGTCCTGATGTAAAACCATACACCCAGGAGACAAACACCGTGTGGATCAACGTTGAACTCCCGCCAGAATTAAAAGCGATTCAAAAATTACTAAAGCTGGCATTAGATGAGCGATATGCTGTTTTGCGAAAAAACGGAATACGTCTGGCTTCACAGCAGTCTCTTTCTGCATTGCTTAGAATTAGACAATTGGTGCTGAATCAGAATCGGCGCTCTGCAAAGCCCCTGTTCACTGCGATTCGAATCCACTATGCTTTGAACATTTTGGAGGCCCATGGGGTGACTCCATTTTTAAAATTTTGTGAACGTGCAAAAGCAAAAAAAGGCGTAGGCAATGACCTGTTTGAGACTGATCCAAACTTTACAAGGGCAATCCATCTTGCCAACGAGGCCCAGTCTCGTGGTATTGAACACTCAAAGATTCCCAAACTCAAAGAAATCATCGAATCAGTTCCTGGCAAGGCACTGATCTTTACAAGCTATAGGGATTCAGTTGATCTAATTTACAATAAACTCACGGAACTGGGAATCTCCGCAGGCATCTTGATTGGAAAGGCAGGTGCTGCTGGGTTAAAGCAGAAGAAACAGATTGAGACAGTGCAGAATTTTAGAGACGGGCTTTTCAGGGTACTTGTTGCCACTCGTGTTGGGGAGGAGGGCCTAGATATTGCAGAGGTTAACCAGGTAATTTTCTATGACAACGTTCCAAGCTCCGTGAGGTTTATTCAGCGAAGGGGCAGAACCGGCAGAAAAGATACTGGTAAACTTGTGGTGTTAATTGCCAAAAACACCATTGATGAGACATACTATTGGATAGGAAAAAGAAAGATGACTGCAGCAAAATCCATGGGCAATAAAATGATGCACGTTTTAGAACAAAATCAGGAAACTGAATCTAAAAAATCCGGGATGGATGCGTTTATCTAATTTTTGTATTGCTTGTCAATGTCTTCAAGAACGGATCGTTTTCTTTGAATTATCTTGTTTTTCATGCCTGA
The DNA here is from genome assembly GCA_965206745.1 of Candidatus Nitrosopumilus sp. Taxonomy (GTDB): domain Archaea; phylum Thermoproteota; class Nitrososphaeria; order Nitrososphaerales; family Nitrosopumilaceae; genus Nitrosopumilus. The sequence goes on along the minus strand of OZ242220.1, from coordinate 1,080,549 downwards.
TTCTAGATGGTGTATGCTGCTATCTTTTGCAGATAGCAGATTTTCCAGTCTGATGTCGTATTGATTTTGAAGAAAATCTTCCACTCTTTGGGTTTCTCCCAGTTCCAAATTCCCAAACGCGTCATTTGCCAGATTGCCAATTGACTTTTCCAGATACTCTAAAATCTCATCCAGACCTTTTTCATCCAGTACCATGATTCTGCATATCTTGTGACTGAAAAGAATGTTGTGCATCCTTTGGTCTGTAATCTGTTAAAATTACCAAACTTCTAAATGATTATGTTTTATTCTGGATTGTTGCCAAGTCAAATAATGTGAGATTTATTTCAAAAAGAGAAATGACTTTGCAAGGAAATCAAAGCGGAACCTGAGAAAATCATTCAAAAAATTGATTGGAGATTTTTTTAAAAATCAGTCTTTAGTGTGGATTAGCCCAATCTCTTGATGATGTGATATCCGAATTCTGATTTGACTGGCTCTGAGATTTCTCCGATTTGAAGTTTAAATGCTGCCTCTTCAAATGGCTTTACCATCATTCCTTTTGTAAAATATCCTAAACTCCCTTCTTTTTTCCCACTACCTGTATCTGTTGAAAATTCTTTTGCTAGGGCTCCAAACTTTTCCTTGTTTTTGATCTTTTCTAGAATGACTAGTGCCTCACTTTGTTTTGCAACTAGTATGTGAGAGCATTTTATCTTGTTCATAGTTTTTCATGGATCTTTTATCATGATATAGTTTTCTATGATTGATGTAGAGGTGGCACAAATACCAAGGAGGATTTGAACCTGACAGATAAACCTGAGAGTTTGTTCTAATTTGTAATTGACAAGTTACTGCCATAATCCTGCATTCACTCCATTACATGTCTTTATTTCATAGTGTCTATACAAGAAATTGATACATTGGACAAGGAACGACTAAGAGTAAAAAGTGGCCGAAGTAAGGGCTGTCATGACTGTTTGACTCACAGATGTGTCCCTAGTAGTTGCAAATGTGACTGCCATAAATAAAAACATCACAACACATCTCATCAGGTAGGACTATGCAGTTTCCCAAATGACTACATGATTCTGATCCCTCTAAAAACATCTGTCTTGAACAGGTTGCTAGGATAGCCCCCAACTTGTTTTGTTATTTGGCATGATCTTCAAAAATGGCGCCTCCTTCTCTTTCCATGGTTCTCTTCTCACCCATGCAAATTTTTCATAAAAAACATCATACAGTTTTTTAAACTCTGCCCCCTCCTCGATGGTCTTTGCTTCTCCTTGAATGCATATTGCTTTGTGACCCCCGTGTTTGTAAATATCAATTACGATTCCTACTTTGGAATTTGATCTGATGTTGCTAAAAGTCCGAGTTTTGTAGTCAGTTGCCACGATGATTGAGTTATCCATAAAAATAAACGATACGGGCTTTACATGTGGGATATTGTCATGAGATGTAGCTATCCTTGCCTCTTCTAGTTTGCCTAGAAACTCTTTTTCTGACTCGTTAAATTCAATCAACTAAAAATTCGTTCTCTTATTTCTGGAATGTGCTTGTATACTATATCCCTGATCCTCATCTGATCCTCCTCAGTTGGCATCTCTTTTTGAGCGCTTAGAATCGCTCCTCCCATCCCAAGTGCCATCCCCATCACTATCCCATAAACAAACTCTTGCGGATCCTCGACTTTTAACACTTTTTTGTTCTCTTTGATCTCCTCCAAATATGATGGAATCGTGGTGACTGCCCCGTTAATCACTTGAATAATTAATGCCTCCAGTTGGTCCTCACTCATGAATACCTGCTGTATTATTTCTTAATAAATCTGCACCTAAGATTTTTAATCCCTGCCTCGTATGAAAATACATGTTCTCCTTTTTTACTGCAAATGAAGCAAATCGTGCTTTGCCTGACGTGATAAAAAAATTTGAATATGCACTGGCAAAAAATATTGAAGTAAAGAAAATAGAGCAGGAACTACAAATTAGCATGTCTGCTACAAACTCCTTTGAATCATATGTGAATATAAAGCAAAAGCTAAATTCTGCAATAACAAAGTTCTATGAATCTGTGGAAACCTTGGAGGATACAGGCGTGGTTGTCAAAAACATCGAGCAGGGATTGCTTGATTTTCCCTCAAAAAGATTTGATGAGGAGGTATGGCTTTGCTGGAAATATGGTGAAACTGAGATAAAATTTTGGCATGAGAAGGACTCCGGTTTTATGGGCAGAAAACCAATCCAAGTAAGCGATGACTCTTTAATTTAATCATGTCTGCTTTACCACTATGCCGATAAACAACATGGTGAATCATTTTCCAAATTTACAAACATGGTAAAGTGAGAAACCCTAATTTCTTTCCACTCTTTTTGCATCCCTGCAAATTCCACAAAGATAGTTTTTCCTAAATTCCTCAAACTCCCTCTCAAACTCATCACTCTGATAGTATCCCTCCCCCGTCTTTAGCCCTCCTGGGACTTGTCTCTTGCAACCATTGCAATGTATCTGGGCCTCGAATTTTATCATCTTTTCACCCTTTGATGTTTTTCCTATTATCACAAGAATGTTCTTCCTGATTTTGATATAAACAGTAGGTTCGATCTAAAACTGATGAATATTATACTGACAAATTGACACTATCTTCAATGCTTGCTGTCTGGTTTAGGGTCATTAGGGTGAGATTCCTTCTTGCGTCTGTCATTGCTGTCTCTGCAGGTTTAGCTCTTAACTGGTGGCAAAATTCCTCCTTGGAGATATTTGAAATGCTCTTAACTTTTGCAGGCGTAATGGCACTTCATGCAAGTGTAGATTTACTAAACGATTTCTGGGATTTCAAACGAGGTATTGATGCTAGTACGACCAGAACAAAAATGAGTGGCGGTACTGGTGTACTGCCAGAAGGTTTGCTCAAACCATCCTCCGTGTATCGCGCCGGTGTCGCATTTTTGATCCTTGGAACTGTCATTGGGGGATACTTTGTAATCACTGACGGGATTACCATTGCAGTCATTTTGGGATTTGCAATTTTGTCCATTTATTTTTATTCTACAAAAATTGTCGATTCTGGTTTGGGTGAGTTTTTTGTCGCAGTAAAGGGCTCTATGATTGTAATTGGGACATATTTTATACAGTCTGGGCAAATCTCCGTCGAATCAATTCTTGCAGGAATTGCAGTAGGCTCCCTGTCCTCATTGGTGCTCTTTATCGCATCTTTTCCTGATCATGATGCAGACAAATCTGGAGGAAGAAGGACTCTGGTCATCGTGGCTGGAAAAGAAAAAGCCGCTAAATTGTTCTGGATCTTTCCAATGATATCCTACTTGGCCATTCTCATTGGCGTCTTTGCCAATCTGTTTCCGGCATATCTGCTGATTGTTTTCCTCAGCTTGCCTTTGATGATAAAGTCCGGTTTGGGGTTGCAGAGAAATTATGATTCTGTCGATGACCTTCTCCCATACATGTCATCCACGCTGATGTTTAGCCGGATTACTGGTGCATTGCTTGTTGTGGGGTTTTTAGTTGGGCTGATACTTTAACATAAATTTGGCAAATACCTACCATCGATATGATTTCTGGGCATGCCACATCTGAGGGAACCCGAAAATTTGCCGCCAATTCAGGCGTAAAGGAGGCCAATTTTAAAAAATTTGAAAACCTTTTGCTTTCAAATGTCGGCATTGGGACATATCTTGGAGATGCAGATGCCAAGACTGATGAGTTAGTCACAAATGCCGTCAAGCAGTCTGTCCTATCTGGAATAAACGTAATTGACACTGCAATTAATTATAGATCTCAAAAGGCTGAACGCTCAGTTGGAAAGGCAATCTCAGAATTAATCGATGATGGCAAAATTACACGTGATCAGGTTTTCATCAGCTCCAAGAACGGCTATCTCACAAATGATGCTGATGTCCAGCTAGGTTTTTGGGAATATGTCAAAGACGAATACTCTCAAAAGGGAGTTATCGAGGAAGGGGATGTCACTTCTGGTTATCACTGCATGACTGTTCCATACCTTTCTGATCAATTAGATAGGAGTCTGAAGAACCTGGGAATCCAATGCCTTGATTTGATGTACCTGCACAATGCAGTGGAAGGGCAGATCAAGGATGTCCCTAGAGAAAGATTCTTGGAAAATCTAAAGTCTGTCTTTGAGTTATATGAGCAAAAGCGAAATGAAGGAAAGATCAAATTTTACGGAATGGCAACATGGGAATGTTTTAGAGTCCCACCTGACAATCCCCAGTATCTCTCATTGGAGGACACTGTTAATTTGGCAAAAGAGGTCGGAGGGGAAGATCACGGATTTCGATTTATTCAATTGCCATACAACATGAGCTATGATCAGGCCTTGCTTGCAAAAAACCAGCGACTTGGAAATGAGTCTGTGTCCGTCTTGGAATCTGCAGTTAGGCTGGGCATCGGCGTGTTTACCAGCGTACCCTTCATGCAGGGGCGATTACTTGCACCTGGGGTCATGCCTGAATTTGATGAATTAAAACCGTCTTTGCGTGCCTTGCAATTTATCCGCTCATCACCCGGAGTTCTAGCGCCGCTGATTGGGCAAAAGTCTGAACAGCACGTATTGGAAAATCTCGAAATCTTGAAAATTCCTTCAATGTCTGAGGCTGAATTTCTTGAATTGGTCAAGAAATTAACCTCATAGATCATCAGCCATAAAATTCCGTATAAGGTAATAAATGAGTGTCATTTAGAGTTGTAGTAATTTGTCCTCAAAAATTTATGATTATGCAAAGATCTGCAACTCTGTATTTACAATTGATCCTAAGATTCGGTTTGCTGGGGTAATCAATGAACGTGGCAGATTGGTTGCCGGCGGAATGAAAGAAAACGTTGAACCACTAGAGAATGAAAAGGATGACGAAATGCTTTTCATGGAGATTGCCTTGCGTGTTAAGATGAGAAAGGAGTTTGACAAACAATTGGGCCCTGTAAATTTTGCAATGGCCTCCCGTCAACGTGCCCTTGCAATTAGCGTAATAATCAATGATGATATTTTGTATGTTGTATCTGAACCCGATATTGATTATGACTCGTTGCCCAAAAAAATCATTGAAATAATCCAGTCGTAAATTTAACCTGGCCTGTATCTTTGAAACTTTGCGATCTTGACTGTGTTCGTTTTGCCTGATGGTTCTTGGGTGGAAGGTTTGATCTTGATTTCTAGCAGTGCCTAAATCAAAAAGCTGGAATCCTTTGTGTAAAATTCAATGCATGGATGCGATGAAGACTTGACCCCTGATATTGAGTGCATTGTAAAGATTGTATCTGATGCATCTCTATGGGTTGAATCCCAAATTCCACAAACGTATGTGTGTACTGCCCTGACCTACCTGATATTGACTTTGAATAGATGAAACTATAAATTGAATTTGGGAGTGGAAAACATGTGCCAGTGGATCCTGTATGTGGAATAGAGCTAGATGAGGAATTAGCATTACTTCATGATCATGATGGGAAAAAAATCTATTTTTGCTGTTCGGGGTGCAGACGAATCTTTCTGAAAAAACCCAGAAAATACAAAAAAAATATCTAGATTGGGAACGCCCCACACATCCTACAAAATTTCGATCCTCCCACACGGTGTTTGCAATATGGGCACACTTGATCTGACTTGGAATCAACTGGTGTCCCATGGAATTTTTTAAAAATCTCATAGTAATACATTGATTCTCTGGTTCTAATCACTACGCCGTCATCTTCTTTAACCGCCAATCTCTTCTTGGCAAACATCTCCTTGTCCACTATGGACTCAAAGAGATCCGTCAATCCTGCAGTACCAGAGCCCTCCTGCATTGGTGATTTTCCCCTCCATGCGATTTGCCGTGGTATGCTTTTTTCAAATGTCTTGCGTAATATCCACTTGCCCTGCCTCTTCCCGTCCTCTTCTCTGACCTTGAGATTAACTGGAATTTTTTTAGCCATCTGCATCACCGTGTCACTTAGAAAAGGCGACTCTATGCCGATTCCCAATGCTTTGCCTATTGCCTGTGTCGGAAAATGCATTATCGAGCATATTCTTTTAATCTCTCTTTCCAACTCTTCTTCTGATTTGTTTATGAGGAAACTATACCCTGCAAACAACTCATCTGCACCGTCACCTGTGATGATTGATTTCTCCCCCCTTTCCTTTGCCCATCTTATTGCCAAATACATTACAACGTTGTTGCGAATTTCAATGTCGTTGAAATTTTTCAAGATTCTTATCGTCTCCTCGACTGCCTCTAGAATCTGCTCTGTACTGGCACTGTAAATTGTCAATGGTAGTTGCATCTCCTTTGATGCCATTTGGCAATATGTGAGATCGGTTGAAACAAAATCCTCTGCAATTACTGCCACAGTTTTGGGCTTTCTTGATTTCAGAAAATATGCAATGATGGTACTGTCCAATCCGCCTGACAATGAAATCAGATCTGATCTGCATTGGTTGCACGAATCCTCTAAAGCTCTGTAAAGATTTTGAGAAAATTCTTCCAATGTATTGGATGTTATCTTGAAATTAAAATAGATATGCCTGATGAGGCTGAATGAATGTGTGCCGTTTGATTGCAAGATTTAAATCCTTAATTTGACTCTTGAGGAATAATGCTACTTCCTGCTGAAATAGAGTCCAAAACCCTGATTCCTGCATTACGGGCAATCCTTGCCAAAAAACTTGCAGAAGATCATAATATCAGAGAAGACGAGATTTCAAAAATGCTCGGAGTTACCCAAGCTGCAATCAGCAACTACATTCGAGGCACCAGAGGTGATCCTTCCCTGATTGCAAAACTTTTGGCAGAAAAGCAAGTTGCAACAATGATTGAAGAATTAAGTGATAGTCTTTCCTCAGACATGGCATATACCCCATCAAACCTTTCAAAGTTTATCGGACTTTGCAACTATATCAAATCAAGTCTGTTAATCTGTGAGATACATCACAATTTAGAGTCCAACATTGATGAGCAGGTCTGCAAAGAATGTGAAAACATGCTTCTTAAGGGTCCTGGAAGCGTTTACTGAGTTTTAATCAAAATAATCTCAATCGTTGATGTCATATCACCGATACCTGCAGCGGCAACTGTGTCGAGTTTGATTTTTTGAACACGGGAGTTTCCTTTGAGCATTTTTTCTGTAATGATGTTTGCTATTGCCACTGCGTTAGGAATCGAGTTCCCTTTGGATTTTAGAATTACCTTCTTCCTTCTGCCAAGAATCTCCAATACCTCTATGGCTGACTCCATTACCGGATAATTTCCAATTTGTATTGTGGTACCTTCAAGTTTCTCGATCTGCTCTTGACTGTATAGGTTAGTTGTCTCTTCCATGAGCATTATTCACTATTTAGAAATTTTATGTTCTTTTAAGTTTTATCGACCATTGATTCATTTCTCAAAGTAATCAATTGGGATGTTTTGATAATCGCCGTTGGGAAGTACTCTTCTGATTGTGATCGGGATCACTCTTTGATCTAGTTCTTCCATTGATATATCCAATGAAATCCTAGCTGATTTTGGAATTGGGATAAATGGCGGTGCACCTAACGATAATTGCAGTGCTCTGGCTCCCATGATTCTTGCCTTTTCAAATCTTGTCAACGTTGGCGGGCCAATTGTAATTTTGTTCTTCTCACAAGGAATTTCGACTGGTTCGTGTTCTTCGACCTTCTCAACAACCTCTCTGTTTTCAATCTCTTTGATTTTTTTTTCGAGACTGTCTTGTTCTTTTTCTGTCAGTGGCTCTTTTAGATCTTTTCTGTCGATTAGTTTCCGATACGTCTCTAGTGCCTTGTTCAGCCCTGCATTTTCCTCAACCTCCACAACTGCCTCTTCTTCGGGCTGTGGAGCTTCAATCAATTCAGGTTCATTAACATCAGGCAAGTAAGAAAATTTCCTTAAAACGTTATATAATCTAATCATTTTAAAGAACGAATTGAGTATATCGTCAGTCTCTAGAAAACAACTAGTTTTGGAAATCCGTGGAAAGGCAAAAATCTCATGTGATCTAAAACGACACTTGTCCCCGAGAACCGTTGGAACTATCCTGAGATCCCTGCCATTGGAGGGACATGCCCACTTGCTTGGAAAAAGCATTCTGTACTTTGAATCTAGTATTGATTCTGGAATTGAAAGATCAAGAACTGAATTCAAAAAAGGCGATGTTGCATTTTTGCCTTCTACTGGGAGTCTGTGTTTTTTCTTAAATGATGCGGTATTTACAAAAGCTATGACTCCTATAGGAAGACTTGATGGGGATACTGGGGTGCTCAACGATGTTAAATCTGGAGATGTTCTTTGTATCTATGAAGATACTGCCTGATACAAATGATGACCAGAATATCCGCCGACTCTTTTTACAATTCCTTTGCTTGTAGACTCTATTAGAAATGCGTTTGCCGCTGAAATTTTAACGCCGGTCTGTCTTGCAAGATCTTGTACTGTGAGTACTTTGGAATTTTGAATAATTTTTAACGCTTGCTGTTCATTTACGATAACTGTGATCTCTGCTTTCCTTGGGCCACCCTCGCCCTTGTCTTTCTTTTTCTTTGTGTCTTTGGAGCCTGCTGATCTGTCTTTGTTTCCAGATGTTGGCTTTTTTCCTCCGCCCATATTTTTAGAAAAAAATATTCCTCTTATAAACGATGAACCATTTTCACATCTACTGCTTTGGTGATGATATCAAACCTTCAAATCGTTTTCAAGTATAAATAACATCTTGAATATCGGTTTACATGGGAATAGTGTCCAAAGGAGCAAAATGTAACTATGATGGCTGTGATCAGGATGGTGCTCGTTCTCTTAATACTAGCAAAGTTGAAAACGCTGGGCTTCGCGTAAATTCAACTGGAAAAAAAACCGTCCTCTGCAAAGCTCATTACAAAGAATACAAGAAAGAATCTAAAGACGATCGTGATCTTGAACGTGCACGATTTGACAAGTTTTAGTTCTCCTTCTTGGGTTTTTTATTATCTGGATTTTTGAAATAGTCGTCACTTAGATTTTTGTACAGGCTGCCTAGCTTCTTGTAAAGTCTTTTTGGCTTTCTGGTTTTCTGATTGCTGAGAACATACAGTGCAAGAATCGGAAATGCTATTGTTGCATCTACATAGACTGTAACCATTCCATTATGTGCGTCTTGGATTTTGCCCCAGCTTTTTCCTTCTTGAAGCGTAGCTCCTGACAGACCTCCCGTGTCTGGACGCGCATCTGTAATCTGGATGATATAGTCCTGTCCCCCGTCCTCTCTTTTTAGAATTTGATCCAATAGTGGGCCTGTCTGCTGGGCCGTATTTTTTGGAACGCCTCCGCCCAATTCTACAATTCCTGATTTTTCAGAATCATACAGAATGGCTGCTTGCTCGATGATCTCCCTTAGAAAATCCAAACTGTATGTTTTACCTCGCAATCTGTGAACTGCCAGGTCCAATGCCAGCGACGAGTCTTTTATTGTTGAAATGTATACTGGAACATCATAGTCATATGCTGCCGTGACGAAACTTTTTTCAGGATACTTTGCCTTTTCCTTACTCATCTTTCCCATCAAGTTGCAAAACTCTGCAGTCGTAAATGGCTTGTCTGGAAAATCATCCCCGAACATTTTTTGTATTAGTTCATCCTGGACTTCTAGCGTTTCATGAAACTTGATATACACATCTCTGATCCTGACAATTTCATTCTCATACAGCTTCATGTCATCGACATCAAAACTTCCTTGCTTCACTGGCAGGCCCCATGCAAAATGATCCTCGTGATACACATTGGCACCAGTTGTGACGATCCAGTCCACAAACCCTCTCTCGATTAGGGTTTTGATTATCCCTCCAAATCCTACCGGCGTCATTGCACCTGAAACTGTCAGGCAAATTGTCGCATCCTCTTTGATCATTTTTGCGTACAGTTTGGCAGCATCTCCTAACTGACGTCCGTTATACCCTGAATTTGCAAAAACATCCACCAAGTCCTCTATTGTCATTTTCGGATCCAATTTTATGTGAGGGATATCTTTGCCATGAAATCTGTGAGGATCCATGTCTGAAAATCATTTTTTCAGTAAATAATGCTATCGAAAATGATGCAAAAATCGTTTGCATTTATCACTTATTTAGCAATGATATAAAACGATATCAAATGGACATAGTTGATTTGCATGATCCTGCAAGGGTTGATAGGACTCCTAACGATGTTGACGTTTTGCTTTCATCTGGGAATTTCATCCAAGACGAATTCATAATCTCCAAAGTTGAATTGAGGTTATACGTCGAAAGGACTGATGCCCGACTAGGTGATTTTTCACTGATTACTTCCTTTGTTGAGACTAATCGCGGTTCAGTTGAAATGATTTATGATGAGGGGTTTCGTGGAGAGGACCCCCTGGCAAGGGCGACTGAATTTCTCACCTCCAACTTGGGGATATCCGGACTAATCCTGCGTTCAATTATAACATTGAGGGGAAAGACAAAGTGATCTGTGAATTTTGAATCTGTCTCTGTTTTGAAATTTCAATTTATCTTACCATGATCTGCCTTGTTCTTTTAATTGGTTTTTTGCATCATCTGAGACTGTATCTAGCGTGTGCGAATCGTAGTTAGCTCCGTGAAAATCTGTTGATTTTAGCACAGCTCCCTGAAAATTAGCATGTCTGAGATTGACTCCCCTGAGATTGGCACCGCTCAAATCCGCACTGCGCAAATCCGCATAAAACAAGTCTGCACCTCTAATGTCTGCCCCTCGCATGTCTGCCCCATACAGTTCGGCATCCCATAGTTTTGCATTTGAGAGCTTTGCCATCTGCAAGTCTGCACCCCTCATTTTCACATGAAATAATATTGCACCGCTCAAATCAGCTTCGCTAAGGTCTGTGCAGCTCAGATTGGCATTGTGGATGTCCCTGTTTTTGAGGTTGACCCCTTTCATGTTAGAATCTGACAAGTCCCTGCCAATCAATTCCTCATACTCGAAGTTAATTTTGGAGAGATCCCTTTTCCTAAAAACATCTGATGATTTCATTTTATGCCTGATTTATTCCTCTGGTACATTTGAATTTAGATCTAAAATGTATCTGACTAGTTCACTTGTATAGTTCCAACTCTTGCAAAATCTTCCCCATCGTATGCTTCCATCTTCTCATCTCATCAATGCCGTGCGGCCTGTTTTTCTCCATCTCCTCCCTCTCTTTGAGCAATTCTCGGTGTCTGCGCTCATCTTTTTTACCTTGCATGAGCAATCTGTGTTGATTTTAAATAAATTTCAATAGAAACCCTTTGAATTATTCCCTAAAGACCTCTCAAAATGTCGACCTTTTTTGAGATTATTCCGTTTTTGGGAATCGTATATTTATGCCCATTTTGACATCTCTTAACATGCGTATATTGCAACTCCACTGTGATCACATAGAGTACACTCCGACAAAAAAAGAGATTCAGTCTGCCGAAGACATCGAGAACCCTCAGACCCAAAGGCTAGAAGAACTAGTGGTGGCCTTTGTTGCAATTGAGGACGGTGATGATTCCTCTGTGGCACAAAATGCAATATCTCAGATAAAGGCATCTATGGAAAAAATTGGATGCAAAAAATTACTGCTGTACCCTTATGCTCATCTTAGCTCCAATCTTGCAAAGCCTTCAACTGCGATGACTTTGCTCAAAGAGATGGAGAATAGTTCGTCAGGACTTGAAGTGTCACATTCCCCCTTTGGCTGGACCAAATCTTACAAAATCCAAGTAAAGGGCCACCCTCTGGCAGAAAGTTCCAAGGTCGTAACAAAAGACTCTGCAACTGCAAAGCCTGAGGAGGAATTGACTTCAGATGCACTCAAAGGCGAATCCAAAATCCGCTCTGTCTGGAAGATACTCTCCCCTGATGGGACAATGACCAATATCGGCGACTATGACTTTTCCAAACATCCAAAATTGGAGGTCTTGGCAAAATACGAATCTGCAAAAGTTCGCAAAGTGGATAGACCGCCCCCACATGTTGCATTGATGAAGAAGATGGGAATTGCAGATTACGAACCTGCTTCTGATTCTGGAAACATGAGGTTTTATCCTAACGGACGCTTAATCAAATCACTAATTGAGCGATATGTCACTGACAGGGTCAAAGAGTATGGCGGCTATGAGGTTGAAACCCCGATCATGTACGATTCAGAGCATCCAAGCATGGTCAGCTACTTTAATCGATTCCCTGCAAGACAGTACAATATTGACTCTGAGGGCAAGAAACTCTTTTTGAGATTTGCTGCATGTTTTGGCCAATTCCTCATGGCCAACCAATACCAATTATCATACAAGAATTTGCCCTACAAGCTCTACGAGTTGACACGTTATAGCTTTAGGCGAGAACAATCTGGGGAGCTAGTTGGTTTGAGGCGATTAAGGGCATTTACCATGCCTGACTGCCATGCCTTTTGCAAAGATATGCCCCAGGCAATCGATGAAATCAAGATTAGATTTGATCTTTCACAGAGCGTTCTTAGAGATCTTGGAATCTGTGAATCTGACTATGATATGGCAATCCGATTCACCGAGGACTTTTACAATACCAATAGACAGTCCATCGAGGAACTGGTAAGGAAACATGGACGGCCTGTTCTAGTTGAAATGTGGAAGGACAAGTTCTTTTACTTTGTGTTGAAATGGGAGTTTAACTTTATAGACGGACTGGGAAAGGCATCTGCTTTGTCAACTGATCAGATTGATGTGGAAAATGGGCACAGATATGGGATTGACTTTGTTGATGAGAACAATGTAAAGCAAAATCCCATCATCTTGCACAACTCCCCCAGTGGTGCAATAGAGCGGATAATCTATGCCTTGTTGGAAAAGGCAGCCAAAGATTCCTACGAGGGACGAAAGCCTCAGTTTCCACTTTGGCTAGCTCCTACCCAAGTCCGAATCATTCCTCTTGGGGAAGAGTTTACCGAATTTGCCGAATCCCTCTGCAACAAAATATCTGCAAATGATGTGCGTGTTGATATTGATGACAGAAACGAAAGTATTGCAAAAAGAATTCGTGAGGCTGAAAAAGAATGGATTGGATACATTCTGGTCATTGGCAAGAAAGAGGCAAGCTCGCAAAATCTTAACATTCGTCAGCGACAAACAGGTGACGTACGTGAGTTGCCATTTGATGATTTTATCAATGAAATTAAAGAGATAACCCGAGGCAAGCCGTTTACTGGCTTGAATCAGCCTAGACATCTCTCGGCAAGACCCAATTTGATGGTGTAAAAAATGAGTTACATTGATCTCTACATGAATAACAACCCGCTAATCACTGCATCTGATGATGATTCTGAGCCTGTGGCAACGATATTTGGAATCCCATTTGATGCCACCCACTCTTACAAGCCCGGATGCAGATTTGGGCCTGATGCCATTCGTGATTCATTTAACAACATTGAGATCTTTCATCCGGAACTCGGAGTTGATCTAGAGTCTGCCAGCATCGAGGATTTGGGAAATACTCGCCACACCGTGGTTGCATCTGAAATGGTTGACATGGTAAAAAAAATCACAGCCGAACTTGTGGCAAAACAGAGGCAGTTGTTCATTTTGGGCGGTGAGCATTCAATCACATATGGCACGTATACCAGTTTTCCAAAAGAGACTGGGTATGTAGTCTTTGACGCACATTATGATTTACGTGATGAGTTTGCAGACACTAATCTAAGCCACGCATCCTACCTGAGACGGATTGTGGAGGAGAGAGGCTCTGAAAATATTTTGCATGTTGGTGCAAGGGCATTTGTCAAGGAAGAGTTGGAGTTTCTTGCTGAAAACAAAATCAAGACAATCACTGACAAACAAATACGAGACGGCAAGGGGCCTGGCCTTCTAAAAGACCACGTATCTTCATTTGATGCAGTTTATTCTAGCTTTGATCTTGATGTTCTAGACCCTGCATACGCCCCCGGCGTTGGCAATCCGGAAGCTGTGGGGATAACCTCCAGAGAACTCTTTGATATGATTCACACGTTTGAAGAGACCAAAGTTACCGGCGTTGATATCGTTGAGTTAAACCCTTATCATGACAATGGCGCCACTGCATCCCTGGCCGCAAAGATTATCTCCACTCTGATTGCAATTAACCTGTCTCAAAATGGCTGACATTTTACAATCTGCGCATCTGATTTTGTAAAAATCAAACTATACCAGTCTAGTCAAAATACCTGGCACCCATCATATGTCTGACATTGCAATTTATCCTGATTCCATAATTCTGTGCAGATTGGCGGTTTTTTAGCCTGTCTTGCCTCCTTTTTACGTCTGTTGACTTTATTAGATGGTGTTTTGAGTGTATCTCGTGTTAAATAATCTGCGGGATAGACTTGGACCCACTTTGGAAAAGATTGGCAAAGGGTTTGCATCCACTGGACTGTCTGCAAATTTCTGGACCTTTGTAGGGTTGGGATTTGCACTGGTATCTGCAGTTGTATATGGTATGGGAATTGAGTTTGGATTGGTTATTGGCGGTGTGTTGCTGCTTGCCTCAGGATTTTTTGATATGGTTGATGGTCAGGTTGCCAGGATAACTGGAAAGACTTCCAAAAAAGGAGAATATCTTGATTCGATGTTTGACAAGATTGCAGAGGTTGCAATATTTTTAGGAATCCTTGTTGGCGGATATGCCGAACCCTATCTTGTATTACTTGCAATCACTCTGTCACTGTTGGTAAGCTATGCAAGATCAAAATCGGACATTATTGGCATAAAACTTCAGGGAATTGGAATCGGTGAGCGGGCTGAAAGGCTTTTGGTAATTGGAATAATCGGCATGGTCGGCTTTATGGAATATGCCGTGGTCATAGTGGTGATAATTGCGGGAATCACCCTGATACAAAGAATGGTTTTCACTGCAAAAAACATCAAAGAGTGATACTAGCGAAGTTTTCCGCGTTTTCTTCTATTGTCCGCTGATCTAATCTTTAGAATTTTGAAATGAATTGCACACGAGATGCAATAATGTTTCAAAACTGTGGGTGATGCAATGTATGCTCCCTGTGCGCGTAGCTCCTTTGCCAATGTATGCTCAACTAGGTTTAATTTGGATGTGACTTTTTTTGCCTTATCTTTTGGCACTGTCTGTCCACAGTTTGTGCATTGTACAGTTCCAGAGGATCCTTTCCCTCCTTTTGTACGGCCTCTACTTGCACGTTTAAGTGGCATGATGATGAGCAAATTTGCCTACTTATATTCTTGTAGAATTTTCACGAAATCTTCTTTTTTGTGCCTAGAACTGGACTGAATGTTCTACATGTTTTAATCCTAGATCGAATAAATCCTAATGATATCTCATGCGTGGTCTGTGCCATAGTTGCTTTAGGTCCGGGGTTGAGGTAGTGGTAATTCACGGTGATATAATCTGTCAGGACTGCATAGATAAAAAAAATGCAAAAAACTAAATCAGAACTGATCAAAGACAAGAGACATGAAACTGGCCATTTTTTCCCATTGCGCAATAGACACCATCACAATTGGTGGAAATAACTATGAGCAAATTGGCGGTGCTGCCTGTTATTCTGGAATTACTGCAAGGCAATTCAAGTTTGATGTGGATTTGTTTACAAAGTTTGGACCTGATTTTCCCAAACAGTACTTGACTGAACACAAAATCAACCTTGTAAATTCAGAATCACAAAAAAATACCACGAAATTTAGTATCTCGATTACGGGCTCTGATAGAACATTGAAACTTGAAAATGAATGCGAGCCAATCGATGTTTCTGAAAGTAGCGCTGATGGTCATATTGTCAATCCTATCTATCATGAGATATCTGATGACACATTTAAAAAAATAAAAAATGATTCAAATTTTCTTTTTGCTGATCCTCAGGGATTTTTGAGACGCAAGGACTCACAAAATAATATTTTCTTGGAAAAGACTGATCTTGATTTATCCTGCGTTGATGCAATCAAGGTCAATCCCGAAGAATCCAGGCAAATTGTTGATGGGACTCATGATGAAATGATGCTGGCATTGCAGAAAAAAGGAGTAAAGTACGTGCTACTGACTGACAAATCTACTGTCTCACTGTTGGCAAAAGACAAAATTTATTCAATAGTGTTGCCTAATATGCGAATTCATGATACCACAGGCATCGGCGATATTCTTTCTACTACGTTTACTTGTACCATGCTCAAAGAAAAGGATTTTTTGTGGGCCCTCTGTTTTGCAGGCGGTGCTGTGCAGGCCGCATTGGAATCAAAGAACGTGGGTTTGCAAAAAATTCCTAAAAAAGGAACAATCCAAACAAATGCCTCATATTTTTACAATTTGGTGAAATTTCGAGACTTGTGATGTGTTATTCTTTTATTGAACCAAATTCAATGATTCTTCTATGCAAATAGGCATTTACGGTTCAAACAGTACACATTCTGCTGCAAAGACCATTAAAAAAATTCTCGATGAATCTGGAATCACGTCTTTTCCAATCACAAAATCAAAGAACAGACAGGCCGATTGCATCATTGTGCTTGGCGGTGATAAGGGGGTGAGGAACTATTTTCACCGTACCTTTGATTCAACCTTGCCTGTACTGGGAATCAACGAAGGGGAGGCAAGTGGATTTTTGGCTCAAATTGAACTGCGGGAATTTTCATCATATGTTGGCCTGTTGAAGAAGCAAAACTACAAGGTTGAACAGGTTCCAAGACTCGGTGTCAAGATTGATGGAAAAAATGTTTATCCTGTGCTAAATGACGTTGCAGTTTTCTCATCAAAGAGTGCAATGCTGATGGAGCATACATTACGCGTTAATGGAGATGAGGTTTGGCACGATAACAGTGACGGAATAATTGTATCTACACCAATTGGTTCTTCTGCCTATTCCATGTCTGCCGGAGGACCTGTACTGTTTCAGGATTCTGCCGTGTTTGAGATAATCTCTGTAAACTCCCTTGATGTAACCCGCAGGCCAATCATTGTCTCAAATAACAGTTCTATTGAGATTGATGATATCTCTGCAAGACTGTACTGTGAGGTGGTTTTGGACGGCTTGGATAGATACAAGGTAAAGAAAACTGTTGAATGCACACAGTTTTTCCCTCATGCACAAATTATTCGACTCAAAAAAGATTCTACTGCAATCTCTGCACTGGCAAAAAAAGTACATCTTGCAGAAGAACTCCTTAGCATGCCACCTAGCTCCAAGCTGCTTTTGAAGACCTTGGAGTATGAGGGCGCATTGACTCAAAAAGACTTGGCAAACAAAACATTGCTCCCTGACAGAACTGTCCGTCTGGCATTGAGCCACTTGCTCAAAAAAGGCTATGTCAAAAAGAAAGTCTCAATTAGGGATGCAAGGCAGAAAATTTACCAAATCTCAAAGATCGAGTAATTCCCAATCCTTGTCTTCTGATGGATTCCTGAATCTGCAATGACTCTTGCTGCGTCACTGATGATGGTCTCGTTTGATGTGCCATCTGCGTAACCCTCATGCTCCAATTTATGGAACCCTGTTCCCCCTTGCATGCTATTTTACAGATGCTGCCTTGATAAATGCCGAAAACGACTCTTCAGGTAATCCTGGCCTACTGTTAAATTCCGGATGAAACTGTACCCCCAGATAGAACTTGTGCGATGGAATCTCTAGTATCTCCATCCTCTTCCCCCCGTCACTTTCTGCTGAAAATACGAGACCATTCTTTTCAAATTGGGGAATGTATTCCTGATTTATCTCATATCTGTGCCTGTGACGCTTGCTGATTGTTGCAGAATTGTAGATTCTCTTGGCGTTTGTATCCTCCTTGATGATGATCTCATTTGCCCCTAGTCTGAGTGAGCCTCCCATCTCTGAAATCTCTTTCTGCTCTGGAAGCAAATCCACAATCGGGTTCTTTGCATCTGCCTTGATTTCAGTCGAGTTTGCATCCTCTAGGTTCAGGACGTTTCGCCCAAATGCTATTGCAGCCAATTGGAACCCAAAACATATCCCAAGATACGGTATGTTCTTCTCTCTGGCATAGTTTGCAGTATGAATGATTCCCTCTGATCCCCTGGTGCCAAATCCTCCCGGTACTAAAATTCCATCATACTCTGAAAGTACGCTGTAATCTGTAATTGATTCTGAATCAATCCATCCAATATCAATTGATTTGCCAATTTTTGCCCCTGCATGTTTTAATGCATGATTTACACTCACATAACTGTCTGTTAGGGTAACATATTTTCCAACCATTGCTATCTTGATCTTGTCGTTTTCATGATTTATCATGTTCTGAGCAATCTCATTCCATTTATCCCAGTTTGCCGATGCATTTACCATCCCGACTTTGCCAAACTTTGTAAATATTGAATCCATGATTCCTTGGTCGTATAACATTTGGGGGACTTTGAAGATTGATTTTGCGTCATGGCATGATAAAACATCTCTGGTTGTGACATTTGTAAACATTGCAATCTTTTTCTTTGTTTTCTCCTCTAGTGGCAAGGTACATCTGACTGCCAAAAAGTCTGGCTGAATGCCTATCCTCCTTAGTTCCTGAACGCTATGTTGTGTGGGCTTTGTCTTTTGCTCACCTACGACATCCAATGATGGGGCCAATGTTACATGGACAAAAATTACGTTTTGTGGGCCTTCTTCCACTCTCATCTGCCTTAGTGCCTCCAGAAATGGAAGTGATTCTATATCTCCGACAGTTCCGCCACACTCTACAATCAAAAAGTCAAGTTTTTCATCTTCTGTTATTTTGATAATTCTGTTTTTAATCTCATCAGTAACGTGTGGAATTATCTGAACACATGCTCCAAGATACTCCCCCCTTCTTTCTGCCTCGATGACTGATGAATAGACTTGCGCAGTTGTAATGTTGTGGCTTTTGGGAATATTCTGATTTAGGAATCTCTCATAGTTTCCAATATCCATATCGCATTCACCCCCATCGTCTGTGACAAAGACTTCGCCATGTGCGACAGGATTCATCGTTCCTGCATCATAGTTAAGATATGGGTCTATCTTGATGCATGATACCTTTTGATCCGCTAATTGTAGTAATTTTGCAATTGAGGAAGTCGTTACGCCTTTTCCTAGGCCAGACATCACACCGCCTGTGACAAAAATGAACTTTGTCTGATTCGAATTGATCGCCTTTCTGCCATTTGCCTGTGGTTTTGTTTCTGGATTTTTACTCAATATTCCACATTGGGTTGTTGGCTTTTATTTCTTTAATAATCAATCTCTCTGGGGTGGGTCATCTGAAATTAAAAACAGATTGTTTTTGGGGGGGGAGGGATCGGCCGTATCGTTTGTATCGGACATGTGAAAACACCATTATGTTTAACAGTGCATTGTTCGGGACTAATCTGAGACCTAAAATACGGATCTTCGTCCGATTCAAAAAATCTCCGACTTTGGTCAAATATGAAGATCTGATCACCATTTGTGGCCAGAACATACCGTCCCATCTTTGACTCCCTTGAAGCCTTGAACAATCCCGATCTTTACACTTGTAAACAATCTGCCCTCTTTTCAAATGAATTTCAGGAACTGACACCGTTGATGTTTTATCTTTCTCTGTATATTGTATTATGAGAACTTCTAGTTTGGCGGCCATAATTGAAAGGGTTCCTCTTTGTAAGTTCGTGTATTCTTGACCGCCAACTCCGACGCTTTTTTAGGACAATGTCTGTTTTTTGAGACTTTTTGTAAATGATGCAATCTTTGACTCTATCTTATTTTGCGGTGTCTTTTCAATCAATTTCAAATAAGCACTTCCTACAATCACTGCATCTGCACCTGCCTTGATGTATGTTCTGACATCATCTGGCGTTGAGACTCCGAACCCTACTCCTACTGGGATCCTCCCCTTGGTCTGTCCCTTGACTTGCTTTATTGCATCCAACGTGTATCTTTTAATCCCTGTCTTTACTCCTGTGGTTCCAAATACGGCAACAAGATACAAAAATCCCGATGATACCTCTGATATCTTCTTAATTCTTGCGCTGCTGGTATTTGGTGAGATTAGGAATATTGTATCTGCCTTGTTTTTAGCTGCCTGCAGATATTCTTTGGACTCTTCTATTGACATGTCTGGAAGGATAAAGCCGTCTATCCCTGCCCTTTTGGCATCTGTCATGAATTTTGCATATCCCTGGTGGTATAGGATGTTGGTATAGGTCATGAGTACTAGTGGGATATCTGTCTCCTTTCTGATCTTTTTTACAAGACTGAAAAACCTTGCAATCCTTGTACCCTTTTCCAGAGATACGGTACTGGCATTTTGAATTACGGGTCCATCAGCTAGCGGATCTGAGAATGGGAATCCAATCTCGATGATGTCTGCCCCTCCCTTTACCAGCCCCCTTACTGTGGAGATGGTGGCCCTCTCATTTGGAAATCCTGTCATGATGTATGCTATTAGGGCCTTTTGGCCTTTTGCCCTCAACTCTGCAAACTTTTCTTCAATTCTTGTCATGCTTGCTCAAATAGTCCTGTACTTCCTCGATGTCTTTGTCTCCACGTCCTGAAAGAGTCACCACGATGGACTCGGTTCTCTTGCCCTTTCTTGCAACCTTTACTGCTTCTGCTATTGCATGAGATGATTCCAAAGCAGGAATAATCCCCTCCGTTCTAGTTAGTAATAGAAATGCATCAATAACCTCGACATCTGTTGCTGAATGATATTTTACTCGTCCAGTGTCCTTATAGTATGAATGCTCAGGTCCGACTCCGGGATAGTCAAGCCCTGCTGAAATACTGTGCGTCTCTGTGACTTGACCTTCCTTGTCTTGGAGCAGATATGTCATCATTCCGTGCAATACTCCCTTGCTTCCAGCTGACAGTGTTGCTGAATGCATTCTGGATTTTAATCCGCGGCCTGCAGCTTCCACCCCGATAATCTCTGAATCAGAATCTGCTAGCGGATAGAACGTCCCGATTGCGTTGGAGCCTCCTCCGACACATGCAATTACAGTATCTGGCGTTTTGTTGATCTTCCTCATCTGCATTTTTATCTCATCTCCAATCACACTTTGAAAGTCTCGTACCATTACGGGGTATGGGTGAGGTCCAACTGCCGATCCCAGCAAATAGTATGTGTTCCCCACATTTGTAATCCAGTCACGAATTGCCTCGTTAATTGCATCCTTGAGGGTTTTTGAGCCTGATTTTACCGGATGGACTTTACAGCCAAGCATGTTCATTCTAAGAACGTTTTGCTTCTGCCTTACCGTGTCTTTGTACCCCATGTACACCTCTGCCTTCATTCCCAGTGCCGCACATGCCATTGCAGTTGCAACCCCGTGCTGACCTGCACCTGTCTCTGCAATGATCCTTTTCTTGTTCATCTTTTTTGCAAGCAATGCCTGACCCAGTGTGTTGTTGATTTTGTGAGCTCCTCCATGTAGCAGGTCTTCTCGTTTAAGGTAAATTTTGGCGCCTCCTATCCTTTCAGATAGATTTTTTGCATAGTACAATGGTGTTGGCCTTCCAGCGTAGGTCTTTAGATAGTAGTCTAGCTCTTTTTTGAATTTTTTGTCGTTTTTGAATTTGAGATAGTTCTCCTCTAGCTCCTCGATTGCTGGAACAAGGGTCTCAGGAATGTACTTTCCGCCAAATTCCCCAAACCTGCCGTTTTTAGGATATCTCAATACGCATTCACCAATCTCTTTACCTGTTCTTCAATGTTCTCACTTTGCATTATGCTTGAGCCTATCAGGAACGCGTCAGCCCCGCATTTTTTTAGATGTTGTATGTCTTCAGGTGTGTTGATTCCGCTCTCTGAGAGTATCGGCCTTGTTTTTTCCATTCCCGAAAGAATGGACTGTGTGGTTCTCAGATCAACTTTGAGTGTGTCAAGATTCCTGTTGTTGATTCCAATCAGGTCTGCCTCTGTGTTTAGTGCATTTTTGAGTTCTTCTCTGGTGTGCACTTCAAGTAAGACCTTCAATCCCTGTTTGTGGCCATAGCCGATAAACTCGTCAATGTCTGATAGAAATTTCTGCTCGTACAGTGATTGAATCACCAGCATATAGTCTGCCCCGATCTTCTTTGCAGCATCAATCTGGACTTTGTCAATCATGATGTCTTTCATCAGCATTGGAACATCCACCCCTGCCCTTATCTTCATAAAGTACTCTGGTGAGCCATGAAACAAGTGTGGCTGAGTCAGCACTGAGAGAGCTTTTGAGCCTCCTGCAATCATCTGTTTTGCAATGCTGAGAGGATCTGTCAGGGTCCTGATCTTGCCTAGGGAGGGAGATGCAAACTTTACCTCCGTAATCAGCGTTGCATGCTGGTTTGTCTTGATTGTGGCAAGAAGGTCCTTGGCTGATCTCTGCATACTTGCATCCACATCGTACACCCCGTCATCAATTGCCATCTGCGAGTTGTTTACCAGTCTTCGCAGAATGTTTTCAGCCATTAGTCATCTCCTTTATCTTTGAGCTATCCCCTGTGTCACGTACAAACTTTTCCAACAGCGAGAATGCCTTGCCGCTCTCTATTGTGTCTAGTGCGAGTTCCACTGCCTCCTCAAAGTCTTTGGAGATACCTGCGACAATCAGGCCTCCTGCCGCATTTAGTGCAGTAGTCTCAGTCATTGCCTGGCTTGCAGTATTCTCTAGTATCTTCACAAACGATCTGATCGCATCCTGCTTTGTACTTATTTGAATGTCTTGCAATCTGGATCTATGCAGCCCTATCTCTTGGGAATCCACTGTACTTTTTAGCACCTTGCCGTCTTTTAGCATGCATACGCGGTTGACTGCACTGGTGGAGAATTCGTCTGCCCCCTCATCGGAGCAAACTGTCATGATGTTTCTTGCCCCCTTTCTTTTTAGCAACAATGGCAGCCTGTCTAAATATTCTGTCGAGAATACTCCTACCAGCTGGTTTTTCACACCTGCAGGGTTTGATAGCGGTCCTAGAAGGTTAAAGGCGGTCCTCTTCCCCAACTGCCTTCTTGCAGATGAGACGTGCCTCATTGCCGGATGGAACTTTTGTGCAAACATAAAGCAGATGCTGTGCTTTTCTAGTATGTCTGCAACCCTTGCAGGTTCCAAATCCAAGTCATATCCGAGGTATTCAAAAATATCTGCACTGCCTGAAACTCCCGAGCTTGAGCGGTTCCCGTGCTTTGCCACCCTTCCACCTGCTGCTGCCACCACAAATGATGCCGTAGTCGATATGTTAAATGTCTGGAGTCTGTCGCCTCCCGTCCCGCACATGTCTACGAGTGCTCCTTGGTTTTCAGGCTCGACTTTTAGTGAGAGTTGCTGCATCTTGTCGAGCATCCCTAGCAGTTCGTCATCTGTCTCCCCTTTTTCTGCAAGGTATGAGAGAAAGTCTGAATTTTCTGCATCATCTGTCCTGCCAGATAAAATGTCTGTCATGACATTGTTTATCTCATCATATGTCAGGTCTGTTTTTTGCTGCAGTTTGGAGATGATTCCTGATATCATTTTATCCTCTCCCTGACTTGGCTGATAAAGTTGCCAAGAATCTTTCTGCCCTCTGGAGTCATTATTGATTCTGGATGGAACTGTACCCCCTGGATTAAGAATTCTCTGTGCTCTACTGCCATGACCTCCCCATCATCAGATGCCGTGGCCGTAACTTTGAGTACCTCTGGGATTACTGTCTTGTCCCCTACCAGACTGTGATACCTTGTTGCACTAAACGGGTTCTTGACATCTGCAAACAGCTTTGACTCTGAATGTTTCACGGGACTGGTCTTTCCATGTCTTACGCATCCTGCGTTTGTAACCTTGCCGCCAAACGCATAGATGATTCCCTGATGCCCCAGACATACTCCCAGAATTGGGATGTTCGGACCTATCTCCCTGATGACTTTTGAGCACACTCCAAAGTATTTTTGATCCTCTGGCGTCCCGGGACCTGGGGATATTATTATTGCATCATAGCCTCTCTCCTTGATCTGCTGCAATGTGATCTTGTCATTTCTGATCACGTCACACTCTACTCCCAACTCTCCCAAATATTGCGCAATGTTGTATACAAACGAATCATAATTGTCGATAATTAGAAACTTCAATCTGCTGCCTCCCTTAGTGCCTGAAGCATCGCTCCTGCCTTGTGCTCTGTTTCCTTGAACTCGTTTTTGGCAACAGAGTCCGATACGATTCCTGCCCCTGACTGGACAAAGCCCTTGCCGTCCTTTATGAAGATACTTCTAATTGCAATTGCAAAGTCACAACACCCGTTATACGAAAAGTATCCGACTGCCCCTGCATATGGTCCTCTGGCCTCTGTCTCCAGCTCGTCGATAATCTCCATTGCCCTAACCTTTGGCGCCCCCGATACGGTTCCTGCTGGAAATACTGCCTGAAACGCGTCAAACATGTCGCTTTCAGGTGCCAGACTGCCAACAACGTGACTGACTATGTGCTGGACGTGGCTGAATCGCTTTATCTCCATTAGTGATTCTAGGTGGACTGTTCCATACTTGCAGACTCTGCCGATGTCGTTTCTGCCCAAATCCACAAGCATCGTGTGCTCTGCTAGCTCCTTTTGGTCCTCGATTAGCTCCTTTGATAGCGCCTCGTTCTCTTTCTCATCGTCTGTGACCTTTCTTGTTCCAGCAATAGGGAATGTCTCTACCTTGTCATCTGTAACTCTTACAAGCATCTCCGGCGATGCGCCGATGATTGTCTTGCTTCCCTGTTTTAGATGGTACATGTATGGTGACGGGTTTAGCTTTCTCAGCGTCTTGTAAAGTGCAAGGCTGTCCCCGTCTGTATCAAAGGCAAATTTTCTAGACAATACGACTTGGAAGATGTCCCCGTCGTGTATGTATTTTTTTGTCTTCTTTACAATTTCAGAGTACCCTGACTCGTCCATGTTGGGGATCACCTCGCCTGCATGAAACTCTTCAAAGGCGCCATCGTCCATCACGAATTTCTCAAACCTGTTCTCATCATGATAAAAATAAAACAGCTTTTCACGTATCTTGTCATATAGAATTCCGTCATCATAAATTCCAAACTCCATTAGTGGCTGTGGGGAATGGTGAGAGTCGTTTATGTCCTCTACCAGTCTTATTGCGTCATAGTTTACCACCCCTACTGCCCCTCCCAAATACCTGTAACTCTGATCATCGGATCTGTCTAGCATCTTTTTTATCTCTTCAAACGGGTTTTTGGTCTGCACGGTTTGAGTTTTGTTGTTTCTGATTATTTCCACTCTGTCTGAATATCCCTTGAGGATTGTTTTTGGGTCAAACCCCATGACTGATGTTTCGGCTAGAACCTCTGGACCTGTCAGCGACTCAAACAGAAATGAATGCTCATAGTTTCTTGAAATTTTGTTGTAAATTTGAAATTGGTTTTCAGATAAATCTAGGGGTATTACTTTTGCTTGTGTCTTTCCAAAGGTATCCACCCATAAACAGAATTCTGTCTGTTTATTATTTAAATTGATATAGTGGTTCAGTGCTGCCTGGTTTTGGTGAGGATTGCTGATTTTTCAGGCATATGATGATTACGGTACAGTACGGTACCTTTATAGTCTAGCTGATCGTGGATATGTCATGCAGATTACAAACCGGACAATCATGCAAAAGATGCATGTTCCAGAACCAGAAATCCTCTCATCTTCGGTAAGCAAGGTAGAGTGCTACATCTGTGGAAAGGGATTAGAGGACGGTCACAGTATCACTGCAAAGACCTTGCCTAACGGAACCGTTCTGTTCTGTGATGTACATTACACATTACAGTAACTGGTCAAACTCTAAATTATGGCGTCCCTTCGTGCGCTGTCCTACTTGTATGTTCCCTGTTTTGTTGCATGATGTGACTAAACCGTAAAGATCGCTGGATTGTCTCCTCTAAAATCAATCCTATCACAAAGCCTTATTCCAAAATCCTATTACAAGTTCCACTCTTCCATCTGTCTGTAAACTATCGGTGGCAATGCATCCTAATACCGGATGGATCTATGACTTGGCATGACTGACTGTGGCACATGTGGTCCTCTGTCTGCTGATATCATGCAGATTCGTATCCCCTCAGATGGTTCCTGCCTTGTCTTGTGGCATCACTGCATATCTGTCTGTACTGCTTGCAAACTGACTTGTATTGTCTGCTGTCCTCTCTGATCCGTCTGGATCTACAGATGCTGCCTTGAACGTCGAATTTATTGCAGATTGCATGTCTGCATTTACATCAAAAGAATAACTGTGATGCAATTTGTTGTTGGTGATTTCAAAACACGTACATGTGTCTCTTGCATACCTCACTGTGAATTCAGTTACGGCCATCTTTGATGATGTCATTTTTTTAAAAAATCTCTGTAACTGCCCCGTCTTTATGTGATTGGTTTGAATCTATCTGTCTTTTTTTGAGCAATGCGATCAAATTCTTTTGCAGTGTTATACATGGTATCTGTTTTGTAATTGAGTTTGAACCCTTGCTGTGCAAATGTTTGTAGACTATGTGATGCAAATGTCTGCTGTGTTTTCCTGAACCTAGATTTTGTTTCTTGATATATGAATATCCTAAATTCATATCTACTTAAAAAGTTCATATATGCAATTCTTCATACTTGTATATGCATCAGACAAGCTAGGCACTAATACTATTTATATTCAGATACACTATGACAATACAATGAAACAAGTAATTTTTGCCACACTGCTGATACCTTTACTTGTATTGGCCCTTTCTCCCGCACTATTTGATGAGGCTAGTGCATTGAAAGCAACTGGTGATACCAGACTGTCTCCTCATTCGTATGGTTCTGCAACAAATGTTTGTGGAGATCGATTGTGTAGTGAAATGATGTCAAACTCTGGACTTTCAGAATACCAGAAAGACACGATGTTTGCAAACATGAACATGAACATGATGATGTCCACTATGGACATGATGTTGCACAATATGGACAAGATGTCAAATTTGGGCATGATGGACGAGGCTATGACAGATAAGGGAACATCCATGATGAACAAAATGATGGATACCATGCATGAAATGATGCAAAATATGAAAAAATCTACAGGATAGATTACTGTCTCTTTTTTATTTTTTTAAAACCTAGTCTAGCTTTGCTGCGTGACTGTGGTTTTCGGTAGCGTGATTCTCTGCATCTTGAGAATCCCGCATAGCCTGCAGATTCCGATGATGCTAGGAAGATATGCGTTCCAAAAGATGCAACGGGAACTAGTCACAATCGCAAAAGAGACGTATACTTTAGGACAAATCCACGTTCGGACTCGGAATAGATAAATTGTAATTTGAAATTAAATCACCATGCACTGTGATGATAAAAGAATGCTGTTTGTGCTCAAGGGAGAGATTCAAAAAAGTTGGGAGCGACTAGATGAGTCAAATTTTGATCAAGGGAGACTAGAGGATTTCAGTGATGCACTGACACAGTATTTTGAGTTGGAGCAATCCCTGCAAAGCTCATCTACTAATGTGGACTAGGCACTGCATATCAAATTGCCAATGGTTCTGTGCCAAGTGCTGTGATTGATCACTTCCAGATGTATCTGGTATCCTGCAACATCTTTTCTGTGATGGGCCTTTTCCCCAGTCTGTACAAGTCAGTTGCCTCCTGCTTGGTGATGATTCTCTTGCTTGCAAGATGGTGCAGCAAGATGATCATCCTAGTGTGTTCTTGCGGGGGCTGAGACATTATGCATCTATACTCCCTTCTGTCTGTGATGTTTTGTACTCTATGCGTGATTCCCGGCTGCTCTCTCTGGAATCTGATTCAAGTTTGTAACCCCCTTTGAAAAGACATGACCCCTGATACCCAGAGCATCCAAATGTCATGATTTGTGCTTTGTTGCAAGCAAAGCCAGACAGTTGCCTGTATCTGTGAGGGTTTTTGCAGTCTGCAAAGTCAAGAGCATTCCAAAGCAATTTTGAGATTCTCAACATTTGACTGCATTTTATCAAAATATGTTGTACCTGGCTTGTCATTTTCAGTCAATGACTCCAACGGACTAAACAGCAGAATATCTCCTCCAAGCTCAGTTGCCAATCTTTGAGCAAGTTTTGGATTTCTGTTCTCCTCTGTAAAGAAATACTTTATGTCGTGCTCTTTTGCAAAGTGAATCAATTCCTCAATATCCTTTGCAGTGACCGGAGACTCGGGGCTGAACTCCTGAATCACTGCAAGGGTGTGTAGATCATATCTTTCTGCAAAGTACGAAAATGCATTGTGGAATGGTACAAACGTATCTTTCTTGCAGTCAGATAATTGCATCCTGATTTCTTGATCCAGCATATCCAACTGATTGGAGTATGCATCTGCATTGGCATGATATATCTCCGAGTTTTCAGGATCTGACATTGCCATGTGGACAGCAATTGTCATCACCTGCTCTTTTGCCAATAATGGATCAAGCCAAATGTGTGGGTCATAGATATGATCAAGCTCTCCTTCTTGCTCATGTTCATCCTTCTCTTCTTCATGTTCTTTCTCCTCCTCGTGTTCTTGATGGGCCTCATCGTCATGCCCTTGACCCTCTAAGAGAGTAATCCTCTCTGAGGAGTCTACTAGTATGAGGTGTGAAAAGTCGGAAACTGATTTGATCTCATCGATGAATGGCTCAAAATTAGCGCCGTTGTAAACTAGCATGTCTGCCTTGGTCAGCTTGATGATTGCTTTAGGACTTATCTCAAATGCATGAGGATCTCCATTAGTTGGAATCAGTGAGCGGACATCAGCAGCATCTCCTGCAATGTTTCTGGCAAACTCTTGAAGTGGATAAAACGTGGTGTAAACTAGCATCTTCTCCTCTGCTAGAGTCATCGTCTCTGGAGTTGATGCAAATGCAATAACTAGGGAGAGCAAAACGGCTGCAACTATGCTGCCAATTATTATCATTTTGGAGTTTTTCATGCTTGCATTGTTCTAATGTTATTAATAAATATGTAAATTCTTAATAACCATCTATATATGAAAAAGAGAAAGTTATTAAAAATTATTAAAAAGCTTAATAATCATATTTCACATATTATTAATTATAGGAAATCTCATAAATACAGAAAGCCAGAAGGATTCAGCATGGCAAAGATAGTAAAATGTCCAAGTTGTGATTGTCACATTGTTGTAAATGATGAGGGACAAAAAGAGTTCTGCATGAAAGACAGTCAAAGCTAATGTCAAACATTGAACACACCAAAGCATGTAACTACAGGATGAATCATGACATGCCACATACCAACTGTCACTGCCAGTGTCACAAAATAATCATGGCCGAATCATCCCGTCTAGAATCAAGGACTCTTTGACTCTGGCTCAAAGTTATCAATGATGTCAGTTACACTTGCAAGTATGCTCTCCCTTATCTGTGCCTGGGTCATTCCGGATTTGTGCATCAATTTCATCTGGTCCATGATGGAAAAATGAACCCTTCCTTGAAGATAGTCCACAATCCCGAATCCCTTTTTTGGGAACTCTGTCACAAACGTGTCATGTCCTGAAGAATCATCCGACGAATCACTCATGATACCGTTTGGGATAAACCAGTTATAAAATTTCCAAATGTTCTTTAAACCAAGCAAAAGGTATCAGATCATGACAGAGTTTGTCCACCGGCCATATGAGAGGATCTATGTCCGAGACATGATAAAGCTAAGCATAGACGATCTTATCGCCATGATGTCCTCATTGGAAGCTGCCAATGCGTATTGGGTGGATGGGGTACTCTTTGCAAGCTTTGCAATGACTGAATCTGAGGAATTGGCAAAAAAGGAGATGCAAAATGAGATGTTTCTTGACAAAGTAATTTTTGCAGTTTATGAGAAATATACAAAGACGGTAAAATCCTCGACTAACCTTGAAATCGGGATACTGGACATGCAAAAAAGCAGACTCTACCAAGACCTCATTGCATGGCTGAAAACCCAGGCAATTTGGAATGAATAAGACCCTGAATTGACTCGATAAAATATGACTGCCTTCAAGTGATATTGCCAAATTTCTTCATTGCCAGTACATCTCCTGCAGTGTCCTCCTGTCTCTGGTCTTGCAACAGTTCCTGTCCCTGATATCTTTAATCTGTCTCCTTGCATTTTGATGCGTAATCTATGGATGCAAGGAAGTGGAATCCTCGATACATCTGTGATTTGGTCTGCGACTTGGAAACATGCCTGGGATTTTGGGCAAATCGATGCTTTTCTTTGATCTATTGCAGGTTGTTCAGATAGTATCCCTCAACCCGCTCCATCATGGGTTTGACATATTCATCGCATGTCTTGATGAATTCCTGCCTTGTGTTTTTCTCACTGCTGACTAGAATCACTATCTGGCTGATCTTTTGATTCGTTGCCTCCTCAAACATGTGCGCATAGCATGTAGTTTGCATGTAATACTCGTGCATGTATCTGTCAATCTGGGGCTTGCGCTTTGTCTTGTAATCTATGATGGATAGCTCCCCGTCATACTTTGCAATCAGGTCGCTGGTTCCTGCAACCCTGAGCCTCTCTGAATACATTCTCTGTTCAATGCATGCCACCTCTGAGACCTTTTCAAGATATGGTTTTAAATTATTAAAATGGGCAATGGGCAGCAAGTCAAATCCATCCAAAGACAGGCTGTCATTGAGATAGTCTTCTATGATTTTGTGGGACTGCATGCCTATATCCTGGGCCTGATTTGTGATGTATTTGTGGGCCGGCTCGCTCTCTTTCCATGACTGCAGTCCGACCTTCTTGTGTTCGGGGGCCGTTGCAGAGAGAACGGTGCTAATTGAAGGATAGATTTTATCAGACTTGGTCTGATACCAGTGCCCATCCTCCCTATCCAACAGTGTCGGCTCTCGAGCCCTTAGCATCTGTGCAAAACTTGACATTGAAAGTTTTTAGTTCTGGTGGTTATTGAATGATTTGGAATTAGAGTGCCTTTTTGAACTTTTCAAACTCTGATCTTGTCTTTACAAATTGATCCGTTATGATCCTTCTCAGCGAGAAGAGACTCTCCATGGAATCATTGATGATGTGAATTGCCTCATCAAAAATCACGGTATCGATAAACTGCTCGTCAGGATATATAGTATAGGCAAAGTGCTCTGTATCTGTCTGTATCTTTAACTGGAATCCCATCAGCAAGCCCAGATCGTCATGCTTGTTCAAAAATCCAGTCAAGCTTGCCCTCAGGGATGGATCGTTGGACAATGATGCATATCTTGAATCATTCTGGCTGTCAATTATGCATGCTACGGGACTCCCCTTTACGTGCAAAACCCTAGAGTTGTGAGTCGGAATGAATTCATCGGGATCGGGCATCTTATCTAGGGGCATAGTCAGAACTAGGCTGGATTGATTAATAATTTTTCAATTGACTTGGAACTATTTCGAGTCAGGCTCGTCTGCCCTGTCTCGGACCTTTTTAATGATGCAAAACTTACTCAAGGTTCTCTTCCATCCCATGACTCTCATGCCCAAAACGTTGTCTTAAGTGTGTCTGATAATCTGCACACTGGGTAATCATAGAATATCGTATGTTCATTAATGGCAGTTTCGTCTAAAAGTTCATTCATGAAGTTTTGTTCTGACTGTGATTCTAGGCTGGTGCAAAGCCATGAGGATGTAGCAGGTCCGGGGGTCTGTCCCAAGTGTAATCCTGACAAGATCCTCTCAAAGATGCCATCCTATGCCCTGAATCATTCTGGAAAGACAAAGCAGTGCTTCAAGGGCTGCGGGGCAGAGATTTACTGGGATGAGGTATTCAAATCCGACAGCGGAAAATTCATCCCGATAGATTCAAGGACTGATGAGCCCCACAGGTGTGACGGTCCAACTCAGTCAGACTCCCTGTACCGTCCTGATGAGACTGAAAATACAGAACCCGTTCCAAAGGAACCTGAAGAGAAAGTTCCATTGCCTGCAAGCATCATGTATGATGTCTCCAAAATTCCAAAATCCTTAACTGATGATGACCCGATAATCCGGGAAATCATTCAAGGACACAAGGAGGAATCCCTTGCGCTGATTCACTATGAAAAATTGGTCGCATCAGAATCTGAAAAGATCCCACTTGAGTCTCTAAGTGACGTGCTATCTGAGAATATCATCCATGGGTTGAAAGAGTACGGGTTTGCAGGACTGCTGCCATTTCAGGAAGAGTCAGTGAGGGCGATTCTAAAGGGAGAGAATTCCATAATCTCAGCACCTACCGGTTCTGGAAAAACTGAGGCGTTTGCAATCCCAATACTGCAAAAGGTCTCAGAGAACACTGATGTTGGCGTCTCTGCATTACTTGTGTATCCACTAAATGCGCTAATTGACGACCAGGTGTCAAAGATCTCAGAGCTGATTCAAAGATGCAATCTGTCTGACAAGGTTGCAGTGTATTCGATTCACGGCGGTCAGAGTGTGCAATACAAGGACATGATACTCTCTGATGCGAGTCAAAAGTCCCTGATCATCGCAACGAATTTTGATTTTATCAACTATCACCTGATTTTGCAGGACAGAAAATGGAATGAACTATTCAAGGGTGCAAAGATTATGGTGATGGATGAGGCACATTCCTACACGAGTTTTCATGGTTCAAACGTGTACCACGTGCTAAAAAGGATGAAGAGATACATGGGTGCAGTTCAGTTTGTCGGCTCGTCTGCCACGCTGGATAACTCTAAAGAGTTCTTCTCAAGCATGTTTGATCTGCCTGAAAGCTCATTTACATACATCAAAAGCAAGTTCAGGCGAAAACAGGACATGCACATGCTCTTTGTGATGCCCAGAAAATTCAAGCAGAGGACCACGATGGAGATGCTCTCATCAATCTGTCACAGGAGCGATTCTGTACAGCTGGTCTTTAGCAACTCCCACAATGATGCAGAGTTTTTGGCATCAAATCTTCAAGAAACAAACGGGGGAATCCGGGTTCAGATTCACAGGGGCGGCCTTGATCAGAGGGACAGAAAGCTGTGCGAATCCCAGATGAAGGCAGGCGAGCTAGATGTCCTATCATGCACGCCGACTATGGAGTTGGGAATAGACATAGGGCACGTGGATGTGGTGATCTCTGCATTCAAAAATGAGTTTGACTCCTTTATCCAGAGGATAGGCAGGGCAGGAAGAAAGGGTCAGAGATCCTATGCCATCTGCGTCTTTGATCCAGACGATGCGGCATGCCACTACTTTGCACGCCACATTGACGAATATCTCTCACAGGACCATGTCATTTCAATTAACAAGGACAATTCGATCATCTCTGAGAAACACAAAGAGTCAATAGGTGTTGAAGACCGTGCTGCCTGCGAGTCAGACAAATCACTATTCTTTGATTTTGCAGGCAGTGTCAATTTGAGAGGAGCATCAGATGAGATTCAAATTTATTATAACTCGAGAAAGATTGGTACCCGTGGAGTCCCTGTGGGGTACTATCAACTGCACCAGAAGGCAATCTACCACTTTAACAAGCAAAACTATGAGGTAAGCTCGCTGATAAAATCCAAAAATGGCGCAAGGGCGTATCTTGTAAAATCACACGAAAGACAAAAGAGAACAATCCCCATAGTCCAGACTGCAATCATTCAGACATCCCAAGCAGTGTGCCGGGAGATTAATGTCCGGGGAAGGCAGATATCCCTGCGCTATGGGACAATCTCACTTGACAGGACCATTACAGGCTACATGAAGGGGAATTATAATGAGACTGTGGAGAAATATCAGATGTATGATGGTGCCAGCATATCGGGATGGCGAAACTTTCATTGGAAGTCAAGGCACTCTGCAGTTGGTATAACACTCCCTCCGGAATTTGTCTCAAAACACGCTTTTGACTCAAAGAGTCCGATAGTCAGTGATCCCTCGGTCCACACCATATCGCACGTTCTAGTCAATGCAAGTAAGATTCTGACAAAGGCAGAGTCCGGTGACATTGATGTGTATTATGAAAAAGGGGTGATCTACATTTATGACAACTCATCGGACGGGTTTAACGGGTGCAGTAAAATAATCCATGATGAATTTGAAAAAATACTGGATACTGGCCGCTTGCTTGTAAGTGACTGCGACTGTCCGACTGACAAAAGTCAGGGAGATGAGAAGAACTGGGGCGGGTGTCCAAAATGCACATTCATCACAAACTACTGCCAGACAAAAAATAAGGAACTATCCAAAAATGGCGCAAAGGAGTTCTTTTTGGCATTTGGACCCGACTAGTTTTTCAGGATACATCTGATGCTGTTGCATGATTTGGAAGGATGTATCTGTTCTGCTGGATTTTGATGGGGATTCTGCCATGGGTATACAGTATGCAAAAAACAGGTGGAATTTCAAACAAGGATCACGTTCGGGGATGGAATTCTTGATCACATTTGTCTTGAATCGACCATATGGCAAAACGAGATACTCTTATCTGAAATTCAAGTTTTGCCCTAAACCATGATAATCGTGATATCAGGTAAGGGAAGGGTGATGCAGAGTGGTTTGATTGGCAGAATCGAGACTCAAAATAGACTGCCATTGGCTCTAAAAAAAATTCCACATTTTTGAACGATAAATTGAAAATTTTAAATTTTAAATTTAAAATAGGTTATATTATTGAAGATTTTAGTACTTTTTATGAAAAGAGTACATATGATTGCAATATGTCTCATCTTCTCTTTTGCTGTTATTCCAGCCTTTGCCCAAAGTTCCGTATCCATAATACCTCCATCCCAATTTACAGAGTCTGACAGGACGCATTCCATAACAAGCCAAGTTTCATTTCAATTTACTTCTAGTGGCGATCCTCTGGGCAATATTTGGAGCGTTTCAAGTGAGAACTGTGCTGTAAATTCTGAGAACATTGATGATACTGGGCTGTTTCAGTGGATACCGACTAGTTCAGATCTAGGCAAGAGGTGTTCTGTCGTTGTAATTTTATACGCTCAAGGAGGTAATTTTGCTGTAAGAAACTTTGATCTGATTATAGATGAGAACGTACCGGAGCTGGCACTCATTGATGAATACAGCAAAATGGTGTTTGAGAATAGAACCATTCCGAGTCTTTTTACCGTGGTTAGACACTCATCTTCAGATCAATCCCAGTCCACATATACCATCACATCTGGCAATCTGTCTCAAAGCATCATAGATTCTCTGAATCCAAGAACCGGCGAATTCTCAGCATCTTTTCCGTTTGATACGACAAACATTGAGCAAGGCCGCAAAAAATTTGAATTTATTTGGTCATATGAGAACGGCGACGTGATGCATGAGAATATTACGAGTTCTATACAGGTACGCAATGTCAACCGACCTCCAGTAATAGAGCCTATTCCAGATGCTGTTACCAGAACACCTTCGATAAACGAGCATGTGTCATTTGATTTGAAGGGCTCGGATCCTGATGGGGATGTCTCACTATGGAGCATGACTCCTTTAGTTGAGGGCACAACGCTCAATGCAGAGACTGGGGCATTCACATTTACTCCGAGACTTGAGCATGTAAATGCCTCTATTACAATTGACTTTGTCTTGACTGATTCTGGCAACCTATCTGAAACTGTATCCCATACATTTGAAGTAATCTCGAATGTATTGCCAACATTTGATGTATACAGCCAAACGGTATCTGAAAATGCGACAATGCCTGCCCTCTTTACAGTAGTTACAAACCCACTTGAGGATCCGCCCGATCATGTGTCAATATACCGAATCAAATCCGGAAATCTGACAGATGCCATGACAGATTCCCTGAATTTTACAACTGGCAGATTCTCAACACCTGTTCCATTTGATACTGTATCTAGCTTGCAAAACTCCCTGACCTTTGCATTTGGTTGGACCTTTGAGGATGGCACCAGGGAGTCCGATGAACAGAGTGGCACAATAACAGTAAACCACACAAATAGAATCCCTGTGATTGATCCCATTCCAGACACTGTCCCTGCAACAGAACTTTCAATAAATGAGCCTGTATCATTTGATTTGAAGGGCTCGGATCCTGACGGGGATGTCATACTGTGGAGCATAGCATCTTCAGTTGATGGTGCAAAGATTGCTGCAGAGACTGGGGAATTCACATTTACCCCGATACCTGAGCATGGCAGTACCAGCATCACGTTTGAATTTTTGCTAACTGACATTACCGGGGCACAGTCCCTGCCCTTGGTTCATGTATTTGATATAGCAAAGTTTGATGCCCTGAGCATTCTGGCAGGTGATGGGGTGCCGCTTGATTTCCCATCAGGCCAGTCCACTGAGTATGTTATGGCCGTCCCTGATGTTGATCCAGACAATCTGGATTGGGAGATCCTCCGAATTCTCCAGTCTGGTGATGCGGTTGAAAATCCAGGAGTGGGAATTTCAAATGACGGTCAACTGACCTGGAACCCTCCGCATTCCCTGATTGGCCAATCATATGAGGTGGAAGTTAGAGTGACAGATAGGACAGATGAGATGACCGGAATGGACACTCTGGATGTTGCAGTGGTTGATGATATAAAACCGGTAATCTCATTTGTCACTTTGCTGATAACTGACAATTCCACTGGAACTAGTGCTGAGTTTGTTCAAGTAACTGACAATGACCAAAATCAAGAACCAGATGTTGCATGCACTCGGGAGAACGGCACTAGTATAGCAAACGGCCATCTGCTGTCTGTTGGCGCTACTTTTGTTACCTGTACTGCCACTGATCCATCGCTAAATGAGGCAGTGCTATCTGGAACCATTATAGTCGGTGTCAGCACAAACATGCCTCCGACCTTTGATGCATATGTCCAGACAGTACAAGAGGGCCAATCCCTCCCTTCTCTGTCTACAGTGGTTACAAACCCCCTTGAGGATCCACCAGACCTCATATCTGACTATACAATAGTATCTGGCAACCTGACCCAAGACATCATCGATTCCCTATATGCAACCAATGGTACGTTTAGAGGCACCATTCCATTTGACACGGTAACTGGCACGCCAAGCTCTGCAGTCTTTGAGTTTGGTTGGACGTATCAGGATGGCTCTGGAATATCAGATGAACAGACTGCCACAATTACGGTAAATATCGATAATCGGGCACCTGTGATGGATCCCTCGACCTCCCTTCCTTCAGAAATTTTGGTAAACCAGCGTATAGCACATACTTTTACAGGTTCGGATCCTGACGGCGATGCTGTGAGATGGAGTTTGGCAAATCCTATTGTGGGGGCATTCTTGGCTGATGATGGATACTTTACATTTGCTTCTAGACCGGCATATGGTAACACTTCTGTCACAGTTGAAATTATCCTAACTGACATTCATGGGGCCGAAACATCTTTGGTCCACGTGTTTAATGTGGGGGATATCGAGGTGATATACATATTTGATTCTAACTTGCCATTTGTCTTCACATCAGGCCAACCCAAAGAATATCTGATGCTAGATGACAGGACGCCAGACCCCGATGATCTGTCTTGGAATATTAGACATGTACACCAAGATAGTAGTCGAGTTGAAAATCCTGGAATGATGCTTTCAGATGGAGGTCAGCTGACCTGGAACCCTCCGCATTCCCTAATTGATGAATCCTATGAAGTGACTCTTGGGTTCACGAGCAAATCATCCAACCGTACAGGTCATGATTCCATTCGTATCCATGTCGCTGATAAAACATCGCCAGTGATCTCATTTGCAACTGTGCTGACTGCTGATAGTTCCACTGGAACTCGTGCTGACTTTGTTCAGGTGACTGATAATCATCCCACCCAAGAGCCTGATGTTGTGTGTATTATGGCAGGTGGAACTGTCATAACAAACGGTGATCTGTTATCAGTTGGCTCTCACATCATCGCCTGCACTGCCATTGATGCTGATTTAAATCAGATGGCGCGGGTTGGAACCGTTTTGGTCGACTATGTTGCCCCCATGCTTGTCTTGCCGCCTGATGTTGTAATCGAGGCCACAGGTACGCTGACTAGCGTAAATATTGGAAATGCCACAGTTGCAAACGATACTGACTCGACAATAACTAATGACGCACCTGCTTTCTTCCCGCTAGGTGATACCTCTGTGACATGGATGGCCAGAGACAGCTTTGAAAATATGGTAACAGGCATACAGACAGTTACGATTCAAGACACTACTGCTCCAACCATCACAGTTCCTATTGACATTACTGCCGAGGCTACAGGCCAACTAACCTCACTTGACATTGTCAGTCCTACTGCAAGTGATATCGTGGACCCTGATGTTGCCATTACTCATGACGCCCCTGACTCTTTCCCAGTCGGTATTACTCTGATAACATATACTGCAACTGATGACTTTGATAACTTTGTAACTGCCACACAAAGAGTCATCATACGGGATACTACAAATCCTGTGCTTGTCTTGCCGCCTGATGTTATGGCAGAGGCTACAGGTGTAATGTCTGATGTGGATATAGGCACTGCCACAGTTTCAGACAATTTAGGTTCGGTAAATGCAACTCATGACGCACCTGCTTCCTTCCCATTAGGTGAAACAATGGTGACATGGACTGCAAGGGATGGCGCAGACAATACCGTGACTGCCATTCAAAGAGTCACAGTTAGGGACACTACTGCCCCAATCATCACACTGCCTGATGATGTTACTGCCGAAGCTATAGGTGCTCTAACTAGTGTGGATATTGGTAGTCCTACTGCAAGTGATGTTGTGGACTCTGATGTTACCATTACTCATGACGCACCAGATTTGTTTCCAGTAGGCATAACTGAGGTAACATATACTGCAACTGATGACTCTGACAACTTTGCAACTGATACCCAGAAAATAATAATACAGGATACTGTGGATCCTGTGCTTGTCTTGCCACCTGATGTTGTGATCGAGGCCACAGGCACACTGACTAGCGTAAATATTGGAAATGCCACAGTTTCAGACAATTTAGGTTTGGTCAATGCAACTCATGACGCACCTGACTCTTTCCCACTGGGTGAAACAATGGTGACATGGACTGCAAGGGATGGCGCAGAAAATACCGTGACTGCCATCCAGAGAATCATAGTTAGGGACACTACAAACCCAACCATTACAGTTCCTATTGACATTACTGCCGAGGCTACAGGTCAACTAACCTCACTTGACATTGGCAGTCCGACTGCAAGTGATATTGTGGACACTGATGTTACCATTACTCATGACGCACCTGACTCGTTTCCAGTCGGCATAACTGAGGTAACATGGACTGCAACTGATGACTCTGACAACTTTGCAACTGATACCCAGAAAATAATAATACAGGATACTGTGGATCCTGTGCTTGTCTTGCCACCTGATGTTGTAATCGAAGCTACAGGTATACAGACCAGTGTAGATATAGGAACTGCAACAGTTACAAGCGGTACTGCCTCTACAACTATAACCCATGACGCACCATCTTCCTTCCCTCTGGGTGAAACAATGGTGACATGGACTGCAAGGGATGGCGCAGACAATACCGTAACTGCCATCCAAAGAGTCACAGTTAGGGACACTACAAACCCAACCATTACAGTTCCTATTGACATTACTGCCGAAGCTACAGGTCAATTAACCTCACTTGACATTGTCAGTCCTACTGCAAGTGATATTGTGGACCCTGATGTTGCCATTACTCATGACGCCCCTGACTCGTTCCCAGTCGGTACAACCATTGTGACATGTATTGCAACTGATGACTCTGGCAACTTTGCAACTGCCACACTGAGAGTTACCATACAGGATACCACCGATCCGGTGATTATCTTGCCACCTGATGTTGTAATCGAAGCCACAGGTATACAGACTAGTGTAGATATTGGAACTGTCATAGTTGCAGACAATTTAGGTTCGGTCAATGCAACCAATGACGCACCTGACTCTTTCCCACTGGGTGAAACAATGGTGACATGGACTGCAAGGGATGGCGCAGACAATACCGTAACTGCTACACAAAGAATCATAGTTAGGGACACTACGGACCCAACCATTACAGTCCCTGACAGCATTGTTGCAGAAGCTACGGGTCAACTATCAGATGTGAATATAGGTAATCCTACTGCAAGTGATATTGTGGACTCGGATGTTGCCATTACTCATGACGCCCCTGACTTGTTCCCTATAGATACTCTAATAGTAACATATACTGCAACTGATGACTCTGGCAACTCTGCAACTGCCATCCAGAGAGTCACCATACAGGATACTACAAAACCTGTTATTGTGGCACCAGATGATATCTCACTGGAGGTTACCGGTCTGCTCTCGATGATTCAACTGGGCACTGCCACTGCAACTGATACAGTAGATGCAACACCTGTAATCACCAGTGATGCTCCAACATCGTTCCTAGTAGGTACAACCATAGTAACATATACTGCAACTGATGACTCTGGCAACTTTGCAACTGATACCCAGAAAATAATAATACAGGATACTACGGATCCTGTGCTTGTCTTGCCATCAGATATTATAATCGAAGCCTCAGGTATACAGACCAGTGTAAATATAGGAACTGCAACAGTTACAGACAATGCCGGTTCCATAACTGCAACCAATGACGCACCTGACTCGTTTCCACTGGGTGAAACAATGGTGACATGGACTGCAAGGGATGGCGCAGACAATACCGTGACTGCTATCCAAAGAGTCACAGTTAGGGACACCACAGACCCGATCATTGCAATCCCCCACAACATTATTGCCGAAGCTACAGGTACTCTAACCTCACTTGACATTGGCAGTCCGTCTGCCCGTGATATCGTGGACACTGATGTTGCCATTACTCATGACGCACCTGACTCTTTTCCAGTCGGTATGACCTTGATAACATATACTGCAACTGATGACTCTGGCAACATTGTAACTGCCACACAGAGAGTCACCATACGGGATATTACGGATCCTATACTTGACTTGCCACCTGATGTTACAACAGAAGCCACAGGTATACTGACCAGTGTAGATATAGGAACTGCAACAGT
This sequence comes from Candidatus Nitrosopumilus sp., assembly GCA_965206745.1. Classification (GTDB taxonomy): domain Archaea; phylum Thermoproteota; class Nitrososphaeria; order Nitrososphaerales; family Nitrosopumilaceae; genus Nitrosopumilus. The sequence goes on along the minus strand of OZ242220.1, from coordinate 1,039,754 downwards.
TACAGACAATGTCGATTCGATAAATGCAACCAATGACGCACCTGACTCGTTTCCACTAGGTGAAACAATGGTGACATGGACTGCAAGGGATGGCGCAGACAATACCGTAACTGCCATCCAAAGAGTCACAGTTAGGGACACTACAAACCCAACCATCACAGTTCCTATTGACATTACTGCCGAGGCTACAGGCCAACTAACCCCACTTGACATTGGCAGTCCTACTGCCCGTGATATCGTGGACTCTGATGTTGCCATTATCCATGACGCACCTGACTCGTTCCCAGTCGGTACAACCATTGTGACATGTATTGCAACTGATGACTCTGGCAACTTTGTAACTGCCACACAGAGAGTCACCATACGGGACACTACAAAACCTGTTATTGTGGCACCAGATGATATCTCACTGGAGGTTACCGGTCTGCTCTCGATGATTCAACTGGGCACTGCCACTGCAACTGATACAGTAGATGCAACACCTGTAATCACCAGTGATGCTCCAACATCGTTCCTAGCAGGTACAACCACTGTGACATGGACTGCAACTGATGACTCTGACAACTTTGCAACTGATACCCAGAAAATAATAATACAGGATACTACAAATCCTGTGCTTGTCTTGCCATCAGATATTATAATCGAAGCCACAGGTATACTGACTAGTGTAAATATAGGAACTGCCGCAGTTACAGACAATACTGATTCGGTAAATGCAACCAATGACGCCCCTGACTCTTTCCCACTAGGTGAAACAATAGTGACATGGTCTGCAAGGGATGGCGCAGAAAATACCGTAACTGCTATCCAAAGAGTCACAGTTAGGGACACCACAAACCCGATCATTGCAGTTCCCCACAACATTATTGCCGAAGCTACAGGTCAACTAACCCCACTTGATATTGGCAGTCCTGCTGCCCGTGATATTGTGGACACTGATGTTGCCATTACTCATGACGCACCTGACTCTTTTCCAGTTGGTATGACCCTGATAACATATACTGCAACTGATGACTCTGGCAACTTTGTAACTGCCACACAGAGAGTCACCATACGGGATATTACGGATCCTATACTTGACTTGCCACCTGATGTTACAACCGAAGCCACAGGTATACTGACTAGTGTAGATATAGGAACTGCAACAGTTACAGACAATGTCGATTCGGTAAATGCAACTAATGACGCACCTGACTCTTTCCCTCTGGGTGAAACAATAGTGACATGGACTGCAAGAGACAGCTTGGGAAATACAGCTAGCGCTACCCAAAGTATAATGATTCAAGATACGACAAATCCCGTCTTTGTTAATTTCCCAGACGATGTAATGGTGTTCTCTGCTGAACGTATTCCTGTAGATTTTGAAAATTCAACTGCCACTGACCTTTTCACGGTAACCATACTGTGTAACTATCATTCAGGTGAGTCATTTTCTGTAGGCAGCACGACAGTCATATGTACTGCAACTGATGCAAATCACAACTCTGTACAGGACACCTTCACAGTCACAGTTACTCCTCCTGAATTTGAAAGTATAATCGATGCATTTGAAAATAAGGGTTCCTGGAATTATTTCGAATTCGTGCATAAATCGGACCGTCAGAACACTTTTAGTAATTACAAATTTAAGATAATAAATTCTTCTCCTATATATGATCCCCACCTACCATATGCTCTCGTCACTGGTCAAGGATTTAACATCAATGCCGGAATTACCAGAAACATATCTCTTGAAAATTATAGTTCTGATGATCTTTTGTACATTGGTGTTGATTACGACGTATCCGGCCTCTTTTATGATCTTAGAAGACAGAATATCTATCTTGAAATAAAAGATCAATCTGGTAATACCTTGTATAAAAATAACATCTATCCGCCTAACAACCGTCATGCTGGATGGCATACATTTAATACCGATATCTCAGAGCACATATTCAGGCAAGACGATATTACTGTACAGCTATACTTCGTTGATCACTCGTATCAATCTTCTCATCATAGCTTTCTCATTGACAATTTTTATCTTGGTACTGATCCTCCCACATCTATATCCTCTAACTTGGGGTGACGTCTGTAAATGAGAGCACTTTTTGCATGTTTACAGCTCCTCTCATTTATGTTCATCTCCAATCCTCAAGTTCTGATTGTGCTCCTAAAATAACCAAAAAAATCTGCCTTGTTGAATGACTCTGCCTGCATCCTCTTTTAGATCTCTAGTTTAATAAAATCAAATCAAAAAAGCTAAAGTTCATCAAATAGTTCATATACCTGTATGAGCCGGAATTGGAATGATTACAATAGCAAACTCTGCAGACGAGGTTACTTTCGCATCGGCGTTGACCTCATATGATGACAATCAAAAGTTCATCGGGATTTTAACTTTCTCTGAAGAAACGCCGTCATTTCTCAGATTGAATAGTACTATCCTAAAATATTCAGGGATCTTTTCTCGCATCGCCTCAACTGTATCATGGTATTGAGAAACCTGTAGACATTGCTTTGCCTGATGTCCGCATCACTCTGCTGCATTCAAATACGTAGATCTCTTTGGCAGATAGATTATCTTGATGTTCTTGTATCTTTTGAGCATCTCTTTGATATTGTTTGCCTGATGTTGAGGTGTCATATCCACCATCACTACAATTTTATCAAAATGTTTCTGTTCATGATGATGTAACTCTGATGGCGTGATCTGCAAATTGGATGTCTCATTTATCATGGTGTCAATCTTCCTGTGTTGTGTTTTTGGATGTCTACCACTGGGGGATCCCCGAGGACATCAAGACTGTCCTCCTTGAACCTTTGCACTCATATTGATACCATGTCGGGGGAACGCATAAGCATACTGCCTGTCTTTTCATACGTCATCCTTTTTCCCAATACCCTGTGTACACTGCAAGCATTCTCCGAACAACCTTACTATCTTTTTCTTTGCAGAATATGTTTTTGAAATCCTTGTCTAGTGTGTGCATAAAATGTATATGATATACCTAATCTTTATGATTATTGAATGATACTGTTTGATATCTTGACGAATTTTTACTCTGTACTATATTTACCGAGACCCCATCTGAGAATGCAGTATTGGTACTCCATGATGTAATAAAACGATGCGGAGTACATGCCGTCATCCTATCTGATAATGACTTGTGCTTTGTGGGGATTCGTAGAGGATATCTCCCCCAAATCGTGGCAGATCCACGTATTTGAGGCAAATCTTTTCAATCTGGGAATTGATCTGATAAATTCAAGATCACAGCACCCTCAGACAAACGGCAAGCTTGAGGGACTCCATCTCACGATAGAGGAGCAGATAATACATTGGAGTGACCTCTCAGATCGCATTTGATGACATAATGCCTACTGAAATAATCAGAAAAATCAACCCAGAATGGACGGAGGAAGACACTGATGACGAGGCAAAATAATTTCTATATGTGAATGATTCGTCCATTAACATTAAATACTCATTTCAGAGTAAAAAATCAATAACATGTATAACGAAATAAAACGAAAAATAACTAGTCTAACGCTTATGACAATAATGTTAGCTGGTGGTCTGACAATTGCCGCACCTGGCGTAACGCCGGAGGCATTTGCACTCAACGCTAACCTAAGGGTTTCCGCAGAACAGTCCCAGTTTGACAACTACATGTCTGGTCCTCAAGTAATTGAGGTCAAGGTCATAAATTCTGACATCAATGAGACAAACGAGTCAAAAGGTGAACCTGACGTCACCATCAATGGCAACAAACTTAGAATGGTTCAAGCCTCTGATGGTACCTGGTATGGTTACTTTGCAGATAAAGATCAAGCCCTAATCGCAGATGGAACCGTAGCAGAACGATTTGCCGGTTCTGGATTGGACTTTGGTACTTTCTGTAGTGAGAATACCGATATCAGTGGCAGTGGTAGTATAGTTTCAATAACTGAAACAGTCGGAATGTATGTAGGCTCCATGCCCACAGTTGAGGATGACGGTCGTTGTACTGCTCCACTAGACGATACAGATAACCAAAATGTTCTTCGTCAAGAGAGGGATATCAACGGATTCCCATCTCCCGAAGTAGCAGGACAAATCGGTATTAATCCAGACTATTGGCCCTTCATACAACTATACAATTTGGCAAAAGGTGGAAATGTCAACGTACTATACAATGCAGCAGGTGGCGTTCAATCAACGACACTTACCTTTGATAGCGTTGAACAATTTGCCAAGCTCGAATTGGATAGGGCAAAGTATTCACATAATACACAAGTGCATGCCACAGTTACAGACTGGTGGTTAAACATCGACCCAACTGACGAAGACTCTTGGACGTTTAATACAAATCTCCAAGACGAGAATAACCTTGCAAGTGTAGAAGGATCTAACATCCAACCTGGTGGTGTATACTACCAAGTATTCGATGAGAACGGTCGACTTGCTGGTGATGTAATCGATATTCAAGATTCACGTCGTGCTATGCAGTGTGAAACCAATTGTAGATTGCTACTTGATGTTATTGCTCAAAATAATGTAAACATTCCTGTAGTCACCATTCAGGATAATGTTGATACTGATCTTGTGATTTTAGGTACAAGCGGTGATACCAACAACCCTGATATCTTTGGGGTGAATAATCTTACCGCTACAGGTACTAACGACCCCGCTCTTATACTGGGTGAAGGTTCATGGCCTGTAACTCTTACTGAACAAGAGGTCAACACTGGCATCTTTGCCACATATGATGAGCAAGATGTATCAGTATTGAAAATTACAAGTAATGCAGAAAGGGGCACAACTGCCGTTATAGAGTACAATGAAGTCGGTCATTCAATTTCAGCCGAATTTGATACTGCCGTAATTGACATCAAAGCATCTGATGATGAATGGAACTCGGGTGAAATAATCCCGGTAATTATCATAGATGGTGATGCCAACAAGAACAGTAAAGTTGAAGAAGACTTGGATTTGTTTGATCCAAACGTAGGACTCATTCCAACCATAACCCTTGGTGATCCATTCACTTTGGGTGAAAGTGAACGAGTACTGCGAGTAGTAGGTCATGCTGATCTTATAGATGAAGGTCCTGACGGTGTGGGTTCGAATTCTATATCCAGTGATGGTACTGGTAGAACTAGAATCGATATAATGACTGGCGCTCTAACACAGGGTAATGCAACTGTTGAAACCTTTAGTGAACGAGCTATAATTCAATTCGACGCACCAGATACTCCAACTTCAATTGGTTCAATTGCTATCGATTTGAGCTCTACAATGAGAGACATACGTGACAGCATAAATGATAACCGAGATGACTCTTTCACTGGCTTCAACCTGATCAACTATGACATTAGAAGTCTAGGTGCAGCTGAAAACAGTGTGGATATCTATCTTGTATATCCTGGATTCACTACGCCAATCAATGCTACTACTGGTGCATTCGAAAACGGTACTAGCGCAGTCAGAATAGTTACCAATGGTGACGCACAGGATTATCTATCCCTTGAGGATGTAACAGGAAATCTATTTAGTCCAAGTCTTAGGGAGACCTTCGACGTTGGATTAGTATTTGAATTCAGTCCTCCTATGGTAGTTGACGGTTCAAAGAAATATCCAATCGTTGCAGACTTCTTCTCCTTTGGTTTCAACAATGACGGCTTGGTAGGATCCGATAGGATCGCAAACCAAATCATCAGAATTGAAGCTGAAGAGACAGGTGACAACACAAGTACCTTTGCAGGTACCTTGGAATACACCATGATCAACCAGCTAAACATCAACGACCTAAGTACATATCTTGGTCTCTCTACAATCGCAGATGACCCAGATTTCATCGTAATTGAGGATCTGACTGACGAAGATGATGTCAGAGTCACTTACTTTGACTTGGGTGAGGATGGTGTTTCAACGCAGGTATCTGATCAAGAAGCAGCTCCGAGCCACTCTGGTGTCGTATCATTTGACAGCGACTCATACAAGACTGCTGATACCGTAATAATTACAGTAGATGACTTGGATCTGAACGTGGATTCTGAAACGAAGGACGTCTATACCATAGTCCGAAACGCTACTGATGATAACTATGACGTTGTTGGCAGTTCACACGTAACTGGTGGAGGCACATCTGTTACACTAAGTAACGGTGATCAACTCGGCAGACTACTAGATGTCACATTTGATGACCAAACTTGGACAGAAGGCGAACATTCAACCTGTATAGGGAGTGATGCCAATGTAGGCTTGGGTTCAACTGGTTTCACTCTAGGTGAGACTAGCAGAGACTCTGGCAGATTCGTTGGCAGCTTCCAAATTCCAGCTCAATGGTGCCATCCTACTAATGGATTAGAAACCGCAACAGGTCTTGATATTGAAGTCAACTATGTTGACTTTAGAGACGCTAGCGGTGAAGTCATTGAGGTAGGAGACAGTGCAGGCGTTCGCGCAAACACTGGTTCGGTAAGTCTTGATAGAACAGTCTATCCAGTACCATTTGGTATACCTGCTGACTATAACCCTGAGGATAACACTTCACATGCCCCAAGTATCGATAACAACAACCGTCGTTCACTATTCCCAATCCACCAATCAGGTGTAAATGGACTCGGAATTTCCGACCAAACAACTGGTTTGGATTCTGGTGAATACTTAAACGCGGGAGATCTAACGATTCACGTTAGAATTAACGATCCAGATTGGGATGTTTCAGCATCCGGTGAAGATACCATTGCATATGTCGATCCAGTAACTGGATTAGGACCTGTCAAGGTATCTGTTATCAGAGGCTCAAACACAGTCGTACTAACATACGCTGGTGGTGAGGCAACCCAAGGTGGTAAGATTAATGTTGACGATATAGCTCAAAACAGATCCACTGTGCCAGAGTTTGGCCCAATCAGTGAAATCGCACCAGATGCAGGCATATTTGAAGCTGATATCACAGTCCGATACACTGACGGTCCGGCAAGTTCATCATGTCCAGATACAACTCAGTATCTGATATCTGATGGCAGTCGATCTGGTGACGTACTAGATAGATTTACTGTTCCGCAAGACACAGTAATCCCAGGAAAGCACTGTATCCTACAAGGAGATATTCTCCAAGTTGAATACACTGATCCAACTGATGCTTCTGGTGATGTCAATACTGTGACTGATTCAGCCACATTTGACCTGAGAAACGGCGTATTGCAATCTGACAAATCTGTATATATTATCGGATCTGACATGATCTTGACCCTCATTGAGCCAGACTTGGATCTGGACAATGATCAGGCCGAGACTTATGACTTGGACCTAATCGAATGGGATTCTGATGCTGCCACTGTCACCATGGGTGATGCTGACGGCGCAGGAGCACTATTTGATCCTGAACCACTCGACTTTAGAGAAACAGGTGACAGTACTGGTATCTTCCAGATTGTCATCGAAGTTCCCGAAGCATTGGATGGCGATCCTCTTGAAAGAGGGGAAGAGATCCTCTTAGAGTATACGGATTGGGGTCCATCAGGTTCTGACTATGTAGGTGATGAAGATGAGGATGTCAACTTGACATTGTTCACTTCAAACTTTGGAGCAACTGTGGAGCTTGACCAAAAGGTCTACACATGGACTGACAAGGTCTACATTACCATTGTCGCACCAGATCACAACTTTGACAGTGACCTAGTTGACGAAATCGGAGAAACCGAGAGGGATCCCGTAACGATCGCTACCAGAGGTAACGATCTCGATCAATACAGGCTTGTTGAAACTGGTACTGATACAGGCATCTTTACTGGTGAGGTAATCCTTACAGGATTCCACCATGATGCCGATGGTGTTGCAGGTGATGACACATCACCAAGAACCGAAGGCGAAGGCCCAACCAACGGATTCCTACAAGCTGATGATGATGACGGACTAACAGTCTCCTTTGAATTCTCAGAGGATGAGACAGTAGTCGGCTCAGCATTAATCAGATGGAATATTGGTGAGGTACAGTGGTTAGAGGCAAGCTATCCGGCCACCGGAACAGGTGTTGTAAGAGTAATTGACCCAGACGTTAACTTGGATCCAGAAGCAGTCGACAACTTTGATGTCGACGTGTGGTCTGACTCCGATTCTGGAGGTATTGACCTAACCGTAACTGAGACTAATGAGGCAACTGGTATCTTCGAGGGCACAGTGTTCTTTACACTGGGCGATAAATCCGAAGGTCACAGACTCAGAGTCGCAGAAGGTGACACAGTCACCGTAGAATACGAGGACAATACCCTGCCAGATCCGTACTCAACTGCAGATGAACTTGAGATTACTGCCACCACTCTGATTGGTACAGTCGTACCACCTCTAGAGAGGGTAGTCGTTAGCAACTTGAGACCTCTTGATTCCTTTGAAAATAGTTTAGATACTATTTCAGTCGATCAACAGGTACAGGTTACTGCCGATTTGGCAAGTGGTCAGGACAAGGATCAAGAATTTGCATACTTGGTACAGATTCAAGATGGTAACGGCGTTACAGTCTCACTCTCGTGGATTATAGGCTCACTATATGGCGGTCAGTCATTTAGCTCGGCAGTTTCATGGACTCCAACTAGTGCAGGAGATTACAAAATCACTGCATTTGCATGGGAATCCTTGAGCAATCCGACAGCACTATCTCCACCAGTTAGTACAGAGATAACCGTAAGTTAGAAACAAACTAGTTCAAATTTTCCTTTTTTCCTTTTTTTGAATCCCTCTTAACGTGAGTTATGCACAATTTGCATGACTGTTCCCGGGAAATCGATATCCTGGAATGCTGGTTTTTTTCTGATGGTAATATCGTTGCATGGTAATACCGTTGCATGGTAATACCGTTGCATGGTAATACCGTTGCATGGTAATACCGTTGCATGGTAATACCGTTGCATGGTGCTCTTGTACGCTGCCGGTTCCCTTTTGGAGGCGAACCCACCATGAGAATGATATTTGGATGAATTGATGATGATTCTTGCTGATTCATCTCTACTGTACATTGCCATACAGACATCGGATCCGAATACGTGTTTGATGATAAAGTCATGGTTGCCTTATACAGCACCGTATGAAAAATAAATCTGTTATATCTTGACTCCTAGCAGACACACATGGCATCATTACTATTGCAATTGACAGTGCAGTGATAGAGGTAATAGATAGAGATGATTTGATAATATACAAGCACAGCAGCATGAGATGAAACTCAAGTTGCTGTATAACAACAGGATGGTACTGGCATGATTTCAGAGAGTGCAGTTTGGACTAGATTGTGTCAGGTGATCATCTGAATGAGTCAAGTCATACAACAAAGTAAAAAATAAACGCTTTGGATAATTCTAAAGCAGTTTGGTGTCTCTGATTCACACCTAGAATTTGGACTGGATACAGTAAACCTGTATTTATTCCTCTGAGACAAGCCATCCGAGGCCTATCACTTCTTCCCACTCTTGTTGATTATTACTATCTTCCATATCATATGACTGTAAAAATTTCTATTTAACAAAGATGAATGATTTGTCAGTATCATTTATTCGTACAAAAGAGTAGTGTTGCTTTATATCGAATCTGAGTTAGTTGTGTTACCTGACCATACCTGGTGATGATTCAATCTTAGATTCATTTGAATCTCACCTTTTTTTTAATTCTGTGCACTTGCAGTTTTCTCGTAATAGTATTCTTGCTTCTTCAAGTCTTTTTCAGATATGATCCTGCATTTTCGCATTGGAACTAGCCGTGAAATTTGCTCATATGTGTTCATATCTCGAACATCTGCTGCATACGCTATTTGTAATAGTGGTGGTTTTTCAACGATCATTGGCTTTGCCTGTTCATACCCACCGCTCTGTCTCATTCCTGTCCGAAATAGCCCTAAATGACTCTCCTTTTTTGAAATTTGCGGGTCTTGATAGCAGCATATGGCAAACTCGTCATTATCCTTCTCAATTATAGTTAATCGGGTAAATTTATCACTCCAATCCTCGATCTCTTTTGCAATTGCGATTGCTTCCTTTTTGTCCTCAAATACTGTGGAGACTACTAGCCTGTCTTTCTCATATGCCCAGGAAATTCCGTAAAAATTACTCTTCCAAGCAATATCCAAAGACATGATTTGACTGTAATCTTTAATCAAAATAATGCTTTCTAATTATTGGTTATCCTTGCATTCTGTTTTATAATGTCCTTCATGACACATTCCAAGCTCGCATCTATAATCCTTTTCTCTAAGTAACACCGTGCCGGGATTGGGAAAACATGACAGTTCTTTTCTTCTATCTAAATTAAACCTCTCTGTCAAACCATATTCAAACTTGAGATTGAATAAAAAATCAAACCATCACTTTCATATTTACATTGTCTATTGACAAACAATTCCTTCATGTTTCAAATCCTGATTGATTCATTGTTGGTTTTTATCTTTCCACAATTTTGAATGAATTGATCCCATTTTTGATTTCGTCCTTTTAGTGTACATGAACATTATTCATCAAACAGGATTGATGGTCTTTCACCGGTATTTTTTACTGCTTTGATGGCATGTTTTTATTTTTGGCATGTATCCTGATGTCTGATTTATAATTGCAGGTTCAAATCAAATTCTTTATCACTGATTGGCCAAAGATTGCATTTCATCTTTTACATCGATTCTTTATTGATTAATGTATGGATTCATTAATTTTATCCATGTCCGAAACTTACATCCATTTACAAGATAAATCAAAAAATACTAACAAAATTTGATCTATCTTTTGCATTTTGTTACTTGCCACTTTTTGGAGATTTTAGTATGCATATGCTGTAAACTATTACCCTGCCAAGATTTGTTATCTCTTTTTTAACAATGCCTCTTCTGGAGTTTTGTCTCTGTTTGATTCCCAGTGCCAACTGTGATGCTTCTTCCAGTGGACTTGCAGCTCTTCGGTGGTCGGTTTCTTGCCCAATGGTGTACCGCATAACTTACACTGTATCATTTTTCATTCTTTCTCTCTTTCTTGGTTTTATGATCTGCTGGAATTGAGCAAACAAGTTCTCATACATGAATGGTTTAAAATTAATTTGAAATTAAGAGTTTTCATTGCTGGGTTTTGAACTTCTTCTTTCATTGTTTTGTTTTTTACTGTTTGCCTTGTATCGGTCCCTCTTTCTCTTTCTCTCCAAATCCATTATAGCATATGTCTTTCCAAACTCACACAGCTTCATCTCCCCTGAATACTCGTCATGAATTGACTCAAATGATCCTTCAGATAGCAGCTCCCCAACGACACTCCATGCCATGTCCTCTGATATGCCAAACTTGTATGACAGGGTTGAAACCTTGGTAAAAAACCCATTTTGGGAATTTCTCTTTACAAAACCCTCTATCTTTTGCTCTGTAGTCATGCTTGGCTCGCGTTTCTTAAAGTTTCTATATTGTTTTCTCTCTGGCATCATTTTTCACTAGATTCATCTTGTATTTTAGCTCAATCATTGGCATGCAATGTGTCAGGATCCTTGTTGCCTGGCAAGTATCTGTCCCCTAGATTGTCTCTCATTCTCTCATCAAACTCTTCTTGCAACCTTGTAAGGTACATTTGGGCTTCTGTCTCATCATCTGGAATTCCTGTATCTGTGCCAAAATTAAACCCTGTGGCCAAATGATAAAATTCCTCAAAGAATTCTTTACAGTCAATTACATCTGCCTTCTCATCCATTGCCGCTATCAGGCAATCATCTTCAATTCTAAAATTGAGGCAAACCTCGTCATCTATCATGATATCTGCCATGACTGACATGAGATAGGCCACATATTTTGAATCTAATTTCCCTTGATCCTTGTTTGAAATCCACAGTTCGTACCCTTCCAAAAAATTATCAAATGTTCCAACTATGACCTCCCTGATATCTGAGTCAGGTCGTGCTAGTTTTGTCTTCCATGATTCAAAATTGTCGCGTTTTGCATAGACTGTATCAAAAGTCAATTCCTGATTAATTTGCTCATATTCCCATATCTGTCTGTTGGTCCACATTGGAGAATATTCCTGAATTAGTTTTTTTGTTATCTGATCCAATGACCTTCCCATTCCTTTCTTCTGTTTAATCTTATCTTGTTTTACCTGTTAATCCCGGACTTTAGAAATTCCAGAGTACACTCTGCAAGTTCTTTACTGGCGTGCTCTTTGATGTCGTGTTTGCAATTGGGACAAATGCCTGATTCTTGCTCAGAAAACTCATCGCCTACCTGTTTCATACAACACTCCATCAACTCCTCTGTAGAATGTGATTCCATTGCAAGTTTACATGTGGGGCATTCAGTCATGCTAGTACGAATCTATCAAAACTCTATTGTTAATAAATTATATTTGATTTTTCGATGAATTATGGTATTTTTATGGGAAAATTTCAAAATAAATTTAGTTGTATTTGCAAAAGCTATTCTTTGAAATCATTGATGATATTGACTATGATTGGGAAATTGTCATACTGTAGTATTATGTCAGAATTATACCTGATGTTATTCTGAGTTTTAAAATATCTTGAAATTCTTACCCTTTGACTGGCAACTGCTTTCTGATGAACAGAATCAGATTGCCTGAAAAACCCTCATCCGGATCAGAATCTCAAGCCATCGATAAGATTGTCAATGTATGTCCAACTGCGTTAAGGCAATTGGTGGCATTATCTATTTGTATCGTATTCCCTTTGATCATTCCTTTAAAATAAACAGGCTCAATTTATTGCAAAACATCCTTGAGCCCGGAATCCGTTGATTTGGTGGAAAGTTTTACTTACTTTATGCTGTTTGATTAATTGTTGAAAGCAATCCTCCTAGTTGTCATTCTAATCGGGATTGGCTATGTGTGGTATGCTGATTTGTTGCCTTTGCCCGCAGAGACTAGCAACCGACTGTCCCCTTCCATTGAAAATCTTCAACGAATCTCCAATATTATATCTCTTGATGATCATCAGGTCATTTACTATTCTTTTGAGGATGTTCCAGATGTTCCAGACAGGCAAATCCCGACTGAGGCATTAAAAAAAGCAATTAAGACATGGGAGCAAAACAACCCTGATTTGGAATTTGTAAAATCTAGTAATGCCAACATTGAAATAAAATGGCAGAAATATGCCTCATCCACCCACACTGGCCTTGCAACATGCAATACTGGCATACTTGGAATCCAAAATCACTGTGTTTTGGATATATCTGTCGGTGCAAAAGACTGCAACTCTGATTTTGTTCAAAATGATCAAGACATGGTTGCCGATATTCTGATGCACGAGATAGGGCACGCATTGGGATTGGGGCATGCTAGCGAGGAGAACCATCTGATGTATTCTGCTGAATCGCCTGAAATTAATTTTGATGCTAGTGGATATGTTATTCCTCCAAGATTTGATGGACTTTATGTAGGGCAAAAACCATTGATTGTGCAACAAAAAGAGATTGAATTCCAAATTGAGTCACTAGATGACAGGATTGCTCGTGAACAATCACAATATGATCAATACAATAACCAGTACAAATACTATGAAGGCAAAACACTTCCTCCAAAGGAGTATGAAAAAGCCCAACTGGCCTATGAGCAAATTAACCTACAAGTCAAAAAAGTAAACGGTTTAATTGATCAACAAAATGAACTAATCGCACAAATCAACGGCATCTTGAGCCAACTTGAATGTTATCCTAATTTTGAAATTGCATCCTAATCACCCAAATAACAAGACTAATCCTGCAACTAGTGCAGATACTGAAATCCCCATCCAGACATAAAATTTCATTATCATGGTTGATCATGGAAAATTGCCGAAATTAATAGTTTAGAGTTTGTGAAAGCAAGCAAATTTGATATCCGTTTCATCGGCCCTTTGGGGGTTACAGTAGATATCAAATCCGCAATCACCTTGCTTTCAATATTTGTAATAATCTGTCTTTTGAAAAACTCTTAAAATTAACCGTGTCTTGAATTTTAATCAAAAAGGGTTGAAAAAATGATCTACTCAAACTCTATGAAGCCGAGCCTGAAATTTAGAAGATCAACTTTTACCAACAAGCCTGTTGTACACATGCGCTCCATTATTGTCCCCTCTTTGACTTGTCCAAAATAGGATTCATCTGTTTGGAATCCTTGTATATCTGCCATGTTTGGATTTTTCTGCATATCTGATGTTTTTTGAAGGATCACATTCCGTGATTTAGCATGGAGAAATAAAGAATAATTTTATTCTCGTGAAAACCTGTCTTAGTATGGAGAAAACATCTTTGGAGTGGTCAGACGATCTTGCCCTTTCCTGGTCTGATTTTAAGGCAGAATCCAATCCTGCCGTATTTGAAGACAGCCACAGTATTATCAAATTCAGATTTACCTGGGTTGTAGATTCAGATAAAGTTGATGGAAAGATCATTTTCTTAATTAGAGATATCTCGCTTTATGTAGAATTTCACCCCTTACTTTCTTGGGTACGTTCATCTGAGGCAAATGATTCTTTGCTTAATCACGAACAAGGCACTTTTGATCTCGCAGAACAAATCAAACGTGAGAATATGACAAATTTACAAGAGAGATTTTACAAAAAATATTTCTCCACGCGAGGTCAAAATACAGAGCAGCAAAAACAGTTTGCAAAAGTAGATTCGGGCAAAATGATCCACGATGAGGTGGAAAAACTAGAAAAATTATTTTATGAAAAATCTCTAAAATACCATCATGACACAAACTATGGCAAGAACATAGAGTCACAATCCAATTATGATTCAGTCTTTAAGAAACTACATCTATAATTTGCCTTGCAGTGTGCGCTGATTTGCCAGGTCTAAACAAAGAAACACACCCTTATGGAAACTCTAAAACCAACTAAATTCAAATGCGATGAATTCTCAAAGTGTAATGCCATTCATGCTAAAAATTAATGAATTATTACAGAAAAACCTCATTCTTACATCTTGTGATGTTCTTTGATGGTTAAGATTTGTTTTCTATGATTTTATTTTCAGGAGTCGAATCGATATAATTGACCAAACTTCGATAATATTTCAAATGAAAACCCAAATCTCGTATTTCTGTCTGTTTTAATTCTTCTAGTTCCGGACCAAAATCTGTTTTGTTTGTTTGGATGCGGTTTAGAGTATTTTCATTTACCTCAATCATGTGGAAGAGACTGTGCAGTACTTCTCCTTTTGTAAGTGTTCTTTCATATGATTTTTGTAATAACGCCTCAACCCAATCCATATTGTATGTGAAAATAATTCTTATATTCACTCCAGAATTTGAAAGATTCTGACCTCTGCTCTTTTTTTAATCTAGGCTGAAATCATTGTTTTTTCGCTTTTCGTTTCTTCCTGTCTGTGATTTCTCTGTTCCTTTCAATATCTGAATGTATCTCGACATGCTCGTATAACTTTTCTTTTGATTCAAACAGTTGCTCGCAATAATAACACTGATGCATTGTATTAGTACGTCCATCTATGATAAATTACTTTCTTGAAGGAATACGGAATTTCTTTCAAATGCAGGTGGGGATATTTCTATGAGATATTATGATATCGCGTATTTTCCTAATGTGTTTTTACCTTAATCCCTGCATTACAAACCGGGATATCACCAGTCTCATTTTTAAAATCCGCAATTAATCTCTGCTGAATTTCCTTTGGATTTTCTGCAAATTCTCTTTGATAAAACGATGTTTTTTGTTTACACTCATTTCCCTCAAATTCGGTATCTGTGTATTTTGCAAACCTTTCTGCAAGACTGTCTGTCTCACCTATGTATATTGGATCTCTGTTTCGGTTGTATAGGATGTATACCCCTGCGCTCTGTTTTACATATTGGGCACTATCGGTCCAGACCCTCATTTTATCATCTATCAATTCCATGATCTAACGTAATGGTACTAGATATTAAACTAAGTTACAAAACAACACCATATTCCAATAACCCTCATGCTTTTAATATTGAATAAAAGAAGATGTAATCCTGTCTTTATTAGAAAAATTCCCAGATCACTTTACTCCTAGGAAAATTCAAAAGGAGATCATCTCTCAGATAGACGAGAAAATAAAATCAGGATTCAAGAAAATCATATTATGCGCCCCAACTGGGGTTGGAAAGTCTCTTGTAGGGGCCACTATTTCAAATTATTTTGATAGTTCTTTTACCGTTACAGCATCAAAGCATCTTCAAGATCAGTACATCAAAGATATTCCATTTCTGAAACCTGTAAAGGGCAAGCAAAATTTTCCATGTCTCAAACTAATGGGATCTGAAAAAGTTGACAATGACAGAAAGGCCATGAGGTGGGGTCTGACATGTGACAAGGGTGTATGTCAAGAAAGGATCTCAAAAAACGGCAAGGAAGTCTTTGAGATCTGCAAATTCAAGCCCACCCTAAAACAGGTCGAAGAGAATACCGCTGACTCTGAATCTTGCCATTATTACATGCAAAAGTACGATGCCTTGGTTTCAAAGCATTCCCTTTGGAATTACCATGCGTTTTTTACAATTATGAAATTTAACAAAAAACTCTTTGAGGGCTATCTGGATAGAAAAATAACCGTCTTTGATGAGGCCCACAAGATCGAAGATCAAATAATCCAGTTTGTCGGATTGGATATTTTTGCAGGACAGGTAGATGAGTGCCACCTCAATTCTGAAAAATACGATTTTGCAGATTTGGATTCTGTGATAAAGCTGACTGAGGATATGGCCCATTCTTATGCTAAAAAAATCAAGGACACCAAAGAAAGTACTGCCTTTCAAAGCAACCCTGACTATGAACTGATATCAGGACTGGAGCGACGTTACGATAGGGCCGCACAGGCAAAAATAGACATCATGTCCGATAAGGATAATTTTGTCGTAAATGCCCCCCTCAAAGACTTTAATGGGAATTTTAGAACGATTTCAGTCAAGCCCATTGATGTTTCAAAATTTGCCAACTCTTTTTTTGAGACAGAGTACCAGTTGTTCATGTCTGCAACTATCGACAAATTAAGTTTCTGTGAAAACATGGGATTGCAGCAAGATGATGTCGCATTTGTCGATACGATAAAATCCCCCTTCCCAATTGAGCACAGGAGCATAGATCTTCTCAACATCAGAAGGCTGAGTTACGGTTCCACTGATGAAGACGAACTGGAGGTTATCAGGGCAATTGACAGGATACTAGATGAGCACTCAAACCAACGCGGGTTAATTCTGACCTCGTCAATTCCAAGATGCCAAAAAATCATTGGCCATCTTTCTCCAAAAAATACTCAAAGAGTTAGGCTGTGTCATAGTAGAAATAAGGATGGAAAAACTCAAGATGAGGTAATTTCAGAGCATGCAACTGATCCGACTGGGGTTTTGCTTTCCTCCTCTCTTTGGGAAGGAGTTGATTTGAAAGACGATCTGTCCAGATTCCAAATAATTGCCAAAGTTCCATACCCGAATTACACTGAAAAGAGGACAAAGGCCAAGATGAACAGATTTCCCTCATGGTACACTTCTCAAACCCTCACCAAAATCCTACAGGGGTTTGGCCGTTCAATTAGAAGCGATGATGATTGGGCAAAAACATATGTCTTGGATACGGCAGTGAACAATGTCCTCTTCAAGGGACAGCAGATGATTCCAAAGGCATACTATGATGTTTTGGGAATCGATGAGATTTAAAGAATCACTCTCTTTCTGCACAGCCACATTTTACATAAACCATCTTGAACTCTCCTCCTGTTTTTACATTATGCGACATTGGTTTTCGGCACTGTTGGCATTCGTTGAATCCAAAATACTCATCAACCTTGATCATTTTATAATCCCATGATTTTTTTGCCTCATTCCAAAATACAGAGTTTATTTCAGACGGATCTTCCATGTATTTTCACAGTCTTTGTTTTATTAATTGATTTTCTAGGTGTTTAGGCTTTTAAAATCAAGGCATTTTGCATCAAATTCATTTAGATATTTTTTGGTATTGGCAGGATCCATGGTGTATATCTCACAAGTTTCCAAGTCGATTAATTGTTGGGCATTATTGCTATTAGTCACCATCTGCAATGCGAGAATGCCTACCAGTATTATTATGACAATTATCGCAAATTTGCTAGAGTAGATATTCATGAGTGTATATTGATAATTTTAAACTCTGGTTTAATCTTTGGGTATGCTGTTGAGAGATTAACCTGTAGTAGACAACAGCAATATGATAAGCATAATGTTATTTTTTCTGTTATCTCTGATGGTTAACTTGTATTGCGATCTATAAAGCTTGTGGATGAATTGTTCATCCTACGGGTTTGCAGAGGTGATTGCACCTTGTGCGGCTGAGCCTACAAGCGTTGCATATTTTGCCAATGCCCCTGATGTGTAATTTGGATCAGGCCTTCTCCATGATTCCCTCCTTTTTGCCAACTCTTCTTCTGAGACATGAATGTCAATAACCGTGGTTTCAGTGTCAATTGTAATCCCATCGCCATCTTTGACTAGTGCAATAGGACCTCCAACATATGCTTCTGGTGCAACGTGGCCTACCATGAACCCCCTGGTGCCTCCTGAAAATCTTCCATCTGTAACCATTGCTACTTTTTTGCCCAAACCTTGTCCTACCAATGCTGCAGTTGTTGCAAGCATTTCCCTCATGCCTGGTCCTCCCTTTGGACCTTCATATCTGATAACTACAACGTCACCCTCTTCCACATCACCCTTGGCAACTGCATCAAAGGCATGCTCTTCTCTGTTGTATACTCGGGCTTTGCCGGTAAACTTTGTCATCTCCACTCCTGCCGTCTTGATTACGGCCCCTTCGGGAGCAAGACTTCCTTTGAGTATTACTGCGGTTCCAACTGTATGAAGTGGGTTTTCAATTGGCCTGATAATTGTCTGTTCAGGTTCTGGAATGCTCATCGAATCAAGATTCTGTCGCATGGTTTTTCCAGTCACGGTGATACAATTCTCGTTTAACAACCCTTTGGCTGCTAATTTTTTGAGAACAAAAGGAATTCCTCCAATTTTATCAAGACTGTTCATAACGTAACTTCCACCTGGTTTCATGTCTGCAATGTGTGGTGTCTTTTTGCGAATCTTTTCAAAATCATCATATGTCAGTTTGACTCTGGCCTCGCTGGCCATTGATAACAGATGCAAAATTCCGTTTGTAGAACCGCCAACTGCATTAAGCATTACGATTGAATTCTCAAATGCCTCATACGTCATAATGTCTCTTGGTTTGATGCTCAACTCCAATAATTTTGCACATGCAGCACCTGTATCATACACCATTTTGTTTCGACGGTCATCTTCTGCAGGAGGACTGGCACTTCCTGGCAACGCCAATCCTATGGCCTCTGAAATTGATGCCATTGTATTTGCAGTAAACATGCCTCCGCATGATCCTGAACTGGGACACGCCGTATTTTCAATATTTTTTAACATCTCCAAGGAGATTTGCCCTGCATCGTATGCCCCCACTGCCTCATAAACATCCACAACTGTCAGTTCTTTTCCATCAAGAATTCCGGGCATGATGGTTCCGCCATAAACAAAGACTGATGGTAGGTTTAATCGAGCCATTGCCATCATTGTTCCGGGAAGGCTCTTATCACACCCTGCGATTCCTACAATTCCGTCATACTGGTGAGCCCTTACCATCAATTCAATGGAATCGGCTATGACTTCACGGGATATCAGCGAAGATTTCATTCCTTCATGTCCCATTGCAATTCCGTCACTTACTGCAATAGTTGAGAATATTCTCGGGGTCGCACCGTTTTGCGCAACTCCTCTTTTTGCCTCTTCAGCTAGTGTTGGTAACAGTATGTTGCACGGAGTTGCCTCATTTCCCGTATGGCATACTCCTATGAATGGCTTATTCAGATCATTGTCATCTAGCCCCATAGCTTTGTACATTGCCCTGTGTGGGGCACGTGCTGTACCCCCTACAACGTTCTTGCTAGATATTTCCATGACATGTCAAATTTAGATTGCCATAATATTAGAGTTTGAGGAGATTTACTATAACGTCATTTATCCAATATGCTACTGAGAGGTGGCTCTAAAGAATCCGATGACAATCGACGATGTTTCTGTATTTGTTGTAATGTATAAGATATTCGTATCTCTGTCCTACTTGTAGGTAGATGAATTCTCAAAAGTAATCCTGATGTTCTAGCATGATCCTGTTTGTTGTTTATGCTATTTTATATAACAAATTTGTTATATAACAAAATCAATATGTGACAAATTTGACATTAAAAATTATGATTTCATGTGCTTTGCTACATGACTCACTGAATTCAGATGATTATTTGCCTCCCTGCACAATCTAGTCCAAACCACACTCTCTGAAATCGTACCAGTACCGTCCTGTTGTTGTACGGCGACCTTGAGTTTCATCTCATGCTGCTGTGCTTGTATATTATCGAATCATCCCTGACTGCTACCTTTATTCCCGTACTGTCAATTGCAATGGTGATGTTGCCATGTGCATATTTGCTCTGGGTCAAGTCACATTGTAACTTGTTTATTTTTCATATAGTACTGTATGAGGGAACCTTGATTTTATCATCAAACAAGGTTTCTGTCAGACCCGATGTCTGTATGGCAATGTATAGTAGAGATGGATATATGCAAGAATCATAATTATCTCGTCTGGATACTGTCCTCTTGGTTTTTCTTGTTCATCCTTTTTAATTCCTTTTTGAATCCATCTATGAGGTCAACATTGATGCGAAAGTAACCTTCGTTTGCAGAGTTTATTGTTGCAATCATTCTAATTTTTGCTTACACAGACATGAATTATTTGATGCCCTTTAGATTTAATTTTATTAAATAAGAGATCTAAAAGATGATACAGGCAGAATCATGCAACAAAATACATTATTGTTTACTAGGGTATAATCTTTAAAATTCTATTTGACTAATTCCTGAGCGTCTAGTTGTAACAGATATGCTTCAATTTCTTCAGGAGTTTCACTGCCAAACAGAACCAATACCCTGTCATCCTCCATAACCTCATAATCCCTGATGTCTGATACCTGCTCCCTGTTGATGAAGAATTTTAATACATTTGATCCGTCTGAGCAAAAGTCTTTTCCGTCTGGGAATGTATAGCATTTGTCATCAAGACCTACCCCTAGAGTCTCAAAGAGATATCCCAAAGTTACGCCTGTTGCGTGCTTGTGGATTGTGGTCCCATCACTTCCTTCAAAATGAATCCAAGGCGATTTTATCTGATATGTCGGACTGGAAAAGTCAAACGTGTCTCCAAAAATCTTTACCAAAATTGCCGCATGATCATGTGCACTTCTTATATCTCCTGCATTCTCTGGACCTCCCGGTGCAGATGGCAGGTCTATGAACACGTATACTGCATATCCGACAATTATTGCAATTACTGCCAGTACTCCGACTGCAATCAGTGTCTCTTTTCTCTTTGCAGCAGAATGCTTTGTGGCGTAATTTTCACGTTTTACTTCGCGTTCTTTTCTCTCTTTTCGGCCCATGAGATAATTTGACTCTAAAATATGCCCTAATTAACCATTCGTAACTGTGGACTCTTAAATCGTGTTTTAGGATGTCTCTTATTTTGAAAACCTGTAAAAATTAATGCTGATCGATACAGTTTTTGACTAGACTCTTTGTAATGGTGTCCTTGTTATGGTTCATGTGAGTTGCAAGGACGGTTTCATTCATGATTTTGTGTGGTTTAAGATACTATCCTCAAAAAGATGCATGCATTGTGGTCAAGAAAAAGTCTAGACCCTTGAGATTTACTTTCTGCAGATAACCTATGTGTGGCCTGCTTGTATTTCATTTCACATTGAATAAAAACAATAAATAAAATCATAAAACACTGTTTTCTATGGGGTGTATTTTCTGTGAAATTTTAGATGGCACAAGGGATGGGCATCTCTTGTATGAGGATGAATCACATATTGCATTTTTAGACAAGTATCCTATTGATGTTGGCCACAGCTTGGTAATTCCAAGAAAACATCATGAAAGAATCACCGATATGACTTCAGAAAATGTTGGAAAGGTATTTTCACTAGTTCCAAAAATTGCAAAGGCGATTTTAGATGCTACAGGGGCAGATGCATTCAGTCTGGGGCAAAACAACGGCAGGGCCGCAAAACAAATCATTCCACATGTTCATATTCATATTATTCCAAGATACAATAGCAAGGGAACCGTCTGGACTAAACGTCAGATTTCAAGTGAGCAAGAACTTTTAGAGCTCGCCAAAAAAATCCGCGGTTTTATTTAGCATGACCCGGATTGTATCTTAAGATAGCTCCGATTTTCCCCAAGCTTGAAAGGTTGTTTCCATGTTCTGCACTTCCAGAAATAACTTCCAACTGGGAGCCTGCTTTTGATGAGAGTATCTCCAAATAGTCCACAATGTCTTGCTCGTTGACTTTTACCTCCATTGCATTGCATCCGGGACATGACCTGGATGAGTATTCCGTCTTTTTTGGAATGACTAGCGGCCTTTCAACAATCTCCTCTTGAACGTGTTGGCAACGCTTGCATTTTCCCTCGACTCTGTGCATGTTTGTATTGTCTGTGATTAGCAAAGTCTGAACTACGTTGTTTTTCAAATACTCTACCACCTCGTGCAAACCGTAGGCGCCTTTTCCCGTGTTTGTGTTTATCTCTCTGAATAGATCCTCTACCATTTTTTTCTCTTCGACCATTCTAAAGTTGCCTAAGATATCCGAGGATTTCTGAAACGCTTCTCTTATTCCCTCAGCTCCAGAATATGATGCGTCAATTGTATTGATGATGTTGTTTTGCAATCTGTATTCTAGATAGTTCCCGTTGATAAAATCCTCCTTTGTGGGTCCTGGACCTGAAATGATCAGTCCCTTTACTGGGTAAATGTCAATAAAATATTCCCTAGTGGTCTGTGCGACTCTGTTGTAAAAGTAACTCAATTCCATCTCTCTTAGCTTTTGGAATCTCTTTGCTGACTGTCCCCCTTGCCTGTGTTTTCCAGCCACTCCGGAACCTGTATGGTTTAGCACTTCTATTTTGTCCCCGTGTAACAATCCCCAACCTGCATCTTTTGCATCTATTGCAAGAAATCCTATCAGATTGTCATCCTTTAGCATGTCCTTTAGTATGTCTACATGGAAATGATCATCGCATCTGTAAAGATACTGATTCAGATCTTTTGGAGGGTCTATCTCCCAAACCTTGACCACTTCACTTCCTAGGGGGCCTCCCTCTTCGGGAGGCAACGCTCCGCAAAACATCACCAGTCCTTTTTCTGGAGTTTTTTTGTACAGTTTTAATCTCTGGATAACTTTGCCCAGAGAATCAACAACGTGTGATCTTGTCAAATCCGATTTTATGTTGTCTGCAGTACCCTGTTCCTGCTGAAGTGAATTGATAATTTCATGCAACTGCTTTCCTTTTGGAATGTATACCGTGATTAGCTCTGTACCTCTGCCTGATTTTTGCGACAACTCTTCGAGTGTCTTCCTGATTTTGTAGATTTTTACAGAATCCTGTTTCTCAATGTCAATCTTGGGCATTACGTTGTATCCATGATTTGCGAATATATCTTTTTGATTGATTTTTCAAAATCATAGTTCCTCAAATGTTTTGAGGAATACCTCTAGTGGCTGGTTTCCCCTGATTTTGATAATATTCTCTCCATTGAACACCAAAAATGACGGTGTTGCATCAATTCCTATCTCCTTTCCAAACTCATGTATTGCGCTAACTTTGTCTTGATATCTGTGTTCATTGAGGCACTTGTCAAATTCATTCAAATCCAGGTTTACTGCATCTGCAAAATCTGACAATGACTCTCTGGTAATCCATCCTGTTCTCTCCCCTCCCCAGTTCTTGTACAGTTCGTCGTGATATTGCCAGTATTTTTTTTGATCCTCTGCACAGTGTGATGCCTCTGCAGCCAGCAATGAATCAGGACCGTTTAATGGAAAGTCTTTGAAGAGCAATTTGACTTTGCCTGTCTTGATGAAATCTTCTTTTATTGTATCTAGAGTGCTTTGGTGAAATTTGTAGCAGTATGTACACTGATAATCCCCCCATTCCAAGATGGTGATTGGCGCATCAGAGTTGCCAATGATTGGGGAACCTCCGTTGATCAGTTTTGAGGCAGTGAATATGTTTGGTTCTGTCTCTGATTCGGGGTAAAACGCCAAAAACATCCCGGTAACTATGCCGATTAAAACGGGTATCAGCAACAAGTAAAATTGTTTCATATGAGAACAAGTTTTATTTCAAGTAAATATCTTGTCTGTTTGCCTCTTGGAGTAACCCTGTATTGGGGCATCAATATTTATCTGCAAGTCCTTCAGAGTAACTTTTCTGTTCACATCACGCAAATTCAGACTATGAGAGATTTACAAGATGACCCATACATTTGACTCTAGAAAGATTATCTCAATTCCAGAAAAATATATCCTCCCAATCGTTTCCTGCATCAGGCATGATTTTTTCAAGTCCAATTCGTGCTCTGCATCTGAATATGGGATCAAAATCTGGGTCATATCTTGTGAATGATTCGTCCATTAACATTAAATACTCATTTCAGAGTAAAAAATCAATAACATGTATAACGAAATAAAACGAAAAATAACTAGTCTAACGCTTATGACAATAATGTTAGCTGGTGGTCTGACAATTGCCGCACCTGGCGTAACGCCGGAGGCATTTGCACTCAACGCTAACCTAAGGGTTTCCGCAGAACAGTCCCAGTTTGACAACTACATGTCTGGTCCTCAAGTAATTGAGGTCAAGGTCATAAATTCTGACATCAATGAGACAAACGAGTCAAAAGGTGAACCTGACGTCACCATCAATGGCAACAAACTTAGAATGGTTCAAGCCTCTGATGGTACCTGGTATGGTTACTTTGCAGATAAAGATCAAGCCCTAATCGCAGATGGAACCGTAGCAGAACGATTTGCCGGTTCTGGATTGGACTTTGGTACTTTCTGTAGTGAGAATACCGATATCAGTGGCAGTGGTAGTATAGTTTCAATAACTGAAACAGTCGGAATGTATGTAGGCTCCATGCCCACAGTTGAGGATGACGGTCGTTGTACTGCTCCACTAGACGATACAGATAACCAAAATGTTCTTCGTCAAGAGAGGGATATCAACGGATTCCCATCTCCCGAAGTAGCAGGACAAATCGGTATTAATCCAAACTATTGGCCCTTCATACAACTATACAATTTGGCAAAAGGTGGAAATGTCAACGTACTATACAATGCAGCAGGTGGCGTTCAATCAACGACACTTACCTTTGATAGCGTTGAACAATTTGCCAAGCTCGAATTGGATAGGGCAAAGTATTCACATAATACACAAGTGCATGCCACAGTTACAGACTGGTGGTTAAACATCGACCCAACTGACGAAGACTCTTGGACGTTTAATACAAATCTCCAAGACGAGAATAACCTTGCAAGTGTAGAAGGATCTAACATCCAACCTGGTGGTGTATACTACCAAGTATTCGATGAGAACGGTCGACTTGCTGGTGATGTAATCGATATTCAAGATTCACGTCGTGCTATGCAGTGTGAAACCAATTGTAGATTGCTACTTGATGTTATTGCTCAAAATAATGTAAACATTCCTGTAGTCACCATTCAGGATAATGTTGATACTGATCTTGTGATTTTAGGTACAAGCGGTGATACCAACAACCCTGATATCTTTGGGGTGAATAATCTTACCGCTACAGGTACTAACGACCCCGCTCTTATACTGGGTGAAGGTTCATGGCCTGTAACTCTTACTGAACAAGAGGTCAACACTGGCATCTTTGCCACATATGATGAGCAAGATGTATCAGTATTGAAAATTACAAGTAATGCAGAAAGGGGCACAACTGCCGTTATAGAGTACAATGAAGTCGGTCATTCAATTTCAGCCGAATTTGATACTGCCGTAATTGACATCAAAGCATCTGATGATGAATGGAACTCGGGTGAAATAATCCCGGTAATTATCATAGATGGTGATGCCAACAAGAACAGTAAAGTTGAAGAAGACTTGGATTTGTTTGATCCAAACGTAGGACTCATTCCAACCATAACCCTTGGTGATCCATTCACTTTGGGTGAAAGTGAACGAGTACTGCGAGTAGTAGGTCATGCTGATCTTATAGATGAAGGTCCTGACGGTGTGGGTTCGAATTCTATATCCAGTGATGGTACTGGTAGAACTAGAATCGATATAATGACTGGCGCTCTAACACAGGGTAATGCAACTGTTGAAACCTTTAGTGAACGAGCTATAATTCAATTCGACGCACCAGATACTCCAACTTCAATTGGTTCAATTGCTATCGATTTGAGCTCTACAATGAGAGACATACGTGACAGCATAAATGATAACCGAGATGACTCTTTCACTGGCTTCAACCTGATCAACTATGACATTAGAAGTCTAGGTGCAGCTGAAAACAGTGTGGATATCTATCTTGTATATCCTGGATTCACTACGCCAATCAATGCTACTACTGGTGCATTCGAAAACGGTACTAGCGCAGTCAGAATAGTTACCAATGGTGACGCACAGGATTATCTATCCCTTGAGGATGTAACAGGAAATCTATTTAGTCCAAGTCTTAGGGAGACCTTCGACGTTGGATTAGTATTTGAATTCAGTCCTCCTATGGTAGTTGACGGTTCAAAGAAATATCCAATCGTTGCAGACTTCTTCTCCTTTGGTTTCAACAATGACGGCTTGGTAGGATCCGATAGGATCGCAAACCAAATCATCAGAATTGAAGCTGAAGAGACAGGTGACAACACAAGTACCTTTGCAGGTACCTTGGAATACACCATGATCAACCAGCTAAACATCAACGACCTAAGTACATATCTTGGTCTCTCTACAATCGCAGATGACCCAGATTTCATCGTAATTGAGGATCTGACTGACGAAGATGATGTCAGAGTCACTTACTTTGACTTGGGTGAGGATGGTGTTTCAACGCAGGTATCTGATCAAGAAGCAGCTCCGAGCCACTCTGGTGTCGTATCATTTGACAGCGACTCATACAAGACTGCTGATACCGTAATAATTACAGTAGATGACTTGGATCTGAACGTGGATTCTGAAACGAAGGACGTCTATACCATAGTCCGAAACGCTACTGATGATAACTATGACGTTGTTGGCAGTTCACACGTAACTGGTGGAGGCACATCTGTTACACTAAGTAACGGTGATCAACTCGGCAGACTACTAGATGTCACATTTGATGACCAAACTTGGACAGAAGGCGAACATTCAACCTGTATAGGGAGTGATGCCAATGTAGGCTTGGGTTCAACTGGTTTCACTCTAGGTGAGACTAGCAGAGACTCTGGCAGATTCGTTGGCAGCTTCCAAATTCCAGCTCAATGGTGCCATCCTACTAATGGATTAGAAACCGCAACAGGTCTTGATATTGAAGTCAACTATGTTGACTTTAGAGACGCTAGCGGTGAAGTCATTGAGGTAGGAGACAGTGCAGGCGTTCGCGCAAACACTGGTTCGGTAAGTCTTGATAGAACAGTCTATCCAGTACCATTTGGTATACCTGCTGACTATAACCCTGAGGATAACACTTCACATGCCCCAAGTATCGATAACAACAACCGTCGTTCACTATTCCCAATCCACCAATCAGGTGTAAATGGACTCGGAATTTCCGACCAAACAACTGGTTTGGATTCTGGTGAATACTTAAACGCGGGAGATCTAACGATTCACGTTAGAATTAACGATCCAGATTGGGATGTTTCAGCATCCGGTGAAGATACCATTGCATATGTCGATCCAGTAACTGGATTAGGACCTGTCAAGGTATCTGTTATCAGAGGCTCAAACACAGTCGTACTAACATACGCTGGTGGTGAGGCAACCCAAGGTGGTAAGATTAATGTTGACGATATAGCTCAAAACAGATCCACTGTGCCAGAGTTTGGCCCAATCAGTGAAATCGCACCAGATGCAGGCATATTTGAAGCTGATATCACAGTCCGATACACTGACGGTCCGGCAAGTTCATCATGTCCAGATACAACTCAGTATCTGATATCTGATGGCAGTCGATCTGGTGACGTACTAGATAGATTTACTGTTCCGCAAGACACAGTAATCCCAGGAAAGCACTGTATCCTACAAGGAGATATTCTCCAAGTTGAATACACTGATCCAACTGATGCTTCTGGTGATGTCAATACTGTGACTGATTCAGCCACATTTGACCTGAGAAACGGCGTATTGCAATCTGACAAATCTGTATATATTATCGGATCTGACATGATCTTGACCCTCATTGAGCCAGACTTGGATCTGGACAATGATCAGGCCGAGACTTATGACTTGGACCTAATCGAATGGGATTCTGATGCTGCCACTGTCACCATGGGTGATGCTGACGGCGCAGGAGCACTATTTGATCCTGAACCACTCGACTTTAGAGAAACAGGTGACAGTACTGGTATCTTCCAGATTGTCATCGAAGTTCCCGAAGCATTGGATGGCGATCCTCTTGAAAGAGGGGAAGAGATCCTCTTAGAGTATACGGATTGGGGTCCATCAGGTTCTGACTATGTAGGTGATGAAGATGAGGATGTCAACTTGACATTGTTCACTTCAAACTTTGGAGCAACTGTGGAGCTTGACCAAAAGGTCTACACATGGACTGACAAGGTCTACATTACCATTGTCGCACCAGATCACAACTTTGACAGTGACCTAGTTGACGAAATCGGAGAAACCGAGAGGGATCCCGTAACGATCGCTACCAGAGGTAACGATCTCGATCAATACAGGCTTGTTGAAACTGGTACTGATACAGGCATCTTTACTGGTGAGGTAATCCTTACAGGATTCCACCATGATGCCGATGGTGTTGCAGGTGATGACACATCACCAAGAACCGAAGGCGAAGGCCCAACCAACGGATTCCTACAAGCTGATGATGATGACGGACTAACAGTCTCCTTTGAATTCTCAGAGGATGAGACAGTAGTCGGCTCAGCATTAATCAGATGGAATATTGGTGAGGTACAGTGGTTAGAGGCAAGCTATCCGGCCACCGGAACAGGTGTTGTAAGAGTAATTGACCCAGACGTTAACTTGGATCCAGAAGCAGTCGACAACTTTGATGTCGACGTGTGGTCTGACTCCGATTCTGGAGGTATTGACCTAACCGTAACTGAGACTAATGAGGCAACTGGTATCTTCGAGGGCACAGTGTTCTTTACACTGGGCGATAAATCCGAAGGTCACAGACTCAGAGTCGCAGAAGGTGACACAGTCACCGTAGAATACGAGGACAATACCCTGCCAGATCCGTACTCAACTGCAGATGAACTTGAGATTACTGCCACCACTCTGATTGGTACAGTCGTACCACCTCTAGAGAGGGTAGTCGTTAGCAACTTGAGACCTCTTGATTCCTTTGAAAATAGTTTAGATACTATTTCAGTCGATCAACAGGTACAGGTTACTGCCGATTTGGCAAGTGGTCAGGACAAGGATCAAGAATTTGCATACTTGGTACAGATTCAAGATGGTAACGGCGTTACAGTCTCACTCTCGTGGATTATAGGCTCACTATATGGCGGTCAGTCATTTAGCTCGGCAGTTTCATGGACTCCAACTAGTGCAGGAGATTACAAAATCACTGCATTTGCATGGGAATCCTTGAGCAATCCGACAGCACTATCTCCACCAGTTAGTACAGAGATAACCGTAAGTTAGAAACAAACTAGTTCAAATTTTCCTTTTTTCCTTTTTTTGAATCCCTCTTAACGTGAGTTATGCACAATTTGCATGACTGTTCCCGGGAAATCGATATCCTGGAATGCTGGTTTTTTTCTGATGGTAATATCGTTGCATGGTAATACCGTTGAATGATACTATAGAATGGTGCCAGTTCTTTTTAGAGTAGGGTATACCATGAGAAAATTTTGAGTATCTGCCAAAAATTCCAAAAACAATCCTGACTCTTGTCGATAAAACAGCCATACAAGGGCTTAAATATATTCACAGAACCATGTCCTTCATGTTGCAATCGGAGCTCAGCGTATCAAAACAAAAAATCCCAAAG
Source organism: Candidatus Nitrosopumilus sp. (assembly GCA_965206745.1). GTDB lineage: Archaea > Thermoproteota > Nitrososphaeria > Nitrososphaerales > Nitrosopumilaceae > Nitrosopumilus. The sequence continues at coordinate 1,009,717 of OZ242220.1, read as the reverse complement.
CTGGCAGTCCTAATACTAGCTGCAGTCTTTGTGCTGGGAATGTTCATAGTCGCATTTGAGAACGGACACATTGTAAACCTTGTATATGCAGAGGACGTACTTGCAGGAGGCATAGACCCCATGATACTGCACGAACTCACACACGATATGAGGCATGCTGCAGGCTTTCCCTGCCACTAGAACTGTTACTTTTCACCAAGCGTCTGCAATGCTGTATTGATTGCCGAAATCTCGGCAACGAACCTGTCATCAGACGAGGTAATTATCACAATATCCTGGTTCTCCGGATTCAGCAGGCCAATTAACTCCCTTCCAGTTTGAGACCTGGCTGAAAAGCAGATCCTGCTGTCCCCTGAAAAGAAAAACTCGTTTCCTTCAAAGATCAGCGTCAGCGAGTCGCTTGCCCCGTATAATATGGCATAGTCTCGCTGCTGCATCCCGTTTCCCAACTTTGAGACATACTCTTTTTTCAACCGTATTGCATAGTTGTATCTGCCGTTGGTCATGTGGCAGTCTTTTATGAAATCCTGTGATGGCATGGCCCTGTAAAATTCCGTTGCAAGCCTTGCCCCCTTTTTGGTAAGAAAGGTCCCCGATCTTATAGATGAGACCACTCCATACTCCTTGAGGTGCAAAATCAGTGTCTTTACGGCCCCCTGTCCCAGGCAGACCTCCCTGCAAAATGTCGCACGGCTGACATACTTTTGATTGCCAAAACAAAAGATGGATTTTAGTACGTGCGGGGCACTAAACGTCAGTGTCCTGCTTGATCCCCTCCGTGCAACAATGTCTTGCAGCGTCTTTATCTCCTTTAACACGAAAAAATACCTACTTTGAAATATATAAATTGGATAAACCGTCCAACAATTTAAATAATCTCACAAAATATCCCGTGTGTGTTAGAATCCCAGCTTGACATATCAAAACAAAAAATCCCAAAGCTGGCAGTCCTGGCACTAGTTGCAGTCTTTGTGCTGGGAATGTTCATAGTCGCATTTGAGAACGGACACATTGTAAACCTTGTATATGCAGAGGACGTACTTGCAGGAGGTATAGACCCCATGATACTGCACGAACTCACACACGATATGAGGCACGCAGCAGGCTTTCCCTGCCACTAGGTTAGTTGATTTGAAGACTGCTCTTTTCATAACCGTCATATTGGCTTCAGGTGCCTTTGCAGGATTGATTCACGGGACAGTAAACCTTGCACTAGTAGAGCCATATCTTGACTATGCAATAGGAATTGAAAACCAGAATCTGTTTGAATCCGGTGTTCAAAAAGACACCCCAGAGTTCCAAATAGAGTACGAAGGGTATAGGATGTGGCAGAAGGGCGGACAGGTTCTGGCAGGCGTGATCCTTGGGACATCCATGGGCGCCCTGTTTGGAATGATATTTGCACTATCTAAAGACTCGCTGCCCGGATGCAACTATGTAAAAAAATCACTGCTCCTAGCTGGGATCATGTGGCTTGCCCTGTACTTTGTGCCGTTTCTAAAGTATCCTGCAAATCCCCCATCTGTCGGGGATGCCGAGACCCTGGTTCTCAGGACAGTCCTGCACCTCTCCCTTATCACAATATCTGCCATGGGTGCACTCGTATTTTACAAGATATCAAAGAGATTCCGAGGCAAGAGAAAGCTTGCATCACTAGTCGGATATGCCGCCCTAATGGGCGTCGTATTTTTGGCAATGCCTGAAAATCCCGATGAGGTGCCAGTTCAAATGACCTGGATCAACGAGTTCAGGCTGATGTCGGTGCTTGGCGTCTCGTCATTTTGGCTCTCAGTTGGGCTTATCCTGGGTCTGCTATGGGGCCGTCTTGAACCCCACAAAGACGCCCCTGAAAATTACTGACTGTTCTAACTCTATGGAATGAGAACCAATGCACCTCGTTTAAATATGCGTGCAATGCTTACTACATCTGTATGTCACGCAAGCTAACCCTGCCACAGCTAAAAAAATACGACATCACCCAAAAGGTGATTGAGGCACTAGCCGACTCTGAATCACGCGCAATCTTATTTTCAATCATCAAGAAGGGAAATACTGCAACAGATCTGTCATACAAACTAAAAATCCCTCTCAGTTCCGTGTACAAGAAACTGGCAGATCTCGAGGAACTAACGCTCATCGAGGTTGAGAAATGGATGCTCTCTGATAAAGGAAGAAAGTACAAGGTATACCGAAGTCGAATCAGCAAGGCTGACATCTCGATTAGAAAGCCAGAACCGGTACTGACCTTGATTCCAAACTAGGTGATACCATGCAAAAGCCCACCATCATCCAACTATCCGAATTTGACATTACCCAAAAAATCATAGAGTCCCTTACCAACGTATGCACCAGATCCGTGCTCTTCTCGGTAAAAAACGAATCAAAGGACGCGACTCAGATTGCAGACGAACTAAAGCTATCCCTCTCAACTGTATACAAAACACTGTCCACCTTGGAGGTCCTTGCCCTTGCCGAAGTGGACCGGTATGTCATATCCTCTGAGGGTAAAAAGATCAAGCTTTATCGGAGCAGGATTGGCAGAGTCGAGATCACCCTAGATGAGATGGAGCCTAGCTTAAACCTGTATTCAAACACAACAAACCCGAAATACATATCCTAAATATTCTAACACTACAATCAGAGACTGCCATTTATCAGAGAAACCTGCAGAAAGACTTTGCTGTACTGTGACAATCCCCTGACAGGCCACGTAGATGCCTTTACAGGAATTGCCAGATGACACCTTCAAAGGCAGGGCATCTGCGTTGTCACAATATCACATATCAGGGAAAAGATCCAAAATGCCCGCATCTGTCAATATTCCTCATTCTATAAACTTGGAATGAGACTGTAGAACCAAATCCTGATTTAAATAACTTAGCTTATCCTAATTTAGTATATCCCATGAAACCACATATTGCATTTACACTGATTGCCGTATCTGCGGCAGTTGGCATATTCCTACTTCCGACAAGCGTACAGGCAGAGAGCCCAATCCCACAGTGGATTAAGGCAAATGCTGGCTGGTGGGCAGACGGCACAATCGATGATAAGACCTTTCTGGACGGGATTAGGTTTCTGCTCGAAAACAGAATCATCGACGTTTCACCAGCAGATGCCGCCGATGCACTGACCATCGGATTTATCCCAGTTGAGAAAGCAGACGAGCTGACCCCCAAAGCACAGGCACTCAAAGCGTTCCTGGAATCCAAACTTGGCACAGACGTTGAGATTGTAATCCCGACAAACTATGAGACCATCATTGAGGGGATGAGGTTCGGTCACATTGATGCTGCCTTTATGGATACAGGTCCCGCATGGATTACCCACCAAAGAACAGGTGCAGAGGTAGTAATGGCCGAGCTTGTTGCAGGCAAGGTAAACTATCAGGCAACTGTTTGGACACTGGCTGATAATGACTCCATCCATACGCTGGAGGATGCAGTAGGCAAAAAAGTGGCATTTACCAGCATAACTGGCTCCTCGGGATTTGTCAGGCCGATGGGAACACTGGTCACTGACGGACATGTCACAATTAACGGTGATGATATCGTCGCACTAGAGTCTGCACTGGCAGAGAACTTTGAGAGCTATACTTTTGCAGGAGGCTACAAGGCCGCATTGGAACTGCTTTTAAATGAAAATGTGGATGTCGCATTTGGTTCGGACATTGCCCCGCAAAAGTACCTCAAACCAGAAGACCAGACAAAGCTGCGCCCTGTCACCACCATTGGCCCTGTACCATCACACGCATTCATGGTAAGCTCTGCAATGTCTGACTCTACCAAAAAGGCGCTAGTTGATGCGCTAATCCAGCTCAACTATGATGAGGATAACCACATCTTGAGGAATCTGTACGGTGCAGAGGCCCTAGTTCCAACCACTACTGCCCTGCATATTGGCCAGTTTGGCGACTATATTGATACCCTGACGGGACTTGACCAGCTGATCCTTGACAAGTCAAACTATGAGAAGGGCAAGTAACACAGGGTTTCCGGAGATGGAGCAAATTCAGATGAATCGTTCATCAATTACCACAACCAAGGTTATCCAGATGAGTGATGTCTGGACATCGTATGATTCAAAAAGTTTTGCGCTAGAGGGGGTCAACCTATCAATTGAGAGGGGCACAAACTATGCCATTGTAGGCCAGTCCGGTTCTGGCAAGTCTACACTGCTAAGACTGCTAAACGGGATGATGATCCCAAGCAGCGGAACAATCAAGGTTGACTATGTCACACCGGACATGACTGATAAAAAGTTTAAAAAAATGATGCACACCATAGGGTACATCCCCCAGAGCCTCGGACTGATAAAAAACATCACGGTGCTTGAGAATGTCCTAATTGGTGCCCTACCAAGATTGAACAGAGTCCAGTCGCTGCTCAAAAGGTTCCCGGAGCGGGAAATACGGGAGGCAGAGAGGATAATCTCACTTGTGGGACTGTCTGGAAAAGAGCAGAGAAAGGCATACATGCTAAGTGGCGGTGAAAAGCGCCGAGTCGCCATCGCAAGGGCGCTAATGCAGAAACCTACAATCCTGCTAGCAGACGAGATTGTCTCAGAGCTTGACTCTGTCACTGCACGTGAAATCATGAATCTGGTCGCAGATGCACAGAAGAGAATGAACCTGACTGCAATCATGGTACACCATGATATGCAGCTGGCACTAGAGTACGCAAACAGGGTGGCAGTCATCAAGGAGGGCTGCAAGGTCCTGGAGATTGGCGTGGAGGGGGACACCATCGTTGACTTTCAGACGGGAGACATGACTACAGATGAGATAATGGGGATGTATGATGACTCCAAAAAATAACATCGTAATTGGAATCATCATCGCACTTGTCGTCGTTGCCTCATACAACGTGGATGCCAATCCCTTGGAGTTTGCCGAAGGCCTGCCAAACCTTGCAGTCATAGTCGAGGAGATGCTGCTAGTCGAACCAAAATATGTCCCTACGGCACTCTGGGCCATGTTTGAAACAATTCAGATGGCATTTATCGGAACCGTGGTGGGCACTGCAATCGCACTTCCCCTCAGCATGCTTGCCGCAAGAAACCTCAATAGCAAGTATGTCTATGCCCCCATCCGTGCGCTGCTTGCAGCGATTCGAACCTTTCCCTCGATTTTGTGGGCAATCCTGTTTGTAATCATGGTAGGCCTTGGAACGTTTGCAGGCGTCCTGGCAATCGTGATGTATACTGTGGGATTTGTGGCAAAGCTGCAGTATGAGGCAATTGAGACAGTTGACTCTGATCCCATGGATGCGGTAAGCTCAATAGGCGTCTCAAAATGGCAGCTGATCCGGTATGTGGTGATTCCAGAGTCTGCATCCCACTTGCTAAGCCAGATACTATACATGTTTGACTACAATGTGCGCCAGACCAGCATTTTGGGATTGGTGGGTGCAGGCGGAATTGGATTTTACATCATCAACTATATCAAATTCTTCGAGTATGGAAAAGCCGCAGTATTCATGCTCATAGTGCTGGTGACTGTGCTGTTTATTGACTGGGCCAGTGTCAAAATCCGGGACAAGTACATTGTCAAATCCCAGCACGGAATGGAGGCAGTTGTAAAAAAAGTCACTAGGTAGTGACTTGGTCTAGCTTGCCTGACTCTGCGGCAGTCCTCACTTCCCTTGCAATCCTCTTGCCCATGCTCATCGTCTCATTGAATAGCAGTGAGTAGTAGGGGGAACCGTCCATGTAGATGTTGGACCCTGCAACTATTCTTGCCGAAAACTCAAAAGACGTAAACCTTGCATTCTCATCATAGACCCCCTCTATACAAAACGGGCCGTTCATTCCTGGTGCAACCATTCGCTTTGCAGCTTGCACGAAACTCTCGCCCATGGAATACACCTCATCTAATAGCGACTCTCGCAAGACAAGGGGACTATTCCCAATGACGTTAAAGGATGGAACCTTGCATGATTTTAGCTGCTCTTGTGCGGGAATCCTACCCATGCCTTCAATGTCCGATTCGTGCCTTTGGTCAACCCCAAAGAACTCTACATCCCCACTTAGCGGCGAATAAAAGAATGTCAGATATGCCAAAACGCCTGCCGCATACTCTTGAATGTACAGTGTCTCGTCTCTGGAAATTACGCCTTCTGAGATCAACTGCTCCCTCTTTGAATTATAGTCATCCTCGTTTGCTGCCATAAAGTAGCCCTTTCCACCTGCTGCTCCCTGCCTTTTTACAATGACCAGGCTGTCAATCTCCTTTGGCTCTGCAACCGGCTTTGGCATCGGCAGGTCTGCCTCCCTCATGAGCCTCTCCTTCATGTCTCTGTCTGCCTCCCATCTTAGAATCCACTTGTTGCCAAAGACAGGGGTCTTGATTGACTCGATCTCATCCGGACTCATCTGTGCAACTAGCGTTCCGTGTGGGATTAGTACTGCTTTGTTTTCCTCAAGGATCCTCTGGCATCTCTGATCAAGAACCTCTTTGAACGAATCAACCATTATCATCTCGTCAATGAATGGGAATCGCCTGTACAGTTTTTCGCGCTTTTTCTCACACACCAGAATGGTCTTTAGTCCCTCGTCCTTTGCCCCCTTTAGAACCTGCAGTGAGCAGTGGGATCCCAGGGTTGCAATTGATGTCATTATGATGTCTAGTTGCCATGTACTTTATGAACTATGTGCGGATGTGACATACTCAAATACCTCATCTATTAGCTCCACGCTGAGTTCTGACCTAATATCCTTGGGGATTATCCCCAGTACAAAATCATACATTGTAGTATTTTTTGGCAGCTCGTCTCGTTCTTGTAGCAGCGAGAACACTGCAATTCCATTGGAAATTACTGCTATGATCTTTTCTTTATCTGAGAGTGTCATTTTACAAACAACATCTTAGTACAAATCCTGCTTTGACAAAGGGGTGTCTCTCCAATCCTGATAAATTTGTGCCAACCCTGTACTCTGCAATATTTCTAATTCAACAGTTACATTGTGTTCCTTTGCCTTTTCTTCTGCATCCTGAGACGCATGATATCCTACATATACGCCGACAATGACAAAGATTGCAATTACTAGAAACATCAGTGCCTTCAACTTGTTTTTTTGTGAAATTTTAACCGGCTATAAGCATTATGATGCTTTTAGATGCTTTCTTGATTAGATTTTTTGCGCATTTGGGATGATGTGCTATTTGCACAGTACACTAATTTAGTATGTGATCTCACACGCATATGTTATATATCCATGATTTAAGAGACAATAGTGGCAAATGTAACCCTGTTAGTTGCAATCGGCCTCGTCTTCTCCATTGTCACAATTCCTGCTTTTGCCCAAGGTCCTTTTCATATAATATATCCGCCCCAATTTACAGAATCAGACAGAATTGGCTCTGTATCTGAAGAATTTTCATTTCAATTTACCACTGACATCGGCGATCCTCTTGACAATATTTGGGCTGCCATAAGTCCGAACTGTGCATTGGGTTCAGATGCCATTGATGGTACTGGACTGTTTACATGGGTGCCGACCAGTGTGGATATGGACAAAACATGTACGATTAATATAATTCTACTAGCTGATCAAACTAATTTATCAGCAAGAACCTTTGCTCTGGTTGTAAATGCCGCCCCCATGAATGATGTGGCAGTCATTACAGAATACAATGTAGATGTAAAAGAGAATCAAGAGATTCCAAGTCTTTCTACCGTAGTGACAAACCCTGCTGATAGTCAATCTGCAATTACACCCACATACCGCATCACATCTGGCAATCTGCCTCAGAGTGTGATGGATTCCCTGGATGCAAGCACGGGTGAATTCTCAGCCTCTTTCCCATCTGATACGGTGACTGGCTCACAAAATTCTTCAACCTTTACGTTTACTTGGACATATGATGATGATGTTGAAGAGTCAGAGCCCCAGGATGCTATAATAACTGTAAATCCCGAGAACAGAGCTCCTGTAATAGATCCAATTCATTTTAATGCGCCTGCCATAAGACTTTCTATAATTCAATCTGCAACACTTGGTTTGACAGGTTCGGATCCTGATGGGGATGTCGTACTCTGGAGCATAGCATCTCCAGTTGATGGTGCAGAGATTGATGTGGACACTGGGATATTCTTCTTTTCTCCAACACGTGACCATATCGATACCAGCATCCCGTTTGAATTTTTACTAACTGACATTAATGGAGCACAATCCCAACCCCTAGTTCGCGTATTTCATATAACAGATGTTGACATCCCGTGGCTCCAACTTCATATTACACCCGTTAGTCTCCCATCTGGCCAATCCACCGCACACCCTCTATCTCCATCTACTAATCCAAACAATTTAGATTGGGAGATTCTCAGTGTCTTGCAGTCCAATGACGTGATTGAAAATCCCGGCATAACAATTTCAAATAGAGGTTACCTGACTTGGAACCCCCCACATGCCCTAATCGGTGAATCATTTATAGTAAATGTCAAGGCGTCAGAAAGCATATATTACAGGGCGGTACTGGCGCCTTTGAATGTACACGTTTTTGATAATGCAAAACCGGTAATTTCGTTTATTACTCCGCTGGCATCAGATAGTTCCACGGGAACTAGAGCTGACTTTGTTCAAGTAACAGATAACAACCCAAATGCAGAGCCTGCTGTTGTATGTATCAGAGAAGATGGTTCTTCCATAACAAACGGTGACCTGCTGCTGTTTGGCTCTAATACAATTACCTGTACTGCCACTGATCGGGCATCAAATAAAACCGTGCTGACTGGGACTGTTTTGGTGCCGCGCATCTAAATCTGATCTTGCCGTCTGATATTATAGTAGAAGCTACTGACGTGCTAACTGTGGTAGATATAGGAAATGCCATCGTTACAGGCGGTGCTGATTCTGTCACCATAACTAACAATGCACCTGACTCATTCCCACTAGGCAATACTGTTGTGACTTGGACTGCTAGTGCCCGTTCTGAAAATATTGCCAGTGATACCCAAAGTGTTACAGTTGAGGATACGACAAAGCCAGTCTTTGACACCTTTCCAGATGATGTGGTTGTAACATCTGCAAATCGCTTTGTTGTGAATTTTGAAAATCCTACTGTCACAGAAATTTTTCCAGTAACCGTATTGTGCGATTATCCGTTCTATTATGCATTCTTTTCAGGTCGTACGCCAGTCACATGTGGTGCAATTGATATAAACGATAACTTTGTAGTAGGCCACTTTTACGTTACAGTTAATCCACCATAGCCTGCCGAATCTGAAAGTATGGCAGATGACTCTATAAATCCTGATTCCCAGAGTTTGCAAAATCAGAAAGCATTTCTGTATTTTGTCTGATCTTGTTCTGTAATGCCTAACTAGATGTTTTGGGGTGGTTCTCAATCTTACTGTCTTGGAGGATCTCCCTTCATTAATTTTGTCAGACTGGAGATCCAAAGATGACCCAGACAGGTCATGCTACAAATCAGGGGCCAATAAGATTTCTCAAAGGATCAAGGCACATATTCAATTTTTTGCATGATTGCATCACAATCGGAACTTTAGTTCTGCCAGGCGCTGTGAAATTGGCAGATATCATGCCTGATTAATTCTGATCTTATGGTGTAAAAAACCACTATTTTTTATTATGTCTGGTTACTCAATATCGTATGAATATTTTCCTAATCACCATTGTGTGCCTTGTCCTGTCCGTTTCCCTGACTCCCGTGTTTGCCGGAGATCATCATGATGAATCTATCCTGTTCCCATCTGACTTTTCAATCTCAGATCGGACACATTTGCCCTTGGAAGAGTTCTCGTTCCAGTTTACTGCCGGCGGGAATGATAGCGGGAATAACATCTGGAGTGTATCAAGTGATAACTGCTCCATAGTGGAGGAGGACATTGATGGTACAGGACTGTTCACATGGACTCCAACTGCAGAGGATACAAACAAGACATGTGCCGTCATTGTGATCATACAAAATCATCAGGATGGTCTGGCTGCAAGAGACTTTGAACTGTTTGTAAGTGGTATTTTCATGCACAATCTGGTGGAAATCAAAAAATACAATGTGAACATTGAGGAGGACCAAACCATACCGAGCCTCTCAACTGTTGTGACGGACCCAGTGACTAACCACACCTCGACGGTTCCAAAATATCGAATCATAACTGCTGACATATCGCGTGACATCATTGACTCCCTTGATCCAAACACCGGTGACTTTTCAAAGACATTTCCGTATGATGCCATAATCGGTTTACAGGATCCACTGACACTCACGTTTAGCTGGTCATACAATGATGGCACGGGAGAATCCGACCCCCAGCATGCCATTATAACCCTAGACAACCGGAACCGGGAGCCAATAATCAATCCTCACTTTCCTCCGATAATTGGTTCAGTCCACGTCAACCAACGCGTATTATTTAATTTTACCGGTTCGGATCCTGACGGCGATGATGTAACATGGAGTATGGCACGTCCCATAAAGGGTGTGGTTACTGGTGGTGTTGATGATGGATCATTCATGTGGATTCCACGTTCTGATTCAGTCGGAGTCGGGACTTTTATGGAGATGGTGCTCACTGATGTTCATGGTGCATATACATCCCTGATATATGGCTTTGAAACAAGTCCTGTCGAGTTCAAATATCTGCCTGATGGGCCACTGGATTTTGATTTCCCAACAGACTCATTCCAGCAACACCGCATAGTTGATACCATCTCTGTGGAGAATTTGTATGATTGGAATATTCTCAATGTCACCAGACTAGGTCAGGTCGTAGAGGATTCCGGAATAACGCTTACAAAGAAAGGTGTTATTAGATGGTTTCCTAATGATTCGATGATTGGCCAGTCCTTTGATGTGGATGCCCAAGTCAGGCATCGGGACAGCGACACCACTACACGTGAAAGATTTTCTGTGAATGTCGTTGATGAGACATTTCCTGTCATTACATTTAACACCGAACTTGTACCTGAAAGTCCTTTGGGAACGAGAGCTGATTTTGTTTATGTAACTGACAACGATCCAAACGGATTGCCACTTCTCACATGTGAAAGGCTATATGGCGGACTTGTGGGAAGTGGCGTGTCTATAGGCAATGGTTCGCCATTGGACATTGGTACCCACATCATCACCTGTACTGCCATTGATGCATCCTTAAACAGACAGGTGACAGTAGGGACCGTTACAGTTGCTTATCCAGATCCTATGCTGTTGTTGCCACCTGATGTTATAGTTGAGGCAACCGGTCCCCTGACTGTGGTGGAACTTGGCACTGCGACTGTCTCAGATGATGTTGATTTGCCATCTATCACCAATGATGCACCTGACTCGTTTCCCGTTGGCACTACAACCATAACCTGGACTGCAACTGGTGATGCGGCAAGGACTGTAATTGGTACCCAGACAGTCACTGTCAGGGATACTGTGGTTCCAACCATTGTGATTCCAGATGATATCATCGCAGAAGCTACAGGTCAGTTAACTGATGTGAATCTCGGCAGTGCCAGTGCAACTGATGTTGCAGATGCTGATGTCACAATCACTCATAACGCCCCTGATTCATTCCCACTCGGTCTGACTGCGGTGATATATATTGCAACTGATGACTCGGATAATTTTGTAGTAGATGCACAGATAGTGTCAGTACGTGACACGACAAAGCCTGTCATCATTGCCCCCAAGGATATCACCTTTGTCAGTGCCGGCATGCTTTCCATGATTAACCTTGGCACTGCTACTGCCACTGATATTGTAGATGATGCCCTTACAATTACCAACAACGCCCCAAACTCATTCCCAATTGGCACCACCACAATAACATGGACTGCAACTGATGATTCGGGTAATTCTGCAACTGCGATACAGACGGTGACCGTAAAGGATTCATCTGTTTCTGTGCTGATTCTGCCTTCTGATGTTGTGGCAGAGGCAACCGGCCCCCTGACTGTGGTGGATATTGGAACTGCAACAGCTACAGACAGTGCCGGTTCCATAACTGCAACCAACAACGCCCCTGATGCATTTCCTATCGGCATCACGACTGTAACCTGGACTGCCACTGACAGTTCTGAGCACATCCTGACAGGCATACAGACAGTCACTGTCAGGGATACTGTGGTTCCAACCATTGTGATTCCAGATGATATCATCGCAGAAGCCCTGAGCAGTATGACAGGATTGGATATTGGCAGTGTCACTGCAACTGATACAGTGGACTCTGATGTTGCAATTACCAATGATGCCCCTGAATCATTCCCACTAGGCCTGACAGTAGTGACATATGTGGCAACTGATGATTCGGGCAACTCTGCGACTGCCACACAAAGGATAACCGTGCAAGACACGACAAAACCAGTAATTGTGGCACCAGAAGATCTCATCCTTGAGGCAGTCGGACTGCTTTCCATGATTCAACTTGATACTCCGACTGCAACTGATACAGTGGATTCCAACGTTGCAATTACCAATGATGCCCCAAACTCATTTCCAATTGGCACCACCACAATAACATGGACTGCAACTGATGATTCGGGCAACTTTGCGACTGCCACACAAAATGTACTGGTTCAAGATACAACTGATCCCGTGTTGATTTTACAATCCTATATCATCGCTGAGGCAACAGGTCCCCTGACTGTGGTGGATATTGGAACTGCAACAGTTACGGACAATACAATCTTTATCAATGCAACCAATGATGCCCCTGCCTCATTTCCACTGGGAAATACGACAGTAACATGGACTGCCAGAGATTATTCTGGTAATGTGATTACTGCCGTTCAGATAGTTATAGTGGGAGACATGACCAATCCCACAATTGACGTTCCAGATAACATACTTGTAGAAGCCACCGGTCAACTGACTGGTGTGAATCTTGGTACTGCAGCTGCAACTGACATTGTAGATTCCAATGTTGCAATTACCAATGATGCCCCTGACTCGTTTCCCGTTGGCAATACTCTTGTAACCTGGACTGCAAGGGATGCCTCACAAAACACTGTAACCGCCACGCAGACAATTACCGTCAGGGATACGACCGATCCATCCCTTTTGATTCCCGATGATGTCGTCGTCGAAGCCACCGGTCAACTGACTGGTGTAAATCTTGGTACTGCAGCTGCAACTGACCTTGCAGATCCAAGCGTCATGATTACCAATGATTCACCTGACTCTTTCCCAGTAGGTCTGAGCATCGTGGTATATCTTGCAATTGATGATTCAAAGAATTTCGTAGTTGGCATCCAAAGGGTAACAGTACAAGATACCGTTGCTCCAACCATTATCCCCCCAGAGGATCTCATCCTTGAGGCAGTCGGACTGCTTTCCATGATTCAACTTGATACTCCGACTGCAACTGATACAGTGGATTCCAACGTTGCAATTACCAATGATGCCCCAAACTCATTCCCAATTGGCACCACCACAATAACATGGACTGCAACTGATGATTCGGGCAACTTTGCGACTGCCACACAAAATGTACTGGTTCAAGATACAACTGATCCCGTGTTGATTTTACAATCCTATATCATCGCTGAGGCAACAGGTCCCCTGACTGTGGTGGATATTGGAACTGCAACAGTTACGGACAATACAATCTTTATCAATGCAACCAATGATGCCCCTGCCTCATTTCCACTGGGAAATACGACAGTAACATGGACTGCCAGAGATTATTCTGGTAATGTGGTCAATGCCACCCAGACAGTTATCGTGAGGGATACTACCAATCCGACAATCACATCTCCAAACAGTATCGTTATCGAAGCCACGGGTCAGTTAACTGATGTGAATCTTGGGGTCATAACTGCAACTGATGTAGTGGACTCTGATGTTGCAATTACCAATGATGCCCCTGAATCATTCCCACTAGGCCTGACAGTAGTGACATATGTGGCAACTGATGATTCGGGCAACTCTGTAACTGCCATGCAGAAGGTGACCATACAGGACACGATAAAACCAGTAATTGTGGCACCAGAAGATCTCATCCTTGAGGCAGTCGGACTGCTTTCCATGATTCAACTTGATACTCCGACTGCAACTGATACAGTGGATTCCAACGTTGCAATTACCAATGATGCCCCAAACTTGTTCCCAATTGGCACCACCACAATAACATGGACTGCAACTGATGATTCAGGAAACTTTGCGACTGCCACACAAAATGTACTGGTTCAAGATACAACTGATCCTGTGTTGTATATACGAACACATGTCATCGTTGAGGCAACAGGCCCCCTGACTGTGGTGGATCTTGGTAGTTTCATAGCTTTAGACAATATTGATTCGATAACTGCAACCAATGATGCCCCTGACTTGTTCTCCGTTGGCAATACCATTGTAACTTGGACTGCCATGGATAATTCTGGTAATATGGTCATTGCCACCCAGTTAATTACTATAGAGGATACGATTGACCCAACCATTATGATTCCAGATAATATTGTCGCAGAAGCTACAGGTCAGTTAACTGATGTGAATCTTGGTATCGCAACTGCAACTGACATCGCAGACCCTGATGTTACAATTACTCATAATGCCCCAGAATCATTCCCACTAGGTCTGACAATAGTGACATATGTGGCAACTGATGATTCTGGAAATTCTGTAACTGCTAGGCAGAAGGTGACCATACAGGAATAATAAAACCCGTGATTCTCACCTCATAGGACATTCACCATCACAATTGTCAATACGGGAACAAGGATTAGCAAGCAGGGGGTGACTAGAGAGGATACAAGCACGGTTTGGACTATGCCGGGAGACAAACCATGATCTGAACGGATAGCGCCATGCAGCAAAGTAAAAAATAGTCTTTTTTGGCGCATTTGGATTCAGACATGGGCGGAAATACAATAACTTAGTATATTGATTACATCTGAAATAGAGTAAATTATGATAGAAACAGAACTGGGAACTTTACGCAGAACTCACTACTCTGATGAAATTGACGCCTCAATGGATGGCACAGAGGTCACAGTAATGGGCTGGATTTTGACAGTCCGTGGGCATGGAAACATCAGCTTTGCCACCGTTCGTGATCAAAACGGCAATCTCTCAATTGTAGCAAAAAAGGGGGACTGTCCAGACGATATCCGTGAAAAGATTTCATCGCTAAAGGCACATTCCTCAGTTGCAATCACAGGCAGAATCAAGGCATCTGAAAAGGCACCTAGCGGTTATGAGATAATCCCCACAGAACTTCGGGTATTCTCAGATGTTGAAAAAATTCCTCCCTTTGAGCCCACTGTAAAAACTGTAAAAAACATCGATACCCGGTTGGAGGTCAGGCCAATTGACCTCAGACGCGATGCCTTGCAGCACATCTTTAAGACTAGAAGCCTGGTTCTAAAATCAATTCGAGAATACTTTGCAAGCCAGAATTTCGTTGAGATTAACACCCCTAAAATAATTGCAACAGCTACGGAAGGCGGGGCTGCACTGTTTTCAATATTTTACTACAACAAAGAGGCATTCCTAGCTCAGAGTCCCCAGCTGTACAAAGAGCAACTGACGATGAGTTTTGAAAAGGTCTTTGAGATTGCGCCAATTTTTAGGGCAGAGCCTTCAAGAACAAATCGCCATCTGTCTGAGGCAATCTCAATAGATATGGAGGAGGCATTTGTCGATTACAATGATATAATGAACAGGATTGAGGGGATCATAAAAACATCCATTCAAACTGTCAGTGATTATGCAAAGGATAATCCGGAATCTGAATTTCCAAGCATCCCGGTGCCTGATGCCATTCCCAGATATTCATATGATGAACTAGTCAATAGAATGCAAAAGGCAGGTGCAAAAACAGAATGGGGCGATGATCTGTATCCTGCAAACCTTAAGAAGATCGGCTTGGACGGATTTTATTTCATTACTGACTGGCCGCTTGCGCCAAAACCGTTCTACGTAAAAGATAGCAAATCAAATCCCAAGGTCTCAGAGTCATTTGATTTGATGTATGGTGACTTGGAGCTGTCATCGGGCAGTACCAGGATTGAAAAGCGCAACGAGTTAGCTGAGCGAATGAAGAACAAAGGCATGAAGACTGATACGTTTGAATACCATCTGGGCGCATTTGATTTTGGCATTCCCCCCCACGCAGGCTGTGGAATAGGACTGGAGCGGCTGATCATGGTTTTGACTGGGACAGAAAATATCAGGGATACCACATTTTATCCGCGGGACGTGGATAGACTGACTCCGTAGGTGTGCATGTTGGTAACTGAAGAAGAGATAAAACATGTTTCAAAACTAATGCGAATCGACATAGATGATCACAAGGAGTATGTTGAAAAGGTGCACACCATGATTAGCTATTTTGATATTCTGGATTCTGCAGGAGTCGAATCCGAAGAGATCTCAATGCCTGAAATTCCAATCTCGAATCTACGTGATGACAAACACGTTCCATTTGATGACAAACTAATAGACAAGCTAAACCATTACAGGGGAACATACGTCCGTGCACCAAAGATGTCGTCATGAACCTGAGAATATCTGCCCTTGATTTTATTGAGGAAGTAAAGGCTGGAAACATATCTGCCGAGGATTTTGTTGCAAGGACCATCCAAAGAATCCAAGATGTCGATGATAAACTGCATGCGTTCCTGTCTGTAAATGACAAGGCAGTTGATCAGGCCAGGGAAATTGACAAGAGGATAAAGTCAGGCCACAAAGTCGGGGACTGCTTTGGGATGCCCATCTCGATTAAGGACAACATTTGCATCAAAGATTCAAAGACAACCTGCGCATCAAAGATGCTTGAGAATTTTACTGCCCCCTATGATGCAACCGTGATTTCAAAGCTAAAGCAGCAAGACGCAATATTTGTCGGCAAGGTGAACCTAGATGAGTTTGCCATGGGCATCTCAACTGAGTTTAGCGCATACGGCCCAAGCAAGAACCCCTGGAATACACAATGCGTCCCAGGAGGTTCGTCTGGAGGCAGTGCCGTCTCTGTTAGCTCCTTTGAATGCGTTGCATCCCTTGGTTCTGACACAGGTGGCTCTGTAAGAAACCCTGCCAGCTTTTGCTCTACTGTAGGCTACAAACCGACATACGGACTGATCAGCAGATACGGGTTAATCTCATATGCTAACAGCATCGAGCAGATAGGCCCTCTTACAAGGACAGTAAAGGATGCAGCATTCATGCTGAATCTGATCTCCGGAATTGATTCAAATGACAACACCACAATTGATAACAAAAATCAAGACTATCTCTCAGAGATAGGGTCAGGCATAGAGGGCAAGAAAATTGGCATAATCCGGGAGATGATCGGAGATGGGATTGACTCTGCCGTCTTGACTGCAACAAAAGGTGCGATAGCAAAATTGGAGAGCTTGGGGGCAACGTGTGAGGAGATATCCCTTGACATGGTAAGATACTCTGTTGCCGCATACTATACCATTACTGCAACTGAGGCAGGCAGCAATCTTGCAAGATATGACAACCTGCGATACGGATATGATTTCCCGCTGGAGGGCTATGAGTTTAACTCGTATATTTCAAAGGCCAGACGGAATTTCGGACCGGAAGTGACGCGAAGAATGATCATCGGCGGATTTGTTCCATCGGCAGGCCATGCGGGAAGATATTTCCTAAAGGCACTAAAAGTAAAAAGCAAGCTGACAAGGGAGGTCGATGAGGCATTTGGAAAATTTGATCTTTTAATCTCCCCAACGGTGCCTGTTCTGCCCTTCAAACTAGGTGAAAAGATAGATGATCCAGTATCCTTGTTTTTAATTGACATTAATACCATAACTGCAAATCTCACAGGAAAGCCTGCAATCTCCATCCCCTATGCAATTTCAAACGGCCTGCCAATTGGAATCCAACTGATGGCTGATTCATCAAATGATAAATTGCTTCTTCAGGCAGCATACGCATTAGAGCAGACTGTAAGTTTGCCGGAGGTACCAATATGACGATGATAGGGCTGGAGATTCACTGCCAGTTGACTGATCTCAACAGCAAGCTGTTTTGTCCATGCAAGGCAAACTATAGGGAATTTGGGATTAATGAAAACATCTGTCCCGTATGCATGGGTCTGCCAGGCAGTCTGCCTAGGCTGAATCAGGAGGCAGTCAAAAAGGCAACGATAATTGCAATGGCTCTAAACTGTACCGTTCCTCAAAAGATTGCATTTTTTAGAAAAAATTATTTTTATCCTGATTCCCCAAAAAACTTTCAGATCACGCAATTGAACATCTATGGGGACACCAGCGTGGGAGGCTCAGGCTCCATAATGGTGGGGAGTAAAAAAATCAGGATAACCCGAATTCAGCTCGAGGAGGATCCCGGACGCCTGATTTACGAGGGAAGCTCATCAAAGAATCTGATCACCCTAGTCGATTACAATCGTGCAGGAACCCCCCTAGTTGAGATTGTCACGGAGCCGGATTTTGAGACCCCAAAGGAAGTCAGGGACTTTCTAAACATCCTGTCTGATATCCTTGCAAATCTCGGGGTCGCCGATCCCAGTTTGGAGGGTGCAATGAGGGCCGATGCAAATGTCTCAGTTGAAGGCGGCAAAAAAGTTGAAATTAAAAACATCGGCTCGTTTCACGATTTGGAAAAGGCAGTCCATTATGAAATCACGCGACAAAAAAGCCTCCACTCCAGAGAGATTAAAGTTCTTCAGGAAACCCGCCATTGGGATGACCAGCGAAAGATAACTGTATCATCACGCTCCAAGGAGGAGGATCTTGACTATAGGTATTTTCTCGAGGGGGACATTCCATGGGTTAGGATGGACCCTGAGGTACAGAAGAGATTGCAATCTGAGATGCCTGAAAGTATTAGTTCCAAAAAAGAGAGATACATCTCAAAATATGACATTCCCGCACAGGTAGCTGACGTGCTCTCATCTGACAAGTATTATTCGGATCTGTTTGAGCAGGCGCACACTCTGAGAAATGCCAAGGAGGTGGCCAACATCATCACTACAGAGTTGATGGGCCTGGTAGATACCCGGGAGAAGCGGGAGGCATCAAAATTTACCTCGACCCATCTGCGAGACCTTGCAGACGCAATTGAATCCGGAAGCGTCTCTAGAAATTCATCCAAGAATGCATTGCATGAAATTTTAAAATCAGGCAAGGATCTCTCTGCTGTGATCTCCGAACTTGATCTTGGAAATGTCTCAGACGAATCTGAATTATTCAAAATTATCGCACAAGTAATCTCAGAGGAGACGCAGGCATCCGAGCAGGCCAAATCAAACCCTGAGACCATCCACTATCTGGTAGGCAAAGTGATGCAAAAGACTAGGGGAAAGGCAGATCCGGTGCTGACCCTTGAGATACTGAAAAGACAGATTGGTGTCTGATGCCTGAACTATCTTTGGAGGATGTCGAGTTTATCAAAATCCTCGCAGCGTCTGATGCCACCATCCTTCAAAAAAACATGAATGATGCCACTAGGGAGAAATTAGATGGCCGGATAGGCACGATCTTGAGGGAATACTATCGTGAGAACACTCAAGGGACAGAATCCCTGTGGACCCAAAAACTGGAATCTGCCGGAATTGACGAGGATTCAGGAAAGGCAGCCATTGCATGTGCAAGACGGCTGGGAATCGAGATTTCATGAAAAATCTTTTTACCCTGTGTGGGTTTTAAAAAATCAGGCATTGTCTGAATTTGAATTCATCCCAACCAAAAAACAGATTCAGGAATCCAACATTTACAGATTTATGCAAAAACACGGCATCTCATCCTTGGAGGATCTCTCCCAGAGAGCCAGAGATGATCCGGAGTGGTTTTGGAAATCAGTGGATGAGGACATGGGAATTATCTGGGATGCCCCATACGAGAAGATCCTAGATGTCTCCAAAGGGACTGCATGGTCCAAGTGGTTTGTCAATGGCAAGACAAACATCTACAAATCATCAGTTGAAAAATTTGCAAGACACTCGCCTGACAAAGTTGCATACTATTTTGAGTCCGAGGATGGCAAAAGATCAAAAACGACATACTCTGAGCTTGATTTCAAAGTTTCAAAACTTGCAAACGGGTTGAAATCCCTGGGTGTCAAAAAGGGTGACGTGGTTGCAATATACCTTCCAATGATCGAGGAGGCAATACTGTCAATTCTTGCGGCTGCAAAAATCGGTGCAATCCAGACTGTAATTTTTTCCGGCTATAGCTCAGAGTCTCTGCATGTGCGGTTAAAGGACTGCAACGCCAAAATTCTGATCATATCTGACGGGTTTTATCGCAAGGGAAAAGCAGTCTCGCAAAAGCAACCTGCACAGGATGCGTTAAGGGATACGGCAGTTGAAAAGACTATCGTAATCCCATACAAGGGGGAGGATCAATATATAGAATCTGAAGATGTTGTCTTTTACGATAAACTTGTATCCTCCCAGGATGCAGTGTGCAGAACCGAGATTCTCGATTCAGAGGATCCCCTGTTCATTTTGTACACCTCTGGCACCACGGGAAAGCCAAAGGGGGCAGTCCACACCCATGGCGGCTTTTCTGTGTTTGCAGGTCACCAATCCGCGTATCTTGTTGACACGCAGGCTCAGGATATCTTGTTTTGGCCTGCAGACATTGGCTGGATTACGGGACTGGTGTGGAATGTTTACGGCCTGCTGATTATGGGTGCCAGTGCAGTAATTTATGATGGGGCGTTGGATTTTCCGGCATCTGATAGGATCTGGAGGATGCTTTACGAGTATAATGCGACAATTTTTGGAATATCGCCGACTGCTGTGAGAATGTTTAAAAAAAATCACGCTGAGCCGCTAAAGCTATTCCCTCTGGATAAAATAAAAAACATTCCTACAACAGGGGAGCCACTTGATGAGGATTCTTGGCGGTGGCTTTATGAAAAAGTCGGAAACAAAAAAGTTCCCATCATGAATCTGTCTGGCGGTACCGAGATAGGCGGGGCGATGCTGTCTGTGTTTCCAGGAATGAAGCTAAAGCCATCCACAGTCGGCATACCGGTACCTGGAATGGATTTGGATGCAGTTGATGATGATCTGAACTCGGTACGGGGCCAAAACGGATACCTTGTGATAAAATCACCATGGCCTGCAATGACACGCAGTCTGCTAAATGACGACAAGCGATACTTGGAGACATATTGGTCCAGATTCAAAGAGATTTGGTTTCACGGTGATTATGTTTTTGTCGACAAAGATGGCCTCTGGTACATGCGTGGGCGAACTGATGATGTGATTAACGTATCAGGCCACAGGATGAGCACTGCAGAAATTGAACATACGGTAATTTCACACGACAGGATATCTGATGCTGCATCCATTGCAATCCCAGATCCCATTACTGGGGAGGCAATTGTAGTGTTTTTCGTGGCAGACAAAAAGTCTCAAAGCGTGGTAGCATCAGAGATCTCAGATCATATCTCTGAAAAAATCGGCAAGGTGGCCAAGCCCAAATTTGTCCTCGAGTTATCAGATCTCCCAAAGACTAGGACCGGCAAGATCATGCGCAGACTGCTAAAATCCAAATTACTGGGAGATGATCTTGGGGATCTATCTGCCCTTGAAAACCCCCACATATTAGATGAAATCGAAAAATTGGGTTGATAAAATCTAACTCTTTGATATTTTCTATTTCACGTTTTATCTATAATTGGAATCTGGATTAGATACATCATTGAAGTTTATAGTTGATCAGCAGGTGGAGGACATCGAGATGCCTGAGAACCTGAAATTAAACACGTTTTTGCAGGAATTTCACTCTGACTGCCCAAGCCCTGAATGCCATTTCGGGTTCTACGGTTTTGCGTTTGGCCAATCCCCATTCCCCGTACCCAAATTGATTCAAGAGGCGTTAGTTCGAAATGCCGACAAGGGGGCATATGCTGCGGTTCCTGGAATTCCGGAATTAAGAATTGCCATATCAAAATACAACAAGCATTATTTTGACATGGACATAGCACCTCAGCGAATCTATGTTGGACCTGGAACCAAAGAACTAATCTTCAACCTGTTGGAGGTTTTGCATGGTACCGTCATTTTGCCGACCCCTGCATGGCTTGGATACCTTCCACAAATCAGGTTTCTCAAAAAAAACTATCACATGCTGCCTACCCGTGCCAATAAAAAGATCTCTCCAAGTGACCTGAGAAAACTAGCGCTACGACTGCAAGACCGACAAAAGATTTTGATACTAAACAATCCTCACAACCCTACGGGACTATTGTATGATAGATTGGAGTTAGAGGAGATTGCAGACGTGTGCAGAGAGCAGAACATCACCGTTATCTCCGATGAAATTTATGCGCTTACCACGTATGACTTTTCAAAATTTGTTAGCATGGGAAAGATCTATCCTGAAGGAACGTTTGTTACAAACGGTCTGTCAAAATCACATGCTGCCGGCGGCTACAGGTTAGGCTATGTTATATTTCCACAGCATGCAGTAGATCTGAAACTGCAATTCAAAAAAATACTTGCAACTGAATATACTGCCGTATCAACACCAATACAGCATGCTGCCGTTGCAGGATTTGAGATAAGCAAAGAGATGGACGAGTATTTTGAGGTGACACGAAGCATTCATCAGATTATGGGCGACTATACATACCATGCTTTAACTGCCATCGAGGGGGTTAAGGCGACAAGACCTGATGCAACGTTTTATCTCTTGGCTGACTTTAACTCGTTTGCACCTGATTTACACAAAGCCAAGATCACCACATCCCAAAAGTTATCTGAATCACTAATCTTGCACCCTTACCACACTGCAATTGTGGGCGGGGACAGCCTTGTTTTGGAAAGGACTGACTTTAGTGCAAGAATTGCATATGTTGACTATGATGGGGCCAAAACATACCAGCAATACCTTCAAAGCAGGCCAAAGTCTCATTCTGAAAAACTTGAATTTGTAAAAAACAATGCCCCAAAGGTTGTGGCAGGCATTGATATGATTGCAGAGTTCTTTGGAAATCTTCAAAAAAACTCGTTAGAAGAATTGGAAGCTAAAAAAAGTTCCATGATCGCCCCAAGTTAACCCAATCTTGATTCTGAGAACCCTTCTGAAATAACTCTTTTCTCTGACTGTCTCTTTTGTACAGATTATCCTCCTCCAGATTGTACTTCTCTAGCAAAATCTACCTTTTGTCTGCATGTCTATCTCGTAAATGACTATAGACAGCAACCTGATCTGAGAATCTCCCATTATATTTTGGGCAATATCAGAACTGTCCTCTATTTCAAACAGGCAGTAAAGCAGGCAGGGCATGGGATTTTGCAATACATTTAGTAGGATATCAGATGATGTTTTGTTGTGAACCGGGCAATATTTGCTGTCCCTCTATCCGGCATATTTTGGGATGTACAAAATACAGCAAGTATGATTAACACAGGAAATAATTAAAAATGAATCTGCAACTAGTGTCCAAAATCAAAAGCATCTTTGAAGATCTTGTAGTGGTGATTGTGATGGTGGGGATCTTTTTGCCTGTGCGTCTGATATTTTATAATTTAATATCTGATAATTGGTTTGGCTCGTTTGGATTAATCTCCATTATTGTCATCACCCTTGTCATATTGTCAAAGAAGAACAAGTTGGGCTGGTTTGGACGGACCTATTGGAAGTCAATAACGCGCGTACACAAGGGTAAACGAAGAATCTTTAGCTATTTTATGATTGGCATGATGATCTATCTTAACGCCTCTGTGGTGTTTGGCATCAACCTTGCCCAGTCAAATGAAAAAGTGATCCATTTGATATCCAATCCGACTGATTTACAGAATGTGGAGGGGTTGGAGCCACTTCAAGAGATATTAGGCATGCTATCATCCCAGGACACATTAGAACCAGACCTGATACTAGACCAATATGCAAAGATACCGCCTGAAACAATAATCACAGGTTTCACTGCAGTATTCTTTATGCCCATACTTGATCCCGTCTCTTGGGCTGCATATGTCTCCCTAGCAGATGATTTGACAGGTGGCTGGGCACTTCATTTTACCACCGTATTTTTGATTGAATCCATGGAGATTGTGGGGATTTTGTCCTATACATATATCGAAGCTCGAAGATCTGTAAAAAACAATCAGAGATAGGCAATCAAGAGATGCCAGACAAGTTCTTGCTTTTCATCGTGCTTTCAGCAGGGAGACTGGCCAAGTTACAAAAATGAGGCAGACCATATTGGCAAAGCCCATCTGGTTGCCCTTTTGGCAGATTGCAGCTATTGCATGTGTCCTGGTTACTTTTTTTTCCTAATCTGCTGTGCGACCATTGGCAAAAAGGCCCCCACGTCAGATACTATTCCCAGGGCTTGCCACGTGCCCCTATCCATTAGCTTGGTAACTGTAGGCTGGCTGATATCGACCACGATGACTTTGACATTTGCCGGAAGCATGTTTCCAGTTGCAATTGAATGAAGCATAGTTGAAATCATTATTACCATGCTTGCATCCTTTAGCACCTTTTTGTACTCTCTTTGAGCTTCGGCGACATCCGTAATTACATCAGGCAGCGGACCATCGTCTCTGATGGAACCGGCCAGTACAAATGGAATTTTGTTTTTCACGCACTCGTACATGATCCCCTTGGTCAGCTTCTTGGTTTTGACCATGTTGGCAATGGAGCCTGCTTTGAATACCGCATTGATGGTATCCATATGGTTTCTGTGACCGTGGTATGCCAGCGTGGCATCATGCACATTCATTCCTAGGGACGTGCCTAGCGTGGCATATTCAATATCATGGACGGCTAGCGCATTTCCAGCCAAGACTCCGTCGACATACCCTAGCCGTATCAATTCTGATACGGAATCATCAGCACCCGTGTGGACAATTGCAGGACCGCCAACTATCACAATCTTTCCGCCCCTCTTTTTTGTATTGTAAATATCGTCTGCAACCTGCTTTGCAATGTGCTGCGTTGGTCTTTCGCTGGAGCTTGAGCTTGCCATGAATTCAAAGACATTGACGCCATCCCTTGGGCGTTCAGGTGGGGTAATTTTGATTCCTTTTTCGCCCACGATGATTTGATCATTTTTTTTCACGTCCCTGACTGGAACACAAAATGCCCTGCTTCCTTTAACCACTATGCATTTATCCATCATCATGTTCTCGACTGGGATCCATCTTCCGTTATGAAAAACCTGTGTCTGGTTATTTGTCGTACTGTAAAAATTATCAGGCATTACAAATTTTTTTGGGGATTTTTTCAGAGTGATCTGCTGTTGTATCTTTGATACGGCCCCTAGCCTGTAGACTGTCTCTAAAATTTCATCCAGGTGTCTTTGGTTTTTCCCCGTAATTGATAGCCGTGCAAATGACTGCTCCTTCTTCTTTTTGCCTATCTGTATCTCTTGTACCTCAAACTCTCCCTTCAAATCCATTATTTTATCAAAGATCTTAGTCAAAATTGAAGAGTCGATGAGATGACCTTCAACCTCAATTTCTTGAGAAAATTTGTTCATTTAATACTGATAAACTATATCATAACTAAAGCTTACGTTTTTTTTCTGAGCCTACACAGGCAGGATTACCTTGCCTTCGAATTTTGGTATATTGTCCCTTTGGAGTGCCTTTTCCAGTATCTCTTTTTGCTTGCTAGTCACGCCTTGAACTATTGTTTTCGAGGATCCTGTTTTATCCACCAATGCAAGAATGTATCCGCTACTATCTGTCAGTACAAAACCGGCAGATTCATCTACAAATGCATAGAGATTCTCCTCGCCTACTGGGGCCCACACGTTGGATTTTGTATCTGTCAAAGCCAACGCAGGCATCGCCTTACCGTTTGTCAAAGTGTTGAGGTACTCTCTGGCCTCTGCCACCCTTTTCTGGCCCAATTTTAAAGCCTGAAAATACTGCATAATTCACAATGACGCAGTTGCTATAACAATTTTGCCTCTAAAGACTTGTATAGAATCCTCAAGTTAGAGAGGCATGCCCCTAACAAACAACGTCATAATCAAGTTAAACGAGATTACCACGATGGTTGAGGATAAATCCCGACTTTCAGAATCAGAGACTGATCAAATCAAGTCAATTTTCAAGGAACTTGTTGAAAAAAATGAGCGGTACGACCTTGATGAGATAGAGTTTTGGTTTGAGAATGAGGGGAACTGGACAACTAGGGAGCCTAGAATCAGAATCGTAAATCTTGCAAACTATGTTCAAGACAAGTACCAGCAGACAGCACATCTGAGGATTATCTCCGATGATGACTGCGGTTGCTAAAATTAGGTCTTCAACTGCTCTAGCAATCTGCCTACAATCTTGGCATTTTCTGTCCTCTCATCTGTTATCTCTCTAATGCGGGAATCGTTTTGAGTATCACTGGATATGATTTGAAAGTATTCTTCATCCAGATCATTGTTTGCCTGCAGTCTTTTAATCACCTCAAACAAGATCCCTATCACCTGTTTTTGGGCATCAATTAATTCATCTTTTTCAGATTCTGATGCCATTATTTATCAGCCATAATGTTTCTAAATATCTCTTTTAATTTCGGACTGTTGATGCCGTTTTTTGCAGATTCAAAAAAGAGTTCCAACTTTTCTTTGGAGTGCCCCTCTGTCTGATATGATTTGGCCTGCAGTGCCATCTCTAGCAGGTCTAATTCGTGTACCACTAGGGATTCGTGGGAACTCTTGCTTTGATATTCTTGCCAAATCTCCCCATATTGTGATTTTATTGAATCAGGCAGACTTGACAGAATTTCGATAAAGGCATCATTTTCCAGCTCTTTCTTCCTTTCGGGCGCGATTTGACCAGGGGTGTAATCCCCTATCTTGGATTCTGCTAAATCATGCAGCAGTATCATTTTGAGTATTTTTTCAGAATCACAATCTTCCAGGTCAGATATGACCATCCCCATTACGGCCATGGAGTAGGAGTGATCTGCAACAGATTCGACACCATCTATGGATAGTCTGTTGATCCATCCCTGCCTTTGGACCTTTTTCAGATTAATTGCAGTTTTAAAAAAATCTGTTATCATATCTACATTACATATAGAACCGTCTCCTAATGAATTTTCATATACTTTGATTCCGAATAACATAATAGCAATCCTAAAACAATAAAATTATGAAAATATACACCAAAAAAGGTGATGATGGGAATACAGACTTGCAAGGAAATTACAGAATTGAAAAGTCCCATCCGAGAATTGCCTCGTATGGCATGGTAGATGAGGCAAATGCCGCCCTTGGCATGGTCTTGGCAAATCCACTGGATGCTGATGTGAGTGGTGTTTTAACGGAGATTCAAAATGACCTATTCCTAGTTGGGGCGGATCTCTCAAACCCCAATCTGAATGATACAAGAAACAGGGTTTCTCTAGAGATGATAGAAAGATTGGAACGACACATTGATAGTTTCGAGTCAGAGTTGCCTGCGTTAACTAATTTCATTTTGCCTGGAGGGGAGCCCCCTGCCGCACAATTGCATTATGCAAGGACTGTTGTGAGGAGGGCAGAGTCTCAAGCAGTCAAACTAAGTGAAAAAGACGAAATTAACTCCAATTGCATCAAATACCTCAATAGGTTATCGGACTTGTTTTTCGTAATGGGCCGTTTAATCAATAAACGGAGAAACAGAGAGGATATCCATTGGAAGATCCGAAAAGACAAACTTTAATTCCTCAATAGGGTTTATTTTTTCTAAGTGCCGCGGTAGCTCAGCCTGGGAGAGCACTCGGCTGAAGACCGGGCTGTCGCTTGTTCAAATCATGCCCGCGGCACTCTGCATCTAGAAGAGATTTTACTGGATTTTATGGGGGTGGTTGCAGGCCGAATTTGTCTGTGATCTAGTCGGTATCTTGAAGCCCTTGAGTAAAAGACATGTGTGACTTTTTTGGCTCATATCATCCGAGTTAGCAGTATGACTGGCTGGCGATTGGTAAATGTGTGCTTTGATGTGGAAAAAATAGCCTGGAACACTCATTTTCATCAAGTTGGTGTATGAGGGAAATCAGTATCCCTGTATTTTCCATCTTGAACGGACTGGTCGTTTCGAGATATTGATCAGATTTTGATCATAAATAACCTAATTTTGATGATTTCCACATAGATGAGACTGGGCATCTAAAATCAGATAAATCCCGTGAGGCCAAATAATCGGTAGTAAAATTTGGCCATTATGAAAACGGACAACCAAAATTAAAAATCACTTGTTATGAGAATAGACAACTTGATACAATCGCAATAGAGTAAGGAAATAAACAACGAGGTTTGTCATAATGAGAACTAACAGCACAAACCCTGGAGCTAGATTAGAACTTGTTTTCAAAACCGACTAGACTTCTCATAAGAACGTCTCAATACTTCGCAAGTCTTTTAATACAACATACCATTCAAATTTATTGAATAAAATCATTCTGTTAACAATATCATTAATTCTAGTTGCTTCAACAGGTCTAGGATCATCTTATGCTCAAAATTATGGCGACATTATACAGAGATGGGATGATTATGTGCAATCATACAAAGCCTATGTAGAAGAATACCGAAAATATGTGGAAAAATATGAAGATTATGTGGCTGAATACAAGAATTATATGCAAAAATACAAACTATGGGATGATGATGTCATCAGCAGTCTAGAATCAGAGAATAAAGGTGTGAAATCTGAGTTTGTCAAAATCAAATTAAAATTACACAAAATATCGCCAGAAACTAAACTAGAACTTGTCACCGTGCCCAAAGCTGTACAGCCAATAGTGCAGCCAGTAACCCAGCCAATAGTGCAGCCAGTAACCCAGCCAATAGTGCAGCCAGTAACCCAGCCAATAGTGCAGCCAGTAACCCAGCCAATAGTGCAGCCAGTAACCCAGCCAATAGTAGAACCAACGGTACAGCCAGCCGTAGAACCTGTCACTCAGCCAGCTGTACAGCCAATAGTAGAACCAACGGTACAGCCAGCTACATCTTCTATCATGGAATTTAATGTAGTATCTGTATCTCAAACAAACAACTTCCCAGACATGTCATCAACCAACAACGAATCTATGGAATGGTATTATGAGGATGGAAGTTTGGAAATACGTGAAGAATATTATGAAGATGGACAAAAGAAAAAGAAGACAGAATATAATGGTGAAACTATCAGTGTAGAAAAGCAATGGTATGACAATGGACAATTGATGTCACACGTTGAGTATTACCCTAATGGACAACTGCAAGGAAAATATCAATATGATGAGAATGGACAAAGTACAACACTCATAGAATATCATGAGAACGGACAACTAGAAAAAGAGATACAATATCATGAAAATGGGAATTATAAATTTTACAAAGAGTATGATAGGGATAGCAGCATCGCCAAAGAAACACTCTATCATGAAAATGGAGATGAGAGATCATACATATCTTATAATTCTAATGGGAAAGTAGATATTTCAACGGGTAATTATGAAGATCACTATCTGCATTCTTATGATGAAAATGGCAACCTTGTGCTAGGATATAGTTACACCCCATCATCCAACCATGAGCCTAAAACATGGTATTTGAGCAATGGAAATGTGAAATTATACGAAGAATATCATGAGGATGGAACAATGAAAAAGCAATTAGAATATCCTGATGCCAGACATGATACGTCAGGCAGATATATCGAAAGACAATACTATGAGCAAGGAACTCTAATGTCTGAAATCCAGTATTATGAGGGAGGAGAAATAAGGAGGGAATATAGACTTGATGTGAATGAAGGGCCCCCCATAATTGATGTAACTTATTATGAGAATGGACAAATACGTACAGAAGCCATATATCATGAAAATCGTAAATTGGAATTTGATAAGAGATATTATGAAGATGGGATCTTGAAATCAGAATCACATTATGATGAAACTGGTAAAAGGATATCTTTAAAGGATTATCATGAAAATGGGAATTATAAACTTTACAAAGAATATGATAGGAATGGCTACCTTTACCACGAAATAATCTATTATGAAAATGGAAATGAGAAATCAAACATAGATTATGATGCTAACGGACAAATATATCGTGTAATGGATTATTATGAAGATGGTCAATATGTGTTTGATTATGATGAAAATGGTACCCTTACGCCATTGGATAGTTACACATTACCCAACCATGAGCCTAAAACATGGTATCATGAAAATGGAAATATAAGATTACATCACGAATATTATGACGATGGAACGCTGAAAAAACAGTTAGAATACTATGATGATGGCAGACAGGGTGGGTCTGAGGGACATGGCGAAAGACAATATTATGAGGGAGGAAATGTAATGTTTGAAATCGAATATTATGGGGACGGAGAAATAAGGAGGGAATATAGACTTGACGAGAATGGAAAAGTCATAATTCACGTGGATTATCATGAGAATGGACAAATATCCATCGAATCGCTATATCATGAAAATGGTGAATCGAAATCTTTGAACCTTTATTATGAAGATGAAACTTTGGAATCCGAATTACATTATGATGAAAATGGTAAAAGGGCATCTTTTAAGGATTATTATGAAGATGGGACTTTGAAATCAGAATTACATTATCGTGAAGATGGTACACATAGATCTTTCTATGATAAAAATGGAAATCTTGCGCATGAGGACATCTACTAAATTTCAGCCATAACCCCATCTACGATGCTTTTTCCATGTGCCCTTCATTCAGGATTCAGGTCATAAAGTTGGATATCCTTCTCATGGATTTACTTCCACGAATCTGTCCGCTTATCTTTCTAAACGCCACAGCATAATGCAGTACATGTTTACTGCATTGTTTGTCGGATCCACAATATGCTACAAAAACACCAACAAATCGAGCCTGACCCAAAATTATGATCCAAACTCCACTATCTTAACAGAATCTGAGAATATCTGGATCAGAAATTCCCTCACGCAACGAATCCCAGATGATGAAGATGAGGTATAAAATATTGGCCTATAACGATCACAGAATGTGTCTGATCGCAAATTTAAAGGCAATTTTTACACCGCCAATTCTGCATAATCTTTAAAAGCCACTACCACCTCAAGATTTTCGACATTCATGGCTGTAAAAAAAGCTCCAAAAGAAATTGTGAAAAAAAAGTCCGCAAAGAAAGATGCATCTAAAAGAAAAACCATAAAGGCTGCAAAATCGACAAAAACTGCAAAGTCGGCAAAATCGGCAAAAACTACAAAATCCAAAGCAAAGGGCAAAAAATTCAACGATCCGTCCGTAGATGCAGGCATTGTCATAGTTGATGATGATATTGTAATCGATCAAGAAAGGATTAACGAAGAGCGACGGGCATATCTTGAAGAAGCACGTTCACAAGAGGCATCTGACTAGGGCAATCTTTATCCGATCCGATGTTCTATACTAAACATGCGTGCACTATGTTTGATCACTGTCAAGCCGGGCAAAGTGGATTTTGTTGTGGGAATTTTAAAGAAAAAGCGCAGAATCATAAAACAGATCATGGTGGTGACGGGAAGAGCAGACATCAGTGTGCTGTTACAAGGCAATATTGATGAGATAAACAACATGGTGATAGATTTTAAAAAAATCAAAGACATTGTCACGACTGAGACATTAATCGAGGTGGAGGTGAATATGGGATGGTAAGGGCAATCATCTTGGTAAAATCCCCTAAAAAGCTAATCGCTGCAAGATTAAAGAAAATTACTTTTGTAGTGGATTCATTTCCGACAAGCGGGCAATTTGACGCAGTTGCCATAATTGACGTAAAAGAACTGGTTCTGCTCAAAGAGGTGGCCAATCAAATTCAAAAGATCACCGGTGTGGATAGGACAGAAACCATGGTTGAAGTGCAGTGACGCAATTGATTTAAAGAACTTTGACATACGGCTATTGTGAATATCAAAAAAGTAGGCAATGTAATTTTGGCTGTAAAGGACATTGATAAATCCCTCCAGTTCTACCACGAAATCATCGGACTTCCGATAAAGAATCAGAGAAGATCTTGGGTTGATTTGGGTACTTCTGGTGCTTTATTGAGTTTGCATCCGGCATCGCTGACGGCACAACATATTGGCAGTTCCATTGAAAACGGAATCACCATAGGTTTTCTTGTCGGCGATGTAAAGTCTGCAGTTGAAGAACTAAGAGCAAAAGGAGTCACAATTCATCGCGACATTGTTGAAAAAGATGCAGGAAAAAATGCCGTAATTTTAGATCCTGATGACTATCTTATTTCATTATTTGAGCCAAGCTTTGAAGATAAAGCTCAACAGACAGGCGGATATCAAGGATTTACACCAGCCTAGATCGTCTTTTTAATCTTGGAGACAATCTTCTCCAAGTTTTTTTCTTTTTTATTGATTGAAACATAGTATGTGACATTGTTTTTTTGTAAAATAAGAATTGCCACTTTTTGATGTTGCAGAACCACGTGCTCCAGTTTACCGATATCCGTGCTGGATTCTTTTCTTAATGATATCAGGGTTGAAATTATAAAGAATTCATTTTTAACATGTTCTGATTTTAAGAGAGGTTTTAGATTCGGTCTTATGATTCCAGTCAGGGTTCGACCATGCATGTTGATAACTCCTGCATATCTGATATCGTTTGAAATTTTTAAAATATTTTGGCACTGTTCCTTGTACTTGATTACAGCCTCTTTCCATTTACCTGCAGGAGTTTTTACCATGATTAAAGTATTTTTTTGAAATTAATAAGCATGTTGCCTAGTGTGCTTTTGGGACTGACACTGCTATTTTGTGTTTGTTTTATCTATCTTTTTCTTTAATTCCAAGTTCTCTTTGATCAGTTTGTCGTTCTCTGTTCGTAGCATTTCTATGGAATTTTTTCTAGTATATGCCGGATGGCCAGGCGGAATGACATCTGAGTTCATGCTCAACAGCCCTGCGGCATATTGCTGATACATGTGTTGGAATCCTTGAAGTTTTTGAGCCATATTCTCTGCATTTTGCAGAAACTGCCTTTTCATCGGATTCTCATGGTTTTTGAACATTTGATTTGATAGTCCCGGAGGTAGTCTTGGAAATTGAAATGCCACATGGGGGATGTTTGGATTTAATCCATAAAGGTCACGTAGGTGGCCTGTCATCGCATTTTCCATGATTTACAGCGAATATTTGCCATATTTGTGGCTTGCTTTACGCATTTGATATACCATTAACTCAATCTTCAGGCGTTTTAGCTCAACTTGAGCTGATCGCAGATCCTTATAGATTCGTAATTTTGATCGCAGATACGTATGGAACAGATTAAAAAATCCTGCCTAAAATGTAAAAGTGAGATCCTGGAAAGAGAGTTACATAAAATTGTAATTTATGTAGTTCAAAAAAAATTTACAGAGCATCACTATGAGCACGTAGAGTGTCCTTGCAAATTTACCACATGATTACAAGTCGGTTTGTTCTTTGAACTCAAAAACATTGTAAATTTCACCTGTGGCCCTAGAACGATATTTCCACTCGCCCTCTTTCCAAACTATCTGAACAAAGTCCTTTTGTGAGCTAGGGTGTATTCTTTGAAATACATCATTGCCAATCAAAATCTGGTTGGGTTTTGCCATGTTTTGAATTTTGGATGCAATATTCATGGCAGGCCCCATCAAATCCACATGTGAGTGTTCTACATCTGCACCATACCTCACAACAATGTTTTGTCCCATATCGACGCCGATCTTTACCATTAAATCAGGATAGTCGTATTGGTTTAGAATCGGATTGATTCCCTTTTGTATGATTGAAATCATGGATTTTGCACAATTAACAGCATTGTCTGCTGAAAGTAACCCATTTTTTTCTGCAATAAAATAACCAATCACCGCATCGCCTACAAATTTCAACACATATCCGTGATTCTGACGAATCACCGATGCCATCTCTTGTGAAAACGAGCTAATGATTATCGCAATCTTCTCTTCAGGCATCTCCAAGGTCATCGTGGTTGAACCGACTAAATCCACATACAGTACAACCATGTCTAATTTTGAAAAAACATGTTTTCTCAAAAATCTATCAGACTCGTCAATTATCCCAGAATATTCGTAGCCTTTTTTCAAAGCTCCCCAAACGCGTTTCTGGGTTTCCAAAATCATGGTTTCAGAATCCAAAGTCCGCTGTTGATTCTTGCTCAGTAACATGTCTACCATGTTGGTTGGATCCGACTCGGGCGAATCTTTTTTTATCTCATTTTCTTCTTCAGTCATCAAAACCACCTTTTATTCCAGAGGAAAATCCACTCCACACCTGTGACATTTGCCCCTTTTCCCCTTGTATCCATCATGATAGTATTCGGTAATATCATCATTACAATGATCACATGGGATTTTAAAATTGTTCATGTTTTACATTCCATCTATTCAGATTTAAGGATGAAGGTTTAAGGAGAGCGATTATCTGATATTTTCTGTGAGATTAGGTTCCAGAACACCCAATGAATTTATTCAGATCCTAAATGAAAAAAACGAATCAATCCAAAAATCATACCTGCCCAAAATCATCGATCTGACAAAAATGATCGACACCAAAGTGATGATGGGTGATTCTACCATTACGGAGCAAAAAACATTTGATCCAAAACTTGTTTCGGATTATTTTCAGAAAATCAACGATTCCCTTGAAGGATGGTCTGCCCAAGATGTGTCCATTACAAACAATCAGGATTTGAGAAGAATCTTTACAAAATTTGAGATTAAAGAAGGCAACTATTTGATATCAGGGCACCTGTCACTGCAGTTTCACGTATTACTATACTACAAGCCAAATCAGCGAGTGATTGACTGTCAAAAAGAATTGGCAAGAATCATTGACTTGACAAAAAACGAGCAAGAGCAACTTTCAGATAAAAGTGATCAGGTGGTTTTAGAAAAATTAAAGGAGATGGGATACAAGGACTTTGATCACCAGAAATTATTTGAGGTGTTTTATGAAAATGATGAGTTCAGGGAGAAAATATTTGCCGAAATTCAAAAAGATGCAGGGGTGGATTTCCAAGAGATGTCTGAAAAAAAGACCAAATTGTTTTCTGAACTTGATTCACTTTTGATTGAAACGTACCAGGCATCACCTGTACTAATTGATGATCCAAGGTTGGTTGCAGGGGAGGAGGGGTGTCTGTTAACATTGGATTTGGAATTTATCAAAAACGGCAGTCGCCAGGGGGTATTTGATCCTAGAAAAATCTCCGACACTGTCAAAGAAAATATTCTAAAGAGACTAGATGTGCTTCAAACCGTGATTTCATCATAAGATCCAAGAAACCGGAAAATGAGATATCATCTCAAAGGGGAGATCCGGCTTCTGGATATACCTTCAGCGAGATTTTCTAACTATTTAGTCATTCCTGAAGCTTTACGCTTAAAAATTTGGTCAAAGATGTAACACTTCTGTAGAAGAAGTCAAATACCCCAAATCAATAGCAACATTTCCCATGAACCCCACATATGATGAAATAGAAAATGCCAATTCGTTACGAGGTGATGAGATAAAGAAGACGCCGCTAATACACTCCTCAACATTTAGTAAATTAACTGGTTCGGAGATTTATCTAAAGACAGAATTTCGACAAAAGACAGGTTCTTTTAAAATTCGTGGGGCTTACTATAAAATAAAATCATTATCAGATCAAGAAAAAAAACAGGGCGTGGTTGCAGCATCAGCAGGTAATCATGCGCAAGGTGTCGCGTTTGCGTCATCCTTGGAAAAAATACCATGCACTATTGTGATGCCAAAAAATGCATCCCCTGCCAAAGTGGCAGCTACTAGGGGCTATGGCGCAAAGGTAGTACTGGAAGGCACCAATTATGACGAATCTTCAAACAAAGCTAAAGAGATAGCACAGGAGACAGGTGCCACAATGATTCACGCATTTGATGATCCACAGATAATCGCGGCTCAAGGTGTAATAGGTCTGGAAATACTAGAAGATTTGCCTGATGTTGAGGAAATCTATCTTCCAATAGGGGGCGGGGGATTAGCCGCTGGAACGCTGATTGCCATCAAAGAAAAAAATCCGCAGATCAAAGTCATTGGGGTCCAATCAAGATCATTTCCATCCATGCATGATTCGTTCAAACAGGGTTCAATCACTTCAAGCGGGGGCGAGAGGACCATTGCCGATGGCATATCTGTAAAAGTTCCAGGACAGTTGACCTTTGAGATAATCAAGGAGCTAATAGACGACATAGTTTTAGTTGATGATGTAGAAATTACAAAGGCCATGTTCTTGCTAATGGAACGAATGAAGTTTGTCGTAGAGCCGGCAGGGGCTTCGAGTTTGGCCTACCTGATATCTCAAAAGCCTGCAGCAGGCAAAAAAGTTGTGGTGATTTTGGCAGGTGGCAATGTGGATATGTATCTATTAGGACAAATAGTAGACAAAGGACTTGCCGCAATGGGCAGATTGCTAAAAATATCCATCTTACTGCCAGATAGGCCGGGGGCTTTCAAAGATATTGTCGATGAGATAACCTTGGCCAACGCAAATATCGTTGAAGTGGTCCATGATAGGCTGAGCTCAAAAATCAATGCAGGCTCTGCAGGAGTGACTTTGAGTCTGGAAACCCAGGGAAAAGAACAGGCAGAACTGTTCATTGATGCATTAAAAAAGAAAAATATTCAATTCACACTGTTAACTTGAGTCATTTGAATTTCCTTTTGGCAAATTTTGAGAGTCCTTCTTTTTTCAATTGATCTGATTCCTTGATGACTGAGTTGTGTTGATTTGATTTGTGTTCTTTTAGGGTTTTTTTCAAGTCTGGAAACTCATTTGCAAGCACTTTCATTGCATAAATTCCTGCATTGCCTGCCTTGTTTACCCCCACAGCTACAACAGGAGAGCCAGATGGCATTTCTGTGATGGATAAAAGTGAGTCCAATCCCCCAAATGCAGAAAATTTTGCAGTGTCGGATTTTTTTGGATGTTTGTCATTGTACACTAGTATGGGAACCCCAATGACTGGGATAGTTGTGTGGGATGCAATCATTCCCGGCAGATGGGCGGCTCCGCCTGCACCAGCAATAATGATCTTAAACCCCATCTCTTCTGCATGTTTTGCATATTCTGCCAACCTTGCAGGAGTTCTGTGTGCAGATACAATCTGATCCTCATGTTTGATATTATACTCATCTAAAATCTCAGCTGCCCCCTGCATGATTCTGCTATCTGAGCTTGATCCCATTATAATTCCGACAAGCGGCTTTTTTGAATATGCCATGATAATACAAAAAACTAGCGAGTAATTAACAATTCTATTATACAGCACAGAGTTTACTGTTTGAGGCAACATTAGATATTTTTAATCCAAAAATATCCGATTTGTGATGGCAAAGACACTTGGAATCATAGGCGGAGGCCAGCTGGGCATGATGATTGTCGAGGCTGCTAAAAAAATGCCTGATGAGATATCTGAAATTATCGTCTTAGATCCTACCGAAAATTGCCCTGCATCACAAGTGGGCGCCATACAAATAATTGCTGATTTTAAAGATAGGGACGCCATCATAGATCTGGCAAACAAATCAGATATCATCACTTATGAGATTGAATCAGGTGACAGCGATGTTTTAAAATCAGTTCAAGACAGGGCCCAAGTCAATCCGTCGCCTGAGACTTTGAAGATCATCCAGGACAAATTTTTACAAAAATCATTTCTAAGTGAGAACGACATACCGGTTCCAGAATTTATGGAGGTAAAAGATATCGAGGATGTCAAGGCAGGACTGGAGAAATTTGGATTTCCTGCCATGCTTAAGGCACGTAGAGACGCATATGATGGACGAGGCAATTTTAAAATCGACTCAAAAGATGAAATTCAAAAGGCCTTTGATTATTTTAAGGGACAGCCCCTGCTTTTAGAAAAATTTGTCCCCTTTAACATGGAGGTATCAGTAATTGCATCTAGAAACACCCAAGGCCAGATCAAGACATATCCCCTAGTTGAGAACATACATCTGAAAAACATTTTGCGGGAAACGATTGCCCCTGCCAGGGTCTCTGATCAAATCGCCAAACAGGCTCAGCACATAGCAGAAAAAACAATGACCGTACTGAGGGGTGCGGGCATTTTTGGGATAGAGATGTTTGTTACCAAAGATCAAGGTGTTGTAGTTAATGAAATCGCCCCACGGGTGCACAATTCAGGTCATCACACATTGCAGTCCAGTGAAACGTCACAGTTTGAACAACATTTAAGAGCAATTTTGGGATTGGAGTTGGGCAGCACTAATCTAATTTACAATGCTGTAATGTATAATATTTTAGGAAGTGAGGGATTTACAGGAGGATACGAGCCATTGGAGATTGCAGGTCCGGGGATATCTTTGAAAATGTATGGCAAAAAAATATCAAAACCGCTGCGAAAGTTGGGGCATCTCAACATCGTTGGAATTGAGGGTGAATCAGTTGATGAACTATTGGATAAATTGCACAAAGTAAAACCGAAAGCCATCATCAAGACATCTGATTGATTTATTAATTACAAGAATTAAACCACGTCATGGCCTTGACCCCCGCCTTAATCATAACTGGAATAGCGATCGCACTACTGGTAGTATACGGGATAGATGTAGTTGTAGGGTATAGTTCTGATAGCGGAGAGGGATTCATACCATTTGATCATAAAGTTAGAGGCATGGGATTGGGACTTCCAGCCTTGATATTGCCAATCATCGCATATATCATTTCAAGAAAGGAATCATCAAAAGGACTTGGAGTTATGATAATAGTGGCAGGTATTCTGATTATAGTCGGCGGTGCAGTGGTAATTGGCAATGCGGATCCGGTAGAGGCAGAAGAGTCTGGCAGGGATGTCCTCTCTGAGACAATTCCATTAATCAGTGCAGGCCTAATTCAGATTGGATTGGGCATATTCAAAATAAAGAAATCCTAGGCAATTGCAATGCCTACTTGTTCAAAATGTGAAAATGATGTCAAAAAGGTGTATGATTGTGATCATACCAAATTTGAGGATTATTGTGTAGAATGCTACACTGAACTACATTACTATCTGACAGAAAGTGAAGGATCTTGTTGACTGACAGGGACATTGCAATTTACGCTTTAGGAAAGACTGAGGGTGTGCACTCCATTGCTGAAACCCTTGGAAAGGGGCTTGATGATGAGAAATACATCGAGTCTTGGAATAAGACCCTAAAGTTATTGGGCATTGAGATGCCGCTAAAAGAACTAGAACAAATCTACAATGAATTTGCAAAAAAAATGGAGGATATTGTGAAATCTGAAAACATAAAGCCTGAAAAATCCAACGTTCAATAGATGAAGGCGATAATTTTAGCTGGTGGCAGGGGGAAGAGACTGAGACCAGTTACAGACTATGTCCCAAAGCCACTAGTACCAATCAAGAACATTCCAATCATCGAGTGGCAATTACGATATCTTAAAAAACACGGCATATCCGAAGCAATAATCTGCACGGGGTACAAGCAAGAGATGATCGAGGATCATCTAAAAAATAAGAAGATTGGAATCAAAATAAAATTCTCCATTGAAAAGACCCCCCTGGGTACCGGGGGTGCAATTAAGCAAGCAGGCAAAATGATCAAAGATGGGACATTTTTTGTAATAAATGGGGACATCATAACTGACATAAATCTAGAAAAACTATCCAAAAAACCAAACTGCATTGCATCAATAGAGTTGAGAACAAAGTTTGGAATACTGGAATCCGTAAATGACAAAGTAACAAAATTCAAGGAAAAAAAAGAGGTTTCCGATGTCTGGATGAATGCAGGTATTTACCATTTGGATAAGAGCATCCTCAAGGATTTGCCAGAGAAGGGAGATATTGAAAAGACAGTCTTTCCAGATTATGCCAAAAAAGGAAGACTCGCTATTGAAAAATTCAAGAATGTAAGGTGGTACTCCATAGACTCGTTTAAAGACATGGAGGAGTGCTCCTTGGAAGTAGAGAAAATAATACGGTAAAGTCTAGAATCTTACGCGCCGGTTCTATGTAAGGTGACCATGCAGTACGCAATTTCCTCAACAAAGTGCTCATCTTTGCTGGCTAGAGCATACTTTGTTGCATTATGCCAAAATGTTGATTTTTCATCCGTTTTTTCTGAAAATATCTGCGGGTTCAATAATCCTAATTCTGTCCTGATCTGATAATACTCAGCCTCAACCAAAATTCACCCATTGCTAAAACAGATACACTAGAATATCCAAAAGCCATACCATTCTCATGCGTGTTTCCTGTAGTTTGGGGTCATTATTGTCAATAGAGGAGATCATAAAATGCTCAGAAATAATCTCCAGGACTGATACGGACACGATATGGATACCTGAAACATGGGGCATGGAGAATTTTTCAATGATGGGGGCGATATCCTCTAAGACCAAAAATCAGAAGATTGGCTCATCAATAATCAACATCTATTCCCGAAGTCCAACTGCAATTGCGATGGGGGCATCCACTGTGGATACACTATCCAATGGCAGGCTAGTCTTAGGGCTTGGTACAAGTAGCTTGCCCATAGTCGAGTCATTTCATGGCAATAAATTTGAAAGACCGTTGCAAAGAATGAGGGAGTATGTGGAGATAATCCGACTTGCATTATCAGGCCAGCAGATAAATTATGATGGTCAGATCTTCAAACTGGACAATTTCACACTGTTAACCAAACCCCAACGGAGAGAGATCCCGATTTATCTGGCAGCCATAAACAAAAGAATGGTTGATCTTGCATGGAATATTGGAGATGGCGTGATATTTTATCTCAGACCGTTAAATGAAATGA
Organism: Candidatus Nitrosopumilus sp.; assembly: GCA_965206745.1. Lineage (GTDB taxonomy): Archaea > Thermoproteota > Nitrososphaeria > Nitrososphaerales > Nitrosopumilaceae > Nitrosopumilus. The sequence continues at coordinate 969,076 of OZ242220.1, read as the reverse complement.
AACAAACGATATCTGAAATGCAATCAAGGAAAAAAATAGACGTAGCATGCCAATTAATAACGTGTGTTTCTGAAAATTCAGAGGAGGCGATTTTACGTGCAAAAAAAACCATTGCGTTTTATATCTCAGTTGGGGACATTTACCGTAAATTTTTGTCAGAAAACGGATATCAAAAAGAGACGAGTGAAATTTATGATGAATTCAAAAAATCAGGATTTAAATCAAACCATGATCTGGTAACAGATACGATGCTGCAATCTCTGGCAATTTCTGGCACTGCAGAAGAATGTAAAAAGCAGTTAAAGAATTTTGCTAGTGTCGGAATTGATCAGCCCATCTTGCAGTTTAACCCTGTTGGCTCCACGATGAGTTCGTTTGAGATATTCAAAAAAGCATTTCTGGATGAATGATATGAACAAGGTCGGAATTGCAGGATACGGGATAACTCCTTTTACAAAGGAGGATAAAAAAATAGAGTCCATTTTGCTAGACTCTGCAAGGGAGACTTTTAAGAACAATTCCCACATACAAAGAGAGGACGTGGATGCGGTTCTAGTGTCCACAAATAATAATTCAAAGTATCTCTCCCCGATCTTGTCTGAGATGGCAGGCATTCGGCCGAATATAGCCCACTCCATTGAAAATCTATGCAATTCAGGCACAAATTCTATCGTTTCGGCATACTCGTACATTGCATCAGGCCTTGCAGATTTGGTACTAGTGACAGGGGCTGAAAGATATGACAGTCCAGGAAATGTGCTAGAGTGGGATAGTTCTCGCGGAGAGTTCAAGCATCCAATCTTCTGGTCCTCCATATTTTCAAAATCATACAAACGGGAATATGGCATATCTGATGAAGATCTGGCAACAGTATCGGTAAAAAATCACAAGCAGGCAGCAGAGAATCCCAATGCGTTATCAGATAAGACATTCACAGTCGAGGATGTGATGAATTCAAAAAGACTCACAGATGATCTAAGACTGTTGGATTGCTCAAGACCGTGCACCGGAAGCGCATCAATCATTTTGGGGTCTGAGGAAAGGGTGAAGATGCTTTCAGAGAGCCCCGTTTGGATAACGGGAATAGGGCAAAAGACGACATCTGCAGGATTCACAAAAAACATGTCATTTGCATCCCTGGAATCCACCAGGGAGGCTGGCAAAGCAGCACTGAAAATGTCCAAAAAAAATATAGGCGAGATAGACGTTGCAGAACTGCATGATGCATTTTCTGTCTGTGAGCCAATGGCATTAGAGTCAATTGGGTTTTCAAATGAGGGGCAGGGCATGACGATGGTCAAGGAGCTGCATCAGACAGATAATTTCAAAATAAACCCAAGGGGCGGGTTAATTGGGTGTGGACATCCTCTAGGTGCGACAGGGATTGCTCAAACCATAGAAGTTGTGCAGCAGCTTCAATCAGATGCCAGCCGGAGACAGGTGGATGGCGCCAAAGTGGGATTGGTTCACAACATGTCTGCAGCTGCTACGTCATCTACGGTGTTGGTTTTAGAGAGATGAGTTTTGAAGACAAGTTAAACCAGGGGATTTTCTGCATTCTTCGGTGTACAGAATGTAAAAAGATTGTGTGGCCGGTTGCAGAATCCTGCAGTCATTGTTTTGGCAGCGTATCCCTACATGAGGGTGATTTTGAGGGCAAAATCATTGAATTTTCAAGCAAGAACGGACAGTATTTCTGCATAGTCGAAATCGAAAAGGCATTTCGAATAATTGCAACCATTTCAAAGACTCCCAAGATAGGACAAACGGTAAGAATATCAGAGTGCGGAATTTCTCAAGAAGGCTATTTTTTTGGCGTCAGTTGAATTTGGTATAGATGTATGGGGTCTCTACTCTTTGATCAAATGTCCAAACGGTAGGCAGAGATACGGTATCGACTACTTTTAGATTGTGTTTTTCAATCAGGGAGCTCCACCCGCCATCATCTAAATTCCCCGACAGTTGCCGTTTCGTATGGGTGCCTGCAAAGACGATACATGTGTTCTTTTTTAGATCCGGAATCGAATCGATTTTTTCTATGATGCCTGTTGCCAAGACGTCTCCCCCCATCTGAGGAAGGCCTCCTATGAAAAAAACTGGCTTGTCTAATTGCAGTTGGGAATAATCAAACTCTAAGGCATCTTGGCACTCTGGATGAAAGTCTTGCTTTGTGGATTTGCAGATTGCATCTTGCAGCCCCACTAACACGTCGTCAATTTCAATGCTGTGGGATGTCTGTCCTAAAATGCTGCCACAGAAGGATATCCTTCCATCCCCTGATCCAATATCCACTAGTTCTGTATGCCCTAATTCTTTGGCGATACTGGTCATAACATATGCTGACATTATCCATGTTGGGTAAAATGGCTGACAACTTGAACCGTGCTTGATACTGTTAAGCCAATATTCGTTGATGTCTCCTTCATAGACAGTACATGGGATTCCTTCAATGTCTTCTGAATAGTGGTTAAGATAGATTGGATTCTTGATGGCAAAATCGTGAAGCAGGCGCAGATGCTGGGAAGGCAGTGCAAACTCTTCTGAGACTGATGACGGGATTACCTCTTGAATGTGTGCATTTCCAGAGTAATTTTTGGCAAAACTCTGCTTGATGCGAACCAGATTCTTTGTGAGTTCGTCTAGCATAATTTTTTACAATGGGCGGGTTTGATAAACTCATTGTATTTTTTGTCCATCTTTGGTTGTCAAAAAAGGGATCTGCAGTTCTGTCTTTTATTTACCCAGTTAAGGGTTCTTAATTTTTCCATGTTTTTAATTTCGTCTTTAGAGGGATTGCCAATCCAAAATTCGGATGTTTTAGCGCATGCAGACGGGAATTTCTCTGCTCTAAAGAATCCACTACTGGCATCAGATTCCCACATGTGTGCAGATGATGTTTTTTAGAATTTTAAAGGGTCAAGATGGTTATGGTGTTTGTATAATGTTTGTCGAGTTATTGTATAATTACCAACTTTACTATACATAATAGAGAAATGGCATGGTATTGAGATCAAAATATTCAGCAGTGACAGTTACAAAGCAAAAAACAGATGAAACACTCATCACAAATAATCAAAGAGCCGCAAGAATCCGCAGGCAGAGGGGTTACCATTGGGAAGATACCATCGTAAAGAGGTTCAATGGCACAAATAATTGGAAGGCGTTTAGACTAGGCTCCCCAAGTATCGCACTGCCTGACGTTCTGGCTGTAAACACAAGTAATAGCACGATATTCACAATTGAGGCAAAATCGGGAACCAGTACGTCATTGCCTGTGCCGGCTGATCAAATTGAGCGATGTCTGGAATGGGTCAAAACATTTGATATTTACAAAAAAAGAAAGGTTTTACTTGCATTCAAATTTTTATCAAAAAAACGACTAGATATTGGAAAATACGAAAGCAGGGAACTGCGAGAATACTTTAAGATTTGGGATGATACCCTTGAGATCACTGACTGTGTATGCACATATGAAGGCAAGATGTATGCAAAGCGAAATGGCACAAGACAAGATCTTTTTCTCAAAGAATGTAGAATGCCATTTAAGACAAGACAGAGAACCAATCCTCGTATGGGCTCTGGTTAATGTCAATAAGGGGAAGATGATTCATGGTTGAAGCAACAAAAAATGATCAAATTTTACTATTGGTTAAAAAAGCTACAGAAAATGAAAATGCAGAAATCCCTGGAATAATGGGCAAAAAAGCTCTGCAGAAATGCATGTATTTTTTTAATGAGAAATTTGATCTGTTTTCTTTCAAATGGCAAGGTTTTGGTCCACATAGTGAGGAAATACAACAGATAGTACAAGATTTTGTTTATGATAAGAATATCACCATCAAAGAAATCCCTACGAGAAAGGAAGAGATATTTATTCAAAATATGACTATTAATGAAAACCATATTTCATATTTTGATGATGTCAAGTTTTCCAAAGAAATAGATCAAGAATTAAATCAAATTATAAAATTTGCAAATGGAAAAAAACCAAGAGAGTTAGAATTGCTGGCTTCGGTTCATTATTGGGCAAAAAAACAGTTGAATATGCTTGATAAATACACTTTAGAATATATTCATGATAAACTTGGAGAATTAAAACCAGATGCCGGTTTTACTGAAAAAGATATCAAAGCAGCAATTGACACATTACAATACTATGATTATTTACCCGAATCGGAACTATCCACAAATTAACTTTTTATTTACATCAAAATCCCAAATAAGATGCGAATGAATTTTACAATCTAAAATGCCAAAATATCTCAGAATATACAGATTGACCACCATTTACACGTCATAGGTTAAGAATGCAGCAACCTAATGCCATTTGTTTTTTCTAACTCTGGTAGAATCATCCTGTATTCTATGTCAAAATGATTAGATGGCTTTTTGATTCGTTTCGCATAGTTGTTTAAAACATCTCGTCTCCTTTTCTGTGCACATCTGCTCGTATTGCATCAAAATAGTTTTTTGATCCTGTATTGTGTGTATGCCTGAGGTGTCATTTGCCGTTTCTAAAGATGCTGTTCAAAAGCCTTTGCAACTTGACATGCTCATCTAATCTCCAATCTTTTCACCGTTTTTTGGGTGAATTTGTAGAGAACTGACCAACCACAAATCATTTTTAAGTACAAGATGCCAAGTAATGGCATGTCTGAAGAGAACACCAATACTGAACCGTCTGAAAAGATTGAATCTTTACTTGAAACTGTCTCAGATGCAGAAGTAAATTCCAGAACAAGTTTTGAAGAGTTTACAGATGAGAGAGCACTCATCAGTCATGATGCATTTGGAAAAAAGCAGATGAAGATCAAGGTGTTGGAAGTCTCAGATGAAAACCCGGTACTAAAATGGAAATTTGGAGATCGGGTTAAAGTGACAAAAATCATGGTAACTGTCAAACATCTTACAACCCAGCAGGTTGAAGAAGCTGAATTTGATATTGAGGCCATTGAAAGGGAGTTGGCTGAAAAGAGACACTATTCTTCTACAAACAGATGGATTCCTGTAGAAGACATCAAAAATGGTTACGTGGTAGGTTCAAAGCACACCAGACTGATCAGCGATGCCTCCGCATTAGATTACATAGTGTTTTGATTGCCAGTAGATCCCATATGGAAGCAGTTTAGCTGAAAACGTTATAAACAAAAGATATTGAAAAAACAATATGAGTTCAAAAGAATTTCCAGTTAATGGCACTGATTACAAAATCATGTTAACTGAGCAAATAATCAGCTATGTGAATAATCTAAAAAACCTTTACAATGCAGCATACGAGGATCCAGAAAGCTTTGAGGACATTAGTTCTGAGATTTCAAACACCATTACAGAGATTGCAAGTACCATAGAACCTAAAGCTCAAGACAGTGATCTAGATGGAATCATCCAAGAGATTATCAAAGCAGTGGACCGTAAGGCAGATGAAATCAAAAAAGAGTTGGAAGAAAGGCCTCCAAAAAAGCCCAAATCCAAAAAATAATCCTGTTTTGACCTTAAACTCATAAAAAATTGGTGGATAAATTATATTCTGAATCCGACAAACAATATCATGTCAAATAGCTGTGAATGTGGCATCTGCGGTCACCATAGTGAGGCAGAATGTCGCCAAAAAGAGTGCAAGTGCTGTTTAAACTTCCATGAAAGATCAGGCCCTAAACGAAATTAATCTCATAAAAATTAATCATCATTATCATAACAACTGCATTTTTTTGCAACATGTCGATTGCATCCAAAAATTTTATGATCTCGGCACCCGCATAAAATGCATCTTTTGTCACCGGTCATATCTTATCCATCAACTCCCCTATGCTTTCAATCATCTTTTTATCCTCTAGTGCTTCAATGATTTTTAATCTCATATTTTTTATTCTACTGACATCATTTGAATACAGAGGGGCCATCGTTTCAATCTCTTTTTCAAAAAAATAGTTTTCCAAGTAATGAATGAATTTGGATTTTAACTTTTTGAAATCAGAGTGGGTGATTTTGTACTCATCGATATTGTTGGTAGTCACCTTTAGGAACCCGTTGATCTTTAACATCTCTTTTTTGATCCTATCAAGATCCCCCGGCTTGTCTTGAATTTCTCTAAGAGTTTGGTATGAATCCAGAGTTTGGGATAGAATTTTCTTTAGATGTTCGTTATATGTGACCACGATTACAAGCGAGACATGTCTAATCTAAAGTTTAGCAAATATAGCTAAACCACTATAATTTTTACAGGATTTCCTTTAAATTATCACCGATTATCTGTAATTACGATGCAGGGTGATGCCTATCTCAAATGTATTGATCCTAGTTGTGGATTAGAATACTCCATTGAGAATACAAATGTTGAATGTGAAAAAGGACATCTTTTGGATGTAAAATACAAAAACAACCCATCTCCAGAACTAAAAGAAATTTTTTACAAGAGAAGAAATTCGGAAGGAAGTATCTTCAATGAGAGCGGAGTTTGGAGATTCAGAGAGTTGCTAAACTTTTGTCAAATTGACACAGAAGATATCAAGGAATGCTCAAAATACCTAGTATCCCTAGATGGTGCAGAGGGAAGGCAGTCAAAGCCATACCATATGTCAAAAGCTGCAGATTTTATCGGAGTTTCAAATGACGACTTGTGGTTGCAGCCTGAAGGATACAATCCGAGTGGATCCTTCAAAGATAACGGCATGGCAACGGCAGTTACGCATGCAAAAATGACGGGTGCAAAAAAAATCGTGTGCGCATCCACTGGAAATACTTCTGCCTCGGCTGGAATGTTTGCGGCAAATGAAGGAATTAACTGTGATGTGTATATTCCCAAAGGACAGATAGCGCCTGGAAAACTTAGTCAGGCATATCAATTCGGAGCTCAGATCATAGAGGTGGATGGGAATTTTGATGATGCGTTAAAACAATCACTAGATGATGCACAAAATCATGACGGATACACGGTAAATTCTATCAATCCATTTAGAATTGAAGGGCAAAAAACAATTCCGTTTAGAGCTTTGGAATATTTGAATTGGGAAGTGCCTGATTGGATAGTGTATCCGGGTGGAGCATTGGGAAATATCTCAAGCTGCGGTAAGGCATTAATGGAACTGTATGCTTGGGGATGGATTAAAAAAATTCCAAGAATTGCAGTGATAAATTCAAAAGGTGCAAGTACATTGTCGGATTTGTATAACGGTAAATTTGAAAATGAAGAGTTGCGGTGGAATAAGGGAAGTCCAAATACGGAATTGATATCCAGATACTATGATTATTTAGACAAGGAAGGACTATTACCCAAAACCAAGGCCACGGCAATCCAGATTGGCAGACCAGCAAATATTCTGAAAGGTCTACGGGCGTTGGAGTTTACAGATGGTGTTGCAACAACTGTGACGGATTCTGAGATGCTTGATGGAATGTCAGTGGTGGGCCTCAACGGATTTGATTGTGAGATGGCATCAGGCGCATCAGTGGTTGGAATTAAAAAATTGGTAAGCGAGGAAATAATCAAAAAAGACGACGTGGTTGTCGGAATCCTCACAGGCAGGCAAAAAGATGCGATGATTCCAGTAGATTATCACAAAAATCCGGAGAACATATTTGCAATTCCACCAAAGAATTAGCCTCAGTCAGGCTCAATATTCCATGTTAAGAGTTAAATCCATGTTTAATCAAAAAGAAATAACCAAAAGATGGTGCGAAAAAACTAAATGAGTAATTATTATAAATATTCTATAAAATTCTCTAGGAGGATATCATGGTAGATTTATGGCTTGAGATTGCAGTCTTGGCTGTCCTTATTGGACTGTCTGGATTTTTCAGCGGTCTGGAGGTGGCACTTGTTGGAGTTAGAAAATCCAAAGTTGTTCAGTTGTTCAATGAGGGCAAAAAAGGCTCAAAGGCACTTCATAGATTAAAGATGAATCCAAGCTGGATGATGTCAAGTGTAAACCTTGGCAACAACTTGGTAAATGTTGGAGGTTCGGCTCTTGCAACAAGCGTGGCAATCAGGTTATTTGGCAATGACGGTTTAGGGATTGCAGTCGGAGTTATGACATTTTTGATTCTAGTGTTTGGCGAAATTACTCCCAAAACATACTGCAATGCAAATTCAACTAAAATTGCACTAAGATATGCCCCCGTACTGCTAGCATTCAGCTATGTGTTTTATCCCGTGGTGAAATTCTTTGAGATCATCACTAGGGGGGTTGTAAAGATGACCGGAAGCAGTTCCACACCGCCGCCTATCACCGAAGAAGAGATCAAAGGGGTCATTGATCAGGGACTCGAGGAAAAGGCATTGGAAAAAGATGAGATGGAACTAGTGCATGGCGCCCTGAAATTCGATGATACTGTAATTCGCTCAGTAATGACTCCGAGAACTAAGATGTTTTCATTAAATTCCAAAATGTTGCTCTTTGAAGCATTGCCTCAAATTAACAAAAGTGGGCATTCAAGAATCCCGATTTACGGAAATACAAGTGATGACATTGTAGGATTCATCCATGTAAGGGATGTTCTCAAAGAGTTAGAGATAGACAACAAGATGACCAGTTTGGAAAAAATAGCAAGGGAGCCGGTCTTTGTTTCCCAAGAGAAGATGGTCAGTGCCTTGCTAAAAGAGATGAAGGGAAGAAAGACGCACATGGCAATCGTTGTTGATGAGCATGGAGGGGTGGAGGGACTAGTCACGCTAGAGGATCTTTTGGAGGAAATAGTCGGAGAGATTGAGGATGAGACGGATCTGACAAGGCAGGCAGGATACAGAAGAATTGATCAGGATACGATCATCACAAATGGGGATATCGAGATAGATAAAATTAATGAAATTTTTAAAACCAAGGTTCCTGAGGGGGATGACTATGCATCACTTAACGGATTGCTTCACGAAAGGCTGCAAGATATACCGCAAGAGGGGGACAAGGTAGAAGTGGACGAACTGAGAATTATTGTAGAAAAAGTTTCAAAAAACATACCGAAAAAAATCAGAATTGAGAAAATACACGGCTAGTTCCTGGCAAAATGTTCTTGCAACTTTAGTTTCTTCTCTGACATGTGGAATACTGATTCAGTGTGGGCAAATGCGTCTTTGTAGGGTTTTTCAAACAGCATTGCCTGCATAAGCACATGATTTTCAGGAATCACAATCCCTGTCTGATCATCAGAATACATCATTTGTACGGTGTCTCCAATGGAGGCCGTCATATTTGCATGAATGTGGATCATGTTGGTATCTGTAAAATTAAATCCCATATTTTGAGCATAATCTCTAACATCTTTTGTTCCCTTTGCAGTCCATAATGTTGCAACTCCAAATTCATTTGTAAACACGTCATGAATTTCAGATGGCTTTGGGGCCGTACCGTTGAATCTGACATCCATTATGTGCAGATGCATCTGTCTTGTAGGAACTTTGATTGCACGCACATACAGCGGAGCGTCTTTGCCAAAGTAGAGCTTGACATCATCACCATGGTGGGGGTTTTCAGTCATCTCTATGGTGTCTGAGAGTTTTTTTTCGGTTTGCTCAATGTCTGCCCATCGCCTAACAAGTGTAACATCAAATCGGGCCAGCTGCCGGCCAAACCTGTCGCGCAGTGGTTCTAAAATTCTGCCCATTCCAGTCACATTGCAACTACCTTGCATCACATGGCTCTTTCCCAAAGCCTGCTCATAGTTTACTCTGGAATTAAACAGCAGATCAGAGACTGTCTCTGAACCAATTGTTGATTCCCCACCCTGATAAATTGCGGGAATGTTTTTTGGTTCGTAAAGGCTCTTTTTATTTTTGTAACCATGGCCTCCCGGAGAGGCATCAATGACAAGATCTGATTCGTCTAATGCAGATTCTATCGAGCCTGAAATGTTATAATCTGAAAAAGAATTCAATTTTGATTCTGGAACATACACCTCAAGCCCCTTGGATATGGCCTGGCTTACTTTGTCATCTGGGGAATACTTTCCAATTCCAACTACTGTGATTTCTGGATCATCTTTTAGAAATGCAGCGATTCTGCTTCCAATTGAACCGTATCCGTTTACAAAGACCTTCTTCATAAATTAGATGTGTTTGACCCTTTTATTTAGATTCTCGATTATCTTGCATTGCAAAATCATTAGAAGGCAAACATGCTTAAATTGACATAAAATTTCTAAAATACATGAACTGCTTTGCATGTTCAAAAAAGAAAGAGGGTTTTGAGGTATGGAGCAACAAGATAGTCATTGCTGCAACATACGATTCAGAGTTGCAAAACCACGACCTGGTACGTAAGATGACTGAAAAATCACTGATTTGTCATGCATGTATGCAATCAATAATCAATCAAACAAATCAAAACAGGAAACAAATCTAAGGACAAATCAATACTCTTATCTCTACTACATATCACAATTATTCATGGTAAAGTCATTGGGAGACCATAATAAAGAAAAGTCATCTACTGCAGATTTTAAAAATATCAAATGGACTGCAAAGAACTTGCCAAATACTAAAAAACCAAAAAACCCCAATAAAAGAAAGATATCCCCGTCAAATATCATCCCGTCAAATAATAAAGAAAAGGCAAAAAAACCACAAGACAGGGTTTACAAAATTGAAGAGGACCCAAATGACAAAAAGCAAAAAAACCAAGTCGTTGTGAAAAAATTTCAGAAATCCTCAGCGTCAAACAGCCTGATAAAACAGGGATTTAAAAGGCCTGGGAGATAAGTCAGAATCGGCGCGTTACATATTTGTTCTAGCAATACTCTTAAGTTCACTAGATCACTGCAGAAAATATGGATGATGAAAAATTTTTCACTTGTAAAAATTGTGGAACAGAATTTCCTTCCAAAGAGATCAGGCTTTATTGCAAAGTTTGTAAATCCAATTTGGATAAAACGGGCAATTTGCCAAAAATATGAACCGTGATACGATTATAATCCCAATAAATTAATCAAAACCAATGTCACCATTTATGAAAATTTCCATAGCAATAGTTTCAGTTGCATTCATCATAGTGTTTCTAACCCTTTAATCATAGTATCAGCCTAGTTGTATCATATGGGGTTTTTATCAAATTTTAAAAAGGATCTAAAATCTGCCAAAAGAGAAAAAGCGGCCCAGATGAACGGAAAGCAGCTCAAAGGGCTACTGAAAAAGTTCAAGGAAGAGCGTGATCGGATTGAGAAAGAGACAGGCAAAAGGCCTCAAATTGATCAAAGCACTCAGATGTTTATGCAAAAAATTCTAAACGTCTGGATTGATCAGGGACGAAACATAGATGAAGAAAAATTCTGGAACGAGGTAGATTACAACAGGCAGTTCTCACACACTGTAGAATACTTTGAAATCAAGGACTAGGAATTCAAAAACAAGACGCTTGCAAATTTGCATCAAAAGTGGACTGAAAGGAAAACATCACAATATGCTTGGTTGTAATCCTAAATCAGACATTATCAGTCATGGACACTAAAGGGACAACCGGATCCGAGGATCAATGGAGAATGCATCACAGTCAAAAGGCGGCAGTAGGACTGGCCTGAATCATCAAAACTACTTTAGAGCCTGTCATTTGAAATCAGATTTAACCCAGAATGAAAGGCACACGGGTAAAATCATGGGGCCATCTCAGGATAAACGACTAAATGTAACCAGAAAGAATCTCATGTTGATGATACATGCGCCGTCCCTTGCGATTGGAGCTGCAATATCCTCAATAGTCCTAATCATTGCGTTTTTAGGATTTGAGAGCATCTCAAATCAGACAGAGCTTGAGATTCAGCCCACGCCCAGCATGCAGGCAGACCCATCAGAGATCAGCATCGATACGTTTTTAGCTAACGGGTCTCCCATACTTGGAAGTCCTGATGCGCCTATAACTTTGGTCGAATTTGGGGACTATCAATGTCATTTTTGTAATGTCTTCTTTCATTCAACTGAAGAGGACATCATAAATGACTATGTCCAAACAGGAAAGGTCAAGATGATCTTCAAAGATTACAACATCATTGGTCCGGATTCCATAAACGCATCCCATGGGGCCCACTGTGCCAATGAACAAGGACTGTTTTGGGAATATCACGATATTTTGTATTCAAACTGGACAGGGGAGAATAACGGATGGGCATCATCAGAGAACCTAGCAGGATTTGCTCAAGAGATAGGGTTGGATATGGATGCATGGTCTGAGTGTATGCTAAATCAGACACACTCACAAACAATACTTGCCAGTAACGAGGATGCAAGAAGTTTGGAATTGACTGGAACTCCTGCATTTTTTGTGATCGGCCCTGATGGAAGAACAACTCTGCTATCTGGAGCACAGTCATTTGAGACATTTGAGCAGGCATTTCAAAGCGCATTAGAAGAATAGCAGATTGCGATCAATTCACTCATGAATTATTAAAATTGGCAAAATTCCCACTTTAGCTACTTAGAATTTACCCAATATCCTTAAATGTATAAACTCGGAGGCAAGCTTATGGCAGCAGGAGTAGACGATATTGCAATTTACATTCCAAGGTTGTATATCGATGCAGCTGATTTTGCAGACAACAGAGGACTAGACCCAGTCAAGTTGCAAAAAGGTCTAGGAGTATCTCAAATGGCAATTGTTGATGCCAATCAAGACCCAGCATGTCTTGCAGCAAATGCATGTTTGCGAATAATGCAAAAAAACAAACTATCGCCAGATGATATCGGAAGGTTATACGTTTCGACAGAATCCGCGTTTGATGAATCAAAAGCAATGAACTCGTACGTTATTGGAATGCTAGAGCAGGTGTACGGCCAAGGGGCTTTTGAGCATTGCGGGGGGGTTGAAACAAAGTTTGCATGTGTAAGCGGCTCATATGCATTATATGATAATACAAACTGGATCAGAGCAGGGGAAGCCGAAGGAAAACACGCACTGGTAGTGGTATCAGATATCGCAAAGTATGATATGGGTTCCAGCGGTGAGATGACACAAGGCGCAGGAGCTGTAGTCATGCTTCTCAATGACAAGCCAAGACTGTTGGCATTTGATCCCAAAGTTACATCCACATCAATTAAAGACGAATATGACTTTTACAGACCTTTTGGGAAAGAGACGCCTATTGTTCATGGGCAGTATTCGAATTTACTATACATGATTCAGGTCAGAAAAGCACTTGAGGCATACAAGAAGAAGGTAATCTCATCAGGTTTGATCAAAATAGAGCCAGATGAGACAATTTTAGATCACATGGATTACATCCACATGCACCTGCCATACAGTAACATGGGCAAGAAGGCTTTGGCATATTTGGTCAGGCACGAATGGAGACAGCTTCCAAGATGGAAGAAGATCCTGCAGGAGATAGGAGTTGAGGAACCAATACCAAAGGATCCTCGCGGAACAATCGAGTCGGTGTTAGGCGATGAAGAGTTCATGACAAAGGACCACGAATTTACCAAACTATTTACAAAAACTCAAGCTTATCAGGAAATTTACGAGTCAAAACTCTCCAGTTCGCTGATTGCATCAAGCATGATTGGCAATCTGTATACCGCATCATTGTATTTGGGGTTCAGAAGCAGTTTGGAATTTGAGTATCAGAAAGGCATCGATTTGGACGGAAAACGAATCGGATTTGGCTCTTACGGGAGCGGAAGCAGTGCAATGGTCTTTAGCGGCGTCATACAACCAACTTACAAAGAGATGGTAAAGGATATGAATTTGGAATCTGAAATCGGTCCACGCAGAAGGCTGACATGGAGAGAGTATGAAGAACTGCATGAGAACAAACTGACACCAGAAGAATCCATGGTCCATACAAAGAAAGAGTTCGTACTGGTTCACGTAGATACTCAAAAAGAATCCAGAGGCGAAAGGCGCTATATTTTCAACGAGTAACCTAAAAGTCAACCATGATGAGAATTGCTAAAGATATGGAAGAATCAAATCCAATAAAGGAACATTTGTTTGAATACATAAAAAATTCAAAAGTGATTCCCAAACTGATTGCAGATAAGAAATTTGATCAGATTATTATAGATGTAACAGAAAATTGCTATGAGAAAATTCTGTCAATGGGAGAGAAAGAAAAAGTGGTAGAGATATTGGCCACTGTGCTACTGCATTATTTGCTTACAAATGCACTAATCACCAGTCAGAGAAAAGTAGTGTATAATGGAAATGAGCTGGACATTGTTATTCCTGACACAAAAACGCTGGAAAAAGATCCAAAAAAGACGTTGTTGATTTGCATAGCAAAGTCATCTGATACTAAAAAAATAAATGAAGAGATCATGCAGTTGGAGAAAATCCAGCCCCAAAAAGAGAACATTTGGTTGGTTTTATCAGAGAAAGTCGAAACTGGAAAGAGATCCTTTGTGCTAAGTAAGGAAGACAATTCATTTTCCAAAATAATATTTGAGATTGCAAAATTCAGCAATGTTGGAGGATCAAGCAAATTTAAAATTTTGCGAGTATGATCCTCATTTTGACAGCAATTTAAAATCCAGATTCTTCCTGAAAATTTTGTACAGTGACGAGTCACTGAAATCTTCGATAAACGGAATTGATCCCAAAATAGGAACTCTCAAGATATTTTTCAAATCACGGGCCAACTCTTTTGTTTTGTACCCATCAGAGTCAAAATCATTAATGATAATCCCCCTGATTGGAATTTTGTATTTTTCACACATCTTAACTGTCATCATGGTATGATTGACTGTTCCAACTTTAGTTCTTGTCACAATTACTGCCGGAATTTTCATGTCCTTGATCAAATGAGTGATGTAATAGTCATTCATTATGGGAGTCATTATCCCCCCCATGCCTTCCACTAGGATCATTTCATGAAGCTTTGACAGTTTTTTAAAACTTGAGAGGATGGTTGAAACTCTTGGTTTTATTTTCAAAGTCTTCCATGCCGTATACGGTGAGGCAGGAATTGGGAAGAATTGCGGGTTTAGCAGCTCTTCAGGGTCACTTACCTGCGCCGCATTTGAAAGGATTTCCACATCTTTGGACTTGAATCCTTTTTTCTGAGATGTGCCTGCCGCAAAAGGCTTCATAACCCCCACATCTAGGCCCATTTTGCGAAAAGTGACTGCAAGGCCTGCAGTGACGTATGTCTTGCCAACGTCGGTATCTGTACCTGTTACAAACAAGGAGTTCAATGAAAAACATCCTAATTTATCATTGATTAATCTTGTCGCTCGATTTTTATGAACAATAGTACTACTAACACTACTTGAAAAACCATAGTTTTGTGTGGCACCCAAACACCCAGATGAAAGAGTGGGGAGAATTTACACAGATTGCCAACGCAAGGGGGGTATGGCTTGTTGATTCAAAGGGCAACAAAATGATTGATGCCGTAGCCTCAATGTGGTGTAATGTGTGGGGTCACTCAAATCCACAGCTAATCAGAGCCATGACTAGTCAGAGCAAGAGATTGCAACATTCATCCATGTTCAATTTAACAAATGAGCCGGCTGAAAAATTGGCCAAGACCCTAGTAAAAATATCTCCAGGGATGCACAGGGTGTTTTATTCGGATAATGGTTCTTCTGCCATGGAAATTGCATTAAAGCTTGCACTGCAGTATTGGAAAAATATCAGAAACACAAAGAAAACAAAGATCGCAACTCTGGAAAACGGCTATCACGGGGACACGTTTGGGGCAATGTCTGTCGGATATGTTCCAGAATTTTTTGGCAAGTTCAGAGAACAGTTGTTTTCAACAATCCAGTTTCCAGTACCAAACAGATACAGAATACCAAAAGGATACACCTTTGCAGGTTATCAAAAGCATTGCTTGGATAAAATTGAGAGGCGATTTGCAAAAAAGGATGACATTGCGGCTTTTGTAATGGAGAGCGGGGCACAGGTAGCAGGAGGCGTAATAGTTTATCCGAAAGGATTTCAGAAAAAGATAAGTCATCTGTGTAAAAAATACAATGTTTTGTTGGTACTAGATGAGATAGCCACAGGTTTTGGAAGACTGGGTCCAATGCTGCAGTATGAGGAACAGCAAAGCAAGCCAGACATTGTAGCGTACGGAAAAATGCTAACAGGCGGATACATAACCATGGCAGCAACACTTGCAAATAAAAAAATCTACGATTCGTTCTTGGGGGAATTCAATGAGTGGAGGCATCTCTTTCACGGGCATACGTATACAGGAAATCCGATTGCGGCATCTGTTGCATATGAGAATCTCAAGATGTATGAGAAGAACAACCTGATCAAAAGAATCCAAAAGACATCCAAAGTTTTTGAAAAATTCTATGACAAAATATCAAAGTTGGAGATCGTCGGGGACATAAGGCACAAAGGAATGCTCATGGGAATTGAGCTGGTTCAGGACAAACATAGAAAGATTCCAATTTCACCCAAAAAATCAATAAACAAGATATTTTTTGAGGAGGGGAAAAAGAACGGAATTTACCTTAGAACGCTGGGAAACATAGTCATGATTGTGCCACCCTTGGCAATATCTGAAAAGGAGTTGGAGTTACTCATTAACAGGACAATCACTACAATTGAAGATGCCACGCCCAAGGTCATCTGACTGTTAACCCTCATGTATGAGGAGGTTAACCTTTCCATTATTGTTATAAATGGAATATTTTCAAACAAAATGATGAATACTCTGGAATTCATTAAAGGGTGCCAAGAAAAAGTATTTTCAGGAATAGGCATCTCATCTGAGGAGATCAAGGGATTGTTTAATGTTCCAGAAGAACATCTAAATGATTTAGCAAGATGCGCAAATGAGATAACGCATGACTTTAACGGGAAAAAAGTGGATGTTGAGCAACTAAACAATATCAAAAAGAATGCATGCAGTGAGGACTGCACATTTTGTGGACAGTCTGCATTTTTTGATACGGGGATAGAGACGTACCAGTTACCATCGCCTGAAGATGTTGTCATTAAAGCGCAAAAAGCAAAAAATGACGGTGCAGAATCATACTGCCTTGTAGCTGCATGGAGAGAACCATCATCCAAAGACTTTGAAAAAGTCTGCAGCATTATTTCCAAAGTCAACGATAAGGTCGGAATCAGCATAGAATGCAGTCTGGGTTTTCTCACATCAGGACAGGCTAGAAAATTAAAAGAGCTCAAAGTAAAAAGATACAATCACAATTTAGAAACTGCAAGATCAAAGTTCCCAGAGATATGTACCACCCACACATATGAAGACCGGCTAAAAACTTTGGCAATTGCCAGGGATGCAGGGCTTGAGCTGTGCACCGGCGGAATCATAGGGCTGGGGGAGACAAGGGAGCAAAGATTGGAACTTGTACTCGAACTAGGAAGACTATTTCCAGAGGAAGTCACAATAAACATCCTTGTTCCGATGCCCGGAACCCCGTTGGAATTACAAACAGAGATTCCAAACTCAGAAATTCTCAGAATGTTTTCTGTTATCAGATTCATATTGCCAGAGGCGGTGATCAAAATTTCAGGAGGACGGGAATCAAAGTTGTCTGATTCGGGAGAGGAACTGCTACAAAGCGGGGCAAACGGCATAATTACAGAAGGATATCTTACCATGGGCGGAAATGAAGCCAGTAAAGATCGTGAGATAATAGAGAGAATTGGCCTCAAGACATAAACTGAATTTCGTGGATTCGGAATTAGCAGATCTAAAGCAAAACAACCTTTATAGAAAACTGCGATATGGGACGGCAAAAGGCTCAATGATTACAATCAATAACAAAAAACTTGTCAATCTGTGTTCAAATGATTATTTGGGCATTCCAGCTACCAAAATTCAGACCAAACAGTTACAATCAAGTTCACGCCTAGTCTCCGGAAATGATGAATCTTATAAAAAATTAGAAGAGACGCTGGCAAGACACAAATCTCATCAGGGCAGTTTGATTTACCCCACAGGATATATGGCAAATCTTGGGGCAATTTCAGCTGTTGTTAAAAAAGGAGATTTGGTTCTCAGTGATGAGTTAAACCATGCAAGCATAATTGAATCATGCAAACTAACAGATGCCAAAGTTTCAGTTTACAGACACAACGACATGCAAGATTTGAGCAAAAAAATAAAACAGCCTGGAAAAAACAAATTCATAATCACCGAAGGCATCTTCAGCATGGACGGGGATTTATCACCACTAAAACAAATCTCCGAAATCTCAAATAAATCAGACGCAATCACAATAGTAGATGATGCGCACGGGGATTTTGTAATGGGCAAAGACGGAAAAGGAACTCCGGATTATCTGCATGTTGCAAGGAAAGTTGACCTGTATATCAGCAGTTTGAGCAAAGGTCTTGGATCATTTGGAGGGTATGTTTCATCGCACAACAACGTAATTGATCTGTGTATCAACAGATCAAAATCATTCATATACACTTCGGCATTGCCATCTTTTCTGATCGAATATTCACAGAAAAGATTTCAATCAGATAGGGAAAAACAGAGAATAAAACTTGTAAAAAATACAAGGCATCTTGCAAAGGGCCTAAAACAACTAGGCTATGAAATTAATTCCATGTCCCAAATCATCCCAGTAATCGTGGGGGATGAAAAAAAGGCCATGGAGTTTGGGGAATTTTTGTTCAAAAATGGAATATTTGCACAGCCGATCCGCTATCCTACGGTTCCAGAAAATCAGGCCAGATTAAGGATTTCAGTCACGGCCTGGCTGTCAAAATCAGAGATAGAAAAAGCACTAAATGTCTTTGAAAAGGCACGCAAAAAATTTCTGATTAGCGCATAGCGTCAAAGCCACCAATTGCAGGCGATCCAATAACTACTGCAAGCGCAACCATGATTCCCAAAGCTACTCCGACAATAATAAATCGATTGTTCATGGTGTAATTGGTGATTTCCCAGTTAAAAAGGAATGGGGTTAGAATTGGAAGAAGGCTTTAAAGGAAAAATTCCAAGTTTAATCATTGGCAGATCCGACTATTCTTGTTGCTTTACTTGCAGGATTAGGCTCATTTGTTGCTCCATGCATTTTGCCAATGATCCCTGCATTTCTAGCATACATATCAGGAACGACTGTAACTGATCTAGGCTCTAAAGATGGGACAGTCCTTTCCGTTAACAGAGTAAACATTGTACTAAACACAGTATTTTTTGTTTTAGGGTTCTCAGTGGTGTTTTCCACGTTGGGGGTTCTGATAAATAGTGTTCTCTCAGGGGCGGCAAGTGATTTAACAAACAGTCTAAACATGATAGGGGGAGTCATCATAGTTGCCTTTGGAATATTTCTATTACTGTCTACAAAGATTCGCTCATTAAATGTGGAAAAAAAATTCTTTCCTAAAAATTCAAAGTCAAGTTATCCAATGTCATTTGTATTTGGTTTAGCATTTGCTGCAGGATGGACCCCTTGCGTGGGTCCGATACTTGGGACAATTCTCACTTTAGCTGCCACCACACCATCAATATCGTTTAGTTTGCTACTGGCATATTCATTTGGTTTAGGAATTCCATTTATCCTCATGGGTGTATTTTTCTCAAGGGCCACAAGGATAATCCGTTCTATGACAAAGCATCTAAAGTATTACAACATAATATTAGGAGCATTCATAATTATTTTAGGAGTATTGGTGTTTACCAACCAACTTGCATACATTGCAAATTTCCCACTTCTTAACGAATTGGTGCTACTAGGGTGATATGATGAACTCAGATATCAAGACAGGTATAATTTTAGGTGCGGTGATTGTTGTAGGGATAGCAGCGTTGGGAATCGTATTTATGACATTAGATCAAGGGGCGCAATCAACAACCACATTTACAGGGGATGATTCAGTCTCAAAGATAGATAAATCAGGATTTAAAAAGGCACCCAACATTGTAGGAATCGCAAATTACCTAAACACCACACCTGAGGAACTAAGTGAGGCAATGGAGGGCAAAGTGATTCTATACGACATTTGGACGTATAGTTGCATCAACTGTATCAGGACATTGCCATACATAACCGCATGGGATGACAAATATTCTGATCAAGGATTATTGATTCTCGGAGTTCACTCACCAGAGTTCGAGTTTGAAAAAGATCCAGAAAATGTAAAGATGGCAATTGAAAAACACGGAATTAACTATCCAGTCGTCATGGATAACGACATGGAAACCTGGAAAGCTTTTGAAAATAGGTATTGGCCAAGAAAATACATTGCAGACCACGAAGGATATATCAGGTATGACCACATCGGCGAAGGCGGATATCAGGAAACAGAGATAGTAATTCAAAAACTATTAGAAGAAAGATCAGCAGACTTTGGAATGCCAATGGCATCAGCATCGTCGCTTGTGGATATCGAGGAGTTCCAACATTCGGCGTTTAGGACCCCTGAATTATATTTTGGTTACACATTTGCACAGAATAGAAATCAGTTAGGAAGTGAGGAGGGATTTCAGCCAGGAGAAATCGTAGAATATCAAGAACCAGAAAAAATTGACTTGCACAAATTCTACCCAGTAGGAAAATGGGGTAATTATGGAGACAGTATGGAATTGGTTTCTGAAACTGGTACCATCAAACTACTATACAATGCCAAAGAAGTCAACATTGTAACTGAAAATGATGCAGAGTTGGAGATATTTCTTGACGGTGAACCACTGCCATCAAAATACTCTGGAACAGACATCAAAGATGGCAACATACTGCAAGTTACTGGGGCAGGATTATACAACATCATCACCGATGAGGCTAGTTCGACCCACTTGATTGAAATCAATGTCAAGGGACAAGGGTTTCAAATATTCACATTTACCTTTGGATAGTGTAACTGCTCATAGTGTAACTCCAGTGACATGACCTGAGGTGACAACTCTGTTTAAAACAAAAAAATCAACGTTATTTAGGGAATAAGATATGATCAGTAATTCTTGGGATAAAACAGCAGGGGAGAGCATATCCCAGAGAGTAATTGGCAGGGTAAAGCCAGAAGAGCCATTAAAAAACAAGATTGATTTTGCACAAAAAAAATTACAGTTTCAAATCTCAAAATTAGAGCAGATTAATGAAAAATTACAGAAAAAACACGATGTTATATTTGAAAAAATAGTCAATGCCCAAAGAAATAACAAGCCTAGTTATGCTCACGCATACGCCGGAGAGTTGACTCAGGTTAGAAAGATGAAAAACATGGTTGGCGGGGCAAAGCTGTCCATGGAACAAGTCAAACTTAGACTAGACACAGTCTCCGAGTTGGGAGATGTAGTGGTAACGCTAAGTCCATGCATGGCAATCATCAAAGGGTTAAGCCCATCACTGACTGGACTTATGCCAGAGGCAACTGCTTCAATGCAGGACCTCTCAGAGATACTAGGAGACGTAATGTCTGGATCATCAGTAGGCATCGGGGATAGTGTGAGCATTGCACCTGAAGCAAATGCAGACACGCTGGCAATACTAGAAGAAGCTCACAGTGTGATTGCTGGACAGACAAAATCCTCCATTCCCGACGTGCCAGACTCGCTTAAACAACAAAAGGTTGAGAGAAAAGCAGACATCTTCATTTAGGAATATCTTAAAACCTGATTCTCCATCTATGGAACAAGAATCAGAAATAATAGCGAAATAATTTATACTGGATAAATCAGATCAAGTTGAATGAAAACGATAGTATTAGGAATTTTATCTGCAATTATTCTGGCATCTGCACCATTGTCTTTTGCAGATAGTCAAATGGATGCAAAATTAGAATTTGCAGGGGCTCTTGAGGAGACACTAGGGCATTTTCAGGCATTAGAGAAGAATCTGGATGAAGGCAATTCAGAACTGGCACTGATACATTCAACTCATCCAATATCAGAATTGTATGAAACAATGAGTATGCATTTAGATGACAACCCAGAATTTAATGAAGAACTAAAGAAAACATTATTGGAATTAAAAAACATGGCAAATACAGAGGTCGGTAGAGAAGAGGCCCAGTTAGCAATTGACAAGGCCAAAGAAATTATTGAACAAGCAAGAGAGATTGTGGTTGGAAATGAATTAAGTAATGATTCAGCATTTAAAGCACAATTAATCAACGATTTGCTTGAAACATCCAAAGTGGAATACAAAGAAGCAGTTGAGGGAGGTTTGATTGTAGAGATGGCAGAATTTCAAGATGGTTCAGCATTCATTTGGAGATCACAGCAGATCTTCGAAGAGATAAAAGCAGATGTTGAGGATTCAGAAAAAATCAGTGATGCATATGTGCAAATTTTGAAAGCATATGATCAAAAAGAGACCCCAGAACAAGTGGCAATGATGGTAAATGAGGCAATAATAGAATTTGAAATTGTCAGTGGAGTTGAATCAAAACACATGAATGAAGTTTTTGGAAATGACACATCAGATAGTATGGATGCAGTAATGGTCGATGGAGATGATGCAGTAATGGTCGATGGAGATGATGCAGTAATGGTCGATGGAGATGATGCAGTAATGGTCGATGGAGATGATGCAGTAATGGTCGATGGAGATGATGCAGTAATGGTCGATGGAGATGATGCAGTAATGGTCGATGGAGAAAAAATGGACAAGACACTATTATCACCATTAAAACAAATCCAAGAAGGGGTTGAACCTGAAAATATTCATTGTAAAGCAGCAAGGGAGTTAATTTTCAAAATATCCGGTGAGCCAGCTTGTGTTAAAGCATCCAGCGTTCAAAAACTAATAGAACGTGGTTGGGCTCGATAACCTATTCCTGTTTTTTAGAATAAATTTTTAGAGAATTACTTTGATCTTTTTTTGCTTTTTTGAACCAAAATTTTCTTTATTCGAGAAATAGTAGGATAACTGTATCCACGCCTACGGTAATTTGCAATCATCATCTTCCAATTTTTCAGCCTCCATTGGGCTTGTTCTGTAGTGACTGAGTGGACTTCCTTTTGGATAATACTTTTCCTTCCTACTTTTAGAGTGCCGGCATCTTTTGCAGACCACCTATTCTTGGCAAATTTTAGTCCACTAAGGATTTCAGTCACAGGCATGTCTTTAAAGTAATCCTTTAGTTTCTTTAATTCAGCATCTGTGGGCATTTGGGAAATTGGTAATTCTATTTTGGATTTCACCATGACAAGGGATCTAATTCATAGTTTAATAGAATCTTGCTAAAGCAGAATTAACAAAAACATTACACCACAAACCGAATTCTTTTAATCAAAGTTGATCGATCACCTACAACACATTTCAAAAGATACCGATCAGTTATCCATTTAGTCATAAAATCCCTATTTTTACTAATGAATCATCAGCACACGCTAAATACAAAAAAACAATTTTTGAAATATGAAAGTCGCAGGTTTTGTAATTTTAACTGTTATTGCTTTGATGATCTCCATCAATATTGCCCATGCTCAAATAGACAATCAACGAACGGTACTGGGTGGAGATTTGGCAAATGATCCGGTGGCTCAAGATATTTTAAATAAAATTGAAAAAAGTAAGAGAGATGTTGATAAACTGCAAAAGAA
Organism: Candidatus Nitrosopumilus sp.; assembly: GCA_965206745.1. Lineage (GTDB taxonomy): Archaea > Thermoproteota > Nitrososphaeria > Nitrososphaerales > Nitrosopumilaceae > Nitrosopumilus. The sequence goes on along the minus strand of OZ242220.1, from coordinate 945,685 downwards.
AGAATTTGGAACAATAGACAATCAACGAACTGTGCTGGGTGGAGATATTTTAGATGAGAGAGGTGAAACTGAGAAGTGGATTGATGAAACTGAGAAGTGGATTGATGGACTAGAAAAGAAAAAATTTGGAGGGATAGAGAAACAGGTAGACAATCAACGAACGGTACTGGGTGGAGATTTGGCAAATGATCCGGTGGCTCAAGATATTTTAAATAAAATTGAAAAAAGTAAGAGGGATGTTGATAAACTGCAAAAGAAAGAATTTGGAGTAGACAAACAGGTCAAAAAACAGGTAGATGAGCAAATAGATGAGCAGATAACCAATCAACGAACGGTACTGGGTGGAGATTTGGCAAATGATCCGGTGGCTCAAGATATTTTAAATAAAATTGAAAAAAGTAAGAGATGGATTGATAAATTACAAAATAAAGAATTTAAAGCAACAGAAAAGCAAAGAGAACTCGAAGAAAAAAAGGAGTCAATTTTAGCATATTTGGATAATGATTTGAAAAAATGGGAAGCAAAATGGGAATATCATTCATTTGAAAAACTGTTGGAACGAACACTCGAAGGTGATCCTGCACAATTTTCAAATAGCATCTATGATAATCCTCTAAAATTTACAGCATCTAAAGTTAAAGCAGGTCATAGTGCAATGAAAAAAGTACTTCAAAATGGCGGAGGACCAATAGAAGCAAGGGATGCTTTTGCCGATGCAGCAAAAATTACCCGAGTTGAAATGGTGTCAGTTAATGCACTGTATAATATTTTAAAGGGAGATGCATACTATAATCAACAGGTATTATTTGATGAAGATGGAAAATTCAATTTAGGTATATCTGGAGAGCAATTACGACAGTATTACTTGGATTACAGGACAAATCCAGGTTATCTGGCATCTAATCCAAACGATACATCATCATGGGAGGAATTAAGTGAATCAGATTCTGAGACTGAGTGTAGGGATAATTATATTTTGATTTATAGACATCAGGCAAAGGACTATGTTTGTGTAACAGAGTACACCGCAGAAATATGGATAAAGTATGAGATGGGAAGTCCAGTACGCAAAGAAATACAGGTCATTCCAGATGAATTAACAGAAATACGATTGAATCAGGACAGAATTGCAAAAAAAATATCCGGATTTGATCTAAAAATCAAAAAAATTCATGATAACTATGACCTTCAAAGAGAGGATATTGAAAAGAAATATGCTTTGATATTCATTGAAATGAAAGGAAAGCAACATGGCGAAGAAAAAATTCTTTCAGACAAAATCAACAGAGGCGAGATATCCAGGGAGAGCTTTACTACACAAATGACAAACGTCCGTGAAAATTATTCGGCTGTAGAGAAAACCTCGATCAAAGAGAAATTCCGAATATTGGAAATTATAGACAATGCACTAAAAGAAGATTTAGAAATACTGTTATCAATATATGAGCAGGATTCTGAAATTCGAATTACGTGGGATACAGACAAGGACACCTACAGTGCAGTAGAGAGAACATGACAAATCCCAAATAGTTTTTCCCTACCTAGCAATTAATTGGAATGTTTGAGTTTTTACAGATCGTATTGTAAAGGCCAAATCCAATAATGATGGCAGCAAAAGTGGCCAAAGGAACAAGAAGAAAGAAGTTTGTTTTCCGACCCATGAACAAAATTGGAGGATAGCCTATAAAATTGTGACAGTGTCAGCGGAAATTCCGATTGCATCCCTTTCCTCGACTGACCATTATCAGGTGACTTTTTCTTTGCTGTCTACATACCTCCGATTGCAACATCCATCATACGTGATATAGTCATGAGTAGAGTCATCAGGATACCAGGATATATCTTTGCAGAGACCCATGTATCGTACACCATGATGGAGAGATAAAGCAAAAACAGTCGAATAGAACTATTCGTACTGGTCGTACGCGGCAGGATTCTCTTCATATCCTTGTAACCTGTCTGAATTTCCTCGGCCTCATCTAATATTTCATCGGAGCCATCTCAAGGGATGTCGCATCATTGCAAACATGGTTTGTTATAACACGACATACCAATCAGTCATGCTATCGGTGATTGGAACATCAATCTTCTCTTTTATTATCAGGATCACAGTAGATCCAAATGTATGAAAAATCAGATTTTTTTAGTTAATTTGGGAGTACAGTCGGATCTTTTGGTGATTTAACAGTAATTGTGAGGATGCCTACCGTTTCGGGATTTTGTAACAGGGCTACCATGCTCCGAGGTAGCAGATCAGATGCCTTGTCGCACTTTACTGCAAGCGTTCGTGGACAAACAAAGTCGCTTTTTCTGATAACAATATCCTCAGCATGGCTCAGAATTAGACTAGGATGTCCTCTTCCTTCCATCACAAAGATATCGTTGCCAACTTTAATTGAGATAGTCACTTTTGAGTCAGAGTTTCTAAGTTTGTTTTTTAGCTCATCAGGCAAGTCAGCACAGCCTGATTTTGCATTGACACCGACGATGCAATCCCCTCTGGGTGTCAAATGAGATTCCCTGGTGATCTCCAGTGTCTTTTTGTGGTTGGAGCGGATATTTTCATGCCCAGAAAATGCAATTTCAAACTTCATAAATCAATTACAACTCAAGTTTCAAATTAACGTTTGATTTGCAATATTCTTTGCAGGATAGGCTCCGATCAACGTGGTAATTCCTCGTAATTATTGGCATGGTTTAAATTGTATAATCAAAGCATTGCAATCAAATGCTTCCTGCACAACAAGGTTACGATAGAGCAATCACAGTGTTCTCCCCAGACGGCAGACTATACCAAGTAGAATACGCCATTGAAACTGTTAGAAGGGGGACAATTGCAGTAGGCATAAAATGCAAAGATGGCATCATTATCGCAGTTGAAGAAAAACCAAGAAAATTACAGATTTCAGATATTGCTCAAAAGATCTTTCAAATAGATGATCATGTTGGAGTGGCAGCCGCAGGATACATTCCAGATGCAAGAAGTCAGGTAGACAATGCAAGATTCTTTTCTCAAAGTAACAAGATGGTTTATGACGAACCAGTCGAAGTTGAAACTATTGCCAAACATTTGGCCGATCAATGCCAGCAATATACCCAGTATGCCGGCGTAAGACCATTTGGTGTGGCACTGATTCTCGGAGGAGTTGTAAATAACACACCTCAGTTGTATCTAACAGATCCTAGTGGCACATACATCTCCTATGACGCAATAGCAATCGGTTCCGGCTCTGATCAAGTGACAGACTTTTTGGAAAAGGCATACAAGGGAGATCTTTCACTTGATGACACAGCAGTGTTGGCCACTGCAGGGATTTATCTTTCAAGCGAAGATAAGGAAGGAACAAATCACATCAGAATGGCATGTATTAAAAAGGAAACAGGATTGTATGAGCTGATATCAGATGAACAAATTACAAAATATGCAAACGATGCCAAGGCAAAATACCCACACGACCAAAAATAATTATTTAAGGCACCTGTGAGATTAAATTATATTGAAATTATCTGTTGCAATTCCCGAGTCTGCTTTATCAGATGAATCGCTAAAAATTGACAAGACAAGAAAGATCTCAGTTCTGGCCAGAGCATGCGCGATTTTTAAAATTGATACGATCTATGTCTACCAAGAAGGGAGTAAAAAGCCGGATCTTGGACTAATGATAATGATTCTAAAATATTTGGAGACGCCGCAGTTTTTGAGAAGAAGGTTATTTTCCAAAATGAATGATTTAAAGTTTGCAGGGGTTTTGCAACCATTAAAAATTCCAAGTCACAATACGCCAGTAAATTCTAAGAAAATCATCACAGGAGACATCAGGGAAGGCATCGTAATAGGTGCAAAGGGCAAGAAATTTGTAGATGTCGGGATTAATCAGCTAATCCAGTATTATGGCAGCGTTTCAATTGGAAAAAGGGTCACAGTCAAATTCAAAGAAGGCTATCCAAAACTATCAATCAAGGACATAGACAAGAGCGAGGTTCCAACATACTGGGGATACTCTGTTAAAGAAAGAGCAAACTTGTTTTCAATATTATCAGAATGGAAGGGAAACATCATCATAACATCAAGGAAGGGAAAGCCAGTATCAAGCGAGCAATTGTCAAAATATAAAAAATCAGGCGAGTCCACCCTTGTGGTTTTCGGGTCACCTGAAAGGGGAGTTCATGAGATCATCGGTGGAAGAATGAACAAGGTTCAAAATGCAAAGTCGATAAACTTTTTCCCAAACCAAGCAACAGAAACCGTACGCCTAGAAGAAGCACTGCTAGGAACACTAGCAATAATTAATGCCAACAATTAATCTGGATATGCCTGAAAGAAAAAATTTCCTGTTATTGGCAATCGGTTTGGGAGCTGCCGGGATCATTATTGGGGGATTTACAATTTGGAATTCTGTCTCGGAATTAATTTTGCCATGAAAATAGGCATAGTTGGTTAACCTGGATTTTTTTGATGGTTAACGACATCACACATGGTTTAATAGAGGGAAATCGATGATGCGTTTTAGTCATGGGAGCTCGAAAACGACATCAACCACGCAGAGGAAGTCTTGCATACTCACGCAGGGTACGTGCAAAAAGCATGGAGGCAAGAATCAGAGCTTGGCCAAAATTATCAGCAACAGACGAACCAAAAATTTTAGCACACTGTGGATTCAAAGCAGGATGCGTGCAGATAGTCAGCATCGATGATCGTGACAAAGTGCCAAATGCAGGAAAGCAGCTAGTTAGTTTGGGCACAGTGTTAGTCACGCCTCCAGTCTTGATCCTAGGAATTAGGGGATATTCAAAAGATCACGATGGAAAGCATGCAGAGTTTGACGTGTATGCAGAAGATATTCCAAAAAATATCGCAAAGGAGATCAACATAAAAAATATTGCAGGTTCAATTGAAAATGCAGAGTCAAGATTAAAGAGAATTAAAGAGATTTATGCGATTGTTGCAGTTTCTCCAAGAGCGGCAGGATTAGAGATGAAGAAGCCGTATATTTTTGAGGCAATGGTCAGTGGAGGGGATATTAAAAAACAGTTTGCACATGTCAAAGAGTCACTAGGAAAGGAGATTAAAATCGAGCAAATTTTTGAAACGGGTGCAACTGTGGATGTTGCAGCAATTACAAAAGGTCACGGATGGCAAGGAGTGTTGAGAAGATGGGGTGTCAAAAAGAAACAGCACAAATCAAGAAAAACGGTTAGAGAAGTGGGTTCACTGGGTCCAATCTCACCACAAAGCGTCATGTATACAGTTCCAAGAGCAGGACAGACTGGGTTCCATCAAAGAGTGGAATATGATAAGCGAATTATGATTATGGGCAATACCGAATCAGACAAGATTAAGATCAACCCTGATGGGGGTTACAAACACTTTGGACTAGTCAAAGGAGACTTTATCATTCTAAAAGGTTCAGTTCCAGGAACGTACAAGAGATTAATCAAACTAAGGAGTCAAATCAGAAATGCGCCAGACAAAGTTATCAAGCCAAACATTTTGGAGGTAGTCATCTGATGAAGACGACATCATACACAATTGACGGGACAAAGGATGCAGATATCGAACTGCCCGTAATCTTCTCAACGCCATATAGGAAGGATTTGATTCACAAAGCTGTTACCAATTTAACGTCCCACAAATTCCAAAGACAGGGAAGAAAACCAAACGCAGGCATGGATGTGGTTGCAGATTCAAACGATCCCCCCACAGGTCAAGGAGTCTCCCGTGTAGCGAGAATGCAAGGAGGCGGAGGCGGAAGACAGGGACAGGGGGCAGAGGTAGCATCTACCAGAGGGGGAAGACAAGCACATCCGCCAATCGTAGAGAGGGTAATTTACAAAAAGTTAAACAAAAAAGAGAACAAGCTAGCACTGTGCTCTGCAATTGCAGCAACAGCATCAAAAGAACTTGTCGAGTTAAGAGGTCACAAGGTCAAGGGTATAGAGTCATTCCCAATCATAGTCTCAGACGACATAGAATCAGTTAGCAAAACAAGCGAGATTGTCAAAGTCTTAGACGCATTGAATCTAACACAGGATGTGCAAAGACTAGACGCAAGAAAGCACCGCTCTGGACAATCAAGACTCAGAGGTAGAACCAAGAAGATAGGAAAAAGCGTATTGTTTGTGACAGCAGATTCATCAAATCTTTCAAAAGCAACAGGCGCAGTACCAGGAGTGGAGGTAAGGGATGTCAAAAATTTGAGCGTGTTGGATTTGGCCCCAGGTTCAGACCCAATCAGACTAACAGTATATTCCAAATCAGCAATAGAGGCGATTGGAAAGATAAAATCAGTACATCTTGAAATAATGGTGAAAACACAATGAATGTTGAACAGGCAATGAAGATCATCATAAAGCCGTACATTACAGAAAAGACCTTTGCAATGATCGAGAATGAAAGCAAGATCTGTTTCATAGTGGAGATATCTGCAAATAAGTCAGAAATTTCACAGGCAGTAAAGGCCCTTTACAATCATAATGTCAAAAAAGTAAACACGGCAAGGACGATTTATGGTAAAAAGGCTTTTGTTCAATTTGAAAATACCGAAAAAGCCAGGGATTTGGCAACAAAGATAGGAATGCTCTAATATGGACTATAAAACTCGAAGTACATTAACAGAGGAGAAGAGAGATGGTTAAAGAATTTTTATACAGAGGCATTCCAAAAGAGGAGCTAGATAGTCTGTCACTAGAAAAATTATTCCTGCTGTTTAATTCAAGACAGAGGCGATCACTTACAAGAGGAATCACAGACGGAAAAAGAAAATTAATTGAAGAGATAAAGTCTGCAAAAGCAGGCAAATTAAAGAATCCTATCAAAACTCACGTCAGAGATTTGATTGTCCTGCCATACATGGTAGGAGTTACAGTAAACACATTCTCCGGAAAAGAGTTCCAACCAGTTGTAATAACGACTGAGATGATTGGGCATTATCTGGGAGAATATGTAATAACGAACAAGAAGGTTTCACATGGTGCACCAGGTGTCGGCGCATCAAGATCCAGCCTTTACGTACCATTAAAGTGATTATCATGGGCAGATTCAACTACGCTTTCCAAAATTACGACCCAACAAGACACGTACGTTCTTCATTAAGAGAAAAAGACATCTCACACAAGCATGCGCGCGAAGTGGCCGTGTCAATCAAAGGACTGTCAATTGAAAAAGCAAGAGACTATCTAATTGCAGTGATTAACAAAAAGAGGGCAGTTCCATTTAGAAGATATAAAAATCAAGTGGGACACAAACCAGACCCAGGAGTAATGTCAGGGCGCTATCCACAAAAAACTGCAAAAGAGTTCATCAAAGTCATAGATAATTTGGAATCAAACGCAGAATACAAGGGAATGGATTTGGACAGACTGAGAATTGTAAACGCAACTGTTCACAAAGGAGTCACAGTAAAAAGATTCATTCCAAGAGCAATGGGAAGGGCAACCCCAAAGAACAACGTACTGACCCACGTAGAATTGGTGGCAAGGGAGATTTAGAAATGTCGGCTGTAAAGAATGTGATCAAAGACAACTACAACATGATGTTGCTCAAAGACTATCTCAGGGACGCAATCAAGGACGCAGGTTTCTCCCATGCAGAAATTTCAAAGACACCGGTAGGGACCAGAGTCGCATTGCACGTAACAAGACCGGGAATAGTAATAGGCAGAAAAGGTTCTGGAATCAGAGCATTAACTGACAAGCTTGCATTAGACTTTGGATTAAAAAATCCCCAAATTTCAGTCGTAGAGATTGAAAAACCAGAGCTTGCACCAAGCGTAATGTGTAACAGAATGGCATCGCATTTGGAGAGGGGAACCGCATTTAGAAGGGCAACAATGTGGACACTAAAACAGATAATGGAAGGCGGCGCAATGGGCGTTCAAATTACAATTTCAGGAAAACTCAGAGGAGATCGTTCGGCATTTGAAAAGCACACTCAGGGAATTCTGCCAAGAGCAGGACACCATGCAGAAGTCATAGTTGATGAAGACATTGCGCATGTAAAGACAGCAATGGGGCTAATTGGGATTAGAATCAGAATCGCAAGAAAAGAGAAATTCGTTCCAGAGTTTGAAATGAGGAAAGAAAAGACAAAGAAGGCAAAAACTGCTGAAAAGCCGACCGTCAAGGTGGAAGAGATAGAAGTCGAAGGCTCAAAAGTGGAGGTTGTCAAGGTGGAAGGCAAGCAAGACAAGGCAGAATCAGAATCAGAGAAAATATCACTAGAGGCAAAGAAAATAGAAAAAATTGAAACACTAGAGGAAGAGGAGAACAAATTAAAATGACCAGACTCAGCATGAAGACGATTAAGCAGCTAAGTGAAAAAGATCTCAAAAGCAAAATCCAAGAAACGCGCAGTGAACTAACCAAACTCAGGGTTGATGCATCTAAAGGGACGTTGCGAAAAAAGAGTGGAAAGTTAAAGCCAATGCGACACGACATTGCAAGAATGCTAACTAGGCTGACTGAGGTGAGGAATGAGAAATGATTACAGCAGACAACATCACATCACACGAACTCATAGGATTAGATACTGAGATCATTGAATCCACCAACCCCCAAGTAATAGGATTAAATGGAAGGATCATCAATGAAACAAAATCAATGTTCACAATTAACACAGAAAATGGGGCAAAATCGATTGCAAAATCAACCAACAGCTGGAAATTCTCAATCCAAGGAAGAGACGTGGTTGTAAAAGGAAGCAGGATTTCAAAAAGACCATTTGAGAGAATCGGGAGAAGATCATGACTCAAAATATCGGATTAAAAGTCAAAGAACCAACAAGGGAATGTGCAGACAAACATTGTCCCTTCCACGGGGGTTTATCAGTCAGAGGAAAATTATTTGATGGCAAGGTAACAGGCAGCAAGGCAAAGCAGACCATCACACTGCAGAAAGATGCGCCTATTTACTTTAGCAAGTTTAAGAGATATGCAAGAGGAACAAGCACCATTCACGCACATGTTCCAGGTTGCATGGATGTTGAAACAGGGGATCACGTATTAACTGCAGAGTGCAGGCCAATCTCCAAATCAGTATCATATGTTGTGGTGGAGGTCAAAGCATAATGGCAAAGCAAGCAGGCAAGGGAGTGGAGGAATTCAGACCGTATGTAACTAAAGTAATTCCAATTGGTGCAAATATCGTGTGTGCAGATAATTCAGGGGCTAAAATTTTAGAAGTAATCAACGTTCCAAGACACCATACAAGATCATCCAGACTTGCATCAGCGTCTGTCGGAGACTTTTGCAATGTGGTAGTCAAGAAAGGTCCTGCAGAGTTAAGAAAGCAGGTGTATGGCGCGGTAATCATTAGGCAGAAATATGCAGTCAGAAGATTAAACGGTGTAAGAGTCTGTTTTGAGGATAACGCAGCAGTGCTTATCACTCCGGAAGGAGAGACCAAGGGGACAGACATCAAAGGACCAGTTGCAGCAGAAGCTACAGAAAAGTGGCCAAGAGTAGCTAACTTGGCATCAATGGTGGTATGATAGAATGAAGCCAACAAAAATGCGCAATCAGATGATTTATCAGGCAACATACAAAACCAAAAGCAAGCAGCTTGGCAGTACACTTTCCAAGGATCTTCATAAAAAATACGGCAAAAAAAGTGTCAGAGTGATTGAAGGTGACAGTATCAAAATACTCAGAGGAGAGTTCAAAGGTGTGGATGGCAAGGTATCTAAAATATCCATACCCAAAAGCAGTGTTGCAATTGAAGGGGTAAAGAAAGAAAAAACAAAGGGCGATAAATTTGACGTTTACATCCACACATCCAATCTTGTAGTTACTTCACTCAATACAGAAGACAAGTGGAGAATTGCAAAACTAGAGGGCAAAGATCCTAGAAAACAACCAAAAACACCCAAAGTGGATGCAGAGACAAAGCCAAAAATAGCAAAAGAAACAAAGCCAGAGGTTGTAGAGAAACCCAAGGAAACAAAGCCAGAGGTTGTAGAGAAACCCAAGGAAACAAAGCCAGAGGTTGTAGAGAAACCCAAGGAAACAAAGCCAGAGGTTGTAGAGAAACCCAAGGAAACAAAGCTAGAGGTTGTAGAGGCGCCCCCTAAAGAAACAAAAGGAGCAGAAAAAGCCAAAAAAGAGGAAGATGAGAATTAATGGTAAGCATAGCAGGCAGTAAGAAACTCAAACGTCAAATGGCTCCACAATTCTGGGGTATTGCCAGAAAAAACAAGAGGTTCGTAATTACTGTAAAGCCTGGTCCACATAAAAAGAGCGATTCAGTACCGACTGCCGTATTTCTTAGAGACATGCTAAGTATTGTAACCAGTCTAAGAGAAGCAAAGGCTACAATTTATTCTGGAAAGGTAAAGATTGACGGGGTTGTAAGAAAATCACTCCACCATGCAATTGGGTTAATGGATGTCGTGGAGCTAGAAAATGTTCCAGAAATTTACCGTCTGGTTCCAACTGAAGATAAACTACTAGAGCCGATTAAAATTAACGAATCAGAAAAATCTAAAAAACTTGTCAGAGTCGTTACAAAAACCACGCTAAACAAGGGAAAGATGCAAGTTGGATTCCATGACGGCCGTTCAGTAATCTCAGATACCAAAGTGAGTATTGGAGATACATGCTTGATTCAGGTTCCAGAACAAAAGATTATTGAAGTAATTAAATTAGAAGCAGGTTGTCAGGGACTAGTTACGCGAGGAAGTAACGCAGGTCAAATTGGAAAAATTGAAACCGTAGAGGAAGGAACCTTCATCCTTCCAAAAAGAGTAATTCTTTCATTAGGGGATAGGAAAATCGAAATTCCCGCAGACATCATCATGCCAATTGGAAAAGAGGAGCCAATAATTCAACTAAAGTGATCACATGTCTCAAGTAACAGAATCCCCAATGAAAAAAATCTCTTTAGAGAAGATTGTATTAAACATGGGTTTAGGAAAATCAGGCGATGTAATCAATATTGCAATAAAAGCACTAGAGCAAATTTCTGGAAAAAAGCCATCTACACGCAATGCAAAGGCAGCATACAGAGACTGGGGAGTCAGGAAAGGCGAACCAATAGGCGTAGCAGTAACAATTCGCGGGGATGATGCTGTGGCACTATTGAAAAGATTGCTTGATGCCAAAGGCAACACAGTAAATGGCAAATCATTTGACAATTTTGGGAATTTCTCATTTGGAATTAATGAGCACATAGACATCCAGGGTGTAAAGTACGATCCTCAAATCGGAATACTGGGCCTTGGAATCTCAATTACACTAACCAGGCCAGGATTTGGAATTAGAACTCGAAGCAAACACAAAGCTAGAATTGGAAAAGCACACATCATAAAAAGTCAGGAAGCAAAGGAATATCTGACAAAGGAATTCGGAGTGACTGTAACATAATGGCAAAAGACAGATCCTACGAAGCAACCGGAAGAAAAAAGCACGACTTTGGAAGAGGTTCCAGATGGTGTAAGAGATGCGGGGATTATACGGCAGTTATTCAAAAATATGATTTAATGCTGTGCAGACGATGTTTTAGAGAAGTCGCAACATCTTTAGGGTTCAGGAAAAACAAGTGATATAGCAATGCCAGCAACAAACATCTTAGCAAATCTATTTGTCACACTCTACAATAATGAGACAAGAAGGAAATCAGATTGCATTATTCTTCCAACATCAAAACTAGGAATTGAAGTGCTAAAGACGCTTCAAAAAGAAGGGTATGTAGGAGAATTTGAGCACATTGATGACAAAAGAGGCGGAAAATTCAAAATCAAGCTATTGGCAAAGATAACAAAATGCGGAGCAATTTCCCCAAGATTCAAAGTTAGAACCGATGAATACAATAATTGGGAGCAACAGTACTTGCCTGCATATGACAGGGGCATGCTCGTGGTAACAACAAACCAAGGAGTAATGTCACATCACGAAGCATTACAGAAAGGAATAGGAGGATTTTTGATAGGTTATGTCTACTAAGCAAGTTGAAGAGTTCAAAGACGAGGTAGTCATCCCTCAAGGAGTGACAGTCTCACTAAAGAAGCACATGTTGCATTTTGTCGGACCGCTAGGAAAAACTCACAAAAGCTTTCGAAGCATCCCAGTGAAAATCGAAATAACAGAAGGCAAAATTCTCCTAACCTCAATAGAAAAAAAGAAGAGAGACTATGCAATATTGCATACGGCAAGATCAATAATTAAAAATATTTGCGAGGGCCTAGTTACAGGATATACAATTAAAATGAAAGTCGTGTTTTCACACTTTCCAATCACAGTAAAAGTGGAAGGTAAAAAAATCCTGATTGAGAATTTCCAAGGAGAGCGTGCACCAAGAATTACAAACATAGTTGGAAATACCAAAGTGGTTCCAAAAGGTGAAGACGTGATTCTCACAGGGGAAGTATGGACAGATATCACTCAGACCGCAGCAAATATCGAGTTAAGATCTAAAGTAAAGAACAAAGACCACAGAGTGTTCCTTGACGGCATCTACTCATTTGAAAAGAAGAAAGGCATAGAGTAAAATTCAGATTAACAAATGACCCTTGATCCTGAATTTTCAAAGCAGACAACTCAACTAATCGAGCAGACATTGGAATTATACAAATCTGCAGGTGCATCTCCAAGAATAGGGGAGATGTGGGAATGTGGGAATATCGGAGATTTTTTGTGTGGATTTTTTGTAGGCGAGATGGTAGGTTCGGCACTTAGTGCATTTCAGATTGTACATAAAAGAGAACCTACAGCAGACGAACACCTGGAGATAATCGAACTAGTTGAAAGTCATGCAAAAGAGATCAAAGAGTTTTTTGCAAAATTCAACTAAAGATTTTCCGATTTTAGTTCATTAAGCATAGTCGCAAAGATTAAATCACTTTTGCCAAGGTACAATCGTGTGCCTCCCTAGCTCAGCGTGGTAGAGCAACCGGCTGTTAACCGGTTGGTCACCAGTTCAAGTCTGGTGGGAGGCGCTCTTCTTTCTAAACTCGAGTTTTGAAATATTTTATTTTCACAGTTGTAAGGGAATCACAGATGATGATCAGATATGTTTCTAAATTCGAATTTAGAAATATTGATCGGTTGTTAGTAATTGGTTTACTCTATTAGACAATATAGATCTAATAGGTGATCGCATATCTAGAATAATGCAGGAGGCTTACATTGGTTAGAACCAGAAGGGCCAACAGATATTGTGTTGATTGCGGAGCAAGACTGGTATATTATCCAAGACTGTCAAACCCCAAGGCGCCCAACGAACACAGAGTACTAGTGTATGCATGCCCGGATTGCACAGATGACTTTGAAAAGCCAAAAATGTTCTCAATTAGACGCAATCAGGTAGATGATCCTCTAGAAACAGTGGAAATTGAGATTACACAGTTACAGAGAAAAGTAATAACTGCAAAGTAGAGACAAGTGGCATGGACTATCCAGTAAAACCCAAAAGTAATGCATGGTTTTTGTTGCCAATTCTCTTTGGAATGATTGGCGGGATAATCGCATTTTTCATCCTACGGCAGAGCGATCCCAATAAAGCAAAAAATTGCATGTATGTTGGGATTATTTTTATGATAATTGGGATAATTTTCAATATTTTGATACTAGGGGCGGCTCCAGGCTCGGATTCGGGCTTTAATGTGAACATATAGCAACCAGTTTCTTGCTTCTCGGATAAAGAAAATTGTTATTTCTAAATTCGAATTTAGAAATATTCTAAATCCAGCATGGCAATCTTTCAGATTTAGAGTCATATAGAACCAATTTGAGAGATCTTTTATGAGTACATCCCAGATGAGAGACAGTGTAGAGAGATGGGTAATTCATGAAGGGCTTTCGTTTGGAGAGGTAAAAAATCCCGAAAATAATTTTCAAGTTCTCCTAAAACATGCAGGACCGTACGGAATTCCCATAGACATCTTTGAGCCAAAAAAACAGCTAGGAATTATAGTCATAGGGGCCAAGGTCATAATGAAAAATAATCAAATTGCAAGGTATTTGGGGTTTAATACCCAAGAGAAAGAAAGATTTGAGAAAAAAGTGGGGGATTTTTGCTATTCTATACAAGTAATCAACAAGATCATCACAGAGGATGGAAAGCAGAAGGTAGGCATCTATGTGGTGATGGACGATAAGGAAAATATCAATCAGCAGACAATGTTTGAAGCAATAGACAGCGTTTCTGAAAAATATGACAAAGTTTCCAGATTTTTACTGAAGACATTTTAAAAAAATAGAGGATTTGCCGTTCTGGAGAGAATCCTGCATCAAAAATGTACCATCATACAGGCATGATGGCAACAAAATTTACAACCTGTAAATCAAAAGCAGATTTCATGAAAAGTCCGAGATTCAAAAAAGAGGACTTTTTGACAATGAATGTAACCATGAAATGATGTTTGTAAAACGAGCATCATCAAAAGAACATATGGGATTCTCGGCACATGTGAACCAGGAAACTCAAATGTATGAATAATCTCTTCAAGTCATGGTTTCCTGGCAGTAATTGTCCAGCTCAGGATGAATTAAAACAGCAAGAGTTACAAGAACAGATTCCAAAAAAACCCCCAAGCATCCCCCCTCTCTCCCCTTTGAGGAGAAATACCCGCCCATCATTACAAACATCATGTGAGATCATGCCAGATTCAGACAAAGTTCTAAAATGAGCAATTTTGCAAAATCAAGCCTAGGCGTTAAACCCCCCTGAAAATTAGCATGTTTAGGCATAATGTGAAATTTTCAGGATCAGGCGTTTTGACGGGGGGTTTAACACTTGTGCCTAGATGCAACAGGCAACCCTAATTTCACCCCGCTCTCCGGGCAAAACATCCCCAAACTATCATACTCGTGCCTAAAAGCTCAACCCCCCAAATGTTGTGCAAAAAACTAGAAAAAACGGAGTGATTTGAGCAGTTAGAGTTTGAGTCACCAAGGGAATCATGGTTTGGTTCCTGCCGATGAATATGCAGATTTGCCTGAAAATCATCTACTGCAAGATTTAGATCAAATATGGGAGGGGGATTTTGGTCATAATCATCCCAATTTTTCTGCGTTTCAACTATATACTAAAATGATCATGAAAAATTATGGGCGGAATTGGAACTGTAATAGTATTAGGTGTAATCATAGCATCAATGGTGCTTGCATTATTCATGTATACCCAGTATCAGACAAACTATATCATAGCAAATGAGGGAGAATCAGTCATCGTAGGACCTGTAGAGTATGTCATTACATTTGAAGGGACCCATAACGGAAACAAGGATAAACAGCCTGAAAACACATTTGTGATGATCGGTATTGCCGCAAAAAACATCAGTGATGAGGAAACTATCATGTCAGGAGGGCAGTTTTACATTGTCGATGAGAAAGAAAAGAAATACAAGGCATTCTTTGGGGAATTTTCGGCAAAAGACCTGCTTTTAGAAGCACTTGAACCAGACAAACAGATTCAGAGAACAACGCAGTTTGACATTCCATTTGATGAGGAATCCCAATACAAGATACTCGTTCGTCCGCAAAAGAATCAGTCTACTGTGGATACAGCTTCCGTTTGTATCATAAATTGCTGATCGGTGATCTGTAAAAATCAAAAAAGGTGTCAAATTTTTCTATATACAGCGTAGTATTGTATGACTTTTACAATATAACATCTATGATCTTCGCAAAAAAGTTATGGCAATATCTCAAGCCAAAAGAGCCGAAGCAGCTAAAAAGGCCGCAAGAACTCGAAAGAGGAATGCAGCTAAAAAGGCAGCAGAGGCATTAAAGGCCGCAGCAGCTCGTAAAAGAAAGGCAGCAGCAACTCGTAGAAAGAACGCAGGTAAATCTGGTTCCAAACGAAAAGCAGCACCAAAACGAAGAACTGCAGTCAAACGAAAAGCAGCTCCAAAGAGAAAGGCAGCACCAAAACGCAGAGCCGCTCCAAAGAGAAGAACTGCATCTAAAAAAGCATCTCCAAAGAGAAAGGCAGCACCAAAACGCAGAGCCGCTCCAAAGAGAAAGGCAGCTAAACGTCGACGTTAAGCTGTCTATGCTATCTTTTTTCTAATCTGCCCCTACTGAATGTATTATATTTCTAAATTCGAATTTAGAAAGATTCCAAACTGCTACTGATTCATCTTCAACTCAGGCAGGACAAAAACCTTGTCCGGTCTTATTTTTAGTATGACTCTTTTTTCACCGTCACGTCTGAACGGATAGCGCTCCCGTCCCATGTACTGCAAAGTCAACTCATCGGCATGCTTGTAATCATAGTCTGGAATCAGTTCCTGGACTGTCCCGCGAATCGTTGTCATATCAAGGGGATTGTCTTTTGAGACGGCAGATACTGCGACACGTGGGTCACGCAAGATATTTTTGTGCTTTATCCTGCCTTCTGCAGTGTTTACCAAAATAAACCCATCAGCATAGTTTGCCCAGACAGGTGAGACCTGGGGTGAGCCGTCCTTCATCAGAGTCGCAATAAAGACAAGGTTTTTCTCCGAAAACAGTTTTACGGATTTTTCATCCACTAGTCTTTCACCTTTTGCACATATTCCTCAGCGCGGGTGCGTTTTGGAGGTATTTTTTGCATGTTTTTGGATTTAGGGTAAAATCGGACTTGATCGGTAAAGAGGCAGTTGATCATCTCAAGCTCGTTTGGATTGCTTTGCACTTGATTTTTCAAGGACGTTAGTCATTGCCCTGTTCATAATCTCCATTACGAGGTATTGGGAGTATTCTGCGGATTTTTTGCCCTTTGATTTTGTAGTCTTTGGCGTCAGGCCTTTGAGAATCTTTTCAACCTTTGCAGACGTGGTGTCGATGATTTGAGAGTATGTCGAATCAAAATCCTCAGGGGTTTGAAAATCAAGCAGCTTTGTAGATGTGCTATAGAACTTTGTAATGGCACCACGTGATTCCTCGATTCTTGCAATCTCTATTAGTCCGGATCCCTTTAGAATTTCCAGGTGGTGGCGGACTGTGGTTAGTGCCTTTTTGTATCCGGTCTTTTTGAGCGCCGTTGAAATCTGATCAGCTGATAATGCCTGATGATACAGGATTTCAACTATCTTTGCCCGTGCAGGGTCTTCAATTGCACGCGCGTGTCCAATGCTTGTCGTAACAGTACGATTAACTTTGATTTGCTTTTCTAGTAACGTAGACATACAAAATATCTTTGAATACCGATCTAAAAGATCCGCGTATCATATTTTTTTGTCTAATCGCATAAATTTTTGTTTACTTTAATGTATATTGTACTGTTATGATTTTGATGTAACCGTTACAATATACATTGTAGCGCATCTAATATTTTCAATAGCACTACAATAAACATGGTATCGGAGTAATGATTATTGTAGGGGTCTTGAAATTTTCAAAAATATCAAAAAAGGCACGTCTTGGGAGAACATGTCGGCAATTTGCCTGTCAGGGGGATATTTTACAGAGTGCCAAAAATAAAATTCGAGTCGAAAGTTAGATTCTAGTCAGCTATGAATGAATAGTGTTACAGGCAATGCCCGGTTAGTTTCTCGTATGCAGTGACATAGCGCTCTGTCATCTTTGAGATGATCTCTGCTGGGATTTGCGGTGCGACAGGTTCCAGCCCTGCATTGCGCGAGTCATCAAATTGTTTTTGATATCCGTTTGCAGACAGCCAATCGCGCAAGATCTGCTTGTCATATGCCTCTTGTATTCTTCCAACCTCAAAGGAGGCCTTGGGCCACAGTCGGTATTCGTCAGGACCAATAGAATCACCCAAAGTAATTTTTTCATCAAGCAATCCAAATTCGAGTTTTAAATCAGCCAGGATGAATCCGACACCATCTGCAACCCTGGCCATTTTTTTGTAGATGGCAATCGAGGTCTCCTCTAGCCAGTCGTACTGCCCTTCTGTAACCAGACTCATCTCCAACGCCTTTGCCTTGTTAATTGGGACATCATGTTCGGATTTTGTCGTGGGATCAAATATCGGCTCAGGAAGTCGTGCAGCTAGGGTGGTATCAGTCCCATCAGGTACAATTGCCTTGTCTTCTTTCCACCGACTCACCAGACTGCCATAGAAATGGCCACGAACCACGCATTCCATTGGAAGCATCTTCATCTTTTTTACAACAATCTCCGTGTCAGACTCCCGTCTGATGAAATGGTTTGGCACTGACAACTCGTTGAACCAAAATTCTGCAAATTTGCAGAGGACCTCCCCCTTTTGGGGAATATCCTGATTGAACTTTACGTCATATGCTGAAACCCTGTCTGAGAATTTGAATAGAATGCTTGATTCGTCAATATCATAAAGATCCTTTACCTTACCACTTGTAAGAAATTTCAAACAATTATGCCTGATTTTGATATAATTTAACTCCTAGGGCTATTGTGATGAAATTTTCTCAAAAAGGCATACGGGATCAACCAAGGAGATCTCTTGGGATAATCTTTGCAGGTTTGGCCCATAGGCCTTGATAGGCCAAGTGGGTGATGTGTCAGAAAAATTCGAGTTGAGGGAGATCCTGATGAGGCAGAATCAGCATTCATCACGTCAATGTCTCTTATGACATCCTACAAAGTAATGAGGATTATCTGGAATACGTCATATTGCAAATGGGAACAACTCAGATTCTTGATTTCTTGGGAGATGTCTATGATTTGCGTTTTCTGACTAAAGATGGCAATTTGATCAAGTGTGCAGATTCATGGGAGTGGCAGAGTATTTGATGATTATCTTTAAATGAGTTTGTACTTTTATGCAAATGCGTAGGAATGCCAAGGATAAATATGCCATCACTTGGAGTATCGTCATTAGGGTTATTTGCCATCTTAGATGTTCATGCTACACGTTGCAATCCCCCTGTTCTAGAAGGCACTCAATTTGATAGGTACACATCAGGGCTACAAAATATTGTGGATTCTGGGATAGGCGTTACAGGTATTGTCCAAGGCCAATCCAATGCCACAATCAACGGCAGGGATCTTCAAATAATTCGAGTTGACAGATACAGGTATTTTATCGATAATAACACAACACAAAGTACAGACAGTATTGTCGTTTTAGAAGATGATGTCAGGTCAAATAGTGATTTTGGTACAAATGACGGCATGGCAGGTAATGCAATATGAGCAATCTTGATGATTCCATTGGTAAGATACTGCTGGAACTGCAGAAAGACGATCCTGACACATTCAAGAAGTTAATGAGAAAGGCACAAGAGAAACATCCCGAACTGTTTGAAGGAGACGTCGATGAGGAGAACCAGGAGATTGACAGATACAATCAAGATGTCGATGAGTACAACAGAGATGTTGATCAAGGCGAATCTGCCAACTAATTACACGGCCTATATAGGCATCAGAGGAAGACGATATTCATACACCCAACACCTATGTCGTGATAAAATCTAATGATATTATGAAATATTATGACTTTGATTTCATCGAATGCTACGATGGTGACTTTGGTGAAGACTAAAAATATCCAAGTCTAGGAGGGCCACATCACACTGCATCCGGTAAGGGCGCACCAGCCAAACTGTGATTAAATGGCCAAACCCAAGTATTGATTTGAAATGAAAAGAGAGGCCATGGATTTAAAATCTCATTTTAGCTGTCCGTTCCAGTCATATTCTTTTTTGACTCCTCATTTTCATCATTATAGAATTTGGATTGTACGTGTCCCATTTGATTATATAATATTACTGCGCTCAATACGCCAGTTTCATCATAGTACGTTCTTGATTTTAACATGTTATATTCATGCCAATGGGTTACGGATCGTAGTGGTCCATTCTCATAATAACTAATTTCCAGTTGTTTAAACGCTAGTGGTTTTAACCCCAGTATAAACCCCATATCATTATATTGCAACAGTGTATTTAGTTGTCCGTTTTCGAAATAAGTGACTTTTGATTTTATTAGTCCATCGTAGAAATAACTAAATTCAGATTGTGGTAGTTCGTTCTCATAATAGATTATTTCTAATTTTAATTTTCCATTTTCATGATAATGGCTTTCAGATTTTAATGAACCGTCAGCACGATGCAATCGGTACAAGTTGTAATTCCCATTTTCATCGTAACGAATCTCAGATTTCGGTTGTCCGTTTTTGAATATTGTGAATGATTGTTTATTTCCATTTTCATGATAGTCTGATCTTGATTCTAAATCTCCGTTTTCATGTCGCTGCCATTCTGTTTCTAGTTGTCCGTTAGTGTATTTTTTTGTAGATTTGAAATGTCCATTTTTGTAAAATTGTGTTTCCAACTCTAATTGCCCATCGTCATATTCTTTTAGTGATTTCTGACTTCCATTTTTGTAATATTCAAAGCGTGTCTCATCTTCTAGTTGTCCGTTTTCATCATAGGTGCCTTCTGATTGCACATTTTTGTTTTCATCATATTGCAAATATAGCTCCAGATGCCCGTTTTCATGATAACTTGATTCTGATTTTAGTTCTCCGTTTTTATAATATTTTTCTGATTTGATTTTATCGTTTTCATAGTATTCATAGTATATTTCTTGATCTAGTTGTCCGCTTTCATAGTATTTTTCTGATTTACGTTGACCGTTTTCATGGTAGAGTATTTCTTCTTCCAGATGATCATTTTCATGGTGTTTTTCTGATTTGAGATTTCCGTTTTCATGATATTCATAGGATATTTGTTCATTCGGATAACCGTTATGGTCATAAAAGGTATGTGAGCGTATACTTCCATCTTCAGAAAATCGTGTTTCTTGTTCCAGCAATCCGCCCTCATCATAGTGGAATTCCGATTGCTGCTGTCCATTATTATAATAGAAAACTTTTGGTTGTTTATTCCCATTTTCATCATGGTATACATAATCATCTTGAGCATAAGATGATCCCAGACCCAATGTAATAACCAAAGTCAATGCCAGCATTGACAGAATAACCTTGTTCAATGAATTTCGAGGAGTCAAATTTCTTAAAAGAATTACTATATTTTATTCTGATGCGTCTAGTCGTTGGAGACAGACTCTGGATTCGTATGAGATTATCTTGGTTAGGCACGAATCAATATTGTTTAGAATATTTGCATGCCTAGTTTTTTGGTTGGGCTCGTTCAGTTTCTTGATAAAAGGTTAAATGGATTCTTTTGTTTGAATCGTTATGAAGATACTATTGCTGGTGTTTGCATTGATGCTAGTGCCAATCTCCGTTCATGCTCTCAGTGATGAATCCAAGGCAATTTTGGAGGCGTATTGGGATAACAGAAACGCATCTCCAGATAAACGCTCAAAAATCATAGAGACAGTTACAGTTGATAAGGAACCCCAAATTGATCTCGTAATTAAAAAACCTCATTTTGTGCAATGGAAGCATAATTTCGTTGTTTCTGGCTATCTGTTTGATCCTGAAATTAATACACGAGGGGACTATTATTTCAATGACGGGAAAATTACCAATGCCACAATCACAGGCAAGATAAAAAAGGGACATGTTTTGATTCATAATTTTACTGAAAATACCTCCAGTAACGGATATTTTATGGACACATATTATTTCCAGGATAATTCCAAAATTGGTCAATATGTAATTTCATTAACTGCATCAAAACAAATTGGCAATCATACGATTACGGATAAAGTGCATGAATCGTTTTTTGTAATTCCATTGTCCTCCAATACATTTTCTACCCCTTCTGAACCCATTGATGACTTGAAAATATCAAGTGAGAACAGCACTTCGGTGATGCTTTCATGGACACAGCCAAACCTTAATGGAGGAATCCTGCCAGATTATGATATTTCATTTCATACGCCACACGGCATACCGGACACAATACTAGATACAACTACAGATACGTCATATGCAGTAACAGGTCTAGAGCCAGATACAGAATATTCGTATTCTGTTCAAGTCATAACAAACGGAGGTACCAGTGAACCTAGCAACATAGAAAATACTCAAACCAAGTGTCCTGATCAAGCTGTACGAGATGAACATGGCATGTGTTTGATTTAACAGTGTCAAAATCAGCTGATTGTAATGCCATTCCAAAATGCCACCATTCCTTTAATTTTGAGGGCAGCATCGTTGGGCTCGGTATAGTACCATGCACAGTCCTTGTTGACTTTGCCATTTACATCCACAGAGTAATAGTTTGCCTTTCCCTTCCACCCGCATACGCTGGTCAGGGGGGATTTCTTAAAGTACTGCTGCTTTAGTGAATCAGATGGAAAGTAATGGTTGCCATCCACCACGACGGTATCATCACTTTGTGCAATTACAACCTCATTCCACATAGCCTGCATAAACACTCAGCATTTCAGACCATATTTAATTAAAGCTCAAAGGAGCTGAGTCTAATTTACAGCCTTTACCTGCTCGCGTTTGGTAAAATCAGGCTTTATTCCCAGGGATTCATAGTTTCCAGAGGAGCATGTAAAACACATCGAGTCCTTTGGAAGGCCAACTGCATCAGCCAGGTTCTCAGCGTCATTATACCCTAAAAAGTCAACACCGATACTCTGCCTTACCATCTCAGTGATCTCATCGCTGCTCATGGTTTTTCCATCAGTGTATGTTGCAAGTTCCTCCCTAGATGGAAAATCAATTCCGGCATAGCAAGGATAGTTGATTTGTGGGTATGTGATTAGCATGCTGATTTTTTTGGCACCTGCGCGACGAAGAGCCTTGATGATGGCCTTGGAACTAGTACCCCGCACCAGGCTGTCATCTATTACTACCACGTGCTTGTCTTTGATTATCTCACTGATTGGGATTATCCAGCGATTGATCTCGACTCGGTCGCTTTGATGCGGCTCGATGAAGCTCCGCAACGGACCCTTCTTGCTGTATCTGTCCTTTAGCAGTCCCTCATCAAATGATACGCCGAGTTCTTGGGCATAGCCCAGGGCTGCAGGCCTTGCAGAGTCAGGTACAGGAATCACCAGATCGGCATCGGGTATTGGGAACTTTTTTGCCATAAACTGTCCTATTTTTTTTCTTGAAACGTAGATGTTGTGCCCCTCCATGTTGCTTGAAGGGTGTGCAAAGTATGTAAACTCAAAAGAGCAGTGCGCACGGGAAGAGTCAGTTGAGAACAATTCTGTCTCAAGACCACTCTTGCTTATCTTGATCAACTCGCCGGGAACCACGTCTCTCTGAAGGGTTGCACCGACTGCGGTGACGGCAGCTGATTCGGATGTTACGATGTACGTGTCATCAGATTTCTTGTGTCCGAGCACCATCGGACGGAACCCCTTTGGATCACGTGCGGCATAGACAGAGTCATCATCGGAGATAAACGTAAAGCAGTAAGAGCCAACCATCTCGTTTTTTAGAATGGATAGTGCCTTGCCCATCTCACCGTTTTCAGATATTAATGAGACAAGCCTTTGCGCTGCAACAAGCGTGTCACTTGCGTTCTGGGGGGTAAAGGAGCATCCTCCAACCAGATTGGAGAGTTCTTGCGCGTTGGCAATTGTCCCATTGTGCGCAATGCACAGATCCTTTACCTTCAGGGGCTGCGCATTATCCAGCGTGCTGGTGCCCATCGTGGAGTATCTGACATGCCCAATGGCACACGGCGATGCGTACTCTTGGGCAATCTTCTTAAATTCAGCTGAATGGTGCGAGACCAGTCCCGCCTTTTTGAACGGAGGTTTGTTTGGAACTGCAAATCCCCATGCTTCCTGCCCCCTGTGCTGTAATGCTCGCAGGGCATCAAATATCATTGGAACCACGTTGGTTCCAGACAGGCTGTAAATTCCAACAACGCCGCAGTTCTCCTTTACCTTGGGCAACTCTATTCTGACTCCGCCACTGCGTATAATGCTAAATGACTAGAAAAAGTGCAAGACTTGACTGAATAATCAAATGACGACTCCATACCCTGATCGATAATTCAACCTTGAATAATAAAAATGCTGATTAGCTTCTGCGATCAAAATATTTGCATCAGATGGACTTTTTGCCGTCAAGAATCAGGTTGGGAAGGGAGTTGAGCCAGGTCTTGCGCGTGTCCTCTACATCAAGCTCGACTAGTGATTCTGCCCCATCTGCAAACTGAATCTTTTCACCTCCAAACTGACCGATTCGTTTGAAGGGAACCCCGTTTTTTATCAAGAGGTCCTCAATACTTTGAAGGTTCCCCTCATCAGATGCAAGCAGGTAGCGAGAGTGGCTCTCAGAGAACAAGGCCCTCTCACAGTCCAGTTTCTCGCCTGGAAGCCCATCTAGGGAAACCTTGCAGCCAATCTGATTGGTCAGGCAGATTTCAGAGACTGCAACTGCCAGCCCGCCCTTTGAGCAGTCATGCACTAATTTGACAGAGCCGTTTCCAATTATTTGTAACACGGATGTCATGTTTTTTTTCGAGTCCTCAAAGTTTACGACAGGGCATCGTCCACCAACGAATTTGTGAATATATTCAAAATATTCAGAGCCGCCCATCTCGTCTTTGGTGTCGCCAATAATGATTAGAGAGTCGCCGTGTGAGATTTTTCGGGGCACGGAGGGCTTTTGATCAACTAGTCCGATGACTCCGATCACGGGAGTCGGCTTGATTGGACCTGATGCAGTCTCATTGTACATGCTGACCTTTCCCCCAACGCATGGAATTTGAAAATATTTGGCAAAATCAGCAAGGCCCTTTAAGGATTCCAAGAAGGTCCAAAATATTTCAGGATCCTTTGGATTGCCAAATTGCAGGTGATCAAGCATTCCGATGGGCGTGGCTCCGGTGCACACGACGTTTCTGCAAGCCTCCTCAAAGCAGCCGATTGCGCCCTCCCTGGGATTGATGTAGCACTGCTTTGGATTGCCGTCAATTTTGGCAGAGAGGTACTTGCCATTATCCAATCGCAAAACAGATGCATCAGTGCCAGGCTTTACCACGGTTCTAATTCCAACCTCATGATCATACTGCCCATAAACCCAGATCTTGCTTGCAATGTTCGGGGATGCAAGCAGGATCATCAGGGTCTTTGAATAATCAGCAATGGGGGCAAACTCCTTTTCATCCTCAATTCCTTTGAGGTAGGACGGCTCCCTAGATGGCAGATCAAGCAGCGTGGCATTAGCTACGACATCAGTGGATAGATTGGCAACGGTCTCCTTGCCCTTTGTGATGTGCATCTGACTATCAGAGGTCACAGAGCCGATGGCAGAGCAGCCGATACGGAATCTTTGGCATATTTCTTCAAGTTTTTCTAGTTTCTCTTTGCTGGTAACAATTAGCATTCTTTCTTGGGATTCAGATATCATGATTTCATCAGGATGCATATCAGACTCCCTAGTGTGGACCTTTTCAACATCCATCTCTATTCCGACATCCAAGGCATCTGCAGTCTCAGAGATTGCACAGGACAGACCGCCTCCACCCAAATCCTTCATGGCATGAATCAGGCCGTCATTTCTTGCCTGCAAGACGGCCTCTATGATTAACTTTTCAATGAAGGGATCGGGAATTTGAATCGCAGAGCGGTCCTCAGATTCCAGAGAGTCAGAGGCAAATTGGGAGCCACCTATGCCGTCCCGGCCTGTGGAGCCGCCGACTAGTACGACAATATCGCCTGTCTCTGCGTGATTTTTTATCAGCTTCTCCCTTTTGCCAAAACCAAGTGCGGCAACATCAACTAGGGCATAGTTTTCATAGCACTCATCAAACTCTACCTCCCCACCCACAGTCGGTATGCCCAAGCAGTTTCCATAGTCGGCAATACCAGTAACTGCGTTTTTGAATAGCCACCTTGCATGCAAGTCTTGCTCAACATTTCCAAATCTCAGACCGTCAAAGATTGCAATGGGCCTTGTTCCAGCAGACAAGATATCCCTAATCACCCCGCCGACACCGGTGGCAGCACCACCGTATGGCTCCACTGCAGAGGGATGGTTGTGACTTTCAATGTGTGCAGTAACCACATACCCGTCACCGACGTCCAGAACTCCAGAATCATACCCCTTCTCGTTGATCACCAGAGGGCCATCCATTGGCAGGAGTTTCAGATGTCTCTTTGAGGATTTGTAAGAGCAGTGCTCAGACCATTCGGCGGCCACAATTTGCATTTCTGTGAATGTCGGCTCTCTGCTGATTTTGGACTTTAGCTCAGCTAGTTCCTGCTCTTCCAAACTCATTTGGCAACACCCATTTTAACCATCAGAGACTCAAAGATAAGAGAGGACGGCCTGCTATCAATAGGGTTAATGTCTGACTCGACTGCCCTTTCAGGATGTGGCATCATTCCGACAACGTTTCCATCCTCATTGCACACTCCGGCAATTCTCTCTGATGAGCCGTTTACAACCTCGTCATACCTGAAGACGATCTGATTCCTTTTTTTTAGTTCTTTCATAGTTTGATCATCAACATAGTATCTGCCCTCGCCGTTGGCTATGGGGATTGGAATCCTTTGATCCAGTTTGAACTGATTTGTAAACGGGGTCTTGTTGTTTTCCACAACCAGACTGGTCCATTCACACATAAAATTAAGAGACTCGTTTTTGAGCAGTACGCCTGGAAGCAGTCCTGACTCGACTAGAATTTGAAACCCGTTGCAGACGCCTAAAACAGGAGTCCCTTTCTTGGCCATCTTTTGAACGTCTTTAATGACAGGGCTATGGGCTGCAATTACACCTGCCCTTAATCTGTCACCATAAGAGAATCCTCCCGGAAGTATTACGGCATCAATGTCCTCTGGCAGTCCCTTTTCATGCCAATAGTATTTGGCATCAAGATTAAACACGTCAGTGAGTACATGATACATGTCACGATCACAGTTACTGCCAGGAAAAACTACAACTCCAACTTTCACAATTCCTCAAAGATTCAGAGATATTTAATTTGAGTCTAGTCAAAGCAGATTCGTATGATGGGGTTGTCCTGATCGCCATGGCTCAGGCAAGGGACAATCATGCAGGCAATCCAAAAGAGGCCTAGTCAGATGTCTGACTAGAAGGCAAAAGTTCAGCAAAGTGGCAGGGATACATGGGATTTCCAAAGTACACATTTGACTGGCAGTGAGCAGGGTACAGATTCGAAATAAACTAACCCTCAAGGGCATCTATTGTGACCATGCTTACCATGGGATTGTAAATCCTCAACTCATCGCAGATTTCTTGCACTCGGGTCTTGGCATCTTCTTTGTCCTCTGCCTCAATTGTAAACTTTAGCATCTTTGCAGTCTTGATCTTTGAGACCGTTTTGTGGGTTCCCTTTAGGACCAAGTCATTTAGGATGGTCTCACCTTCAGGATCACTGATCCCGGGCTTGTTTTCAATGATTACGCTTGCTTGAAAAATTCCCATCTGCAGATTAAAAAATGGGATCGAGGTTAATCTATCTTCCGAAGAATTTTGTGCTTTTATAGTTATTTTAAAATGTAACTTAGGTATCCGGAGATGAGGACTTGTGTTGTTAAGATATCGCCAGCCCCAGATCCGGTTACTTTGTTCACTTTCTCTTTAGCATATCCAACATACTTTATCACATATTGAGAATCAGGGTTTTGGATATTCGTCAGTCTTCTAGTATACTGGGGGGTTTCTGAGAGGATGCAGGGATTTCACAAGGCAAACCAGTCCGCATAGAGATTGGGATTTATATCAGAATGATTAACGATACTATATCATGGCAAAAGGCAGAATGAGATACTGGAAGATATCATCAGAAGAGTTGGCAGGATATTCATATGATGAAAAGAATCTGTTAAACTGGGAGATCAAGTGTATGAGAGAGCCAGAAGAGGAGGCCCATTTTATCGGCGTCTTCATGTACAGGAATGGGACAGCATATGACTATGAGTCAGTCAAGGGAATCTGCTACTTTCACAACAACATAGAGAGAAAGGAACTGCCGGCAATTACCAAATTCCTTCAAGAGAGATACAACGGCAAGGAGATGGAGAAGGGAGGCAGAATATTCCTAAAAGGGTCCAAAGAGATCTATTCTGCCACAGACATCTCAAAGCTGGCAAAGGAGATGGAGGCCAGATTCAATGCCAAGGCCACCATATCGTTGGAATTTGAAGGAATCACTGCTGAGCAGTTAAAAGATGCAGGACTACCAGAAGCAAAGTTGTTGCCGATTCCAACATAATTATTATAGTTTAAAATTCAAGAGAACGAATGTCCGAATTGGATGGCATCAATGAACATCTAGCAGAATTAAGAAGACGCCTAGTTAGAATCGTCATTGTGATTGTAGGGATTACAGCATTTTTACTAATGTTTCATGCAGAGCCATTTCAAATCAGTCAGGTGACTCTGTATTACCCAATACCAGAACCGACACACAACATGGCAGCGCAGATTACAAATCAGATGAGAATCAATCTAGTTCCAGAGGATGTTCAACTGATTCAGACAGCTCCGGGACAGGCATTTTTTGCCCAGATGTATGTTGCAGCACTAGTCGGAGTCGTCGTAGCAATGCCGGTAATAATCAAAGAGTTTGTAGGATTCATCAAGCCGGCATTAAAAGAGAACGAAGTCCACGTAAGCAGAAGCATCTCGTTGCCTGCACTAGGATTGTTTGTTGCAGGCTGTGTATTTTCCTACAACTTTGTAATCCCGTACATGCTGGAGTTTCTCTACAAGTACGGCGAAGGCGCAGGACTGATCACATTTCTCAACGTGATGGAGTTTGTGACATTTGTGTTGCAATTCCTGCTTGCGTTTGGCTTCTCATTTCAGCTTCCTCTTGTAATGTATGCAGTGTCTGCATCAGGCATGGTGGATGCAGAATTTTGGAGAAAGAATATCAGATATGCCATAGTGATCATAGTGATCTTTGGGGCAGTCATAACCCCTGACGGGACCGGTGTGACAATGATGTTTGTCGCAGGTCCAATGATCGGACTGTACGCCGCAGGCATGCTCATAATTGAGCGTCGAGCCCGAAAAAAGTCTAACACTTAAATCTGAAATAGACGAATATTTTGTAATGTTGGGAAGTACTGAGATCATCGTATTGGTGGTAGTTATCGGCGTACTGATTTTTGGCGCAAAAAAGATTCCAGAGCTGGCAAAGACGTTTGGCAAGGCCAAAGGTGAGTTTGAAAAGGGAAAGATAGAGGCAGACAAGGAACTCAAGGATTTCAAGGAAAAGGAATCAAAATCAGACTAGGTTGCAGCAAGTACCGCAAAATCATCCAAAATTTTACTATAGTCCTGCTTGAAATTATTTCCTCCAAGCATTGCAGACATTCTCATTCTGCCGCTGAATTTCAAGTCAACATCCACTAGAATTTTTGTTCCCTCCTCAAGCTCGACAAACTCCTGCTTGATTTGGCTTCCCTTTGCATCACCGCCAATTACAAAAATCTCATGGAGAATTGGTTTCTGCAAAACATGCTTTGCCATGATTAATAGTTCCATACTGCCTAAAACCAGGTGCTCCTCAACTACAGACACGTCTCCGCGCATTGAGCGAATGCGGACAGAAGGATAGTGCTGGGGGACCACTCTTTGATAGTCCTCAAAATTTGAAAAGATCTCAAAGGTACGGTTCCTATCACAGTTGACAGTTTTTTCTAGGGAGAATTTAGGCAATGGTAATTTAGAGGGTACCCCATCGAGGGTATAAGTCGTGCTCTAGACCAAACTGGTCCAGACATTTCCCAACGCCGTGATTTATTATATCGTCGATGGATTCAGGCTTGGTATAAAATTCTGTAACGGGCGGTAAAATTACAATGCCCAGTCTGGCAAGTTTTAGCATGTTCTCCAGATGTATTGCAGACAGGGGAGTCTCCCTGACCATTAGAATCAGTTTTCGGGATTCCTTGATTGTGACTCCGGCTGCCCGGGCTACCAGTGTGTCATCATAGCCGTTTGCGATTGCAGACAGTGTCTTCATGCTGCAAGGTGCCACAATCATTCCGTCGATTCTATGGGTGCCACTAGAGACACTTGATGCCATATTTTTTTCATCAGAGATGTTTGTTGCAAGCGACTTTACATAATCAAAGGTAAGGCCAGTCTCCATAGAGATGCACTTTTCCCCCCATTTGGAGACTATCAGGTGCGTCTCAACGTCTAATCTCTTTAGTGTCTCAAGCAGCCTGATGCCATATATTGCACCGGTACTGCCGGTAATTCCAATTACTAGCTTCAACGATTATCATTGGGGAACACAGTATTTTATGTATTAGATGGAGATTCAAAGGGAACACTAGATGTTCAGGGAATCGCCATCATTTTGGGCATCAGAGAGTTCCTTATCTGCCCTTCTCCGCCTAAACCACACGAGTAGCCCTACTGCAAGCATTACAGGGAGAATGATTACCCCAACCATCTGAATCTCAAAGTGATAAAACATGACTCGTGTCAGATTCCAGTTAAAAAAAGTCTATTGATCAGCCGATCTTGACAATCAAAAATTAGCTATATTAGATCCCAATGTATAGGCATACCGTGATTAAAGATTCCGAGATTAAGAAGATAGTCAGCAATTACACCGATGTAAAGATTGGCGTTCTTGGAAGTCACTCTGCACTAGAGATAATGGACGGTGCAAAGGATGAGGGTTTTCAGACGAGAGTCTTTTGCCAAAGGGGACGCGAGGGACCATACCAGAGGTTTGGGCGCATTGCAGATGAGATTACGGTTCTGAACAAATTCAAGGAGATGGCATCTGCCAGATATCAAAAGGAGCTGCGGGACACAAGCACAATCATAGTTCCGCACAGGTCACTTACAGTATACCTCGGATACAAGACTATTGAGGACTCCTTTAAGGTGCCAATCTTTGGAAACAGAAGGCTGTTCCAAGCAGAGGAGAGGACCGCCAAAAAGGGGCAGTACTATCTGCTGGAGAAGGCCAGAATAAAGTATCCAAAGTTATTCCAAGACCCCAAGCGGATCAACAAGCCATGCATCGTCAAAGTTCAGGAAAAAAAGAGACCGCTTGAGAGGGCATTCTTTACGGTCTCATCGTACAAGGACTATGTGAAAAAATCCGAGGAGAAGATCAAGCAGGGGATAATTGCAAGAAAAGATCTCCAAAAGGCAAGCATCGAAGAGTTGGCAATTGGCACATACATGAACTTTAATTTCTTTCACACGCCAATCTCAAACCAGGTTGATTTTATCGGAATTGAGAGAAGGCTGCAGACTAACATCCATGATTATAATGCGCTTCCGGCAAGAGAGCAGATGGAGATGGATATCGACTTGCAGAATATCGAGGTGGGTCACACGCCTGCAAGCATCAGGGAGTCACTGCTTGAGAAGGTACTGAAGATGGGAGACAAGTTTGTTGCAGCTGCAAAGAGAGAGTATGCACCAGGCATCATAGGGCCATTCTCACTGCAGAGCGTCATTACAAAAGACCTAGAGTTGATAGTGTATGACGTCTCACTGAGGGTCCCAGGAAACCCAATTGTTGCGACTACTAGTCCGTACACAAAGTATCAGTACGGACAGACATTCGGGGTGGGACGGAGAATTGCCATGGAGATTAGGCAGGCCATAGATGAAGACAGGCTAGATGAGATCATCACGTGAGTGGTTTTCCAAAGCGTCCTTGCCTCCAGAATTAATGGTTGATCAGCATGTAGGAATCTTTGAAAGGCAAGAAACCAACTAGATTACGCATAAATTCTGCTCAAAAATCACAGAAAATCGATTGTGTAGAATGCTCCCCTTTATTACAAATCAAGATTTCATCTAAAGAAGATAAAAAGGCGCAAGCCCCTAACTGCAGAACTATGAGAGTTTCTCTCGTGGTCAAGCGTCTAAACGCCTGATTGCCTTTTTTGTTCTGCGGGGCAGCGCAATCTAATCGCCAGATTTTTGAACTAACGACATCATATTGTATAAGATAAATAACTATTTAAGATTTAGCATGAATTATTTCAAGAAATACAGGTAAATCTTGTAAATTATGGATAATCACCATATTTTCATCCATCAAATAACACGAGGCAATGCTACAAAGACAGAATGCTGAATTTTAAAAGATACTTGCAGAGACAGGTTACGATTCTTGATAGGGATAGACGGTATCAGGTGAAAAAACTAGTCAGTGTGAAGGGATTCTAATGCAGCAGGTGACCTGCAGAGCCGGATTTGCAAAAATATATTTTCAAGATACACAGCAATATGATGTTAATTGGTTAGATTGGAAATATGTTGAATACCATTCGATCTAATTTTGGATGATTAAAGCGGTTTGACATTCAAAATGGATTGCTGATACCAATTAACACTATGACTCTTTAGGGACATATTGAAGATGGGCAGTATGGGAAGGACGATCTTCATCAAGGAGATAATCACAATTGAAAGTGAACCAAGACTGTGCCCCACATGCCAAAAAGAAGACAGGCTGGAAAGAGACATCATCAGGGAGGGCCGTTCAAATGGAAGGACAGTACTGTGTTCTAGATGCGAGGCACTAACAATAGTTACAAACCACAACCTCAAAACAGTGGATCTGTCATCAACCAGAGACGATACAATCATGCTAAAAGAGCCGTACTTGATCAGAAAAGTGTGCTATTGATCATTGTTTTTTCCAAGTAACTCTTTGATTACACATGTCCTGACACTTGCAAACTCCCATTCCTTCAGATCAGCATTTCGGCACTCCTCCTTGATTATTAGCCCTGCCAGGCCATCGCTCCAGATATGCCGCTTTGTATCATAGACCTCAATAATTCTCCCATGCTTGGTAATTTTGATTGCACCGTGACACCTCTGAATTATTTGGGAGGCGACTCTTTGATAGACCTTTTCAAAATTGACCATACCATAATTAGTGCCAGGTCACATCAAAAAGGTTATGGTCGTCCATATGAAATAATAATATACCGTGGCAATTAGAAGGAAGTTTGCTGATGATTAATCAACATTCTAAGCTATAACTGATAGATGATGAATTTGCCGAATTATGAAGCATGTTTTAATTAACCAGGCAGGTACAGCGGGTGAGCAGGCCAGAGTGATTTTGGAACCCCGGTCCTATTTTTGTCAAATTCATGCATGCAAATTCTAGTCTGTTTTCAAGTTCTCGTTCTAATCATATTATTTTACAGATTCAAAATCTCTGTTTTTGTGGCATTGTCATTCTTATTCTAATTAACCGAATGTAATGTATGGCACTTCTTGTCCGTTCTTATAGCGTTTTACTGATTTGGTATCTCCATTTTCGTGGTATTCATAGTATACTTCTTCGGATAGTTGTCCGTTCCAATAATATTTTTCTGATTTGGGATTTCCGTTTTCATGGTATTGATATTCTGATTTTAGTTGGCCGTTCTCATAGTGTTTTTGGGATTTGAGATTTCTGTTTTCATGGTATTCATAGTATGACTCAGATATTAGTTTTCCAGTGAGATAATATTTTTTTGATTTGAGATCTCCGTTTTCGTGGTATTCATAGGATACTTCTCTGTATACTATGTATTGTCCGTCCACATAAGAATAATGTTTTTTTAATTTGAGATCTCCGTTTTTATTGTATTCCGTATAGCCAGGTTTTCCGTGCTCTGAGTAAATTTTGTGTAATTTGAGATTTCCGTTTTCATGGTATTGATATTCTGATTTCAGTTGTCCGTTCTCATAGTAAGATTTTTTTGATTGCATGTTTTTATTTTCATAAAATTGCAATTCTTGTTTTATCATGTTATTTTCATAGTGGTGTAATTCTGATCGTTTATTTCCGTTTTCATAATGCTGATATTCGGCTTTTAGTTCTCCGTTACCATAATATTGAAGTTTTGATTGTTTATTCCCGTTTTCATAATACTCATAATATGTTTCGTCTATTATCTGTCCGTTCTCATCATAATATTTGTCTGATATACCATTTCCGTTTTCACGGTATAGAGATTCAACTTTTGTTTGTCCGTTCTCATAATATTTGGATTCAAATTCCATATTTCCGTTTTTGTAACGGTGACGTTCTCCTACTAGTTGTCCATTCTCATAGTATTTTTCTGATTTGAAATTTCCGTTTTCATAGTATTCTATATCTGAATCAGGTTGCCCATCTTGATACTGTTTATCTGATTTGAGATTGGTGTTTTCATAGTAATGTGTTTCACCTGCAAGTTGCCCATCTTCATAGTCTTTTCCTAATTTGAAATTTCCGTTTTCATAGTATTCATAGTATGATTCATTTTCTAGCTGTCCGTCCTCATAATAATCAAATTCAGAGTTCATATATCCATTTTCATTGTATCGTATTTCTACTTCTAGCTGTCCGTCGTTATAATATTCTGTTAATTTAGAATTTCCGTTTTTGTAAAATTGCGACATTTCTATCAGCACACCATTTTCATCATATTTGTATACTAATTGCTGATTTCCATTTTTAAAATATTTTAATTCTAATTTCAAATTTCCATTTTTACCAAGTTGCACTTCTGATTGTTTATTTCCATTTTCATGGTATTCAAAGTGTGTTCCTTCATCTAGTTGTCCGTCCTCATAATATTTTTGTGATTTGCGATTCATGTCTTCATCATACTGTATTTCTGATTCTAGCTGTCCGTCCTCATAGTGTTTTTCTGATTTGAGATCTCCGTTTTCATGGTATAATAATTCTGTTTCTAGTTGTCCGTTCTCATACTGTTTTTCTGATTTGAGAATTCCGTTTTCATGGTATAGATTTGCAGTATATCCGTCATCAGAATAAATTATTTCAGGCTCGGGTGCGGGTGTTGGTTCAGGTGCTGGTTCAGGTGCTGGTTCAGGTGCCGGTGTTGGTTCAGGTGCCGGTGTTGGTTCAGGTGCCGGTGTTGGTTCAGGTGCCGGTGTTGGTTCAGGTGCTGGTGTTGGTTCAGGTGCTGGTGTTGGTTCAGGTGCTGGTGTTGGTTCAGGTGCTGGTGTTGGTTCAGGTGCTGGTGTTGGTTCAGGTGCTGGTGTTGGTTCAGGTGCTGGTGTTGGTTCAGGTGCTGGTGTTGGTTCAGGTGCTGGTGTTGGTTCAGGTGCTGGTGTTGGTTCAGGTGCTGGTGTTGGTTCAGGTGCTGGTTCTGTGGCATCTATTATCCCTTGAAAATCAACAATCGGTGTAACCAATTCCACAATGATCCATCCCCGTAGAACAAGTCTTTCCAAAGTGGCATCAAAGACGCAGGCAGGCTTGCCTGTAGGTGACTGTATGAGGGTCTTTTCCTCATTGCATAGAATTTGGTTTATCGGGATGCCGATTTTGAGTTGTTCCCGTGGCGACAACTCGGCATACGCAGGGGCAACCATCATTCCTATGAGTAGCACTGTAAAGAGTGCCAACATTGCATTTCTAGCCACTGCAAATTCATCAAATTAAAAGTATTAAAGCAATTCGAAGCAATCATTTCTGAATTTAGTTTCCTGGCTCTAGTGCAAAATGAATATAAGATTTTGAGATTTTCCTAAAATGCAGGCGATCTTATTCTGTCGAATTAACAATGTTTAGATGTGATTTTTTGCAGTGATATTTTGGATTAGGATGTCATGTATCAAAAATCATGCAAGAACTTGCAAGTTGCATGAATAAAATGAAACGATAAAGTATTGGCAAAATGTGTGTCTGATCAGATATGGGTGAAGAACTTCCAGAAAATTTTCCAGAATTTTCAATAATGTACAAGACATTAACAAATCAGATTAAGAGGTTGGAAAAAGACTGTGGTGTGCTTGAAGGCAAAGAGAGAGAAGAGGTTCAATCAAAGATTCAAAACTACAAGGCAGAAATTCTAAAGATCAAAAAGAAGTTTCCAGATAATTTTTTTAAAGAACTAGGCTTTGATTATTGATGTGTATGGTCATGACCGGAATCACAGGAATTCTCATCTCCTTTTAAAGACAGCAACTGTGGCACCATTTCATCACGAATTTTCAGCAAGTCTCCAATATGTTGCTTCAGGGATTCAGAATCCCAATCCTTCTGACGCAGTTGCCTAACAACATCAATTATCTCAAGATCAACATTAAGTAGATCATCCATTATCTGCTCTTGCTCATCCACAACATGTCACTGATACACTAGAAGAAAAACCATACTGTTGGAGGTTCTGTGTAATCTTGTGGATATAGACGTGAAATACGAATTCTTGCTCTGATTCAAAGGCCTTCTCCAGAGTATCAAGTTACTGTGCGTTTAGCAGCAAATACAGATCTTTGAATTCAAAATTTTTACAAATGAGAAACTTGTAAATTTATCCTAGTGTGTCAAAAATTCATCTTTTAACTGGATTGGCGGTGAAATGATACGTTCACCACGTATCAAGTCATCACCGGCTCTTAATTGAACCAGGGATTATCATTTAATCTGATTCCAAAAAAATCTTTTGAATAACGGTCTTCTATTTGTGACTCATCAAAGGCCAGATTTATTCAGCCTCCATGCTTTCCTTGAGAAGATTCTTTCTGACTAGAATCGGGATATTGTAAAAGGCACCCAACGCCATGGCATCTGAGGCGCGATAGTTTCTCAATACGAGGTCCTTCTTGCCTGTAAAGTACAGATTTGCACGCAGTACATCCCCACTCTCATAGATTTTGACTTTGACTAGAACCAACTCATTTTGCTCACAAATCTCTTCAATCATCTTGTAAATTGATGGGGCAGCATCGCCTTGGGCCTCGCCAAAACTCGAGATAAGTTTTGCGACCTCTCCAGAAAACGCCCTCATGTGAAATTCTTTGCCGTTATCAGCCTTTAGAATGACCATTCCCTCAACAGCATACGGATCAACAAATCCAACATAATTGATTTTTACAGAGTCATAATCAGGCTCCGGCGCTTGATCAATTTCCATTATATTACGCATAACTTCCCGCTCACTGCTTATAAAGATAGCAAATTTGATCAGATCAGATTCAAGACCAGAAGGCACGCAAATCATTTTTAGTCGATCAGTACTTACGCATAACCCCAAATTATTTAAAATCCCCAGCCAAGTTAGCTTAATGTCAACGAATCCAGAACGTGCCGTATCATATGTTCTGAGTAAATCAGTAACAAAATACATGGACAAAGATGTGCTGATTCTGGGATTGGGTACGCAGACCAGGGAGGCGGCAAGAATGCTGCGCCATTATGAGACAGACGACATTATCGTCACAGACGGGGACAACCTTCCTGTAGGCATTGTCACAGACGAGGACATCCTAAGCAAGGTCAGCGACGTTACAGTTTACGCAGAAGCTACAACCCTAAAGGACATCATGAGCGCCCCACTTATCACAATTAACGAAAAGGCAACGCTGCAAGACGCATTGCACAAGATGCGAGATAACAACATTAGAAAGCTTCCCGTGCTATCAAAGAAGAACCAGGTGGTGGGAATGATCTTTCAGACAGTCATTGCAAACGTAATCAGAGATGCGACAGCCACTGCTCCGCGTCTGCTCAGTCCGCCGGTAAAGGCGGTTTTGGGAAATCTTGGCTTTGTACTGCAGTTTGCAGGAGTCCTGCTCCTGGTTCCGGCAATAGTCGCAACGCTCTTAGAGGATTCAACCACTGCCACCGGAATTTATCTTACCACGGTGCTTCTGCTAGTTACAGGGTTCTTTCTGAACTCTTACGGGGAAAAATCAAGCCTCAACCTACAGCAAGCCTCGATACTGGTGTTTTCGAGCCTGTTTTTGCTATCACTGTTTGGAACGGTCCCGTATCTGTACGTGTTTCCAAGCGACGAAACCAATGTGGAGGTGTTTGCCAACGCATTCTTTTCTAGTGCTGCAGGATTTACCACCGGCGGAATCTCTTTGTTTGACGAACCAGAAAAGCTCTCTCAGAGCTTTACATTCTTCCGAAGCTATACCCAGCTTGTAGGGGGGATGAGTTTCATCTATCTGGTAATTACCGCGTTTTATCCAGAATCAAAACTGCAATCAATGCGCGGTTTTATTTCAGGCAGAACACTCCACATGAAGGAGCTGTTCCTGACCATTACTGTCATCTTTGCAATTTACATCGTGATTGTGGCATTTCTGCTGTACATATTTGGGGAGGGTAACATAATAGACAACTTTTCATTGGCAATGAGTACGCTGGCCACAGGAGGATTTACGCCGACATCGACAATTCTTGACGGGCTGCTCTGGCAGGAACACATAATCCTTATGGGCGCAATGATTCTGGGAGCACTGCCATTTACATTCCACTATGCATTTGTAAGAAAGAAATTCCTCTCGCCAAAACTTGGAAAAGAGGTCTTGACATACTTTGCAATTCTGGGCAGCGCCACTGTTCTGTTTATCGGAATCAGCGGCCTGGATCCGATGCAGAGCGCATTTTATTCCGTATCAGCTAGTACTACTGCAGGACTGCAGGTAGAGAGTCTTGCAGGGTTGAGCGGCGGGGCACATACCATCCTGATAATTCTGATGTTCATCGGAGGTTGCGGATTCTCAACTGCCGGTGGCTTGAAGATATTCAGACTGCTCCACCTCAAAGACATCAGGGCATTGCTTAGCAAGGCGAGAAGGGCAAAACTCTCAAGCCAGGCAAAAAAAGAAATCATATCAACTCTCATCATACTGGCATTGTTTCCCATAATTTCGGCAGTTACAGGACTGCACTTGGCAGAGATAGAGGATGTCCCGTTCCAAGACGCATTCTTTGAGGCAGCAGGCGTGATTACCACAGGAGGATTATCAGCCGGCGTGATTGACTTTGATACGGATCCTGCAACAAAGATAGTTTTGGGATTTTTGATGATTTTTGGAAGACTGGAGATAATTGCAATCATCTACATCTTTGTTCCCAAATTAAGTTAAGATGGAATTTAAACTCGGAGAAAAATCATGACGGTACAAAAGAGTACAAACCAAGGCAAAAAGCTAATCATACTGGGTTTTGTGACCATAGGGATTCTGTTTTTGATGTATGGCAGATACCAGGATCCCCAGCTGCTGACCCCGAGTGCAATTGATGCCATACAGAGAATCGCCTATGGATTTTATGTGATCCTGCTGGTATCCTTTGGAGCCATCGCCCTTGGAATGTATAGATACCACAGGGAGAAGGCAGAGAACAAGGGAAGGGATCTCTCCTCGATAATTGCCATGACCACGTGGAACCCCAAATCCAGAAGGATCTTTGTTGCGGTATTTGCAGGATATGGGATATTTTTCTCACTGGTTTCAGGAACACTGGTGTATCAGCCAGAAGTCACTTTTTCGTATCACTACGGAGCTGAAATCCCATCAGGCTTTGTTGCACCGTGCTGCGATGAGCCAGGATACATGCCGCAGATAATCATCTACCTGACAGAGCACGTGGGACTGAACATAATTCCAATCAACCTGGTACTACAGATCACCGTCTCATATCTGGTGGGGCTAAACGCGTCAATTGCCGTTAACGCATATGCAATCTCCAAGAAAGGCAGGGGGGCAAGTTCAGTCGGAGCCATAGCGGGACTGTTCATAGCATGCCCAACTTGCGCAGGATCGTTTCTGTCAGTGTTTATCGGAACTGCAAGTGCGATAGCTCTGTCAATTGCACTCACACAGTTGCAGACATTTTTCATTGCAATCTCAATACCGATACTGCTTCTCACACCATACATCATGGCAAGAAGGATGCGTAATGCAGACGGAAGCTGCAAGATTGATCCAGATTAGAATCTCTTGACTTCTGGAATCTTGTGGTTTCCAATATCATATCCGTCACGTCTTAAAAATTTCAGGGTGAGCTTGTAGATGATCTCATCGTGATCGACCTTCTCCAAAATCTCAGTCCACAGGACTTTGCCGTTATCATCTATGAGTTTTTTAAAATCGGGGTTCATGGATTCTGCGACATCCCTGCACTGATCAAAGGTCTTACCGTTCTTATAGGCACGAACACGTCTATCACAGCTATCCATGATCAGAGGCAGTCAAAATCACAAATAAACCTAGTACCGATAGCTTCAAACAGATACAAGGGGAAGGGAAGTAAAGCATGGCAATAAAGTCAACTCAGGAATATATCGATTTTTTTGTAAATCTGAACATGGGGGAGAATGTGCCACTGCTGAATTTTGTAAATAACGAGAGGAGGGTGCTAAAGCAGAAACTAGAGCACAAAAATTTGGATAAAGAGCCCATAAAGAATGGGATTGACATATTGGACAAATTAGTAACAGAGATTAGCCAGACAGGAGAAAAGGCAGTAATTGAGAGGTATCGCAGGTAAATCCTAGGAAAAGTCATGGACAAAAATTCAGAGATAATCAAGACCGAAATTATCAGAATACTAAACGAGAATGGGAAGATCAGGGGGACAGAGCTTGCCAAGAGGGTGATAGAAAAAGTAGGCAATGAGAAGATAGTGTACAGGGAGATCAGTTCCCTAGTCGAGGCAGGGGAAATCGACAAAAAAGTCCACAGCAGGTCTCACATCGAGTATGAGCTAATCAATCTCTCCGAGTCAGTAAACAGCCAGCTAAAGAACCTGCACAAGGAGATAGAGATGATTTTTGAGGAGATTGGCAGTTTTCAAATCATCATAAGGGAGGAGGGGTGGTCATATCATCAAAGGCTAAGATCAATTATTCACCAGATACACATAGTCCAATCAACTGACGGGATAATGAAGTTGCTGTCATATTATCCTGCATTCAAAAAGGACAAGATGTATTCACAGATAATTAGAAAGATAAATGATTGCTGGGAATCAATAATGAACAACATTACACATCAAAAGGAGGAGGATTTTCTAAACGAGGTCTTGGCAAATTTGAGAATATCTCACATGGATACAAATAACGTGAACTAGGAATCTTTTAGTTTATCCAATACGATTTTAAAAATCTCGTTATTATCTAACAATATGTATGGCAATCCATTTTCTTCACATGCCTGACCGTTTTCAGTATCACGAGTTACTAGGACCATGTCATTTTCTTTAGCATAATTAATCACAGAGTAATCAGTCCCCAATTTATGGCCATCTACACGTAATTTTTTGACACTATATGCATCATGGCCTAATTCTTTGAGTTTCTCATCCCATCCATCATCCATCTCGTCGATAAGGATTTTCACATGTTTTGACAACATAATTTCAATATTAATGTAAACAAATACCAAAGGATCAAGTACTTATTTTCAACAGTATCATAAGATACGATGGATGTAAAAAAAGAGGACACATCAGAGGAGTCGAAAAAAAACCACATCTCATATTATAAATCGCTATCCAAAATCATCTCAGATATCGAGGGTGAGAAAGAACAGGAGGCAGAGCCGGCAGTCAAAAGCCACCTGGAGAAGAGGATAGAGGCAATGCAAAAAGACAAAAAGCGCATAAGGGACATGTTCCCAGATATGGCAGAGGAGGAATGGGATGGCCACACCGACTGAGAAGAATCACAACAAGCATCTGGATCTGCTTCACGACTACAAAATTCACCTTGTAAAGTACATTGAAGTTTTAGAAAAGATGGACAGAGAGTCAGAGTTTGCAAAAGAATGGAATCAGTCTGCGATAAAAGAACGGAAAGAAGAGATTCAAGTCATTGACAAAATTTTAAAAAATTTGATACGGTTTTAATCTTGATTTTTTTCAGCCAAATCATACAGGGAACTGCAAAAAGCATCAACGTGCTCAGAGTACACCCCGTCAAACCATGCCTGCTCTTCACCAATATGAAAGTCCTCAAAAGAATAATCCAGGTTTGATTTGACATACTCCATCTCATCTTGCAGCAGTTTGCCAATCTGTTGTTGTGCCTTCTCAGACAATGTGTGGTTGCACGTTATCAAATCCAACTCGACAAAATAGTTGCCATGCAGGGGATTTATTTTTGCCTTGATGAAGGGCCGATTTTGTTGCCGACAGTCTTGATAAAACTTGTCATACTCGAACATTTTTGAATCACGGAAATACTTGATGGCCATATCCAAAGTTGCTAAAAAGGCCTAGATGTCAAGGGTAAATTTCTTGATCTTGGTGATTAGTCGTATTTTGGTGTCAATTGGCATTTCTGGTTCCATGGTAAAATATACAATGTTTCGTTTAGTGTAAATCACCATCTGTGATACCTTTTCTCTTTCGACATGAACGTATCGGACCTTGCCAAGAGACTTGTCAAACTCTTTTCTCATAGAGCGTCTCTGGGCAACCTGCTGGCAGAAATGCTCCTCCTCTTTTTGATTCTTTAAATTAGTCTTTCCTGCCTTCATAATGGCCTCGCGAATATTGCCCTTTGGATCAATGATTGCTGCAAACCTCATCTTTGTGTCTAGTGCAAGGATCTTTTGAACAACACCAAGTAAATCGACCTTTTTTGCTGCCATTTCTGTATTAAAAAAAGATTTGCTAAATATAAGCTATCAAATGTTTCAATAAAAAGAATAAAAAATAAAGTTAAATCAATTCAAATTCATCCCGATCATATGAAGAAATCCATCGAGGATGTCCTCAACGAATTAGAAGACCAATCGGTTCTTGAAAAATCAAGAAAAGTGGATGTGGCACCAGAGGACAGAATGCTTGCAATCACCAAAGAGACAGGCAAGATGATAAACATGATTTTGCGCCTAAAAAATGCAAAAAACATG
Organism: Candidatus Nitrosopumilus sp.; assembly: GCA_965206745.1. Classification (GTDB taxonomy): domain Archaea; phylum Thermoproteota; class Nitrososphaeria; order Nitrososphaerales; family Nitrosopumilaceae; genus Nitrosopumilus. Next base: position 903,298 of record OZ242220.1, on the reverse strand, counting down.
CTCGAGGTTGGGACATCAACTGGATATTCAACGATATGGTGTGTCGAGGCAATCTCAGAGAACTTGGGTGAGATTATCACAATAGAGCAGAATCCAAATAAAATCAAAAGGGCAAGGGAAAACCTTCAGCGAGCTGGATTATCAGAGAGAGTTGTGATAAAAGAGGGACAGGCAATGAACATACTAACAGAACTAAACTCTCAAAATAGGTACAGTGATTTTTTTGATTTTGTCTTGATTGATGCAGACAAGGAGAATCTCAAAGAGTACTTTGATCTGATCCTTCCAATGGTATCTGCAGGAGGGATAATAATTACAGACAACATGCTGTACCCAGAAAAATACAGGCCCGAGATGAAAAGATTCTCAGAGTACATCAAGGCAAACCCTCGAGTAAGGACAGTCACATCACCGATAGGCAACGGGGAGGAGATCACAGTAAAGATACGGTGAGATGTTTTCAAAAAAGACATGCCCATCCCTTTGGAGCCATGCTCAATTGAGTAAACACGTTTGATCTTTGCCAACCATACTTTTGAGATCGGATTTGAATTTTAGATCCCGTACCGTTTAGCAACACTTCCAAGTTGTAATCTTGGCAGATAAATCAGGAACAGATATTTTTGAGGATCTGCTCACCGGGAATGCATTTTTGCCGTTTATTAATCAGAACAAATCAGAGAGGGTATGAAGATGTCCATCGGAATAATCATCGTGGGTATCATCATGTTTGGAACTGGTCTGATAATGTTTTATTCAATTGAACTGGGAGAGTCAAACCAGGAACTGCGATTCATCAAAAATGTAGGCACGTTTGGAGGCATCAGCGGGATGGGGGTCTGCCTTGCAGGCGTTTTGCTGTACCTTATCAGCAAGAACGAGCCGGCAATCAGAGAGAACTGACGTTTGAGCCCACAGATTACAGGAGGATCAAACCAAAATCGCTTGCAAAATTAAAAACTAAATTATAACTCGGACAAATCACAATGACACATGGCTGGAAAAATTTGGCTAGGGGCGATATACCTCAAAGATGAGGGAGGCTATGAGATAATTTTAAAGTCACTGACACACTACAAAAACAGATTAAAGACACTCAGCGGCAGCCCAGAGATAAAAGACTCGCCAGGGATGTTTTCATCTGTTTTAAATGAGCAGGCAAGAAAGACGGTCCCAAAAATCAGCGAGGTAATCAAAAAGATTCACTCCGGCCTGCAAAGCACCAAAGATATGGCCAAACTAAGAGACGAAAAAGAGTTTCTGGAAAGGGCTCTGTCGTGCTACGAGTCAGACATTCACAAGGCAGAAGACATCGGACACGAGTACTATATCAGATTGGTGGGGGACATGATTCAGGGAAGAAGGGATCTGGAGACCATCAAGACGGCACTGGCAAAAATAAATAATTTTTCAGATTAAACCTACAGCCCTTGCAGGTACCAGTCAAAATAGGGCATCAGTGCTTTACATTGTATCTTTCTATCGGACTCGTCTGCAGAATCCAGGATTTTTTGGATCTTTCCCTGCAGATATTCTGAAATCAGATCATTTTTGAAATGGGGCTTGATCTGACTCAAAGTATCAACAATCTTTTGGGATTTTACAGATTCAAAATCATCTAGAATCATCCTGATTTCTTCCTCTAGGGACATGTCATTTTGTGAGATATTCCCATTATTATTTTATAGAGTTGAGCAGGTCCTCATCATCCCACGTTAGGCGAAACTTGCCGGTGACCCTAAACATGTGAATCTTGCCACCTTTCTTGAACATGAGCTTGTAGGACTTGAGCGACGAGTCTTCAATCTCAAGATTCACGTCATCTTTGATGGTCTGAAAGATGATGGGATCATTTGAGATTTGGCTCCACTCATCATCCTCAAAATCCATGTAAAATTTGGTATACAGCAAACCCATTTGAATCTGATATGACAAGCCCGAATAAATAACTAGATAAAGTCCTATTTATCCAAACTGCCCTGAGGCACCATTGTTCCCAGATTGCCAATGATGGCAGGAAAGATGATCTCAAAATCCCTGTCATTTCGCACCAGTTCAAAGATGTAGTTGATCAGCTGCTGTATAGTCAGGTGCTCATCACGGTATAGCGTCTTTTTCGGGTTTTTTGCAGAATCCAGCAATGTAAATCCGCCATCTGTGCGAATCAAATTTTGTAGTATCAGTGTTGCCAATGAGATCTTTTCATCTGCATCCTTGTGGGAATAGTCGCTGCCCAATTTTTTGATTCTCAGTTTCAAGTCATGGTAAGAGGAGTTGGCATGCATCTCGATGCGATGGTAGAGTCTTGCCTCATAATTTTCAGCAGGAGAATAGAACTTCATGTTTCTGCGAGCAGTCACGGAGATTACTTGCTTCTCCAATAGGGAGTCACGGGTTTTCTCAAAGGTAGTCTTTGCCATAAATTCTGGAACAATCAGCTTTATCAGCCCGTTATGATGCAGATTGGGATTATCACGTATGAACTCAAATACGATTCGTTCACGCTCAGATGATTCAGAGTTGGGCTCAGATTGACTTGTCATATCTAGGTCAACCTAGATTATACAGGTCAACTATTAATGGATATCGGACTGGAACAGTGCAGATAATCTGCCTGCAGTCAAGTCATTTTTTGAGGCATCTTTGCCAGCAACATTCAGCCAAGATTGGAATGCCAGTAGGCATGAAACTAAAACCGCACTAGCAGACGATTCTTAGAGGATCCGTATTTGCAATCTCGTTGATTGTAACATACATGTGAAATTCATCACCTTGAATCTTGACTGAAAAGTTGTCTATTACAGAACAGTATTTTTTGTTCTTTTCAGAATCCTCCAAATCACTTGTTGCAAGCAGGCCGTGAGATATCAGTTGTGATATGTTCTGTGAGAGAATGCCGGGTTCGATGTTGGTCCTAGATGCAATCTCCCACAGGGTTAGAGGATAGTCAAATGCGATGTCTAGAATCTGTTTTTTTACGTCATCCTCAAAGGATGTAAGGATTGCAGTCTTTAGGGATTCGTCTTTGATCTCAAGGACGTGCTCTGACTTTGATTCAAGGCAGCAGATGGATTCCAGGGTCTTTTTTATCAGCGGCGTTCCAACGTCGCCCAAGACCTGGCCTGTGATGGATTGGAACTTTTCAAAATCCTTAATGGATGATAACAGGGTCATGTGGTACTGTTCAAAAACGGTATCCTTGATCTTTGCAATTTCCACATCCCCGACAAAATCTGAAAACTTTTTTTCAAAAGAGGTGGCAAGGAGAGTCTCCATCGAGGTCATGGATAAACGGGCTCTCCTATTGGACGTTTTGGCAAACGTGTCAGGTTCACCTGAAGTCTGATTTGGCTTACTTTTGTGGAAACGCTAAACTCAGCCTTTGTGATTGTTTTGTCATACAGTCGTATGCGTTTTCCAGACTTTGTGTATCCCACCGGCAGAATAAAGCCATCTTGCAACAGCTCGTTGAACTTTCTATATGCCGAGGACTGTGAAGCCCCACACTGGTTGAGCAACTCGTCTTTTGAAATAGGCTTGTCTATTAGCAAAAGAATATGGCGCTTTACCGAATCAGAGTATATTCCGATGATCTTTTCAGCCAGGTTGTGCTCGTGAAGCTCAATCCATAGGGCATAATCGTGATCTTTGAGTATTGACAATGCGGCCTTTACGCTGGATTCTGGGAGCTTGTTCTTGCAAGCAAGCATGGTACGTTCCCCAGGCTCAAGATGGTTATTTGCATTTCTTATTGTATCCATGCACAATAGTTGAGAGAACTGGTTTGGCATCACCATACAATACGTCAAAATGATACTTAAGAAATACTATTTTTACTTTATTTGAGAAAAATAATTTTCCTTAAATAATCAGGGAGAATCAGGCACAAAAAGAGGAGATCATCCCCTGCCCATTGCGGCATACTTGCCCTTTCTGCCTCGGACAAACAGCATTCCGGCTATTCCTCCAAAGATTCCCGCTGAGAGAATCGATGCTCCAAGTACTCCGTCTGCAGCAAAGATCGGGGTGCCAGAACCTAGCGCGTCATCACTGGTTGCAAGTGCAACCTTGTTCTTTGAGGCCTCCATTGCTTGGTATATTCCACTATCTGAGACGTCATACTGTGCAAAAGCAGGTTGCACAAGTGCAATCGCTAGTGCGACAACAAACAGTCCAGAAAGGATTCTGATTTTTTGCATGAATATGCAATGATGCAAATGATATAAAAAAACAGGTGCGGTTTCCCAAAGAAGATAATCCCTCATTCTTGTTTTATAGAATGACAGTGTTATACAATACATGCAGGCAAGGTATCTCTCAATGGGAGTCATGCTGGCCATGATTGCTTTTCTCATCCCGGCACATGCAGTCCAGCTGGATGTCGCAATCCCAAAGAACTCTGAAGAGTTTGTACCAGTTTACACGTTTACAAGAGTTGTATCGTTTCAGTATCCCGAGCAGAGCAAGCTAGCAGAGTTGTTTGGAGAGTCTCAGCAGATAGTAACATTTGATATTGACTCTCAAAACGGAGAGATACTAAGTGATGCGATAAACTCTGAACTTCAAGAGAAGTCATTTGTCAGGGTGACTGGTATTTCCGGGGAGTACTCGGCTGTAATTACGCCACAGGCAGAGTCAGCATCAGTGGAATACAAGATAGTACTACGCCCAACCATGCAGGGTCATTTTGTCACAGACTCGGTACTTGATTCGCAGTGGAGGGGATTTGATATCGAGGGAATGGTCCCAATAGAGACTGAGTTTGGCACATTTGATATCAACTCCCCAATCTCTGCGTTTGTCAAGATGCCACAGGTGACAGAATATCTCTCAGAGTCCGATGTGATAGAGCAGTTGGATTTGAGATTGCTTGATGCCTCAGGCCTCTTGGAGCTGCCGCTTTCAAAATGGGAGTCAATATTTGATCCTACGGCAAAGATGAGCGAGTCTGCAAGATTTGCATTCTCAGGCACGATAGTCACAAACTACTCGATGGGAATTTGCACCGTATACCTGGGAGTCTGCCAAGACAGGGAGCATACGATACCATTTGAGATTGACGGGGAGGAATATCTAGTACGCTTCATAGAATCCCAAGATGATGGAACCATAGAGATGGAAGGGTATGTGCAGGAGAGTTATATCAAAAATACAGAGGCATTTCTTGTAACTGATGATGTGGCACCCATATCTTCAGCCGATGACCCCCAGGTTCCAATAATCTATGCAGTGTCAGGGATGGGCGTTGCAGTAGCTGCCGGCTTTTTTGTGTGGAGTGGCAAAAAGAGCAAAAAGGCATCAAGTGAGCAGACTGGAATTGACCCCAAGGATTTGTATGCCACTGCAATTGACAGTTCTGCTGGCAGCTATAAAACAAACAGGGGGACTGCGCATCTCAGAGAACCTGCTGTAAAGCACGACGCAATTGCAAAGACATGACAAGTATAAAAATGAAAGTTACTGTCTGCTATTTTATCCTAGTTTCAGCATCAATTTTGATTTGACAAACCGCATTAAAGATGTGTGAGTGCTTTAAATCAAATTCCAGCATTTACAGGCCCCATCCAAACTCTTTTACTTTGGTATTTTTTGATCAAGATCACGTTCCCACCGTTTGGCATCAAGTGGGTCGCCATCAAATCGCTTGACATCTTTGACCTCGCGTAGGGTTTCATCCATTAATTTTGCCAAGCCCAAACTGAATCCGTGGCTGCGACTCCAAAACCTGTTCTTCTCTATCTCCTTGTCTAGCCACGTTAGTAATTTGTCATCAACTGAAATAGTGATCTTTAGCTTTCGAGCCACGTATTCCCATAATATTACATAATTTTAAGTAGGAGTGTGTACATTACATACCATATATGAATATCAAATATACCTACAAGATTATAAGCACAATTGCAGCGCCGCCAAAACGATTAATCTGTTTTAATCCACATTCTCATGCTAGTTCACATACAATATTCAAAAAATCTGAGTCTGCTACAATTGCAGAGGTTAGGTTAAGATAACGGAGATTGATCAAATTTTTTGTGTTAAATGTAGGCGCTTTTTGATGATGTTTGGAGGGATTATTGCATGAAAAAAGCCAAATATGACAAAGAGAAGAGGAGAAAATACGCCAAAGAATACAAGAAAAAGAACAAGGAGAAGCTGGCAAAATATCAGAAAGAGTGGGCCAAGAAAAACCCGGACAAGATATCAAGATATCGCAAAAAATGGGTTAAGAAAAATAAAAAGAGAATAGCAGAATATCAGAAAGAATGGTTTCAAAAAAACGAGAAAAAGATGCTAAAGTATCATAAAAGATACCGTCAGAAACACAAGAAGAGATTAGAAAAATACCACAAAGAATACAGGAAGGAACACAGGGAGAAGATTGCAAAATATCATAAAAAATATGGCAAGAAAAACAGAGAGGCATACAGAATAGCCCATCAAAAGTACATGAAGAAAAACAAAACAAAGATGGCAAGGTATAGCAAAAAATGGCAAGTAAAAAATAAAGAGAAACTCATAGAGTATGGAAAAGAATACAGGGAAAAACACAAGAAGAAGATAGCAAGATATGTGAAAAAATGGGCTCAGGAAAACAGGGAGAAGGTAGCAAAATATCGTAAAAAGCATCGTGACAAACAGCGAAGAATCGAACAGAGGAAATCAAACAAGGCGTAGTTTGTGATGAATACAACCCAATGACATTTGGGCCCGACACTCAGAAAGCATGTAACAGTTCTAGTTACAGCAAACAGACCATCATTTGTGATCAAAACCTGCAAAAGAGTCCAACATAATTTTCTAAAGCCTGTAATCACAGGAGGACTTTAAACTACATGCATTGCACTTTGGCACGCTGTTGTGGTGCTCAGGTGATACAATTCCAAGGGATATTTTTGCAAATTTCTCCAGGGATGCATGCAGATAGTGGAGTGAAAAGGCATCCTGCATCTCTGAGAATACCTTGTACGGCTCCCGGGTCTTTCTGTCACAGATTCTGATCTGCCATCTCTTTTGCGTGTGGGGCATCTCAAAGTAATCCTCAGGACCGGCATTTCTCTTGGCAGAGTAACTAGAGTTCAGATATGCCAAAACCTGCAGTAGCTGACCAGGGTATGGCTGCACCTTAGAGTCATAACTTTGAGGTCTTGCCGTAAATTTGTCATCCTGGACTAGTAGGGTCTGATCGACTCGTAAAATTTTGTCGATTCTTCCAGACAGTGAGACTAGGACCTTTTCTGAGGAAAGCTCGAAGGGTACAATCAGGGTGGAGTGGATGTTTTCTCGTGCAAATTCAATGTCTTCCTCCTTGTCCTCTATCTGTTCTGCTGAAACCGGCTCTAGGTCAACGTGTTCTTGCTCATATTTTTCTTCTGCACGGTGTGCTCTGGTTCCCATGATTAGTGATTGTGATGGTTTTGGCTTTATGCCTTGAATGGACAGTGGTATTTTGTATTCACAGTATCCCAAAGAGTCTGCAAAATCAGTCACAGATGCATAAAGTTGTGTAATGCCAGATTCTCTACTTATCTTGATCAAGGTATCTTGTATACAGTCTTGGCAACTATTGAACATTATGATGATGAAGGGGTTCAATCTCTACATCATAAAATGACTTACCTTGTGTGACTTTTTTCTCTGCGATGATTTTTGTTATTTTTGAATCATCATCGATGATCAATGGAATGCCCTGGCCGATCTCGAGCTCTGATCGCAAACGATGATCAGTCGCCGTATTTGATCAAAGTCGGAGATTTTTTGAATCAAAATAAGATCCATATTTCAGATCTCCAAGATTACACAGTATCTGTGATTGTAGAATTCTCTTGCTTCATATCTTCTTCTGTGATCAAGACAGTGAACCCAGTAGTTTCTGCGAATATGAATCGGCGAATTCTTTCATCAAGAGGTAAAAGAGGACCTTCATCATTAAAAGTTTGCAAGGAGAGTTCTTTCTCAGTTGCATATGCTATAGTTCCTTCATTACTGATACTAACATCAGATTCAACAGCCTCATAACGAAGTGTGTCATAAACGAATTTTTCTTTCACCATCTTTTCTGTGATTTTGTCATCAGGTACAGTGGAGAGTAAAACCCACCATTGAATTTTTGGATTGAAGATGGCAGGGTATTCATGTATCATCTTGACGGTATCGATATCAAATACAAAAGCTCTGTATCCATATGTTTGTTCACATTCGTCAGGGGTCATTAATGCCAAACTAGACTCTTCAATTCTAAAGTATGGGTTTGTGGTGAACCATTTGCCATAGTTTTGATCAAACCAGGCATCACCATAGACATCATCGACTGGAATTTTATCAGGTAGTTTGGTTCTCTCAAGTCGAGACTTTATATTTTGTGATTCCATTTCAAGGTCTCTGATCTCTTCAACAGCTGACAGTTCAGAGCCAAAGTGATCTCGTCTAATCTCCAAATTGGTCTCATTGAGATTATCAGTCAGATGTTTGACCCATTTTCTATCAGCAGGATTTGTCAAGCCACTTAATGGGTTTGATTCACACCATCTATCATAGACACGTCTTACACGGACTTTTATCGCTTCACAATGATCCATTTCAAATGTTTTGGCATACATGAAACTAGGTTGAAATTTATCAATGTCAGGATATTGTGCATTAAGGAGCTCGATAGATTTCAATATCTTCAAGAAATCCGTATCAGATACAATTCTTTTTGCATCCTCAACACTCCAAGGACAAAATATGTCGTCAGTCCATTCAAAATCATAACCATATGGCATTGTAAGCAGTTTCTGTTGCGTGATTTTGGTATTGACTTCATTCTTGAACTGGATCCATTCTATAAGAGAATCAGGATTAAATGATTCAGGTATTGAACCGTTTTTAGCTATTTCTTTGACGGTATCAAAGATGATAAAGGGATTGCATTGTTTTTGAATTTTTTCTGAATCATCAGATTCCAGGTTTTTTGTAACAATATCCATTATATCAGTCAACAGGACCCCACATTTACCAATATATTCTTCATATTGAGTATGATATCGGACGATATTCTCCCTGAACTGCTTGTCTTTTGCAGTCATGTTTCCTGCAACATCAAGTGAAACTCCAGCACAGAGACAAGCCAGAACAACTTTGGCATCACGCAGGCCAATCTCAGGAGTTGGAGGTACGCCCCATTTTCTCTTTGCAAGAATTGCAAGATAATCATCAATCTCCTTGAATACACCATGCTTTCCAGAAAAATATTGGGCATAAATCTCATCAGAGGCCATATTGCCAAATATATCAGCATATTTTGCAAGTGTGCGAATCTCTTTTACACCACCACCAGTGCATGCTTTACTAATTGAATAGACTACATCCTGAGCAGAACCTGTAACCCTTATCTCGATATTATGATTTTTACGATGGATTTCATCACGACCATCTTGCCACATTGGCTCATAATAGTGAATTTTCACAGTCTTGTTCTTGAAATCATAGGAATCCAAGAGATCCAGTGGCATATCAAAACACAATCCCTTATCAAAGGTTACAAAATAGACTCCCAAGTTGGTTATCAACACATCACCCTTGCCAAACTTGCATTGACCCATATGAGAAGACATCAGATACTCACCAGTATGCATTGCAAGATAACCCTTCATGTTTGGTTTGTTGATTGAATGTGTCTGTTGAATTGCGTGTAAAATCAAATTTGTCAGTTTCTTGGATTCAGTCTTTTCGGCATTTTGTCTCTCTTTTTTATCAGGAAATGATTTTTTCAGGTCAAGTTTGAAATCTTTTTGATATCTGTTCCAATACGTCCACATATAATCGCCTTTAGATTTTGTAGCTCTCCAAAAAATTCTGACCACGTCATGAGATATTGGAAATGCACATCGAATATCACTTAAATTCATGGTGAAACGATTACCTTTTTTCTGATGAATAATAATGAGTTGGTCATTAGTAACATACAGCTCATCGTTGCCCTTGAGATGCCCTGTGTACAAAGGGTTTCCCGATATTGTTGGAATCATATGTAATCCAAGATGTGATTCTTTTTAAATATTAAGCTCGAGTGAATTCATCATTAAGCGATGTGACTACACTTTATCGATAAACTCGTTAACGCCAGGTGGGTCCGGTGCCAGTCCCTTTCTCTTTCTGATATCGGCAACTGCCGTTGCCAGCATGGATTTTGGAACCTCGGTCCACTCCTTAAAGGAGGTGTTCCATGTTGCACGTCCTGCAGTCTGTCCCCTCATTGCCTCAGACAGTGTGAATGTCTCAGATGCGGGAATCTCACCAAGAACAATGCTTGATGCGCCCTTTTGTGACATGTCAAGGACCTTGCCACGCTTGCCTGAGAGAATCGTTGCAACATTACCAACCAGGTCAGTCGGAACACGGACCTCGATTGCAAGTGTCGGCTCCAAGACGGCAGTACCTGCAGTTAATAGTGCACCCATGCATGCCCTGCGTGAGGCAGGCCCCAACTGGGACAGGCCCCTATGTGCAGTATCCTCGTGAGGGACAAAGTGGGTAAAGATAAACTTGCAGTCCCTCATCTGCTCCTTGCACAGAGGACCCTCCTTCATGACATCCTCAAATCCAGAGTTGATAGAGTCAGTTGACTCTTGAACAAACTGGACACCCTTTGTGCCGTTAATCAAAACATTTCCACGAGAGTCAAACTTCATTACCCTCTTGATCGTATCAGTATCCCATCCTACCCCCTTTAGCAAGTCAGAGACCTGTTTCTTGTCTTTTAGATCACTAATCTCACCGGTTCTTAGCATGTGTGATATTTCAGGTTCCAGCTGCTCGACCTTCATGAAGATCTTGTTGTGCCTGTTTGGAGACTTTGCCATGACAGGCTCGCACGGACCCTTTACAGTCTCCCTATAGTTAATCAGCGGTTCGGATGTTATAATCTCACACTTTGCATCCTGAATCCTGTGCGTTGCAACATCCAGATGCAACACGCCCATTCCAGCGACTATTGTCTCGCCGGATTCCTCGTCAATCTTTACGACAAGGTTTGGATCCTCAATGGTTAACTGCTTTAGAATATCTACAAGCTTTGGCAGATCCTTTGGATGCTTGGGCTCAATTGCAATCTGCACGACAGGTTCTGAGACATACTTTACTCCTTCAAACATTGGAATCCCCTTAATCGAGGAGAGTGTGTTTCCGGCTCTGCATTCAGTCAGTCCCAACAAGGCAGGAATGTTTCCTGCTCCGAGTTCGCCTACCTGCTCCCTCTGATTTCCCATAAAGAAATTGACTGACTGGACCCTTCCCTCTCTCTTCTCATCTATGATGTGAAGGTTCTGGCCGTCCTTGATGGTGCCAGAGAACAGCCTTCCGATTGCAACGGGACCTGCTGCAGGATCCAATACCATGTTTACGACCATCATTATTGTCGGACCGTCATCAGAACCGGCAAGGAGTGCCTTGCCAACATCAGACTCTAGATCACCCTTCCAGATCTGCGGAATCCTGTACTTTATCGCATCAGCAGGTGCAGGATGGTGCTTGACGACCATTCCAAGTACGGCATCAGCTAAAGGTGCCTTTTCTACAAGGTCTTCAACCTTTTCATTGGTGTATGCATCAATGACATCCTTGAATGTGATTCCCCGCTCCTTCATCAGATCAACGTTGATTGCCCATCTGTCCTTTGCAGAACCAAACGTCACACTGGCATCCTGAATGGAGACCTTCCATTTGTCCCGGTATTCAGGTTCTGCATATGTGTCAATTAACGTGTTAAAGCTTGAGACCACATCTGCCAACTGCGCCTGCATCTTTTCAGGAGTCAGTCGCAGTTCCTTGATGAGCCGGTCTACCTTGTTGATAAACAGGACAGGCCTTACCCTCTCCTCAAGGGCCATTCGAGTTACAGTCTCAGTCTGAGTCATTATACCCTCCACTGCGTCACAGACGACTACTGCGCCGTCAATTGCCCGAAGGCTTCGAATCACCCTTCCGCTAAAATCGACGTGCCCTGGAGTATCAATCATGTTAATTACATACTCTTGATCCTTTTGTGAGAACAGCAGGGTCACGTTTGCCTGATAAATTGTAATTCCTCTCTCTTGCTCCTCCTTGTCAAAGTCCATTGCAAGTGCCTTTCCGGCAGCAGAGGGGGCAATAATTCCAGAGTACGCCAAAAGGCTGTCACTCATGGTAGTCTTTCCATGGTCAACGTGGGCAATGACACCAAAGTTACGGATGTTGGACTTGTTCTTGATGATCTTCATCACCTCAGCAGTTGACTTGAATTTTGCCATATTCGCAAAACTCTGGATTCAGGTATTAAACCTTAGCCTTCCAAAAGATCAGAGGGTTTGAAACTGTGTCAATCTTTTTTGGGAAACCAACTGGTCTGTTTTCTGCCACATTAATCTGGTTGTGATATTTATTACGAGAATCCGGCATGACAGTCATGAAGATTTCAGTAGGACACACCCCTGATTCAGATGACGCATTCATGTTTTATGGCATGTTTACAGGCAAGGTTCCATCTGCAGAATTTGAGGTAAACCACGTAATTGAGGATATAGAAAAGCTAAATCGCAAGGCTGCAAATCCGGAACTGGATGTGACTGCAGTATCAGTTCACGCATGTGCGTTTATCCCAGGGTATACCATTTTGAGGAGCGGCGGAAGCTTTGGAATTAATTACGGCCCAATAGTCACTGCCAGAAGGCAGATGAGCATAGATGAGGTAAAGAGATCAAAGATTGCAATTCCCGGAAAGATGACCTCGGCATTTCTACTACTACAACTGATGATTGGAAAGTTTGATTACGTAGAGATGAACTTTAGCGACATTCCAGAGGCCGTAAAGTCAGGCAAGGTCGATGTGGGGCTGGTAATCCATGAGACGCAGCTCTCATACGAGCAGGAGGGGAACCTCAAAATTTTGGATGTCGGTGAGTGGTGGGACAAGACGACAGGCGGTCTGCCGGTTCCACTGGGGATTAACGTGATGAGAACCGACCTTGGCATGGAGACGATAACAAAGTTTGACAGATACCTTCAGGCCTCAATCGAGTTTGGAATGAATAACTTTGATGATGCCATAGAGTACGCAATGCAGTATGCCAGGGGCAAGGAGAGAGGATTAATTGAGAGATTCGTAAAAATGTACGTAAACCGAGTTACAGTAAACATGGGAGAGCCAGGTGAGGAGTCCATCAGAAGACTCTTTGAGATGGCAAGGCAGAAGGGACTGGTTCCGGACTTTGAGATCAGCATTGCCAACAAGTAATTATAGAACAAAAAAAATTCAGCAACCATGGGAGACGGCATAGGCGGGGCAGTTTTGAGCATTCTTGCAAACAATGCTTTTGAACTGTTAATCAGCCATACAAGAAAGGACAACCAGGAGCAGTATGGAAAGATCGAGAAGGTAATCATCGGCAAGATTGATGACCCAAGCCAGCCGCAGTACGAGGAGAAGACAAAGGAAGACCTAGAGCGGGCACTGAAGGGAAAGTTTGTTTCATGCAACGTCCAGTACAGGGATACCAAGACAGACGCGCTAGTATGCAACGTCTTTGTACAGAGACCTCCCGAAGGATTCTAAAATTCACATATACCTAATATATGGTAAAGTCCAAATTCTAACCAGAGATGGTTCTTGTTGATAAAAAGATTCTAGGCGGAGGAGTGGCAATGATCATTATAGGAATTGTATTTATCGCAGCATCAGTGGAGGAACCTGCAGGCCAGTCAAACATGACAGAAGAGGAGGTAATTGACCTGTTTATGGCAGAGGATCAGAACCAGGCATATCAGATGCTCTCAGGGATCTTCATCGGGGTGGGATTTTTGCTAATCTTGATCAGTTTTGGTGCAAGGAAAAAGAGAGACAGCGCCAAGAGAGTCGAGAAAAAGCCTGCAGAATAAAAGGCCGATTAACGGTACAAATCAAACTTTTTTTTACAGTTGCCGCAAAATTTCTGTTTGGTCTTTTTACTTTCCGTGCCCAAATCAGAGCCGCATCGATCACACTTGGTTTTAATCATAGTTCGGTTCCAGTCGGGATTGACAGACCTTGCCTTTGTATGTCAGTCATGTAACTGATTAAACAGACCATGATAAAAACAAACCTGTCTAGGTGCTCTGTTAAGTTGAACGAAGGTTTCACCCCTTGGCAAGTTAGTGTGTTTTCAGCATATGGTTATGAATGTATGATCTGAAATATCGATCTTATTCCGATCCAAAAAATCCCTCAAACTTGGAATTTTGTCAAGTTACTACAAAGCACAAAATATGGATCTTCCTCGAATTCAAAAAAACCCCATCTGTAAATTCAAATCAGGCACCGTTAATAAAAAAGCATTTTAAATATTTAATACACAATTCAAAAATCATGGAAATGGAAAAGTCAAGACATAGTTTCGGAGATATATATCATATATGATGCAATTTGACATATTTTGTTTTATCGTGTTTGGATTTTCGCTGGTTTGACTGTACCACGTTAGAAGTATACGTGACAGGCAAATCCGCTGATGATATACCGTTCCCAGCAGAAATTCCTGCTGAACAATACCATAATAGCAAGATATTTACAAAATATTCCTACAACGCCCTGAGTTGCATAGGGATATTCCTGTCACTGCAAACATTACTGCCACTCCGAATCATCTGTTCTGAAGATGTAAGGATCTGAAATACAAGTTTTCGTCTGAATTCAAAAAATTTACCAATTTGAATTTCTGCATATGTAGTTGTTGTGTTTCTCAGATCAATTCAGAATAGTCGCATGAGATAGTGTCTCCCCAGTCCACAAACGTCCTAAGGGATGCCTCTCTAGTGCTCATCCCAAATGCAATATTGTCAAATATGTTTCCGGCACTTTTGAGTTTCTGCTCATCCTTTACAGGACTCTACAAAATAGGTCGTATTGCAGTTTCTGCAGATGTATCGGATATTGCCTTTCCGGATATGTCTTAAAGTCCCCCTTTCCACAAAGACACGATGCAGGTTTATCCTGAGTTGCCTCATCCCTTATGGGATAGTATTTCTGTATCTATTTTTACAATTCTGATTGGTTGAATTTTGATGTTTATAGGTTTTCAGGGGTTGAAATCATGCATAAATTATTCTTTTGAGCCTATAATTTTAAATCAATCATCTATGTGCCTGAATCATGGGAAAACAGAAAATCAACATATGCTTTGCCTGCAAAGAGATAGCAAATACTACAGAACACCATGTCAAGGAGTTGGATGGTGAGGTGACAACTGAGTTGTGTGAAAAATGCCATGTTACGTTAAATCATTATCAGGAGGAGACACTTCCCAGACTGCAAACATTTCTAGATGAATCCAAATAGATTAGAATGTCACTCTCAGATAGAATAGTTTAGTATTGTATAATCTTCGATTAATAGACTGAAATATGGTTTTTATTCGGATTCATAAAATCCTATATTTGAAGTGAGGTAAGTTAGTTAATCAAATAATTCTACAATTCTAAAGGCATCTCAAAAATTATAAGATGTGGGAAATTGTACAGACGTAACGTCAAAGATTTGGAAGGGATTAAAGAAAACTTGGAATTTTTTTTCTTTCATTATCAATTATGGTTTTTCACCATGTTTTGTGTTTAAATTGGATTATCTGACATATGTAACCATACTTTCTTTACCACTTCTACTGCTTTCTGAATGTCGTCATTAGTTCGAATAGTGGACCTAAAGTCTCCAAGTGTACGAGTGCCAATAGATGAAACATCCTTTACAAATTCAGATACATGAATGATTTGTTCGTCTTTTTTTGTATTGTATGCAAGATATATGTGATGTTTAAGGATCTCCATAGTACACAATATCTTTTCATTATTTTCTTTAGATATTCTAAAACCTCCATATATCGTAGACATGTAAAACTTTGCATTTGGGCATTCTGAGATAATTTTATCTTTCAAAGTTCTCCATAGATCCACGCATTCTTTTCCCTCAAGATGTTGTTCTTCAAGAACATCTGGTTCAGGGTCAAATATTATTGGGATTTCCGGACATTTCCATATTGTAATGGCCTGTTTGGCAAGTTGCTCAGCACGATCTTGTATGGTTCGTTCATTCCATTCTTCATATTTGCTTAAATCCCTAGTAATTGTCACATTGCTCTCCTCATACGTTTTGCATTTCTCTGAAAATGAATCATTGCCAAGTTTTTGATTATAACCTGTAAGTGTAAGATTCCCAATGGTGTCAACATATCGTATATGAATGTCTACATACTTGTCTCCAAGACAATCATCCCATGAAGGAGATAAAGTTTGAGGCATAATGTGTTCTATTTGGAGGTGGTTAGGATTAACCAGTTCTCTAGTTTTATCAGATTCCAATCTAGCAAGTATGTACTTGCAGATAGTTCTATTGTTGTATAACTGTGCCTGCTTTAGTTTATCTGCAAACATAACATCTCTTGGGAACTGTCTGTTTCCACTCTTTGACATCAATACCTGCTCTACACTTTTTACATAATCATTTTTATTTATCTTCGGGATCATCTCTGGAAAAACCTTATTTCCACCTTTGGTTGTTTGACATACATGACATCTAAGTAGATAACTGTCAACTAATAACAATATTTTTTCTACTTGTTCCTCATCAAGTATTTTATCATCATAATCAAATAAAACCTTTAACATAAAAGAAAAGGCAACATTTGTGTTTTGATTACGTATGAATTGAAGTACTGTACCTATCTTAGTAGATTCGTGCTCAGATAAAGTTAGAATTTCTGCATAATATTTTGAATATTTATGCATTTTTTTAATTTCCTCTTCCCTATCACGACTGTTCATATAATCTTTAAAAAATTCATAGGTTTGCTTCTTTGGTATTATCTTTCCGTTATGCATGATTAGATAATTTCTTAAAAATTCATCAAAATCATCATCATTTTGTAACCTAGATTCCATAGGTTTCCAGTACTTTGTATAGATTTCCTTTTGTTTGGTTTGAGGATGAGACATTAGCATGTAATTTTGTATCATATCTGTATCAGACAAATTAAGACCGGTAGAATTCATACTTTCAAAGATAGATTGTACATCATTTTCTGGGTCAACCATAACGCTTACCACAGTAAGTTTGTTTATTCCAGTCCATATAGAATTAGTATCTAAATTATTTAGTTCAATTTTAAAATAGTTGTAATTTATAGAAAGGTTGCTTGATATTTCCATGTCATCATCATCTAGAATATTTCTCAAATTTGAGTCATCATCATCTGTCAATATTAATTTGAACCGTTTGTCATTATTCTCATGTGGATTAAATAATAAATTTTCAATTTTACCTTCCAATGATGTATCCACATTAGGTGAACTTTTCAATGCTTTTAGTAACAGCATAAGAGTTGTCAGTCTTTGCTGACCATCAATAACTTGATGAGTACGAACATCTACTGCATCGGTTGTTTCAGATAGATATGTGATTGTTCCTAGAAAATGCTTTGGCTTTGTATTATTTCCTGCCTTGATAATATCATCAAGTAACTGTTTGCATTGTTTTTGATGCCAATCATATGTACGCTGATATATCGGTATATTGAATTGATTCCGTCCTTCTAATAGTTCTATTAGATTTATGTATCGTGCCTGCAATATATTGAATTTTTTAATTCAATTTAAACATCTTTCTATGAATAGTTCTGTGCAATCTTGGAGACCAAAAATATGGATCTCAGTGATTGATCTAACGAGTCTCACTAGACCCATGCGATTTAGTATTTTCATCATGGCAATCACAATTGCATAGATAGGTTTTATGATCGTTTTGACAATCAATACACTCAAAATGATTTCTCATTTCACAAGAAGCACAGATCATTACGTAATAAGGGAGAAAATTTAGGTTTTATATAATCACCTAAATATTCAAAATATCACATGCTAAAAAAACATGGTGATCTGGTATTAAACAGAATTTATAATTCAGATGGAGTGAAAGGATTAGACAAGATTCCAGACAGCAGCATTGATCTATTGATTACAGATCCTCCTTATGGCATAAGTCAGAAATTGAACTGTAAAGGTCAAAAATTAGGAACTACTGCAAAATTGGATTTTGATTATGGCAAATGGGATCAATCATGGCAGGACAATGAACAATTTATCAAATGGGCTGATGTGGCACTAAAGAAAGTAAAAGGATGGGCAATCATATTCTGTGCAAAACAAGACATAAGCAAATACTGGAGTTATTTTGAAAAACATGGTTTCAAAGCAATCGATGTTATAGTATGGCAAAAACCAGATCCAATACCTCTCAACGGAAAGTCAAAACTACTAAACGCGTGGGAGTCTGCAATAATTGGGAAAAAGAATAGTGCCTTTTTTGGTGGATACTGTACCCACAACATATTCAAATATCAGGCTCCAAAAGGAAAAAGCAGAGTACACCCCACACAGAAACCATTAGGATTGTTCAAGGAATTAATAGAATTGACAACTCAAGAAAATGCCATAGTGTTGGATATTTTCATGGGTTCTGGAACAACAGGTATTGCTTGTAAACAGTTGAATAGGAATTATATTGGTTTCGAAACTAATAAAAAATACTGTATGGATGCAAAAAAAAGCATTGAGAAAGAATCTATCCGTATACATCAACAGGAAAAGATTGTTAATTGCGTTCAGTAAATATGCGAGCATTAACTTTCTTCAAATCACCTTTTGATAAAGAAATTGACAAACGTCTTAATTCTTTTCCATTTTTTTTATATTTTATTTCTTTATCTACAAGTTTACATCTAAGTAAATTCACAACATCTTTTGAATTTGCAATATAAATTTCATGTATTTTGATAATTTTTTTGTCAATGACTCCCAATATTATCTCTTTATCTGATTCGTATTTTTTTAGCACTGTCTCAGATATATCCTGAAAATTCCATGAATGACTGGTAGATACTTTGTACTCATAATAATTTCCGACAGCATCTATCGCATCATGTCCAGACTGTTCAGACAATACTTGATGTTTTAAAGGAATAGATACAACCAATTCCCATAATTTGTTACTTGTTAAAATTTGTTTAATTCCTGTATTTTTCTCTATGGATAATACTATTTCATTTAACTCATCTATGCAGGTTGTGTATTTTCCTTTGTCAAATATTGGTGTAATCCAAGTTTTAGGAATTTTTAGATCTTTCATGAGTTGTTGGGGTGAAAAGTTAATCATTCTCCTCGCATTGACTCTTCCTTTTGGTTTTTCTTTTAGAAGTTTTTCTGTACGTTGTCTCAAATAGTCAGAACAAATAGTACCTTGTACTTCAATATACCAATCAAATTTTTGGCCACTCTCATCATCATTGTCAATATGTGCAAAGATAACGGATTCAGCCCCCTTTAATCCTTCAATTACGGTATCAGAATAGTCGTTAAATGCCCAGCTGTGATTCGAACTTCGTTCCTTATAATGCTTGTATTCAAATTCACCATTCTCGGTTTTTCCATTTCTTGTCCCAGAATGTCCTGCTATGGGCGTATGTCCTAACTCATTAGCGATTATTATTTCATAGATTTTACTATTGGAATAAATATCAATAATTCCAAATTCTTCTTTTAGTTTAATCTGTAAATCTCTTAGACGTTGTATGTCTTTTTCTAATAATTCATCATCCAATAATTTTTTTGGATTCGATTTGTTTTTAGTTTTAATGCTGAATTAAATTAGACGGAGGTCATTATATTTTTTAGTCTCTTTTGAGCAATTTTTGCATATTTTTTATCCTTTTCAATGGCAATGTATTTTCTATTATTCATTTTGGCAACCAATGGAATTGTTCCGCTTCCTGCAAAGGGATCAAGAACAACATCATTCTCATTTGTCATTCCAATGATAAGCCTTTTACATACTTCAATCGGTTTTTGACTTGGGTGCTTTCCATACTGTTTTTCTGATTTACTGGTCATGGGGATGTCCCAGACATTACGCATTTGTTTTCCGTTGTTTATTTCCTTTAGCACGTCATAATTAAAAGTCCAACATTTAGCATCTTTGACACTGTTATTTACCCCCCAAATCAAATATTCCGTACTTTCACATAACATACGCCGGGTTATGTTTGGAAATGCATTACGTTTGTACCATGTAATTGAACCAATAATTTTCTTTTTATATTTTCTCATCAAATATCCAAGTGTGTAGATGTTGTGAAAAGTGCCAAAAATTATCACATTGCCATTGGGTTTTACGACCCTGAAAACCTCATCTAGCCATTTCTTGGTAAATTCTATGTATTCTTCATCAGAAAAAGAATCCCATTTTTCATCAATCTTGTTAAATTTTTTATCTTTGGTCCATAATGAATTGGTTTTTAACCATCCTATTGGTTTTTTCCCGTCATATCCAGATATATTGTAAGGTGGATCGGTTATACAGTGATCTACTGAGTTGGAACTGATTTTTTTCAATTTGTCCAGTGCGTCATCTATGAAGAATCTGCAACGCCGTGCTGGCAATTATTTTCCTCTCACTATAATTAACATAGTCCTACCCTTTATTATGAATTTTAATGTATTAGAGATTTCTAAAAATTTAGCTAATGGGTGGAGAATTCTCACAAACCTACTCTGTTTTTGATCGTCAATCATGTTCATTTCAAACTCTGTTTCATTTTTTTCCCATTTTAGTAATACGTAACCAATATCCATAATGATAAATAAACATATGTTTGTACGGATATAAAGTCAATACGCGAATCAAGAAATGTGAGATCATAATCTGATTCGTCAAAAAATTGCATTGCAGTAAGAATTGAAAACGATCTTGTATGTGAATACTGATCATAAGGACGTTGTTAATTTTAGAGAATATATAATTATGATCTAGTCATAATTTCTTTTGCAGGCTGGCTCTGGTCTAGAAGAAATTATTAGTCAAGGGGTTTGGAGGGAGGCATATTGATTCACGCAGAGATCAGCATATACCCGATGGCCACCAGAACCACCAGTGCCAGTTTTTACATCGCAAAGGCAATAGAGTCAGTTCAGAGAATGGAGAATCTCAGGTATGAGATCAATGCAATGGGGACGATTCTTGAATCAGAGAGTATCGATGTGATAAACTCTGCCATCAAGCAGATGACAGAGACAGTTCACAATCTCGGGGTTGCCCGAGTCGAGGTGATAGTCAAGATTGACTCAAGAAGGGACAAGCATCACGGAATGGAGGAGAAGGTAGATTCGATCAAAAGACAGATGGACTAGAACCTCTTTAGAATATCAAAGTGTGTGCTTCTCTGTGCAGGAAGCCTGCCAATCTCCTTGACCATTGTTGCAAGCTCCTCAACTGATGAGGAGGTCGCCTTTCCTGCAGCTTTGTAAATCTCCTCAGAGAAGGCAGTGCCGACTAAATCACTCCCGCCATGGGAGAGTGCTACCTGTGCAAGTTTCTTGCCATATGCGACCCAGTAAACTGAAATGTTATCCAGTACGCCTCCAAGCATCAGTCTGGATAGTGCGATGATTCTCAAGTCGTATACTGATGAGCACTCATTGTTTACCAGGTGCTCTTGTTCTAGCTCTGTGTTATCAAGGCTGAATTTTAGCGGGATTAGTGTCAGAAATCCGCCGGTCTTTTTTTGCAAGTCACGAACCTTGATTAGGTGGTCAACTATGTGCTCTGGCTTTTCAATGTGACCATAAAGCATGGTGACATTGCTTTTGATATCCATGCCGTGTGCCTCCTCGATGACATCAAGCCACTGCTGTCCCGTGCATTTTCCTCGGACAATCTTTCCCCTAATCCCAGGATGGAACAGCTCCGCACCCCCGCCAGGCATCGAGTCAAGACCCGCATCCTTGAGGCGGGAGAGTATCTCTTTTGTGGAATTTTTTGTAAGTTTGGATAGGTAGTAAATCTCAGCTGCAGTCAGTGCCTTGATGTTAAGCTGGGGATGGCTCTTCTTTATAGCCATCATCATGTCCTCATAGTACTCAAGGGGGAGTTTGGGATGAAAGCCACCAACTATGTGAACCTCAGTTGCGCCCATCTGTTTTGCAATGCCCACCCTCTGTTCAATCTCCTGGGGGGTCAGCGTGTATGCGTCATCTGCCCCGTCCTTGCGATAAAACGCGCACATCTGACAGCTGGCGGCGCAGACATTGGTATAGTTCATGTAGTAAGATGCAGCAAAGGTCACAGTGTCACTGACTAGTCTCTTTCTAGAGTCATCAGCTACTGCCCCAAGCAGATGCAGATTGTCATAGTTCATCAGCTCAAGTCCGTCCTTGTAGGAGAGTTCCTCTCCGGCAAGAGCGCGATCCAGAGCTTGTGAATCTCCAACCAATTCTTCTAGCATGATGGATGGCCATCTCATCATGATATATTCCTTATAGTCTCAAGAAATAAGTAGCCAGTCGTACCAGAGATACCATGGTACTTCCCCTAGTCGACGAGCACAAGCCCAAGTGCTACCTGTGCCACGAGGGCTTTCAGAACATAGAGGAACTGCGGGAGCATCAAAATTCTGCCCATAGTGACTTTTTTGAGGAGAATACAAAGCAGGACAAGCGGGAGCCGGCACCAGGCGATGTCACCGTGTTTTAGATTCACTCTCTTTGGCTGATTTTAACAGTTGCAAGGCAGCATCCTTTGAGATACTTGCCAGCTCATAATGCCGGTCAACAGATAGTGCCTCTTTGAAGTGTCTGATTGCGTCTTGAAGATCACCAAGCTCGCCTAATGAGAGTCCCTTGTATGCCAGAGCCATTGCACATCTTCGGTCAATCTTCAAGGCAGCATCATAGCACGCTATTGCATCAAGGTATCCCTCATTGCAATGTAAAGCGACCCCCTTGTTTACCAGCGCATCAATATTTTCAGGAGAGATACCAAGTGCTTCATCATACGAGCAGATGGCAAGCTTGAATCTTCCCATATTTTGCAGTGTCAGGCCCCTGTCAACTAGGATGCCAGGGTTGTCAGGTTCCTCTTTTAGTGCCACATCATATAATTTCAAGGCATCATGGGGATTCCCATCCTCAACGCACTCTAGTGCCCGTGCCAGTATCTTCTCAGTCTTTTCATTCACTGCCTTTGGTGATATTTTGTCAATAATAAACTGATTTTTTGTCCTGCCAGTCAGTTGTGCAGACAGAACAGGCATTGATCAGATATGAACAGTCCTGTATTAAATCAGTAATTACAGTACAATAACCAAACTTTGGGGATGTCTCTTGCAATACGATTGAATCGGATTCAGGATGCAGACTTGTCGCGGGGCTCAATCTCAAGGGACTTGTTAAAGCATGCCATGGATTCCTCGTATCGTCCCAGACTCCGAAGGGCAACCCCCTTGTGATTCCAGAGGTCAGGATCGTTTTGGTTCAAGAGCAGTGCCTGCTCAAAAAAGTCCAGAGCATCCTCGTATCTCCCCTCATCGAGCAAAACTTGGCCCTTCCTGACGAGTTCCTTGATCTGATCCATGAATCAGCAAGGACATCATTTGTATTAAATCAGAGGAATCAGAACCAAAAACGAGTCAGATCAAATAGATTTACACGCATTTCATCAAAATTTAAATAAATTTTTCACCACGGTATGATATGAGCCTAGATGAGACAGACGAGAGGATCCTCAAAAACCTGCTAGTGGATGCAAGGCAGTCGGCAAGGCACCTTGCACTCAAACTTGGAATGTCAACAGTCACGGTACTATCTAGAATCAAGAAACTAGAAAAGGCCAAGATAATTCACGGGTATACTGCAATTGTCGACCATGAAAAAATAGGATACTCGCTGACTGCCATTATTGAAATTCTGGCCAAGAACGACAAAGTGATGGATATCGAGGAAGAGATAGCAAAATTTGAAAATGTCTGCGGGGTGTATGACATTACGGGTTCGACAGACACCATAGTTATCGCAAAATTCAAAGAGAGAAAGGAGTTGAGCAAGTTTGTAAAGGATCTGGCAACCATTCCAAACGTGGAAAATACGATAACCCATCTAGTTCTAAATACCGCAAAGGAAGACTTTAGGCTATCATAGAGGAATAAGGGATGAACACACAAGGTATTTTCATAATCACAGTCATCATCTTGGGCATTCAAGTGGCACATGCACAGGAGGAGGGTTTTGAGACGGAGTTGAAGGTGACAGATGAGGAGAAGATAGTGCTGTTCTCAGGCTTTGCAATTGCAGTACTGGCACTGGCCTTGTTTCTTTCAAGGGACGTCATACTTCGAAGAAAGACATCCTATGACAGGGAGGAGCTAGAGTCAAAAAAGGACAAGACGTTTGAAAAATACCACTCAGACTGGGGGGATGACTATGAGGAGCTAGGCCAGAGAAGCAACACCCAAGATGACAAGGAGTTCCTAGATGCACTCAACAATCAAAGACTTCCAAACTACTATGAGATCATCGGGGTGGAGAAGGATGCAACCTCTGAGGAGATCAAAAGAAAGTTCAGGGCGCTTGCAAAGAAGACACATCCGGACAAAACCAGGGAGGACTCCCAAGAGGAGATGACAGAACTCAACAAAGCATACGAGGTGTTATCAGACAAGGAACGCAGGGAAAAATACGACAGATACTTTAAGGAAGACTAGGCAGACCCTAGTTTTACAATAATCATGCCAAGCTCAATAGAGTCCGGAGTCTGAACGCTGTTTGTAAGATTGGTAAAGATTTCAACTGGAATCACCCTTCCATCAGATTCGATGGAGACGGTGATTCTTAATTCGCCAAATTCAGTGTTTGGTCCAAGCATCTTCTTTGTCAACAAAGGAACTATCGAGAGATCCTCGACGACACATTTAATTTTGTATGCAAATTTATCTGAAAAGTACACGCCTCCACGGGTCGTGGGTTCGTTTACAGGTATTGGGGAATTGGTTATAGATGTGCTTGCAATCCGGTAGGCCACGTCATTGACATAAAGTGTGAATGCAGGGGAATTTTTCTCATTAAACTCCATTAGCCTATCAAGCAGTTCTGTATCAAATGACATTGAATGATCAGAGAGTCATAATTCTATTGAATGTTTTGATAAAAACAGACGACATTCAATGTTTTTGTATAAATCAGACAATTTACAGATCAAGATGCAGAGTCAATCGACAATTCCATGAGATTGTAAAATGGTACATTTACATATCTTTGGAGGGATGGCCAAATTTGGCAGAAAGTGGCAAAATGGTGCCACGGCCAGAAAAACAGAGAGTCCTCTTGGAATGCATAGTTAAACAGGCCATGATTGAGATTGCACGTGAACAGTCTGCCCACAGTCAGCAAAAAAATCACAGACTAGGATCAGAGAGATCATCTTTAAAAACATGAATTTGGATCTGTCTGTATTGCAGCAATTTGCAAATGTCCATTCGATGAGAAGTGAGATTCTCAATCTGATGGCAGAGAACGGATTAGCAGATGACTGCTATGTCGAGATGTTGGATTATACCATTGACCTCTTTGAGAGCCAGGGGCTGGGGACAGAGTATTACGGATACCACAACATCAACCACGAACTAGAAGTCACATATGTTTCACTTTTGGCCATAAACCAAAAACGAATCAAACTCACGCATGAGGATGTAAAGTACCTGTACGTTGCAGCGCTGTTTCACGATTTTGATCCTCAAAAAAGTGTCGACAAGCCTCATGAAGAGAGCGTTTTGAAATTCATTTCCATGGACAAAAAACTCCTCCAGCTGATCAACGACGCAAAGATGGATTTAGAGATAATCAAGGTTTTGATTTTAAGGACGACCTATCCATGGAACGGAAAGATAAAAGACAATATGGAAGTTCAAATCAAGGAATGTTTCAACAGATCAGAGATAACAAGGAACAACCTGCCGTATCAGGAACACATCATGGAGATGGGATGGTATCTCTCTGTGGTGGACAGGATAAGCGGTTATGCGATAGGGGATTTTGCAAAGGCAATGGAGATGGCAAAGATGAACGCGCATGCATTGGCATGGAGATCGTCACTAATTGTCAAAAATGCCGTTGCATATTTTGAAGAATTGCTAAGCAAGGAGACAGACATGTCCAAAGGGATTCTCAAAGCGCTGCCAAAAGAGATGAGGAAGAATTTCTTTGACACCGTGCTGTCGTTTATGGAAATCAGACGGCAGGAGATTGCAATACAGGCAGACTATTCGTATGAAAATCTAAAGCTGATTCCAACGATAGAGTCGATGACAACAAGGGCGGATCCGGAATTTATAAAATCATTGTATGAGATCTTTTTGGAACTGCCAACCCCGCTCCAGTTTGAAAAGGAGAATTTTGAAAAATCAGTCAAGGACCCGCAGGTGATCATCAACACATTGAGGTTAAATGACAAAGACGGGGAGATCGTGGGGTTCTCCAAAGGAGGCCCTCTAGAAAAATACAAGCTTCGAGAAGAGATCAGGGATGAAAATTACGGCTTGGGAAATACGATATTTTTAGAACCAATCGCACTAAAGATGGGATATTGGGGATTGAAGGGAGGCAGCGAGATGCGCCACATGTTTGTCATGCAGGCCCACTCGTTGAAATTCAAATTCATGACAAGCTTTGCGCTGCGAGACGTCATCAGGGCCAGAATAGACAAAGAGCAGGCAGAATTTGTAACACTGTTTGATCCAGAAAGATGGGATTACTATAGAATCGTCCTCTAGATAGCGTTTGAGCAGTTTGCAGTCAAAGTTGGAAATTTGAATTCAGAAAGGCTTTTGTAACTAAAAAATACCTCAAAAATTGTGATATGCAAGGGTGTGGGACTGTTGGTAATACTAGCTACTGTAAGCATCATGCCAGCATTTGCACAGACAGAGTTAGAAAGAATGTCAATCATAGATTCAAGGCTGGAGGATGCCTCCAAAACCGCAATCACAGATAAGATTAATGTCAATCAGCCGATACAGATTTCAGCAGACATTGTAAATCACCAGACAAAATCACAGGATTTTTCATACATTGTTCAGATTAAAAACAATGAAGACACAGTCGTAGCATTGAAATGGATAAGCGCCCAATTAACACCGAATCAAAAATTCAGCCCATCATTGTCATGGACACCAAGCAGTTCAGGGGAGTACGTTGCAGAGATTTTTCTCTGGGAGAACTTGAAAGACAGCGTTGCGTTGACAAGGCATTCAAAGATATCAATCAGCGTCGTGTGAAATTTAACAAAATAACTTTGCCGAAAAATCCACCATCCATTTAAGCGATTTGTTCCCAAAAAAGGATCAGATTGCCATCAGACAGGAGGAAGACGAATCTGCAACGCGATAAATGGGATCTGAGGTTTGTCTAATAGTGAAAAAAATTCGACAAGTTCTCGCTAATATGACCTAGAGCCTAATGAAATTATGACAATAGGATATTGTGTAAAGTGTCGAGACAAACGAGAAATCGGCGGCCCTAAACCATACACCATGAAAAATGGTAAACCTGCAATCAAGGGCACCTGCCCTACATGCAGCACAGCCATCTTCAGAATAGGCAGTGGATAGACTTTTCATCAGAAAGGTTCAGTACTGCCATTGATCAGTAAGGCCATTCCATAGCGAGCGCATCGGGGATGGATCTTTTTCTATTTCTTGAGTGATTCTGTTTTTCAGCACAAAGAAAAAGTTCTCCAAGGCATCAACTCCCCCATCAGCATACAGTTCCTGACCAATCTCTGTGATTCGCCGGTGCTTGCCTGGGACCTCTGCTGAGTCAGGATTCTGAAGGCAGAAAGTCATCAGATCAATTAGTTCCTCCTCCAACATGAAATCCATTACGTGTAATTCAAAAAAGGGGAATTTAGGTATTGAGATTAAAAAGAAAGAGAGATCATTTCAGACGTCTGTAAATCTCCTTGAATTCGCGCGATATGCTGTATGAGAGATTCAGCAGATGTACAAGTTGGTTCATCGAAGTCTTGCCATGACTTAGTTGCCTTAAGAGAGTCAATGCTTTTTGCGGGGAGTTTGGAGACAGCGACATCTGTCCGGACCAAGTCTTAAAGGATTCCTCAACATCCAAACTGAAATTCAAGATAAACTCCTTCCAGTTGGGTATGCAGTGAAATGCATTCTCACTGAGAAGAACCAGAGACAGTTCTCGAAACTCATTCTTTCTATCAATGTACAACATGTCAAGGGCCTGTTGAATTTTCTCCAGACTATACTCCTCAGAGTTTAGCATATACATTCCTGTAGTGCTCATGATATAGTATACTCGTAATCATAAATAAGCAAGTCGGAAAATTGTCAGAGAAAATGTTAAAAAAAATCTTTAAAAGCAAACAAATGTGGCCAGAGCCATAAATGTTAAAAAATAAAAAAAGGTTTTTGATCTTATTGGAATGGGTCAATAAATGGACAGTTAACAATGTGGTCACTATCCATCGGACGCGCAATACCAACGTCAATCAAACCAGCTTCCCTGTATGCGTTCATATCATTAATGGTCTCCAATATTTGTGCAGATTCTGGGTCAGCCCAGTCAATCAGAAAGATTCTCCACATTGGAGAATAGTTGATATCACCAGGAGATCCTGCTGCAATACCAGGCTGGAATCCCAATGGACCAGTGCCTGCTATACCATTTTTGAACTGATACAAGTCTACTGCTGCTGAGTTTGCAATCAAGCTTGCAGATGTTGGTGAACTTACGACACCCATCGCTCCGGCAGGACCACTTGGGGTAGCATCTGTTACAATGTAATAGATTGTTCTACCGTCTGGACCCCATCCGCGATGAGCTATGAAAGTTACATTCATCTCTTCTGTATTGATATCAAGAACTTGGCCGCCACCGTAAGGAGTGACGTCAGTTATCGTCTTGTCGTCCTTAACCATCATCTGGCCTTCAGGCCAAATAATTTGGGGCATGTTCAAAACCACACCAAGATCAATTAGTGTAATTTCGCCATTCTCAGCCGCTTCCATAACCATTGCTTCTGAATCAAGCACTCTAGGAGATGCATCCTCACCCCATGCTACATGGACATGTGAGGTCAATGCACTATACACGTCTGCTTGTGCAGGCGTACTAGTGAAGATTTGATCTTGATATCCGTGTATACCGTTGCCTTCTATGCCGTTGGTAAACAAGTATACCTTTGAGAGTGCGTCTTCAGGAGCATTCTGTAACAGAGGAGCAAGTTCGACTTGCCATCCCTGTTTTTCACTGATTAAATCTGCATGTGTGGGATCACTAGAGTCGGTGATGATGTAATAAACATCCCCACCGTCATAGTAACCGTGGTGCAGAGGAATTGTTGCTGGAACATTTGCTCTTGATAACCTAAGTACAGAGCCCAAGTCAGCTTCAGTTGCTTCTTCCATGACTTCATCCGTCACAGAAGGTTCTTCGATGGTTTCATCCACGGTATCCTCCATGACTTTATCCGTCATGACATCATCCATGGCATCACCAGTCACAGAAGGTACTCCTTCTATCACGGCATCCTCCACGGGTTCTTCAACTGGAGCTACAGGTGCGACTCTATTTGATGATTCCCATGCGGTTTTGCCACCGGGAAACTTAGAGCAAAGATCTAATCCACAGATGCCAGTGCTAGAACCATATTTGGCGGTTCCAACGCCTGCGCCTTTTGCGGCGTCAGCATCTGAAAAGTAGTCAGTCGTCATACCTGCTGTAAACAAGGGTAAAATTGCAAGAAGTGCAATGTATCTTAGACTCTTGTTCATACGTGTAAGGCAAAATTGTGCCTTAAAAGAATGTATCCAAATCAGGCACGCCTTAGCTTGCAAGTTCTGAAAATCTGTTTCCCACGTAATCCCAATTGACTACATTCCACCAGGCTTTGACATAGTCAGGCCTCTTATTTTGATATTTCAAATAGTATGCATGCTCCCAGACATCCAGACCAAGCAAGGGGAATTTTTGCATGGTCCAAGGGCTGGTCTGGTTTTCAGTTGTGATGATCTCAATCTTGTGATACGTTGCATTAAAGACCAGCCAGCACCAGCCGCTCCCTTCAACAGAGATTGCCTCATCAGAAAAAACTTTTTTGAAATTCTCAAAATTATCAAAGTAGACATCAATCTGATCTTCTAATTGTCCCCCAGGTTCCCCGTCACCATCAGGAATCATAGTGTCCCAGAACAACCGGTGATTCTCAAAGCCGCCGCCAAAAAAATTGATTGCACTTCTTCCAGATTCAGGAATGGGTTTTAAGTCAGACAGAATAGATGAGATGTACTGCGGATGCGATGCGCTGCCCACATCTGCAAGAGACTTGTTCAGGCCATCCACATATGCCTGATGATGCTTTAGATGGTGAACCTTCATAGTTTCCTCATCAAGGAACGGCTCTAGCTCATCATAGCCATAAGGGAGTCTTGGAAGTTCGTATCTAACCACAGATCAATTCAACATGATCCACATATATTCTTCAAGTCGAAAGAATGATAAATCCTGAAGAGATGCCAACAGCATGAGGAAGATGGGAACCATAGATTTGGAAATGTTGCATCTGGCAATAAATGAAGGCGGGACATTTAATGAAAAGAATCTTGAGAATTCAGAGCTGAGGAGGCTGGGGGTCGGCAAACTATTAGATTCGCTTGCAACACTAAAAGATAGAAAGATGATTTCGTTAAATAGCGACGGATCCTTCTCGATTACAAAATTAGCAAGAGAGGTTCTTTGGAGCAAAAGCGTTCCAACATGGGCAAAAATATTACGGCTGCTGCAAATAAGATCATGCAGTTTGGAGCAGATCAAAGACATTCTAAAGGTATCAGGAAACGAGATTGCAGAGGATATTGAAAGGCTAAGAAAGAGCCAATTTGTGCTAATGTCGCCACAGAGAATAGAGGAGAGGGTTATCAAAATTTATGAGATTCTTCCAGACGGGATTGCAGAAATCGACAAAACAGAGACAGACGGGTTTGAGGGCATAAAATTTGAGGAGGCAAGGCAGGATGTCGAGATTCTCAGCATCATAGATGAGGTGATAAAAGAGGTTCAGGACTCGCAGATAGAGCAGATCAAAAAAGACTCGATAACTAGGAGGTTATCCCTGCTGAAAGGCAAGTTGAAAATTTAGTTATTTTGCGCGAATTTTATCCTGTATTTGGGCCAAGATGAGTTCGGCCTTGTCTTTATTCTCATAGTTGTCTACTGACTCGTCTAGGATTTCATCAATCTCATAGCTTTTATCGACTAGGATGTTGGCCACATGATCATCAAGGGTTCCCTTCCCTATCAGATAGTATGCAAACACGGTATTTTTCTGGCCTATTCTATGAAGCCTGTCTTCGGCTTGTCTGTGAATTGCAGGACTCCAATCAAGTTCGGCAAATATGACATACTTTGCACGGGTCAGATTAATTCCCACATTACCGGCACGGATTCCTGCAATCATCAATTTGGATTCGCCCCTTTGAAATTTATCAATTTGATCTTGGCGGTTCGAATCAGTCTGTCCGCCGATGATCGATACGGGTGCGAACTCTTGCAGGCTTTCATGAAGTAATTTGTGTATCATCTTGTGATGACAGAACACCACGACACTTTCCTCAATCTCCATGATATTTTTGACAAAATTAATCACGTGCGGAAGCTTTGCAACGCCAGCAATCTGTCGCTCACTTTGAATCGCCCTGTTGTATGAGGCGGATTTGAAAAATTCGGTTTTGGCATCTTTTTGTTCGGCTTCGACCTTTTTCCAAATTTTATCTAATTCGTCAAGATAGTAATCAGTGTCAGCGGCAATGACTTCCTTGTACCTGACTTTGTCTTTGAGCTCCTTTAGGACATCTGCCTTCTTCCGCCTAAGCATCACGTGCTTCTGCAGTTCGTTTCTAAGAGAAGCCCGTTTGTTTTCCAGAACTATGGCCTTGCCCTTTTCATTGACATAGCAAAAGTATTCACAGAATTCCTTAAAGCTACCCAGCAATCCAGGCTTTATGATATCTATGATGGGCCAAATTTCTGACCCACGATTATAAATCGGGGTTCCAGAAAGGCCGATTCTATAAAGAATTGACGAGAGTGCAGCTAGCTTCTTTACTGCCTTGTATTTTTGGGTTGTCTTTGATCTCAAATTATGGACCTCATCGCAGACTATCGTCCTGAGTCCCAACTTTGCCAGATCAGCATTTCGCTTGAAGAGCAACTCGTAATTAATTATGTAAATGTCAGTCTTTGGCAGTTCGTGGGACTTGCCAGTTCGGATGGTAGTCACGCTAGGGGATGCAGACTCTACGATGCGTCCATTCTTGCTCTTCTTTTTGAGGAATTTTTCAATTTCACGCTCCCAATTGTTAAGCGTGACTAGGGGTGCAACGACTAGCATCGGGAACGTCTGTTTTTCTGTGGCAGCATAGGAAAGTGTTTGAACGGTTTTTCCAAGACCCATCTCGTCTGCCAGCAAGGCGTTTCCTGAGGATTTGAGTAGAAAGTCCAGTCCCTCTTTTTGAAAGTTTAACAGTTTGCCTCGAAACTGCTCACCGGATTTTGCTCGCTTTAGTTTGAGTTTGACTGGAGGGATGGCAGGCTTTGGCGCATACGTCTTTACGATCTTTCTCTGCCAGGTGGATTTTGATAAAATTTCAAGAGGATACCTGTCCATGATGAGCTTTAGCTGCTTGACAGTTTCAGTACTGTCAGGAATGATTATCTCATTGACGTTCTCTCCATACCATGCCTGAGAAACAAGTCGGGAGATCATATTGACTGCGCGATCACCTGTGACTTTCCAGCTCCAGATTTTAGAATATTTATCAAGAACATACTCTAGTGTGCCGATGTTTTCCATGGATGTTTCCATAATTTGTCCTTGGAAAGTTTTTTTGCCTTATGAATCTTCATATTTTTCACGATCATTAAAAAAAGAATCAGAAAACTCAAAGAGTTAAAATAGGATGGCAGTTTCAATTTTAGGGTCAAATTATATGCATGACATTCGGGCATGAAGGACAAAGCAGGGTTTCATTGTATTGGCCAAATACGGAAAGGATGTGAGGGTTGCATTGAGCAAGATATCAGAGGATTGCAGCAAATTAACAGTCAGTACGGGTTTACAGCAAAAAACCACATCAGGGAAGACCACATCTGTGCATGAGGGCGCTAGAAAACATTAAAAATCACAAGAGAGGATTTGCAGATGCGACATACGTTTAAAATTCATTAGATACCAGACGAGTTGTGGAATTCGTTCAAAATGAGGAGCCGGATCTGAAAAAACCAATCATCATTGCAGCCATGCAGGACATGGGAAATGTGGGAAACATTGTTGTGAACTTTATCAATGAATCACTGAGGACAAAAACATTCAGGACCGCAAAGATTTCATTTCCAACGTATGTTGTTGACAGAGGCGGATACATTGATCTTCCAGACGAGAGGTGGGAGTACAGGTATACAGAAGATCTGATAGTTTTCGGAGGAGGCAAAGGACAGCCGCAAAGCAACGGCGAACTAAATGCCCTGTGCCAAGATGTAATAGATACGGCAAAGAAATACTCTGCAAAATTTATTTACACACTAGGCGGATTTCACACGAATCAAATCTTCAACAAAGAGCCAAAGACATACATCACTACGACATCAAGGGAGCTGACAAAGCAGATGGAGAGCCTAGATATTCAAATCACACCACAAAAGTCAATCATCACGGGATTTAATGGGCTCATACTCGGATTTGCAAAGATAAATGGAATTCAAGGAATTGGGATGTATGGGGAATTAAATGAACCAGAAATCCCTCAATACAGGTCAGCTATCAGCATAATCAAGACCATAGAAAAGCTAACGTATAGGAAGTTGGGTGATACAAGGGAGTTGGAAATCAGGGCTCAGGATATAGAAAGAAAATTCAAAAATTAAACTTGGTGGGATTTTCCAACCTCGTGAGGCTGAGTGTTCTCATCATGACAATCACAGCTGCAAAGATGGGTCTGGTGATTGTTCATACAATCAATGCATTCAAAATGCTTTCTTGATTCACAGGCCGCACAAATCATCCTAGTATTGCTAAAGAATAGAAGAATTTGAATTTTTCACTTGCAGGTGTGCCTCAATACAGGATTTGACTTTGTTCAAAGAGGCCACCTGTCAAATCCACATATACTTGCGGATCAATCTCCTTGGCAAACCCCTTATCGATGTTAATTAGATATATTGAGTGAAGGTGGGCATTTAGGATATCATCGTATTGCACCGGCGGATTTCTATAATAGCGATCACACAGATCCTTGATCTTCTTCACATCCTCTCTTTTTTGCGCATTTGGAGGCAACAGAAAGATCTTCGGTATTGGCAGCAATCCAACCACAGAAGTCGCTAGAAAAAATTTCGAGCAGTGCTGACTGTATCGGGCAATCTTGCTCATAATTCTTGCAGAAAAATAATCCATAGTATCCATGGCATGATCAGGAGGGGTAAAACCAGTTTCAGACTCTATGATGGTGTTCCCATCGCCCTTTTTTGCAAATATATCACACACTAGAATCTCTGAGACATCTTTTTCAACATCCACAGAGTGCCCCCTTGAAATAAGGCTACTAGCGCAGATCAGTTCCAAGATGAAGTGGTTGATTTTGACTAGGTTTTTTTATACATCTCGACTAGTTGCTACCGGACATGATTTAGTTTGGAGGCACCATCCTCATTTGGATCTTTTGAGAGTCTTTGTGACATCTCAGAGACATCATTGCCGAATCTTTTCAAATCCATGATTTAAGATGAGGTGATCTTTGGATTTTAAGAGTTGGCAGGGATTGCAAAGTTGGCAAAATATCAAGGCGCAGAAAAGGCAAAACTACTCAATTAAAGTTGAAAAAGGGCTAATTTTTATTCATACTTTATCTTAATTGCGTAAATCAAGATGAGGGCATGTGTATAAAAACAGGATGCTAGTCGCAGGATTATTTGGACTTTTACTGATATTCTCATTTATTCCAACCTCCCAGGCAGAACTGTACGAGTTGATAATTGAGGCAGGCGTGGAAAGAAGCATAGTATACTCTGGAGACCAAGTCATCGTGACAGGCAGGGTCGTAGACCACGCATACCAACCAATTGCAGGGGCAGAGATAGTCATACGGATAGGGTCAGATACGATGAAGAGGTTTACAAAGCCTGACGGGGAGTTTAGAGGGGTATTTGATCAAGTCCAGAGAATACCTGGAACCTATATCGTAAACATATCTGCATCATTAGATGGGAAGATAGGGTTTGCCAGTACCCAACTCCAAGTCAAAGGAGATGTAGCGCCAGGCATGTCATTGCAAGAAAAATTGGCAACAGATGAAGCAAGAAGATACATCGGCGCAGAAGAGGGCGACTTTGAGAGGAATCCAATAGGTCAGGCCCTGTTCAAATACTATCAGGGGCTGCTAAAGGAGTTAGTCAAGGAAAAGAGCGAGGCCATGAAACTAGATCCGGATGAAGTTTTGATCCGAGAGCAGAGAAGGGCTGCAGAGAGTTTGAAAGATCAGGCAGTTACTGAATTTAAACCAAAGGCAGGAGTTTACAATGGAGCCAAACTAGACTATTACCTTGGTAGCTTGGAACCAAAAATCAGAGAGTTGATCTCAAACCAGATGAATTTTACAAATAGCAACTTTGTCGAAGCACAAAATATCAGAGATGAGATTCTCAAGAACGGAGGCACGTTTAAGGAAGCAAGAAAAGCATACCTGGATACAATGTCAATCTCAAGGGAAACACTTGAACAGTTCAATGAAGACCAGCTAAACAAAAAGACAGAAAAGAGTCAAAGCAACACAAATGCAACGCAATCAAAAGACCAATGAAGCAATAGATAAATCACACGCACGTTATATTCAAAATCATACATTAAAAATTAAAAAAGATAGGCATCCTGCCACCCCTGGCAGATGGAAGATGTATTTGGTCTCTTGTGAGCCATTACTCTTAATCCTCAAAAAAAGAAGATGGCAGGGATACAAGGAATGTAATTCTGAGGGAAACACAGAGGATTTTAAAAGATCCATCTGCCGCGTATAATGGCATTGCACTTCTAAACAATTTTTAATCCAGATTAAAGAGCAGAAAGGAGTTGAAGATATTTCACAAATCTGCATGCATTACATGCAAGAGGGCAATTTCAGAAATGGAGCGTGTGAATGCAGATATTGAAAAAAGGGATTTTTTCAAGGATCCGTTTTCAGAGGCAGAACTAAAAAAAATAATCAGGATGACAGGCAAGAAACCAGCAGAGTTGCTCAGGAAAAGGGACAAAATGTACAAAGAGATGGATTTGGAGACGGGCAAAAAAACAGATATTCAAATAATCAAATTGATGGCAAGATATCCGGGTCTGATTTTACGCCCAATCATAGTCACAAAAGACAAGGCATATGTTGGAAAAACAGATGCGTTGAAATTCAAATAGTCAGTCGGGGTTTTCTTTTTTGAATATTCGAATCGCCTCCAAATGAGAACAGTTTGCCTTTAATCCCTTTCCGTGATGGAACTTGTAAAAGTTTTTGAAGCCTGGACATTGGCAGGTATCAGAGGTTACAACATATGATTTTTCAGGATCAGATGATGATTTTATCTGGAACAGATCCTCCTCAATTTTGATCACACCGCCACTCTCAACGAGTTTTTTGGCTTTTCGAATTGTGCTAGCACTCATATGAAATATAACAAACTCCAAAGTTTTATCTGTTTTTTACATCGTCACACAAGGTCCAAATTCCACGATCTCACACAGCACGATGGCAAGAGAGCATCCTTGTGTCTTGATAAAGCCCAGAGTTTGTTTTGTTCCGGCTTACTTTGGAGATCAGATTATGCTTTGGGCAGGGCATATCTTTGCAGAATCAGACTCAACCCGGATTTGTCAAAGACACCAAACAGCTAGGGACAGGCATTTACTTGGTACATCGGATATCCTAAAGATGAAACCAGGTCTTTGCATGTCCCAGTGTAGATCTTGTCGAGCAATGAAAAATGTCCTTTAGCAACAATGAAAGATTCTAGATCTTTGCTTTATAAAATAAAGGAGTTTTGAAAATTACTCAAAACGGGATTTCTAATGTTGTTTGTGGTTTTCGAAGCATTCTTTGCAATAAACAGGTCTGTCTTCTTTTGGTTGGAATGGTACCTGACAATCGTTTCCACAGTCGCCACATTTTGTGTCGAACATTTCGCGGGGTCGGTCGTCTCTTCTACCAAATCTAGAACCTCTGTCTCTGCCAAATCCGCCGCCACCTTGTCTTGGCTCAGGCTTGTGATTTTGGAAGCATTCCCTGCAATAAACAGGTCTGTCTTCTTTGGGCTTAAATGGCACCTGACATTCGTTTCCACAGTCACCACATGTAGTGGTGTGCATTTCTCTTTCTCTATCAAAGGACATGTCTTTCTGAATAGTAGTGTTTTAGTGGAGTAATAAACCATGGGAAAAACATCTATTGTTATAAACTAATCAACCCATCTTGAGGTTATTGAGCATGAAAAGGTACATTGCCACACGGATGGCAACGATGTTTGGGGTCTTGATGATTACCCTACTAATCACAATTGCGCTTGTAGGCTCCAATATGGATGCCATTCTCAAGCAGGGAATCACGTTCCAAGTCAGAACCGAGATAACGGAGAATCCAGCCATTGCCAAAAGTTTCGCATCAGTGGCAGACTTTGAGGGATTCGTTCAGGGTCAAATTGATCAAAGGATACAGGTTTTGGGGCTTGATGAGCCATGGTATTCGCCATACAGGATAGGAGTAAGCATGTACAAAATATTACTCCTGGATTTTGGGCATGCGACATTTCTGACCAGTGATCAGGGTTCCTCAGATGTAAAGGAGATAATCTTTGAAAAACTTCCCAGAACCGTACTGTTATTTACAACTGCAACTATAATCATTTCAATCATAGGAATATTACTAGGGGCGCTATCTAGCAGCAAGGCAGGATCAGTAACGGACAGAATCACATCAAGTTTTGCAATAATCAGCTCTAGCTTTCCCGTATGGTGGATAGGGATGCTGATGATATTCCTATTTGCATTTACATGGCAGATATTTCCTGCAAGGGCAACACCGGACATTGCATCATCAGATCCAGGATACATCGGATCCTTGCTATACCACATGACACTGCCATTAATTACAATTGTAATGATCGGTTTTGGCTCGTGGGCATACCTGGTAAGAAACTTCATGATTGGGATTATGCAGGAGGATTTCATCATGGCAAAAAAGACCATCGGGATTGGCCAAAAGAAGATAATCTACACTCACGCGTTAAAAAATGCGGCGCCGCCGATTGTCACAATTCTGGCATTGAGTCTGTCAGGCTCTCTTGGAGGGGCAATCATTACAGAGGCAGTCTTTGATTGGCCTGGAATGGGAAGGCTTTACTTTGAGGCAATCACGGTAATGGATTTGCCAGTGATAATTGGTGCAACATACATGCTTACGGTATTCTTCCTAGTCAGCATATTCATAGCGGATCTGCTCTATGGCTACTTTGATCCGAGGGTGAGGACGGGGCAATGAGCAGCATCACACCTCAGGAGATAAAGCAAGAGTTTCTCAAAAGCAGGATGGGAATGGCAGGAATCGCAATCCTCTCAGTCCTGATTGCAACATCAGTCATTGCGATGATTAGCATCCCCCTAGACACGTTTCAGGAATGGAACAATCCAGGCAACTGGATTTCAAATCCCAAAGGGGCAATTCCAGTCTGGGTAAACATACTGATGGTTCAGAAGATCCCAGAACATAAAATTCTGAAAAACCCCAACATAGAGAATATTTCAAATGACGGAGTAGATCTCACATCGCATCAGTTTGGATTAAATTTCGATTATGATGACTTTCCAAATGATTTCATCTACGAGTTCTCCGCAGAGTATTCAGGCTCGCCATTGCTGCAAATCTCAGTGATGAGGCCAGACGGGGTTAGATTGGATTTGCTGAGAACTTCGCTGCCATACTCTGATGAGATGACGGCGCATGATGAAAGGGTTTTTTCCACAGATCAATCCATAAAGAAAAACCTGGCCTTGCAATCAGAAAAATTCGAATTTGAGTTTCAAAGGTTGTCTGCCGCAGACATTATTTTTTCCAAAACCCATACAAACGAGCCACTCAGAGGAAGTTATATTTTTTCCATCGACCTGTACGGGGTAGACTCAGAAAATCAAATTCCAAAATCAGAGTTAATCATAGGAGGCAAGGCATTTGGGATAATGGGAACAGACGAGTTGCGTCGAGATTTAGCAATAGGGTTGCTTTGGGGGACGCCACTTGCATTGTTCATCGGCCTAGTGGTATCAATAGCATCAGTGGTGTCAGGACTGCTTTATGGGGTGTATGCCGGATACAAGGGCAAAAAAACAGATGAATCCATGATGAGGTTCAACGACGTGATCTACGCATTGCCAGCGCTGCCATTTCTGATCATCCTCTCGGTGACAATCAGTAATAGCATATTTGTGATGGTCGGATTTTTGATGATTTTTGGATGGGTAGGTATCGCAAAGGTTGCAAGAAGCATGTCGCTCCAGATCAAAACCAGAGGCTATGTGGATGCCGCAAACATGATGGGTCAGAAAGATTCCAAAATCATACTCAAGCACATAGTTCCGCAATTATTGCCATACGCTTTTGCAAGCATTGCAATTTCAGTTCCAGCTGCAATCACCACAGAGGCAGGTCTGAGTTTTCTGGGATTGGGAGATCCGTCATTTCCCACATGGGGTCAGATTTTGCATGATGCAAATACGTTTGGCGCAGCAGCCAGAGGAATGTGGTGGTGGATTATGCCGCCCGGAGTGATGATAGCCATTACGGGTTTGGCTTTTGTCTTTATAGGAAACGCACTTGATGCAATTGTCAATCCAAAGCTAAAGCGGTAATAAAACTAGAGGGCAAACTTTCGAATTAACTCGATGGCACCGTCGTTTAATTTTATTGAGTAGCATGACGAGTTTTCGTTATTGATTGCTGCCAGTTTGTTTGCAAATACTTTTTTGCTGTGACCGCCGTCAGATGCCTTGTCGGACTCGTCAAAACATATTGATATTTGTTTCATGTTTTGGTTGTTTTTCAGAAGAAAGGCAATGAACTTTTGGTAACTGTCAGTATCAACCCAGTCTAGGCTTTTCTCCTTGCTTATCTCAATCCATACCTCAATGGAGTTTTGATACAAAACCTTCTTTCTTAATTCTTCCAATGCCATTTTTCATCAACTAAAAGTCGGCTCTCTGCATTTTGGAGCCACAACGCGGACAAGTTCCGCCTTTGTGCTTGCTGCTGCAAACAAGACAAACGTATCGAATTCCAGTAGAACCTCCTTGCGAGCCCATGCCAAAGAATCCGCCGCCTCCAGAGTTACCTCCCGAGTTACCGCCATAATTACCCATACTGCGCATCTGTCTTCTACGCATAATCATGGGAAGTAAGATGAAGATTGCCATTACTGCCCCTATGCTGATATACCATGGAACCCCAAGATATCCAAGTCCTATCTGCAATCCAATGCTAAATACCAGAGAGGCACCTAGAAAAATATAATATCGTTTAAGCTGTGGATTCAATTCACTAAAAAGTATCCTTGAAACGGATATAAAGTTTTTTCAGTTTTTTTAGGCTAGTTGGCAGGAATTTTGCAAAATCACTCGATGAAAAGCGGAATGGCATTTCCATTGCTGTCCCACGCAAAGATGGAATCATCATCGTAGGGGGATTTTACAATCATTGAAACCAATCCAAAAAAGTTATGCAAGTCCGTAACAGAAGGCTCTGCTGAACCGCTAGGATGAGAATGCACGATCCCCACATAACTCATGTCAAAGGGCAGAAACGAATGGGGGAATCCTGCAAAAGTAGGCCCAGTTTCACTAAATGGCGGAATTACCAATCCGTCTACTTTTATCTGGCCATTCTTTGACTTTCCTTTTAAAATTAGGATTCCCTCATTTGGATGCTTCATTTGGCAGAAGGACAGTATGCTGTCAAGAACCTGTTTTTTTAGCAAAACACTCCGCTCAAATTTTTTCTTTTTAAATAGCATACAGAATCTCCGACATGGAACTATTAATTTTAAGATGTCAAGATAGTGTATCGGGTATTGGAGAATTGCCTCAGTTTTTGCTCAATTTCAGATATCAGTTTGGGTATCTCCGAATCAATTTCACCTATCTCGCCCCGAATAGTTTCAGACTTTGATTGGGATTCATCAATTGTGGAGAGATTTTTTGCAAGAGCATTTTCCAAAGAAATCAACTCTTTGGGCATTAGAGAATCAAGATCATCTTGCATCTGCTGATATTTTTTATGATATTTGGAAATTTGCTGTATGAATCCGTCCAGTGATTCTACGGTCTCAGTTATCTGAGAAGATGTCTTTGCAATATCTTTTACAGAAATGGCGCCAGAGGTGATCCCCTTACGTATATTTTCAAGTATGATGATAATCGAGTCCTTATTTGCAAAAGTCAATACACCAAAGGGTTCGGAAACCAAGTTTGATAAAATATTTTTTTGATCCTTGTCCAATGAGGAAGCATATTCGTATCTGCTCAGAGGGCGGGAAATCTTTGTAAATTGCATGTTAATCTGATCTTTGATCTTTGATCTCTCATTGACAAATTCATCAAGAGTCTTTTTTAGATTTTGGTGTTTTTTGTAATCATCAGAAGATCTTATCCCATTTATGCTGTTTTGGGATGAGGCTATCTTTTCATTTATTGTAATTGTGTTTTTTGTAATCTCGTCAATTTTGCGGGATTTTTTTTCTCGCATCTCTCTTAGATTTTTGATCCGGCTAATCGCATCAAGTATCTCTTCGGAGAGCGATTTTGCAGAATGATAATTTTTCAGCAGCCTGCTGATTTCAGAGTGATTGGAGTTCATCACGGCAAGGTTCTCTTTTAATTGCGCGGCATACTTTTTGGCAAAAATATGAATGACTCTGGTTTGACGTCCCAAAACGTCACCGACTTTTTTAAGAATGAGATTCAGCACGGAGTTTAGTTTTTCAGCATCATGAAGGGAGGATACTTTGGGCAATGAGACAACGTCCTTTTTGATCATGTCAATAACTTGTTTTTTGCCCCGAACAACAATGATTGCAATATGCTTGTCAGCGTCATCGACGTTGAGGTTGTCTTTTTCAAGAAGGTGTCCTATTTTCATCAGTTCCTCAATGAAAGGTTCAGTCTCATTTCTAAGATTATTGACATCAGCCAATGTTTGGGATTTTCTCACCGCATCAAGATCAGTTATGATTTTAGGGACATCTGCAAGTGAGATCTCTTTATTTTGGAGGATTCCCTCAGCAGGTGTTTCTTCGTGTTTCTTTCTTCCCCATCCAAAGACCATTTGATATATTTGTCCTCGGGGCATTAAAAATATTGTTCGAATAAAAGTTAAAGTTCGGCAATCTCCTCAAGATATCATTGGCAAAAAAGTCATTTCATACTGGAACCGTCAAGAAAACCATCAAGATCAGGGCATCAAAAGACAGAGTTTGGAGAAAGATCAGCAATATTGCAGGACTGCCTACGTGGGTAGTAGATGTTAAAAGAACAGTTTACCTATCAAAGAAGAAAAAGGGCGTGGGTGCCATCAGACTGATTACATTTGAAGATGGAAATGAGATTGAGGAGCACGTTGTTGCATGGAAGAGTGGAGAGTATTTCACATATATTGCGACCGAAGGTCTGCCATTAAGAGCATATGTTGCAACTATCTCAATCAGGGCAAGATCCAAAAATCTGGTCGAGTTAACATGGCAGTCGTATCTTAATAGTGAAAAGATCCCCGAGAAAGAATTTCTGGACTTTATAGTGTTTATGGCTGCATTTTATGAGGCATCACTTGAGAACCTCAAGGCATCACTTGAGAGGTGACACTAGCATTCCTCAAAGTCAAAATGTAAATACGACAAACAGGCAAAAAGATCATGAGTGATATGAGATTTATCATTGCAGGTATTGTCCTAGTATTTGCAGGGTTTATCATTCTGAGCGGGTTTGGCCATCATTATCAAGCAGGCACCATTGAAGCAAACGAATTTGGAACTTGCTATGAATATTCAGACGAGGTTCTGATCAGAAATGGTGATCTCCCGACTCCGCCAGTCGAGATCAATTGTTCGTTTAAGATATTTGATCAGACAGTGTTCTTCGGAGCAGTCGTAGGACTCATTGCGGCAGGGGTTATCTCTCTGATCAAAGGTACCAGAGGCGACTGGGACAACAAAGTCAGACCAGAAGACATGGTA
Source organism: Candidatus Nitrosopumilus sp. (assembly GCA_965206745.1). Taxonomy (GTDB): domain Archaea; phylum Thermoproteota; class Nitrososphaeria; order Nitrososphaerales; family Nitrosopumilaceae; genus Nitrosopumilus. The sequence goes on along the minus strand of OZ242220.1, from coordinate 860,113 downwards.
GGACCAGGAAACAATCAAAACGATAATTCTGATAATACAGAAAAGGATTAACCTTGTTTTTTGGATTTTAGTTTTGCATAATCCTCGGGATGCTCTTCTTCTAATCTCTGATAGTATACTTCTTCATATGGCATTTTTTTCTCAATATACCGTTGTAGAATTTACATTTAAGCTTAAAGAACGATTTGTACTAGTCCAAGAGGAAACAAGAGTGCTCTAGCATTCAGACTCGAGGATATTTTTCATCGAATTGAACATCTCCCCAATCTCCTCCATCCTATGATCAAATTGCTCGTCAGTTAGCTCATCTGGCTTGTTTAACGTGATGATGACTTCAGAGACGTCTCCATTTGGTACGACTCTCATCGGCACGTCCCATTTTGATTCTTCATCGACATATTGGTGATCCAAAATTCCAAGAGACTTGTTCTCGTTAAATTTTAGCAGGGACTTTCCATGGGGTCCGGTAAATGACCACCAGCCAGAATCGTTGATTTTGGCATCAGGCATCATCTTTGGAGGCATGTTCAAAATTGCGTCAAATGCGTCCCCGGTTTTCTTTTCGACGGTAATGGAGATGGTTCTGGATCTGCTCATAATATTGATCCGGTATAATGATTAAAAAGGGTATAGTAGTAATTCTAGGCACCAGTTTATTTATTTAAAAATTCCTTAATCTTTTTGAGATTGGCAACATGTGACTCATGAAACATCACCATTGACTCAGACAGTGAATTTGGCAATACGGATTTGAGATTATCTACCAATTCATCGCCACCGGAGATCATGTTATCGATTAATCTGTCTATCTCATTTTTCTCATCATCCATATCAATTACTAGGATGGTAATCTTAATTATCTTTTTTTATCAAGGTGGCAGTAGAGCGGACATTCTTTAGTTTTTGAATATTCCAGGATACGATCTCGCGAACCTTTTCAAAATTTTCTGCCTGTAATTTGACCATCATGTCATGGGTGCCAATGGTTTCAAAGACATCAACTACCTGCTCAAGTTCTTTGAGTTGCTCTATTATCACAGTCTCAGCACCAAGCTCGCAATTTAGCATCACATATGCGTCTGTCATGAACTAGACAATAATCCATCATTATTTAAAGATGGGTGATTTTAGGCAAAGCTTACCAAGTCACATGCACCAGATCCTTGAGGTTTCGTCTTGGTTTTGGGAATTTGGTTTGTTTTGGATATCCAATGCACAGGACAGATGACGGTACCAACTCAGTGCCAATTACATCCATCACTTTTTGCTCATCGAACATCCCAATCCAAATCGAACTTAATCCCAAAGCTTGGGCTGCAAGCTGGGAATATCCGGCAGCAAGGGTGGCATCCTGTATGGCAAATTTTTTCAGAATATAATCGGGAAAATCAAACTTTACTCTGGAGGGATTTTTGCAAAAGACAAAAACCACGGGGGCATCAACATAAGGCTGTTTGTTGCAGGCTTGAGCTAGGAGTTTTTTCTTTTCAGGATTTTTCACATAGAATATCTCAAATCCTTGAAAGTTGCCGGCAGTTGGAGCAGTGTCAGCTGCCGCAATTATCTTGTCTATTTTCGTAGTTTCAACAGGCTTGTCTGAAAATTTTCTCGTCGAGCGTCGTTTTGCCATTACGGCAAACAGATCAGTGTCTACTACTTCGGTAGGTCCGGATTTTAAGATAAAATCCAACAGGTGATTTCTTACATCATGATCAGGGGCATCAGGGACTTCTTGTGGCTCATATCCCAAGGGATAGATTTTTTCCCCATCATGCTCATAACCCATAAAGAGATTACAGGAAATATCCTATTAAAGAATTAGAAATCCCGTTTATTCTGCTTCAAACAGATCACAGCCAGAAGTGCATGGTTTGTTCATCACGCCTTCACATGCGCCTAGTTCATTGTGCATTATGCGATGATGGCCACAGACTTTGCATTTTTCTCTGAAATGGGAGATCAGTTCAGCAACAGAGATGCCAGAATCTTGAATTTTTGATCCAGTCTCTCCTGTCATATTGGTTTTGGACAGCCATGCTAGTTTAAACATTTTGAGCGGGGATACTTGACGTGGTTTGGTTTTTCATTCCAACTGTGAACTTGGGTTCTTTTTATGCCAAAATCTTCTCCAAATTACACAAAAAAGATGCTGATGCTTTATGAGTAGAGCAAAATACAGATTCGGTTCTGATTCAAATCTCACATAGTCAATCAAGCCGTTCTGCAATCAGAGACATCTCAAATGATACAGGTGCTCAGCATATCAAACCTGAAGGGGTTTATGCAAGATGCATCGTATGAGGTCACCTATCAAATCCTAGCCATGACCTCATCTACGATGCTCTTCCCGTATGCCCTCCATGTCAGGATGCAGGTCATAAAGTTGGACAGCCTTCTCATGGATTCACTTCCACGAATCTGTCCGCTTATCTTTCTAAACACCACTACATAACGCAGTGTATGCTCTGCTGTATTGTTTGTCGGATCTACGGGATACTGCAAAGATCAGAACATCAATAAAACATATACCAGTTACAGGGATTTGTAAAATATGGACATTATAAAAAATATCAATAAAATGAATCATCGCACGTTTTTTCTGATATTTGGAACATCCTGTATAATTGCATTCTATCTTCTCTTCACAAACTGTTATCAATTGTATGGAAATCACTGTTTTTATGTACCATAAAGCGCCGAGAGAGGGACTCGAACCCCCGCACGCTTGCGCGTAGCCGTTTTCGAGACGGCCGCCGTACTACTTGGCTATCTCGGCACCTACTCTTAGAATAACTCCATAATAAAGCAAATCAGTGGAGAAGTAGGTCAGCCATCAATATCAAATAGTTCGTCTTTGAATTTCCTTTTAATTTGATCTTTTGTTCTATTCCACTCCTCATCGCTTGGGCTATCTGTAAAGATGGAATGAAACCCATCAAAACCATCATGGCCTAAAATACAGATGATCTCTTGCTTTTCTGATTCAGAGAATGGAAAATAGGAGACAATTTCAGAGATACTCCCATCATCGGCACGTCGTATCTCAAAAACTTTGTCTTTCAGGGATGCAGGCAGATCAACGGGCAATAATCATCAAAGGATCGCCTGTATGTTAAAAACGATTTCAAAGGATGCCAAAACATCGATCACCTCTGAAGGATAAACACAAAATACCTCAAAATAGCAACAGAATCCATGGGGTTAAACCTAAAGGATTTGGTAGTCAGGGAGAAGACTGCACTTGAGGCATTTTCCAACAAAGTAATTGCAATAGATGCATACAATGCAATTTACCAATTTTTAGCAAGCATTAGGGGGCCTGACGGATTACAGCTAACAGACAGCGAGGGGAGGGTCACAAGCCATCTAAGCGGATTGCTTTACAGAAACGTGAATTTTCTGTCGTTGGGAATTCAACCGGTATACGTTTTTGATGGAAAGCCCCCGTCGCTAAAGACTGCAGAGATTGAGCGTAGAAAACAGATCAAAAAAGATGCCACGGTAAAATATGAAAAAGCAATCGCCGAAGGAAACATGGAGGATGCAAGAAAATTTGCACAGCAGACGACTAGCATGAAAGATGGAATGGTAAAAGAGTCAAAACAGATTCTGACTTTTTTTGGCATACCATACATTGAGGCACCATCAGAGGGGGAGGCCACAGCAGCTCATTTAACAAACACAGGCCAAGCTTACGCCTCAGCCAGTCAAGATTACGACTCTATACTGTGCGGAGCAAAGAAACTGGTAAGAAATTTTACAAACAGCGGAAGGCGTAAAATTCCAAACAGAAATACCTACATCGACGTACTTCCAGAGATTATTGAAACACAAAAGACACTAGATGCAATCGGAATGAGCAGGGAGGAGCTAATTGACATAGGAATCTTAATTGGTACCGATTTTAATCCAAACGGTTTTGAGAGAATTGGCCCAAAGACGGCAATGAAACTGATCAAACAGCATTCAAGATTGGAGGATATTCCACAGATTCAGGAGCAGTTAGAAGGGATTGATTTCCAGCAAATAAGGGAGATATTCCTAAATCCAGAAGTTGCCGATGTGGATGAAATTGTCTTTGATAAAGTAGACTATGAGGGAATGGTCAATTATCTCGTCAAAGAGAGGAGCTTCTCAGAGGACAGGGTTCAATCCACACTAAACAGGTTGAAAAAGGCACTAGAGAAGAAGGGCCAGAACCTAGATCAATGGTTCTAATATTTCAGTTTAATAACTAGTAGATACAATTTTAAAAAATGCCTCAAACCGAAGCAAGAAAGACGCTCAAAGACGCGCCAATCATGTGGAGAAGAATCAACTCCATAGGCGTGATTTTGGACTGTAATTCCACATATGCTGCAAATCTAGGATATGCAAAGTCAGAAATCCTCGGAAAGGCAATCTTTGAACACGTCCCAAAAGACTCGTGGGGAGATATGAATAATTCACTAAAAATATGGTTTGAGACAGGCAAGGTCACAGACAGAAAAATCACATTCAAAAGGCAAAACGAGGATACCTTTTCAGGGCTACTGCAGGCCACTAGCCTGTATGATGAAAGTAGAAACTTGCTTGGAAGCAATACTGTAATTTTTGATCTGGCACAAATGTCAGATGAAAAAATAAAAGAGTATGAGGAATTTTTCAAAGAGTCAATCAAAAAACTAGAGGAGATCAAAGAAAAAGAGTATGATCAGTTTGATGAAAATTCAAAATCAGAGTATGACGGGTTGAAGAAGATGTTTGAGATGCTATCTACAATAAACTTTAGTGAATTAAGAGAATAGTCATCAAGACTTTGCTTTGACGGACTTTTGCAGTTGATCAAAAACCTGTCGGACCTCAGTTACCGCTGTGCCATCCTCCAAGGTGCTTACATCGCCGATTTTTTCATTGTTTCCAATCGCCTTTAGCAGCCTTCGCATAATTTTCCCACTTCGGGTCTTTGGCAACTTTGAGACAAAGTAGATCTGCTTAGGAGTTGCAATTGCACCAATGTCGGCCCGAATTTTATCAGATAACTCTTTTTCCAAAACATCAGAGTCATTTGTAACCCCCTGCCTTAAAACAACAAATGCAATGATCACCTCACCCTTGACCTCGTCTGGAATGCCACATGCGGCAGATTCTGCAACATCAGGATGGGACACCATGCAACTCTCAAGCTCTGCAGTTCCGATTCTATGGCCTGCAACTTTTAGGACATCGTCTGCACGGCCCAACAGCCAAATATATCCATCATCGTCTTTTAGCGCATAGTCCCCAGGATAGTAACAATTCTCATACTTTGACCAGTAAACTGCCTTGTATTTTGCATCATCGCCCCACAAGGTCAAGAGCATTCCAGGCCACGGATTCTTAATTACAAGGGATCCCTTGGTATTTGCTGGAACATCATCCCCATTCTCATCGACTACCGTGATATTCACGCCTGGAATAGGCAAGGTTCCAGAACCAGGCTTTAGTGGAATAGTCTCCAATCCGGGAAGAGAAGAGATCAGCATCCCGCCAGTCTCAGTCTGCCACCAAGTGTCAATTATGGGGCATCTTTGTTTTCCTATAGTCTCAAAGTACCACTTCCAGACTTTGGGGTTGATGGGTTCGCCCACTGTTCCAAGCAATCTCAATGCCGAAAGATCAAAGGAGTTTGGAATCTCATCACCGAACTTCATAAACATTCGCAGGGCAGTGGGAGTCGTGTAAAAAATCGTGACTCTGTACTTTTGTAAAATATCCCACATTCTTGAGGCGTCGGGAAAATCAGGCGCACCCTCATACATCACCTGTGTTGCACCATGAAGCAGTGGGGCATATACGACATAGCTGTGTCCGGTGACCCAGCCGATATCAGCAGTACAGAAAAACACATCAGAGTCTTTGATGTCAAAAGCCCATTTGAATGTGGAATGCAGATGCGTGAGATATCCTCCTGTACCGTGCAAGACACCCTTTGGTTTTCCAGTAGTTCCTGACGTATACAGGATGTACAGGGGGTGATCACTTGGCAACACTTCAGCAGGACATGAATCAGAGGCAGCATCCATCAATTCCACCCAGCGTTTGTCTTTTGGCGTCATTGAAATTTTATTTCCAGTCCTCTCAAGAACTATCACATGTTCCACAAAATCAAGCTCGCTTATTGCATCATCAACTATGTCTTTTAGCGGGACAGTCTTTCCACGCCTATATCCCCCATCTGCAGTGATGATGATCTTGGAGTGGGAATCAACCATCCGGTCTTTGATGGATGCAGCACTAAATCCAGAAAAGATTACAGTGTGAGTGGCACCGATTCTAGCACATGCCAGCATCGCAATAGGCAGCTCTGGAACCATGGGAAGGTAGATTGTGACTCGGTCCCCCTTTTTGACGCCAAGGGACTTGAGCACGTTTGCAAATTTCTTGACTTGTAAAAACATCTGGCCATATGTGATGTCTCTGGATTCGCCGTTTTCGCCCTCCCAAAGAATGGCCGATTTGCCAGACTTTGAGTGCTGATGGACATCCAGAGCGTTGTATGAGGCGTTAATTGTGCCTCCAACGAACCATTTGGCAAAGGGAGGCCTCCAGTCGAGTGTTTTCTCCCAGGTCGAAAACCAGGACAGATTTTTTGCCTGCTCATCCCAAAAAGATACAAAATCGGCATCTGCCTTTTTTCTTAATACGTTATCATGATTTCCCAGCCCTATATCATATGTCTCAGACATCAAAAATATTCTTCAATTAATAACTATAAACATTTCAAATTCATATCTGCAACCAAGTTGTAGCAACCAAAAAATGCATGAAGATAGATCTCTGTAATGTCAAAAAAATAATATAAAAAAAATTATTGTGCTTCCATTCTAGCAAGCCAATCGTTATCATTGTCGTCTTTTGAAGTATCTGCTGTCACCTGTTGGGGTGGTTCTGGGAATGCAAGTGCTACTCCGGATTCAGTTGGAGGCTCTGGTATAGGGGTACTAGGTGCCTCAATTGGTTCTGGAGATATAGCTGCGGATTCGACTGGTACTTCTGGAAGTATGGTCTGAACTATTTGTTGCGGTTCAGAGGTCTCCAGATATGAAACGGCGGATTCTTGGATGTCTGGTGTTGGAGGGGCTGTTATCTGTTGCACTTCCAATTCAAGATCTGCAATTCTGCTCTTTACATTTGCGATTTCTGCTGTCTCGTGAGTCACATGCTCAATTACCTCAGTTGTGCATGATTTCACAGTCTCAAATGTTGCATCAGAGATTTCATTGCTCTTGTATTGTACTTTTGCATCAAACGATAGCATTTTTGCAGACTTCATTTGTTCGTCTAACTCTGTCAGTCTAGCCTCCAGTGTTGCTTTGATTTCACGTTCTGTTTCATCTAACGATGCAAGTTTTGACTTGTATTTCTCATGAATGATTTCTGCATCTGCTTTCATGTCATCATTTTCTGAAACTATGTCAATCAATGCCTTTAGTCGGCGTAGAGTTAACTGTTTTTCACGAATGAGTCTTTGTGAGTCGAGTCTCCATTTTGGAATAAATATGACTACCTCTCCTTGAACCACTAGTTGCTCATATTGGATTTGCTGTAATCCTTGAGAACCGCAGTCAATTCCGACGGATTGAATACTTCCGTCTATGTCAGTTATTGTTCCTACGACTTTGCCCATGAATGTTCCGTACATGTCTTTGACGTTTTTGCCGATAATTTCGATATCGTCGTTTGTCATATGTGGTACTTTAGAGGTTTGTATAACCGACAAAGTGTAAGAAATATTTTTAGTTTTAGTAAGATTAAATTCACCAATTCCACATCGCCTATTTTTAGTAATTTTAAAATCGGGAGAGAAAGTAGCAGGCTCATGATTCAAAGAGAAGAAATTGAACAGATTTTGAATTTTGTAGCAAGTCGATGGACTGAGGCCACAAAGGATCCAGACAACAAGGCAATGAAGACCCTGCCAAATGATTTCTGGATGAACTCCATTGGAGGGAAAACAGCCAAAAAAGGATTCTGGGTTACGACCCTACTGTACACCGAAAATGAGGAAGATGCAGAAGCGTTCAAACAGGTCCTGCTAAGATGGCAGACAAAAGGTCAAGATAAAGACAAGGACAAGGGCCCCGATCTGATTCAGATTGGAAAAAAGAAATAGACTATTAATAATTGTCAAACAGCAATATCGGTATTGTCAGAGTTCTCAGCTAAAGAAGAAAAGGTCCTATCGGATCACTTTTCAAATACCGACGGCAACGTCTTTGCGATAATTACACCAAGGCAGGTTGATCGTGGAGCACTGATGTCGAGATACAGCAGAACAGACAAAAGCATGAGACGGATTTTTCTTGATGAATTTTTAGAAAATAAAAACAGGGGCGAGGAATTTTACAACAGAGTGCTTCTCGAATACGGCGATGACTCTGTTGCAGAATTAGGTGAGGCACAAATTGCGATTGAGGGGCTATCAAACATTGCAGTAAAAAAAATTGAAGACAGACGCATCGGACTGTCATATTTGGAAAAATCATCAAGGTATGTTGCGTGGAATAAAAAAGAGAATGGCAAGTACAGGTTTTACAGGGATGCCCAGATCACTGGATCCCGTTTTGCAGATATTTATGAAGAGAGTTGTAATTTTTCATTTGACGTCTATTCAAAAAACATAGAACCGATGATAAGTTATGTCAGGGAAAAGTATCCGATAGAAAAATACAGCTTTAAGGATTCAAGAGACGGAAAAGAAAAATCGTTTTCCAAATTAAAAGATGAATCGGACATAAAATCTGCAAATATGATTTACAGAGGTTCGACCAAAGCCAAAGCCCTTGACATACTCAGAGGACTGTTGCCAGCATCGACTCTGACTAATGTTGGAATCACGGGAAACGGAAGGGCGTTTGAATATCTGTTGACAATTTTAAGCTCATCGGAGCTAAAAGAAGAGCAAGATTTAGCCTCAAAAATCAAAAAAGAGCTTGACACTACGATCAAATCATTTGTCAGACGAGCTGATGACAGATATGGCAAGGCATTCCAAAAATATCTCAGAGATGTAAAAGGTAAAACAAGATCAATTGTTGCCAAGGAGATCAAATCAGAACCAAAAAAGGGCACTGCTACAAAACTTGTAGATTATGAGACAGAGAGAAAATCCATCGACACGATAGTTACAAGTATAATGTACGAGCAATCCCCTAGCACATCATACCAGGACATCCTACAACAGGTAGGAAAAATGCCAAAAGGCAAAAAGATCAAGATTATTGATGAATTTGCAAAGATTCGTACAAACAGACGCCACAGACCCTCAAGGGCCTTTGAGAATGTGTACTATACGTTTGATTTGTGCAATAATTTTGGAATGTTCAGGGATTTTCACAGACATAGGGCACTTACACTTGAAAGACAGCTACTAACAACGGATCACGGATACAGCATGCCAAATGAGATCAAAGTTTTGGGAATTGAAAGAGACTTTAAAGATTGTATGAGCAAAACAAAGGATGCATTTGAGAAGATCAGGGTCAGATTCCCAGAACAAGGACAGTACGTGGTGAACTTTGGATACAACTATCCGTATTTTATGAAAATGAACCTAAGGGAGGCATGTCATTTAATTGAACTAAGGACGGTACCACAAGGACATGTGGATTACAGAAGGGTGGCCCAGCAAATGTTCAAACAGATCAACAGAGTCCACCCAAATCTCAGCAAAATTATAAAGTATGCAGATATGAAAGAATATGATTTGGAGAGATTCGAATCCGAGAAAAGAACAGAGGAGAAGAGAAAGAAATTAAAAAAATAGAAAAATATTCTAATATCAGAATAGTCAAAAACCATCATGGCAGAAAAAATTGAGAAAAAGCCTGAAGAGTGGAAGGAGCAGCTAACTGCAGATCAGTATGAAATCTGCATCAATCATGGAACAGAACCGCCATTTTCTGGAAAATACAACAATACCAAACTAGAGGGGATCTTCAAATGCACGTGCTGTGGCGAAGAATTGTTCTCATCTGATACAAAATTTGATTCTGGTTCTGGATGGCCAAGTTTCTGGCAACCAGTTTCAGAAGAGAGCATAGAATACGTTTCAGATACGGCATACGGCATGGTTCGTACCGAGGTCAACTGCAACAAGTGTGGGGCACACCTAGGCCACGTATTTGATGATGGCCCAAAGCCTACAAATCAGAGATATTGTATCAATTCAATTTCATTACGACATGAAAAGGATGAAGATACGCCATAGTCATGGATCGACAAAGGCATGCCACTTGTGAAAGAATATTCAAAAATTATTAATAAAACACAATTAATCATAATAAAATCAAGAAGAGCCATGAATCACAAAAATGAGGTAAAAGGGGAAGAGACAGTTTGAGGATCATACTATGCGGTTTTGGGATCGTAGGCCAGAGCTTGGTCAAATTATTTGATTCAAGATCAGGTGATCTTTATGCAAAATACGGATTAAAACCCAGGGTTGTCGGAGTCTTTGACAGCAGGGGAAGCGCAGTGGACCTGTCAGGATTGGATTTCAACAGACTGGTTCAGACAAAGAAAAAGTTTGGGACCGTAAAAAATTATGCAGATACCGGGAATTCAATGTCAGGAACTGACATGCTAAAGAACGTAGAGGCAGATGTTCTCATCGAGACGACTGCAAGCAACTACAAAGATGCAGAGCCCGGAATGACCCACATCACCACAGCCATGAGAAAAGGCATGCACGTCATATCAGTGAACAAAGGACCGCTGGCTTTGGCATTCCCGTCACTGCTAGAACTTGCAACGTACAACCAGGTAATGTTCAAATTTAGCGGCACGGTGGGAGGCGGAACCCCAATTCTAGATTATGCCAAAAACAGCCTCAGCGGAGAAAGAATCACATCATTTGCAGGCATACTTAACGGAACCACAAACTACATCCTGACAAACATGGGTACGGGGATAACTTATGAGGAGGCACTAAAAGATGCAAAGGACAAGGGGTATGTTGAAGCTGACGAGTCTTTGGATTTGGATGGACTTGATGCCGCTGCAAAACTAGTCATTCTTGCAAACTGGATTATGGGAATGAAAGTCACCCTTCCAGACATCAACTGTACGGGGATTAGAAAAGTTACAGTAGAGGACATCAAGGAGGCCGCCAAAAACAACTGTGCAATAAAACTAATTGCTTCATCTAACAAAGAACTTGTCGTAGGTCCAAAGGAGGTGCCAAATGACGATCCACTATGTGTGAACGGAACGCTAAATGCAATTGCTTTTACCTCTGAGCATTCAGGCACTCAAACAATTATCGGCAAGGGTGCAGGAGGCATGGAGACTGCCAGTTCAATTCTTAGAGACCTGCTAGACATCAAACAAGAGATTGCCAGAGATTGAAGTCCAATTTAATTTCCAAAAGTGAAACCAATGCACTTTTGAAGACAATTTCAGAAAGATGGGGAATGGAGCTTCCCAAAATCAAAAATGTCAAAGTTCACCAGATTTTAGATGACGCACAAATCATTACAGGAAACGCAATAAAAATATTAAAAGTTGATGAAGATTATCTGCCATTTTTGTCGGAGATTGAAATGCTAGAGAAATTCCCATCAGTCACAGTGGACATGGGGGCAGTGAAATTCATGTGCAAGGGGGCAAATTTGATGAGGCCTGGAATTAAAAAATTTACAGAGTTTGAGAAGGAAAAGATAGTGTGTATTGTGGAGGAATCACGGCACAAGTTTCTGGCAGTTGGAAAGTCACTGGTGAGTAGTTTGGAATTAGAAGACATGGAGAAAGGTGAGGTCATAAAAAATATGCACTACATCTCAGACAGATTCTGGGAGACAGGTAAGACAATTTACGACTAAAGCTGATTCTTAAGATGTGGAGTTTTTACTTGATATCCTCGGAGAACTCTTCAGTACCATCTTTGGTAATTACAAGCAGGTCTAATCCATCACCACTTGCAGAGTCTCTAAGGGCGGCTGAACGAACCGCATGTTTTGCCAAATTCACTGCCTCGTCCTTGGTCATGTTTGGTTTGAATTGGGGATCCAAGACGCCTAATGCCATCTCTGCCCCAGTCCCTACTGCAGCATAATCATCAGGGAGTACCGAACCCAATGGATCTAATGTGTACATTATGGGTTTGTCAACGACACCACCAACAATCACCTGGGTCAACAATGGAAAGTATCTTCTCTCATACATCATATTTGACATCATTTTGGCAACGGTGTTTGGAGGAACGTCTCTTTTGAGTTCCATCTTTCTGATTTTGGCCAAGGCGGAGATTTGTAAAGTCAGGATCTGCATGTCTGCCACAAGACCAGCACAAGTTGCGCCGACTTTGGAAGTGATTGGGAATGTCTTTTTTGTGGATTTGCTTACCAAAAAGTTTCCAAATGCGATCCTTTTCTCACTGGCAAGAACTATGCCACCATCAAAAGTAATCCCAACAGCAGTTGCTCCCGGCATATACATGGACATAATTCAAATAATTTTACCGCATAATAAAGGGCTTTCTACATTTAATGTTGGATTCAAGGGCAAGACAATTATACTAAAAGTTCAAGGCAGTATCATGACCACTGCTGAAATCAAAGAGAAGATTCTAGATGACACAGTATTCATGGGTTTAAGGTCTGCAATCGGCGTGATCTTTATTCTTCATGGAATCTCAAAGTTTGACGCTGGGTTTGCAGAGAATCTGCCACATATGGGATTGCCAGCGGAGTTACAAATTCCAATTGCACTAGCAGAACTAGTTCCAGGAATTTTACTGATTATCGGAGTTCTCAGCAGGTTGTCTGCATCATTGATTTCAATTATCATGCTAGGCGCAATTTTCATGGTCAAGGGCGCATCAAGCATCACAGGAAAGGGAGGAGTGGAATTGGATCTAATCCTGCTTGCAGTGGCACTTGTAATTATGATAGTAGGACCAGGCAGGATATCACTTGCCCAGATCATCAAAAAATTACCCAGATGCCTGCACTAGGGATTTCCAAAGTTACTCATTATCTCACACATGCACTTTGTAGCTTTCTTTAGCAAATCAATTCTTGCAAATTCATTTGGCGAGTGAATTCGTGAAAACATGTATGTGCTCCCTATGGAGATGCAAGGGACTTTTAGTATTTGGGCAAACGGATGCATGGGGCCAGTAGCGGCATTTGAAACATTAATGATTGATTTTCCAAATGACTTGTCTGCAGCATCTTTGACTTGGGATACGAACAGATGGGAAGGATCGGTTCTTGCCGCTGCCTCCCCATGGAAAACTCTGATGCCAACATCGGAGAATCCCTTTGATCTCAGGTGATTTTTTAATCGTGAAACCTGTTTTTTGGGGTTCATCTTGGGAATTAGTCTAAAGTCAATCTTTACAAGTGCGCTGCTAGGAAGAACGGTCTTTGCACCATCCCCGGCATAGCCAGAAACAAAACCAGCAATATTACAAGTGGCGCCTCCAACCAGGGCCTTTTTTGCATCCAACCCGCTCTTGTTTCCCACAAACGACTTGATCCCAAATTCTTTTTTGAATGCATCCTCATCAAATGGTTCGTTTTGGATTATTTTCAGATCATTTTTGGAGAACGGGGATACCTCCTTGTACCAGTCTTTGATGAGAACCCGGCCATCTGAATTTCTGAGTGTGTTTACGGCCTCAATTAACCTCCATGCGGGATTTTTAATCAATACTGCCAAGCTAGAGTGAGCGTCACGAATTGATTCCTTTGCGGATAATTCAACAAAGAGGAGTCCTTTCATTCCAAGCCCAATGATTGGCCTATCTTTTGCATCAACGTAACCAAATTCCCAGATTACACCATCACATGAGAATTTCTTTTTGTATTTTTTCAGATATTCCTCAATGTGTGCACTGCCAGTTTCCTCCTCACCCTCAATTACAAATTTTATGTTACACGGCACATCCCCAGTTGTTTTCAAACATGCCTCAACTGCTTTGATTCTAGTGATCAACTCGCCCTTATCGTCAGTGGCGCCCCTTCCAAAAATTTTATTGCCTTTTCTAGTTCCGCTAAATGGCGGATCAGTCCACAGATCAAGTGGTTCGGCAGGTTGGACGTCATAGTGATTGTAAAACATCAGAGTCTTTTTCGGATTTTGTTTTGACTTTACCTCGCCGTATACTAGTGGTGCAACACCTTTCTTTAGTCGTAAAATCTCCGATTTCACTCCAGATTTTTTCAATAATTTTTCAACCAGAAATGCGCATTCCTCAATTCCTTCGTCTTTTGCAGAAACGCTGGGTTGGCGAATTAATGTCTGTAAATCTGAGACAAGATCACCCATATGAGCATCAACATGCTTTGTTGGAATCATTCTAGTCATACTATCCTGTCAAATGGCTTCATTACAGCAGGAAGTTCATCCAAAAGATCCATCGAGGTCATGTGCAATCCCAACCTTTTCTGAGCGGCCTTTCCTGCCAATCCGTTAATGAATGTGGCAGCTGCCGCAGATTCCAGGGAATTTCGATTCCTTGATAGTAATCCTGCAACTAATCCTGACAAAACATCACCTGTCCCACCGACTGTCATGGCAGGGGTTTTCATCTCATTAAGATATGTGGTAGTGCCATCAGAGACTATATCCGTAGCACCTTTTAACAGAACAGTAATTCCAAATTCCTTTGCCTTGGTCTCGACAAGTCTGATTCGTTCATTTTTAGAGTTTGGCAGGGTGTCACCAAACAATCGTTTGAATTCACCTGCATGGGGGGTTACTGCCACATTCTTGTTTGCTAAAAGAGGAAGAACGTCTGGAATCAATGCACTTGCATCCAGAGACAGCCTCACATCCCTATTCAGCAAAGATTTTACAAAGTGCAACAAAGAATTTTTTTCTTGTATTGCCAACCCCATTCCAATTGTGGCTGAATGTAAATTACGAGGCAGTGCGCCAATCAGTTTGTTAGCTGCCCCCAAAGTAAATTTCTGATCAACTAGGGGAATCACTATCAGGTTGGGAGAAACAGCACGAGTTGGTGTGACGTTGATTTTGGGAACAGAGGTATAGACGAGATCAGTGCCAGATTTCAATGCAGCAAGGGAGGAAAGTATCGGAGCACCGTGGTAAATGTAGCTTCCGCCGACAACCAGTGCAATTCCATTGTCACCTTTTCTTGATTTTGATTCTCTGGCAGGAATGAACTTTTTAACCATTGATGAAGTTAGATTTTTTCCAGCCATACAGCATACTCTACAAGATAGAGGAATAAATCTTGTTTTAAAGTATCAGGGAATAACTAGGATGATTTTTTGATTGTCTTTTTTGTTGCCTTGGTGCTAGGTTTAGTACCAGTCTTTTTCGTTGCTTTGGTGCTAGGTTTAGTACCAGTCTTTTTGATGGTTTTTAAAACGGCTTTCTTTGGAGTTTTAGAGGTTTTGGCAGCATCTGCGGATTTTCGAGCCTCTCTGTCAAAAAATGCCTTTCTTGCAAAGCAGAGATAGGTCGTATGACCGATGCCCTGGAAGGAATGCCTTGTTTTTCCCTCCCTAGCTTCGATAGTTCGAATTATGTGTTCGGTGGATTCAATGTCGGTAAATTCATTTTCTACTAATGCCATCGTCAATTTTTCTAGTTGGTTCATTGTAGGACATATGGCAAACAGGGTTCCGCTCCCCTTTAGCATCTGCCGGACTTGTGGAACCACGACCCATGGATCTCCTAAATCAATAATTGCCATGTCCATATCCTCCAAAGGCATTTTTTTGGCAGTCTTTAAATCCAGATTATGCTGGGTCACGTACTTTGAAACACCAGCTTTTGCGATATTCTTCTCAGCAATTTTCATAAAGTTTTCATCCACATCAAATGTGTATACATGCCCACGTGGCTTTACAACACTGGCTACAAACGAGGTCAGCGAGCCGCTACCGGTTCCAATCTCCAAGATCTTCTGCCCGTCACCAATTCCTGCCCTTGCAATAATGTATCCGATATCTTTAGGATAGACAATCTGGGTCCCGTGCTGAATTTTCATTACATAGTCATACATCGTTGGCTCCAAAAGATAGACATACTTGTCCTTGTTTGTCGTCAGTCTGGAGCCATACTCCTTGCCAATTGCATCAGAGTGCTTGAGTATGCCAATGTGAGTGTGAAAGGATTCCTTTTTAGAAATTTTGGCCAGCCATTTTTTTGAATTGTTATAGAAGAACAGTACAGGCGAATTGTTCTTAATTTTGGCCATGTATTTTGCCTCAAAATTTTAGATAAGAATCTACTGGTTAATCTCGGCTTTTGACATAGTCACTAGTTACTTTCAATACGCTTAAGTTGATAATACCTACAGGCAATTTGTGAGTCTTAGAACAGGTGTTTTTTCAACAAAAGAACTAGCGGCAATCATCATAGTTTCAGTTATTGCCTCATCAATATTGTATATCAGTTACGTCACAGGCAAGTGATATGCCCCTAAATCGGCTCGGATTAACCAGAATTAATGAATACCGTGGAATTAGTCACTGCAATCATTTCTGCAGTTTTGACTGGTATGTTCTCTTTTTTTGAAATCTCTAGAATTTCATCATGATGTTCCTCATTTAGATGGTTTGTGAAATCCTCTACTGCGATATTATTGCATTTGAAATTGCAAGATGTGAAGATACAGTTGAAATTCAACGATGTTATTTCACAGACCTACTAAAAAAATCAATACGCTTAAAGTTCACAATTATTTGAGACTAGGTTATGGAGGATTCGGAGATAGCCAAACGCGATCACCAGAGAAACAAATCAGAAATTGTAAAACTAGTCAAAGAGATGTTCAGCCTAGAAAAATGGGGGGATGAGCAATACAAGGAGAGGCTTCAAGAACTAGTTACAAAGGATGAAAAATTAGTCCAGGATGTCATCAGAAGGATAAAGATGGAAAAAGACACGCAGTAAAATCTGCAATCAGCCCCCAATAACCTTAAGTTTGTAAATAATTCAGAGAAGATGTGAATGAAGTTTTTGTTTACTGCAAAACATGTAAGAAAAAAGTAAAGGCGGTGATTCTGACAAAACATGACAAAGAATATGATGAATCAGCTGGCAGTTACAGACGATATGGCATGGTCAGAATCATGCAGCACAATGTAGGATTTAGGAAAAACTGTGAGGATACATCTCAAATCAAAGCAATAGTGGAATCAGATTCCAAAGATGACAACGGAGTAATGATCTAAATGAGAAGATTCACCATTCAAAGTGCCACATATACCAAAGTCGTGCATAAATGATCATCATGAGGGATCCTATCGGATTTCCCAAAAATCAAGAGATATTGCCAAATAACAGAGCCGCTTACAGACATACAAGGGAGAACTGAGGATTCAAGCCCTACACGCATGAGTTTGATCCAACGTTTAGAAATTTAACCTAAAAGTGATTATTTTTGATTCTGGTTTTTTAACAAAAACATAGACGTAGAGGGGTCATTGAGTCAGAGACATCTTGCGGTGTTAGCTGGAAGAGCCCAATGCTCACATAAACTAGTTAATGCATTTTGAGTCTCCACAGTAAGGGGGACTGACTTTTTTTTCACTAGCCAGAATAAACAAAATGATGATCCAAACAGCATATTAATACCAAGTTATGAGCAATGCCAAGTTGACAGAAATTCAGTTAGCAGGATCAGGCGGATGGATCAATGCGGATCTTACTGATGAGCAAGTGACAAAATCAAAACTTGTTCCAAATATGGACAAGCATTTTTTGGCATCACTTGAAAAACTAGATACTGCAAAAATGTCAAAACACTTTTGCAAGCAATGCAATTCCGAGTTTGATGGCCCAACTCAGATACAGATCGAGGAGCAGCCAAACGAGGCAGTTGCAGACGGACTAACTTTGATAGAGCGAGGTCAATACACATGCCACAAGTGCAGCTCGATTATCGGGGAATACAGAGTGTTTCAGAAGAAGGACTAGAGAGGCACACATCAATTCTGAGCTTTGCTGTTTTATCAGCCTGAATAATGCGTACTGATTAAATACGGCAATTTTTTACAGTCATCATGTCAAATCAAAAATGCGTATCATGTGGAATTGGCTTCTTTTCTCCAACAGGGGCAGAGAAATGTTCCAAATGTGCAGGTAAGGAATCAGAAGGTCAGGAAGGACATGACTCTTGTGGTTGTGGACACAGCCATTAGTTCTTTTTTTCCACAACATGGATATATCCAACGAGGAGGAATAGATCCATGGCAAAGACAGCTCAAGAAATGAAAGATTTGGTTGAGGAATTTATCAAGGTTACAAACATCAATTATGAAGATCAGACTGAAAAAATCAAGGAGAAGAGCAAGATTGTGGACTGGCAGTTTCATGTGGGAACAAATGTCATAGTTAGCAAGAATGCAAACAGAAAAGACAGAATCCACGTAAATGTAAACATGCGGTTTCCACCTCAAGATTCAAAGTTGCTGGTAATGAAGAACCCATCGTTTTCTAAAGCAATAATGGAAGTTGGTGAGATTTGTACGATATGCAATATAGGGCACCAATGGGTTAAAGACGGAGAGAATGTCGTAGGTTTGGCAATCTTTTCCCATGTGGATGAGCAGGTTCTAGACAGGGTATCATTTCATGACACATGGGACAATGTTGCAAGAGTGTCAGGGCATGTTCAAAAAATCCTAAGGGCCAATTTCAGTGGATTTTCAGCACAGAATAATACTACAGATGCGACAATTGGAAAGTCAATGTATGGATAGTACCGAAATGCACATACACAGGTAAAATGGAGTAAAAATGAAATGATTTCCTTTGATCATAGGGTTCTAAGCGAGTACCGGATAAAGATAGCAAAGATTGAGACACTTGCAAAGTCCATTATGACGCATAGAGATCCAAAGGGCCAAGAGGCAAAGGAAGCATCAAAGTTTCTAGACGTTCTAATTAATGAGACAGACCAGTTCTACGGGAATAACAGCACAGTACTATCAAACAATGGAAAGAGGCCACATGCCCGTTCCAGACTAGCAGAGACTAAAGAGTGGAATGAGAATGTTGAGAAATTTTATGAAAAGAATCCCCGCAGACGGCCAAGAAAATAACCATCATGCATGTTGAGATGGTTTTTGGGTTGGGCCAAAGTCATTTTTAGCTGCCAAGTTTAATGTTTTTTAGATTTTTTGCTTGCAAGGTACTCCCATGTAAAATCATCATACATTGGACCTTTGCGACCTCATATGACAGAGCCAATCAAGGTCTCAAATAGCATCGTAGTGACTCACTCCATTCTAATCCTTCAAGACTTTTTTGCTCAAATAAAACATAATCTGATGGTCAAACACACGGTCCTGCAAGAGTACCATTATACAAAAGTGAAAGAATCAGATTAAAAGATATTGTTCCTATAAAATAACTCGATATCATACAAGAGATAAACAAGAGTTTGAAAGTTGACATGCTATCAGGATCTTCAAGATAGCAACAAGATCCGTATTTCAGATCCTCAAGATTACACAGAACCTTACAAAGTAAGATTTATTGCTTAAAAATATGGGATATTCAGTAATTGGTTTGCACGCCAAGATATTCTACAGAGGTTCGCCTCAGTAAAATATCCCTAGGGAGAGGACATTGTTTTCTCCCTAGGACATTACATTCTACTAGGTGCTACGATGCCTAAAAGATCCAATGCTTTCTCAAGAACAATTTTAAAAGAGTTTACCAGGCAGAGGCGAGAGTCTTCTAATTTCACATCATCCAAGTCAAGAACCTTTGATTTTTCATAAAATGAGTTAAATGCTACGGCCAGATCATAGCAGTATCGGGCAATCACTTTAGGAGACAGGTTATTTGCAGCGTCTCGGACTTGTAAATTAAAGAGACCGATGGTCTTAATCAGATTAATTTCAGACTTTGCTTTTAACAAAGAGAAATCAACGTCGATCATTGGAGTACGGCCAGATTTTTCCAAGATTCTAGAAGATCTGGCATGAGTATACTGGATATAAGGAGAAGTGTCACCCTCCAAACTAAGGGATTTTGTCAAATCAAAGGTAATGATCTTGTCTAAATCTTGCTTTATCATCTCGTATCGTATGGTTCCAACTGAAACTGCATGTGCGATGGCTTGAATTTCAGAATCACTCATCTGAGGATTTCTTTTTCTAGTTTCATTACCTGTTTTTTCTTTAAGAATTTCATATACAGAGTCAGCACTGATGTAGAATCCTTTTCGTCCAGACATTTGGGCTTGTTTGCCGTCAGTTTCCAAGCCAAGGGTCTTTGCAGTGTCCGAACTCAATGTGACAGATTCGTATCCGAGGTGATTGTACGCATCAGGTACGGACTTGAATTTGCCCATCAACGAAGTGATTATTTTTTGTAGATTTGCCTGCCTTGAATCAATCACGGTGACAACTTTTTCACCAGTGAAATCTTTAGAGATTTTATCAGATTTGCTCAAGGTGGTTTGCCACAAAGTCCTAGAACCAGGTTGGTCTTTGCCGTATTTTTCATAGTTGAACGGGTCTTCAAGCAAGCCCAGTTTCCAGGCAGCATAAGGAATGTCTTTGGCAATATACGTGGCAGTCCCATTACTGCGAACAATCACCTTGTCTTCCTCTTTGCCATCGCCACGAATCACCCAACAGCCCCCATTCTCACCTTCATTTTCAAACTCGGCCAGATTCATCTCTTTGAGTTTCTCAAAGATTTCATTCCAGAGACCTGAGCGGATAATTTGTGATTCAAAGTTCAGGCAGTCATATGTAACTCCAAGATTCCAACAGGTCTCAAGTTGTCCTGCCAGGACCCTTCGGGTAATCTTATCTGCAAACTTTGCCGTCTCCGAATCCCCATCTTCAAGTTCTTTGAGAACGTTTTTAGTAATTTCTTTCAAACCAGAATCGGCCTCATATTTTTCAGTTGTTTTGACATAGACATCATCACCGCAATAATGATCAAACTTCTTGCCGTTTGGAGGCTCCTGCGCATATCCAAAGTGTTTAAAACCAACTATGATGTCGGCGACTTGCAGCCCAGAATCATCGATGTAATTCAACACATTGACTTTGTAACCAGCTTTCTCCAAGATTCTAGATACGGCATCTCCGATGATGATATTTCGTATATGGCCTATGTGAAGCGCTTTGTTTGGATTGACACTGGTGTGCTCAACTACAATTGCAGAGCCATTGCCAATATCAACATCACCACACGTATCAAGGTAGGATTCAGAGAGGATCAACTGGCTTAGCTTGTCCCAGTTTGCAAAGAAGTTAAGATATCCAGAGGGGTGTGCTTCGGATTTCAAGACAAGTGTGCTTGTACAATGGGAATATTTTTCAGAAAGCATCTCAGCAATTTCTTTCGGGCTCTTCTTTAGCAGTTTTGCAAGCAAATAGGAGACATTGGAGCTTACATCTCCGAATCCGGGTTTGGCCGGCTCTACAGAAAATTTAACATCATGTACTTGGAGATCGGATAGTATTTTGTTTAGATTATTTTCAATTTCATCAAGAATGGATTTGAAAGTCATTTCTATATCTCAGATAATGTGGGCGCTAATTTATCTAATGCCTCAAGAACCCCATCCCCGGCATGCGCAGAAACTACCATGGTGGCCTCAGATTTCACATGATCAGACGCATTGCCCAATGCAATGCTTGTTTTTGCCACTTTGAATAACGGGATATCAGTAGCGCTATCTCCAATTGCAATCACATCATCACGAGAAATTGAGAGTTTCTCCATGATTTTGGTAAAGCCGGTTCCCTTGTCAATTCCAGGAGAATTGATGTGGTATGCATATTGGCTGTCAGACAATTCGACTGAAATATTTTTTTGGGCAAGAAACTTTCTTGCAAGATCCAAATCAAACGTTCTCTCCAAAACAACCTCAGTCATTCTTGGGAAAACATGTTTTTCTTGAACGTTGTCAATATTGTCCTTAATTACTTCAAAAGCTCTTTTGCATTCGTCAAGATTCCCAAACAAAATATGATCATCGGAATCCATTGTAATACACCCGCCATTCTCGCCTACAGCGATCTTTGTAGTCCCACCAAAAACAGAGAGTAAGAATCCCTCAACAGAAGAACGTCCGGTAACAAAGATCACATCATGCCCCATGTTGGTTAGACGACGTAATGACTCTAGGGCATCAAGATGTATTCTACCCCCGCCATTTTCGGTGATAGTTCCATCAATATCCACTGCAAATGTTCTCTTTTTCATGATAATTGTTTTATGAACCGAATAATATTTGCTACTAAGTTATACGGTTTTATTTGAAAAGAAAGTGAAAATGAATGAGCAGCGTTGGGAATTCCTGAAAAAATTAAGGCCATTCAAGATGAAATGGCAAAGACTCAGATCAACAAAGCTACAGAGCACCACATAGGACTACTCAAGGCAAAGATTGCAAAGCTCAAAAGAGAGCAAGAGGCAGATGTAGTCAAAAAGTCAGGCATGAAGCAGGATGGGTTTGATGTACGGCGCAGTGGAGATGCAACAGTTGTTTTTATCGGATTGCCAAGTGTGGGAAAATCCACATTACTAAACAAAATGACCAGTGCAAAATCTACCGTCGGGGCATTTCAGTTTACAACTTTGACAGTGGTTCCAGGAATGATGGAGTATCGAGGTGCCAACATTCAGGTATTGGACCTTCCAGGAATCATCAAAGGTGCATCCACAGGCAAAGGGTTAGGAAAGAGAATTTTGTCAGTTGCAAGAACTGCAGATCTTGTTTTACTAGTATTAGATGTGTTTCAACCGTACCACGAGGATGTACTAATTAATGAGCTAGGAAATATCGGAATTAGGTTAAACCAATTACCGCCAAACATTACTATTGAAAAGGCATCAATGGGCGGAATTGCAATTGCACAGCAAGTAAAGTTAACAAAAATTACAGAAAAACATCTCAAAGATATTTTACACCTTTATGGTTTGGTTAGTGCTCGCGTAGTGGTAAGGGAGGATGTCACGTCAGAACAGTTAGCTGATCATATTGCAGGAAACATAAGTTATTCAAAAGCACTGACCATTCTAAACAAGATCGATTTGGTTGATGAGACATTCCTAAAAGATTTGAAAACCAAAATTAAATCAGACGTAATAGAAGTATCTGCAAATGCTGATCTCAACATCGATTTGCTCAAAGAGAAAATTTATGGGAGATTAAAATTCATCAGAATATACCTGAGGCCAAAAGGAGGAGAGACAGACTACAAAGAGCCACTCATTGCAAGGGAGGGAGATACGGTAGAAGATATCTGCAACAAATTGCATCGAAGGTTAAAACGGGAGTTCAGGTACGGTTTAGTTTGGGGAAAGAGTGTAAAGTTTGGAGGACAGAGAGTGGGTTTGAATCACGTGATGATTGATGAAGACGTGTTAACTATCATCAAAAGACGCGGAGTGTAATCAAAAATGGATCTAAAAAATCTCAACGGAAATTTTTGTAAGAAAAATAAAAACAAACTGCAAAAAAAGAATTTTGGAAAAAATAATCAATATTGTGCCTAAAATACTTGCAAATGAAAGATTTGCAGGAAAATAATTGAATTTGAGGCTGAAAAAATACTTTGAAAAAGAGATAATTGGAATTTTTACGATCAAAATAAAAAAAACCAAATAAAATTACTTGACAATTTGTAATCAAATTGTGTAAATTTCTTTAGTTTAACTACTGAAAAACGATGAAATTACGGAATTCTGTATGGCAACAAAAAGAAAAGCTGCAACTAAACGTAGATCAACTAAAAAATCTACTACAGCAGCAAAACGCAAAACAGCTCCAAAGAGAAAGGCAGCAGTAAAACGTAGAGCCGCTCCAAAGAGACGAACTGCAGCAAAGAAAGCAGCTCCAAAGAGAAAGGTAGCAAAACGCAGAACAGCTCCAAAGAGAAAGGCAGCAGTAAAACGTAGAGCCGCTCCAAAGAGACGAACTGCAGCAAAGAAAGCAGCTCCAAAGAGAAAGGCAGCAAAACGCAGAACAGCTCCAAAGAGAAAGGCAGCAGTAAAACGTAGAGCCGCTACAAAGAGACGAACTGTCGCAAAACGCAGAACAGCTCCAAAGAGAAAGGCAGCAGTAAAACGTAGAGCCGCTCCAAAGAGACGAACTGCAGCAAAAAGACGATAATATCGTCTGCAAATTAACAATCGTCTCAAAGACGGCGAATTGTTTCCATTTTTCTAAATTTTAAAACAGTGTTAGCTGTAGAACGTTTAATAAAAAAACATTCACAGTTGACATTGCATTTATTTTTCAAAATGATGCAACATGTCTACAGATATAGAAATGCTGAAACTACTAAGAAATCTTCCAAGTAATGTTGACGACAAAATAGTGAAAAAGAGACATTGACAAATCATTATTCTGAAAATGATTTGCTAAAAAAGGCTTGTTGAATGAATGCATAAACAGTAATGAAGCCAATGAATCATCAGGCCTAAGATCATAGTCATATAGTTGAGGTAGTTATTTGGAATTAGAAATTAAATTTCTCAGTAAAGGTAACTCATCAATTTGATTTGCTCTTCAGTAGAGATTGTATTTTTTGCTGTCAAAATTTCTAACAAATCTTTGAAGAGAGCTTTCTGTTCTGAAGACATTCCTCCAGATGGGCCTTTCTCTCCAGGGGGGCCAGGGGGGCCTCTTGGGCCGGGCGGTCCTACAGGACCTTGTCCTCCCACAGGGCCTTGTTCTCCTATTGAACCGATTGGGCCAGATGGGCCACGTTCACCTTGTGGACCTTGAATTCCTTGTGGGCCTTGTGGGCCTTTCTCTCCAGGGGGGCCAGTGGTGCCACGTTCACCTTGAGAGCCTTGTGGACCTTGTGGGCCTTTCTCTCCAGTTGCTCCGAGTGGACCAGATGGACCTTTCTCTCCGATTAGACCAGTTGGACCTTTGTCACCTTTTTCTCCTTGCGGACCTGGAACTCCAGTTAATCCTTTAGAACCTGCTGGGCCTTGTGGGCCTTGTGGGCCTTTCTCTCCGATTTGTCCCTCTGGGCCTTTGTTTCCTTTGTCTCCAAGTGGGCCTGGTGGGCCTAGTTGACCTTTGTCTCCAAGTGGGCCTGTAGAACCAGTTAATCCTTTGTCGCCGGGCGGACCTGGCGGACCAAGAGGGCCTTTGTCACCGTGAAGACCAAGAGGGCCTTTGTCACCGATTGGACCGGGGCCACCCTGAATTCCTTTTTCACCTTGTATTCCAGATGAACCAGTTGGGCCTTTTTCTCCAGGAGACCCGATTGGGCCAGTTAATCCTTTGTCGCCGAGAACGCCTTGCGGACCTTGATCACCTTTGTCACCTGGAACACCTCTTAATCCAGAAGAACCTTTGTCACCAATTAATCCAGTTGGGCCTTTTTCGCCTTTGTCGCCAATGGGACCTTTTAATCCAGTTGGGCCTTTATCACCAATTGGGCCTGTCGTACCTTTTTCTCCTTTGTCACCAGGTGAACCAGTAACTCCTTTGTCGCCTTTGTCACCTTTGTCGCCGGTAATTCCCTTGTCGCCTTTGTCACCTTTGTCACCAGCAATTCCCTTGTCGCCGGACATGCCTTTATCACCAGTTGCACCCTTGTCGCCAGGCGAACCGGGTGGGCCTTCTGGACCCTTAACACCCACAGGTCCTTGTGAACCGGGTGGACCGATTGAGCCTTTATCACCAGGTGGACCGATTGAGCCGGTCGTACCCCTATGGGCAGATTCTCCAACAATATTTGTTTTTGTAGAACGTTTGGGTTTTTGAACATCATTTGTTTTTACTTCAGGTTTTATCCTAGGTTGCGAAGTTGGACTAGTTAAAGGAACATCAAATACGGTATAAAGTGTGGAAAATAAGTCAGTAACGACAATCCAAACCCTGTCAAGACTGACAATTGATGGAGGTAGTGGATTTGCAGAAGAACCAATGGTTTCAGAAAACAATCCATCTTTTACCCTAAGATGAAAATTGCCCTTCCACAGGGTTGAAAATTGCTTGGTACGAATCTCATCATCAGATGGCTTACTTTTAGTGACTGCGATTTGGGCTTCATAAACACCAGATTGCTTAAATGGCGCCTGACCTTGAATCTCTAATCGTGACTGTGATGACACAATCGTTTATGTATATTTCAAGTATTTCTGTATTTAGATCGCTAAAATCCATTGTAGATTTGGTACGCATCTCAATAGGCTCAATTAAGGTTGGTATTTATCTAGAGAAAACGCCTATTTGAGCTGTGAAGAAACCGTTCGGGAAAAAGTCAAAAGAGGCAGAGGAAACAAAGATGGAGAAGACAATCCCGCAAGAAAGAAGTCTGGTGGATATAGATTATAATCGTAAAAAATTATTTAAAAAAGGCATCAATTTGATGGCAGATGAAAAGCTAGAGGATGCCGTAGAGATATTTGAACAAGCATTACGCATTGACCCAGATAACGTTGAAACATTGATGAAGTTGGGATATGCCAGATTTCACCTAGACGAACACGCAGAAGCATTGAAGGTGTATGACAAGATTCTAGAGATTGATGTTACAAATCCAGAGGCTTGGAATCTCAAGGGATTGGTACATTATGAGCAGAAAAAATATGCAAAAGCCCTAGATGCAACACAAAAGGCGATTGAGTCAGATCCAACGTACGGAATGGCATGGTATAATCAAGCATGCTTTTTGTCTTTGCTAAATCAAGTTCCTGAAGCACTAGAGGCCCTCAAACGCTCCATAGAGATAGATGTAAAGAATGCTAGAAAAGCAATCAGGGACAAAGACTTTATGAATGTCAGAATAGAGGAAGGATTCAAAAGAATTCAAGAGGTAGTTGTTCTAGAATCAGTCAGACAGGGATACCATACGTTGGGTGCAATTGTATGGACGACATTTTTAGACAAGATAGATGCCGAAACAGCGTTAAGGAAATTATTAGAAAAGGGACTAATCGTACAAAATGAAAAACGTGACGGACTAAGTAAAATACCAATCTATGATCTTGCAGAGAATATCGCAGAAAAAATTGGCAAGGAGAAAAAAGGATTGTTTGGGATTACTAAAAAGACATTGCCTCGACCAGTCAAAAATTTGAAAGAACTCAGTCAGGCAATCCAATCAGTCAAAGAATCAATAGAGGAGGGAGACGTAGAGAAAACAATTGATATTTTTGACGAGTTCATAGACCCGACAAGATCAGGGGAGCAGATGATAGAGAGCTTCTTTGAGGAACACAGGGAGATAAGATTGTGGAAGATCAGACTAAAGGACAGGGGAGCAGACTATCTCATAGACAACAAAGAAAAGATGATAGTGCTATTTGACAACATTGAAGGAACCGTAACAAAAAAACTCAGAGAGCAGATATCCTAATCACTCAGCAGACAGATCCCAATAATTAGCATCCTCTTGTTTTTCGGTAGGTTTTTGAAGATTCTTCCACTCTTTGAAGGAACGAACATACAATTTTGCATTAGGCAGTCCGGCAGATTTTAGCGCATAGTATGCCAAGCCAGAAAGAGTGCCCACACTGCCACAATAGGTAATAATTTCAGAGTCCCCTGTGACCATACGATTATCCAACAGTCTTTTCATGTCCTCTTTTGGGCGTAAGATTTTATCATTTGAGGCCAATGTGCGATAAGGCAAGCTGATGGCACCAGGGATATGCTGCTCAAGAAAGTTCAGCCTCTCCCGGTTATCAATTAGGATCACATCATCACGGGTTTTGGCAGTTTCCAGATAATCAGAGGTGGCCAAAATTTCAGGCCGTAATTTTAGAGAGTGTTCTTTACTTTGGATTTCAGGCATGGTAGAATCGTTTTCCAATCCAAGGGATTTCCAATTACCATATGTGGTTTCTAGCAGGGTCACATCTGAGTGTCCCAAGTATTCCAAAGTCCATGCAACCCGTGATGCCAAAGCACCAAACGTATCATCATAGACAACGACAGGAGTTTCATCGTCAATTCCCATGGAATTTACAAGCTTCAAAACACGTTCAGGACTGTCATCAGATAAAAGATTGGCAAGAGGCAGGTTTACGGCAGATGGAATGTGATCCTGCTTATAATCTCCCTCCCGTCTTACATCAATCACTCTAACGCTTTTGTCTCGGATTTGGGAACGCAAAGAGTCTACATCGGTTGTGATTTTACCAGAGCCAGTCAAGCAGCACATTCACCCTTTCCAGTCTTTGTGTGATAACTGGAATCAGTTCCATAATCCAAGTAAAAGTCAGGATCCTCTTGAATCGTCGGCGGAGTAATCAGGGGCGCCAGTATTTTTTTAACATCAATAATCGACTTGATCTCCGAGTCCTCATTTCCACTTACAACTCTGTGAATCCAAGACTTTAGAGTGTCATCGGATTTTCTGTTTGCCTTGAAGATTTCAATTATCTTTAAAAGTACTGGAATTACTCGTTTTGCAGGAACCCTAAGAAGGGTTTGTCCCAACATGGTGTCTCCATCAGAGCGGCCACCTATGGACATTTGATAGTTAGCATACATGTCTTTTCCAACACGTCCACCGCCTCCAAAGAATCCAATTGTTGCAATGCCATGCTGTCCGCATGAATTAGGACATCCGCTAATCTTGATTGAAGAATCGCCAAGATCATCGTCCTCATCTAGTTTTAGCTCCAAGAACGTTCTTTGGATCTCCTTTGCCAATCTATGCGAGTTAGTCAATGCAAGGTTACAAGATGTGGTTCCAGAGCAGCCAATCGGTGCGGCCATGGTCAAGGCGCCTGATTTTGCCAATCCAGTCTCAAGCAGTTTAGAATACAGGCGAGGCAAGTCATCCTCATGTACGTACCGTATGGCAATATTTTGCGAAAAACCAGATCTGCCCTTGCCTTCAGATGAAAAAGCACGGATGATATCGGCCAAACCATACAGCTGGCTTGCAGTGATATCGCCTGCTTCAAGGGTAAGAAACACTGAACGATAACCTTCCTGCGTTTGCTTTACGGTGTTAGTCTTTAGCCATCTGGCATATCCGTCAGGAATCGTCTCCCCACCATTCTCATCGGAGATTCGAATGGGTCTCTTGATGACATCAGGAGTTTGATCAACTTTTAATTGGGTGGTAACTGATTGGGTAGCTCGAACTATAGCTCTCTCTTTGAGTACAAGGTTTTGAAACTTGTCCCAGCCCATATCATTTACCAGATATCTCATTCTGTTTCGGGCAAGATTTTTCCTATCACCCATTCTGTCAAATATTCGTATAACGGCAATCGAAGTGTGAAGCAAGTCTTCCTCAGGAGTAAAGTCTTCTAGCTGATGTCCAACATATGATTTGTTTCCCAATCCCCCACCCAAGAAAATTTTGAATCCTCTCTGGGCAGTTCCATCAATTTCTCTAACATGTGGGATCAGTCCCACATCGACCATTCTTACCATTCCGTGTTTCTCACAGCACGTAAAATTGAATTTGAACTTACGAGGCAGGTTTTGAGCCATCGGATTTCTTAGAAAGAACCTCGCAGTTGCAAGCGCATAAGGAGTCGAATCAAATTCCTCATCAGGACAGACGCCAGACAAGGGACTGCACATTACATTCCTTACAGAATTACCGCATGCCTCACGAGACGTCAGTCCGACTTCGGCCAAACCTCGAAAGACTTCAGAGACATCCTCAAGAACCACCCAATGGAGCTGAATGTTTTCCCGAGTTGAAAAGTGGGCACTGCCTATGGAGTACTGCTCACTTAGTTGGGATATTTTTTCAATTTGATCAGGATAGATCTCTCCGGCAGGAATTTTAATTCTGATCATGGCATAGTCGCCAGTCATCCTAGTCCCATATGCGCCGTGCTGGAGCCGGTATCGTCTGAAACTAGCTTCATCATATTTTCCTTGGCGGAACAGCTTTACGGTATTTGCAAAGGCGTCGGCCTCCTCAATTCTGGACCAATTTATTTTGGATTTTACAGAATCGGGAAGAGACTGCTTAAGATCAGATACGGTCAATACAAAGAAATTACTTTTAGTTTGGATATAAATTTTTGATATTTGGGGATTTTAGGAGGGATATTTTCCTCAAGGTACAAAATTTTCCTGTTTCCATTAGGTGGCAAAATTTTTTGAAACGGTTAGTATCACCTAATTTTCGAGATAGGATGTGGGAAAGTATTAATTGTTCACAAAACGCAACATCTTCATGCAAGAAGCAACGGTTGCAGAACAGTCAAAGAAGATATTTACCGACGTGCGTGAGGTCGAGATTACGCGCGCAATTGCAAATGAATTTCACGATGTATTAATTGACAGGGCAGAATCAGATGTAATCGTGATTGGTGCAGGTCCTGCAGGACTGACAGCCAGCAGGGAACTATCAAACATGGGTTACAAAGTTTTAGTTATCGAACAAAACAACTACCTAGGAGGAGGTTATTGGCTAGGCGGATACATGATGAATCCAGTTACAGTAAGAGAGCCTGCCCAAAAGATATGGGATGAGCTAGGGATACCATACAAAAAAGTTGCAGATGGGCTATACTTGACACCAGGTCCACATGCAGTATCAAAACTAATTGCGGCTGCATGTGATGCAGGGGTAAAGTTCCTTCAATTGACTAAATTTGACGACCTGGTATTGAAGAACGGCAGAGTTGCCGGAATTGTGGTTAATTGGATGCCAGTATCAGCATTACCGCGCAACATCACTTGTGTTGATCCGATCGCATTTGAAGCAAAGGTAATCATTGATGCATCAGGTCATGATTCAGTTGCCGTAAAAAGACTGGTTGATAGAGGACTGACAAAGTGGAAGGGGATGGAACCAATGTTTGTAAACGATGGCGAGGAACACGTAGTTAACAAGACAGGTGAAATCTATCCAGGACTGGTGGCAGCAGGAATGTCAGTGACTGAGACACATGGATTGGCAAGAATGGGCCCGACATTTGGCTCCATGCTGTACTCTGGAAAAAGAGCAGCAGAGATAACTGCCCAAAAAATCAAAGAGCTGGAAAGATAGCATCATCAGTGCACTAATCTTGCACTAAAGGCCTCCCAACTCTTTAAAAAAATAATTCGTTAGAAAGATAAGCGATTAGATCAGTCCTTCTTTTAGTGAAAATTTCTAAAATCATCCTACATGACGAACCTGCCGTTCCTGAAATCAGGATTGAGGAGATAAGAAGATTCATCACAGATACGTTTCGAGTTGAGACAGAATTAAGGGGAAATTTCTTCAAGACTCTAAAAGACGAGGCATTTGAGGAGATAGCATCGGCACAGGTATTTGACTTGAAGAAGCAATTCAAGGAACACATCCCAACACGTCAAGAGGTTCAAATGGAAAAAGATGGCACCGACACATCTGAGAAGGATGTGATGAGGCTCTATGACGGGTTTGAGTTACAAGACATCATTTCAAAAAACATCCCAACCACAGACGACATACTGCACATAATTTTTACAAGCAAGCTCACTGTGACATTTGATGATGATGACTTTAGATATCACGCCAGGGCACTGATCAGTTCCAATCCCACAATAATCTCAACTACAGGAATCGTGGAGGCACCGGCCAAATCTAAAGAATACTATCTGGATCTAATGGCAAACTTTTCAGAAGAGGAGATCAAGAAAAAGTACAAAGGGAGATTTTTAGAATACCACGATTCGAGATTAAATGAGATCATAGAAGGATACGTGTTACAATCCATAATGTATTATGAGACGGGGGAATCATTTTGTGAGGAGAGGGATTGCAGGTTGTTCAATGCGCATTGGCAAAAGGATTTGCTTTACTCACAGATCGAAAATAAAAAAATGTGCAAAAAGCACTTTGAGACGATAAATAAAGTCAAGAATTAAGAAGTATATTCACTTAAATTATTGAAGTTGAGACCTCTAACATCATGATGGCAGGAGGAGATACAGGTGCGGCAGTACTTGAGACAAGGGATGACGAAATCAAGATATCAGACAAGCTCAAAACAAAATTCGATGTCATAGTCATCGGGGCAGGCCCTTCAGGGTATACTGCCGGAATTTATTGCGCTAGGGCAGGCTATGACACCCTGATTTTGTCAGGACTGCTTCCGGGAGGACAGCTAGTCAACACAACCGAAGTCGAAAACTATCCTGGATTTGAAAATGGGATAATGGGTCCTGATCTGATGATAGAGATGAGAAAGCAGTCACAGAGAATGGGCACTACGATTATTGATGACGTGGTAGTCGATGTGGATTTTAGACACAAACCATTCAAAGTTCTAACCGCATCAGAAGAATTCGAGGGGCGTGCCGTAATAATTGCAACTGGTGCAAACCCAAGAAAACTAGGCGTGGAAGGTGAAGATACTTTTAGCGGAAAAGGCGTATCGTATTGTGCAACATGTGATGGTCCCTTCTTTAGGAACCAGGAGATACTTGTGGTAGGCGGAGGAGACTCTGCAATAGAAGAGGCAACGTTTCTTACAAAATTTGCCACAAATGTCCACCTGATACACAGACGGAAGGAATTGCGTGCAAGCAAGATCATGCAAGAAAGAGCATTTAACAATGAAAAGATCAAGTTCCACTTTGATTCGGCCGTTATCAGCATCAAAGGAGATCAAAAGATACAGAAGGCAGTCTTGAAGAATCTAAAAACAAATGAAGAGACGACACTTGATGCGGGAGGATTGTTTGTAGCAGTCGGACATGAGCCAAACACGCAACTCTTCAAAAGTCAAATTGACTTGGATGACCAAGGATATATCATATTAAAGGATAAGACACATACCAACATAGAGGGGATTTTTGCAGCAGGGGATGTGCACGATAGAAAGTATCGGCAGGCAATCACCGCTGCGGCCTTTGGATGCATGGCGGCAATTGATGTGGACAAGTATCTGACTGAGAGTGCAGACAAGCAATAATGAAAGATGCCCAATGCAAAAAATGCCTGAATAAATTTCACCACAAGGACATCTATACAATTCAGCAATTTCAGTACAGAAAAGAACCCACATACAAATGGTCTCTAGAATATTTTGAAAAATTAGGAGTTACCGAATGGGATTCATTCTGTGAGGCATGCATGTTGACGTATTCAGACGAGTCTGAGAAGGGATGGAATGAGTCAAGAATCTAAACTCTTTATTGCGATAGGGAAAACCAAGAGTATTGAGTCAAGACCCCGAAGAACTGAGAAGATCAGCCAAGGAGCATAGCGAAAAACTGGCCAAATTGGGAACAGAATTAGGAGATATCAGATTCAGCTACAAAATTGAAGAAAAAGTAACCAAAGAGTATTGGAGTCGGCGAATCGAAGACTTCAAGAGGTATAATGAAAAGGGCTTGGAATACTATAGCCAAGTTCATGCAATGATAAAACTGGTAAATGGGAAAGAGGCGCAGATATTCCTTTTACGGATTAGCAAATTCAGAGAGTTGAGTGCAACACTTTTAGAAACTATGAAAAAGATCAAAGAAAACCCATCGATAATAGACTCCAAAGATGGACAGCAGAGCCTATGGAGCAAAGAGATCAAGAGTCAGATTAGCGAGCAAAGTAACCGATGCTTACAGCATGAGATGGATATCAATACGTCATTTAGGGAATTTTATGAGAAGCACTTGAAGAAGATCCTTCAATAGTCAATATGCCAATTCAGACATGTGATTTGCATCCTGAAGACAGTTATCAAATTCCTCCTCAGAGAGCACATTTTCAGTGGCATAGACACTTTTGAATTTCCTCCCATCATCGGCAAAAATTCCCACTATAGATGCATCTCCTTCAACGGGATATTTCTTCATGCATGCATATACGGCAGCAGATGACGGGCTGATCAAAAGCTTGTCTTTGACAAACACATCCCTTACAACTGAAAATGCCTCGTTATTGTCAACAGACACCCAGTCATCGACGACATCTTCCCGTTTCAGAAACAAATCAGGCTTTGCAGATTCCTCAAAATTTCTCCATCCTTGAATCAAGTGGTTTTGTTGCGGTTGACAGCCAATAATTTTGACATCAGGATTCTTCTCTTTGAGAAAAGCGCCAATTCCAGTAATTGTTCCACCGGTGCCAATACCAGTGAAGAAATGGGTGACTTTGCCCTCAGTCTGTCTCCAAATTTCAGGCCCGGTTCCAGCATAATGTCCCTTGAAATTTGCCTCGTTTGCATATTGATTTGGGGAATAGTACGTGTCAGGCCTTGATGATGCAATAGATGTGGCCAGTGCAATGCTTTGATCAGTTCCAGCACCCACTTTGGGACACAAGTCGTCACTGGTTTCAAACACCTTGGCGCCTAGTTTTCTAATGATGTCCTTAGTTTCATTACTTGCTTTTTCTGGAATGACAATCTCAACTTTGTAGCCTAGTATATTGGCAATTCCAGTCAAGGCAATTCCGGTATTGCCAGAGGTGGGTTCTATGATTATGCTTTTTCCCTTTGTCAGAATTCCCCTCTCTTCGCCATCTTTGATCATCCAGTATGCGGCTCTGTCTTTGACAGAACCAAAGGGATTGTGACCTTCTAGCTTTGCAAAGTATTTGGTTCCAACATGAGAAAGGGAATCCAAAGATATCAGAGGGGTGTTGCCTACACGACTGAGCACATCTGTACCAGTAACAGTAGTCATGATTTGGATTATTTCACCTTTTTAATCTTCAATGTAATGGTTTGACCGTCTTTTGAGACGTCCAATAGTTCGTGACCGCTTCTCGTAACCCATCGTGAGATATCATCCTCAGCTGCCGGATCATCAGCAGATACGGTTATGACTTGGCCTACCTGCATCCTTTCAATTTCGATCTTTGTTCTAAACACGGGTTCAGGACAGAACAATCCAGTTGCATCTAGTTTCTTTTCAGTAGGTTCAGACATCGGTAATCAATTCCCAAAGGCCGATTTGTCATATTAAAAGCTATTTGAGTTTTGCAAAGAGAGTAGGCAAAAATAACTGCAATTTCCAAATTAAAAGTAGATTTTGATCACAATACTAGACAGGATAATGAATTATCAAGTACGGATACGCCTTCCAAGATAACTAGTTTGTTGCCGTCAAGATTCATCTGTACCACTAGCCTAACTTTTAAATAATTCCTCATCATGCCCCGTCTTTGCATTGTAACTAATTGTCAGTTTACATGTTGTAATAACGGGTATGCCATCTAGATAAAAATATTTGAGTCAGGGAATTCAATTCGGATAAAGTCGTGAAAATACATAGTAGAATTATAACAATTAGGTTTGATTCATCGAACCTAACTTGACATGCAACAGGAAATGAGGGTTTTTTTTAAAATCATCTAAAGAGATCCTCGTGTTCGGGTCGAATTAGTTCATCAATGCGGTGATCCTCAAACTTGAAAGAATAGCCACGGATTATTGCAAATGGGCATTTCAGGGACTTTCCCATAACTAATTCGGATGCAGACGCAAGTTCATCGGCAATTGCAATTGCAGTGACTCGTAAAATATTATTAAAAGAATCCAAACTTCCCTCATAATCTAAAATCGGGTTCAGCCCAGATATCCCAATTGCATGATTGGTCTGTCCCATTCTAAAAGGTCGGCCAAACGTATCAGAGATTATGATTGAGATATTTTTGCCTGATTGTTCCAAAATTTTCTTTCTGATTCTTTGTGCAGAAACATCAGAGTCAACAGGCAACAGAGTTGCATGCCCGTCCCTGATATTACTTTGATCAATTCCGGCATTCGCACAGATAAAACCCTGATTGGTTTCGACTATCAGAATTCCATTTTGCATCCTTACAATTCGTTTTGATTCAGACAGGATCAGTTCGATGATTCTAGGATCCTTTCCATATTGGGAGCCGATGCCTTCGGCGAGCAGAGAAGGAGTCACAGTGGATAGATCTATTAGCCGTCCTTCCTGCTTGGAGACGATTTTTTGCGCGATAACAACAATGTCACCATCGTGTAGTTTTTCAGAATTTAGAAGAATGTCAGAGATGTCATCAGATGGCTCGATCTCTTTTTCAAGATGAATGGGTATGATTTGCAAGTAATGTATCTGAAAAGGAGGGGCTAAAAAATTGTTTATGCAGGAGTTGCAACTTGTAATTGCAATTTGTAGTGTTTGTTGATTATATCTATAATTTTGGAGAGATCTTTTTCTTCCAAGGTTGTAGTAGCCAAGTCTTTAACGATGTCCTGAGCACGATAGGCAATGCCCAATCCACAGACATCAAATAATTTCACATCATTTGCGCCATCCACTACACAGACAATATCTTCTTTTTTCTCACCCCACTCTTCAATCTTTATTTTTGCGGACTTTGATTTATCAGAATCCACATTGATTGTGACACCGTCTAGTTTGCCATCTTTGAATATCAACTCATTTGAATAAACATAATCCAAGTCCAACTCTTTTTTCAATCGGTGCATCATCAGAGTAAAACCACCAGATACAGCCATGAGTTTCCACCCTGCAGCCTTTAGTGCCCTGCATGCCTCTTTTGCACCAGTCATGATGGGCAATGCATCAGAGACGTCCTGGCAAGTCTTCTCATCAAGGCCCCTCAAGGCAGCAATTCTAGTTTGCAGTCCTTCCTCCCAGTTGATTTTTCCTTGAATTCCTTGCTTTGTGATTTTCCAAATCTCGTCTTCCTTGTTGAGTTTTTCAGCAAGAATTGGGAGATATTCTTCGTCATACAAAACTCCCTCTACATCAAAAATTGCCAACAATAGTTTTCTGATTTGGAAAAAAATTGCTAATTATATTAAAGTAGTGTCTATGTTTTTGCCAGTCAAACACAATCGGAAAACCCAGTACTGTCAAAAATAAGACCGCAATAAAGAATGGACCCATTTGGCGTTATTGGGATCATGCAACATCAGATGTTCTTTTTCCAGCATTGTGAAGTAGAGTCGAGTTTGATTGCTCCAAGAAAATAATCATGTGACAAATCATCATCGTGATTATAAATATACCCCAGTATGCGATCTGAAACCCTAATGATTGATAAAAGATTAGAGGACAATATTTGCATCTTTGATTGCTGCAATGATTCTGTCATTTAGAATGGTACAAGATGTTAAGGGTACAAGATGATCATACACATGAGAACATATCCATCTTTTAGTTAAGCACAAATCAGCACAGTTGAAAATATTTGTGCCTAGTTCTCCAAATAGAGGACATTGGGTTATGCCATGCGTTCTGAAATTATTATAAATGACCAAACAATCATAAACTCACACGCATAATCCCACTCTGTTTATGACTCCCAAACAACTAAAAATCATATCAGCCATTCTAGCAGGAATTGGAATATATTTTATATCATCCACAGTTTATCGTAGCTTTCAATTTGGACAGCCCCTTGCTGATTTTGAATCTTTTGTAATAGCATTACTTGGAATTGTAATCCAAATACCTTGGTATCTTCCGTTTTTCATTTTTTCTTATTGGTTGTACAAAGCCACAAAGGATGATGGCCCGGTAAGGGTCACAAAGCTCCTGATACTGGGAATAGTGTACGTGATTGTGGAGATAGGGATAATCCTTTCAATCTTTGCAATCAACATCGTCATGTGGATGGTATAGTGTATCATTGTGCCTTTTCAGGTTCTAGTAAAATCCCTCCTTCTTATCTTTGAGATCCGCAAGTTCCATCCCAGA
Organism: Candidatus Nitrosopumilus sp.; assembly: GCA_965206745.1. Classification (GTDB taxonomy): domain Archaea; phylum Thermoproteota; class Nitrososphaeria; order Nitrososphaerales; family Nitrosopumilaceae; genus Nitrosopumilus. Next base: position 822,570 of record OZ242220.1, on the reverse strand, counting down.
TGCTTGAAATGGGTAGATTGCCTTGAAGGGACACTAGTAGATTGTCAGAGTACAAGTCAGAGATAACGGGAATTTCTAAACGATAGACGTGCAAGTTCTCTGCCACCATCACCTGTGATTACAATATACTCATGTTTTGAATTTATCAGTTTTTTTGATCTCCTCGGCCATCATTTTTCTTTCTACGCCAAGCCTTTTTTCTTTTCAGGTTTTTTCCAAGTTTCGTATCTCTGCTTCTTTATTGAATATGTCATAAACCCACCATCATCGAATTTCCCCATTGTATCTTTTGGTCCATTATGAACTAGGCCCAGAGCATCTTTTGGCTTTGTAATTTCCAAGATGCCTCTGCAATTACAGAACGGTTTGATTGACTGCAAATAGGATACTTTTTGAATCAAAACAAGGTGGCATGTTTCACTCCATATTTGCAACACGGCAGAATATTTTTTAAACGATTTGAAGATTTTAGTATAAAAAGGTCACAAAATTAACAGTTACAATGAAAAGTACAGTCAATTTGATAGGATAAAAAAGCGCTAGTAATAAATCACCGAATGTATTGTGTTGGATATGGGCGAATTAGAACATAAATTTGAAGTGGAAATCAAAGAGAGAGAAGGCAAACAAAAGCTCCCAGACCCAGTCAAAGAAGAATTAAAAGAATCAGGCATGATGGATGAGAAGGGGAAATTAAAATTAAAAGGAGTCAGTCCAAAAATGCTCAAAAAAATGAAGCAGGAATTTGTAGATTGTCCGGTTCTCAAAGAAGAGACTCATTTCATTCAATGTTTCGTATGCCCAAATTTCCAAAGCAGGGTAATGGGCAAGGTACTTTGCAAAGGCGATAAACTGTAATAATCTGAATTTTCACGAAAGGCTCATTAATTAAAGTAATTCAGTGAAATCTAGTTTGGGCAAAGAAGACGTCGGTATCACAGTTTCAAAGAATGATGATTTTAGCGAGTGGTATACGCAGGTAGTTCTAAAGGCAAAATTGGCAGATTATGCACCAGTGAAGGGACTGATCGTACTCAGGCCAGACGGATATTCGATTTGGGAATCACTGAGAAGTACATTTGACAAAAAGTTTTCAAGAAACGGCATCAGGAATGGGTTTTTGCCAATACTAATTCCAGAGTCACTGCTAGGCAAAGAGCAGAAGCATTTTGCAGGGTTTAACCCAGAAGTGTTTTGGGTAACGCATTCAGGAACTAATGAAATCGGAGACAGGCTTGCATTAAGACCAACATCTGAGACATTGGCATACACCCTATATTCAAAATGGATTCAAAGCTGGAGGGATTTGCCATTAAAAATCAATTTTTGGAACACAGCATTAAGGGCAGAGATTAAAGCCACCAAACCATTCCTTAGAACCTCAGAGTTTTTGTGGCAAGAAGGTCACACGGTACATGCCACGCAAGAGGAGGCAGAGAAAGAAGTGATGAAGATTTTAGAGATTTACAAGAATACAGTAGAGGCGGAACTGGCAATCCCGGTAATAGTGGGGGAAAAAAGCGAGAAAGAAAAATTCGTCGGTGCAGTATATACGACAACCATGGAATCAATTATGCCAGATGGAAAGGCACTGCAAATGGGAACATCGCATTTCTTGGGTCAAAACTTTTCAAAACCATTTCAAGTCAAATTTGCAGACAGGGATAACGTAGAACATTTTGCATGGCAAACGTCATGGGGTGTGTCATGGAGATTGATCGGTGCAATGATCATGGCACATGGAGATGACAAAGGATTGGTCCTGCCACCAAAAGTGGCTCCAATGCAAGTTGTGATTGTTCCAATTTACAGAAATGATGAAGGTAAAGAGATTGTCCTGCCAAAAGTAGAAGAGATCAAAAATGAATTAGAATCCAAAGAGATCAGAGTGCATGTAGATGACAGGGAAGGGCTATCTCCAGGATACAAATTCAATGACTGGGAATTGAAGGGGGTTCCATTAAGAATAGAGATAGGTCCAAAGGATATAGAGAAGCAGAGTGTGATAGTTGCAAAGAGATACAATTTAGAAAAAGTCAGTTTGGGCTTTGACAAAATGAAAGAAATAATCATAATTCTAGATGAAATTCAAGCAGAGATGCTAAAAAAAGCCAGAGAAGAAGCCAAGAGCAACACCCTGGAGATCTCAGAATATTCAGATTTCAAATCAAAGATCGAGGAGGGCGGCTTCTTCAAATCACCATGGTGTGGGAAATTGGAATGTGAGAACAAGGTTAAAGAAGAGACAGGGGCGGAGATCAGGGTAATCCCATTTGGAAGCGAGGATACAGATCAGAGATGCATCTACTGCCAAGAACAAAGCATGGCAGTTCCAATCTTTGCAAGAGGATACTAGATAAAAAAAACAGATATAATAATATAAAAAAGACAGTTTTTCAATATTGGCATCAAATCCAGAATTACAGTCAGAGGTCTCACTATTGGAGAGATTCAGAGAGACACGCAGCAGAACGCTGGAACTTGTAAAGACTTTGGAAAGGGATGATTTTGTTGTTCAGACTGCATTTTTTATGAGCCCGCCAAAATGGCACATAGGCCATGTGAGTTGGATTTATGAGACGATCATGGGCAAGATCGACAAAAATTACGAGTTCTATTCAAAGGAATTTTCCGAATATCTCAATTCCTATTATCAGCAATTTGGAGTACCGCATGACAAAGGATTGCGAGGGGTCGTATCAAGACCGACAACTGATCAGATCTTTCAATACTACAATACAATAAATCAAAGGGTGGCAAAATTTATCGAGACCCAAACTTTGAGCCAAGATGACATAAGATTAATCGAGACTGGTTTTCATCATGAATGCCAACATCAAGAGCTCCTAGTGTATGATTTACAACATCTGCTTGCAGAGCAATACAGGCCCGTAAAGAAGAACGAAATTAGAAAAACAACCGATACCACACAGAAATCCATTCAGATTAAAGGCGGCATATACACAATGGGGAATAATGGGGAAGAGTTTTGTTACGATGTTGAATTGCCAGAGCACAAGGTCTACCTCAATGATTACAAAATTGATCAATTCCCAATAACAAACCAACAGTATCTTGCGTTCATCAATGATGGAGGATACGAGACATACAAGTATTGGTTATCAGACGGATGGGAGAAAGTCAAAGCAAACAAATGGGAATCTCCAATGTACTGGGAGAGAATTGATGGCAGGTGGCACACAAGGGACTTTTTAGGAATCAGGGAGATCAGCCCAGATGAGCCAGTATGCCACGTCAGCTACTATGAGGCAGATGCATACTGCAGATGGGCAGGCAAGAGACTCCCAACAGAGGCAGAATGGGAGAAAGCCGCATGCTGGAACGAGGAAAAGCAGCAAAAGACAACATTTCCATGGGGAGATGAAAAACCAACTGCAGACAGGTGCAACTTGTTAGAATCATATCATTGGGGATGTTCAAAGATAGGATCATATCCAAGTGGAGCCAGCCAGTCAGGATGTCAACAGATGATAGGAGACGTTTGGGAGTGGACATCATCTGAATTTACAGGATATCCGGGATTCAAGTCAGGCTTTGAGGAGTACAATGACAAGTGGTTTACGAATCAAAAAGTACTCAGAGGAGGATCATTTGGGACGCCAAAAATGTCAATCAGGGGAAGCTATAGGAATTTCTTCAGGCTAGATGAGAGGTGGCTGTTTTCAGGTTTCAGGTGTGCTGAAAATATCTAGTTTTTAGACACCAGCGTTAATGAGTAATTGGCATCATCATCAAACCAAATGTGATCGATTTTAAATCCCGCATCTTCAAGAAGTGCTTTGATTTGTTCGGGAGTGTATTTGTGGGAATATTCGGTGTGAATCAATTCATTTTTTTCCAAATTTAATGACAGGTTTGATTTTGAAATGATTACAGACTGGCGAACTAGGGATTTCAGATACATCTCAATTCTTTGATCGTCTGTGTTGTAAATCGAATGATGTGAGAAATTATCCAAATCAAAATCGGCATCAAGCTCATCATTTATTCGAGAAAGAACATTCAGATTGAATTTGGCAGTAATGCCTTGCGCATCATTGTATGCAGATTCTAAAATTCGTCTGTCCTTTACCAAATCCAAGCCAATCAGGAATAGATCATCGGGTTTCATAGTCGAGTTTATTTTTTCCAAGAACGCCTTGCCATCAGAGGGTGAGAAGTTACCAAAGCTGGATCCTAAAAAGATAATCAGGTTTTTTTTATCATCATAGTGTTTGATGAATTCCAATCCGCCCTCATAGGTATCGATGATGCCGGTGATGCGGAGATTCTCATAACATTCTAAGAGCTGTTCGGAACTTTCAGTTAGAATCTCAGAAATATCTATTGGAAAATATTCGGTAGTCTGTTGTAATTTGCTGAAAATATCAAGAATCAATTTGGTCTTTATCGACGAACCGCTCCCAAGTTCGACCAGTCTAAAAGATTCGTCGATAAATGCAGGCAATTCAGCCTGCAAATTCTTCAAAATGTCAATTTCTGTTCGAGTAGGATAGTATTCAGGAAGATTGCAGATTTTTTCAAACAGAATGGAGCCCTTTTTGTCATAAAAAAATTTGGGCATGATGAACTTGGAGGTCCTGTCCAGACTGGAGGAAATTTCTTCGGCAAATGTTTTCTCGATCTTGCTGGCATGAGGTTTGAAATATTGGAGTCTTGAATCTATAACATATTTTTTATAATCACGGTTCTTTTGTATTGTGTCACTCAAGTAATAATTCGGTCTTTTTTTAACGTAAATATGCGTTATCCCGAATTTTACGCACAAAAGATATTTCTAGACATGCTTCTTTATTCAACAGTATTCAATGAGCGATATCCTAAGAGTGGAGCATTTGAAAAAATATTTTACGAAAAAAGGAATATTTCGATCAAAATCAATCACGGTCAGGGCTGCCGACGATGTATCATTCTCATTAAAAGAAGGGGAGGTTTTTGTTTTGGCTGGCCAGTCAGGGTCTGGAAAATCAACAATTGCAAAATTAATCCTGAAATCAATCCAGCCAGATTCTGGAAAAATATTTTTTGAAGAACATGAGATTGGCAATCATGAAGAAAGCCTCTCAAAAATCAGAATGAATTGCCAGATGATACATCAGGATCCGTATGATTCTATCAACCCAAGAATGAAGGTGGGTGACATTGTCTCAGAGCCGCTGGAGATCCATAAAATTGGAGACAGAGGAGACAGGAAGAAAAGAGTGATCCAGGTATTGCAGGAAGTCAAACTAGAGCCTGCCGAAGAGATTGCAAAGCGGTACCCCCACATGTTGTCAGGAGGTCAAAGGCAGAGGGTGGTATTGGCAAGAGCGCTTGCACTAAAACCCAAAGTGATACTGGCAGACGAGCCAGTCTCCATGTTGGATGTGTCAATCAGGGCAGAGATGCTAGAGTTGATGCAGGGGTTGCAAAAGAGATACAATATTTCATTTATCTACATCACACATGACCTAGCTACTGCCAGGTATTTTGGTCAGAGAATTGGTATTTTGTACATGGGCAAAATTGTAGAAATGGGACCAATCAACCAAGTGCTGGCCAAACCCAGTCATCCGTACACTCAAGCATTAATTGATGCAATTTCAGAGCCAGATCCTGATAATCTGCACAGAGAGAGGAAGATCAGGATCAACGAACCAGCAGATGTCGATGTGTACCAGGGATGCAGATTCAGAGCAAGGTGCCCGTATGTCATTGAGAGGTGTACGGAGGAGCCAGGGTTAGAGGAGGTTGCCGATGGGCACCATTCTGCATGTTTTGTTAAACTGGACTAGGACGTCTTCATTGAGGGTATTCGCTTGTCTTTGTAAGTGACAACATTTGAAACGCCATTCTTTTGGAACACGCCGTAAATCAATTTTGCGTTCTGGATGACAGAGTCCTTTAGAGATACCATGATAAACTGACTTTCTTGGGATCTTTCGTCTAGAATTTTTGCCAGACTTTTAGAGTTTGGAGCATCAAGGTGAGCATCGACTTCATCAAACAGGTAGAATGGGGACGGCTTTAATTTTTGCAAGGCCAAAACAAATACGACTGCAGCCAGAGTCTTTTCACCACCACTAATCGAGGTTGATTCTCTTTTCTGTTTACTTGGGAATTGAATCAGGTAAGAGATTCCAGAGTTGAATATGTCATCCTCATTTTGTAGCTCTAGCCAAGCATTACCACCAGTCATTTTATTGAAGATCAGCCGAATTTCCTTATCGACCTTGTCAAATGCATCCAAGAAAGTTTGCCGTTTGTCTTTTTCAATATCTTCAATGAATTTAACAATGGAATTACGTTCGGCTTCAAGAGAGTTCTTTCTTGTAGACATTGACCGATAACCATATGAGACTTCAAGGTATGTTTCAGGGGCCTTTGCATTTAATGCGTTAAGGGAAGATAGTTCTACAGTCAGCCCTTGTACGATTGGCTCAACATCAAATGTTTCCATGTCTTTATCAAATCCAAATGCAGATAGTATGTGTTGCAATTTAGATTCGTTTTCAGATAAATCAACAAGGTCACGGGTAAGAGAGTCTGTTTGACGCTCCAGAGCACTTATTTGTTTTGTCAGTTCTTTGTCCTGTCCAGATAATTCCCTGAGTTTGTCATCATACTCTTTCAAATGACCAATGGAGGAACCAGACGTAGAGATTAATTCTTGCTCTTTTTCTCGCAGTGATACAAGAATCTGATTCTTGGATTCCTTTTGTTGCTCTAGTTGGCGTATTTTTGTTTCAAGCTCGGTATGCTCAAGATTGAGTGAATTTACTTCGTCAGTGAGGCGATTTAATTGGGACTTTTGCCCATCGTGTTGGGTTTGAAGTGTTGTCTGCTTTGAGGATTTGTCACGGTATTCATTCATGATTGTAGTGTACAATTCCTCTGTCTCAGATTTTTCGGTATTGATTCTGGATAACTCACTGGCAATTCTATCTTGTTCTCCGCTGGCATAATTCTCCTCAACAATTGTTATTCTTTCTTGCAGTGAGACAATGTGGGATTCACGGGTGCTTGCTTCGGATTCAATGGTACTGTTTCTTGAGGTTAATCCCGAAATCCTTGTAACGAGTTGTTCTTTCATGCTTGATGCAGAAGTGATTCTTGATTTTAGATTGGAGTAATTCTCAGTTGCAGAAGTAAGGGAGTTTTCAGATATTGAAAGACGGTCATCGTATGATTGAATGGAATCTTCTATCTTTTTTAATGAGTGTTTTTTGTTTAGCATGTATTTTTTGATGATGCCGATGGATTGGAACAATCCATCAATATCACTGCTCATGGAGATGAGTTTTGTAAGTTTGGATATTTTTGAATTAATGTCAATTACAACAGTCCCTCCTTTTTCTTCAAAGAATTCACCATCCAGAGTCACAGATTTGTACCCTTTTTGAGAGACTTTGTAGGCAGATTCACGGGTATCAGTAAGCACGATATTCCCAAATAGGAATGTTTTGAGCGAGAAATAGGCAGGATCACAGGTAACATAGTTTGAAAGAATGCCAATAACGCCGGATTCTTTAGGCAGTGAGAGTTTGAATTTCGGAATTGCATCCAATGGGATTATTTTGAGTTTTGGGAGTTTTTTGCTTCGTGCGACTTCGGCAATGCCGAGTAATGTTGCAAAGTCTTTTACGACAATTGCCTTAATCCAATCAGAACTAGCCGCCAAAATGGAACGCTCGTATTGCTTATCCCAAGAGATCATTTCATAGACCAATCCTTCAATGCCAAGCTTGTCTGCATCCTCTTTTAATTTAGCAACAGTGTAATCCTCATGCATGAATCCTTTTACGGTTTTGATTTTTGATTCATATTGATTTGCAGCCTTGCTGGATTTTTCCAATATCAGTCCCAACTCTTCCATGTCCTCACGTATCTTTGATTTTCGCACATGCAACTTTTTGATTCGGGATTTCAGTTCGGTGATGGAGGCATTGTGATTGTTGAGCATGGATTCCAATTGTGACTGATATCCAGCAAGGGTAACAATATCTTTTTCCAACTCAGAGAGTTTTACAGTGTTGGCATCAATTTTAGATTTGGATTCAGTCTTTTCATGCGATACTTTGGAAAAATTTAGTCTTGCGTCGTTAAGCTGGCTTGTAAGCTGTCTTATCTTATTATCAATTTCAGATTTTTTCGATGCGGCCTCTGATTGCTCTGCCAAAATTTTATTTCTTTGAGAATCAACAGTTTGCAGGTCTTGGTTGATTTTATTTTTCTTCAAGTTGGTCTCCTCAATGGAAGATTTTATTATTTGCAGTTGCGTATCAATGTCAGTTCTTGTTTGATTTATATCAGTAATTTCAGTTTGGATTTCAGGCAATCTTGCATTAATTTGTTCCAGTCTTTTCTCTGATGCAGTGATTGCACTCTTGTCAATTTCATACTGCTCCATTGCCGAACTAAGTTCTGTATCAAGGGAAGATTTTGCTTGGCTGTAATCATTTGCAGCGGCCATCAATTTTGTTTTTTCAGCCTCCAGAGCATCAATTTCCACCCTCAGGGTATCTCGCTGTAGACGAAATGTCGTAATTTCAGCATTTAATTCATTCAGAGTCGACTCTTTGGAGGATTTTTGACCAGAGATCACCTTCATTTTGTTAGCTGCTGCAATTGCTTTGTATCGATTTAGTTCACGTTCTAAAAGATCATGGCACAATTTTTGATTTCTTTCTTCCTCAAGCTCGTCGATTCTTTTTTTAATTTCACCCATTTTTGCAAGGGCTATCTCCAGTCGTCTGTCTGCCTCATCAAGCTGTTTTACAGATTCTACTTTTTTCTCATCAAAATACGATAGTCCGATTAAATCCTCAATGGTTTTTCTTTTCTCCTCTGAAGTAAATTCAGAAATTCTAGTTACAGTCCCCTGTTGTACGGCATTGAGTTGTCCCAAACCAGCATTTGCCATATCAAGCAGATCAAGGATATTACCTCGGTTCGTCTTCTTTTTGTTAAGATAGTACGTATTTTCACCGCTAATATCCATCTCCCTTGTAATTTCAACGGCATCAGAATCAACTGGAATTTTTCTATCAGAATTGTCAAAGTGGACACTAGATCTGGCCATCTTGTGTCCGCGTGGACTTCCTTCATCGTGAATTAGAGATCGCAGTTTATCAACCCTCATGACTCGAGGTTTATTTTCACCCATTGCAAAAATAATGGCATCCAAGATGTTGCTTTTTCCAGAGCCGTTTGGACCTGATATTGAGACCAGTCCAGGCTCGAATGGAACTGTCGTATTTTTGAATCCAAATGACTTGAAACCAAAGATCTCTACTTTTTTAATGTGAACCAATGGTAGTTATTTCTCACCACGTAGGATAATCGATGACTAACAAGTTTAGTTGACAGAATTGATTAATTTTTCTTGTTGTATTATGATATTTTTCGTAGTGGTGGCAGTTTAATTGATAATTTCAGAAAATTGATCGTGTCATTACGCCTATTATGATTAGCAGGGCAATTCCAAATTGGATCTGATCCTCTTCGAATATTTCATTAGGCTCTGATCAAACACCGTGATCAGATCACCATTTGTGACCAGAGCCGTCAAGATAGTAAAATCCATCAGTAGAATCGCAGTGAATCAGCATAGAATTGTGTAAATACAGCTTTTTCTACAAGGAGTCAGGATCACCAAAAGAATTCAGCCTCTGCAAATGCGTAATCAATTAAAATAGATTTGCAGGATATAACAAGTCTTGATTAGTCGCCTGCAACAAATTCTTCACATGCAGTTTTTGCCTTTACATCAGAAGTCTGCTCTATTGGATGCTTCATCAGGTATGCACTAGCAGGCTTGATTGGCCCACCAATACCCCTGTCAAGGGCAATTCTTGCCAATCTAATTGCATCAATTACAATACCAGCAGAGTTTGCCTTATCATCCACCTCCAAACGGACTTCCATGTTGTATGGGATGTTTGCCCACTGTCTTCCTTCAATTCTCATGAACATCAGTTTGGTGTTACCTAGAAAAGGAATAAAGTCAGAAGGCCCAACATAGATTTGGTCATCATCCAATCTCTCTTTGAGTTGACTTTGAACGCTTTCAGTTTTGGAAATTCTCTTTGATACCAAACGGTCCTGCTCCTTCATGTTTAGGAAATCAGTGTTGCCACCTACATTGATTTGATATGTTTTTTCAATCTTTGTCCCCCGGTCACTACAAAGCTTGGCCAAGGTTCTATGTACGATGGTGGCACCGACTTGTCCCTTGATATCATCACCTATGCAAGGAATATTCTTCTCTTCAAACTTTTTGGCCCATTTTTCATCAGATGCAATGAAAGACGGGATGCAGTTTACAAATGCGGTGTTTGTATCAAGACAGATTTGAGCCCAAAACTCAGTTACCTTATCAGAGCCTACAGGCAAATAAGATACAATGATTTCAACCCCCTTCTCTTTCATGATTTGTTTTACGTCTTTGGTAATTTCCTCAATAGTTTTTGGGTTATCAATCGGCTTTATTCTGTTTTCAACCCAAACTCCCACCCCATCCAAAATGGGACTTTCATAAACTAGCGCATCATTTTTTGGTAAATCGTCTTTGGCGATCCAATCAACCATGTTTGGATACTCATAAATTGCCTCATGCAAAAACTTGCCAACCTTATTTTCACCAACATCAAATCCACAGACAAAATCAATGTCATGGATTCCATATCCTGCCAGCTTGTCGTGGATAATTCCAGTCACTTCCTGGGAAGGATTTTTTCTGTAATATTCGATTCCTTGGATTAATCCTGAAAAACAATTGCCAATGCCAACTAAACCAACTTTAATTCTATCAGTCATTTGAAATTCGTTGACACAAGGAAGGTTTAAAGTTTCCTTAGGCAATAGAAAAAATCCAGCGATTAAAGGCAGAATTTTATATCAGGCATCAACAAAGCAATCATGATAGAGCCGGGTCGCCCTGTAAGAGATATTAAAATTGATTCAACGACAACTCTAGAAAAGATTTTTGAGGAGTTGTCACGATCAGGAGGATTCGAATCGGTGAATCTCTCAAGCGGTTTGGAAATATTGGCCGAAATGATTTCAGATAAACAATGCCTAAGATTTGTGTCGTTTGTAGGAGCGGTGATATCAACTGGACTAAGGGGAATCATCAAAGATATGATCAAGAACAAATGGTTTGATGTTGCAATTACGACATGTGGTGCACTAGATCACGACATTGCCAGACATTTTTCACAGTACAAGGAAGGGACATTTACGATGGATGACATGGAATTGGCAAACCAAAACATCCACAGACTAGGAAACGTTCTAGTTCCAATGGATAGTTACGGACCACTGATTGAAGAAAAGATGCAGCAATTCCTAGAAGAGGAGTATCAGAACGGGAACAAAGAGATGAGTACTGCTGAAATTTGTAAAATGATTGGAAAGCATCTGGGCGAGGACTCGTTTCTTTACTGGGCATACAAAAATGATATCGACATAGTGGTTCCGGGAATAATGGATGGGGCAGTAGGAAGTCAAATTTGGTTATTTACACAGAAACATGCAGATTTTAAATTAAATGTGACAGGCGATGCAAATTTGTTATCAGGATTAATTTTCAAAGCTGAAAAATCAGGGGCATTTATGATCGGCGGGGGAATTTCCAAGCACCACACATTATGGTGGAATCAATACAGAGAAGGGTTAGATTATGCATTTTACATAACCACGGCACAGGAATTTGACGGAAGCCTAAGTGGGGCATTGGTAAGAGAGGCAATTTCATGGGGAAAAGTCACACAGACGGCAAAACAATCCACACTACATGCAGAAGTTACAACGATATTGCCATTCATTTATGCGGCATTGATTTCAAAATTGCAGAAATAGAATTAGACAAAAGCTATTATTTGACGAATATACAAAATATTTGTTGGGTCCCAAAATTAGAGTCAGAGAGATTAAAAAAATAAATCTGGAAGGAGGTTATCTTATTGACGGATTCCCCTCAGTTGGGTTCAGCAGCGCGATTGCTACAGAATCGATGATTCATACATCACAGTTTGAACTGGGAGGGGTTATCGATTCAGAAAGTTTCCCGCCGATTAGCATTGTCAAAGATGGAAAGCCAAATTTTCCAACAAGAATCTTTGTCAATGAGGATCTGAAGGTCGGAATATTTCTGTCATATCTAACCCTAGATCAATCATTGCATAAAGTTACAGCAAAAACAATGTTGTCATGGAGCAAAAAACAGGAAATTAAATTAATTGTCAGCAGCGTAGCGATAAAATCATCCAAGGGGGACGGAGAGATGATGGGAATTGGAAGTACTGAGGCTGCAAGAAACAAAATAAAGGAGGCAGGTCTCAAGGTTTTAGATCACGGAACGGTTCCAGGAATTCCAGGTGTGCTACTTAATGAAGGAAGCTTGGTAAATCAGGATGTCATTGTGATAATTTTTCATACAAATGGAGAAGGGCCTGACTTTAAATCAAGTGTCAAATTATGCATGGCAATGTCAAAATTAATCCCAGGAGCATCTTGTGATATTCCACTATTACAAAAAGAGGCTGAAAAAGCAGAAATTGTGATTAAAGAAACACAGGAAGAATCAAAACATCTCAAGGATTCAATGTACAGATAAAGTGACTCAATCAGGTTTATTTCATAACTAAATAATATTAAAAAGCAATGACACAGATAATCGAGTTTGCAATCATGGTAATTGCCATTTCAGCGTCAGGAGTCATGGCACCAGGTCCATTGTTTGCAGCAAATATTTCGTACGGACTGCGTCAGGGAGCAAGATCAGGCATCAAAATGGCAATAGGCCACACCATTGTAGAGTTCCCATTAGTGGTTTTGTTAGGAATCGGAATATTTTCTTTAGAGGCATTTCCAGAGTTTAGGATTATAATTTCAATTGTCGGGGCAATTACACTTTTTATTTTTGCAGCAATTCAAATTAAAAAGATGTTGCAAAAGGATCAAAGTGCAACAACAAGACCGAAACATGGCCCATTAATTGCAGGCATTGCACTTAGCGCATTAAACCCGTTTTTCATCATATGGTGGTTGACGATAGGGCTGAAATTAATTTCAGATGCAATGTTGATTTGGGCATTTTCAGGCATACTGGTAGTATTTTTTCTGCACATCTGGATGGATTTTGTGTGGTTAGGTGGGATTTCGTTTGTTGCATTGAAGAGCTCGCGGATTCTTTCTAATAGAAATTATAAAATGCTCATGTTTGGATTAAGCTTGTTGTTAGTGTATTTTGGAATTACATTTTTGGTTGATATAATTCCTTAACCGCAGTCTAAAATTTCTATTTTAGAGGCACACTCATCATTGTGAAAGTCAATTCTTTCAAGAATATTTTCACACAATTCCGGATCCAGTGATTTTTCATATGAAAAAATCTCATTTGAAAGAAGGTAATGCTTTACATTGCAGGAGTTATCCTGCAATTCAATTATCACCACCACAAATAACACGCCAAATAAAATCAATGTTAAAATTTTCAGATTAGTTCTTTGAAATGTCAATTTCCATCGTAGAAACATTACGTTGCTTTCCATCTTCGGATGTTAAAGAATCAGATGAGATTCTTACATCATTAATTACATATCCTACAGAATCCATTCTCTTTACAATCATTTGAGAGACATCGACGGCCTGAGTAATTCGCCTGCCTCTTGCCTTGATAGTCACAATAGTTCTAGTTGAGAGTTGAGTTAAAGTTGCAGAAACATAAGTCATGATGGGTTTGCTTCCAACAAAAATCACATCACGTTCTTCTTGAATTTTGGGAGAATCAGGAGCCTCGTTTGAATGCGGTTCAGGTGTTGGTTCTGGTGTTGGTTCGGGTTCTGGTGTTGGTTCGGGTTCTGGTGTTGGTTCGGGTTCTGGTGTTGGTTCGGGTTCTGGTGTTGGTTCGGGTTCTGGTGTTGGTTCGGGTTCTGGTGTTGGTTCGGGTTCTGGTGTTGGTTCGGGTTCTGGTGTTGGTTCGGGTTCTGGTGTTGGTTCGGGTTCTGGTGTTGGTTCGGGTTCTGGTGTTGGTTCGGGTTCTGGTGTTGGTTCGGGTTCTGGTGTTGGTTCGGGTTCTGGTGTTGGTTCGGGTTCTGGTGTTGGTTCGGGTTCTGGTGTTGGTTCGGGTTCTGGTGTTGGTTCGGGTTCTGGTGTTGGTTCGGGTTCTGGTGTTGGTTCGGGTTCTGGTGTTGGTTCGGGTTTAATTCTAGAACCAAATTCTGACAAAATATCTTCTGCATCTTTTGATTTGTTATTGTTACTCAATTTTAATACCTGTTATAATGAATTTCTCTCCCACTTTTATTTAATTTTTCAGGTATTTCCTTTCAAATAGTCCTCAAATAATTTTTCAAGATCGTCATCATTGTCACATTTCTTAATTTGCTCTACTAGAACAGCTTCCTCAATTTCATAACAATTCATAACATCCTGAGAATCTTTGAATACCAATATGGCCTTGTCTTTGAAAATACAGTGATATAGCTTTTCTTTTTCCATTTTCTCAGGTTTGAATTTGACACCATTTTCGTCCACAGATACGGGATACTCCATGAAGAATATGAAATTAATTCAATATTTAGATGAATACACAATACAATAATAATCAAAACCAATGAGAGAGGTATTGGAAACAAGAGTGGTTTTCCACATAGATTTTGATTATTTTTATGCCCAGTGTGAAGAGAACAGATCCCCAGAATTAAAATCAAAGCCAGTATGCGTCTGTGTGTTTTCAGACAGGGGGGAAGACAGTGGCGCAATTGCAACTGCAAATTATACGGCTAGAAAATACGGCGTCAAGTCAGGAATACCAATTGCATTTGCAAAAAAAAGACTCGAAGAGAGAAAAGATGCAGTTTTCTTGCCAGTTGATTTTGATTTGTATTCAAAAGTTTCAGAAGAAGCGATGGAGATTATGAAGGAGAATGCAGATATTTTTGAATATGTGGGACGAGATGAGGCATATCTTGATGTAACAAAAAGAGTTGAAGGCAATTTCGAAAAAGCAAATCATCTGGCCCAGCAGATTAAAAATTCCATAAGAGAGAAAATTAAACTGACCTGTTCGGTAGGAATTTCCCCAAATAAATTAATTTCAAAAATAGCATCAGATTTTCAAAAACCAGACGGTCTAACTGCAGTGCCACCAGAAAAAATCAAATCATTCCTGGATCAATTAAAGATCAGATCAATCCCAGGCATTGGCAAAAAAACAGAGGGGCGATTTTTAGAAATGGATTTGAAAACAATTGAGGATGTAAAAAAAATAGATATTTTTACTTTGAATAAGGAATTTGGCAGAAAGACAGGCGCCTATATTTACAATGCAGTGAGAGGGATGGACGATGAAGCAGTCAAAGAGAGAGAAGCTAGAATACAGTACAGCAAAATTACAACATTAAAAAAAGATTCGAAAGATTACCAACTTTTATCTGAAAATATCACAGAGTTGTGCAAAGAAGTGCATGGAATAGTTAAAAAAAATAATCAAATGTTCAAATCAATTGGAATACATTTTGTGCAGTCTGATTTATCAAACAAATCAAAATCAAGAATGTTAAGAAATCCCACTGTAAGTATTGAAGAATTGCAAAAAAATGCAGATCAACTGCTAAAAGAAGCACTAGAAAATCAAACCATCACAATAAGAAGGCTAGGGGTAAAAGTGTCAGAACTTTCAGAAATTCAAGGACAAAGCGACATTACGTCATATTTCTAGAAACATCATTTTTTTCAGAGTTTTTCAGGCGTCGTGATTCAATGATAATTACAACCAAAATGAATGCAAACAGCCAGGGCAAGAACATTATCTCGCCTGCTATCTTATGGTATTCCTCCCATGCAACAGGATCAGTTGTAACTTTTAACGCATACCAAGACAGGGAAAAAATCCGTATCAGATTAACGATGATGGTTCCAATAATTCCTAAAATAAAATAAATGATTTTTCGAGATTTAGGAATATTGAGCTTTAACATGAATGCTCCAATTACCAATGAAAAGATGATGATGCTGTGGACACCAGCTGATGGCCAAAATACTTGGAGGGCCATAGAACCGTGATCACCGCGCAAAAACATCACATTGTCTCTAGCGGCAGCAGTTCCAAGATCAAGTGCAGTAATTACCCACACATTTGCCTGTACAAAATACGGGACAATGTATTGCAGGGGACCAAGTGTGTCATAGGGGAAAAATGCATCAAGTGAAAGTATTATTGCAGTACCTGTAAGAAATATAGGGCCCGCAGGGGCAATTCTAACCCATCGTCTTCCAAAGAAAATACTCAGAGCTGCAACTATAAAGATCGCCATAACAACAAAGTCCCACATCCAAGTCCAAGAATAGATCAATTGCACATCAAATAATTCTGCAGATTCAACAATGTATTCTCTCAAACCATACTCCAAGGAAATAAGATACGCAATGGTTACAAGGGCCAGAGGAATTACAGCAAGTAACTTTCTTTTTGAAATTACAATCTTTAATCCAATTAATTCAGCAACAACAAAGATTAAGGCAAAGAAATACCCTCCCCTGCCCTCATTCCAGCTCCAAGCTATAGAGTCAGGAAATGCAATCATGGCAAACAGAATCGGACTGGAAATTATGAAAATTCCAAAAATTAAATTCCAATTCTGCATTGTATCAAATCTTAAAAAGGCAAATAAATATCTCGACTTTGCAAATCTTGAACATCAGTAGAGCGTGATTAAAATTTCAGAGTAGATGCTAGTCTTCAGCATCTTCAATTTCATCAGATTCTGGATCTCGTCTAGCAGGCCTAATTGGAATAAAGATTGACGTCATAATAACACCTAAAAAGATTGCAACATACAGACCAAGGTTACAAAAGTTTGCCTAAATGGTAATTTCTAATTCATCAGGCATTTGGATCAAACTTGCATTCAATTTTGAGTGATTTGACAGTCGTAAAATAAGTAATGGCCAGAATCCCAATGGCAACGATTCTGATTGGGACTTCATAGTTGGTAAGAAATGCAGTTGCAGTTGCCCCGACTGAACCAAATGTTGAGATCACAGCAAACCCTATCGGACCGCAACTGCATGCGCCGGCGACTGCCCCGATAATGGAGCCAAACATCCCGCCACCCATCTTCTGTTTGGATTTTTTGAGAATGCTGATACGAAATATGTTCATCGGCAGTACCAGAGCAGATAATGCAGATATCATTACAATGAGGACAAACCCAAATTCAGTTCCAGACGGAAGATGGCTAACAATGTAGGGCTCTAGGAAAATATATTCAGACAGGATCAAAAGTCCGGTCAGCATTGTAGAAAAAATTACAACAGATAGGAGAAGATATTTTGGATTTGAAAATACCAGACAGAGTGCAAATTTCATCTTAGACCATTTTATCCAACACTCGTTTGAACACGGAAAATGGTTGCGCGCCACCAAGCTGTTCTTGTCCATTAGGACCTACGATGAAGAATCCGGGAGTCCCCTTTACGCCATGATCTCTTGCCTGCTGAATATTGTATTGAACTCGTTTAGAATACTTTCCTGAATCAAGACAGCTGTCAAACAACTCCATGTCAAGTCCCAAGCTAAATGCAAATGCTTTTAGTCGTTCAGTATTTGCCCATCCGCTATCAATTTTCGACTCTTGGGAAGTGTAAAGAATGTCATGATATTCCCAATACATTCCTTGGTCCTCAGCACAGTAAGATGCCTGAGATGCTTTTGGAGAATCACGTCCTAAAAATGCCAAGTCAACAAACACTAGATTTGCCTTTCCAGTTTCAACATAATCTTGGAATATTGCAGGTTTTGTATTGTGGAACCAATTAAAACACTGGTGACATTGGTAATCGCCAAATTCAACAATAGTGATTGGCGCTAAAGGATCACCTAAAATTGGAGAACCCATTGCAGTGGAGATGGTCCCATGCATTCTTCCCATCTCAAGACTAGTTACTTCGGCAGGGGATGCAGATAATGAAGCGGCCACGCCGGCGATAATTGCAATGGCGATGACGCCTATAATTATGCCTATTTTATTCATAATTGAAAACAAAATGACGGGTTAAAAAAACTTATTCCAAATTATGGGAAGATTTTCTCTTGAACAGATTTACAAACTTTGCAATGGCAGTGTCAATTGGACATACCTCGCATGCGATACCAGAATGCCTTTGAAGGTGTTTATCGAATTTTTCTCTGGATTCAAAAACCAGATCACATTTTTCACAGTATACCTTAGAGACATTGGATTTTGAGGGATTATTCACAAACATTTTGGGCAATCGGTGCTTATAAAGATCCTGTTGTAGATCGGTGCTGATGAAAATTTCAGACGAATTTGTCACAGGTTTTGCCATAACGTTTGGAATTTTGTGGCATTCAACCATTGCCTTGTAAAGCCGAGTTGGTACACAGTGATTTGTGATATTTTGGGGGATCAATCAGTTTAGATTGGATCAGGGCAAATTTCAAGAGTCACGGATACATTTTAGAATATCAGGATTAGGCCTTTGGAATAGTTTTTCAGCAGCATCACAAATGCCAGGGATTAAAAGTCGGGCAGATCACAGATAGTGAATTCTCATATGAACATTTAACTCGACCTGATATTGAGTGACAAATCCGCAATGAGTGCATGAGAACATTTCATGTTCAGACTTGGCAGTGGTATTTTCAATGACCCTGCCAGAGACAGATGTTATGTTTATCACATCATTATTTGAAATTACAGCAAAGTTCTTTCCCTCATTTATTGAATCCAGGTACTCCTTTATTGCAGAAATCACAGCGCCGGTGTCAATAATTTCATCATCATTTAAGCATGATAGGGTGAATTGGTTATTCTTCAAAGTAGGAATGGCTGCCACCTGGTCTGCCACATACACTAGCAAGTCATTCTTGACGGAAATTACATCCTTGCAGTCAATTGTGAGCATAAGATACCACAGTCGGGTCGATATTTTAGTTTAACACGTACTTGAAAATGGTTATTATTGTTTAACATTACTAGTGTGGTTAGATGGCAGATTCAGAAACATTCGGGGTTGAGAAGGGTCACGGTCAAGAAGTCGTTTCATGGTTAAATGAACAGGCAGAATCTCAATCAATCAAACTCGAGGCAAGGCTATACGGCCACAATATAGTTACAGAGAATTTTGGAGAGTTTGAGATGTTTTCATGGATTGGAAATATTCAGAATGCAAGAAAAATGGTCATCAAAGCAAGCAAGAGATTCAAAGTGAAGGTTATCGAAGGGGGATACAAGCCTAAAGAAAAGATATTCAAAATGAAGAAATTTGACTTTGCCAAAGTCAAGAAGGGAGACAAAACTATAGGTCAATTAGAATTTGCAGTCTCAAGATTCGGAAATAAGCACTGGGAGATTCAAAATGAAGAGAGGCATTAAAAAGACAATGTCAGAGGACGGTAAATGGAAAAGATAGGCATCATAGGATTAGGAAAGTTGGGCAACGCCGTAGCATTGCATTTGGCAGATTCAGGTTTTAAAATAACAGCATACAACAGAACAAAAGAAAAAACATCAGAATTAAAAGAAAGAGGAGCAGTAATTGCAGAATCGCCAAAAGAAGTTGCAGAAAATTCAGATTTAGTAATCACAGTTTTACGAGATGCAGATGCAGTCAGACAGATTTCATTTGAAAACAACGGCATCATCAAAACAAGCCATGGAAAATTAATCGTTGCAGATATGAGCACGATTGGCCAATCAGAATCAAAAGATATCTCAAGGCAGTTCAGCGATTCTGGAATCATCAAATTAGACATACCCGTAATGGGGGGACCAGATGTGGCAGCAACCGGAGGTTTGGTCATGATGGCATCAGGGGATAAAGAGAGCTTTGACAGATGCAAGGAGGTGTTTGATGCCATAGCAAGCAAAGTATTTTTCCTAGGTGAAAGCGGAACTGCAAATTCCATAAAATTAGCAATGAACCTTCAAATCACGATGCTGGCTCTGGCCCTATCTGAAGGAATAACTCTTGTCAGAAAATCAAATGTTGATCCTAAAATATTTCTAGAAATTTTAAACTCTACTTATTTTAAAACAGGCATGAGTGAAAAAAAGGCATACAAGATGATAGAGGGCAAGTACGATGCAACATTCACGCTTTCAAATCTGAAAAAGGACATTGCCATCATGACAGATACTGCAAAATCTCTTGGAATTGAATTGCCAATGATTAGTAAGGCAGAAGAAATCTACAAAAATGCAGTCAGCGAAGGGTTGGGAGACATAGATTATACGGGAATTATCGAATACATCAAAAGAATCAATGGGTAGATGGGACAAATTATGAGTAAAATTGTATGAGGTCAGATACTCAAAAAACTAGGCGTGAAAATATTTTCGACAATGTTGATTTGTGCCTAACTAAAAGGCATAGATGACCTCATACGTGAAATTCGACAAAAATTCTATAAGTTATGAAAACAATACAACATTATGCGATTAAATGAAAAAATCGCCATCGTCACCGGGGCATCAGGGGATATTGGAAAAGGCATTGCCAAGAGGTTTGTGGAGGAAGGGGCCAAAGTAATCCTAGTAGCAAGGAATCTGGAAAGACTAGAGTCAACGAGAAAGGAAATAGGAAACGAAGAGTCAACTGCTCCAGTATCATGCGATTTGACTGATGAATCTCAAGTATTGCAAGCAGTAGACCAGATCATGGATACATACGGTAGAATCGATATTTTGATTAATAATGCAGGGGCGATTAATGATCCAATACATTTTCATAAAATGCAGGATTCAGAGATCAAGAAATTAATTGACACGAATTTGCTAGGAGTGTTCCACATGACAAAAGCGGTTCTGTCAAAAATGTCAGATGTCAAAAGTGGGACAATAGTCAACATCGGCTCAATTTCAAGTCAAAGGGCAATACCACGAGTACATTTGGCAGTGTATTCATCTACCAAAGCCGCAATGGCCATGTTTACAAAATCAATTGCAGTAGAATATGCAAGGAAGAACATCAGATGCAACTGTGTTAATCCGGGAATTATTAATTCGGGAATGATAAAACCGTATCTTGATGATCCTCAAGCGAGAAAAGTGTTAGAAGAGAGGTTGCCCCTAGGACGAGTTGGAGAACCGGCAGATGTTGCAAATGCGGCACTATACCTGGCCTCAGATGAAGCCAACTGGGTAACAGGAACCATCTTAAATGTGGATGGCGGAAAGACAGCTTCTGAGGGATAAAGCAGACAATCAGAACTCACATCAAGACAAAGTTCTATTCTTTTTAGAATAAGCTCGATAGCCAAGTCCAGTCACCAGCATAGCAATTCCTGTAATTGCAAACCACATGAAAAATGATCCAAGATCAGATTCATCCATGATTAACAACAGAACAATAAACATCTAAAGTTTGGGTTAGGAGTGAATTGCCTCCTAAAAGCACGAGATGACCAAATAAATTCAATTCGCCAAGGATTGTACGTGCCTAGGAATTTTGAAATTCCCAAGATGATCTGAAAAGTCATGGAAAGTCAGGCCGAAATAAAAATATGACTGATTCGATTCTAGCAGAATCCACGAGATATTGCCAGTCCAAAGGATAGAAACTATCTCCTATCAAAATCAAAGTGTGTCAGGTTCCCTGAACAAATTACGTTTAAATAGATTTGATACTGACGGAATTTATGCCTGAATTCATATGTCCTGATTGTGGAAAACGCCTATTTCATGAAAATGAAACTACACTAAAGGTAGAGGAGACAATTCATTCCAAGTTCTGCAGAAAGGCAGAAGGCAAAACCCACAGTTTCATGCACAGAGACCCAGCACACATGGAAACATTTGATACAGAGAGAGAAAACGACTCCACAGGCACCCCAGTATTAAAGAAATAGCAAAATAGCATACCTCAAAATTATATCCAAGTGGTTAGTCATTGAAATCAGTTGTCTGAAGAGTACCATTATGATCTAGTCATTGTTGGAGGAGGACCGGCAGGATCCTCAGCAGCATATGCTGCAGCAAAGAACGGTATCAGGGTAGCTTTGCTTGAAAAAGAAGATTCAATTGCACAAACAGTTAGAACCAGCGGGGTCACATGGATTCAAAATATCAAAGAGTTCGGGATTCCAGATGAGTGCTACAACCCAATTAAAAATTTCTCATTTTGCTCGCCTAATAACGAGGTCACAATTAGTGATACCGTTCCAAGGGCGGCAGTGTTGGATGTAAGAAAGACATACAGGTGGTTAGCAAATGAGGCAGAAAAGTCAGGGGCAGACATTTTTGTAAAAATGAATATCAAAAACGTCATCAAAAATGAGAGGGGGGATATTGCAGGAGTTAGCGGAATCGGGCCCAAGGGGGAGACGGTGTTTCATTCCAAAGTGGTAATAGATGCAAGCGGTTTTCCATCAACAGTTTGCAGGGCAATGGGATTTGCGCCACAGTGGGAGAGATTCGGAGCAGGTGCAGAATACGAGGTCAGGGCAGAAAGCGCAGATTCAGACACATGGTGGCTTATGGTAGGACAAGAATATTCGCCGGCAGGCTATGCATGGATCTTTCCCTTAGGGGACAACATAGTTAGAATCGGGGTAGGAATAGGCAAGCCAGAGTCCAACATAGACCCGACACAGAGACTCAAAGAGATAATGGAGAAAAAGATAGGGCCGATAAAAAAACTAGGAAACCTAACGGAGATAGAATTTCATTACGGGTTAATTCCAAATGACGGATTATCCAGGAGCACAGTTTTTAACAATTTGATACTAGTCGGAGACTCTGCAGGACAGGCAAATCCGCTAGTATTGGAAGGAATAAGATACGCCATAAAATTCGGAAGGGTCGCAGGAAGCGTGGCCTCAGACGCAATAAAATCAGGCAATACAGACAAAGAATCTCTATACCCTTATGAAAAAAATTGGAGAGGGGAGATCGAATCCAAAATTAATTCGGCAGGCAAAGTTCAGAGCAGATGGATTGGACTTACAGATGAAGAATGGGACAGGGAATTAGACATCATCAAAGAATTAAGACCAGAAGAGTTCATTGACTTTATCAAGGCAGATTTCGGATTAACCAACATGATCAAACTGGCAACTCATCATCCAAAACTTGCAGTTAGACAACTCTTCAACTTGGTAAAGGGCAAAAAATAGTTATTTCACATTAAAAAAGTCAGTTACTATCACATCATGGTATTGCAATTGGGCAACATATACGCCTGGTTCGAACTGACGCTGAATGGTTTCAGTGAACAATCCAGAAGAGTTGTCCTTTAATGCAATCGCTTCAATCAAAGTGCCTTTTTGATTATACACATCAACGAACAAGTCTTCTCTGAAGGCAAGGAACTTTTGTACTGCGCCAGACACAATTAACTTGTCATCATCATGAATTGCCTCAACTACTGCAACGCGAGATCGCACAGGAAGATATCTTTCAATGAGAAGTTTTAATTCATTTAGATTGTCATTGACAGTTTTTTTATTTTTGTCCCGGATTGAAGATTCAATCTCATTTATCACAGATGCAAATCGAGTGTTTTCAGTAAATACGTCACCGCCAAACTTTTCTGCAAATGTTTCCAACTCACCAAAGTCACGTGCTAGTTCAATCATATTCAAGTCCACATCATTGTATTTGTAATCAAATTCGTCTTCGATATACACAATCTGGGATGCCTTAGAATTCTGATACTGTAACATTACCACATACAGGCCAGGATCAGCAGGAGCCACCCATTGGGTGAAGAAGTTACCCTGCTTTGTATCTGTAAACTCAAGGGCGCTATGAGTGGTTCCATCCATGTTAAAGACGGTAACATACAGGTTTTCACGCCTATCAAAAACAGATTTGTCAGTTGCGCCTGTAATCACCCAGATATTTTTTTCAGCATCAAATGAAATGTCATAAATTATACGATCATCATGTAGCACTAGATGTTCACTAAGATAGTTGCCAATTTCTAGAATATTGGATTCAACATCAACAAAGTTCCCCAAATCAATGAATCTCTCAGTGTCAGCCACTTTTTGATTATATTCATCTACATAGTCAGAAAACCCTGCATTGTGGAAATTCGACACCATGTTTGAAAAAGCGTCTAATTTCTTACGAAAGTCAATACGCTTGAGTTCATCCAGACTGTAGCCATTATCAGAGCCGAAAGGATCATCAGAGTATGCTTGGGTGATCAAACGCCATTCATCAAATAGATCGCGGACTAGCACATTGGCTTGATCAAGATCATTTGTGATAACAAGGTCGCGCACCATGTCGATTCTTTCATTGAATGTTTCAGTGAATTCAACATACTTTGGAAGGAATCGGTTTTTGGTTAAGCTCAGATCTACCAGGTTTTCAAGGGATTTTGCACGCTCTAAAATATCACTTGCTCGAATTTTGTATGCGTCCTTATTGTATGAATCCAAGTCATTTTGGATTTTAGGGGCAACAGTACTAGCCCAACTCAGTAAAACTTCGATTCGATCAATTCTTGTAATTGACGGGTTGCCAGATTCCATTTGTTTGGCAGTATCTAAAATTTTCAGTGCATTGTCAATGAGGACAAGGTTTTCATAATCAGCTTGAATCTCTGCTTTCTGTTTCATCGTTTTGTATTGATATTCTAAAACAGACAAAGGATCTCTTTTCTCCCTAAGTTCAGTTATAGTTTGATCAAATTCGGAGATTATTTGTAAGAGATTGTCAACAGAGTCAGCATTTTCAACTCGCTCCAGGAGCAGATTCCAATCATCGATTAGTCCAGAGTCGACATCGCGGTTCTGGGAAATTTCAACGATTTTGCTAATCCTAGATGAGATTTCTATGATTTGAGCCATTTGGTGGATTTTGGATTCGGATTCCAAAATATTACGGATTGAGGTAGCCAATGCCAAGTCACGCGCCAACGAGTCCCAATCAGGCTCAATCAGATTTGCAAGAACACCGTTCTCTTCAGGATCAGATGAGATGAATCGGCCTACATGGTCAAGTTCTCTTAAGAGTAGGGCAGCCTGATGTAATTCTCCAACCCGCGTAGATGAGGCAAGCAATTCATTTAGAGTGTCCTTGCCCATCAAGGATAATTTGACAGAGTCCCAATTATTTTGAATTAATCGATATAGGTCATTTTGTTTTCGAGCGACGGCATCAAGATACCTGGATTTAGTGAGAATTTCAACAAGTTCGGTGATTTCATCAGAATATACAGGAGCAGTCCCCCTGGCAAAAATAAATGCGATTTCACTTTTTACGGACTTGCTCATAACAGTGTTAGACTTTGTCATTAAATTCAAAAGTGTGGCCTCTAATTCATCAAAAGTGGGAGTTCTCTTGGTTATTTTTTCAGGATTTACATTTTTTACATCTACAAATGCATCTGCCAACAAATCGATTCCTTTTGTTTTATCTCCAATTTCGTAATAAAATATTGCAGTGTAAATCTTCTCATCGATGGATTTTCCTACTTCAAAAGAGATTTCATCGTCATTCAATAATTTTTGGACTGATTTTAATGATGAGGACACTGCAGGTCTAATCAAAGGATCAATTTCAAATATCAAATCATCAGAAAAGAATTCACTCCATAAACGAACATAGTCAGATTTGAGTTGAGACAGATCAGAGGAGGTTTGATTTGAGATTGGGGAGGGTATGTCAAATAATTTTCCCACCACAGTGCCTTGTGAAGATAGCAGATTTTGGGCTGTAGCGAGCATGACATTCTCAGATACTTGGGAGAATGAATCAGCAGAGACATTAAATTTGGTAGATTTTGTATAGTCGCCATAAAATAACTTTACTTCATATTCTCCAGAAACACCGCAAATTCTTCCCTGTAGAGGGATAAAGTCAGTGATAAAGTCACCATTAGGCAATGGTGTTAATTGTTGAATTTGACATAAATCTCCCTGAGGATTAAAAATTTGCATTATTAGATAGGAACCATCCGACAGACTTGCGATTTGTCCATAGACAAACAAGGATTCTCCACGGTCGTAATCTCCAAAATTATCGATGATCGTGATTCTGTCTGGAGTTTGTGCCGATGCATACACAGGCATCAGAAGTAGAACAAACAGTCCCAATACGAGTGGAATTCGAGTCATGAATTCAAATCGATGCTCGTAGTACTTAAAACTTGAGCATGTATGATAGTATGAGAAAATCCATGCCTTTTGATCAAGCGTGAATCGGCATTTGTTGAAAATATCTTTATGGCTATTTTAAATTGCAGATCTCATACGGGTAATATGATGAATATCTTTTGCAAAATAGGCCAATAGTAATTACTGCAAAATAATTGCCAGGTTTAATTTTTAGTATGATGGATGGTAGATCTGATAAAGCAAACAGACTCGATGAAATTGCACGAGGTGATTGCTGATTATTTACTGCGAATCATTCCATCAAGTTTTAAACAGGAAAAATGTTTGGCATTATCTGACAATTTATTATCAGTTTCTGTAATACTTGCCAGGCAATTCTAATCAAACCAGACATTTGAAAATCAGACATATAAGCCACAAAGGAATTATTCGTCCCGATGATCAGTAACGCGAAGATTATAATTGAAATAAAGTGATCAATCCAACATGGACAAGGTCACAAAAACTTTTGATGCATGGGCCCAAAACGGAAGGGCCGAACTGATGGAGACAGAGCACGGAACTAATGTCTTGAGATTTTTAAAAACCATACCGTTTGATAAGCCATTTGCATTTCTAGATGTCGGATGTGGTAACGGATGGGTGATAAGAAGAATTGCTAAAGAGAAAAACTGCAAAAGGGCAATAGGTATTGATAAAAGCAAAAAAATGATTATTCAATCCAAGAAAAAGACAGGTGGCAAAAAAGAAGAATACATCCACACAGATATTGAATCAATGGGTTACAAAGGTAAATTTGACTTTGTTTTTTCGATGGAGTCACTATACTATGCGGATTCAATCAAGATCGCACTTGAAAAAATATACAAATTATTAAAACCGGGAGGACAGTTTTTCTGCGGTACGGATTTTTATTCAGACAACAAAGCAACTGCCAAATGGTCCAAAATTATGAAAATTCAGATGCATCTGCATTCAAAAAAAGAATGGAGAGAATTTTTCAAGAATACTGGTTTTAATGTCAAAACAAAACAGATCAAGGATTTGAAAAATAAGAAAAAATGGAAAAGAGAACATGGCACATTGTTTATCACAGGCACAAAGCCTAGGTAATATTCAAATGACATGACCAATTAGCATATTCATGTGAGCTGGAGCACGACACGCTGCTACGGCAGAGGAAACTCCTCCCTCCAAACAGGAAATGTGATCTGGAGATAGATAATCAGAGATGGTTGGCAACGGAGCAGAAAATAATCCAATATGGCGCACAATGATGGCAAAACCTGAGGTTTCCATAAAAGGAATGAAAAAGACGACCCACATGGAGCAAAGCCAAACAGAACTCAAAGTTCCTGTAATAGGTTCAGGTAGGCTGCAAAGCGAAATATCGTGAAAACAGAAGGAGGGTTACTCCCAGCACACATAATTTTTTAATAAATAAATCTAAAATTTCAAAATAAAAATTGTTTGAAATCTTTTTCTAAAACTTTGTCATCCATGCTTGAAAAACCAAAAGTAAATGATCAAGATGTAATTTTTTTGCCTGTAAAATCCCAAATTTTTTTCCAAACCATTACAAATCAAGTAAAACTTCAGGCATTTTCAGGCACCAAAATCATTTGTTTACAAAAACATCAAATGCATACTTTGTTGGAATGAAGAATAGAGGGTTATAATCAACTCATAGAGTGGACTTGATCTTTACAGATATCTGCTCCACATTTGCAGGTTCCATCGCAAAGACATGCACTTTGCATTGCACAATCACATTCAGAGCCCATCTCAGCAGATGCTGCACAGCCACATGCGGCCTCATCTTGAGAAGAGACAGTTGCCTGAGGGGGAGGACTTTGTTGAGAAGTCTCCTCATAGACAGTTCGGGTTTGTTGATAATCAGCATCGTCTTTTAGGTGTGCTTCGCCCCTATTGGTCTGGTATCCGCCAGAAGAAGCACTGGTTTGATATCCAACTAGTCGATTTGGATCAATTCCTTGTTGTCCTTGCAATTCATTTTTCAGGGATCTGCTACTAATGAAGAAAAATGCAATTCCTGCAACTGCGGCAATTCCGGCCATACCGTAAATAATCTGGACGGGGAAACTACCAGTCGAGGTAGATCCATAATCTGGAGGAGGTTTGGGAGTAACGCCAATAATTTCAACGCCATCTAAAACATCTGAAGCGCCAAATCCGATTGCAGACAAGGTAGCCTGATCAGTGGATTGAACACTTCTAACAGAGTATGTTTTGTCGGCAATAATTTCGGCTTCAAGGACTCTTTCAGTTTGTATTCCTTCTCGGAAACTACTTTCACCCATGGTCCATTTGGATATTACAGAACCAGCGATTTCCTCATTTAATCCAAAGGTTGCAGCATCCACGTTGATTCCAGTAGGATCAAACAAAAAGTGCCAATTAGGTATGGGTTGTTCTAAAATAAAATCAGCGTCAATGAGGTGTTTGCCTAAAACGTTTTCAGCCTCAGTGCCAGCAAAATAAGCGTAAACTTGAGGTTCTTGTTCTTTCAATATGCCAAGGGGAATGTTAATTTCGTGTCCGTCAATAATAATTTGCTTGTCAGTTGTTAGTCCTCTCCAACCCAAATCAACTAATGTCTTTTGGCCATCATCTGTAATGATATAATTACTCAAAGTGCCATCTAAAAGTACACGATAGTCAATGGAAGTGGCAATGTTTCTTGCTTTGAGATGAAAATCATAGGACACATTCAAGTCACTGATTTGTGCTTGACTGCCATCATTGGCAATACCGCGATTTAGTTCATTTACAAGCGTTTGAACCCCAGAATTAGAGAAATCGGCAGTCCCAGAGATGGTCCATTCTTTTCCCTGTAATTCATCAAAAAGATCCCCGCCTTCTGGATATTCAATAAAGATGGTTTTTAGATAAGTTATTTTAAATGGAGATGATTCAGATTTAGGATTGATTTGAGCATCTAATTGGGCTGCCCAAACTGGCGTACTAGTACCTACAACAATAAGAGTTGCCAGCAAAACAGACAGCATTACAGCCCGAGACACGTATAAAATCATGAAATTACAGTAATAAACTTATCCTAAATAACTAGATCGGTTAATTATTTGAAAAAGTAATATTGAGTAACAATACCAGATAATTCAGTTTTAGAGGTATGATATGATTACAGTCTTAGCAGGGGGAACAGGTTCAGTGAAATTGGTCAGAGGACTAGTTGCACAAGAATCCAAAGTCAATGTCATCAGCAACGTAGGAGACAATTACTGGCTATACGGATTATACGTTTGTCCAGATATTGACACCATAGTATACGGATTGGCAGATCTGCTTGATCAGGAAAGGGGGTGGGGAATGAAAAAAGACACATTTAATTTTCTGCGTCAGATGGAAGTCTTCGGCGAAGAGACCTGGTTCAGAGTGGGAGACCGAGATGCCGCAACACATTTGATCAGAACAAACATGTTGAAAAACGGAAAAAATCTAAGTGACATTACAAAATGGATGTGTGAAAAATTTGCAGTGAGTGCAAACATCATACCAGTTACAGATAACAGCATTGAAACAAGAATTACTACGGACAAGGGAGAGTTACATTTACAGGAATATTGGGTCAAGCACAGAGGAAAGGATCCAGTAGAAGGAATCCAGTATAT
This sequence comes from Candidatus Nitrosopumilus sp., assembly GCA_965206745.1. Lineage (GTDB taxonomy): Archaea > Thermoproteota > Nitrososphaeria > Nitrososphaerales > Nitrosopumilaceae > Nitrosopumilus. The sequence continues at coordinate 792,816 of OZ242220.1, read as the reverse complement.
CGGGGCAGACAAAGCTCGTCCAAACCCTGAGGCAATCAATGCAATTCATGATGCAGACATGGTAATTCTAGCACCAGGAAATCCTCTGACATCGATAGGGCCAATGCTGCAAATCAAAGGGATCAGGAAAGAACTATCAAAAATAAAGAAAAAAGTCATAGCTATCAGTCCATTAATTGGAGAGAAGGCCATCAGCGGTCCTGCAGCAAAATACATGCAAGCGGCAGGAATAGAGTCAAACGCTTACGGATTAGCAAAGATGTATTCGGACGTATGTTCAAACATAATTGTCGATACAAAGGACAAGGTGTTAGCAAAGAAAATTCAAAGTCTGGATATGAAAGTTTTTGAAACAAAAATTACCATGAAAAATAAAATAGCTGAAGACGCATTAGGAAATTTCATTTTAAAACAAGTGCACGTGTAATTTGAAAATAGCCGCAATTATCCCAGTAAAGACGTTCTCAAAAGCAAAGACACGTCTAGATTTATCACCACAGCAGGTCGAGGAGCTGTGCATAGTAATGTTAGAGGAGATTTTGTATACGCTGTCAATATCGCCCCAAATTGAAAAAACAATATTGGTTACTAAAGAAGAAAAAGCAATTGAGATTGGGAAAAAATTCAACACAGTAACAATCATTGACGAGAAGGAGGAGAGCGTCAATGGTGCAGTGGCATTAGCAGACAAGTACCTTTTGGAAAATAATTTCGATGCATCAATCGTATTGCCTCAAGACATCCCATTTATCAAAACCCAGGATATCGACTTTATGTTAAACTACAAGATGCATCCAAATTTTGCAATCATTGTCCCCTCTCGAAGGTTTGACGGAACAAACGCATTAGCTAGAATGCCAGTAGATTTGATGGAGACTCACTATGACGAAGATAGTTACAAAATACACATGAACACAGCAAAAACACGCACCCTCAACGTTGCGATGGTTTTTGTCAAAAGAATAATGTGGGATGTGGATAATAACGAGGATCTCAGATTCCTATTAGAACAAGATGAAAAGCCAGAAATTTCAAGAAAAATTGAAAAAATATTAAAATCGAGTTAGAATATCAACTGTAACATAAAAAAAAGGTCAGTTTGTAGATGAGATATGTAAATTCCGATTACGCATCCCTCTAAGTAACCATTATCAGGAGGGTTTTTTCTTTAGGATCCTCAAATCCGTCATCACGATGCCAAGCATCATTATGACAAGTGTGGTCTCGATGGTCCTTTGCACGGATGTCTTCCTCCATCACTGCCGTCTTGCACACATGTAATTTTTACACAAGGTCAGCAGTAATACAGCAATCATGTCAAGTCACACTGTAAATTATGACGGTTAGAGAAGTTCAGATCGAGTTTTTTTATCATATTACCGATGAGTCAGATTCATTATGACAGTATTGTTCTTTGAGCATATTGTGTCGTAGTGTTCATCGGCATGACAGAGGAAGGTCCAGATTCCCAATACTAGAGATCAGAGAAGGACAAACTTTTGGAGGATTGAAAGTCACGATTTGAACTAGATATAAAATTATCACCCATCCTGCGTTGCGCCTTTGCTAGTGTATCTTGCAGAATCAAGTTGTGAACTGGTTGTATGCCTCATACTTTCTCTGCACCAGTTCGTATGAGGTTATCTCTGTCTTTTAGTAGATATGAGTCAATATCACCGAAAATATTTTTATGCCTAGTTTTTTGAAAATCTGACATCATATTTTAAGATCACCAACATATTTATAAGTAATGAGTAATAAAGTCTTAAATATCATGTTTAAAAGTTTTGAGGGTAAAAATGGTTGAGACGGCAAATCCGAAAGACAAATGCCCCCGATGTGGCAAAGGTGCCCTAGTAACAGATACCAATACGGGCGAAAATTTTTGTGGTAAATGTGGTTTTGTAATTACTGACAAAGTAGAAGAATCAGGACCAGAATGGAGGTCATTTTCAAATGAGGGTGAAAACAAAAGCAGGGCAGGAATTCCAACATCACTTGCCATGCACGACATGGGTTTGGCCACAGTGATTAATCCACAAAATAGGGATGCAACAGGCAAGCCATTAACTGCGGCAATGAAAAGCACCATTGAAAGACTGAGAACTTGGGACAGCAGAAGCCAAGTTCATGAACCAGTGGACAGAAACTTTAGACAGGCATTTAGCGAGTTGGACAGGTTAAAAGACAAACTGGCAATAGGGGATTCAGTTGTTGAAAAAGCAGCTTACATTTACAGGAAAGCCCTAGAGAAAGGATTGGTCAGAGGACGTTCCATCTCAGCATTGATTGCATCGGCACTTTACGCTGCATGTAGGGATACAGAGACGCCCAGAACCCTAAAAGACATAGGTCAGGCAAGCAACATTAAACGTAAAGATATTGCAAGATGCTATCGATTACTGCTAAGAGAGTTGAATTTAAAGATGCCAGTAGTGGATCCGATAAAATGTATTTCAAGAATTGCAAGCAAGGCAGGATTGTCTGAAAAGACAAAAAGAAAGGCAACAAAGATTCTACAGACTGCCGAAGAGCAAAAAATTTCAGCAGGCAAGGATCCAATGGGGTTGGCAGCGGCTGCACTTTATGTAGCATGTGTCACAAATGGAGAAAACAAGACTCAGCGGGATGTGGCAGATGCTGCAGGAGTAACGGAGGTTACAATCAGAAACAGATACAAGGGGTTGAAGGTAGCCCTAAATCTCTAACGTGGGTTCTTTTCTGGAATAAAATCTACTTGCAAGCAAGATAGCAATAGAGAATATGCCTGCAATCAACAATAAAATCTCCAATGAAGAGATTAGTGAATGTGAAAACGCCTCTTCAATCGAAATTGCATTTATCTGAGAAATAAAATAGACATATGAGAATATAAAATAATTGGTAGCCCAATGAATCAGAAGAGAGACGACAAAGCCATATCTGAGATACACCCAACCTAGAATTATTCCGCTTACAGCGGCCTGGGTGAATTTCCCGCCACTCCAAGAGTCACCAAATGCAATGTGTGCAAACCCGAAAAGAACGCCTACAAAAATTATCAAAAAAAGAGCTTTTTTTCGATCAACAATATCCAAAGTATCAGGCCGCCACAAACATCTAACAAAATATCGTATAGATGGCTTTGTGGAATAAAGAGCAAATAATGGAATGCCTATCAAAATCAAACGAAATCCAAATTCTTCAATCAAAGGGGCCAGACTGACATAAAAAAATTGGATAAGGTCATTATCTGCATGAGGGGGTACAATCGCAATGCCAATTCCCTCTTGAACAAAATTTATCAAAGCTGAAGCCAAAATTAAGATTGAAAACCACTTTGTAATTCCAATCATGTAATTTACTTGCATATCATATCTTCCAAAGGAGATTATCGGGTACATGGCCTTGAGAAAGTCATGTCGTGGTCCCAGGATAGCAATTACAAAAATCACAAGATAGAAAATCCACAGGACAGTAAAAACATCACCCACACTAACATCACATGGGGTTTGGTATAGTTCTGTTCCCTCAAAAAGATCAAGATGCGTTAAAGGATATTCGAAATTAATATCGTTGCCAAGATCAGTTTCGAAAAAAACATAGATTCCGATAGGGAATGAAACTAACAGCAAGCCAAAAATTACAGAAAGAATTGCAGTGTGTGGAACACCAATAGATTGGAGTAATTTGTTTGAATTTGGCAATTTGCTCTAGTGTAATTCTATGGTATCTTCTGCAAACCCCAAGTTAATCAAAGTGTCTTTGATTGTATCCCTATGATCACCCTGTAAGAAGATATAGCCTTCCTTTGCAGTTCCACCACACGCATATTTGTTTTTGAGTTCTTTTGCGACAGTTTCCAGATTATTTAGTTTAGGATCCAAGCCTTCAATCATTGTGCCTTTTTTCTTAAAACGTCGCGTCTCTAACCTAATGATAATTTTAGTGCTATCTTTGGCAAGCTCACCACAAGCACACAAATCTTCTGGAAGACCACAAGTATTACAAATTACTGCCATTCGTTCTACATAGATAGAGTTATCCGCATTATTAAGCCTTGTTTGAATATTAACCAAAAATGAGAAAGAATGTTCCAAGTATGTGAGAAAACCACACATCAGGCAGCCATTCTAGGACAGTCAAGAAGATCTGCCTGAATATACGCCAATGAACTGGGTGTTGCGGTTGCCTGTGAACATGATCTAAACTGTGATTTCTTGATGTCTGCCGGAATTTGATAAACTAGCAGATCCTTGAATTGTTCCAGTGATCAGATGGGGGGCCTTAACCAATATTCTGGGTCAATATCAACGAGTTCATAAGATACTCCACCTTTCCCAATAGAACCAAATGTCTGAAAAATCAGATTTTTTTGGTTATTTTGGGAGCACAATCAGAACTTTTGTTTGTAGATATCTCAGTCATTAAGATCGTCATGGTTTGTAGTTTTCAGGTGTAATCCCAAACCGTCCTCCACAATCATTACAAATCCCTGGACTGAAAACTGTTCTTGAACCTTCATCTTATTTTATTCCTGCGTGTAATGTATCCATTTGAGGCATATCGGGTTTGTTTTTTAAATTAAATGGTTCACCGGACATACTTGAAAGAATAGTCATATTCCCCAACTATAATTCAAACCGGACATTTTGGAGGAATCATATTTATCAGATTCCACATATTGAAGTGTACGAAGGTTTGGAAAATACCAGATCCAAAATTTAAAAGTATGGCAGGAAATTAAACTTGAAGATAAAAGATAAATTACAAAAATATTGAAAAAGATATTTTATGCTTTGATTATATCTAGTGTTATTATTACATCACTACTTGTTTTATTATATTTTTATCAACCGCATTATTGTCTTGACGGGCGTGGCGGTATTCATTTAGATTGGCTATCTGATGTGGTATTTGATATTGTAATCGATGTTGAGAATTATAATGCTAGGAATCATACATTATTTGTAAACAGGTTGATGAGAATGGTAAGGCGTACTATGTTCCATCTGATAAATTGCCTTAATGTCCATCTAAATAAAAAGATGAGATCATTATTCCAGACTTAATTTTTCAACTATTTTCCCAAGTAGAGAATACTTTGGGATTACGATGTAATCAGTACAAAGTGGATCCCACGGGGATTAAGAATTACTAGATCTCAATGCCGTTAAAATGTGTGGCACATATGCTGAAAATACGGAATTCCATTCTGATTCAAAAGGTCACTTATTTGTGGATTCTGTCAAAAACAAACGGATTTTTTAGAGAGAGGATCAAAGGAAATCAGTGACAGAAGAACTGACAAAAAAGGCCGCAGAAATGCTTCTTCAAGGAGCCACATTGCTTAGTGAGCCTTGCCCGTATTGTAAAGGAGTCAGAGTCATCAAAGAAGGGAAGGCCTTGTGTATCAATTGCGGCAGACAGCCAGAAAAAAAGGAGATTCCAATAGAAAACCAACCAAATGAGACATTCACAGTAGAGGAGGTACTGAGGAGGAAACTAGAGGCACTATCAAGTGAATTAGAGCAAGAAAAAGATCATCAAAAACAACAAGATATCCTAAAAACGATCAATTCATTATTAGAGACAAGGAAGAAGATGAAAAAGATACGATGAAAATGGCCAGAGAGCCCTAAATTACTCAGACAAGGAACCACAATGGGTTTCATCAGAACACGCATACAACATAGTGAAAGGCAAGAGGCACTATAACATAGGATTTTCAAGAAAAAATACAATTTAAGGCCAAATTTGGCTTTATGAATAAAGTTTTTATGTTAAAATCTATGATGACGAATTGTAATGGCAGATAAGAAATCAGCACCACTTCCAGCATCAAGTGGAGGTCTCATGAGATTCTTTGAGGATGAGACAAAGGGATTCAAATTGGATCCAAGAATCGTAGTATCAATCCCAATTAGTTTAATCGTAATCTCATGGGTAATCGATCACTATCTAGCTCCGTGAATAAATAATGCAAAAAGATCCAGACGACGTTTCAAACATACACAATAGGTTTTCCCTTACTCTAATCAATCCAGGATCACATTATTTTTCATTGATTGTTTCAATGGTCGTAGCATCAGTTACGGTTCTTGCAACATATTTTGGATATTTGGCAGGATTGGGATTTGAGCAAAATTGGTATAGATTGCCTCTGGTCTTGGGAGTTTTAGCTCTTTTACAATTGCTAGATACCAGGTTTACAAAGAAAAAAGAATATTCAAAATCTCTTCATTCTTCACTTTTTGCAAACATGCTCTGGACAGTCACACTACTGATGGGAATTCTCTCAAGCGTAGTTTTATCAAAAAACATGGAGCCATTTTTCATAACATTTGGATTATTGCTTTTTGCCAGTTTTAGAATAGGCATTTACACCACCACACTCGGGACAAGTCTCAAAAAAGCTTGGGCCATCTGTTTAATCCAGCCAGTGGCAATGTATCTTGTACTAATTCCACAAGATTTATGGATTTCAATACTTACTGAACCAATTGGGTTAGGATATGGAATATCGTTTATGATTATTGCAAGTGTGTGGTCAATTTTTACAGATAGAGCAGGAAGGCCGGCAATGAAGAGCACCCATAAAACAATCCAGGCATATCTAGCATCCCAGGGAAATGACTTTGATGATGCAGAGGAATTGATGGAGCAGCGCTCAAACGAAACCAAAGTGTCCACATCGCAAATTAAATTCTCTACGCATGGTGGAGATAAAGAATTCAGAATGGTGTTGCCAGAAATCCACCCAGGACCATATCATCCAGTGGGGGGGAGCAACATACCATACCTAATTTACAAGAACTTGTCATCCTCTGCAATGGTCATGCACAGCATATCAAATCACGCTTTGAATCTCCCATCAAGAAACGAGGTTGAAAAATATTTAAAAAATTTAGAAAATAGCAAAGTCAAGGAAGAAGGGGTGAAATGTACAGAGCCAGTAACCGTTCAAATAAATAAATCCAGGGTCACAGGGCTGCTTTTTGGGAATAATCCACTACTGTTTTTGTCTCTGTCGCCACACGGCATGGAAGACATTCCAAGCTATATGAAAACAGAGATTCAACAGTACGCAAACAATAGAAACTATTCACAGATAATGATTGTCGACTGCCATAATGCCATGGGAGAAGAGATTTCAAATGAGGACGGAGAAGACATGCTAAAGGCAGCAAAATCTTGTCTGGACACATTAATTTCAAAAGAGAGCTTTCCAATCGAGTTAGGGTATGCCAATACAGACGAGATGGATGTGTGGACCGAGGATTTAGGCATGGGGGGATTAGGAATCATTTGTCTCAAAATTAATGGGAAAAAATACTTTCTGGGATGGGCAGACGCAAACAACATGGAGAACGGAGTAAGAGAGAAAATCATAAGCATCTTTGCAAAAAGAGACTATCAGCTATTAGAAATTTGTACGTCTGACACACACTATGCACCAGTTAAAGCCAGAAATAGAAACGGATACTACCAACTAGGATTAATCACAAGCGCAGAGAAACTTGCAAAATGGTTCTTTACAATTGCAAAAACGGCAGAAGGCAACATAACTGCAGCCAAGTTCGAAATTTTAGAAAATGAGACAAGCATAAAAGTGATGGGTCAAGGCATCTATGAAGACTATTCCAAAGCACTTGATAATTCATTAAAAATCACCAAAGGATTCGTGATAGGAGGAGTGGTGTTTTTTGTGACTAGTCTTTTCCTATGACATTCATCTGATCAAGGTTGCCATAAAATTCATCAATGAATGAATCAAATTGAAAGATTGGAACTATTGGAACGTTATCAATAAAATCAATTTTGTCCTGATACAGTGTTACAATGACAGGCACGGCAATTGCGCCAGGGGTTTTTGTCACGTATTGTTTCACCCTCTCTATTTGTTTTTTTACAGCAGTTGATAAGGCCGATGAGCTGTATCGTTTCCAATGTTTACAGTCAATCAATATTGCAATGCCCAATCTAATCCCAACTACATCAATCTCCATTCTGGGTTTTTTCAGCATCATGTTTTTGATTACAGCAAAATTCTTTTCAGACAAAATTTCTGCAGTCAGACCCTCAAAATCTCGCCATTCCAACGCAATTGAGATTTCATCTATAGGCTGGCCTTTTTCAAGTAAAGATACTGCAACCTTTAACTTGTCACCATCCTCAAAGTAATACGAGTCCCCCTCCTTTGAGCCAACATTGTTTTTAACAAATTCTTCCAAAATTATTTGTGAATCAACAGGGCTCATCTTGGTGACGGCAGAAAAATCCTCAACAGACACACCGCCTGGGATTATTCCCTGCAACCCAATTACCATTTTAGGATGAATTTTCAATTGTAATTTGTGATCCGTGATTAAAATATAGGTTTTATGAGATGTAAAGGCCAGGGCATTATAATATAGGTTTTAGTAGATGACTCTAAAGTAATGAGTATGAGAGGGATGCTAGTTGCCATACTAGCTGTTTTAGGTGCATCAATACTGTATGATGAATCATTTGCAGAAAAAAATACGTTTTTTGATTCAGTAAAATTCATCCAATATCTCGATGAAAACACAGCATTAGAAGAGGTGAAAAACGGCAATCTTGACATATACTATTACACAATACCTCCAGACAGATTAAAAAGTAAACAGGATAGAGAAGGGCTGCAGGTCTTTGACTCCACAGGTGGGACCTACAGCATTCTGGTAAATCCAGCAGAGACAGAAAAGTTCAACCCCTTCTCCAACAAAGATATCAGATTTGCTTTGAATTATTTGGTAGACAGAAAGTTAATCGTAAATGAGCTAATGGGGGGATACGGATCTCCAATTATTTCATACTATGGGCCATCAGAACCAGAATATCTCACGGTTGTAGAGCAGTTAGAGACGTACAATTTCAGATACAACCCTGTGCTTGCAAATGAGATCATTTCAAAGGCACTAGAAGAAAAAGGTGCAGTCAAAATTAATGATAGATGGCAAATAAATGAAAAACCAGTTGAAATTATAATTTTTATCAGAAGTGATGATCCGGTTAGAAAATCTATCGGCGAGATATTGTCTGTGGAGTTAGAAAGAACGGGTTTTGCAGTCAAGAAAGAATTCGGTGACTTGAATAAGGCATTTGTGATAATTTATGGATCAGACCCTTCAGATGTAAAATGGAACTTGTACACGGAAGGATGGGGTCGTTCAGCATTTGTAAAATATGATTCGGTGGGATTAGGCCAAATGTATTCCCCGTGGTATTCATACATGCCAGGATTCAATGATCCGTCATACTGGAATTATGAAAACGACAAACTAGATTCCCTGACTCAAAAAATATACACGGGGGACTTTGAGACATCACAGCAGAGAACTGAATTAATCCAACAGGCAGTAATTGAAGGGATTGATGAATCAGTGAGGATTTTTTTAGCAAGCAAAATAGATCAGTATGTAGTAAATGAGAAGATCAGCGGTGTCGTAAATGATTTTGGCGCAGGAATTCCAAGCAGATTTACACCAATCAACGCAAAAAGCAACAACGATGAACTGGTAATAGGGGTCAAGCAGATCTACCAAGGGGCATGGAACCCGATCATGGGGTTTACAGACAGCTATAGCAGGCACATTTGGGAAATAGTTTCAGATCCTGCAACGTTCAAACACCCGTTCACAGGTGAGACATTTCCAGTAAGAGCAACATGGAAGGTGGAGACAGATGGTCCAAATAACAAGATAGACATCCATGAAGATGCAAAAATTTGGAATCCAACATTACAAAGGTGGGAAAATGGCACAAGTTCACAGGCAACTAGCAAGGTAACATTTGATTTTAAATTCAGTAATTGGCATAATGGCCAAAGAATGGATATGAATGATCTCTTGCATTCGCTGTATTTCGCCATAGAGTGGGGAACTCAAACAGATGAAAATGACAAAACATTTGATACGGAATTTACCCCAAGGGTTTCCCAAAGCATACAGACGATCAAGGGAGTGCACCAAATTGACGAAGATACAGTTGAGGTGTATGTGGATTATTGGCATTTTGATCAAGGCGAGATAGCAGAATGGGCAGTACTGTGGAACACCATGCCATGGGAGATCACAGAGGCGATGGGAAGGGCAGTAATAGATGGAAAGGTGTCTTTTTCAAGATCTGGCGCTACAAGTAAAAACGTAAACTGGCTGTCACTCATCATCCCAAATGATGCAAACACAGTAAGGGATTATTTAAAAGAGTTTAAAGAGGCAAAGTACATTCCCGAATCATTAAAAGAGGACAATACGGATTCGGAGTATTATCAAAAGCGATATCAGTCCTCAATTGACTGGATTGAGAACAAACAGCATGCAGTGATAAGCAACGGGCCGTTTTATTTAGAATCATATTCGCCAGAATCAAGAACCATCAAAGTATCTGCGTTTGATGACGACTCTTACCCATTTAAGAGAGGAGAGTGGTCTAAATTTGAAAATACCAAATTCCCATCAATTGAAAAGATAGATATCAAAAAATCAATACAGAGAGGCAAAGAGAGTGTCATAGTCGTTGAAACGAAGAATTCAGATTCGATACTATATTTTTTGGCAGACAATCAAGGCAAAAATATCATTTCAAACACACAGAATGTTGAGGATGGCAAAGCGATCATCACAATATCTTCAGAGGATTCTGAGAATTTAGGCATAGGGGCAAACAACATCAAAATATTTGCAATGTCAGAGTCGGTCCTAAAGCCGGACTTTTATCAAACAGATTACATCGTAACAGAGGGCAAGACAGACTTGCCAGTAGCAGGCAACAAAGGAGCAGAATCTTCTGAGAATCAGGCAGATTATAGGCTATGGATAATACCAATAGTTGCAATCATCGGAATTGGAATATACCTAAAGAAAAGAAGTCAGTCCAGGCCATAGTCTTTTACGATTAATTCTATCTGAGATTCATCATCAATCTTTGAGTACTCTTCGAGGAGATTTTGATTAAGTTCATAGAACGTGTGGCCCCATTTGAATTTGTCAAGCAATTCCAAAGCTTGCTCTTTAGAGCCCAGAATGAATAGAGATGCGGCCATGGCCTCAACAGTTGTCAATTTGCCTAATTTTGAATAATTTACGGGATTACCTGCAAGCAATGGAGGAAGTTTTCTTTTGAGGCCGGCAAAATTTTTAGAAAATGCCTGATCTGCAAGATTCCAAGAGCAGTCAATCCCAACAATGGAGTGAATTGTATACTCATCCTTTGGAAGCAATGTTTTCTCCGAGAACGGGTCAAGCACCATCCCTTTAGAACCGATTTTTTTGATGTCTTTAGCAAGACCGAACTTTATCATTTTGGCAGCAGTGCATTTTTTTGGATCATCTTGATAAAACATCAAAATCTGTAATTTCATCCCAACGACCAAAGGATACTCGGAGTATTTTGAATTTACTCTAGTGTCTTGTATGTCACTTTATAGTAAAATCTTGAGACCTGATCATCTTTGACAACTTCCACATTCCAGGTTGTATCAGACAAGAATGCGACAGGGGATTCAGGCAATATGCTGAATTTTTCCAACCTCACATCTGGCCCACTATATCGCACATAGAGACTGGTCCCGTCAACATCAACAACGTCGTAGATGAAGCCTTGCTTTCGAGTGGATTCTCGGACCAAGCAATCAGCATCAGGACCAATAATGCAGATTCCAGTTACAGATGAAACTCTGAGATCGACACTTGATTCATCACCCTTGCTAGGAGTAACCAAAGATCCAGTAAGCACCCTAGGCGAGATAGTCACGCCATCAATAGTTTTCGTCTCAGTCAGAACAGAGATGGTCTTTTCAGAAATTCGGTTTACTTTTTCAATTATGGTATTTTGTTTAGAATTTTGTGGTTTGTCAATCACAGTGAATTGAATTGATTTTTTCTCAAAATTTGCATCAACTGTGACTTTGTATGTTCCTACTGCAGATGCCAAATCAGGAATGGTAAATTCGTGTGTAAAAGCGCCAGAGGAACTCGGATGGATGACCATAACAGGGCCTACATGATCCCCGCAGATAAATGAGCCACAAGTGATATCCGAATCAGTTGCCTTGCCAACGCTTATGTCAAATTTCTCAAGATAGATTAGCTTGTTTGGTTTTCCGCTAATTGTCACCACATCGCCAGGATGATATTCGGATTTGTCAGTGGATACTAAAAGAGCAATGTCCTCATCAAGGCCAAAATTAAAATCATTTGCCACACTAAATGAGGCACGATCTGTAATGCCAAGATATGATGCTTTGACAGTATAAGGCCCTTCACTGAATACCGTTACAGGCAGTTCAAATGAACTAGAGAATTTACCACCCGTGGCAGGATAAACGGTGGACTCGTGGATTAGTTTGTATGGAAAAGATCCATCAAGCACCTTAATTGTTACGCGTGGAGGAGCTTGTACAAAATCATCGCCATCTTGTTTAGGTTCAATGACGTTTCCAATCACCTTTAACTTTTCACCTACTTTGTACAAGGATTTTTCAGTTGAGACAAACAAAGGATTGGTGGATATGGAATCATTTTCAGGATCTTCAGACACTTTGAAGAAGATATTTTCTGTGAGACTGTCTATGGATACAGACATTTTGTATATTCCAAAATTGGATTTCGATACAGATCTTTCAGCTGAATCAGGGTTGGAGTACTGGAATGATTCAGTTAGGGGAGTAGTCCATGACCACGAGAACCGCTGATCATCAATAGAGGTGCCAGATGTTGTTACAGTGCCATCAGGTTTGGTTATGGATATGTCAACACTCCGAACAGCAGTTGGCGGAACAATGCCAGTAAGATGCACGGTTTCACCCAAGCCGTAAACTTCTTTGTCAAGTGAAATAACAGCACCGTCAGTCAAATCAAGCGGGTCAGTAATTGTGAAGGTCTCCCTTACAATGTGACCCAAATACTGTGATTTTATTATATAATTTCCCGTGGAAAAAATATTCGTATACAGATCAATTTCAATCATGTAATTGCCAGACGATTCAGGTACTGCAGTAAAGTCATAGTTAAAAGATTCTCCATCATTAGCATTGTTTTGAGCAGACAATGCAACGATTTTTAGCGGAGTGCCATCTTCATGCAAGATATCAATGTTGACTACAGAACCGGTTTTATAACTAGAGTTTACAAAAGGATCTTTGATAAATCCATTTAGAACCAACGTCTCACCAATCTCATAGGTTTTCTTATCAGAGAAGAGCGTAAGCGGATCATCGGAGAGAGCAAAATCGTCAGGATCTTCAACTGCATGAATAATCACGCTAGCAGAGCCAATATCTTTAGAGATATTGATTTTATAATCGCCAAGTCGGTTTGTATGGTTTGGAATTATAAAATCATAACTGAAAAAACCATCACCGGTAATCCGTACTCCATCGAGAATTTTAAATCCTGCATCACTGACGCCGGAAGACAAGCCTAGGGCAGATTGCTTGGTCTGCAATATCTCCAAATCCAAAGTACTGGTCCAAACTTCATTTAATCTGCCAGTAATTTTGACCTCATCGCCAACGCTGTAGGCTACTTTGTCAGTCCAAAGAGAGATTGGGACATCTTCTTTTGTATCCTCTACAACTTTAAAACTGGCCGAGGCGGATTTATCAGAATATTCAGCAAGAATATTGTAAGTTCCATAGGTAGGATCAATATTGCTAATGTAAAAACTAGTTTTGAATTGGCCATCAGTCGGGTAAAGATTGCCATTTGTAACTAAATTATCCTCAGAATCAGTAACTGTGAACTTCATTCCCACAAATGGGATTATCTCAGTAGCAAATCCAGTTATTGAAACTATTTGTCCCGGGATATATTGTGGTTTGTCAGAGGTAATTCTTATTGGTTGTTCTACTTTGATTACTTGTTCAAAAATTTCAGATCCCACTGAAAAACTAGTTTGTGCAGTAGCATCTCCATAACGTACAGTTATATTATAAACGCCTTCAGCAATTCCGAGTACCTTATTCAGGTTAAGAGTTGTACGATAGCTCAAATTTAAATCAGGATACAGAGGAATTGTCGTGTCAAGATTAGGGCCAGATATGGTTATCAAAATTTGTATAGGAGTAAAGTAAGGTCGGACGGTGGGAATCTCTTCGGAGACACGCCCTTCAATTGTTGCAACTTCGCCAAAAACATAGGAAGGTTTTGTAGAAGAAACAGTTACAGTGATTTCCTCATCGATCGCTGTCTGTATTAATTTTCCATTTGATGAACCAATGGTGGCAGTCACGAATTTCCAATCATCCTCACTGTCAGAATCATATCCATCGTAGAGTCGTTGCCAAGTAGTAAAATCATTTTTGATATCTGTGATAGGCGGAGTTTTATCAATCAGGATATTATTAGCATCCCAAAGCTCCACGGATTCATTTGCGTCAGTAAACCAGACAGTTTGATAAGAGTATGTTAAAAGCTGCTCAGGTGCAATGATAGTTCCAACTGGAATGGTCAGTGTTTTTTTAAGAATAGTCGTTGATGCGATCTTCCACCCACTTATATCAACATTAGAATCGGTTGGATTGTACAGTTCAACCCATTCGGCAATAGATGCAGAATCATCACCAGGAGGGTTGATGTCAACCTCGTTGATTACTACACTGTGAGTAGTTTGTGCATACGCAGGAGCCAGAATTCCTGCAAAGAGCAACATTGTAAATGCCAGTAGTAGATTACGATTCATCATTGACTCCTATTTTGATTGACCAAAAGACAGATTTTAGAAGGAGATTGAGGAAAAGTTGAGCTAATTGTTAAAGTCAAATATCTTAAAACCATCAATAATTGACTCGATTTTTCAGTATTAAGGCATACGAAGGAATTATTCTTATGAACAGTCACATTTTGGGCATTTTTTATCAATGACTGTTGAGCCGCATTCCATACAGATTCCGCCTCCGATGGTGTTTTCAATGGATTTACGACTTTTTTCAACATAGAGTTTGATTCCAAAATAAAATGCAACTCCAATCAGAACAGAGTAATAGAAAGGAACGTATTGGGTGATTCCAAGGACAATTAGGAAAATACCCACGATCAGGATAATATCACGCCTCTCAAATTTCAATAAACCAAGAAAACAGACAATTCTTAAAAACATGCCGTAGCTCAGGTCCAATTGGTTTTAATCACCTTAAAATCATTACTCTAACTCTTCATCATTGCTCGGCAATAGAGTATGGTTTAATTCGATAATAAGATGATATGGTGGGATTGGGGAAATTTGAATTCCCGACCTCTGCGTCCCAAACGCAGAATCATACCAAGCTAGACCACAATCCCAATAAATCCAAAGAACTGCCCAATTTAAGCTTCACAGGTAATGATTTTAAAGGTAAAATCAGGATCGAAATCGTGCAGACAGAACAGTACGTCAAGGCAGGCAAAATTGCAGCTGAAGTAAGAGAGATGGTACGAGTAAAAAACTGGGTAGGCAGAACAGTATTTGATATTTGTGAAGAGGTGGAAGAGGAGATCAAGAAAAGGGGAGCAAAGTGCGCATTTCCAGTCAATGCCAGCATTAATGAGATTGCAGCCCACTATACTGCAGAGCCAAATGATCCCATCACAATCAAAGATACAGATTTGGTAAAAATTGATCTTGGTGCACAGATTGACGGGTACATTGCAGATACAGCTGTGACTGTATGTTATGATGCCCAGTTTGATGGGTTGGTTCAAGCTGCAGAGGAAGCTTTAGGAAATGCAATGTCCATGATAAAAACAGATGTCAAAGCAAGTGACATCGGAAGAACCATTGAGAAGACCATTAAAAAGAAGGGATTCAAACCGATTGCAAATCTCAGCGGTCATTCACTGGATCAATATACAATTCACGCAGGAAAGTCAATTCCAAACATTTGGTCGATTGGCGGATTTTCACTCTCAGAAAATTCAGCCTATGCGTGTGAGCCATTTGTAACTACGGAACAGGGAGGAGGATTTGTCAGAAATGGAAACATAAAAAATATTTTTGCGATAAATTCACGAAAGAAGACAAAGAACGAGGAGGCAGACAGATTGCTGGATTTCATATGGGACAACTGCAACATGTTGCCATTTGCATTACGGTGGATTACAAAAGAATGGGAAGAGAAGCAAGCAAGGGAACTGTTAGATTTTCTGGTAAAGAAAAAAGCCGTTCAAGCATATCCAGTGCTGATCGAAGTTAACGAGCAAAGGGTCGCACAGGCAGAACACACCTTCATTCCCAACGAAAACGGAGTTACTGTAACGACCATAGCAAGATAAGGGCAAAGCAATGAGAATTTATGAGTGAAGAAGTAAGCCCGTGTCCCAAATGCGGTGGATTTATGTTTAAGGAGCAGGGAGAGACGGCTTCATGGTTTTGTCCCTCCTGTAACTTGAAATATAGGACAGACTGATTTTGGAGCTAGTGCTCCATGGTTTCGCCAAATATCTTCTCAATTCGGGTTAGCCCATCACATGAGTTACATTTGGAGAGTTCAGAAAATAAAATATCTCCATCACAGAATTTTCTTTTCATCAAAGTACCACATTTTGTACACTGCTCTACAGTATACTCGGCGGTGATTTTTTTCTTTGAGAAGATCATTGTGAAACTCCAGAAGTATTGCCGACCCCAATAATCACTATAGACTGTCCAGGCACAGAATTTTCACGAATCATTTCATTGACTTGTGTATGAACATCATCTGCAGTATCAGCAATGTCTTTAGTCATCAAAGTTATCGCCTCCTTGACAGATTGCTTTACAACAATGGAGAATATCGGGATATTTTTGACAGTGGCAATCGCTTCAATTTGAAATCTTTCAGTGCCAATACCGCCGATAGCAGCACCAAAACCCTGAGCAATTGATGCCGAATCCTCACCCTCCATCTTCAGCGCAGCATCAACCATCATTATTACATCGATTTTATTTTCAGAGACAATTCTTTCCAATCCGTCAGCAGGCCTCCCCACAGTTGAGCCCGGACCTTCAGCTTTTAAAAGAAATATCTTCCTGTCTTCAAAGTCAATTTTTGCAAGAGATGTTTGAAAGGCAATTGTCTCTTTTTGATGGTTTAACATCATTTTTCCGACAACCATAGGACCAATGCCATCACCAACGGGTTGACATGTTCTAAATGCAGGAATCGCCTCCCTCATCGCTTCTGCCTGCTCCATTACAAAAGGAAGAATCATTTGCAGTGGCAAAATTAGAGGATAGTTGTTTTGTTTCTTGGCAGTGAGGAACATGTGGTTGACTATCTTGTAAATCATTTGCAAAGAAGAAGCAATTTCAAGCAGAGTTTGGACTTTGGATAACTCAATGTCAGTCATTTCAGGAGAGAGGGCCTTTACATGCTCGCGCGTATAGTCTTCCCTAGACCTTACAGTGTGGCGCACTTTCTCAACAATTCCGTTAGGATCCATATCCACAGGCATTATCGTGAAATAGTCTATGAACCTATCAATTTTTTTTATAGGATCATTTTTTGCTTTAAGATTATTTTTTACATAAGCAATTAGTTCGGTTCTGGATTCATCTCTAAAACCATTCAATTTTTTAATTTCTTTTTTGATTTCTCGAGAAGTGACAAATAGCTGGATCTGTTGTCCATAAAACACAAAAAGAATTATTGGAAGAATCCAGATTAGCATTATGAGAGGGTTTGAGTCATCACCCATCGAAAACAATTGATCAAAATCAATATTTGTAAAATTCACTAGAATCACAATCTCCTAGAACCAAATTAAAGCATTCGTCTGGTTCTTAAAGATCAAAATGAGAATCATGATGGAAAAGGCGTTTTGGAGCTGATCAAAAGTGCTTTTATCAATACCAGAGCGAGTTTCAGGATTGCTTGAGGATTGTAAAATTGGATAACAGGCCACGTAGAGGTTGCCTCCAAATTTGCGATCAATAAATGATGTGACAGGGACACAGGCCAGCATCTTATACGGTACCCTTTTTAGAACATATTATATAACACATTTTTGCACTTATTGTAAATGAAAACCAAAGCCATAATTGTCATAATTTCTGTAGCAATAATAATATCTGCAATATCCTACTCCGTATCTAGTATGTCAGACCCATCACAGGATCAGTCCGATAATACAAGCCAAATACAGGCACTCCCAGAAACCGTCAACATAGGCGTGTTGCTTCCGGCAACAGGGGACATTGCAAGCCATGGCCAAGACAGCAACATTGCAATCCAGTTTGCAAAATCTGATTTTAATGATTATCTAGAGTCAATAGATGCCCCATGGCGTATGAATCTGGTTGTAGAGGATACACAGACAGATCCCATCGTGGCATTGGAAAAACTCCAGTCAGTAAATTCAAAGGGGATAAAGCTGGTTTTGGGAACACAGTCAAGCAGTGAGTTGAGGAACGTAAAATCATATGCAGACTCTAACGGGATGCTATTAATCAGTCCGTCATCCACATCCCCCAAGCTTGCAATAGAGGACAACATCTTCCGTCTAGTTCCTGATGACACCAAACAGGGAGTGGTGCTAGCAGAGCTATTATCATACAATGACATCAAAGTTGCAATCCCCATTTATCGTGCTGATGTTTGGGGCGATGGCCTGTTTGAATCATCAAAGTTATCTTTTGAGAGCATAGGTGGAATAATAGATGAGGGTATCAGGTATTCTCCTGAGATCACCGTGTTTTCCACAGAGGTCAAATTGATATCTGATCGTGTAGATTTTTATCTGAATGACTATACAGTCGATGAGATCGCAATTGTCATGTATTCTTTTGACGAGTCAGTACACCTGTTAAACTCTGCAGACTCTTATGATAATTTACACAACATATTATGGATTGGTTCAGATGCATCAGCTAATGATGACAAGATCACAGATGATAGGATATCATCAGAGTTTGTTGAAAGTGTGGGTTTGATTGCACCACAGTTCTCAGCATCCAAAAACGACATATATCAAAAAGTACATGATCATTTTATCATAGAGACAGGATCCTCGCCTAACAATTATGCCTACTCTTCTTATGATTCAGTATGGCTCTTGGGATTGACAATACTTGATCTACAATCCTTAGACGCAAATTTAATCAAAGAGCGGCTGCCTGAGATAGCCTCAAACCATGTAGGTGCCATCGGCAACATAGTATTAAACGAATATGGAGATTTGGACAAGAGTGACTATGAGTTATGGATAGTATCTGAGGGCGTGTGGACATTGTCAGGCAAATACGATGCAGCCTCAAACAGTTTGATTTTCAATTGAGCATACTTGAACTACACAATATAACAAAGCAATATGGCGGCAACACTGCAGTAAATAACCTGTCTCTGAATATCAAAGAAGGACAGATAAATTTGCTCATGGGTTCCAACGGTTCAGGCAAAACTACAACTATCAATGCACTCTCAGGACTGCTCAGGATAGATGAGGGTCAAATCCTCTTAGATGGCAGGGATATCTCAAAAAAACGCCCTGATGAGATATTTAATCTGGGCATCATCAGGACGTTTCAGACGCCTAGATTATTCTCCAACCTGTCTGCCCTAGAGAACCTGCTGATGGCCAGATATTGTGTTGGCGAATCATTTCGTCTTGCATTGCTACAAAAAAGATGGGAGAAGCAAGAAGAACAGATAAGGGAGACGGCATTAGACATCCTCAGAGTGCTGGGACTTGAACAGTTATCCTCCAACCTGGCATATGATCTTAGCGGCGGACAGATAAAATTGCTGGAGCTTGCAAAAACATTGATGAGCGACTCCAAAATCGTTTTACTTGATGAGCCAATAGCAGGAATAGCCCCAAAACTTGCCCATGAGATTTTCAAAAAAATTTGCGATATCAATAAGACAAACAAGACCACGTTTTTGATTGTAGAACACAGACTAGATATTGCACTAGAATACTCCCACCATGCTTTTGTTATGGACAATGGGGAACTGATCGCACAAGACGCGCCTGACAAGATACTCGCCGATGAGAAAGTAATCTCATCATATCTCAGGTGACCATAATGACAATCGATGTAAAAAATTTATGCAGTGGGTATGACAAAAAACAGATATTACACGACGTCAGTTTCAGTGCAGATAACAACATCATAGTGATTGTAGGATCTAATGGCTCAGGCAAAAGCACGCTGCTAAAATCAATCTATGGGTTGTGTGATATTTTCTCAGGATCGATATATTTACATCGGCAGGAAATCACAGACATTCCAACATTCAAGATGCAGTCATTGGGAGTCACATATATGGCACAGAACAATAACGTGTTTGCAGATCTTAGCGTCTATGAGAATTTGGTAATCGGGAATCTTCCCAACTCGCCTGATCTTGAATATGTCTTTGATTTTTTCCCGACGCTAAGGGACATTCTGAATTTGGATGCAAGGCAGCTTAGCGGAGGACAGCGACAGTTATTGGCAATGGCAATGACAATATCAAAACGCCCAGACGTGATGCTCTTTGATGAACCAACTGCAAATCTTTCGCCAAAAAATGCAGAGATGGTTTTGGATAAAATCAAGGAGATACAAAAAAAAATGGACAACTGTGTCATTCTAGTAGAACAGAACATAAAAAACGCCCTGAGTATCTGCGATGCGTGTTATTTATTTACAAACGGCAAGGTGGCATACAACGGAACGCCGCAAAAACTGTTGTCTGATCCCGATCTTGCATCAAATTATTTGGGAATTGATGTAAAATGATACTCCTAGTCGACGCCATCGTGTATTCCTGCGTACTAGTTGTCCTGTGCGTGGGATTGACTCTGACATACAAAATAACAAACGTCCCAAATTTTGCCCATACCTCATTTGCAATACTTGGAATGTACATGGCACTGATTACAACAAAGATATTTGAGACAAACCCCTATGTCGCGATACCGTTAGCATTTGCAGTATCTGGTGCAACCTCATTGTTTTTGTACTATGGCATAATCAGGGTTTTAAAGAAGAGAAAATCATCTTACCTGTCACTAATCCTTGCTACTTTGGCATTTGACATCTTTATGATAGGCATTCTCAATATTATCGCAGACTCTATACACCATACATTTCGGATAAGCTCCAGGGATTTTACATTAAGGAGTTACGACATACTGGTATACGACGTGCCACTGGTACTAATAGTATCAATGATAACCATAACAGCTCTGGTTATTGGTCTGTATTATTTACTGTACAAGACAAAATTTGGAATATCGATGAGGGCAAGCATCGAAAACACCGATCTTGCATCTAGTTTTGGAATCAACACGACTAAGATATTTTGTGTGTCGTGGTTTCTAAGCGGAGGCTTGGGCGGACTGGCAGGCGTGTTGATGTCTTTGTGGTTCCAGGGAGATCCAAGCCTTTCAGCCATAATGCTTCCAAGTGTTTTTGCAGGAAGTATCGTGGGAGGTTTCTCGAGCATTTATGGTGCTGTACTTGGAGGCATAGTTATCGGATTTAGTGAGATTATTGGCACTGAAAGACTGGCATCTATCTTTGGATACTGGATTGTACCGTATAGGCCAATCATACCGTTCATCTTTATCATAGCTACACTATTGATATCGCCCAAGGGAATATCACATGTAATAAAAAGGATGAGACAAAAATGATAGGCTCTGAAATTATATTTTTTACAGATCTGATTGCAATTTTTTCAATATATCTGATAATTAATCTCAGCCTGAATCTCGAGTTTGGCTTTGCAGGTATTCCCAACTTTGGCAAAGTGTTAGTTGTGGGGGCAGGGGCATTCGTGATGGGAATCATTCCCATTCGCCTCTATGGCTATATCCTGGGAATTGAGGGAGACCCGATACATGATAATATAGATGTGATATCCCAGATAAACTCACACATACAGACACATCCAGAGTTGTCAGTTTTGGTTTTTGCAGTAACTGTACTGATTGCCATATTTGTAGGGATGCTATTGGGCATCATATCATCATACCCTGCAATAAGACTTCGGGGAGACTATCTTGCAATAGTCTTGTTAGCGTTCGGCGAGATCATACGCATTGTGGGAATTAACTATGAGGGATTAGTAGGCGGTACTCTAGGTGTAGGGGTTCCTGACTTTATGTCGTTTCTGCCCGATGAGTTTAGATTCTTGGGATCTAGCTTGGTGTTGCTAGGCTTTGCAGGAATCATCTACTTTGTCGTATCTAAATTTACAAACTCCCCTGTCGGGCGATTGCTTCGCGCAACTAGAGACGACGAGGTTGCACTGCAATCCCTGGGAAGAAACATCGTACACACCAAGATAAAGACACTGATGATTGCAGGTATGATCGGTGCAATAGGCGGTTTGCTTTATGCCTCATACGTTGAGGGGGTTGTGGCATTTGGGTATAACAGGCTGAACTGGACGTTTTTGCCTTTGGTCATGGTCATAGTTGGCGGCATGGCAAACAACAAGGGGGTCTTGCTGGGCACCCTGATTTTTGTTGTTATTCGAAAGTCGATAATCTTTTACAATGACTTGTTTGCAGACTATCTCCCCTTTGATATTATCTGGCTTGATTATTTGTTGCTAGGTGGTGTGGTAATTATTGTTTTGTTGTTTAGGCCAAAGGGAATACTTGCTGAGAAGCCACAAAAATAGATTGGAGAATAGTCCGTTTGGATCATCATATTTTGTAATTAGGTAAAATATCACCTTAAACTCTACAAACGCAGATGAACTCTGTGTTGATGAGTAATTTCATCTTGCTTATTTTTCAAGGCAGATTTTATGCAATGTTCAGCCATTACTTTTAATCCTGAACATTCTCTGAGATTCGACAATCTTGATTTGGTCAAACCAATTCGGTGATTGAGAATGGATGTAATGCATGTCTTCTTTACGTAGAAATTATTGACTAGTATTGAGTTATCAGTTCAAAAATGTGTCAGCTAGCCGGTGCACCATCAGGCATGAATCAATACAATCAGGAATATTTTTGTATCTGGTTTTTTGAATAGCCGGCCTCATACTCAAAAGTATACAAATAATATATTAACCGCAGATAATAAAATCGCATATGAAATTGCTGGTGATGGCGCCTGTTCTTGCGCTTATTCTTGTGCTAATGATACCTCAAGATGCTTTCAGTTTGGATGCAGATGATCTTAGTTTAGAAGGTTCAGGACTTGGAAAGAATAAGAAATCAAGTATTTATCTTGATTTTGCAGATAATAAATTAAAAGATGCCTACTTGACGATCAGTAACGATGGCGAAACAGAGAAATTAGTCTTAGAAAATCCCAAAGTAAAGATCAAAGAAAATTATTTTATCATTATTGATGAAAAGAGGAATCTGGTTTTAGGAAAACAGAAGGATACGGGAAATTATGTTTTAATATCTAAAATTAAACTCGATGGGGAAAAGCAGAGAATATTGTTCAAATCAGACAACCCAGATGCCAAAACAGGGCAGAGTGCCGAAAAATCCAAACCTCGGGATTTCGCGCAAGAGTTTGAAGCTCAAAAATTAAAAGTTGCCTCTCAAGAATTAGCAGTTGAGAATGCCAAGGGAGAAAAGGCCAGGGAGAAACAAGATAGATTGGAAAAGCAAGCTTTGGAATTCCAAAAGAGGCAAGAAGATATACTTACCAATAAAGATTTGCAAAAGCAAGAGAAAGAGAAAGAACAAAGTGCGTTAATCAAAAAATTAATTGCTCAAAATGCAGAAAAGATCCAGAATAAATCAGGCAAGCAACTAAGGCAAGAAATAGTAAACAAAGACAGGCCTGTTCCAAGTCCAATTAAGAGAATAATAGATGATCAAATAAAAATAGTGGTTCAGAATCCCCGTTCAGTGGAATATAAAAAAGAGTTTTCTCTAAGTGGCCTTATCTTTGATCCTAAAATTAACAAAAATAACGATTACAATTTCAATGATGGGAAAATTAATGATGTCAAGATTTCAGGCAAGATAAAAAATGCAGACGGTGACACGGTTCATTCATTTAACGAAATAACCAGTAACAGAGGGCACTTTGCTACAACATATTATGTACCAGAGAACTCGGGACTTGGCGAATATTCAATAGTCATTAATGCTGAAAAGACCATTAATTCAAAAGTAGTCACCGACAAGTTAACTAAGAGTTTCTTTGTCAATTACATTCAAAGTACTCTCAACGAAACCCCGGTGATAGATGACTTTCCCGACACAGTCCCCGCATCACTTTATGTAAGTGAGCCTACAGTATTTACCCTGACAGGCTCGGATCTTGACGGCGATACTACAATGTGGAGGTTAACACATAACATCACTACAGATACAATGATCATGAATCCAGTTATTACACAAGCAATTGTAGGAAAGATGGCCAGGTACGACGGCATCATGATAGATGTGGCAGGAGCAACATTCTCATGGACTCCAAAGGATATTCATGGCGACATGACGGCAGGATTTACATTTACCCTGATTGATTCTGGAAGAGCGCAAGAAAGTAAAATTGTTGCAATTAAGATAGACCCAAATAATTTACCGACATTTACCCCATACACACAAACATTATCCGAAGATAATGCCATTACTCCTTTGTCCAGCGTGGTTACAAATCCTGATGAGATACCACCAGACACCAGATCCAACTATGACATTACAGGCGGCAACCTGCCCCCATCCATCATAGAACTCTTGGATCATACAACTGGCTCATTTACAGGCGCCATTCCATTTGATACAGTGTCTGCCAAAGAAGATCCTGCAACCTACGAGTCCCTATGGACATTTACAGATGGCACTGGAACATCAAAGATACAGCAGGGCATCCTAACTGTAAACAATGAGAACCAGCCACCAATAATTGATCCAATTCAGGACACCATCCCTAGGATATACTCTGAGTTTGACATAATATCATTTAACATGAGTGGTTTTGATCCCGACACAAACGATCCTCTACCAACATGGAGCGTATCAGACAATTCCACTAGTCCCACCGGTGCAACGATTCATCCAGAAAATGGGACATTCCTGTGGATTCCAGGCGATCAGCATGGCAACAGCACAACAAAGTTCACATTCACTTTAACTGATGCAGCAGATGAACCAGTCATTGAGACCATCGCACTTAGGATAGATAAGACTGAACTCACATCAGATAATGAATCACCTGAATTTACCAGATATTCACAGACGGTACTTGAGGGGCAGCCGATTCCATCCTTCTCCATAGCAGTTCGAGATCCTGTTGAAGCTCAAGCAGATAATGCCACCAGTTATGAAATTATACAAATTGACCCTGCCCTACCAGATACCGTAATGGGTTCCTTTGATACGGCAACGGGTAACTTTTCAGCTATGTTCCCATTTAACACTACAGACTCTGATCCGAGTTTCGTAGACTTTGACATTAAATGGAGGTATACGGATTTCAATGGTCCATCATCTGTTCAAAACAGCACACTCAGAGTAAACAACGACAACCGAGACCCTGTAATTGATACACCTCTAAATATCGACCTCACGCCTGAGGAATTCCAAACAGTATCATTTACCCTCAACGGTACGGATCTGGACACCGATCCCGATACAGATGAGAATCCTCCAACATGGAACATATCTCCAAACAATGACGGCGCAATTATCAATCCTGCCACAGGTGCATTCCTGTGGATTCCAGGTGGCCAGTATGACGATGGAGACACAGTCTCATTTAACGTCACCCTTACTGATCCTGCAGGGGCAAAAGATACTGAAGAGATTAATTTTGTCGTATCTAATGTAACATACACACGGACAAATGAGATGCCTGACTTTTCGGATTATCATGCAGGAGCATTAGAGAATAGCAGGATCCCACCCCTCTCAAATGCAGTCAGTGACCCCTTTGAGATTCCGGCAAATGGTACCATCACATACGCAATCATACAAAGCGGCACTGACCTACCTGACGACATCAGAACCTCTCTGGATCCAAGAACAGGGGTATTTTCAGCCACGTTCCCATTTAACACTGCAAGCTACTCAAACCCAACCCGAGACTATGCCATCCAATGGACATATCATGATGGCGTCAACCCAGTATCGTCTATCCAGAATGGCACGCTGACAGTAACTAACGAGAACCGGCGCCCAATGATAGATGCCATTTCAGATAACATCAGCAGAGCACCTCTAGAGCATCAAACAGTATCATTTACCCTCAACGGTACGGATCCTGACACCAATGATGCTGATCCCGTATGGGCTGTACAGGCCAATGCAACTACGAATGCAATGATTCATCAGAATGGCGCATTCTCGTGGACTCCTGATGATACTCATGGTGGATCCACAGTCAGATTTGTATTTACCCTGACTGATTCTGGAGAGAAATTGGACACTGAGACCATCAAATTTGACGTGATAGAGGTTAATATAGCGCCAAAAATGGGCCAGCCATACAATGTTAGTGTCAACGAGGGAGACACAATGCTCACCACGCTCTCAAGTGCAATTGATGATCCTGTAGAGATTCCGCCATCTGTCATAACATATACCCTCGTAACCGGTGAAACACTGCCACTTGGCATAACGCTACACCCCAATGGAACATTATCGGGAACCGTATCCCATAATGCGACAACTCATGCAATCTTGACACAAAACTTTACGTTCATGTGGACATATGATGACGATGAGGGCGGCCCAAATGCTGACATAGAACAGACTAGTTCCATAGAGGTAACCAACGTCAACCGACCACCGGTAATAGATGCCACACCAGATTACGAAGATATGCCCACTGTAGGTCAACTCGTAAGAATACCTTTCACCGCTACACATGATGATGGTGATGAGGAACTGGTATGGAGTCTACTTGAGGGCAATACTAGTGGCGCAAGCATTGATCCGTCTAACGGCGAATACACATTCACACCTGTTAGCTCTCAGGAAGGTGAAACGGTAGAAATGACAGTCCAACTGACTGATGGTATAATTACTACTCTAGTCACTAGGGACGTACAATTTACAATACCTGTCAGAAACCCAATCATAACCATCCCAGCGGATGCCGATATCACAGCTATTGTAGACGAACCAGTTACATTTACTGTGACCGGTGAGGATCTTGATGGCAATCCTTTGACATGGGATCTATCCCCTACCAGTCTGGGAGCGGTACTTAATGTAACTGCCGGACCAGCCACACAATTCACATGGACTCCTACAGAAGAGCATATAGGTGATAACGAATTTACATTTACGCTAAGTGATGGTGGTTTTAGTGATCCTAGCACTGAACCGCACACAATTACTGTGTCTGCAACAGCAAGTGAACTACCTGACACATCTGGCCCATACGCTGTTGATGTCGATGAGGGACAGCAAATACCCACCTCGCTTGCAAGTGTAATAGTTGGTGCAGGGTCGACACCTGGCATAACATATGGCATCGTACTTCCTGAAGCACTGCCATCTGGCATAACGCTAAACCGTGATGATGGAACATTTGAAGGAACCGTATCACATGATGCCACAACTGCCGGAGACACGCCACTACCATTCCCATTTGAATGGACATACAGTGTTGGTACAGCTACATCTGAACCCCAGCCTGGTACCATACATGTAACTGACGTTCCAACTGATTCCGAGGGATAAATCCATTCCAAACACAGTTCCTTCAGAACTTTCCTAGATGTACAGGCATCATTTACCCTGAACGAGTCAGCTGAGAGGCCCTCAATATAAAAAAATCAGAGTATCTGAATGACTTGTCTAGCATGTTGAACTCGGATGGTTTCAAAACAGGGTTTCAAGATACAGTACAAATTTTAAATATTTACCAATAACAGTACTGCGGCACATATTCCAATCAGCATAAACATGTATTTTCGATACTTTGGATCACTTGTTCGCATAGCATAAGGTGAAACAAGATTGCATTTAAAATTTATTGCCAAAGTGGGCTGATTTGACAGAACACAAGTATTTCTCATCACAGAGATTTGGGACTCTGGAAGTTTTTTCCCAAAATCAATTTTCTTACCTTCACCATCTTTCTGGCCAACATAAAACCCGCACCTGACATGCAACTGCCAATAATTACATGCAATATGTTGGATTCCTGCTGGGGGGCTACCACCATCACGTATGCAAATCCTACAATCATCAACAAGATGCCAAAGGCAGCAAAGATGGCCATCATTGCAGGTACCCGTGGAGGAACGGGAGGCAATACGTCTTGATCAGAGGATTGCTTGGAAAAGTCAAGGTCTTTGCAAATTTGGCAGCAACGATGGCGCTGCTTGTCCTGCCACGTGGTAGTCAGGAAAAAGAATTCTTGCTTGCAAGAGTCACATTTTCTTTTAGGCAGGGTAATCTTTCCATGATCATCAAAGTCTTGGCCTATCTTCTTCATGCAGGATTTGCAAAAATATCCAGCAACGCGCCATTGCTTTTGAAAGTTGAATTTTTTCCATCCAAGTGTCACATTACAGCCGGTACAAAAAGTCATTTAGCCTTTGTGCCACCTGAAAATATTTTGGCAATTCCCTTTCTTGCTTCAATTACGGGCAAGAAGATTATGAAGAAGGACGCTACACTGACCCATACTATTGATATTCCAACCCAGAAACTGTACGCATTAATGTCAAAGACGTATCCGGATGCAATAAGAGGCATAGGCCACAGAATAATTAGCACCAGAGTCATAATGCCACCGCCTTTGAGACTGAATTTGAATGCCTTTTTGAGCGTCTCCTCATCTTCCATGGTTTGAGCGTCATCTGCTTGAACCTCAACGAGGGTGATCTTGCTTTTGAGTTCCTCCCAGTCAAATGTCTTGTTTGCAATAAGACTGCCAATTATTGCAATAGTTCCGCCAGATAGGATTCCGGCGATGTTTCCAAACAGCATGGATTGGTTATGTCCAAGACTGGCAAGATCAATTACACCGCCGTATTCAGGCAACGAGGATGCAGTGATAACCCACGTACTCAGTGCAATGAGCAGACCCAGTACCGCCCCCAAGGTGGCAGCCACCCTGTTTGTCTTTTTCCAGAGTATGGTAAGCGCAATAGGAATGACTGCAGAACCGATAATGATTCCCATTGCCAGGTATACAAAGCCTAAGCTCAGCCCTATTGATAACAGTATCACTGCCAGTCCTCCCATGCCAAGTCCAAAGCCCACAATGGTAATCCTAGAGACTTTGAGCAGTTGTTTTCCTGTGGCATTTGGATTCTTGTATGTCCGGTAAATATCATAAGTGATCAGAGAGGATACCGCAATTAATTCTGCAGATCCGGCAGAGGTTACTGCCATAAATAACATTGTCAGCACCAGGATTGCACCCAGTTCGCCCATTAATGCAGTGGCAGCTGCTGGAACTACTAGACCCATTTGGACTTGAGCTGGTGTCAAGTCTACATCAAGCGCTATCGCCGTCAGTCCCATCGTGGTGGCAAGGGTGAACGGAATTGCAAACCAGCATGCACCGCCAAGCAAGAATCCCTTTACAGTGGATGATGGTTGTGCGGCAATTGCCCGCTGCCAGTACGCCTGGTCTACAAATACTGTTCCAAAGTTGCCTACAATATTGATAATACCAAACATCAGTCCGCCAGCTGAGGCCATCGTCAAGAATGCACCCATGGCATTGCCTTCAACAGGCCGTAGCTCTGCTGCCTCTACTATCTTATCATACATTCCTTGAATACCACCAGTAATGTCAGTGTTTACATACACAGCTGCAACAAAAGTGAGAATCACGACAAAGATGATTATGGTATGCATGTAATCTGCAACAAAAGTTGCCTTTAGTCCTCCAACCAGGGTGTAAATCATAACGCCAATGGGGATTAAAAATGCAGCAAGTGATATGTCCATGCCAGTCAAGCCGTTTACAACGGCAGATCCTCCAAGTAGGAGCATGGCAGTTACAATCATGTTAGTCATTAATGCAAAAACGAGAAAGACTTTGTGGGAACCATTGCCGTATCTTGCTCGAATAATTTCAAGGAATGTGTGGGCATTTGGCGCCTTGCGTTTTAGTTCTATAGCTAAAATTCCAAATAGTAAAACCTGAATTGATGCACCTGCAGCATACCAAAAAGGACCGCTAATGCCGTACTGATACGCCACTGTTGATGACTGGAGTAGCGTGGCAGCCCACGTCCATGCAGATACAATGGCAGCTGCTGTAAGTCCAGTCTTGATTGTTCGTCCGGCAGTGTTGAACATCTCAGATGTTTGTGTAAGGCCAAGGTATTTTTCCTCAATTTTTACCTCTATTGTAATGATGACGGCAAAAACCATGCCAAGCCCTACGACAATTGCGTAGCCTATCCATTCAGGTAAAGCCTCACCTACTGCAAAACCCTCTGAGATGGCACCGGCAGCAAAAACAGT
Organism: Candidatus Nitrosopumilus sp.; assembly: GCA_965206745.1. Classification (GTDB taxonomy): domain Archaea; phylum Thermoproteota; class Nitrososphaeria; order Nitrososphaerales; family Nitrosopumilaceae; genus Nitrosopumilus. Next base: position 762,505 of record OZ242220.1, on the reverse strand, counting down.
TTGCGGGACACTGATAGATATCAATCCTATGAATAATGCCAAAATGAGTGGAATGGTTGCCTTACGCACAAGAAAGTATAAGTTGGGAATTATTTAAGATTATATTTTATTTCAGGTAAAACAGACTTAGGCAAGAATATTTTCAAAATAAACCTATTTTATATGTAATTTTTATGAGAATTTGTATAATATCATCAAATAATAAAAAAAATATGAAGATTACACGGTAGATTTGTCCTCAATAGGCAGTACTAGCTAGGAAATGCCGTTTCCTAATTGAGACAGGGGCATCATTACTGATCGCTCCAAGTCCCTGTGTAATTGCTTTGTTTGCCTATTTTGGGAGTATTTTTCGTACATACAAACAGTGATCATTTAATGAGATGTCCGACAGATTTGTCTAGTGCGCAAAATTGTTTTGGTGTCTTTAAAACAAGTTGTATAGCCGTGCCATGGATACTTTCTCAGACGGGCTGGTGGTTGCAAGTTTTCCATCTACCCTAACTTCGTATGTTTCAGGATTCACAGTGATGTCAGGAGTCAGATCATTGTATAGCATGTCTTTTTTTCCAATGTTGCGACAGTTTTTCACAGGTACCAGTCTCTTGCGGGATTTGATTTCTCCCTCAAGGCCGTTGTCTAGAGCCAGCTTTGATGTGAATGTTACACTAGTGGAATGTTTTGTCTGCCCGAATGCTCCAAACATGGGACGATACAGTACAGGCTCTGTTGTAGGAATGGATGCATTTGGATCCCCCATCACAGAATATGCGATAAAGCCTCCCTTGATTATCATCTTGGGTTTGACTCCAAAGAACTTGGGGGACCAAATTACAATATCAGCTAACCTCCCAGGTTGGATAGAGCCAACATAGTCCGATATCCCGTGGGTGATTGCAGGGTTTATTGTGATTTTGGCAAGGTATCTCTTTATTCTGAAGTTGTCATTTCGCTTGCTGTCTTGTGGCAGATGGCCTGACATTTTTTTCATCTTGTCTGCTGTCTGCCAATTCCTGGTAGTTACCTCCCCTACTCTTCCCATTGCTTGGCTGTCTGAGGACATCATGCTCAATACACCCATGTCGTGCAAGACGTCTTCTGCTGCAATGGTCTCCCCGCGAATTCTGGATTCGGCAAAAGATACATCCTCTGGTACTGAGGGGTTTAGATGATGGCATACCATCATCATGTCTAGATGTTCGGCCAGTGTGTTTACGGTGAATGGACGCGTGGGATTCGTAGATGATGGGAGTATGTTCTCCTCCCCTGCGACTTTGATGATGTCAGGGGCGTGGCCGCCTCCGGCACCCTCCGTATGATAAGTGTGGATTGTCCGTCCGGCAATAGCCTCGATTGTGTCATCTACAAAGCCACATTCATTTAGAGTGTCAGTGTGTATTGCCACCTGAGTGTCGGTTTTATCTGCAACATCTAGGGCAGCGTTTATGACAGCAGGAGTCGAGCCCCAATCCTCATGCAGTTTTAGTCCGCATGCCCCTGCCTCTATCTGTTCAAGCAGTGAAATTTGACCCGAATCATTGCCCTTTGCAAGAAATCCAAAGTTGAGTGGAAACTCATCTACTGATTCTATCATTCTGTGAATATTCCATTTGCCTGGAGTACATGTTGTGGCATTTGTGCCGTCGGCAGGGCCGGTACCGCCACCAATCATCGTAGTCGTACCGTTGCATATTGCGTGAATTACTTGCTGTGGCGATATATAATGGACGTGCGAATCAACAGTTCCGGGGGTGCAGATGGTATGTTCGCCTGCAATTATCTCAGTATTTGATGAGATTACCATATCAATGTCATCCATGATGTTGGGATTTCCAGCGTTTCCCACACCGAGAATTTTTCCATCCTTTATTCCAATGTCTGCCTTTATGATTCCTAACAGAGGATCTAAAACTATTGCGTTGGTAATCACAAGATCAAGGGACTGGGCTCGGAGTACCCCACTTGCTTGTGCCATTCCGTCTCGTATGCTTTTCCCCCCACCAAAAACTGCCTCATCACCGTACTTGATCAAGTCTTTTTCAATTTCTACAATCAAATCAGTGTCGGCAAGACGAACACGATCACCAACTGTAGGACCAAACAAATCAACATAGTTTTTTCTTGGAATACTCAGAGTCATTATTTTATCATCCCTTTGAATCCTTTTTTGGCAGCACTCTCAAATGCCTCCTGTCGTCGCTCTTCTAGACTTCCATTTACCAGACCACTAAATCCATAAACGATTCTTTTCCCGCCAAATTCTGTCAGTTCAATTTTTTTTGTTTCTCCGGGTTCAAATCTTACAGATGTTCCGGCAGGAATGTTTAGGTGGCATCCATAGGACTGTTCCCTTGGAAATTCAAGTGCCTTGTTTACTTCAAAAAAATGCGTGTGCGAGCCTACCTGTATGGGCCTGTCACCTGTATTTCGGACACTGATGGATGTTGCAGACTTGCCCACATTGGCCGCAACTGGATCATTGTCTGTAAAGTATTCTCCGGGGATCATCTCTCACACAATAGGATCATGGATCGTGACCAGTTTTGTTCCATCCTCAAAAGTCGCTTCCACTTGAATGGAGTGAATTAGTTCTGTAACGCCAGGCAACACATCATCTTTTGAGAGGACTTTTTTTCCAGAACTCATAAGCTCTGGAACAGACCTTCCATCTCTTGCACCTTCCAAAATATGATCAGCTAGGATAGAGACTGCCTCAGGATGATTGAGCTTTAGACCTCGATTTTTTCTTTTGCGAGAAAGTTCTGCTGCAACAAAGACGTTTAGTTTTTCCAATTCTTTAGGAGTAAGCATCATTGAAATGAGTAATTCATTATTGTATTTAATTATTAAAGACTGGCGCCTCAAGAAAGTATATCTTAATCAAAAAAGACAGTTATTTGTGTTAAAAGTCAGCGTTCCCATGGGTAATATCTTCCTAGATGAAAAGTTCGCTGATCTAAAAAATGGCGGTTTTGAGAAGCTCTTGGTTTCGCGGGTAGAGTTGGAGAAGAGAATTTTGAGAAAAGAGACTGACTGCGGCACAGATGTGGCTCTGAGTTTGGAACAGGGGACCAAGCTGTCTCACGGCGATGTTGTCGGGGATGAGAAGACAAAGATTGTAGTAGAGCAGCTGCCAGAAAAAGTGATCTCAGTTAAAATAAAAAATGCAGACAGGACAGATGTATCGGTACTGTTAGGACACATCATAGGTAACAGGCACAGACCAATAGCCATCAAAGATCAAGAGATTGTGTTTCCAATTCAGGCAGATACAGAAGAGACAGTTTTTGCAGGGTTGTTTGCAGAAATTCTAGATCATATTGAGATTACAGTAAGTGAACAGATATTTTTTCCACACGGTGGTGCCAATATACATGGGCATTGATGAAATAGAACAAGAGATAGGAGTGATGCAGCTATCAGACTCGTTTTTTCCAACGGGACTGTATGCCACATCCAACGGATTGGAGTTTCTATTTGCAGAAGGCAAAGTCGTAAAATTTGAGCAGTTGCTTGACATGATAAAGACCAACATCATCCAGCAGACAGGGCCAACGGATTGCGTTGCCGTATCGCATGTGTTTGATAGTGCAAGCAAGGGGGAATTTGAGAACATATTAAAAGCTGACAGCGTCGCATTTGCTGCAAAGCCAATAAAGGAGATCAGGGATGCACAGGTAAGATCAGGCATTCAGATGGTAAAGTGTGTGACAGAGTTTGCAAAAAATGACAAAATCTTAAACCGCTATAAGCACGACATAGCAAAAAACATGGCGCACGGGGTTTTCCCTGTGGCGTTTGCCATTTGTTGCAATGCGTTGGGGATTAAAAAAGACAGATGCATGTCGATGCTACTTTATGGGTTTACTGTAAGCATTGCAGGTGCAGCACTTCGACTGGGACTCATTGAGCATTTTGAGGGACAAAAAATAATTCACAGCATAAAGCCGACAATTAGCGACACAGTAAAAAAATACTCAGGCAAATCCATTGCAGAGGTGTGGCAGTTTGCACCTCAAACAGACATAGCCCAGATGTCACATGAGAAGATGGACGCTAAAATGTTTATTACATAAAAATTGAATTTCTCATCATGGCACATATTCCCAGAATAGGCATTGGAGGGCCGGTAGGGTCAGGAAAAAGTATGCTCATTGAAAGAGTCGTGCCCATATTGGCAGCAAAGGGATACAGTATAAGCATAATCTCAAACGATGTGATATCAAAAGAAGACGCAGATAGGATGAGGGCCAACCTGGCTACAGAGAAAGGGCTGCTTGCCGAGAACCTAGTCATAGGTCTTGCAACAGGAGGATGTCCGCACACTGCAATAAGGGAGGATCCATCCATGAACCTTGCAGTCATAGAGGAGATGGAGGCAGATCACCCAGAGTTGGACATTATAATTATTGAGAGCGGGGGTGACAACATTACAACCACATTTAGTCCAGTTCTTGCAGATTATTTTATCTACATTATCGACGTCGCAGGAGGTGACAAGTATCCAAGAAAGGGTGGACTCGGAATTGTCAACTGTGATCTACTAGTAATCAACAAGATTGATCTTGCCGATTCGGTAGGAGCCGATCTTCAAGTTATGAGAAGCGATGCAGAGAGGATTAGAAAGGGGAGGCCGTTTGAGTTTGTCAACTGCAAAACAGACAAAGGAATAATGGAGGTCGCCGATCACATCATACATGATCTTTTGCTAGACGGGATGCCAAAATCAGACATACGAAAGGTGTAATTTTTGTACAATTTACAATACTGCACACCTGATGACATACCAAGAGAGATTCAAGCGTATGAGGCAGACGTAAAGCAGCTAAAGGTCGGAGAATCCGGAAAGATAGGCATTCTAAGCTTGGAGCTTGAGGATAATGGTTCAGGCAAGACCATCATCTCTGAGCAGTTCTCTCAAGTTCCATTACAAATTCAAAGGGCATTGTACCCCGAAGAGTCGTTGCCTGGGATGGCGTACCTTTATGCGATTTCATCATCAGGCGGAATCTTGCAAGGAGACAGATACAGAACAGATGTCACATTGAAAAACAAGGCAGTCGCACACATGACTACACAGGGAGCCACCAGAATATACAGCATGAATGCAAACTTTGCATCACAGATCATCAACATCAAGGTTGACAAGGGATGCTATTTAGAGTACATTCCAGAACAGATAATCCCGTACAAGAACTCTAGGTATTACCAGAAGGTTAATCTCGATATTGACAAAAATTCCACCCTGATTTATTCGGAAGTTTTGACTCCAGGAAGAGTGGCAATGGATGAGTCCTTTGAGTACGATATTTGCTATCTGAAGACACATTGCAAAGACCAGGGGAAGACTAGATTTTTGGAGAATGCAAAGATTGAGCCAAAAAAGCAGGATCTGAAAAATTTTGGCGTACTTGGAGATTACAGCATAGTGGGAACAGTCTACATTTTGACTGGAAAGGAGAACATAGGGAGACTAGAAAACAGCATAATTGAGAGCATTGAAAAGTCAGAACAGGTTTCTGCAGGCACATCCATACTTGCAGATGAATCAGGGATAATCATCAGGATTTTGGGGATAAAGACTGAGAGTGTCTTTGATGAGATTTTTAAAATACTTGAGATTAGCAGGAAAGAGATTCTCGGAGCAGCATTTAGCAAAATGAGAAAAAATTAAAGGCTTGGATTTTGAATTGATCAGATACAGAGTTTGACAAAAATCGAGTCAGCTGCCTAATTGTTAATTTACAATACGAATCATTTTGTGAGTCTCCACCGGTTTGCAATTATCAAAGTTCCGACTGTGCACCTATTCATTACTAGTCCTTACCAGGTGGCTTTTTCTTAGATGCCTCCACATCACCTATTGCAGTATTTGCCACATGTGATATGATTATGAGAAGGGTGTCCAACTTTATCACATGCATCCCGACATGAAGGGCATGTGAGAAAACATCGCAGATGGAGCATGGCCAGGATTTAGCAGAGCAATTCAATATGCGATTTACTATTAGGACTTTTATTATAGTTCAAATACAAAAAAAGCCAAATATGCCACAAACAAAACCTATCGTGAGCGTAGAAAATGTCGTAGCTTCTGCAGACGTAATGCAAAAGATGGATTTGAACGAAATTACCAGAACATTTCCGGATGTAGAGTATCACCCGGATCAATTTCCGGGACTGGTCTTTAGATTAAAGATTCCAAAGACGGCAACATTGATTTTCACTTCAGGCAAGATGGTGTGTACAGGTTCAAAATCAGAAGAAATGGCCAAAAAAGCAGTCAAGAAGGTAGTACAGAATCTACGAAAAGGAGGAATCAAGGTTAAAAAAGACGCAGTAGTGACAATTCAAAACATTGTTGCATCCATCAACTTGGGTGGAAAAATTCATCTGGAACAAGCTGCAAGAACATTGCCTCGAAGCATGTATGAACCTGAGCAATTTCCAGGGTTGATTCACAGGATGGTAGATCCAAAGACAGTGATTCTGCTATTCTCATCAGGAAAACTTGTCTGCACAGGAGCTAAGCATGAATCAGATGTGTATCGTTCTGTGAATAATCTGCACTCACTGCTAGAAGAAAAAGAATTAATGATTTATGATTAACATCATAAATCAAAAACATATTTTCCTTAAATTTAATCAAACAAAACATAACCCAAAAATGACATTATTTTATCGGGCTTCCCAAAGGAACATCCTCTGTAACAGTTAGCCAAAACGGTTTATCATCGACATCAGCTGCTAACAACATCGCATTGGATTCAACTCCGGCCATTTTCTTGGGTTCAAGATTTGCAATGACAATCACGGTCTTTCCCACAATATCTTCAGGCAGATAATACTGGGCACCGCCAATTATCACATCACGCTGATCATCATCACCTAGATCAATTCTGCCTTTAATGATTCGAGACTTACCTTCTATTGGCTCAGTTCCAATAACTTTTGCAACTCTAATGTCCAACTTTGCAAAATCATCATAAGACACAGTAGGCATGTTTGGATCTAATCATTCCCGTTAAAATAAATTTCGAATCTCATTACAATTCTTTTTTATCGATTCCACTAGTTTCAATTTCATATCTCAAAGCGGTAGGGAGTTCCATATACTTTTTGTTAACTAGTATGACAATCTGATCCTCAGGAACATTGACTTTCTTTAACAATTTTCCTCGTTGATGGGCATATGCATTTTTCCAAAAATCTGAACCGTTCAAAGTTTCAATTTTTGGCATGTATTTTGTCGGTTTCATTTTCTTTCAAATTTTAGTGACTGTGACGGAAGAATGGCAAACGCCATTGGAACTGGAGTTAATGTTCCGGATTTTAGGCATGTTACCCATCACAGTCTATTTCTAACCGTGTAGGAATCTAATATATTTAATGCGGAACAAGAAATTGCAGAATATGGCTATAATTGAAGTAAAAGTGGAGATCAACGCACCAATTGACAGAGTGTGGGATGTGGTTTCAGACATAGATAATGAGCCAAAGTTTTGGAAGGGGACAAAAAAAGTCAAAAATATTTCAAAAGAGGGAAATACAGTCAACAGGGAAGTCACAATTGCATTTAGGGATCAAAAATGCTTGCAAAAAGTGGAGATCCACCCCAAAGAGAAAATCGAGGCCAAATTCATCAAAGGCATTATCGACGGTGAGAAAGTAGTGTCCCTTACGACCAAAGATGGAAAAACGATACTTTCAACATATTGGGACATCAAACTAACAGGCATGATGGGGATGTTTACGGGAATTATTAAAAAACATATCAAGAGTGGGACAGAGCAAGCTATGCAAAGCATCAAAGAAGAGATCGAGAGATAGATCAATGGATTTAATTTTAGATATTTTCAATTACACGTTGGCTGCAATCTTAATCGGAGTCTGCGGAGCTTGGATATTCCTACTCAAATCAATGATCGATTCCTTTAGATTGGCGCCATACTTGGATGAATTTGAAGATATTTCAAAAACAAACCCAAAGGTCTCGGTAATTTTGCCAGCTAGAAATGAGGAAGAGTTCATAGGAAAATGCCTTGATTCTCTGACCAAGCAAGACTATGAAAATTATGAAATTATAGTAATTAATGATTCATCAGAAGATTCCACGTGGAAGATAATTTCAGAGTATGCAAAAAAACACCACAATGTTATTCCAGTTTCTGCAAGATCAAAGCCGGACGGATGGATGGGAAAGAATTGGGCATGCATGGAAGGATACGATAAAGCTACAGGCGAGTTGTTGCTATTCACAGATGCAGATACAAAACATGCTGAAAATATCATAACATTGGCAGTCTCGCACTTGAATTCATTGGATTTGGATGCGTTGTCTGCAATACCAAGAATGCTCACATTTGATTTTTGGACAAGCATTACACTTCCAATCATTTCAACATTTTTGCACACCAGATTTTCAGCATTAAACGTAAACAATCCAAATAAAAAAACAGGTTATTTTTTTGGGAGTTTCTTCATTTTGAAAAAAACCACATATCAGAAAGTTGGAATGCATGAGGGGGTAAAACAAGAGATTATCGAGGATGGGGCGCTAGGGAAAAAGGTGAAAGAAGCAGGATATAAAATGAGAATGGTACGTGCAGAGCACCTAATTGATGCAGCGTGGGCCAGAGACAAGAGTACCTTGTGGAATGCTCTGAAGAGACTGATGGTGCCACTTTATCTTCAAAACGGAAATATTGCGATAGGAATATTTTTTGCGATAACATTTTTGCTATTTGTTCCATTTCCAACATTTGCAATATCAGCATCATTGCCAGTAGAGACAACATCTGCAAGAGTACTTTGTATGGCATCAGCAATTGCATCAAGCCTAATTTACGTGGGTACGATTATCGAGGTGAAAATAGGGCTAAAGCTAAGATTGCAGTATGCGTTGTTTGCACCATTGGGAAGTTTTGTGATAGTCTTGGGATTTTTGAACGGGTTACTACAGGCTAAAAAAACATCATCAGTTACATGGAGGGGAAGAAGCTATTCGATGAGGGACCATAGTCAAAATTCAATCAACGTATAGTATAATGTTAACTTGGATTTTTTCACTGCGGCTGTAGACTAGTTCTTTTTATGCCAAGATCTTCTCCGGGTTATTCAGAAAAATACTCTGTTGCTTTATATGAAATGGTAGTATGACAAACTGAAAAAGATTTCGGACACTCAGAAACATCAACGGTATCTGAAACATCTACACAGTACAAGAGATCAAGAGATTATTTCAAGATAATACGAATAAAGACGCAAAAGAGAAGCAAGAAAGGAAGCAAAATGTTGGAAAAATCATGTGAGATGATTCTAAAGGCCATCAGATTGGTTGCGAAATTTGTCCATATTTGACGTGTGGCTGTATATTTTGATGTGCAGAAAGAATCAGAATAGACAACGCAGAGCGGCCAATATGGTTTACTTGTCAATTGAACATAAATAAATGCCATTCATAGGTAACAGCAGAGTAAACAGAATCATACATAGTAAGCCTTTTAGATAGAAAACAGAGAATAAAAATCTCGTGGACAAGTCAGGAATGGTTGTAGGAGGAGCTATAGGAGCGGCAATGGTAATGGCCATTGTTGTAGTATTATTTATTGCACCGCCAGAATCATTAAAGCAAGAATCGCTAAGGCAAGAAGTACTAAAACAAGAGATGTTAAAGCAAGAATCATCAAGGCAAGAAGTATCAAAACAAGAAGTATCAGACTTAGAAATCAAAAATATCGTTGAAGAGAGCCCATCGTCATTTTCTAAAAATTTGTCATTAATTGAAATTTTTGAAAAAGCAGAGTCAGGAGTAGTCAGAGTTAATGTACAAAGAACAGAAACCCAAGAAGCAAGGGGCGGAGTAGGATCAGGTTTTGTTTTTGACAAGAAAGGACACATAATTACAAATGCACACGTAATAAAAGATGCAACCAAAGTAATTGTTACGTTTCTAGACGGCAGATCATATAATGCAGACATTATCGGAGCAGATGAGTATACAGACATTGCAATAATCAAAGTTAATGCAGATTTGGCTCTACTGCATCCACTAGCAATTGGAGATTCCGCCAGTCTCAAAGTAGGGGAACAGATAGCGGCAATTGGGAATCCCTTTGGACTTTCAGGATCTATGACATCGGGGATCATTAGTCAACTAGGCAGACTGCTCCCATCAGAATCAAATTATCAAATTCCAGATGTGATTCAAACAGATGCGGCAATCAATCCAGGTAATTCTGGAGGACCACTACTCAACATGCGTGGAGAAATAGTCGGGATCAACACAGCAATACAATCAGGAACAGGGGAATTTACAGGTGTGGGATTTGCAATTCCGTCACAGACAGTTGCCAAGATTGTCCCAATATTAATTGATAGTGGGGAATACAAACATCCATGGATTGGAATTGCAGGCAGAGACATAGATCCAGACATGGCAAATGTGCTGAATCTAAAAGATGCAATTGGATTTCTAGTAATCACAGTTGTTGAGGACAGTCCTGCAGCAGATGCAGGGCTAATCGGCTCAGATAAAACTATTGAGGTTGACGGAGTAAGTTATCCAGTCGGGGGGGACATCATTTTGGCAGTAGATGAAATCGAAGTTAGGAAGATTGATGATATCCTGATTCATCTGCAAAGAGTAAAATCGATAGGAGATGAGATGATTTTACAAGTACTAAGAGACGGCAGGACTACAAATATCACAATCATACTAGAAGAAAGACCAAGTTGAAAAGGATGTAAATACAAGCATAAATACGTCTTAACAAGAAATTCTTCTGATGAATAATCTTGTCTTTGATTCAGAGATCTTTAATAATATTTTAGAGGGCAAGCAGGCTTCTCGTCAAGACATCAGTGATATTTATAAAAATGCAACAAAAAACCCAAATGATCTATTTCAAGTTTCACAAAACCTAAGGAAGAAATTCAAAAAAAAATCCGTAACATTTTCCAAAAAAGCATTTTTCAACATTGTCAATCTTTGTAAAGATACATGTTCCTATTGCACATACAAATCCGAACCTGGAGAGGCAAAGATTTCTTTGATGTCAAAGCGGCAAATATCAGAGTTGTTGACACTTGCAAAAAAATACAGATGTGTCGAAGCTCTTTTTGTTACAGGTGAGCAACCAGAACAGAGATATCAAGAAGCTCGGGATTGGTTAAAGGAAAATGGATTCAAATCTACTGCAGAATACCTAATCCATTCTTCAGAACTTGCATTAGAGATGGGATTATTCCCACATACAAATGCGGGAAATCTAAATTACGAAGAGATGAAGGAATTGAAGAAAACAAATGTGTCGATGGGAATAATGTTAGAGAATGTCAGTCAAAGACTAACTGAGAAAGGAATGCCACATCATTTAGCGGCAAGCAAAAGACCAAAAGTAAGATTGGAAATTTTGGAAAATTCTGGAAGACTGGGCATCCCAATGACCACAGGTATTTTGGTAGGCATCGGCGAGACTATTGATGAGATAATCGATTCATTGTTTGCAATAAAACAACTAGATGATAAACATGGGAACATTCAGGAAGTGATTTTACAAAACTTTCAGCCAAAACCAGATACAGTAATGAAAGACAAACCGTCTGCAGATGAAAAGTATTTCAAATTAGTTGTGGCATTATCAAGAATCATCATGCCACAAATGAACATACAAATTCCACCAAACCTGTCTCCAAAATCATATCAAGATTTCTTGTCAGTAGGGATAAATGACTGGGGAGGAATATCCCCGCTTACGCCGGATTTTGTAAATCCAGAATTTTCCTGGCCTGCAATTGACAGAGTAGATGAAAATTCAAGAAAAGCAGGTTTTGATTTAAAATGCAGATTCCCCGTATACCCAGAATATTTTTCTTTTATTAGCAAAGAGTTAAGAGGCAAGATGGCAGTCATTGAAGATGAGGAAGGATTCGTAAAAGAGGAGTATTGGAGATGATAACTAACATAGATTCACTTTTCAGAAATGCAGATCCCATAGTTGCTCAAATACTAAACAATGCATTATCTGAAAAAGAGATATCTGTAAAAGACGGATTAGCGTTATTTGGCGCTCAGGGCACAGACTTTCATTTGACAGGCCTAGTTGCAGACGAACTAAGAAGAAGGAGAGTCGGAGATATTGTATCGTATGTAGTAAATAGGAATATCAACTTTACAAACGTCTGTGTCAAGCAATGTGGATTTTGCGCATTTAGTAGGGATTTTAGGGAAGAGGAGGGATATTTCCTTCCAAATGAGGAGATTGTACGTAGAGCAAAAGAGGCATATCAGTTAGGGGCAACAGAAGTATGCATCCAGGCAGGGCTTCCACCGGACATGGAAGGAAATTTGTATGAAAGTATTTGCAAAGATATCAAAAAAGAGATTCCAGATATCCACATTCATGGGTTTTCGCCTGAAGAGATTCTATACGGGGCAAAGTGCTCAAATGTATCAATTGAGGAGTTTTTGAAGAGAATGAAGGAAGCAGGTGTAAATACGCTTCCAGGAACATCGGCTGAAATTTTAGACCAAGAATTAAGAGACAAGATATCCCCAGGCAGAATTAGTGTTGAGGATTGGGAGAGGGTGATCAAGGGTGCACACAAAATGGGAATCAATACAACCTCAACTATGATGTTCGGGCACGTAGAAACACCTGAAGACAGAGTAAAGCACATTGCAAGACTAAGAGACATTCAAAAGGAGACAGGCGGGTTTACAGAGTTTGTTCCATTAAACTTTATCCATACTGAGGCACCAATGTACAAACACCAGCTGCATCAAGGCATAAGACAAGGAGGTAGCGGAAATGATGTCCTGCTCACTCATGCGGTTTCAAGAATAATGCTCAATAATTCAATTAATAATATTCAAATGTCATGGGTAAAAGAGGGACAAAAAATGTCACAGCTGTTGCTCATGTGGGGAGCAAATGATTTTGGGGGAACCCTAATCAACGAGAGCATTTCAACATCTGCAGGTTCAGAATACGGCCAGTTGCTAAAACCAAAAGAGATCAGAAGGATGATAAAAGAGATAGGAAGGGTTCCAGCCGAGAGAAGCACAAACTATGAAGTTCTAAAAAAGTTTGACGGCATTGATGAAGTAGAGGACAAGATGGATAATGTCACAGACACGCAGTTTGGATCATATGTGGAGTTGATTAAAATAAAAAAATTCAATTACAAAAATCCCAGGAAACAGTAATTTGTCAGCCTTAGAAAAGGCACTCAGTCATTCAAAAAAGATAGGAATTGACGAATGCGATATTATCAGAGTTAAGAAAAAGATCACGACTGTAAGAATCACAGATTCAGAAATCGCTGAAATTAAACATAATTTTAATGAGAATTTTGGAATTAGATTAATTCACAATAAGAAAATCATGTCAATGGAGACAACTGATGAGAAGAAGATAGAAGATGAGATTGACAAGTCATTTAAAATACTGTCAGATCTCAAACCAAGGGAATTTTGGGCAGGACTGCCATACAAAGTGGAACACAAAGTGCTGAAAGGGACATTTGATGAAAGGTTAGAGAAGATTTCAGGCTCCAAATGCACGGATATCGCACAAGACATGATTAATTCAGCAAGCATGGATAAAATAAATGCGATTACAGGATCACTCAATATCACATCTGAAAATTTTGAATTGATGAATTCAAACGGATTGAGTTTTGCAGAAAAAGCAACATACATTTCAGGAATTATCAATGCAGAATCAGAGTGCGGAGAGATGCCGGTTTCCGGTATCGGGCATGCAAGCGGAAGAACATTGTCAAATTTTTCCTCAAAGCAGATAGGAGAGGATGCCAAAACAATGTGCATAGAGTCAATAAATCCACAAAAAATCGATTCAGATACATACTCGATAATTTTTGAACCATATTCGGTTGGAGAACTATTAGCATTTGTGATGGCATCAAATTTCAATTTTAAAACATTTTCAGAAAAGAAAAGCTGCTTTTCAGGTGATTTTGGAAAAGAGATAGCAGTCAAACAATTCAATTTAGTTGATGACCCACATATTCCTGAAGGAATAGGTACAAAATCAGTAGATGATGAAGGGATAAGAACAACAAAAATAAATCTGGTAGAAAAAGGCATTTTCAAAAATACTTTTTCAAATCTTTTTGACAGTTACAAGGAAGGAGTTAAATCAACAGGTAATGCATCGCGGCCAGATTCTCCAATAGGCCGAAGTTCAGAGCCCATTCCAATCGCAGCTCCACATAACCTCACAGTCACTCCAGGGGAATACTCTCAGGAAGAGATGATCAAAGAGACAAGAAAGGGAATATTGGTGGGAAGATTATGGTACACGTATGCAGTGAATCCCATCAGGGGAGATTTCTCATGCACTGCCAGAAGCGGAATTAGAGTTATTAAAAACGGAGAAATAACAGGTCCTGGAAAATCAGTGAGGATAATCCACAACATGCCAACAATGATAAAAAATATTTCAGCCATTGGAAACAACCAAAGAAACGTCATCCAATGGGCATCGCTGTCATCAGTCACCCCATCATTGAAGGCTGAAAATATTTCAGTAAACGCCATTTAGATCTAAATTTAGGCACGAATTACTTGAAAAAGAGGATTAGCAGATAGGCCACATATCCGGCTGCCAGGCAAATTCCAGTGACTCTGCCAATTACCCCAGCCCTCAAAGCAGTAAGTAACGAGAGGCTGAAGATAAACATGATCGCATAGTCAACATAGACATCAGCGTCAACTATCACTCCACCGAGAGCTGCACCGACCCCCATAATCATCAAAATATTGTAGATGTTACTTCCAATGATATTTCCAATACCAATGTCAGTATGGCCCTTCCGGATTGCAATTATAGAAGTGATCAGTTCTGGAAGCGAAGTTCCGATTGCAATAACAGTTAGTCCAATTAGCTTTTCAGACAATCCAAACTCTTCTGCCAAAATTACAGCGTTATCAACTGTCAGTATTGCACCAACATACAAAAGAGATATGCCGATCCCAATTAATCCGGCAGATTTCAGATAAAGATTATTTTTACTCTGCGAGTCCTTGTTGTCTTCTACTCTATGTTTGATTGCATTTTTGTATGTGTAATAACCAAAGATACCCAAACCAACAAGCAGTATGACTCCATCATATTGGGATAGTTCACCGTCAATAGATAACATGACCAATAAAAAAGAGACACCCAGCATAAGTGGAATCTCTTTTCGTAATGTGGATTTACTTACTGCAAGAGGAACAAGTATTGCAGCAATACCAATTACCATGCCAACGTTTGCAATGTTGCTTCCAACAATATTTCCAAGAATAATTGCACTGTGCTCACCAGCTGCCCTGACACTTGCTGCAAGTTCAGGGGTAGAAGTACCATATGCGACAATCGTCATTCCAATCACAAGGTTACTGATACGAAATCTTCTTGCAATTGCAGCACCACCGCTTACCAGCCAGTTACCGCCGAAACACAACATAGCTAGACCAATAATAACCAGTACGGCATTTGTCGCAATTTCCACAGATTGATTTCTAGTTTTGGTCGTTTAAATCAGGCGATATGCTATAATTTCACAAATCAAATAATTCAAGCTAATTTCAGGGCAGATCCGGTCGCGATTAGGTGTAAAAAAACCACCTGATAGGATCAACAATGCCAAAGTTAAACACTAATAAGGTAATGTACCGTACCATACGGTATGATACGAGCAAGACTCACATACGTGCCACTAGAGGTGGCAGACCAATTCGAGGATTTCATCATATACAGGGATGAGCAGGTCCTAGATGCGGTAAAGGCAAGAACACGGGATTACAGCACGTTATCTTTATTGAAACTGCTATACCAACTAAGAGGAACCCCCATGACATTCTCTGATTTGTATTCAAAATCAAAGATAAGGATGAAAAAATCATTTCTGAACTATCTGCACCTGTGTGTAGATTATGAGTTCATAAGCAAAGAGGCCGTGGGGGCAAATGTGATCTATACGATTACAGACAAGGGTAGAATCATGTTGAACCTCTTCATGCAAAAGACCAACTATGTGGCCTAATCCCACATTTTTTTATTTTTACATACAATTCACTTATTGACAAAGGTAATTAATCAGGACAAATCGACGTAAGCAGTGCAAAAAGAATTTCCAGAAGCAGAGGTTTTTGAAATCAAGAAGGTAGAATTGAATAACCCGATAATCTTTGCAGGGTTTGTTGGTGCAGGCCTAGTGGGTCCTGTCGCGATTAACCACATCATTACAGAATTAGACATGGAAGAGATAGCAGTGATGAGATCAAAATACTTGCCACCATCAACTGTATTCATGAAAGGCAGATTACGCCATCCATTTCGATTCTATGCAAACAAGGAAGGGACAATATGCGCAATAATTTGCGAAGTGACATTGAGGATGGAGGGGCTGTTCTCACTGGTATCATCCATTTTAGACTGGGCGGCTCAGAAAGGATCCAAAGAGATCGTAATTTTGGACGGGGTTGCAAGTACGGAGCATGACGACAAAGCATACTGTGCAGCAGAGGAGGATCTAGTAAGAACAATGGCAGATAAAGACATCAGTATGATTCCTCAAGGATTCATCACAGGGATACCTGGAGGCATACTAAATGAGTGCCTAGTAAGGGAGATTCAAGGGTTAACCCTATTGGCAAAAGCAGACAAGGAAGCGCCTGACTCTACTGCTGCTGTAACTCTAATTGAGGCATTGAATCGATTTTATGATATGAAAATAGACACGTCGGAACTTCGAAAAGAAAAGGACAGAATTCATTCGGAGTTTAGCGAATTATCCCAAAAATATGCAGAGCACAGAGAAGAGATATCTGGCATGTATATGTGATCCAAGTACTAGGCAAATTCTTTTATTCACAGCAAAAGCGCAACAAACTATGGCTCTAACCTACAAAAAAGCAGGAGTGGATATTTCTAAAATTAAACAGAGCCAAAAGGCCATTGGAAAATTAATTTCGTCAACCCACAAACTACAGAAAAAGGCAAAGATAACTCAAGGGTTTGGACATTATGCAGGAATTGTCGAAATTCCGGATGGAAGACTGTTAGCTACGCATACGGATGGTGTTGGAACCAAAGTTGTAATTGCAAACATGATGAAAAAATACAACACCATTGGAATCGATTGTGTCGCAATGAATGTCAACGATATAATTTGTATTGGAGCAACCCCAATTTCATTTGTAGACTATATTGCAGCAAACAAAAACAATGTAGCAATATTGAAAAAAATCGTAGAGGGATTGGTAAAGGGGGCTAAAAAATCATCAATGCCGATTGTAGGGGGGGAAACGGCCATAATGCCAGATGTGATTGAGGGGGATGGATTTGCATTTGATTTAGCCGGAATGGTAGTAGGATTGCTAGAAAAAAAGGAGATGATCCTAGGAGATAAAATCAAAGCAGGGGATGTGATTATCGGAGTAAATAGTTCAGGCATCCATTCAAACGGATACTCACTTGCAAGAAAAGCACTGTTAACAAAATATTCCGTAAAAGACAAAGTCAAAGGTGTCGGAGTGATAGGGGACGCACTGCTAAAACCAACTGAAATCTACACAAAGCCAGTTCTTGAGATCAATCAAAAATGCAAAGTCAGTGGCTTTGCACACATAACAGGAGGCGCGTTTACCAAATTATTACGTCTCAAAAATACAGGATATGAGATAGATTCACTGCCGAAGATCCCATCAATCATGGGACTAGTCCAAGAACAAGGGGTAAAACCAGAGGAGATGTACAAGACCTTCAACATGGGGGTTGGATTCTGCGTTATTGCACCAAAAGATCAGGCAGTAAGAATACGATCAATATTCAAAAAGCACAAAATTCAGAGTCAGCAAATAGGGCAGATCATTGCAAAGAAGGGTGTTTTTGTAAACTCTATAAAAATTGCCTAATCTAGCAAGAATAAAAAAGAAGATCAAGAATCATCTTATAGGACAGATTTCTCAGCATTTATCAGGATAAGATGGCAGAAGCACAATTCATTGAGACAATGATCGGCGTAGGAATTCTTTTGTTTGCAGCCAAATTGATGGCGGAGCTTTTCCTCAGGTTAAAACTTCCAATTGTTTTAGGAGAATTGCTAGCAGGGATGATCATAGGCCCATTTGCACTAGGTGCATTTTTCATAGTGGACGGAAAGCAATTACTTCAAATCAACGACGAAATCAAGATACTTGGAGAAATGGGTGCCATTGTAATTTTGTTCATGGCAGGATTGGAAATGACACCAAAAGAATTCCTCAAAGGAGGGAAGGCATCATTTACAGTCGGTACATTGGGAGTGGTTGTCCCATTCTTTGCAGGTCTTGCGATCTTTCAAATGTTCGGATTTGCAGCGTTAGAGTCAATGCTCATTGCAACGGCACTTACAGCAACAAGCATAGCAATTTCAATTCAAGTGTTAAGTGAATTTGGCAAAATTAAAACTCCAGAAGCTAGACTAATCATAGGAGCAGCAGTAGTAGATGACATTTTAGCAATTGCAGTATTGTCAGTAGTCATATCAATCACGGGTTCGGATGGAGGAATTGAGAACATAGACATTACTGAAGTTACAATCACGATTTTGAAAGTGCTAGGATTCTTTGCAATAATGTTAGTTGTGGCAGTAGTCGTAATTCCAAAAATAGTCACACCAAGACTCTGGAAAGCAAAAGGCAGTATAGAAGGAATTGCGACTGCGTCATTCTTTGGAGCAGCAGCACTTGCAGGATCAATAGGGCTGTCTCCGATTGTGGGAGCGTTTGCAGTAGGCATGGCATTGTCAACGACCAAAGTATTTGAAAAAATTGAAAATTACATAGGAAAGATAGGATTGATTTTTGCGCCATTGTTCTTTGCAATCATTGGCGCCCAAGTAGACCTAAGGGCAGTTAATTTCGAAATTTTAATGGTAAGTGCAGTAATAATCGTAGTTGCAATTGTAACAAAATTATTCGGATGTGGATTACCTGCAATGCTGTTTTTGAAAAGCAAACAGCAGGGACTGCGAGTAGGGATTGGAATGATTTCAAGGGGAGAGGTGGGATTGATTGTTGCAGGAGTCGGAGTGACAGCAGGAATTCTTACATCTGAAGTCTATTCCACAATTGTAATCATGGTTGCAGTAACGACAATCATAACTCCAATATGGTTAAAAATGGAATACCGAAAAGAACAGAAAAAAAGCGGAGATGTAGATCCAAAAACCATAGAAAAAAAACCAGAATAACAGATTAAAAAGTCTTAAATGAGATAAAAATTTCTTCATGTCAACTCATGTCAGGCACAGATAATGATTCATTCAGAATAGAAATGATTGCAGAGATTAAAAAAATGCAGTCAGAATTAAACGAATTGAAAAAGGTTAAAGAAAATATTATAAAAAAATCATCAAAGAGAAAGCCAGCTAGAAAGAGCGCTGCAAAGAGAAAGGTGGTAAAGAGAAAGCCAGCTAGAAAGAGCGCTGCAAAGAGAAAGGTGGTAAAGAGAAAGCCAGCTAGAAAGAGCGCTGCAAAGAGAAAGGTGGTAAAGAGAAAGCCAGCTAGAAAGAGCGCTGCAAAGAGAAAGGTGGTAAAGAGAAAGCCAGCTAGAAAGAGTGCTGTGAAGAGAAAGGTGGTAAAGAGAAAGCCAGCTAGAAAGAGTGCTGTGAAGAGAAAGGTGGTAAAGAGAAAGCCAGCTAGAAAGAGTGCTGTGAAGAGAAAGGTGGTAAAGAGAAAGCCAGCTAGAAAGAGTGCTGTGAAGAGAAAGGTGGTAAAGAGAAAGCCAGCTAGAAAGACGACTAAAAGAAAGACTCCTAGGCGCAGATAGATGCCAACGATCTCAAATTATTTAACGAATTTATGTCTTGATCAATATGAATATTCATGAATAAGCTTGACCCTGTGTTATCCAAAGCATGCAGTGAGATCACACAAAATCTTCTAACCATTCAAGAACCCAGTAAAAAGCAAGTAAAGGAAGAAATTATAAAAATTTGTACAAAATATGCGCTGGAAAGAATTCCCAAAAATTATGAAATATTATCAACGGTGAAAGAGTCGGATTTTGATAAACTAAAAAAAGTACTGATAAGAAAACCTGCAAAAACAGCATCAGGCGTGTCAGTTGTTGCATTAATGCCCAAACCGTATGCATGTCCACACGGAAGATGCACGTACTGTCCAGGAGGGATTGAATTTAATTCCCCCAACAGCTACACAGGAAAGGAACCATCATCGCTTAATGCAATAGAAAATGAATTTGATCCCAAATTACAAATTACTTCAAAAATTGAAAAAATAATTGCATTTGGACATGATCCATCAAAAATGGAAGTTGTGATTGTGGGAGGAACATTTCTATTCATGCCAAAAGACTATCAAAAAGATTTCATAAAATCATGTTATGATGCATTGAATGGAAGTGACTCAAAAGATTTGGAAGAGGCAAAAACAAACAACGAGCATGCCTCAATAAGAAACGTGGGATTCACAATCGAAACAAAGCCAGATTACTGTAAAAAAGAACATGTTGATTTGATGTTAGGGTATGGAATTACAAGAGTTGAGATCGGGGTCCAATCATTGCAAGAGCGCGTTTACAAAATAGTCAACAGGGGTCACGACTACAACGACGTGGTGGAATCATTCCAAATTTCAAAAGATGCAGGATACAAACTAGTTGCACATATGATGCCAGGGTTGCCAACAGTGAGTCCACAGGAAGACATTGCTGATTTTAAAAGATTGTTTTCAGATTCGCAGTTACGTCCAGACATGCTAAAGATCTATCCGTCACTAGTTATCGAGAACACGCCGCTGTATGAAGAATACAAACAAGGAAGATATACGCCATACTCAGATGAGGACATGATCAAAGTCCTAACGGAGGCAAAGAGAAACGTGCCAAAGTGGGTTAGAATTATGAGAGTACAGAGGGAGATCACACCTGGAGAGATAGTTGCAGGACCAAAGTCAGGAAATTTGAGACAGATTGTGCATCAGAATCTGGCCAAACAGGGATTTGCTTGCAGATGTATCAGATGCAGAGAAGTGGGGCTGTCAGATAAGAGGACAGATGGAGGAGAGGTGAAATTAAGTAGAATAGATTATGACTCATCGGGAGGAAAGGAGGTTTTCTTGTCCTATGAAGACGACAATGAGTCAATTTACGGGTTTTTGAGATTGAGAAAACCAAGTGCCGATGCGCACAGAGACGAAATCAATGAAGACACGTGCATAGTAAGAGAGATTCACGTGTATGGAAGATCATTGAAGCTGGGAGAGAAGGAGGCTGATGAGATTCAACATACAGGATTGGGCAAAAATTTGATGAGAGAAGCTGAAAAGATATCAAAGGAAGAATTCGATGCCAAAAAACTCCTAGTAATTAGTGCAGTAGGTACAAGAGAGTATTATCAAAAATTGGGGTATTCGTTATATGGGCCATACATGTCCAAGACATTAAACTAGTGAAAAGAGATGACAGAACAAGAGATTATCGGAAAGGGAACTTGGATAGACAAGTTAGCTTCTGAGTTACTTGAACGTGAAGAATCTCTTGGAAGAAGCACGGATCTGCTTAGAGTGGAGAGCGGTTTGGGAGCATCAGGAATTCCACACATTGGAAGCTTGGGAGATGCAGTTAGAGCATACGGGGTGAAACTTGCCTTGGAGAATTTGGGATATAGATCAGAACTAATTGCATATTCAGATGATCTGGACGGATTGAGGAAAATTCCAAAAGGCATGCAGGAGTTTGGCTTGGAGGAGCACATTGCAAAACCAGTGTCACTAATTCCAGATCCTTATGGATGTCATGACTCGTACGGAATGCACATGAGCAGTATTCTGCTAGAAGGGTTAGAAAAGGTAGGAATAAAATATGAGTTTAGAAGGGCAGTTGACACATACAAACAGGGATTGCTAAAAGATCAAATCCATACAATTTTGCAAAACAGCGCAAAGATAGGAGACAAGATTTCAGAACTTGTCGGACAAGAAAAATATCAAAAATACCTGCCATATTTCCCAGTATGTGCAGATTGCAAGCGCCTCTATACAGCAGAGGCAACAGAGTACATCGCAGACGAAAGGAAGGTAAGGTACACTTGTCACGATACAGAGATAGGCTCAAAAAAGATCAAAGGATGTGGCCACATAGGAGAGGCAGACATTACCAAAGATCTGGGCAAACTAGCTTGGAAAGTGGAGTTTGCTGCAAGGTGGACGGCATTTGACATCAGGTTTGAGGCATACGGCAAAGACATCATGGACTCAGTCAAAGTCAATGACTGGGTAGCAGATGAAGTTTTAGGATTCCCCCATCCACACCATGTAAAGTACGAGATGTTTTTGGACAAAGGAGGAAAAAAGATCTCAAAATCATCAGGAAATGTGATTACTGCGCAAAAATGGTTGGAGTTTGGCAGTCCAAAATCAATCTTACTATTGCTCTACAAAAGAATCACAGGTGCAAGAGAGCTAGGATTTGAGGACATACCATCGCTGATGAATGAGTACAACGAGCTAGAGGACATCTACTTTGGACGGATCAAGGTAGAGAACCAAGCAAAATTGACAAAATCAAAAGGACTGTACGAGTATGTAAATCTCCTAAATCCTCCAAAACAGTCAAGCACGCATGTAAACTATAGACTGCTAGTCGAATTGGCAAAAATATTCAAAGAAAATAGAAGTGAGAGAGTGATGAAGAAGTTATTGGATTACGGGGTAATTAAAAACCCAGAGCCGGAGATAGAGGAGATCATTGAACTCGCAGGAAACTATTCAAACGAATTTGATGAGCAAGAAAGAGTACAGGTGGATTTAGATGAAACTTCAAAAAAGGCACTAAAATTATTTGTAGATGCACTGGGAGGAGACGAGGAACTAGAAGACATCCAAAATACAATATATCAGATTGCAAAATCAAATGATGTGCAGCCAAAGGATTTCTTTAAAATATTATATCAGATCATACTTGGAACGTCCAGAGGACCAAAGATAGGGCCTTTCATTTCAGACATAGGCAGAAAGCAGGTGGCAAAAACACTCTCAGAGTACGTTTAATCATGGTTCACGGAGAGCACAACAGATCAAGAAACAGCGGGGGATTTGCATTGATTATCCTCGGAGCGTTACTGCTGTTTCTTGCTCCAAACATCTACCAAGACATGCGTGAGTTAGGCACAATCTCGCTGTTTGGTGGACTAATTATTGGCGGCATTGGATTTTATCTCAGATTTTTGAGAGGACGGGTAAAACAGGGATAAGAAAGGTTCATCTTTTGGAAAAAACAGGGATACAGTAATGGGATTTTTCGGTAAAAAGAAGGCAGACAAGCAGGTGTCAAATGAGGATGAAGAATCGACTCTAAAAACAGAGCTTGAGCTAGAAGTAGAAAAAATTCAAAAAGAGATAGCAGAGAGACAGGCAGAGTTGGAGGAGATTACTCAAAGAATTACAACGGTAAAAGCAGAATATGACACAACGGTGGGCAACCTGATGATGGGGAAAAAGGAGCTCAATCAAAAAAAGATGGAGATGGACGTGATTCAACGCCAATATCGGGAGATCAAAGAGAGAAGCAAGAAATCAGAGTTGATCAAAGATTCAAAATCAGTCGAAGAGTTTGCCAAGACTCAGGGCGATCATTCAAAAATAAAAGCAGAGTTGGTTGAATTTACAAAAAAACACGATGAACTCAAGGAACAGATAAAGCAGGAACAGGCAACATTGTCCGACATCAAAAAACAGCGAGTTGAAGTTGAAAAAGAATTAGATGAGGCAAATTCCAGGCTGTACAATGCCAAAGAAACATTGGAGAAAAAGGACATGTTTGAGGATGCAAGCATTCTAACGCCATCAGAGAAGCAATTCATCGGGGTAAATGAGACAAATCAAAAAAATTCTGCAGGAATTATCGAGGCTGCAAGCGTAGTGGTGGGATCACTAAAGTCAAAACTCAGCA
This sequence comes from Candidatus Nitrosopumilus sp., assembly GCA_965206745.1. GTDB lineage: Archaea > Thermoproteota > Nitrososphaeria > Nitrososphaerales > Nitrosopumilaceae > Nitrosopumilus. The sequence goes on along the minus strand of OZ242220.1, from coordinate 738,536 downwards.
CAACACAAAGAGAGCTGGATGCAATTCAGACATTATTAGAAAAAGAGAGAGAGGAACACAAAAAAACCAGAAAGGAGTTGGAAAACCTGAAACAAACTACACAGTCACTAAACGAATCATAGATTGGCAAAATGTTTTTGCCATTTTAATTTTATTTCTTCTTCTGAGATGCCCATATCATATAGTGGCGAAACCACATCAGAGACAGCAGATACATCAACTAGTACAATTGAATTTATCGGACTTTGTATTCCCTTCCCCCTATAGTGATTCAGGATTTCTTGGTACAAATCCCCGCTCCCAAGAATTCTAGCCCTACCTTGGAACAGGTACCCCTTACGGACAAGGGGATCAATGACGTTGATTTCCACATCAGGATTGTCTTTTAGATTCCTCATGGTGTCAGGTGAACGGATGTCTGCAAACGCCAGTGTTCTGTCAGTCCATCCAATGATAGTTCCCTTGGGGGAGATGTTTGGCCTTCCATCAGGTGCAACAGTTGCCACATATCCTAATCGTTGCAAATTTAGAAAATCCTTGATCTTCTGGGTAATCACAAACATTGTTGTAAAATTCGGCGTATTTAGTTTTCACGCCTAACGCATAAACTCAGCCAGCTCTATTGAGAAGAAGAAAAAGGCTATTCCACCACCGATAATTGCAACCCATGCAACAATCTGCTTAATTTTAGACATTTGAAGAAAGTTCCTCAGACTCATTATTGAATCTAATTATTGATCTTAGACAGTTATAATTAGACATGAATGCTAGTGATATTGTGGCAAGTATCAAGGATATCGGAAGGTTCTTTTTATTCATAGTTGGGGGAATAGTCGCCATAATAGTCGGTTCTTACATGATCAGAGGAACGATGCACATGTGGGACAAACCAGATGAAAATAAAACGAAAAAAGGGAAAAAGGACTAAGGTCATTAAAGAGTGGGAAATGCTGCAAGATTCATCAATTAGAAAATCATTGGATCTATACATTAGAAGAAGAATCCAGGAGATCCCTACGGAGATCAAACAAACATTCCCAGCAATCAAGCAGATTTGGAAGTGTAAAGATGAGGCAGACTTTCTATACGGATACTATGTCGGCAAGATCGAAGAGGGTGCTTTGCATTACCTGATCAAAGCAACTCGCGCATCAGCTGGAGGATATGTGGATACTTTTGAAATACGGGGCATAATTGAAACACACAAGAGGGATTTGCAAGATGCAATAAAGATAGCAATCAATTAGTGAAGTAAAAATAGAGCCTCAATTTAGTAGATTTATGGTAGGTCCAAAAGACGGAGGATTCGGCTTTGATCAGTCAAAAAAATATACCAGCATAGAGAATCTGGAAGAAATTTGTGTACAATGCCAGGCAGGACAGCACAAGAAGTGCCTCAAGAAATCAAAAGAACAAAAAGTGTGCGAATGTGAACACTGCATGATATACGGTTGAGCAGGTAGAAAAATCCAGATTTACAAATCCGAAACTATAAAAATTATAGAGCAGACAGCTTGTTTTCTAGTTCCTGAATCTCCTTTTGATATGAATCAGAAACAGTTTTTGCAAACTCTTTGTGCGCTGAAATAATAGCAGTTAGGGCATCTTTGTATTCTGAATGACCCTTCTTTAACACGTCGCATGATTCTACGGATGTGATATGCCCAGTCACAATCGCAATCGCTCCCTTTTGATTGAATTTTACTATGCCTCCAAAGGCCTCAATGAACATGAATGCAGATTCTGCCTTACACTTGTAGGTGACCATGCCGGTGTCAGTGTTGAACAGCTGCGTAATTCCCCCTGGCTTTCTAGTTACAATAACAGTCATGAGTCAGTTGAAAATGACGGGGTATTAATTATTTTAGAAGTGGTTTATGCGGCAGGATCAGGCGGTGCGGCAGCATCTATGGCTAGAAGTTTGTCAATTTCATTGATTGCAATCTTGTCTCTTCCAATAAGATCAAATTTTTGCAAAAGTGTCTCAAACTTTGTTTCCTCCTGAACCTGCTCATTGACAAACCATTCTAGAAATACGTATGTTGCGTGATCTTTTTCTTTTTGGGCAATCTCCACCATGCTATGAATTGCTTTTGTAACAGACTGTTCACCCTTCAGTGCTGCTTTGATTAGCCCTTCAAGTGAAGTGTAGGAGCTTGCAGGTGCTTTGATTGCAGGTATTGCAGCAACCGCACCTAGTGCATTAAGATAGCGAACTACTTTGAGCATGTGGGTTCTCTCTTCATCTGATTGGGCATAGAAATAATTTGCAGCCCCCTGATATCCAGTAACCTCACACCATGATGCCATTGCAAGATAACTGTTTGATGCAGAGGCCTCAAGTGTAATTTGATCATTTAGGGCTTTTTTCATCCTAGTGGAAATTTTCATAAATCAAGTAGAAAGGTGGCAAATTTAAAGGATTATGAATAAAATTTTGTTATCAAAAAGAACAGTGCAAATCCGGACAGAAATACAATGCCTGCAAAACTCAAAAATCTCAGCAGGAATGATGGCTGATGCTCCTTGGGCAGAAAGTTGCCAGTGACCAATCTGAAATTAAAGATCGCAATTATCGGTGCAATGACAAACGACAAGACGGTTGCAAAATCAACTAGTTCTTTTAGATTATTTGCAAATTGAGTAATGATTACAAATGCCCCACCTGCCAACAGGATTAGAAAGGCATTGTAAAGGGTACGGAATTTTGTGCGTATCTTCTCTTCATTTTTGGTAAAGATCAATTCGACTGTTTTTTGTAATGATCTAGAATATCCGTCAAAGACTGCAATAATCGTCCCAAACATCACAGTAAATGCAGAGGCGGCAATTACGATATAGCTCCAATCACCTATTGTTTCAGTGTACAATGTCACTACCTTGTGTGCAAAAAGAGAGTTGTTGTTTGGAAGTTCATCCCCAGAGCCGTAAAAGATGAATGCCCCCAATACAACAAACATTATTGCAAGCACGCCGGTAATCAAATAAGCCAGGCGAAATTCAAACAGAGTTTCTTTCAGTGTGGGCCTGTATCGTGTTTGCTTCATCCTCTCCAAAGTCCATAGACTATTCCAGGCAGAGAGATCTATGGCAGTAGGCATCCAGCCCATCAATGCAAGTAGGAAGAATATTCCGGAAATTTCCCAAAGTTCTTTTGGCTCAAATCCCGGGATTTGCTCAATTGGTCCATTATACATTGCAAGCAGAAATGCAGATACCGTAGATGCCAGCAAGACAATAGCGATGATCTTTACCATACTGTCCAATACATTGTATTTTCCTATAGCCAGAATCGATACACATACTGCAAACAATATCACCACGGTCCATTCCCCAAGAAAATCAATGCCAAACAGATTTTCAAAAAAACCAGCAGTGACAAACCCGACAGCGCCTGTTACAAAAAACATCGATGCGATGGTTAGTAGAAAATACAGCCACAGTACAGGCTTGCCAAGCCTCCTGTATCCGTCAATAATACTAGTCTGGGTGGAGTTGGCATATCTGGAACCGTATTCAAAGAAAGGATATTTCAGCAAAGTCACCAAAATCACAAATCCCAGTATCAGCACTCCAAAATCGGCACCGGCCCTAGTAGACTGAACTAGATGTGAAACGCCAATTGCAGTGCATGCAAACAAGATTCCGGGACCTGCAGTCTTTGAAAATCTGGATAGTTGCATGTCCACCAGATTCAAAGTTAAATTACATTTACAGCCCAGTTGTCATCCACCCAAACACCGACAACAGTCACGTTTGGATTCGATGAAGAGATGACTTTGACACTTTTTTTTATTTGTGTAATGTGATCTTCGTCAGACACCGGATTTCCAGCACAGTCATAGTGGCCTGAAACCACAATCAGTTCAGACCCGTGTGCATTAATTGAGATGTTTATCTTACTTTTGATGGAGTCGAGATCTGTGTTTCCAGATATAATTTTGTCGATACCAGGTTCCGTAATAGTGTCAACAAAATCAACAGAATACCTTTCCTTGATCCAGTTTGTCAAAGGTATCTGAATCCTTCCATCCATGCATGCAACAGATGTTGCAAATTTTCCCTCAGCCATGATTAATCCAAATTAATCTCACTTAAAATTATTTTTGATACAAAAAGCACCCAAAAATATGATCGTTTACCATTCCCATAGATTGCATAAATGCGTAGCAAATCGTGGGCCCGACAAAACTAAACCCCCGTTTTTTGAGATCTTTGCTCAATTTTTCTGAAATCTCAGTAGATGCAGGCAGCTGGGAATGTTTCTTGAATCTGTTCTTGATAGGCTTGTGACTGACAAAGCCCCACAAGTACTCATCAAAGGTTCCAAACTCATCTTGGATCTTTAAGAATTGTTTTGCGTTATTGATTGCAGAGTTGATTTTTAGCCGATTACGAATTATCGATTCGTTCTGGAGTAGTCCCTCCACGTGCTTTTGGGTGTACTTTGAGACTTTTTGAGCGTCAAAATCAGAAAAGGCCTTGCGGTATCCTTCCCTGCGTTTGAGAATGGTAGTCCAAGACAGACCAGCTTGGGCACCTTCCAATATTAAAAACTCAAATAATTTTTGATCGGCATGTTGTGGAACACCCCATTCTTCATCATGATATGTAATATTTGGCTCATCCTTAGCCCAAAGACATCTCTTTTTCACGATTTGATTTATGAGATGATTCAAAATAACAGTTACCAAAGGGATACAATATGAAATTAAATCCACAGTAATTGCAGATCAGCAGAAATTTTCTAATTTGTTTTGTGATCTCAGCAGCAGTTGCCACCTGACTATCAGGGGAACAGAAAAATCATCTCAACACGACGGCCACCACAATCATAGGATACGTAATTTATTTTGGAATTTTTTTCAGCACTGTTTTATCCAGATAACAAAGATGGATGCAAGATGAGAGAGAATCTAATTTAAAAAAAACTGTTGGCAAATATCTTACTTTTTGGCGTATGAGAGATGATTTATCTCAGAATAAGAATGGCCTACTTGTACTATTTTCTTGAGATTGGAACAGAACCATACTTAGCATTATTAATTTCAGAGGTTATTGCAACAGCGTGTCATGGGGTAACAGTTACAATATTTCTTGGAAAAGTAAAAACATTCTAGTTATTTTGCCAGTTGTGTGACCAGATCAGTCGATGTGATAATTCCAACAATTTTGCCGTTTTCAGTAACTGCAAGCTTTCTGATTTTTTTGCTAGTCATTCTTTGAGCAGCTGCAGATATTGGCTCATTGTGGTTTATCGTGATTAGTGGTGTGGACATTATTTTTTCTACAGGAGTATCAAAGGATAGATTATTTGCGGCAATTTTTGTTGCAAAATCCCTATCAGTTACGATTCCCACAGGATTTTCGCCTTCCTTTACAATGACTGTACCAATTCCTCCCTGCTCCATCATCTTTGCGATTTGCAATGCAGTGGTAGATTTGTTTACGGTGATAAGGGTCCTGGCCATTATGTCTTGGATGAGAATTGAGGAATAGTCAAAATCTTCTCGGCTCATCATTGTATTTGGAAACTGTGATATTTAAGATCTCTACGAGAAAACAAGAGAAAATCACTTTAGATTTGACTCTAGAAAGGAGATGGTGCGGGCCCAGGCATCCTTAGATTCCTCAGGGGCATGCCGCTCTCCGGAAGGATTTGCAAAGGCATGATCAACGTCATCGTAAATGTGAATTTGGTTTTCCACATTCAACTCATTTAAGGCAGATTCAAAGTTCATCACGGTTTCGCTAGGGATTCCTTTATCCAATTCAGCGAAAATGCCAAGTACGGGCCAATTGATGGAAGATAGCAATTCGGGATCAGTTACAAGGGAGCCATAGTAAATCACAGTTGCATCCATCTCACTGTTCTCCAATGCAAGATTCAAAGACTGTCCTCCACCAAAACACCAACCAATCGAACCCACATTATCTACAGAGTAATCGTCATTTAGCATGGAGACAGCAGAATTCATGTTTTGTTTACCGTATTGAGAATCATACGAGGTGACCAGCTGTCTTGCTTGATCAGATGTAGTGGCCACCTGGCCGCCATATAGGTCAACAGCTAAAACAACGTACCCGTGGGATGCAAGTTTGTCGGCCATCTCTTTGATGTGATCATTTAGTCCCCACCATTCATGAATCATTACAATCCCAGGAAAATCTCCATCAGTTGAAGGCTTTGCCAAATATCCGGCCGTCTCCTCAAAATAAGTTACAGATTCTGAGACAGTCTGATACTTGCCAAGTGCAAAAATTTCAGAATTGGTATTTTCATTTTTATAATCAGGCAAGGCATGTATTGCCCATCCTCGGGCGATTAATTTTTCAACACTGGAAGGAGTAACACATGCAGGCAAACCATTTTTTTGCTTTAACACAAGTGTTTTTCCTTCATTGCACGTAACATTTGAAGGGAGAGTTCCTTGAGAGGTTTGCTTTAGAGGGGAAGGAACAGGCGTCAAATATCTGAACTTGCCATCTTTGAATTCGTCCATTGCATTAGTGAGTTGTTGGTTTTCTGTTGAAAGACCGCCTGTAGGTATTGTTGAACCAATTACGGTATTAATAGCAGCATTACTATGAGCTGCAAAGTCTAATGCAATATCAATATCAGACTGGGTTACATTATTTGCAATTGCACGGTCTATATCAAATGTGATGTTTTTATTTTCATCATAAATGACATATTCCTCCATTATAGAAAATGAATGTGCAATTTCGTCTACGGTGTATGGGGTGTCTATCTTATCCCCCACACCGCCTGATGTTTGTGCATTTGCCAATCCGGTTGAAATTAGCAACACTAGTGCCAAGAGAGGTATTGCAAATTGCATGTTTTTTGCAGTCATTAAAGAATCGGATCCCGCACTAGATTATAAGAGATCTATCAAGGAAATACTGTCAAATCTTTGAGGATGTGACTCTGGTTTTATTATTACCCATAAATATGACATAATAGGGAAATTCCACGATTATTGTTTGGTTTCAGAATGGCTTCTCGAAAGTCTTACAACGTATATGCCTGCGCTAAAAAGTAAAATTCCAACGACTAGTTCAAACACAATTAAAATAATACCAATTTCGGAAGCAAATGCAAAATCTATCACAGGAGAAGAAAGCACATGACCTGCATCTTTATCAAATAATAATCCCCATATCGATGCATAGAGAGTATTAAAGATTAGGATGATTGGGGCAAATAGAAAAATAAACGATGATAATATTAGAGCGTATCCTATTTTTTTGTTTTTCATAATAAAAAGATCATGAGAATGGGAATAAAAAGATTACGTCTGTAATTCCAAGCAAGCTGATGTGTGTTTTGACACTGTTAAGAATATGTGACATAGAGTTTTAACCGTTAAATTCAGGTGATCTAAATTTTCTCCAAAATCGTCAAAAACCATCAAAGTCTCATCGAGATATAGCTGTTAAATTTATGTGACATAGTTATGGGTGTTTTTGAGCATGATGAATTAATGGATAGTGTACTAATAGGCTTTGATGAAATTTGAGTTTTATCAAAATTTGGCGTCGGCAGTATTTTCACATACGCTAGAACCGCAGATACAAGACAGTGGAATGTTAACCAGAATAAGACAGTAACGGACCCGATCGGATTCGAACCGACGACCTATTGCTCCGCAAGCAATCGCACTATCCAAGCTATGCAACGAGTCCAAAATGTTTTGTAAATTTACGCTTAATTTGGATTGCTATTAGTTGGATTCTGCAAAGACATACAGAGTTTCATCAGGTTCATGCAAAGTCCAAGCAGCAGGCAAAGAAACATTTTGAATGGATTTTAAACCATTATTTTCAATCAGAGTGCCCCATCCGGCCTCATTTTTGGGATCAGGAGGGTATTTTCGAGATAAAGTTCCAGCAAACACCCAGCCAGATCTCTGCTTCAGATTCGAAATAGAGCTTATTTTGTCCAACACCCCACTGGCAAGAAAGGTTCCGCCCATTTGTGCCAATCCGCCAATGAAAAAGATAGGCCGCAAAAAATTCAAGGAAGCGTAATCAAACGTCATTGCATCAGAGCAGTGAGGATTAAAGTCCAGTATGGAGGTCAAGTGATTTTGCAGATCTACGAGCATGCTATCAATCTCAATACTATATGAGACCATATCCAAAATCTTGGCACAAAACGCAATACGCCCATCGCCTGAACCAATATCAATTACTTCAGAATATCCCATCTTTTTTGCAAGCAATGCCCCAACATATCCAGACATCAACCATGTAGGGGAGAACGGAGCCTTGCTTGAGCTGTGCAGTATACTGTTTAGCCAATATTTGTTAATGTCTCCCTCATACACAATACAGTCAACGGAGCCAATCTTCTGCTCAAATGAGTTATAGTATATCGGGTTTTTCGTAGCAAACTGGTGTAATAAATTTAAATGAGATTCCTCAATCGGGAATGATTCGGATCTTGATTTTGGCACTAGTTCCTGAATCTGGCTATTGCCATCATAGACTTTGACAAATTCTCTTTTTAGCTCGACTAAATTTTTTGCAATATCTTCAATCATCAGAGATGCCATGATCATATTGTTTAACAAATTCTCTAGTACTCATATTTTGCCGTAACTTCTCAAACAGTTGAGCATCCAACTCTATCTGTTCTTTTGATTTTTCGCCAGGATTATCAGATTGTAGTTTATTTGTTAATTCCTGAATTGATGCAGATAATTTTGCCAGTATTTTTGGATGAATCTCAGAATCAAATTTTTCAGAAATTAGATCTTCAGTTTCCCGGATTTTTTCCAACACTTTAGGCTCAAAATCCGCGTTTTGTTTGAGCATTGTGACCATAGAGGAGACATTGATGACATGGTAGTAGGTCTCGACGATTTGAGGGACATCAGTATCAGTTTTAGAATTCAGAGAGTCAATCATATTTTGAAGCTTTTGAGATTCAGAATCAAACATTTGGGAGACATCATCAGATGAGGTCATATTCAAAAGCAAGAGTCTGAATTTTTAAAAATGTTAGGATCACGCCTCTTTTTCTGCAGGTTTGGTATAGACATAATTCATGATTAATCCGGCAATAATTCCGCCTAAAATCGGCGCTGCCCAGTATAACCAATGAAACTCCCAGAATCCAGAGATCAAAGCAGGACCAAATGTTCTTGCAGGGTTTACAGATGCGCCAGTCAACGGTACTGCAATCAGGTGGATTAGGAAAACCATGCCACCGATTGTAAATCCGTGCCATCCAGGAGATGCTTTCTTGTGAACAGCAGTCATAAAGATTACAGTCACCAAGAAAAATGTCAAGATTGCCTCAATTGCAAATCCAGAACCAACACTGTTATTGATTAAATCACTGGGACCTCCTTGAGTTGCAAAGTTGACTTTAGCGCCAAGTTCAGGCAATATTACCATGAGTGTGGCAGCGGCTGCCACTGCACCGATTAACTGTGAGGCGATATATCCAACCCCATCTACGATCCCAATTTTCTTGGTAATCATCATAGGAATGGTGACTGCAGGATTGATATGAGCGCCAGAAACGTGTCCAAACGCATAGACCATCAAGGCAATAGCACCACCGTGTCCAAGGGAAATGAACAATACAGACTGCGTTGTCAATTCTTCACCAAATGCAGAAACTGCCAGAATTACTGAAAGAGGGCCAAAGAATACCAAGCCATATGTTGCAATTGCTTCTGCAAGATACGCTCTTGGGTTAACCATAAGGCTAAAGCCTCGCCAATATCCATATAAAAGATTCGAACTCGATTTTTTGATCAGATGATCTCAAAAAGTAATTAATTACGGCTTGATTCTTTGTAGATACATGGTTTCTCAAGGCGATCCTGTTCCAAAATTTGCAGTAAATGACGCTAATGGAAACAAGGTAAAATCAAGTGATTTTAAGGGCAAAAAACACGTCATCTACTTTTATCCAAAGGATTTCACCCCAGGATGCACAACAGAAGCAGACGAGTTTTCCAAGGATTATAAGAAATTCCAAAAAGAAGGAATTGAGATTATAGGTGTCAGTCCAGACGATGTCGAATCTCACAAAAAATTCTGCGACAAAATGGAAATCAAATATCCACTGCTAGCAGATGTGGAGAAAGAAATATCAAACTTGTTTGGTGTTTGGGGCAAGAAAAAATTCATGGGCCGTGAGTACATGGGAGTCATGAGAAGCACGTTTCTTGTGAATGAAAAGGGGAAAATTTTCAAAATATATCCCAAGGTGAAACCAGCAGGACATGCTAAAGAAGTTCTAGAGGATTTCCTGAATCTAAAATAAAAATTAAAAGAAAAGATGTTGAAAGATTAGAAACCTTTTGGCAGTGTGCCACTAGATGCCTTTGGTGCTTCAGGTTCTGATTTTGCTTCAAAACCTTTTGGCAGTGTGCCTCTATTTGCTGTAGAGCGAGCTTTAGCCTCTGCCTCAAGAAGTTCTTGAAATGCTTTCTCGTCATCTATTTTTTGTTGTTCTATTCTTTTCAAGTAATCTGTTTCATAATCTGCAAGTTCGTCTTGTCTAGATTTTCCATCATCTGCAACATTTGTTGACTGTGGAGGTGCTTGCTGCGTTTGTCCCATACCTTTAGGAAGCGTACCTTTTGCAGGCTTTGGTGGTTCCGGCGTAGGAGCTTGTTGTGCAGGTGCATCAACACCTTCAACGCTCATATTGATCCCACTAAAACTTCCAAATGTTTTATCAGCAGGATGATATGCAAGTCTTGCTCGTGTTGCAAAGTACTGGTTTGATGCTGCGGTGTAACCAGTTACCACTGCTTTTTGATCATTCCAGTTTTTGGTTGGAACTTTTCCTACAGGAGCAGTCAATCTAACAAAGTATCTGTTAGGTGCTGGAGAATAGCCTGTGACCTTTGCCCTGTAATCATGAAATGATGTCATCGGGGCAGTCATGTATGCATTCTCTAATGCGGCCTGTACAGTTGCTGGAGGCTGTGATGCAGTTTCAGCAGGCTTTGGAGCCTCTGCAGGTTTTTCTGCCATTCCTTTAGGTAATGTGCCCTTTGGTTTGGCAGTTGCTGCAGGTCTCTCAGATGGCTTTGTTTCTGCCGGCTTTGCTTGAGCTGGCTTTGTTTCTGCCGGCTTTGCTTGAGCTGGCTTTGGTGTCGGTTTGGCTTCAAGCTGTGTCGACAATTTAGTCAGTTTTGCCTCTAATTCTACAATTTTAGCTTCTAGATCTTTCTTCGTACTTGCTTTGTTTTTTGCGACCATTCCTTACACTAAATATTACATTGTTTATTTACATTTTGATCATTGAAAATTTTTATTCAAATTAATTAGTAAAAACAAACGATATTTTGTAAAAATTACATCGATTTTCAATTAATCTGGCTCCCAAAATTGTAGTATATACATGCAATTATTACACCTCCACAATCTAACATGAATTCCATTGCGGGTATCAGCGGCATAAGTTCCATCATCCATTTTCATAACCGCTGGAAGGTAGCCTAGCTCATTGTTCTCAAGCCATTCATTCTGCTGGCAGTTGGGACATTTGATTTTTGGAGCCATGTATAGTGTAGAATAGGGTCAAAGATGAACATTACTATTAAAAATATAAAATAAAGGATGTTGTTGAATTAGAAACCTTTTGGTAGTGTGCCTCTTTTAGGCTTTGGTGGTTCCGGCGTAGGAGCTTGTTGTGCAGGTGCATCAACACCTTCAACGCTCATATTGATCCCACTAAAACTTCCAAATGTTTTATCAGCAGGATGATATGCAAGTCTTGCTCGTGTTGCAAAGTACTGGTTTGATGCTGCGGTGTAACCAGTTACCACTGCTTTTTGATCATTCCAGTTTTTGGTTGGAACTTTTCCTACAGGAGCAGTCAATCTAACAAAGTATCTGTTAGGTGCTGGAGAATAGCCTGTGACCTTTGCCCTGTAATCATGAAATGATGTCATCGGGGCAGTCATGTATGCATTCTCTAATGCGGCCTGTACAGTTGCTGGAGGCTGTGATGCAGTTTCAGCAGGCTTTGGAGCCTCTGCAGGTTTTTCTGCCATTCCTTTAGGCAATACAGCCTTTGGTTTGGTGGTTGCTACAGGTTTTTCTGCCATTCCTTTAGGCAATGTGCCCTTTGGTTTGGTGGTTGCAGGTCTCTCAGACGGTTTTACCTCAGCCGGCTTTGCTTGAGCTGGCTTTGTTTCTATCTGAGTAGAGAGTTGACTTATCTTTGCTTCTAATTCGGCAATCTTGCCTTCAAGATCTTTTTTTGTTTGCTTTTTAGCAGCTACCATAATTTTGGTGGTTAATCTTGGGTTTATGTACATTTGGGTTGATTATGCCAACTAATTTTGATCAAGTTTTATATGCTAATTTGCATACTAAATATCATGGATGACTTTGAAAGAGAATATCCGGAATTTGACTGGAAGAACACGCCAGCATACAAGCATCCAGGAGGCAAAGATTGTCCATGTCCAAAGCACGAATACATCAGAGAACAGATCAACTTTACAAAACAAGTTAACGAAAAAGGTAAAGAGCCATCCAAAGTCACTTTGAAATTTTGTCCAGATCATTACAGAGTATATCTAGACGAGGTGATTCCAGCCATGCCATTAAAATATAGAATTCTGACAAAAATTGCACTAAAGCTTGGCGCAATTCAAATTGAGCAGCTAAAGTATATGGAATCAGAATTATGTTTTTATTGTAAATTTGGATCGGGCGGACATGATAGAAAGACAGAACTTCCGCCAATGTAAAATCGAGTTAAGCTTATACTTGATCTGACTAGACAGCAGACATGGCAATAGAAGGTATCAGGGATTTCATAGCAGAGCTTGAAAAGCAAGGGGAGTTGAAGAGGGTTGGAACCGAAGTCGACTCTGATTTAGAAATTGCCGAAATTATGAGGAGGGAGATGTACGCCAATGGCCCTGCAATACTTTTTGAAAATGTAAAAGGACACAATATGCCAGTTTTAGGAAACGCGTTCGGATCTATGAAAAGACTGGAGATCGGACTTGAAATGACAGACTTTGCTGAAATTGGTCAACGCATTGCAGACATGACAAAGATGGACATTCCGTCAGGATTGCTAAACAAAATTAAGAAACTCCCAGAACTAACCAAGATGACTGCTTCATTCCCCAAAGCAGAAGCCAGTGGTCCAGTTACAGAGATTACATCGGATGATGCATCCTTTGATGATTTGCCAATTTTAAAATCATGGCCTGATGATGCAGGCCGATTTATCACTTTGGGATTGGTTGCAACAAAACATCCAGAGACAGGGGTTAGAAATCTCGGAGTTTATAGAATACAAATAGTTGATAAAACTCATGCGCTAATGCACTGGCAAAAACACAAGAGGGGGGCACATCATGGCGAGATCTCAAAAGAAAAGGGCGAGAAGATCCCAACTGCGATAATCATCGGAGGAGAACCAGCAACAATATTTTCATCAATTGCGCCGGTGCCGGAGGGACTGGACAAATATTTGTTTGCAGGAATTACAAGAAAGGAAGGAATCAAAACCGTGAAATGCAAAACAATAGACTTGGACGTTCCAGCTAATGCAGAGATAGTTTTAGAAGGGTATGTAGATCCGGCCGACATTAGAGATGAGGGACCGTTCGGAGACCACACAGGTTACTACACACCAGTAGAACCGTATCCGACATTCACACTGACAGGGATCATGCGAAGAAAGGATCCGATATACGTAACGACTGTTGTCGGAAAGCCAATTCTGGAGGATGCGTATATCGGCAAGGTGATTGAGCGCTCATTTTTGCCACTGATCCAAATGCTCCATCCAGAAGTGGTAGATTTTAGCATGCCGCCGGCAGGCTGGTTCCAAGGATTTGCAATCATATCAATTAAGAAAAGATATCCAGGCCAGGCCAAAAAAGTCATGATGGGGCTATGGGGCATGGGGCAGTTATCACTTACAAAGATGTTCGTTGTGGTAGATGAGGAGATCAACGTGCATGATCTCAATGATGTAATTTGGGCGATCACTACAAGGGCAGATGCGGCAAGAGATACGGTGATTATCAACAACGTGCCAACAGATACACTAGATCCGGCATCACCGCTAGTCAATTTGGGTTCGAAGATGGGAATTGACGCTACACAGAAAACCAGGGAGGAGGGATATCTAAGAGAAATCCAGCGGCAAGTCAGAGTCGATGAGAAGACAAAGGAGATCGTAGATTCCAAATGGTCCAGTTATGGATTATAACACAGAGACAGGATTATAGAAATTATCCCGCTCTTCTACCTGATAGCCAATTTGATGAATGGCATCAATGATTATTTTATCAGTAAGCTCCGTTGAACGGGCACCAGTGCATGAGACGACCTCCTCCCCAATCAAAGTGCCGCCAAAGTCATCAGCGCCGTATTGCAATGCAAGTTGAGCCATGCCAACCCCATTAGTCAGCCACGAGGATTGGATGTGAGGTATTAACCCATCAAGAACCAGTCTAGATATTGCAATCATTTTCAACAACTGTGTTCCGCCGGTTCCATAATCCACGATACCTTCTTCTTGCATCAACGTATTGTTTGGCTCAAAATTCCACGGGATAAATGCCATAAACCCATTAGTTTTTTCTTGCAGTTTTACAATTTTGTAAAAATGTTCAACGATGTCATTATTGTTTTCTACGCTACCATACATCATAGTTGCAGAACCGGGAATGCCAAGTGAATGCGCCTGATCCATAATTTTGATCCAGGCCGCACTAGAGATTTTCTTAGGACTGATAATCTCCTTAACAGAGTCAGTCAAGATTTCAGCACCGGCGCCAGGAATGGATTGCAAGCCGGCGTCTTTTAATCGGGACAAGATTTCTTGCGTGGATGATTTTTCAACTCTGGCAATCATGTCAATTTCAGAGGTAGATAATCCATGGACGCCAACAGATGGGAATTTCTCGCGAATCATTCTAAATGCATCCTCATAATATTCAATTTTTAAATTCGGATTATGTCCGCCCTGAATCAAGACCTGGCGAATTTTGAACATATCATAAGAAGTCTTAACCCTAGTTTCAATTTCATCAAGAGTCAAAGTGTAAGAGTCATCAGCGCCAGGAGATCTATAAAATGCACAAAATTTGCAATCGGTGATACATACATTGGTATAGTTCAAAATGATATTATTGATAAAAGAGGCTTTTTTGCCAAATTGTTTTCTTGTTAGGTGGCCTGCAGTAAGGCCGATCAAATGAACGTCATCAGATTCTAACAACCTCAGACAATCTTCAGGGCCAGGCCTTTTACCATTTAGAGAATTCTCCAAGATATCTCTAACATCGCTTTTTTGCATCTGCTCAGTAGTCTGACTCAAGTGATCATCATCCCTTGGAATTTCTATTTAATCCTTGATAGAAATATCAAACAAAAAGAAACAAACAAAATTAGTGATTTGTGCGCAAGATTTGAGAGAGGCAAGTACAAAAATTCAGGTTATCGTCAAATACAGTGATCTGCTTAGACACCGTACAAGGGTGATGAGAAGAGGCATACTCACACATCGTCCAAAATGTGGCCATGTATTGCCAATCACAAGGTTACAGCATCCCAAGCAGAAACACCCTATTTGGTCAGAGCCGAGATTCAATCACGAGCAAGTTGATGAGATTCACGTTATTTTTAAGTAGGGTACAAAAATCAGATCAGATCATGGTATCAGGGAATCAAATTAGACTTGATCGAATTTTAAGAAAAGGCAGAATGCTTTGCATTCCAATGGATCACGGGATTTCAAACGGGCCTATTGAAGGTCTTGAGAATCCAGTAGATACAATTTACAGATGTGAAGGACATGGGCTCACCAGTGTGATTATTAACAAAGGAATTCTCAAAGCACTGCCAAAACCAGCCAAGGTAGGAATTCTAGTTCATTTTTCAAGCAGCACATCATTATCATTGGCACCAAATCGTAAAATGCTAACAGGGACCGTAAAAGAGGCAGCAGCTATGGGGGCTGACGGAGTCTCACTGCACATCAACATCGGAGGCAAAGAAGAACCAGAGATGTTAGAACAGTTAGGAATGACGGCAGAACAATGTCACAAATGGGGAATGCCACTTTTAGCAATGATGTACCCAAGAGGAGAAAACATCAAAAACCCACATGATCCAGAAGTTGTCGGACATGTTGCAAGAATCGGTGCAGAGTGCGGTGCAGATATTGTTAAAACGCTGTATACAGGAGATGTGGACTCATTTGCAAAGATTGTAAAGAGTACGCCAGTTCCAATCGTAATTGCCGGCGGACCAAAAGCTAAAACGGATTTGGAGGTCCTTCAGATGACCCAAGATGCAATGACTGCCGGAGCTAAAGGAGTGACATATGGAAGAAACATCTTTGCACACAAGAGACCTGAAAAAATGGTAGAGGCATTAGCTGAGATAATTTTCAGAAAGGGAACCGCAAAGGAAGCAATGAAGAGAATTGAGTAAATCAAGAGAGTTAATAATTTTACCCAAAGTGTCCCAATCACAGCTAGCCAAATTTCTGCCTCAATTGCAAGAAGAAGGCATCAGGATGGTATACCTTGACCCAAAAAAAATAGGCAAGGCAAAAACCAAACTTCAAACTGTGTTTCCATCAAATGCGGCAAACTATGTGATATTAGAGAAAGAAGGTCCAAAACCAAGGGGTAAAAAAACAGGAAGAAAGTTCCAAATCCTATCAAACGCAGATATTGACAATATCCTCACCGTAGCCAAAAAAGGACTGGATTTTGTGGTGGTAGAAGTCAAAGATTGGAAAATAATTCCACTAGAAAACATCATTGCAAAATTGCATAAAATTCACACCAAGATCTTTGCAATTGCTAAAACCCCTGAAGAGGTGCGGAAGATGTTTTCAATTTTAGAAGTGGGTGTTGATGGGGTGATCTTTAGCACGTCATCAATTAACGAAGTTCGTGAAGTCATGATATACCTAGGAACCAAGAGCTTTGAGATGAAGGCAGCAAAAATTACAGAGATCAAAGAAGTAGGAGACGGAGAGCGCGTTTGTGTGGATACTGCCTCCATGCTTCACAAAGGAGAAGGAATGC
This sequence comes from Candidatus Nitrosopumilus sp., assembly GCA_965206745.1. Taxonomy (GTDB): domain Archaea; phylum Thermoproteota; class Nitrososphaeria; order Nitrososphaerales; family Nitrosopumilaceae; genus Nitrosopumilus. Next base: position 721,479 of record OZ242220.1, on the reverse strand, counting down.
TAATAGGTAGCAGATCAAACTTTTTGTTTCTAGTTCATAACGAATCGGTGGGCTCATCATTTACATCGCCTAGACCATTTAGAGTGAATGCAGGTGCAGTCCACTGTTACACGCTGTCCCCAGATGGGACAACAAATTACCTCTCAGAGGTGGAAACAGGTTCAGAGGTATTGATTCTTAATTCTAAAGGCAAGGCAAGAAGAGCTACGGTGGGAAGATCAAAAATTGAGCGCAGGCCAATGTTGATGATCAAAGCTACTGCAGATGGAGAGACGGGAGGGATTATCGCACAGGATGCAGAGACGATTCGCTTTGTAAAGTCAAATGGGCAACTAGTTTCAGTCACACATCTAAAGAAAGGAGACAGCGTCATGGTTCATTCAAAACCTGCAACAGGCAGACATTTTGGAATGGAAGTTTCTGACGAATATATTTTGGAAAAATGAAGTACAGGACATGCGTTTCAATTGCAGAGCAGACACCGGCAAAAACTAAAAAAATATTAAAAGTCGCCCTTTTAAAATCGGATTTTGCTGAAGTGAGATTAGACTTTCTAAAAATCGAGCAAATTCCAGAGGTACTAGAGATGGTAAAAAAAGATCTAAGTAGGATCGTGTGCACACTAAGACCAAAAAACGAGGGCGGAGTGTTTCATGGGAATGAAAAAGAGAGAATTGCAATCATAAAACTAATTGCAGAGTATAATCCGTTCCTACTAGATATCGAGTTTAACACACTAAAGAGAAACCCAGCATTGGCAAAATATTTGAAATCCACAAAAACAAAGTTACTTGTTTCATGGCATGATTTTAAAAAGACACCTAGTTCGGCAGAACTCAAAAAGAAGATGGCTCAAATGAGTAAATTTTCATCAAATGTAAAAATAGTAAGCACTGCAAAAACAACTGACGATTCAGCTAGGATGTTAGAACTGTACAGTAAAAGAGGGAAAAACAACCTGATCTCATTTGCAATGGGCGATTATGGCAGAATTTCAAGGATTTTGTGCCTGTATTTAGGAAGCCCATACACCTACGTATCGCTCGGAAAGGCAATCGCCCCAGGACAGTTCAGCGTGGATGAAGTGAAAAGAATTACGAATTTAAAAAAATAACAGTTCGGCAGTTGAGAGTTTAAATCAATCATGATATACAGGAAAATCAGATGAGCAAGTCATTTGCAGTGATCGGAGATCCTATTGATCATTCACTGTCCCCAAATATTCACAGTGCAGCATTTAGGGAATTGGATCTAGATTCATCATACATCGCATACAGAATTCCAAGGGGGGAGTTAGAAGAGGGGATAAAAGGACTAAAGAAGATCAAGATTGACGGCTTTAACATCACAATTCCACACAAAATTGAGATGGTAAGGTATTTGGATAAAATGGACGAATCATGCAGTTTGATTGGAGCCGTCAACACAGTCTCAAACAAAGACGGGGTTCTAAAAGGATACAACACGGACATGGATGGATTTCTAGAACCTCTTAAGAGAAGGGAGTTGAAGGTTGAGGGGACCAAAGTCCTGTTAATCGGGGCAGGCGGGGCTGCAAGAGCAATTGTGGCAGGATTTGCAAAAGAAAAAGCAGGCAGTATAACCATTGCAAATAGAACATTGGAAAGAGCATCGAATCTTTCAGAATTTTCAAAAACGATTGGATTGAACGCAGATGCCGTAAAAATGGAAGATGTCAGAGATACAGCAAAGGATTACGACATTATTGTCAATGCCACATCAGTGGGATTGAAAAACGAATCCAGTGCAATTTCATTGGATGGGATCAATGAGAAAACAATTGTTTATGATATTGTGTACATGCCAATGAATACGGATTTTATCAAAAAAGCAAAAGCAGAAAAAGCAATCATAATTTATGGCTATGAGATGCTTCTAGGTCAGGCAGTTAGATCTTTTGAGATTTGGCACGGCATAGAAGCACCTTATAATGCGATGAAAAAAGCATTGCTAGGAGGATTTTGATGGCAAAAGTAAAGGCTACAGTCCATGGAGCAGTATCGCTAGTTAATGCGATTGCAAATCAAAAGGGGGCAACTGTGGGAATTGCATTAAGGGTGGAGACCACTGTGGAGACCAGCCCAGGGAAAGGAATTTCGATTCAGTCTGAAAACAAGAGCCTAAGCTCTCGTCTAATCAACAAGACAGTAGAGAAAGTTGCTTCAAAAAAAGACCTGGAGCAAAACAAGATTTCAATCACGCTAGACTCTGAAATTCCTACTGGGTATGGTTTGAAAAGCTCTAGTGCCATCTCTTCGGCCATTGCCCTAGCATGTGCCAAAATATTCAAACCTAAATTAACAGATCAGCAGATTTTACTTGCAGGGGTGGAGGCATCAATTGAATCCAAAGTCAGCATAACTGGGGCATACGATGATGCCTGTTCTTGCTACTATGGAGGATTTAATGTAACAGACAATGCAAACAAGAAGAGAGTCAGGTTTGAGAGAGGTCCAACTAATTTAAGTGCAGTCATATTTATTCCAAAGAACAGAAAAAGAGGAAATCTAAAAAAACTCAAAATCCTTGCCTCAATATTTGAAAATGCATGGGAGTTATCTAGGAAGACAAATTACTGGGATGCAATGACAGTAAATGGGTTAGCTACGGCATCTATTTTAAATTCAGATTCTAAAATCATCACAGGTTTGATTGAAAAAGGAGCACTGGGTGCATCAGTTTCAGGCAATGGACCATCAATTGTCGCAATAACAAAGAAAGAAAATGAAACTGCAATAAAAAAAATGTTTTCGGCATTAGAAGGAAACATCATCGTTTCAAAAATCAGCAACAAAAAGGCAGAAGTTCATGAAGTGTAAAATTGAGAAATCCAGAATCACAGGTCAAATAGTTTGTCCCCCAAACAAGAGTTACACGCACAGGGCAATCTTTCTAGCATCGCTTGCCGGAAAAGACAGCAGTGTGGAGAACGTATTATTCTCCGCAGATACCAATGCAACGATTGAAGCATGTAGAAAATTTGGAGCAGAAATCGAAATAAGAGATTCGTCAATAATTGTGAAAGATTCGATAAAAACAGGCACAAATGTGCCTGAAATTAACACAGAAAACTCCGGCACCACAATTAGAATAGCGGCAGGTATTGCCAGTTTGTTTTCTCAAGAAATTACATTGACTGGAGATTCAAGTCTGCAGAAAAGACCCATGCAGTCTCTCCTAGATGCCCTCTCAAGCATAGGTGCACAATGCAGTTCAACAAATGGCAATCCCCCAATCAAAATTAAAGGGAAGATTGTGGGAGGAGAGGTAAGAATTCCAGGAAATTTTTCCAGTCAATTTATTTCAGCATTATTAATTTGTGCACCACTTACAGAAAAAGGAATCAATTTAACGATAGAGGGAAATCTGGTATCAAAACCATATCTTGATGCAACAATTGTCACAATGAGAAAGTTCGGGGTAACAGTGCAGACACTAATCCCATACAAAAGATACAACATATCCCCGCAGATCTACAAGGAAACAGCATTTACTGTTCCCATAGACTTTTCAAGTCTTGCTCTTCTTCTTTCAGCAACAGTACTAAACGGAAAAGACGTTACAATAAATGGAAATATAGGAGATCTTCCTCAGGGAGACGAAGTATTTATCGACATTTTAGAACAGATGGGAGTCAAAGTTGCAATTGATGATCAACAAATCAGAATCAAATCTCCTGAAAGATTAAACGGGGGAAGATTTGATCTAAACAATTCCCCAGATCTTCTTCCACCACTTGCAATTTTGGCACTATGTTCATCAGCACCAATTGAAATATTCAACGTAAAACATGCAAGATTAAAGGAGACAGATAGAATTGCAGTCATTTCAAGGGAATTGGTAAAACTTGGAATCAAAATTCAAGAGAAAGAAGACGGCATGATTTTAGAGGCATCTGAAAACATCTCAGGTGCAGATTTAACGTCAAAGGGGGATCATCGATTATTTATGGCATTTTGTATTGCAGGAATGTATGTAGGTGACTGCACAGTATCAGACCCGGAATCAGTCAAAGTATCATACCCTAATTTTGTAGAGGAGATGAGGCAGATGGGTGCAAAGATCCAAATTGATTAAAAGTACTTTCCAGAAAATCATCAAGAGGTAAGAGATGCGACCCTGTATAGGATGAAAAGCATTCTCCTCACCCACAACGCTTTTGCGTAGATAACATGACTTTTTTGCAGAGCCGCGCAAACTATTCTCTATAATTTACACGATTTCTCACATATTATGTATATTATTAGGATATTTAAGAATATATTATAATTATTTCATATTATATTCAATAATATCATAATTTTTAAACAGGCATAATGTAGAGCCCAAAAGATATCAATCATGCAACATATTTCGGTCAAGGCCCAGAATGAGGAATTATAAACATCGACTAACTTTGATAATGTGTTGCCGGGAAGTTCTATTGGTCAGCGTCTTGTTTTAACAAGTTTTGGCGAAAGTCATGGGAAATCAATTGGGGCAGTTTTAGATGGCTGCCCAGCAGGATTAGAAATTGATGAAAAAGATATTCAAAAGATGCTAGATCTCAGAAGGCCAGGACAAAATCTGATTTCAACACAAAGAAAGGAAGGTGACATTGTTGAAATTATTTCAGGGGTTTTTAGAGGTCATACTACAGGCGCCCCAATTACAATGTTAATTTGGAACGGTGATCAAAAATCAAATGATTATGAAAATTTGAAAACAAAGCTAAGACCAGGACATTCAGACTATCCAGCCATGATAAAATATAACCATTACAATGATCATAGAGGAGGAGGTAGATTTTCAGGGAGGCTAACTGCAACCCACGTTATGGGAGGTGCCATTGCAAGAAAATTACTCAAAGTAGCACTAGGTGTTCAAACAAATTCATTTACATCACAAATTGGAAAGATAAAGATGGAAAAGGAATTTGATGGAAAGATGGCCAGTAGAATTTACAAAAATGAAGTAAGATGTCCAGAGATCAGGACTGCAAAAATAATGAGAGAGAAGATCCTAGATGCAAAAAAGCGAGGAGATTCGCTTGGAGGAATAATCGAATCAGTAACAACCAACGTTCCAGTAGGATTAGGTGAGCCCATTTTTAGCTCATTAGAGTCAGATTTGAGTAAAGCAATTTTTTCAATTCCGTCTGTGAAAGGAATTGAGTTTGGATCCGGATTTGAAGGTTCGGAACTTTATGGTTCAGAAAACAATGACTTGTATACGGTGAAGAGGGGGAAGATAGTTACAGAGACAAACAGATCCGGGGGGATCTTAGGAGGCATCTCTAACGGAATGCCGATAACCATGAGGATTGCTTTCAAGCCAGCATCATCTATTGCTCAAAAACAAAAAACAGTAGACATTAAAACAAAAAAAGAGACGATCCTTCAAGTCAAAGGCAGGCATGACCCATGTGTCGTACCAAGGGCTCCACCGGTAGTAGATTCACTTGTAGCATTAACAATAGCAGACCATGCACTCCTTTCAGGGACGATCAAACCAGTACTGTAAGAAAATGTCAGATATCAACGATCTTCGAAACAAAATGGACGAGGTTACTCTAAAGATGATAGAGTTGCTAAAAACTAGGACGGACATCGCAAAAGAGATAGGAAAAGTCAAAAAAAATATCGGCAAAGGGGTGACAGACCAAGCAAGAGAAAGCAATCTGCGTGAAAAGGTAATTTCACTGTGCAGCGATATCAAGCTGGATCAGACGATGGCAACCAAATTTTTAAATTTTCTGCTAAATGAATCAATCAAAGTTCAATCTGCCAACAAACAAACACATCTTTCAATATTCTTAAAAGCAAAATCACTTGAAGCGCAAGGGAAAAAAATTATCCACATGGAAGTCGGGGAACCAGACTTTTTGCCACCAACCATCGTAAAGGATGCATTGGCAAAAGTCTTCGATGAAGGATTTCTAAAATACGGTCAGGCAAAGGGGATGCCGGCATTTAGAGAAGCACTTGCAAAATACGTATCAAAAAAATTCAATGTGAACATTCAACAGGACAACATCATTGTAAGTCCTGGTGCAAGGTTTTCGATTTTCACGGCAATTGCAACTCTGTTAGATCCAGGAGACGAGATGGTTGTCATAGAGCCTGCATGGCCAGCCTACAAAGAATGCGCATTAAATTCCGGAATCAAAGTCAAAACCATCAATACAACCTTTGAGGATAAATGGGAGCCATCATTAGAGCAGATCAAAAACACGATTAATTCAAATACAAAGATGATTGTTTTGAACTATCCAAACAATCCGACAGGAAAGATCCTAAATGAGAAATTACAAGACGACATCATTGAATTGGCAAGAAAGAATGATCTGTACGTACTCAGTGATGAAATTTATTCACAGTATGCAAATACGGGTTGGAAAAGCATCCTCAGTTATAACTATGAAAAAAGCATCGTGACCCAATCATTTTCAAAATCACACGCAATGACAGGGTTCAGAATAGGATACGGCATTGCAAATCCAAAAATAATTGAGAAAATGGCGAAATTGGAGGCATTATGCCTTACCAACGTCTCAGAACCAATTCAATATGTGGCCATGAAGGCTCTTGAAGCAGACATATCCAATAATACTAATACGGTACAAAATAGACTAGAGGTGTTGGCACAAAAAGCAGATGAGATGGGATTGGACTTTATCAGACCAGATGGTGCAATGTACCTTTTTGCAAGAATTAACCAAGAGGGCTTTGAGGGGACTGAATTTGCCAATAACGCCCTAGAGAAAGGACTAGCAGTGGCACCAGGAGAAGGATTTGGGGATTACAAGGATTTTATCAGACTTTCTGCGTGTCAAGACGAAGAAACATTAATTGAAGGAATGAATATACTAAGCAGCATAATGAGTGGTAACAAATGAAGCAGGTTACAGTGATTGGCGGAGGGGGTCAAATGGGACAGTGGTTCTCAAAGTATTTTACAAGTAAGGGGTTTAAAGTAACAGGGTACGATTCAGAGAACAAAGTTTCAGGAAAAGATATCATCGTATCAGAATCACTCGTTGGAGGAATTTTAAAGGCAGATTACGTTGTTCTTTGTACACCCACAAGAAGGACACCGGAGATAATCAGACTCATTGCAAAAGAAATGAAGCGTGGAACATACCTAATTGAAATTTCATCTGAAAAATCCAAAGTCGTTTCATCATTATCAAAGATGCCGGCAAAAATTAATCCCATCTGTATTCACCCAATGTTTGGCCCAGGAATCAAGACGATAAAAGGCCAAAACATCATTTCGGTTCCAATCAAAGATGCCAAAAAGGAGTTGACGGTTGCAAAAACATTATTTGAAGGCGCAAACTTTGTAACAATTGACGCAGCCGAGCATGACAAAAAGATCGCCGTGATTTTAGGATTGACCCATTTAATGAATCTGGTTTTTGCAAACATCATTTCAAAAGATGAAAAGATGAATCTTACAGAAAAAATGTCTGGCACCACTTTTAGAGTTCAAAAGACACTAGCAGAAAGCATCATGACAGAGTCTCCTGAGCTAATTGAGACGATCATTGCAAACCCCGAGATTCGCAGAGTTGCAGAGGAGCTTTGGAAGGACATCGGCAGACTGTTAACAGCTGTCCAAGAATCAAAGACGGAGGAAGTGGTAACATACATCAAGGAATGCCAAGAGAGACTAGCCAAGCATACGGACATTGGTGAATCATACAAGAGACTAACAAAAATGGTAAAAGCAGTTGAAAAATAGTCGACATGCGCCATACAAAGATCGTCACATCTTTCATTAGGAATAATGGTAAATTACTGATTCTAAAGCGAAGCGACAAGGTAAAATCCATGAGGGGGTTATGGGCAGGAATAAGCGGGATTATCGAAGAAGACGAGACACCCCTGGCTAGAGCAAAAATCGAGATTTTCGAAGAGGTTGGAATTGTGGAAAATAAAATCAGACTGATCAAATCCAGCCACGAAATGAGGATAAACTCGCCTCAATACAAAAATCACGAGTGGGAGATATTTCCATTTTTGTTCGAAGTTAACGACCCCATAATCAAGCTAAATTGGGAAAACTCGGATTTTAAATGGGTGGGCATTGAAGAGTTGGAGAATTACGATACAGTGCCAAGCCTTCAGAAGGTCTTATTCAACCTGTTGTAAATTTTCATTCTCTTTCTCGTATTTTTTCTGCTGTGGCAGCATCATATACACACAAGCACCTCCACACATAGTACAAGGCACGTTGTTGCCAGGGTGCTGTCCTGTCCTACTGTGAATTTTTGCGGCCTCTTCGGGATCAATGGATAGTGCAAGTTGTTTCTCCCAATCCAATGTGCGTCTGGCTTCAGTCATCTCAGCATCCCATTTGATCACTTTGTCACGAATCTTTACAAGATCCCCCGCATGGGCTGCAATCCTGTATGCAATTAATCCGGCCTTTACCTCTTGGGCATTTGGCAGTGCCAAATGTTCAGAAGGGGTAAGGTAACATAAAAGATCAACGCCCTCACTTGCAGAGACGGCCGCACCAATTGCACTAGCAATATGATCGTGACCAGAGGCAACATCAGTAACCAGGGGACCAAGCACGTAATATGGCACATCGCCAATTAGGGATTTTGCCAGTCTGACATTTGCCGCAACCTCATTTAATGGAACATGGCCTGGGCCTTCAACCATCACTTGAATGTCATGCTCATGTGCACGTTTTGTCAATTGAGAGATGTTTATCATTTCTTGGACTTGCAACTCATCATGAGAATCCAAGATCGAGCCAGGTCTTAGGGCATCCCCGAGGCTGAATGTGACATCGTATTTTTTGGCAATCTCCATCAGATAATCATAATGAGTCAGATATGGATTCTCTTTGTCATGCTTTAACATCCATGCCGCAGTAATTGTTCCTCCCTTACTTACGACGCCTCCGTATCTTTGCACTTTGAGAATCCTCTTTGCAATATCTTTTGTAATACCGCAATGAATTGTCGTGTAATCTACGCCATCTTTTGCGTTGTTTTCAAAGGCGTTAAGATAATCATCCTCAGTCAGATTCAAAGGGTTTTTGTGAACCTCGACGCCATAGTTGTAAGCTTCATAAATTGGAACAGTCCCAAAAGTGATAGGTGCAGCATCTAACAGTGTGCGACGTATTTCTTTAACGTCTCCGCCATCGCTAAGATCCATGATGGTGTCTGCATGGTATTTTATTGCAACTTTAGCTTTTTGAACCTCATCCTCGATGTTTACATTTAATGTGGAGGTTCCGATGTTAACATTTACCTTAGTTTTCAGACCTTTGCCAATCCCCACATTGTGAATTTTTTGAGGTCTGACATTGTTGCTAGGTATGATTATAGATCCCTTTGCAATCTTGGGAATCAGCCAATCAAGTGAGACATCCTCGTCTTTTGCCACTTGTTTCATTTCGTCAGTAGCTACACCACGTCGAGCAGAAGTCATCTGGGTTGCCATAACGTAATCTATGTTCTTGCCTGATTTAAACAGTCGTGAGAATCATAAAAAGTTCTGATCGCAAGAAAAGATTTTACGTATATTAAGAAAACAGGATCGGGCTTTTATGTGATAACAGCCCTATAGATGACATGAGATCAATTAGAGAATGTAGACATTGTGGCAGGGAATTTTACAGTATGAAAGATGAGTTTTGTTCTTTTGATTGCGTCACCCAAACCTCATCATAGGGATTCAGATTAATCTTAGGGACTAGTCAAAATATGCCATAATACACTCAGGACAGGATTATTTGCAGCATTGTTTTATTTCACAGAGACGTTGCGATAATTCAGTTTCAGCATAAACCAGAGATATGTGATCTCAGAGTTTCATATTTTGCAAGAGATGATTCAGGTAGACGTGTTATCTTGGAGGACTCCAACTCTCCTCCATGGCATCATCGGTGTTTTTTGAAACAAGGTACTGCTTGCCACATTTGAAGCATTGCCAGAGAAACTTGTCATTCTTGATTGTCTGGTATTGCATGGGTAACAAACAGGTTGTACATTGTAACGGATCCGGAGTGGTGTCATCGGCCATGGGAATTTTTGCCATCAAAGAAAAGACAGGTATTCAAGTATAAAATAGATATTGCAACACGGCCCACACAGAATGAAAATACAAATTAGTGCTTTAAAATAAGAAGATCCAATGAATCTGCTTTCTATCGGAGGATCTGATCCATCATCAGGTGCTGGAATTCAAAGCGACATAAAATCATTTTCAGAATTTGGGGCATATGGATTAACAGTGATCACCGCAATTACAGGTCAAAACACCTCAAGCTTTGGAATGGTCGAGCCAGTATCAGAAAGAATGTTGAAAAATCAAATTGAATCAGTGCTGGCTGATTTCAAAATTGATGGCATAAAAATTGGGATGGTGTTTAACTCTGAAATAATTAAAACGCTGCATAGGCAATTGAAAAAAATAAAGATTCCAATCGTCGTGGATCCAGTTATCAAATCAACGACAGGCGGGGCACTGATGGAGGGCAAGGCAGTTAAAGACTTTCAGAAATACATAGTTCCACTTGCAACAGTTATCACGCCAAACAAATTCGAGGCAGAGATATTATCAAAATCAAAGATAGGTTCAAGAAACACGGTGGAGGAGATTGCAAAAAAGATCCAAAGGATGGGGGCAAGAAACGTGGTGATTACAGGAATTGAGGGAAGAAACAACAGGATGACAGACTTTGTTCTGGAAGAAAATAGAAAATACACAATATCAGGAGACAGGCTAAATAGTACAAACCATGGAAGCGGGTGCAACTATTCGGCGGCAATGATATTTGCAATTTCAAGCAAGAAAACAATCAGGGAATCTGTAAAATTTGCAAAGGAATTTGCCTACAATTCAATCAAAAGTGCGAAAAAAGTGGGAAAAGGAATCAGGATAACAGGCATTGAGAACAAGGACCAGATAAACTCGGAGCTGTCGCAGTCAATTAATGAATTTGTAAGAATCAAAAACATATACAGAAACATTCCTGAGTGTCAAACAAATTTTGTGTACTCTAAACAGAAGCCCAAATCTACAAAAGATGTCCTAGGGCTCTCAGGAAGAATTGTCAAGGCAGGCAAAGAAGTCATAGTTGCAGGCAATCTAACGTACGGGGGATCAAAACATGTTGCCACGGCACTGCTGGCAGTGAATGAAAAGTTCCCAGAGATTTGTTCTGCAATAAATTTAAAATATGAAGACTCGATGATATCTAAAATTAAAAAGTCAAAGTTTTCAACATCAAGTTACGACAGAATTCAGGAACCAAATCATGTTAAAAACAAAGGATCATCAGTGGGGTGGGGAATTAAAAGTGCAATCAAAAATTCAAGGTCACCGCCAGAGATAATTTTCCACAAGGGCGATTTTGGAAAAGAGCCCATGATAATAATTTTTGGAGAGACACCAAAAAGTATTTTAAAAAAATTATCAAAAATTGCAGGGTAAAATTCCAGCCGTAAATCATCCTTGAACATAAATACTCATATCTCAAATAGCATTTGTGAAGGCAGTAATTTTAGCAGGAGGACTAGGTACCAGACTACTTCCATTGACAGAGAAGACTCCAAAGCCCATGCTGCCACTAGGCAACAAGCCGATCTTGGAGCATCTTGTGGATTGGAATAAAAGAAACGGAATAAGATCAGTTGTTTTGTGCACAAGTCATCTTCGAGGAACAATTGAAGACTATTTTGAGGATGGAAAGAGATTTGGAGTGAACATAGAATATGCAATTTCAGACAAACCACTAGCAACAGCAGGTCAACTAAAGACTGCAGAAGAGTTCATTGACGATACTTTTGTTTGCATGTATGGGGATTCGATATTTGATTTTAGCCTTAGAAATATGATAAAACAGCACAAGGCAAAAAAGGCATTTCTCACCATGGGTCTAGATGAATACAAAATCAATCTGCCCTATGGGATAATCAAGACCTCAAAAACAGACAAAGTGCAGAGCTGGAATGAAAAACCAGAGATAAAGGTAAATGTAAACATGGGTTGCTACGTAATGGAACCAAAGGTGTTTAATCTAATTCCAAAGAATAAACCGTATGGGATGGACGATGTGATCAAAAAGGCCATGACAAGCAAGAAATTAGTCAACAGTTTCATTACAAAAAAAGGATTTACAGATATCGGCAACAAGGCATCATACGAAAAGGCACACCAAGAACACATCCAAAAAACAAAAAAGAGTCGGCAACAGGGATGAATGAGCCAACAATTAGGGAACTAAAAGAGGAAGATCTCTGGAATGGATTTCTAGAATCACTTGATTCACTAAGGCATGCAAGCGGCATCAGAAGATCAAAAGCAAAGGAGACGTTTGAAAAAATTAATGCCAATCCGGATCACATCATAGCGATTGCAGAGATAGGCGGAAGGATTGTCGGGTCTGCAACGCTCCTCATAGAACCAAAATTCATTCATGACGGAGGCCTAGTAGGCCATATTGAGGATGTCGTGACAGACAAAGAATTTCAAGGACAAAAGGTAGGCAAGAAGGTAATGAATTATCTTATTGAAATTGCAAAGAATCGTGGCTGCTACAAAACAATCCTAGATTGTACGGATGATGTTAAACCATTTTACGAAAAACTGGGTTTCAGGCAAGTAGGCAATGAGTTAAGATTGGACAACATCTAGAAGAATTCTTTTTTTGGGCGTCTCTTTTTTTCTTTTGTCAGATAAAGACCAACGGCAATTACAGGAACAGATAAAACCATAAACAGCAGAGGCACATATTTTACGACATCGGTGATATAGACATCGTCGATTTTATCAATCAGAGAATAAGATACAAACATCCCCAACAGCATAACTACGCCACCTGCAGCTATCAGCCTGCCTACGGGTTTCGAGCCGTAATTCCTAGTCATAATGAAAGGAACGGCAGCCAGGATGGTGGCAGGTGCAACGCCAATAGAAATGAATTGGAATATTTTTGGATCGGCATCAAAGATTATTGAAAATTTTATTGGTTCTGGGACATCTGTCATGAAATTATAAATGGAGATCATCTCACCAGCAAACATTGCAAACAACCCAAGACTGGTTACTGCAAGCCATTTTTCTATCGCCATAATTCTATCAGATTTTGGTTGATAAATAAACCATTCAGAAAACGGTTCTATTTTATCTGCTGTCAGTTGTCAATAGAATTTGTCTGCAGGCAACTGACAAGCAGGCCGTACCTAAAAAAACTATTCAATACCAACCAAGTTAGCCAGTTCTTTCCTGCTAGATGTCCCAAGTTTCTCTGCGGCCTGTTCAGGAGATATGTCATTTAAGAAGATTCCATATCCACGCTCTAGGCCAGACCAAGATTTCGTGATAGGATAGACTTCGATGTGCCAATGAATCTGCCTACTGTTTTTCTTTTCTGGAGAAAGATGAAAGACGAGATTGTATGAGACATTCTTTACAGTTTTTGACAATCCACCAAGTGTCGCCCTTAGAATTAATGACAGGTCATTAATTTCTTTTTGAGTGATTTTTGAAAAACTAGTAGTGTGTTTTTTTGGAGATATCCAGAATTCGTATGGATACGAAGGAGACCAAGGACAAAATGCAATGAATCCGTCAGTCTGAAGAATCTGTCTGGGACCGCCAATCTCTTCATTTACAGTCTGGCACATTGGACAAACACCTTTTTCATTCAAAATTTGGTGAGATGCTTCAGCCTCATTTTCAATAACAGGGGGGATAGTTGAGAAGGTCAAAAGATTAAGATGCGGGTGAGGGTTTGAATTGCCAGCTAAATCCCCATGATCGCCATAAATTGAAACGTATGTTACTCCTTTTTGGGTATAAAGCCATCGCAATCTGTCCTGAACTACGACTAGAACATTTGACCATTGATCAGTATCTATCGTTGCAAAAGAGTCTTTTTCGTTGGGAGATGCAACAACAATGTAATGGTATCCATACGCAGGCTCACTGTAAAACGGCTTGTCACTGTAGGAATTTTCAGTCTCAATTGAGACGATAGGGTTTTTGCTTTCAAAAACCCGTATGACCCAATTTTGGACATAGTCATCATCATTGTCTTGAAGGCGCTGCAACATCCCATCCCTTGCCACAAGAGACAAAATGGAAGGATTTGTCATGGCCTCGTTGCCTAGCGCAAATGGGGATTTTTTAGGATCAATTACTTTGTCGTCTTTTTTTGTGACAATCATGAAACGCTCAGAAACATAATCTTTGCGCATGTCCCCCATAATGGTTAGTGGAAGTAAAATGTATGTTAAAACGTTTGCTAAGATCCATATGAGCCAACCTACAAAATAATATTCCAGTCAAATTTTGACAAAATAAACAAATCCTGTTTGAATCAAAAAGAATTGGGGTAAGAGACGGATAAAAAATGGGGAGCAGGTATTTTATTTTGATCGCGCATTTTGTTGCAAGACTTAAAACAGAGCACTAGAGTTTGAATAAACAGGAAATATTTTGGATAATTCGGATATTCATATGATCTATGTCCTTTTAGACGGAGTTGGGGATCTCCCACATCCAGATTTAGGCGGAAAGACACCGCTAGAGGCGGCAAATACGCCAACGCTTGATAAAATTGCCAGCAATGGTACAATTGGGGAAGTGATATCAGTTGGAAAAGGAATTGCCCCAGAATCAGACATTGCAGTTTTCAATATGCTAGGATACAAATTCAGGCATGCAGATTATGCAGGTCGTGGCGTGATTGAGGCCATAGGAATCGGCATCGACTTTAGAGATGGAGATTTGGCACTTAGAGGAAACTATTCCACATTGGATCATGAAGTCATCACAGACAGGAGGGCTGGAAGGCACATTAAAAAAGAAGATGCAGATGGAATGGCAAAGGAGATCGAAGAGAAGATAAAACTATCATCTCCAGATATTTCAGTAGTGGTGGCACCGACAATAGGTCACAGAGTGACAGTAAGGATTAGAAAGGAATCTCAAAAGCTATCATCAAGAATTACAAATACCGACCCAGCATACACCAACATCGGAGGCATGGGAGTTGCAAAAGCTGTTGGGGATTTTCTAAAAATTGAGAAATGTTTGCCATTAGAAGACACCGAAGACTCGAGGTTTACTGCAAATATAGTAAATGAATTTTCAGAAAAATCAATCAACATAATGAAGGACAGCCAGATAAACAAAAAAAGGCAGGAAGAGGATAAAAAACAACTAAGTTGTATTTTGCTCAGAGACGCAGGTAACAAATATCCAGATGTGATACCAATTAATGAAAAATACGGCATGAATTTTTCATGCATAGTGGACATGCCAGTGGAACTTGGAATTTCAAAAGTCCTAATGATGAAAGCGTTTGAAGCCGGTGGATTGACAGACTATGAGGAAAAGGCAAGAGTTGCTGCAAAAGCGATGGAGACTCAAAATTCAATTTATGTTCACCTCAAGGGACCAGACGAATTTGGTCATGACGGGGATGCAATTGGCAAGATGAAGAACATCGAAGAGATTGATCAGAGATTCTTCAAAACTCTAGTTGAGAACATAGATTCAAGCAAGGTTGCAATAATAATTTCAGCAGACCACTCGACCCCATGCATCAACAAAGGCCATAGCGATGATCCTGTCCCTGTTCTGGTGTCGGGGAATTTTATCAAAAATGATGGAACGACTAGAATGACTGAAGCGCAGGCAAAGAGAGGAAGCATAGGACTACTCCAAGGTGCAGAAGTCATTGAAAAATCCCTTGAGTTGATTAAATCTCAAATCTAGCTAGCTTTTTTGCGTGTTGCATTTGAACTGAATTTTGCCTGATCTTCTCAACGTCTATTGAATAGTACATAGATGGCGAGGCACCTAATTTCTCCAAGGCTCTGCCCAACATCCCAATGCCAATACTTTCTTCATTTTCTTGCTGATGGGCAAATGCAACTGCCACTAGAATGATGCCCTGAACAAGTTCCTTTTCTCGCCCATAGCACTGATTCCAGACACCTTCAAATGCCTCATGACACTCCCAGAACCGTTCATTGTTGAAATAAAAAATTCCGTCCTTTACACCTCTCTCTTTATCAAGATGCTCCTCAACAACATGCCTTACGTTGTCAATTTCCCCGATGGAAGACAGCCTTTCTACAAGCGGATCCAAGTCAATTTTTTCTGCAGCTACATCAAATTCAATAAATTTACTGGCAACTCTAGCAAGTCTGACTGAGACGTTCATCTCAGAGGCAAGATCCCTAGCTCTGCGTGCTAGTTCTCTGCAATTCTGAGGCAGATATTTCTCATTTTTAAAATGTAACAGATAACGCTCCATGAGATAGTTCTTGAGGGAATTTCTTAAATTTCTTGTGTAATTCCAATCAAGATTTGTATGAATGCCAGATTTTTTCAGGCGTAAAAAACTCACATGCATTGATGGTGAAGATTGGCAGATATTATCGGATTCAGCAGTGTTTACAGAATGCAGGATTTGATGTTTTTGTGTTTGGCTTAATTTTTCATAATTACAGGTACTAAACTACATTTTCCAGGTTACAGAACTCATTCCTATGATATCCATCATTCCTGCTTAAAACACACCAAAAGTCATTGATTTATATAAAATATCCAGAGATTTTCGATACATGTCCATAATTGAGACAATTACAGATGTCAACAATGTCTTTCTGTCCAGAAGGGAACTAACTTGTAACTTTGCAGGATTGGCAGGTAAACTCAAGAGTCTGGAGGCCACGGACATGATTACAAAAGAATTCAAACTTGATGGCAAAGTAGTAATCCCAATGAGACTGAGAACTCAAGTTGGCAAGTCTCTCATAACAGGAACATTCTATGTTTATGATGATGAAGTATTGGCTAAAAAACATATCAACCCAACAATATTTGCAAGGTTGGAAAAAACCAAGGCAAAAATTGCAGAGGCTGACGCAGCAGCAAAAGAAGCTGAAACAAAGGAAGCATCAGCTGAAGTAAAAGCAGAGGAAACACCAGCTAAAGCAGAGAAGGCTGAAACAAAGGAAGCATCAGCTAAAGCAGAGGAAACACCAGCTAAAGCAGAGAAGGCTGAAACAAAGGAAGCATCAGCTAAAGCAGAGGAGAAATCTGAATAATGCCCGTAGAACAGAAAGGCAATAAAGGATCGAGTCCCAATATTGCATCTTATTACAAAATTGAAGGGGATAAAACGTCAAGAGTAAGAAAAGTTTGCTCTAGATGTGGGAAAGGAACTTTCATGGCTCAACATAAAGATAGAAACACATGTGGTAAATGTGGTTTGACAGAATTCAAACAATAAAAAGAATTATTTTAAAATCAATTATCACCAGTGTTCTGATTTAAAATATTCAATAAAGTCTTTTTTTGTGAATCTTGGAACTTTTTTCTTCCAACAATTCCATTTTTGAAACAAATGCAGGATCCAATTTAATTTTAGAAAGGGACTCTGCAGATATCTTTACTGTGTTAGTATCCAGAGAAATGTTTGTCTTTGGAAGATTTTTCTCAGCCCAAAATTTCATTACCTTATCTTCAAGCTTAAAATCACGAAATCCAGCGGGGAATTTTTTTGTGATGTGGTTTAACAAAGTACGATCTTTGAACACGACACGAGGTTCAAACAATCTGGTTTCATCACTGTAAACATTTTCAAACAAATTTCCAGAAATCTCATCAGATAGCAGCTCCATTTTTGAGATCTTTCTCATCAGATCCAAAAAATGCAGAAACTCATGAGCAAGAATAGCATGAATGGTGCCTTTAAGACCATAAGCAATCAAAGGTGCAGAAATTTGAATGACAACCTGAAATTTCTCCTCAAACACCACAGGGATTGTTCTTGCAAACAATATTCCAAACTCGTATGAATTGGGATTAGGGGATGAAATAACCAAAGAGGGCTCAACATATGCTATAGGGAATCTAATGCCAGATGCTTTCTCGATTCGATTAATTCCAGCAATGACAATTGGGAATCGACTCACAGTTAGATCAAATACACCGTCAGGAATGAGCTCTTTGGCATGTGCATCTTTGAAACGTACTAGTGGATCCAATATTACCCCTCGATAATTTTCAATGTAAAAAGGTTGATTAGATCAGGAACGCGGTTTGCCGGCTTTCTTTTTCTTGCGTGTCTCAGCTCTTTGATCAGCATGTCTTAGATGCTTATTTTTTTTTCTTATTGGCATGACAAATTGGGATATTTAGTGCTAGTTAATTGTTATCATGATTCAGATATTGTCCACAAATTGACTTTTTCTGCCACATCAAAACACAAAATCACACATCAAATAGGAATGAATTTGCAATCAGGAAAAGGCCAAAAACACCCAAAAAGCATCAGAATCAGCAGTACTGGAAACACCAGGATCACCCAGGCCAAAGATACAGTATCCTGATGCCATTTGTTTCTTCTTTGCACATGCAGATTATAACAGATGCATCACAATATCAAGAGAATTGTTACGCCACGAGATGAGATTGCCCATCATGTAGGGATTAGTAGGGTATCATGATGAGAGAGTATCAAAAAAGAGACAGTCACGTCACACTTCAATATCCAAAAAATCAAATTCTTGGCATACACATGGAGTATCGAGAATTTGTGAGATTCCGGAAGTAACTTGATCACCAACGACAAATCGTTTGATTGGCAAGCCCCCCTCAGCCTTGATAGTGAGGGTGAACATGTTCTTTGAATTTTTTTTAAATTTTACATCAAGAATTTTCTTCTCAGATCGTTTTCCAGACCTGTCATAAACTACCACAGGGTTGATAAGGAGATCGTTTAGTTTTTTTAATTTTTTTAAATCAACCTGAGATTCAGTAGATATTTTTACACTGATGGTGGAATTGAATTTCAGGGGATTTTTTGGAGATTCGTAGACAAATTTTAAGTGGCTGATTTTAACTGAGTCAACTGTTACATCAGGCAACTTTGCATTCCTTTTTGATGGGTTTTGGATTTTGACAAAAAATGGACGCCCGGTTCCCAAAACTAGGCTGGATTTATCCTCACCTCCGATCCAAGTAAATTTTGCAGTTGTTCCACCAAACTTTTTAAAAATTAATTTGGAGATTTTACCCTCAACACTGTCAAATTCTGCAATACCATGAAAATCACAAGCCCTGCACCCTTTACCGGAACAGTTATCGCACGCTTTTTGTTTTTGCAGGATTCCCCTTTCAGACTTGACATACCTTCCAAAAAGAGTGATGGATTTTGAACGCAGTTCGCATGACTCGTCTTTCAAATTGACTGTAAATGTAATTTCAGGATCCAGATGATCAATTGTTTTTTTGGTCCGTTTAGAGTAGAATTTTCCCAGTTCTCTTGTAATGTCAGTTTTAATGCTATCAATGCCTTTTAGTTTGTATTGTGATCTGATGGAATCGTCCCTGTCTATAATGGAGGGCTTTATCATAGCACCGACACTGAATGTTTTAAAAGAGTAACCAGATGATGCCTCAAGCATCAACTTTAAGAAATGATCAAGGCCGTCAAAGAGATCCCTACACACATAGCATTTTTCCATGGAATTTTGGTTTAGTTTCTTCCCAAGCAGCTTATTGGAAGATAGACGCAATTGTTTGGAGAACAGTCTGCCTAAGCAATGATCACATAAATCGTATTTTTTAAGAATTTTGTTCGCTATGGGAACGATTTGTTGATAGTTAGACATGCCTGTCTGGAATTTTAATTAACTGCCCAAGCCCATTTTTCTAAGAGTTCCTTGCATTTGACGGCCTTTGGAGTTCTTCATCATGGTCTTAGAACTGTTATAGGTTTTGATCAACTCCTTGACGTCACTTTCTGGCCAACCAGAGCCACGAGCGATTCTTTTGATTCTCGAACTCTTCAATAAATCTGGATCTGCTTTTTCTGCGTCGGTCATGCTTTGAATGACATATCGCCATTTTGAGACTTTGTTCTCCATTTGATCTACCTGATCACCTTTTACCATTCCAGACAGACCAGGCATGCTGTCAAGAAATCCCTGCATAGAACCAACCTTGTTAACCTCTTCAAGCTGGTAAAAGAAATCATCCATGTTCATTTTCCCACCATAGATTCTCTTCATTCTAACGTCATCGCCTTCGTCTTCTAATCGTTTAGCTAAATCCAATATGGCCTGAATGTCACCCATGCCAAGTAATCGCCCAACAAATCTAGTGGGGGAGAATTTTTCCAAATCGTCTATTCTCTCGCCAGTTCCGATGTACATTATTTGTGCACCGGTAGCCGCCGAAGCCGCAAGTGCACCGCCGCCCTTTGCAGAACTATCCAGTTTAGTGATAATGACACCGCCTACGGGGATGGTTTTGTGAAACGCCTTAGCTTGATTGGAACATTGTTGTCCAATAGTGCCATCAATTACAAGCAAAGCCAAGTCAGGATCTGCTGCCTGATTAATTCTCTCCATTTCCTCAAGAAGGTCTTGCTCTTCTTTATGACGTCCGGCAGTATCAATTAGGACAACATCCAACGGTTGACCTGCAAAATGTTTAAGGCCGTTCTTCACAATGTTGGGGGAATCCTTGTTGTTTTCCTCACCATATACTTCAACATTTGACTTTTCACACATTGTTTTTAATTGGACCAATGCGCCGGGCCTGTAGGTATCAGCACCTATAACTCCAACTTTGTGTCCCTGGTCGGTTAGAAATTTTGCCAGTTTTGATGTAATAGTGGTTTTACCACTGCCTTGAATTCCAAGTAAGACAACCTTATTTTGTTGCCCAGGTTTAAAGTCAAATTCAGATTCACTCCCAAGTAATTTTGAAAGTTCATCATACAGTATCTTTACAATGTGATCTTTTCTAGATAGCCCAGGGGGAGGAATCTCATTTAGGGCACGCTGTTCTAGATGTCCTGTAATTTCAACAACAAGGTGGGCATCCACGTCAGATCTCAGCAAGGCTCTTCCAACATCTCTGGATAATTCTTTGATTAATTCCTCGTCTATGCTTGAAGACTTTACAATTTTTTTGATTGCATCCCCGAGACTACTCTTAAGACCTTCAAGCATTGAAATTCAATCTCGCATCTACTATTTCAAACCTTCCTCTATATCCGTCCCATTTTTTTTCAGATTGATTAATTTTGATCCGATTAGCAAAGATGGGGCAATTAGTTACAAATGTTTCAGCCTCACCACCTTCAAAATTTAAATTAAAACCAAATTTTTCAGACAGTTGCTTCAATGAGAGCATGTCGGATTTTGAAATAGATTTGCCCAGCCAAGAATCATCCAACCCGTCAGAGGAGACAGCAGTCATAATGAAATCAAACTTTGAATCAATTAGTTCATCCATGTAAAGTTCCGGATCGGCATCCCATAAAGGCGCAATAACAGTCAAATTTAATTTTGAGCAGACATTTTCAAATTTATCTTTTTGAAATTTACTTTTTATTCCACCATGAACCAGCCCCTCTATTTGGAACTGATCTTTTGCATCCTGCAGTAAATTTTCAATAAGAGACAACTCATCATCGGTTTCATCAGAATTTGAAGTGACAGATAGTTGTGGGATGCTCATGGATTCTGATTGTAGCTTTGTCCATTTCATGTTTGGATAATGCAACAAGTGGCTTTCATCAGATTTGGGGAAGATACTCAACAGACATTTTACTGTATGGCCTTGTTTTTGAACAGCATAAATCGCATATGTGCTATCTTTTCCACCAGAAAAGAGGGAAGCTAATTTCATGATCTAAAAAATATTCAATCCAACAAATTTTTTAAGTTTGTTGAAAAGGGATGCTTCAATACTCATAATCGTCATCATAAAATCAGACGGCTTTTCCGATAATCATCAGCATCCACATTAGCTCTTAATGCGCATTATTTTAGTTCTATCCATTACAACCCAATATTCCACGTTTTGACCATTTTCTAACTTGCCTTTGACTTCATCATCAATCAAAGAAACGTCAAGGGTCTCAAAGGATTCAGAATCCATGACTTGAACTGTATCACCGTTAATCGAAATGATTTGACCAACTTTTTTGTTAATCATCGGTATGTGGATTTGCATGCTGACAGGGCCTACATGTGGTCTTTTTTGACCATCAAAAATTCCTTCACCGACAATTCTAGCTTTAGCTGCACCGTGTTTGCCAGGCTTTGAAGTATCATATTCTACAATTCTGCAAGGTTCCCCACTAGGTTGATCTGAATGGGGCAACAGAATGTAAGATCCAATTTTCAAAGAACCAAGATCAGATGGCTTACTCATGACAAACAGTTTTTGGTCGAATATTTAACTTTTCTACTTTAACACATCAAGAATTGAAAGACTCATCAAATTAGTCATTGTCATTCCTTTTCGATTAATATCACGTCGAGTTTGATCACAATACTTTTTTACGCTCTGATGACTTTTTTCACTTGCAACTTCAATTACTACAATATTTTCAGAGTAAGGAAACGTGAATTTTGAAGGGTTTAAACAATATGTGTTCATGTTTCCCAGTCCTGCAATCTCAATTTTGTCTCTTTTTAGTAAAAGATTTGCAATTTCTTGAAAATCATCTCCATTATCCCCGTATTCCAGATAATAAATGGAGACAAAGTTTGTATCGCCCTGAACTTCCCTTTGGAAGAGGCCATCTTTGATGTTAAAGACAAAAGAGGTCTTCTTCTGGTTATGAACGGAAAGATCTTTTGTGATGTGTTGGCTGTCTTTGAATTTTGCTAAAATGTAATGGTTGGTCGAATCAGAAAAATACGGTTTGCTTTCACTAGAAAAAGTTCCTGTAACAAAGTACAGTTTTTCAATGTTTTTAGAATTAATCCAAGTTTCCTTCAATTCGACAGATTCATGATCGTGTAGATACGGTGCACACACATATCCAGAGTAAGACAGTTTCAGTTCAGACAAGATATCTTGAAAATATTTTCAGGCTATTTATGCCTATAGAGATCATGACGATCAACATCTAAAACATCTACGATAGTTTTTTAATAGTAGATACCTTCGTTTTTTTGTCCCGTGGTAGCTCAGCCTGGTAGAGCTTCCGGCTGTAGTTGTTGGCTTTAGATGGCTGACCGAAAAACAGCATATCAGGCATACAGAAACCGGGTTGTCGGTGGTTCAATTCCGCCCCACGGGACTGCCAATCAAATTCAGACATCAAACTTTGATATCCCATACCTATGAAAACAGTCACAAGACAATAATGCACCGATGGGATAAACTCACGATCAAAAATTCATCCCTGTCTTTATTGCCTTTTCTTAAGGTAAACAACGACATCTACTCCAATGAACTTTTGCTCGTCGGCCCATCACATAGTCTTGAACCAAAAAACAGATCTGCAACATGTGCAAGGAAATGTCAGGCATCAAAAGATATGATGTTATCAGATCTGCAACAAATTTGAGATTACACTAATCACATGGGAGCAGATCAACGTAACTATGACAGATAACATTGCTGACAGATACGTTGTATTTGCAACAAATCGTAATTGCAATGGCAGGACAGATCTTGAAAATCGGTCAGACAGATACACGGTAAGATGAAAAATGGAGACAAGTTACAAAAATATCAAAAAGGCATTCCATACAAGGGCTAGGCAGAGAAGGCACAGTCTGGACTCGCATTAGAACCGGCATAGATGAATCCAGAGCACTGCAAAAGAGAGATCTCGGCTTTTCTCCATCATTAGTTTTGAACTTGATTTTTTTTACTTTGTCCCCAAGTGCATACTCTGCTAATCTAACCTGTTTGGCACTCTGGTGAGATTCCATTTACCATAGCAATACCAGAGATAATTCCAAGATTGGCAGATCGCCATCAAGTATGAGAGAGACGGCAACAATCACATGGCAGCAAAAGAGTAACCAACTCCTAAAAAACTGGCAAAATTGGAATGTCTCCAAAAAGCCACAAAATGGCAGCAGAGAATGCGTTCATGAACTGACAGAGAATCTGCAATAATGAGTCTTGCAAGACGGAGTTAGGCAGTTTACCAATCTGAATCCAGTTTACCACCCAAATAGGTTGCATAGTCTTTTGCTAGAACGTCAAGAAGTTGAATCGTACTGATAGTTTTATCACGCAAGGTAGCATGTCTTTTGAAGAACGGTTTTAAAAATAAGAAAAAGATAGACTAGTTTAAGAAAACAAAGATGAAATCTTAAATTAAAAAATTTGTTGCCTATGCTGATTTTTTGACTTGTTGTGCTGCTGGGCCTTTTTGACCTTCGCCTACTACAAACTCGACTTTATCGCCTTCGTTGATGAATCCGTCAACGTCTGATTTGTGAACAAACAGATCGTCTCCACCCTCTCTTTCGATAAAACCAAAGCCCTTTGTACGGTTAAACCATTTTACGGTGCCTTGTTCCATTTGATTTCCAGATAATGTATTCACTATATTAACTAAGGTATCAGAAGGGAGCTAGGTAAAAGGTTAGAAATCTTTTGGGATGTGGTTTTGTGCTTTGAGCCATTCAACTTGCGGAAGCGTGAATCTCCAAACGATATCCCCACGCTCCTTCTCTTTGAAATCCCAAGGCGCAATAATTACAATGTCATTATCTCTAATCCAGACCCTTCTCTTTAGTTTGCCTCTGATTCTTCCTCGTCGAGTAATGTTGTCATCGCATTTTATCATCACATTTTCCCCTCCGAGCATTTTCAAGACACGTCCAAAAAGTTCACCCTCCTCAGGCAATCGAATTTCTTTTAATGCACTCTCATTTTTTACTTGGCGCTTACCCATGCCGAATATTTCTATTATCAGCATATAACTGATAGTATTGTCAGAAGAGAGAAACTAGCACGAATCAAACGTAAGAGATTTTTATCAAGCAGGATTAAAAAAAAGGCATGGAGTTCAGGTGTATAGATCAATGCTCTCAGTGCTGTATAGAAAGGGAGTACTATCCAAGTAAAAAATTCGGCAAAATAGGAGTGTTGATTCTTCCAGAAGAGAAGGAAAGGATTGAGGAACTTGCAATCAGAAATAAATTGGAAATCAAAATTTTGCCAAGAATAGGGATCTCTGAAAACACAGATACATTGCCGACAAAAATTTTGGCATATCAGTTAATGGGTATAGAAAAAAATGGAAACACATGTCCATTTCTGGATACAGATAGTGGAGACAAGTCACCACACGGAGGATTTCCGTGCAGGATATATGATCAGAGGCCTCTTGCATGTACGGCATACCCGCTGATAGAATCAGATCCAATCACTCTTGATCAAAAATGCAAATTTTGTAAAGAGCATACAAGTGCAGATGCCAATCTAAATTCTGAAACTGAGGCACTTGTAAAAATCAAAAGCAAGATGATTCCAGATGAGGACACGATTTGGAGATACGCGACAAATGTGGGAGAGCCAGAGGATCAAGAGATACTGGAATCAGGATGGATATTGGAAGACTAGGCAATGCAAGAGTGCCAATTACTGCAAAACTAAAAATTCAGCATGCATTGCATCTTGACAGTCTGTTCTAGCATCCAATGGCAGGATTGAATTACTTTCATAAAATTTTACAGTGGCGTATAACTAGGGGTTTATCACAGCGCGCCCAATGATCTTACGGGCTTTGAGATCACCGAGAGCAGCGTTTGCATCATCTAGAGAATATCTTTTTGAGATTACAGGGTTGATGGTTCCTTTTCGTGCAAGGTCAAGTAGTTCGACCATGTCATCATAATTTCCAGTATATGCACCTTGAATAGTGATTGATTTTAAAGGAATTGTGACAAGAGATAATTCTATGGACCCGCCAAACAAACCAACAAGAACCAAATTGCCCCGCTTTCTAAGGATTGCAAAGTCCAATTTTGCAGTTGGAGGAGCATTTACAAAGTCTACAACACTGTCTGCGCCTTTATCATTGCAAATAGACATTATTTTTTGAGCCGTTTGAGGATCTTTGGAGTTTACGGTATAGTCGGCACCCATTGATTTGGCCATGTTTAATTTTTCGTCATCTAAATCGACACAGATGATTTTCGCATTGGTTATAGCTTTTGCAATTTGTACGCCCATCAATCCCAAACCACCAGCTCCAACAATCACAATGAACTCTGGGGAATTTTGGTTTGATTTTTTAATTGCAGTGTATGCCGTGAGTCCAGAACAGGCAAGGGAGGTAGCAGCATCCGGATCGACACCGTCAAGTTTTGCCAAATACTTTGAATTTGGGATCAAGGCATAATCAGAATATCCACCATCTTGAAAGACACCCATAGATCTTGGAGCGTCGCATAGATTTTCATTTCCCACTTTACAGGCAGGACATACTCCACAGCCAATCCACGGAAAAACTAAAACCTGATCCCCCTTTGAAATTCCAGAAACGCCATCCCCGATATCATCCACAGTTCCCACGATTTCATGACCAGGAGTCACAGGATATTTTACTCCTCTGTCGGTGACTTTCATGAATTGGCCATCGCCCAGATCATATCCGCCTTCCCACAGGTGCAAATCACTATGACATACGCCAACAGAGTTTACTTTGACTAGAACTTGGGCACCTTGAGGCCTCGGAGTCTCGCTTTCAGATACGGCAAGTGGCTCATTGGGACCTAAGATCCTAGCGGATTTCATAGTTGGATTTTCTGCATTAACAATATAAGAGTTGACTGGATGTAAGAAAAAAATAGAGTCCTTAGATAATATTGAATAATCAAAGAGAGGTTATGTGAGCGAATCACAGATTCCAAATAGCATTTCTCAGGAACCCATAAACATTCTATTTAGTCCGTCATCAGTTGTCAAAAAGGACGTTTGGGAGATTGATCTGATTCAGATTTTGAATCTATTAATAAAAATTCTTGAAAAAACAGGCAAGAAAGATCTCAAAGTGGCAGGGATGGCAGCATTATCATCGTCGTTGATTTACAGAATGAAGGTGGAAAGTATCTTTGCATTACAAAAAGCAGCAATGGAGAAAAAACCAATGCATCAAAGAACAGATGTGGATATTGAGATGATAGACATTCCATATAGGCACGAGTCCACATATCCAGTTTCATTAGACGATTTATTGGGATTGTTACAGAACCTTATTGGAACAATTGCAAATCCACAATCAAGACGAAATAGGCAATTAGAGATAGAACCAATCGAGGCCCCGGATTTCAAAGATTTCTTCATCTCCCTTGAAAGCATCATAGGAAAATACGAGGATCTCATCATGAAGAAAATTAGCGCAGCTGGATTTGGATTATTACAAGATATCATTGCAGACCTTGATCAGATTGATTCAATCAGATGTTTCTTTGCGGCACTATTTTTGACAAGAGAACAAAAGGTGGATCTTGAACAGGTAGGAGACGACATAAAAATCATCATCGTGAGAGATGGAGTGACAAATTAAGCAGAGGCGGATTGGATGGCAAAGATTGAGAATGTAAATGAGGCAACTGCCAGAATTGAGGCTGCACTTTATTCAGCAGGAAGGCCACTGAGAATTGAGGACATTATACGGGCATCAGGCACAGAATCCAGAACAAAAACGATGGAACTGCTTGCAGTCATTATGAAAAAGACAAAATCATCATTCAAGGCATTGGAGATAGTAATCCTCCCAGACGGGTCCTATGTTATGCAATTAAAACCAGAATACAGCTCTACTGTCAAAAGATACGCATCAAAGCCGGTTCTGCCAAATGCAACGCTCAAAACATTATCTTACATTGCATACATGCAGCCAATCTCATCAAAACAACTTGTCGAAACAAGGGGTTCTGGAGTGTATGCGCATCTCAAAGAATTACGACAGTTAGATTACATCAGCCATCAAAACGTGGGACGGTTAAAAATTTTCACGACTACTGAAAAATTCCAAAAATACTTTGGAATACAAGGGGATGTAGAGGATCTAAAACAAAGGCTGTTCTCCAAAGTGAGAAAAACTGCAAACAGGCAGACAATTCCATCACCTGTCGCATCAGGAGTAAACTAGGTAATTTTTAACTCATGGCTAATTTTTTGCGTTTTGTATAAATTAGAGTGATTCGGACATCATTTGTGAGAAAATCCGTAGAGAATTTAGCAACTAGTAAGATTACAGGTGGGAGAAGAATTCCACTTAGAATTAGAAGAAAGTATGAAACCGATAGATATCCAAATGAGCCAATCAACGGAGCTCAAGTTACAATAACAAGAAGAGTTCGTGGCAGTAATCAAAAAACAGCTTTAAAATCAATTGATTTTGTCAATTTGGCAACAGGGGAATCCAAAGTAAAGAAATCAAAAATCATCAAAGTGTTAGAAAATGCCACAAACAACGATTACAAAAGGCGCGGCATAATTACAAAAGGCGCAATTCTTGAAACAGCAGAAGGAAAATGCAGAGTCGTTTCAAAACCAGGGCAGATAGGAATAGTCAACGCAATTTTGCTAAAGGAATAAAATCAGAGCATGGTAGGCTTTACGCCCATAAGCGACTGAGGATATTTTTCATTCCAATTGAGGTCTTTTTATGCCAAAATCTTCTCCAAATTATACAAAAAAAGATTCTGTTGTTTTATGAATATAGGATGAAATACAGATTCTGATTCAAAAATTACTCATTTGGAATTACGGTCCAATTAATCAGGAATTCTGTAATTGCACATATATCTCAAAGATTATACAAGGTTGCTCAAATCATAACAAGTTCATCATTTGGCATTTCCATGCATTTGATCTTATTTTTCACCGATTCGTATCTTTGTCATGTTTTTGATAGTGCATTAGCACGATATTACTCCTGATCTTAGCATATCTACCAAATATCTGAACAATCTTGTCGTTTTTGAGCTTTGCCTGTACGATAATCTTTGTCTGCAGGATGTGCCAGAACAGTTGATTCCAGACCAAAAAACACGCCTCATTTTGAAATGGTTATCAGATTAAATATCCCTTTTTTTAATTAGATTTATGGAAATTCACGTATACGACACCTATGTCAAAGCAGCAGATGGACACACCATGCACTTTGATGTGATTACAGGTGAGAAAGACCACGATAAGGCCATCAAGTATGGTAAGGAATGGTTGCAGTCCATAAACGAGGGAGAAGCAGAGATGACCACAAATGAATGCCAGTTCTGCCACTCGCAAGGAGCACCAGAGCCTGTTGAACAGGCAATTAAGGAAAAAGGCTATTTTATCCAAAAGATGGAAGGCTGTCCTTAACCACCTTTCCTTTTTATTCAAAAAGTATTTTTTAGACAAAGCAGTTCAGAGTTTGTATGTCTGAGAACAAGTACTCAAAGTGGACAGTCGAGGGAGACAAGAAAACAAAATGGATTTGCGGGTGTTTTCAGACAGCTGATAACTATTTCAAATTCTGCGATATGCACAATACAACTTTAAAAAAGGCAATTCAAGATCAAATCGATGAATTGGACATGACGCTAATCGTTGAGGACTAGATGGAAATTATTGCAACAAATGCAGATACGAAGACGATTGCAATTGTGTTTAACAGCTTGATCACAGTGTTAAGTGCCGGGCCTGCAGTGTCTTTGTAAGGATCACCGATGATGTCACCCACTACTGCAACTTTGTGAACTTCAGAGCCCTTCTCACCCCTCATCTCAACTAGCTTCTTTGCATTGTCCCATGCGCCACCGGTATTTGCCAAGTGGTATGCCAGTAAGATTCCAGTTACAACGGAACCCATCAGCAGTCCAGCTACTGCAGTAGGACCTAGTAGAATTCCTAAAATGATCGGGGCAATAATTGCAACGATAGCCGGTTTCCACAGTTCTCTGATCGATGCAACAGTGGCAATATCCACACACTTTGCATAGTCAGGTTTTGAAGTTCCTGCAAGAATTCCAGCATCTGCTTTGAACTGGCGTCTTACTTCATCAACCATCTTTCCCGCAGCACGCGACACGCCATTGATGAGTTGGCCAGTGATGATAAACGGAATCAAGCCGCCGATGAGTAGTCCTACAATGATTGTAGGATTGGTTAAACTGTAATCCAATTCCAAAACACCGGCAAAGACATGTGCTGCTTCAAATTGGAATGCCTGAATCATAGCCAAGGCAGCTAATGCGGCACTGGCAATTGCAAAGCCTTTGGTAACAGCCTTGGTGGTATTTCCGACTGCATCAATTTCATCAGTGACCTTGCGGTTTTCCTCACCCATTCCAGTCATCTCAACAATTCCACCTGCATTGTCTGCAATTGGGCCAAATGCATCAATACTTAGAACGATTCCTGCAAGACTCAACATTGCCATTGCAGTCAAGGCAGTTCCAAATATTCCATAAAGTACAGGGTCTTCTCCTTGTGGAGCTGCTCCAGATGCGATGCTGTATGATATTATGATTGCCACAACTAGTGCAATCATAAACGGTCCTGTGGATTGCATCCCCTTGATAATTCCCATCAAGGTTAGTGATGCATAGCCCCATTTTGCAGATTCTGCAATCTCAATAACTGGTTTTCGTTTGTAGCTTGTATAGTAATCGGTGATTTTTTGAATGACGGGGACTAGAATCACGCCTATAATGGTTGAACCAAAGAGGGCATAAGATGAAGCACTATCTCCGATGAATTGGGTGATGAACACATAGTTTAGCCCGATTGCAATGGATGCTGAAACATAGAATGAACGGTTAAGGGGCTTCATCACATCAGTGACGTTCTTTGAGCCGACAATCACAACGCCGATTATTGATGCAATCATGCCAGAGGATCCAATCAGGATCGGATAGAGGAAAAAGTTTGGTGCGCCAATTAATGCCGCAATTAACAGGGCTGCAAGAATCGTGACTATGTAGGATTCATAAACATCAGAGCCCATTCCGGCTGCATCACCCACATTGTCACCTACATTATCTGCAATGGTTGCAGGGTTTCGAGGATCGTCTTCTGGGATATTTGCTTCAACTTTTCCCACCAAGTCAGCACCCATATCTGCTGCCTTGGTAAAGATACCGCCACCAATTCGAATGAATAGTGCGATAAGGCTGGCTCCGATACCAACGCCTGCGATTGTGATTGGGTCGTCATAAATCAAGTAAAGCCCAGTGATTGCCAATAGTGCCATTGCCGGAACTGCCAGACCGACTGTTGCCCCTCCTCTAAAGGCCATGGCAAATGTTTTGCCAAGACCGCTACCACTAAGATTTGCCGCTCGGACTGCGGCTTTGACTGTAATTTTTAATGAAATAATTCCCGCTACTGCTGAAAGTGCTGCGCCAACTGCAAAGGCTATCCCGTTTGACGGAGTCAAGAAAAAACCTATAATCAATGACAGTGCGATGGCAACTGGAACAATGATTTTCATCTCCCTTTTCAAAAATGCTGAGGCACCTTCTTTGACGGCATTTGAGATATCCATCATCTCTTTTGTTCCTGCAGGTTGCTTGGTAATCCATGCAACCAGACAGCCTGCAACTAAAAATGACGCAATTCCTGCAATAAATGGAAGGATTTCAGCTATTTCCATAGTATACTCAGCTTGCCAAAGTCTGGGAAATATAAATCAAATAGCAGGGATCTTGATTCTTTTTCGGTATGGGGGGAATGTCTTTCCCCTAAGCCCTTGTCTTACTAATTTGTTGAATCTCTTACCATGTGCAAGATAGGGAAATCGCATATGGATCAACTCATGAACTATGGTATTCTCCAAAGTCTTCTCATCAGGAATTTTTCTCACGTTGATAAATACAAGATTGTGCTGAAGATACGACACCCCATAATACTTGTAAGCTGATGTGCGTCTGCCTTCAGTCATATCTTTAGGTGCATCCAGAACCTCTTTTGTAGTCAAGAGGATTTGAGGCTCGGTGATTGAGAACCGATTTGAGTAAATGCCGACTTTTTCCAAAATTTGCAATGAGAGGTCGGGATCAAGTTTCACAGTGATACATCGTGAAATCTATGTTTATCTTGGAATGTCAATTGTTGTATTAGATTTGGTGTATTTTGGTTTCGTAAATTATGAATAAACAGGGTCAGAGGTTTTAGTGGGGTAATCACCAAATCATACAGCCACCGTCTCATCACACCCCGATCATTCCATTAGATCAAGTAGTCTTTGTACTTTATTTCTAATTTCTGGAGTTATCTTCACTATTACTAGTCCTTCGTTTGGCTGACCATACAAAACTATGGCGTTTTCAGGGGCATGAAGGCATGCAGGCAATACAAGAAGGTCCTCCTCACCATTGACAAAAAGCCTAACTGGGGATGGGAGCGTGAAGGCCTTTTTGATCATGGAGATGCTTTGAGGAGTGATTTCTGCTGCAGGATTATCAACAGTAAGTTCTGTTGCACTGTCTAGTTTTGGAGGCTCTCTTTTTTCCCTTTTTTCCTGACCGTCGATAATCTGCAATGAAGGAATCAGGTCAAAATCAATCATCTTTTCGGTAGTTCTGTCGCCTACTGTGATCACATACGAATTCTCAGAGAGAAATTTCTTGATGCCAGGTTTGTCTGCCTGATTTTCAAGTAAGAGTACCCCCAAAGGAATCTTCAATTGCCCCCTCAGAGAATCAGGTAGTTTCACGGGAATCTAACTAGCGCTTGGTTCCGGTGCAGGTTCCTCACCAGTGCTTTCAGATGCCATCTCTTCTTGTAACTTTGCCGCTAAAATACTGCATTGGGCTGCAATATTTTTTGCGCTCTTTCTAAAAGCCTCCGCACTTGGAGAGTCAGGATTCGTAATCATGATAGGTTTTCCCAGATCAGAGCCGGACATGATTCCAGAGTTGAGTGGAATTTCCCCCAAGAAGGGTATGCTGAATCTTTCACTGATCTTCTTTGCACCGCCCTCACCGAAGATGTAATGTTTGTCATCGCAGTTCGGACAGATAAAATGAGCCATATTTTCAACAACCCCGATAATTGGGACGTTTAGTTTTTCAAACATTGAAACTGCCTTAACTGCAACATCACTTGCGACATCCTGGGGAGTTGTGACTACAAGAATTCCCGTAATCGGAATAGTTTGTGCCAGCGTTAATGGGATATCACCGGTGCCAGGAGGAAGATCAACTATCAAGTAATCTAACTCGGACCAATTAGTGTCGACTAGGAACTGTTTTAGGATTCCAGAGATGATGGGGCCACGATAAATTGCAGCCTGGTTTGATTGGTCAGCAAAAAAGCCAAATGATACGACCTTTAGTCCATTTGAGTCAGCAGGTTGCAACTTGTTATCATCTACCTCCATGGATCCACCCTTCATTCCAAGCATCAACGGGATGCTAGGCCCATAGATATCAGCATCTAGCAGGCCAACTTTTGCACCAGACTGGGATAATGCCAAAGCTAAATTCAAAGAAACAGTAGACTTTCCAACTCCGCCTTTGCCACTTGCTACACCGATAATATTCTTGACAGTTGCCATTCCAGTGTCGTCATCAAGTGAACGTCCTTCCATTACTTTGGCAGTTACCTTCATATCAAAATTCTTCAAGTCAGAGAGCTCGGCAATTGCCTTTCTAACATCGTCTTCAATTTCGACATTAAACGGGCATGCAGGGGTAGTCAATTCCAAAGTGAATTTCAAATTTCCCTCATCAAGTTCCAAATCTTTTATCATGCCCATAGACACGATGTCCTTTTTCAAATCAGGATCAATTACAGTACTTAGCTTTTCAAGAACTTGATCTATTCCAACCATTGCTCAAAAAATCAGTCTACTTTATTTAAACATAAGTTAGACACTAAAAGAAATTGGTATTTATCTGAAAAATAGGGAAAATCTTTTGAAATTTATGCCTAAAATCACCTAAACATTCATAAATTGAAATTCGAGAAAAATTGTACATTTGTTTTCTATATCTACCCTAGTCGATGTCGTCAGGATTCCACCTAGCTTGTTTGGAACCACGCTCAAAAAGGCGGCAGTAAACATCCTCAAAGAAAAGTACGAGAGCATGATTAATGCGGACTTGGGATACATCATTATGATTTTGGATGCCAAAGTTGATGAGATGGGAAAGATGATTGCAGGAGACGGGGGAACATTTCACAAAGTCGAATTTGAAGCTTTAACATTTTATCCAAAACTACAAGAAATCGTTCAAGGAGAGATTGTGGACATTACAGACTTTGGCGCATTTGTAAGGATTGGCCCTACAGACGCACTGCTTCACTTGTCACAAGTGATGGATGATTATCTAAAAAGCGATGTTAAATCCGGAATGATTTTAGCTAACCAAAGTGGCAGGACGCTCAAAGTCGGCTCTGCACTTCGTGCAAGAATCACCGCCGTATCATTAGGCAAGGCTGCAGCAATGGGCAAAATTGGAATCACATGCAGACAACCATTCCTAGGTGCAGACGACTGGATTGCAGAAGAGATTAAGAAAGCCAGCGGTGGCAAAGAAGAGCCAGCAAAGGAAGAAAAAGTAGAGGCAAGTTAGAATGGCACGAGAGATGGCATGCCGCAAATGCAAACATGTAACGACTCTAAAGGTATGTCCGAATTGCAAATCATCAGATCTTACACCAGATTGGAACGGGGTTGTACTGGTAGTTGATCCGACAAATTCTGAAATCTCAAAAACTTTGGGCATCACTACAAAAGGCAAATATGCAATCAAGGTAACATAGAATCTTTAAAATCACATCAGCGTCTAATCATCATATTGGCATTTAATCCGAAAAAACAGTTATCGCAGTTTCTTGCTGAAGATATCGGCAGGGGGGATATCACAAGCAACCTACTGCCAAGGAAAAAAATCTCTGTCAAAATTATTTCCAGAGAAGGCGCCATTGTTGCAGGTACGACACATGCCAAAGAGATCTTCAAGATGAAAGGATGCAGCTCCAGAATTTTAAAGAAGGATGGCTCCAGAATAAGACCAAACCAATCCATAATGATCATCACCGGAAACGCAGGGAACATTCTAGCGTGTGAGAGAACGGCTTTGAACCTCCTAACAAGGATGAGCGGTATTGCAACCCAAACAGATGAATTGGTAAAAAAAATTCCAAAGAAAACAAAGTTGTATGCCACTAGAAAAACAGCCCCAGGACTGAGATACTTTGACAAAGAGGCAGTTGAGATAGGCGGAGGTAAAAGACACAGACTCAGGCTAGATGAGATGGTCATGATCAAAGACAACCACATTGCAGTGGGCGGTTCACTGCCATCCTTGATTAAAAAAGTAAAGGAGAGATATAAAAAATTCGAAGTCGAGGTTGAAAATACACCTGATGCAGTATTGGCTGCAAAAGAAGGTGCAACCATTATCATGCTAGATAACTTTACGCCAGCTCAAATCAAAAGAACAGTCAAAGTGCTCAAACATCAAAAATTAAGAGACACGGTGATGCTTGAAGCATCAGGCGGAATCAATTCCAAAAACATCTCAAGATACGGCCAGACAGGAGTGGATATCATCTCAGTGGGAAGCATCACAAACTCAGTCAAGGGAATAGACATGAGCCTAGAGATCTAGCTGGCCTAACAAGTCTGCCACTGCTTTGTTTTTCGGATCTATCTCTTTAATCTTCTCACAGCACTGAGTGGCCCGCTTATTTTCACCCAGTTTTTGGTGGGAGTATGCCTTTAACAGCAAAACATCAATATCATAAGTTCCAATTTCAAGGGCCTTGTCAAAATAAGAGATTGCAGTCTTGTGCTTGTTTTTCAAATAGTAGATTCCCCCCACAGTAAACAAAATATCGTGATGGTTGGGAACTTTTTGCAAGTATTCCGTGCCTGATTTTAAGGCCTCGGAATATTTTTTCTCTTTAACAAGTTTTTTTATCTCCTTTAATTTTTGGACGTTCTTTTTCTTTTGAGGATCCTTTGGCTCTCTGGAAAATAAACCGGTCATGACAAAGCAGATTAGCTGATTGCAAGCATTCTATCAATTGCCAAACGGGCCTTGTCTGCAATTTCTTTAGGAACGGTGATGACGTTCTTTTCATTTATCAGTGCGTCATACACTTTTTCAAGCGTTATCATTTTCATGTATTGGCATTCGGCCTTTTCAGATGCGGGGGTGAACGTTTTGCCAGGGTTTTGCTGTCTCATTTTATACAGTATCCCAGTCTCCGTAGCAACGACAAAGTTCTTTGATTTTGATTCATTGACATGGTTTAGCATGCCCTCAGTAGATAGAATTGATACCTTTTTGTCATCATATCTTCCATCTGCAACATCATACATCATTGGAGTGGTGCAGCTGCATTCAGGATGAATTACAAATTCGGCATCAGGCATGGATTCCAACTTTTTTGTCACGTCTTCAGGAGTGATTCCCGCATGCACGTGGCACTCACCTGCCCAGATGTACATGTTTGTTCTTCCAGTCATCTTTGCAACATAAGATCCTAAAAACATGTCAGGTAGGAATAAGATCTCCTTCTCATCAGGAATCGCCTTTACAACATTTACAGCATTTGATGAGGTGCAGCAATAATCTAGATTCGCCTTGATCTCAGCAGTGGTGTTGACGTATCCAACTGTTATTGCATCAGGATGTTGCTTTTTCCAATTCCTTAATTCATCTACAGTGATAGAGTCAGATAATGAGCATCCGGCCTCCAAGTCAGGTAGTAGGACCTTCTTTTGGGGGCTGATTATAGCGGCAGTCTCGGCCATAAAGTTCACACCGCAAAAGAGGATTGTTCCTTGTGGAACAGTTGCTGCTTGCCTGGATAGTCCCAAAGAGTCGCCAGTAAAATCGGCAACGTCCTGAACGTCGGGAATTTGATAGTTGTGTGCCAAAATTACCACGTCTTTCTCCTTTTTGAGTCTCATAATCTCTTCTTTGAGTTCGGATGATTGTTGTACTAGCATAATCCAAACAAAATTGAATTGGAGGGGATTTAAAGAATGGGAAAGAGTCCAGAATTCTCTGAAAAACTAGCAAATGTGGCAATTATTGCCATATTACGTACCAATCTGGATATCATCTGAACAGTATCTTCTCAAAGTTTCAATTGCAGACAGTATTGCCAATCGGCTAGTCTTTGGATTACTTGCGTCAGGATGATTCTCTATGGTAAAGGTCATTTTCCCAAATTTACCCTCAGCCTCTATATGATGGGTGTTCTTCTCTGTGTCCGGATCTGCAATTATTTTTACTCGAGTCCTTTCACTACCAATCCCAGATAAAGACAAGAGTGCCGCAACATTGATGTTTGCAGGGAACAAGGCAACGGCCTCTTTTGCATTACCTTCAAAGATTACTGTTGGTGATTCAATAGAGGCCAGATTGATTTTGGAGTTTTCAAAAAACTTTGCCCCCTTTAGAGAGTCAGGATGCTTGGTTGTAGTTATTGCCAGGGATTCAAGTTCGTCCCTTACTGATTTAAGACCGTCTAGTCCGGCAATTGCGCCAGATGGAAGGAATATGGTTTTTTTAAAATCCCTGCACGCATCAGACAGAATGTCAAAGATTGATTCATCCAGCAATGCTCCAACGCTCATTATCATCAAATCACGTTTATTTTGTAAAACACCCAGCCCCACATCTCTTACGGCATCCTGAGAAGCTGCTTCTACTACAATATTGACAGGGTGAGAAGACAAGAGATGCGAGTTCTCAACAATTTCAGGCTTGTTGTCTAATTGTGAGACTAGTTTGATTGCATTTTCTTTAGAACTGTCAAACACGTGGGTCAGAGTTGCAGGGATCCTCCCAGAGTCAATTGCAAGAGCTATCCGAGTTCCAATTGCCCCGCAGCCCAACAAACCAATTTTTTTCAATTACTAGGGGTAAGAATCATCTCTTAATTAATTCTAGTTGATCAAGACAGCCAGATATTTGCAGATGGTTTGGACAATCTATTTAAGTCAAAAAACGGAATTTAGAACATTGTTGATCTTTGATGGTAAAGTTCTCACAGTGGTGATATTTTTTTTAGCGTTGATAGTCATCCTGCCCATACATGGAGAACTCCAATCCCCAAGGGAGCAGGTAAAACAAGGGGTGCTAGCTGAGGACATACTTTGCAACAAAGGGCTGGAATTAATAGTTCGAACCAATGGATCTCCAGCATGTGTAAAATCACAGACTGCAGAAAGGATGCAGAAAGCAGGCATAGGGTTTGCCCCGATAAAAGTTACAGATTTGAACAAAGTGAATAACACATTGCAGGCTGCAGAGAAGATGCAGGAAGCAGGCATAGGGTTTGCCCCGATAAAAGTTACAGATTTGAACAAGGTGAATAACACATTGCAGGCTGCAGAGAAGACACAGAAAGCAGGCATAGGGTTTGCCCCGATAAAAGTTACAGATTTGAACAAAGTGAATAACACATTGCAGGCTGCAGAGAATGAGATTCAGGCAGTTCCGGCCTCATCCATGTCAGTTGTGAATTTTTACATCACGGATCATGATTTGAATATTGCACATGGCGGGGTTGAAGTTGTTCCAACTGAGGGATTGTTTGAATTTACAGTAAACGGAATTCCAATCAAAGGGCCCAAAAACATGATTGAGACGGGGCCAAACACAGGCCAATTTTTCATCAAATTAGAATTGCCTCAAACAGTAAACGGGAAACCATTAAGTCAAGACGACATTGTACGAATAAAATATTTGGACGAGTCAGATCATTCCGGTCAGCAAAGGACCATTGTAAAATCAGTGCCGCTTGTAAAAACATTCGCTCAAGTGCAAACATCCGGAGGAGGGTCCAGAATAGGCCACGAGTTTACAGTCAGAGTTTATGAGCCAGATGCAAACAGAGATTCAAAGGATGAGGACAAGATTCCACTAAGCGAGTTGGAATTCAGAGGGGAGAGAGGAATTAGAACCATCTTGTCCAATCCAGAATTTGATGCAAATTCGGCATATCTTGTGGAAACAGGGCCCAATTCAAATACTTTTGAAGTTAAGATAAAGATTCCAAGACAGCTAGACGGCAAGACAGTCCACATCGGAGACGAATATGAGATCAGATACGTTGACAGAACAACCCCATCAAACACAAATGAGAAGATCATTCTCAAAGGTAAAATCGGATAAAGTTTTGTCTGCACCGTTTAGTCAGATTGTTGATTTTTGGGATAGTAATGTATTGTGTTACAAAAAAACCACAGGATTTGAAGTATTTCAAAGGGATATCCCAGGACTGCATGACTGCTCAAAAAAGGGCAGATTTACCAAATTCCAGTCAGAATATCCAGAGCAAGTCAGAAAAATGGATCAGATAATCCATTTTACGCATAATTTTGTTACAGTGCAAATCGGATCTGAGTTGATCCGTCAAACAGGTGGAAATTCTGATAGCTAACAGTCAAACTCTTACTATAGGAAAATATCATACAACACAGAAAGGGAAAGATATGCATGGTTGAAGATCCAGTAAAAAGTTTAATCGAAGAGTTGGGTGCTCATCTGTCACAGAAAGAGCATTCAGACATAGTTCTTAGCAATGGGAAGGGAAAGCAGTTTCTCATTGCACCTTCAGAGTTTGTTGAAATCAAGTCAACGTACAATCCTCGCAAGATTGCGTTTGTGGATGGTGGAGACGGATCGCTTGAGGAATCACCAAATTTCCTGATCACAATTAACCGCGTATACTTTTCACTATTCCAGGGCAAAAAAAGAATAAAGCCCAAATCCAATTCTCGCGTACAGTTTTTCTCCAGCGTAACCTCAAATATTGAGACAGTTGAGGGTAAGAAAAATGTCAGTTACAATACAAAGCTGTTCCCGCACACCGCAGAGGATAAAAAATATCTGCCAGCCGAAGAGGATTTGACATCGTGTAGCGAGAATACGACCGTACTGCAGGGTGCAAGCTTGAATTCGATGGGCAGGCGATTTGCAGAATGGCAGTTGGCAATACACGTAGTCGGATCAGAGCTTGAAAAGGGCGACATGATTGTGATGGACGGCTCGTTGCAGACTGGTTTTAAAAATGAAATAAAATACGCAAAAAAATTATACGATTTGGCAATGAAAAAGGGAGTCATTGTCTGTGGACTGGCAAAGACCAGCAAGTTAATCACAGAGTCAGGGGATCCACTGCTTGCAAGAATTGCCGAGATTGCAGAGGCAGTCTCACACCAAAGATGGTATGTTAAAGTGGCCGAAGTGATATCAGATGACGATAGAGGGTTCATGCTTGCAGTAAAGTTTCATGCAAAATCCAGATTTGTCTTCAGATTTGAGATATTACGAGAACAGTTTGAGGGGATGAGTCCTGATGAGTTAAACTCGGTTCTTGCCAGTCTGGCTGAGAATTCCCAAGACGTAGCCATGCTTGGCTATCCATACGGGGCAATTGATGCAGACAGATTTGCCCAAATTAGACGTGATGAGTTAAACATGTATCAGGGATTCCTCCTATCTGAGAAGATGCGCCATCCAGAGTGGAAGAGATTGCAAAAGTATAGTGCAAGCTTGCGCGCACATGATGTTCTAAACGGAGTGACTAGCTGATGGATGAGATATCAGTTGTAGGACAAGTGGTCGGGGGAAGATTCGGAGACATTGTTATTCGACAAAAGGCAGGGACTGATTTGGAGATTGGTGACTTGATGGTATCAGAAGAGAACGGCTCATTTTTGATCTTGCAAGTATTTGCACTAGAATATGGTTCTCAAATTCAAGATAAAATGCAAGAGATGATGTCAGGTGTTAATTTAGAGCAGGGAGTAGTTGATGCCAATTTTTACGAGCCGGATTTTGTAAATTATGTTTTGGCCCGGATAAAACCGTTGGCCCGCGTGTTTAAGGAAAATGGCGATGTAAAGATTCCAAAATCACTGCCTTCATTTTTTAACAGATTACGATTGATTTCAAAAGGCGATTTGAAATTCTTGCAAAAAGAGAAGGACTCTATCTTTGTAGGGCACATTCGAAGCGGAAGTAAAGTGATCAAGGAGGCAGAGGTATGGCTGCCAGCTGAGGACGTGTTTTCACATCACGTGCTAATCCCTGCAACCACTGGTCGCGGAAAATCCAATTTGGTGAAAACAATCCTTTGGCACGTACTAGATACGAACAAAGTTGGCGCCTTGGTATTAGATGCACATGATGAATACTTTGGACGAAATGGGATTGGACTCAAGGACCATCCAAGGGCTAAAGAGAACATGATGTATTATACGCCATCAAATCCCCCGGTCGGGGCAAACAGACTAACAGTTAATTTACAATCAATCAGGCCTGAGCACTTTGAGGGAATTGTTGACTTTTCAGATCCCCAATTCCAGGCAATCAGAATGGCATTTAGAAATTCTCGGAGCAATTGGATCCGGGACTTGATGGTAACTGATGCAGTTGATGCAGGAATGGAAAGTAGTAGCCAAGGCAGGGGGGAATTTGCAGCAGCTACAATGATGGTGGTACAAAGAAAGTTGCGCCTACTTTTGAGCCTAGAAAAGGATGAGGAAGGAGTGATATTCTCAAGGCACGAGGTCTTTGATAGTACGACAAAGGGGCTTGCCACAGTAGATGAGATCGTAAAAGATATCGAGTCAGGCAAAGTCGTGGTTCTTGACACCTCACGATTGGGCAACGAGGCAGAGCTGCTAGTTGGGAACATTATCGCATCAAAGTTGTTGCAAAAGTACAAGGATGCCAAGGCAGGCGGAGAGCTAGATAGAAAGCCGGTGGCAACAATAGTCATTGAGGAGGCACCGCGTGTCATCGGTGTAGATGTGCTAACATCAAAAAATGACAACATCTATTCAACGATTGCCAAAGAGGGACGCAAATTCAAGGTAGGATTAACTGCAATCACGCAACTATCAAGTGTCATTCCAAAAACCATTCTAGCTAACATGAATACCAAAATAATTCTGGGAAACGAGATGAAGCAAGAAAGGGAAGCAATCATAGCTTCTGCTTCCCAGGACTTGTCTGAGGATGACAAAAACATTGCAAGTTTGGATAAAGGTGAGGCAATCATTACCAGTATCTTTGTGCCATTTGCAATGCCAATCAAAGTTCCCTTGTTTGAGGATATTGTAAGAGAGAAAGGGATCAGACCAGAGATGGGCAAGACAAAGGTGTTCTAGATTGCTGTTTGCGCATTTGTCAGACATTCACCTGGGATTTCAAAAACACGAAGCCCTGCAAAAGATAGAACAGCAGGTGTTTGAGAAAGCAATTGATGAATGCATCTCCAAAAGGGTGAATTTTATCCTGATTCCGGGGGATTTATTTCATGTAAACATTCCGGAGATGAGGGTTCAGAAATTTGCATTTGCAAAGTTTCGCCAGGTCCACGATGCACAAATTCCAATCTATGTAATATATGGAAGTCATGACTTTTCCCCAGTGTCAAACTCGGTAATTGATCTGCTAGCAGAGATCGGCTACATCACCAAAGTCACTAGTGCCACAAGTCATGAGGATGGCACCATATCTTTGAAATTTTTAGTTGATCAAAAGACAGGTGTCAAGATTACCGGTTTGTCTGGTCTGAAGGTAGGAAGAGACAGAGAGTGGTATGAAAAGCTTGACCGAGACCCTTTGGAGGCAGAACCAGGGCTCAAGATATTCTTGTTTCATGGCGGAATTGCAGATATGAAGGCAGATACAGGCATGGACGGGGCGCAAAT
The DNA here is from genome assembly GCA_965206745.1 of Candidatus Nitrosopumilus sp. Taxonomy (GTDB): domain Archaea; phylum Thermoproteota; class Nitrososphaeria; order Nitrososphaerales; family Nitrosopumilaceae; genus Nitrosopumilus. Next base: position 679,020 of record OZ242220.1, on the reverse strand, counting down.
GCCCCTATCTCTGCTGCCCAAAGGATTCTCATACTATGCAGGAGGACACATGCACAAGTTCAATCACCAGTCATTTGAGGAATATCCCAATGTCGTGTATCCCGGAACCCCATTTGCAGGATATTACGCAGATTTGGAGGATAATGCAAGGGGACAAAAGCGCGGCTTTGTTTTAGTTGAATTTGAGGACGTCATAAAATCAGTAGAGTTTGTAGAGATTGAAAACACGGCATATGAGGTTATCGAAGTCGATGCAAATAACAGAAAGGCCGAATCAATCAATCAAGAGTTGCAGGAAAAAACCAAAGGTATCGATCCAGCAGACAAGGTTGTAATTATCAAGGTCAAAGGTGAGCTGACCAGAGGCAAAACTGCCGATGTGGATATTTCTGCAATCAGGGACGAACTCAACCAACGAGACGCAATAATGGTCAACATAAGCAAGAGTCAATTGACATCAAAAGAGTACTCGATTACAAAGGCAAAGGGTGCAAACAGGGAAGAGATTGAAACAAATGTGTTCTCGGAAAACATCGGGCAGTTACGATTTGACTATTCAGAGTTGTTGGATGATGAGGGGATCAAACTTGCAAAAAAGCTGCTATCAGGGTTGGGCCAACCGCCATTGATCAATGAAAAGAAGAACGAATACATTCCAAGAATCAAGGATAGCGCTTTGGCAGTTTTGGGACTTGACAGAGATGATTCTTAATTCAATAATTATTGAGAACATCAGAAGCTATCAACACGAAGAAGTGGAATTTCCCAGAGGGATCACTCTGTTTGAGGGCGACATCGGAAGCGGCAAATCAACTGTACTCATGGCAATAGAGTTTGCATTGTTTGGCCTAGGATCTCAAAAGGCAGATGCACTATTGGCAAAAAAATCAGATATGGGTCATGTGATTTTGGATTTTTCAACAGATGGGGAGAGATACGAGATCAAGCGAATATTGCTAAGAAAAGGCTCTACAGTCAGTCAGGATTCAAAAAACTCATGGATAAAGATCGGCGGTCAAAAAGAACTGCTATCGCCATCTGAATTAAAACAGCGAGTTTTGCAGATACTAAAGTTCAACGAGCCAGCAGACCCAAAGGCTGAAAGCAGGATATTTCGATATGCCATATTTACGCCTCAGGAGGCCATGAAGGATGTGCTTTTCAACCCCAAAAGGCGTCTTGAGACCATTCGCAAGGCCTTTGGAATTGAAGATTACAGCATTGTCGAGTCAAATGCTCGTGAAGTATTATACGAAATCAAAGTAAAAGCAGGAATACTCGAAGGAAAGTTCAGCAACATTTCTGAATTGGAATCTGGGATCAGCGAATCCCAAAAAATCAAATCCAAACTAAAATCTGAGATTTCACAAAAACAAGAGCTGCAAAAAACTCTTCAAGCAGACGAGAATAAGAAAATGCAAGAACTAAAAGAGTTACAAGCAAAGAATAGCGAAAAAATAAAGCTTGAATCAAAGAAAGAGAATACCAGTGAAAAGATTGCCACAAATAAGGCACGAATAGAGAGAATCAAGCAGAAATTTGCAGATTACAAAAATGAGTTAAAAGAAGACAATCATAAATTAGAGAAACTAGCAAAAATAAAAAAACCTGAAACCAAAAAAAGCATTCCAGATATCGTAGCGGAGATTAAAAGATTCCAAAAGATTAATGACGAGATAATAAGGTCAGAGTCTGAGAAGGACAGCATACATCAGGATATTGTACGATTAAAAGAGAGATTCGGTAAAAAAATAGATTCGGAGAAGGAAACACTTGAGAGTACATTAAATGGCCTATGTCAAGAGAAGGAAGAACTAGAAAAGATTGCAAGCGAGATCAAAGAAGGATTAGAGAAGGTAAACAGTCAAAAAATTCAGAGCGAGGCACTCAAAAAATCACTGGAAGAGGAGATTGCAGAATTTTCCAAGCTAGGAAACGCATGCCCCACATGCAAGCAGACGATTACCGATGAACACCACCACAGTCTAGTTGATGATAAAGAAAGAAAAGTAAGATCATTGACTGATGAACTGATATCAACTGCCAATTCATTTTTTGCGTCAAACAAAGAATTCAAAGAAATCCAGAGTAAGATAGAGTCATACACGGAGAAGATCTCACAGATTCAAATAATCATTCCAAGAATAGAAGAGTTTGAGGCAAAATCTGCAAGGGAGAACCAACTAGACCGAGAAATCAAGGAACTGGAAAGAAAGCTGCAAGATCCAGAATTTGAAGACAAGAATCCAGTGACATATCTGAATGAATTAAAAGACAGGGTCATGCAATTTGAGAGTTTGACAGACCAGATAAAGCAGATAGTCAAAACCAAGCAAAAGATAGAGAAAACAGTTACCGAGCATAGAGAGGAGGCAGATTTGCTAGCATCCCAGATTTCAGAGATGGATCTGGAACTAGAGCAGATACAGGCAAAGCTTGGTTCTTTTGCAGATTCTGATGAGGACACATCAAGCAAGGAGAGGGAACTAGATTCACTCAGAAAAGAGATGGCAAAGGTTTCCGGCATGATTGCGGCATCTTTGGAGAATCTAAAAAATCAGACTGAAAAAATAAGACAAGGTGAATCAAAGATCACAGAGTCCAGAAGGTACGAGGCAAGGCACAGAAAGTTTACAGAGTTCCAGCGATGGCTAGAAACATTTTTTATTCCAACAGTATCCCAGATTGAAAAGCAGGTATTGCTATCAATCTTGCAGGATTTCAACGAGACATATACAAGGTGGTACTCAATTTTAATCGAAGACTCCACCAAGGAATCCCAAATCGATGAGGATTTCACCCCAATTGTAAGACAAGACGAATACGATCAAGATGTAGGATACCTGTCAGGCGGCGAGAAGACAAGCATCGCACTAGCCTACAGACTGACTCTGAATTCTCTGATGAGAAAGGAGACTGAATCCATAAAGTCCAATTTGCTGATTTTGGATGAACCCACCGATGGATTTTCTAAAAACCAGTTAGGAAAGATTCGGGAATTGCTAGATGAACTAAAATCCGAACAGATTGTGCTTGTTTCACACGAGAGAGAACTAGAGACGTATGTGGATAACATCTTTCAGATTTCAAAGGAGACCGGAGTCTCAAAGATCTCCAAAATGAATCAAAGATAAACAATCAAAAATGCAGATCCGACTCTCTAGCGAATTGTTTTTTCCGGTTTGCTGCATATGCCTAAACTAGAGATCAATGAATCATCATGCCTAAAACCAGGGGCCACACAAGGCAACAAAGTTAACAAATTCATAGAAAATTCCTGCATGAATCTTGAGATTAAAGAGTATTTCAAACAGTATTCAAAGTATGCATACTATTATCATGTTTCATAATAATATTAGAATTCAATCAGATTCATGCAAAAACCAACAATATATCCGAGAATCATCAGAGAGTTTGAGGATGAAGGCGATGAAGAGCCACTCTTTTATGCTCGAAACTAAGACATTCCATACTTTAGGAGACAATGAAACATACCATGGAACTTTCAAAAGAGCAGCAGGAAATCATCGATTCAAAGGAAGACACAGTTGTAGTATCCAATCCAGGTACTGGAAAAACCACAACACTGTCATTCAAAGTAATCAAACTACTTGAAGAGGGGGTAAGCCCTGAAAACATCCTATGTGTCACATTCACCGAAAAAGCTAAAAAAGAAATGTTTGATGCAATCTATGACAGAGGGAGGGGTAAATTCTCCGACTTGGAGATCATGAAGATAAACATACACACATTTCACAGCTTTGCATACAACTATCTTCTTGATGAAAACATAATTTCAGGTGACATAGTTGGAAATAATTTAATGCGATTTTCAATTCTCAGCAGCTTTGAGCAAAACAGGGCACTAAACTATGGAAAAGATTACATTGTTTCCACAATAGTCCCAAAAACAGAGAATGCCATTAGGTATATCAAAAATTTTGGAATAACTCCCGAGAAAATCAACATCAGCAAAGCTACTGCAATACTGGAAGAGAACTTTGATGAATCTTCAACGTATACGATTGAGGAGATGAAGTCATTTTTAGGATATTTTATTGAGGCCTATAAGGAGTATGAGAAATCAAAGCTTGAAGCAGTAGATTATTCAGACATGCTTTTGATATTCAAAGAAAAGTTTCACGGAAAAAAGTTTGAACATGTACTAGTTGATGAAATGCAAGACATGAATGAGATAGAGGTTGAAATTGCAACAATGGTTGCAGAGCATCTATTTTTGGTAGGTGATGCAAAGCAGGCAATCTTTGGTTTTCAGGGCGGATCAGTTAAAAATTTCCAAAAATTTACAGAGACGTGTAAAGTAAAGATGCTTTCGATTAACAGACGCAGTTCACAGCAAATCCTCGACTATTCAAAACAATATTTTCTTAATAAAACTAAGCATAAAGAGATGTTTGAGGATGAACTCTCAGAATTTCGATCTGAAAAAACAGGAGAGATTCCAAAAGTAATCTCTAGTGCCCATCTCTCAAAAATTTTAGAGATAATTGAGGAGAATCCAGAGAAATCAGTTGGAATCATTACCAGAACAAACAGTCAGATAATCAAAATTTCAAAATTCCTTGATTCAAACAGCATAGAATATTCATCCACATCATCACAGGCATCAACCCAGCAAGCCAAAAATGAGATCCAGGGATACATCAAAGGACTACTCTCTGATGGGATAGAGGATAAAATTTCAGCCGCATTTACCATATTTGCCCCATACTCACTCAAAGAGGCATTTGCATTTTCCAATGCATTCAAAGCAAAAGAATCTGAGAAACTATCCAGAATAAAATCATGGGGATTAAAACTGCAAAGAGAGGATCTGGATAAGAGGTTTGAAGACACTATTTTGCCAATGTGCATCGCAAAGGGATCAGAATGGTTCTCATCGGCAATGACAGCAAAACAGGAAATCGACGAATACCTGACATTTAAGACCCCATCATTAGACGGATTGCTTGATTTTATCTCAATTGGAGAAGAGTCCTACATTGAACAGAGAAATGAATCAAAGATCACACTAACTACAGTTCACAAAGCAAAAGGAAGATCTTTTGACATAGTGGTTTACATTCCAAAGAACTCTAGAAAAACCAGTTTTATTGACAGCATTACCAGATCAATTCTTAGTTCAAGCGACATACAAGTTGAATCAGAGATGGCTGAGGATTCACTACGAATAGATTTTGTTGCATTTACAAGAGCAAAAGAACAACTGATAGTAATTGCAGAAGATAAGGAATCAAAAAACTATCACATCGAGGATCTTTCAGAGATGGAAGTTGATGACATAAAAAATGAATTGATTACAACTAAACTAGACAACAGACTGACTGAAGCATATTCATTATTTATTGGAGGCAGATTTTCAGATTCAGAGAAGTTACTCAAAGGTGAGGACAGATGGCTAGAAAAATATATTGAAGATTATTTTGCAAAGGTTGATCATTTTTCATATTCTAGTATCACGACAAAGCCATACGAATTTTTGGAAAAAAATATTATCAATATTCCACATTATTCTACTGCAATGAATTTTGGCTCACAAGTCCATGATGCACTAGCAAACATACTAAAAGACAAGACAGAGATTGGAAATTATAAAGACAATGTGGCAAAGGCTGCTCAGAATGGACTAGATGCAATAAAGGAACTCAAAGAAAAATATCCAGGTCTGAAGATTGATTCAACTGAGAAACATCTCAAGGTTTTACTCAGTTCCCTGACTGATTATAGTGAGGACAATATCCAGTTTACAGGATTTGTTGATGCAGTATTCAAACATGATACAGGATATCTTATTGTGGATTACAAGACGGACAAAAAAACTGATTCAAAGCACAAAAGACAGCTTGCAGCGTATAAAAAAATGCTTTCAGGCTTGAAAGGAATCCCAGAGGAGCAAATCGCCACAGAGGTTGTATATGTAGCACTGCGAGGCAATATCAATACAGGCAAATTTGGTCAAGAGATCAGCGAAGGGACAAAAAATGTCTATCCTACCTTTGAGAAACACCTGCGAAAAGTTCTAGAATGGAAAAAAGATCCACAGAAATTCATTCAGGAATTGCTGGCTGAGAAAAATGAAAAACCATTGTATCTGGCCATCAAGGATAAATTAACAAAATCAACTACATGAGCGGTGCCAAAAATTTAAAAGAAATCATCGATTCTCAAATTCTTCAATCAAATCTAAAAGAGATTCATAGTCAGGAATCATGGCCTCAATATCACGCTCATTTTCAACATCCCATCTATCTATTTTCATCCTCAGTCGACGCATTCTGGATTTACTTTCAAGATTATTTTCTTCGCAAACATCAATGGCTTTTAGAAATTTCAGTTTTTTAGACTGAAGAGTATCATGGGGATTAAAATTCCAATAATTTGCATCAAATGATTTTTTTTGAGTTTTTGGGGATCCCGTTGCATCAATACCTGTTTTGGGTTTTTTTGAAATTGGCGAATCTTCACCAGTTGAGGGCGACTCTTGTGACAGAGACTCAAAAGGAGACGTGTCTGGTTTGTCTTTCTTGATAATATTCTCATTGTCTTCTGAAAGATTTTCAGGATCTGTGTCAGAGACTGAATCTGCAAATGAATTTTTTTGAGGATTTTTTGAAGAATAAGAACGGCTTGAATCAGGTTTTGATTTTATTCTTTGTTTTATCTTGTATGTAACGACTATAATTATTGCAAGTAAAAATAACAGTACGAAACCAGGATGTACCAGAATCAGAAAGAAAAGAAAGATGAACAGAAGGGCATAGCCTGCAGTTGATTTTGCACTCAATTGTCACAATCTCCTTTTAAAGATGGATTGGCCACCAACAAGTCTATCCTTTCCTTTATTCTTTGTACCTCCCTATCTGGATTTCTCCACCAGTGCCTACTCCAAATTCTATCAATATTCCAACCCCTCCTCTCGAGGAATTTTTGTCTCGTAACATCACGCTCTCTAACACTTTTCCCAGAGTGGAACATTGCACCATCACACTCCACACCTAGAATGTATTTTGATGGATCTTTTGGGTGAACCACTGCCAAATCAATCCTATATCCAGATTGTCCCACCTGAGTGTCCACAGCATAGCCTATCTTCTCAAGCTCATCATGGACCAATTCTTCAAATTCACTATCAAATTGTTTTGTTTGTTGCTGTGTTTTGTTCATTGCAGAGCTTAGAGATTCCAAGATTTGCTTTATTTTTTCAACATCATTGTTACTGACAGCATTTGCATAATCTAAAAAGTCCTTCAGGCGTTTTGGTCCGAGATTCTTTGTTCCCTCCACCTTCATATCACGAGGATCAATTGAGCATACAACAATTATTTTTTGGCTGGCACGGGTTATTGCGACATTTAGTCTGTTTTCACCCCCATCCTGATTCAAAGTACCAAACTGTAGACGGAATTTCCCTTCAGGATCTTTTGCATAACCCACTGAGAAAATTATGATGTCTCGTTCATCACCTTGGACATTTTCAATATTTCTTACAAAAATCTCATGGTCTTTTTTTCCACTAGCAGGGGTTTCAATTTTCTTGTATAATTCATCAAAAGCAGGATCCTTTTTCTGTCTATTTTCGATTTCATCCATAATGACATTTCTTTGCTGATCATTGAATGTGATGATACCGATGGTTGGAATTTTACGGCCTTGGAAATCTTGCAAAATACCATACAGAGTATCAACGACTTTGGCAGCTTCTGCGACATTTGATCTGTTTTCCCACAATCCCTCAGGACAGTCTATCCATTGAATCGGGGGCTCGGATGTCTTTAGATCAACGTTAGGGGAAACCTGCAGAACGCCATTATAAAACGCATGATTTGAAAAATCAATTAGTTGTTGCCATTGTGACCGATAGTGCCACCTCAGCGTTGTTGAATGGTGGCGTCTCTTTGCCAAAAGGAGCAGACTTTCAATATTGACTGTGTCGTCTTCCTCATCTTCACTGTCTTCTTCCTTGATTTGGAATAAATCGTGAGGTTTTAGCTGTTTTTCATCACCTGCAATAACAATCCTCTCACCTCTGTAGAGAAATGGCAATGCCCTTTCTGCTGCAAGTTGGCTTGCTTCATCAACAATTACTAGATCAAACAGATTTTGCTCTAATGGAAAGATATTTGAGATCATTTCAGGGGATGCAAGCCAACATGGCGCAATATCAAATAAAATATGCTCATATTCTTCCAAGAGTTTTCTGACTGATTTGACTTTTCTTTTTTTACTTAATTCATGGTTTAAGGCATTGTAGTCTGCCTCTCTTTGAGTTCTTTTGTTGCCCATTCCAGGACGAAAGTCAGCACTTGCTTCAATAGAGTTGATTATTTTTCTCACAAGCAGATCGAATTTTTTTTCTAGCAACTCAGACAGTCTGATTTGATTTTGCTTGTAATCATCAAAATGTCCAGCTTTTAGAATTGGTCGATCTTTTTCTATTTCTTCAATCCAGTAATGATATATTTCCTGTTTGACGAGTTCCTTCCAATTTTCTTCCAGTCCAATTTTTGCGACACACTGATTCAAGACATTTTGTTGCATTGAATTCAAATCAGATTTTCTAATGTCATGTGACTGTAATCTGTCAAAATCATTTAGATGATCAAGCAAGTTCTGAATATGAGATGATAACTCGTCAGTATTTGATAATTTTTCACGAATGATTTTAATTTCATCGTTATTTACAAAATTTGAAAATGAGTCAATTTGATCAATAATGTCGCCCCCATTTTGAACCGGAGTAAGAAGCGGAGATGATTTGTCAAAAGATAGATCATTTTTCTCAAATATTGCCCTTAATGATTCAAGGGTAGATTGTAATTTATCAGAGTTTTCTTTTAATGATAGGGAATCAGCATTTAGATTTTGGAGAGCGTGCAGCAAACGACTCTGATCAGAGTCGTTTGGGAGGACAAATGATTTTTCAAAGATATGTGGTTTTTGAGCGTGATTTGTGACCAAATTCCACAGATCAAGCCCATTTTGCAGCATATTTTTGAGATCATCAGGATTTTTACCCATGTTTTCAGGTCTTTGCAGAAAATCTTTTTGCAGTTTTGCCTTGCGTTTTGTTTCTGAATCGGTAAGTTTTTTCCAAAAAGATTGCTTTACTTGAGAATTTGAAAAGGTTCCAAGTAAATCCACATGTTGATCTTTAGAATCCTCAACAAGATGATTTTCTTTAACCTGTATAATTTGATCATAATTTTGGAATTTATTCCAAAGAAGCAATCCTGCATCAACACATTTGATCAAGTCATCTAGATTTGTAAGAGGAACAGAGACATTATGAGCAGCAGAGAGTTTTTGTATAGATTCGGTATGCAGATTAATTTTTTGATTCAACTCAGTAATTGTTGAATTTGATTCAGAGAATGCAGTGGCAAGATCGATCAAGGTATTCTGGTCCTGTTTGTCAGAAAGAATAATGCAGTTTTTAGATTTTGATAAAATGTCTTCGAGAATGTCTTTGATCTTGTTTTTATCAGATGAGTTTAATTCAGGGAAATTTTTGCGATTTTTCCATGAATAATCATCTCTTTCAAATTCTTTGTAATTTTCTTCAACTTGTGATAGAATAAAAAGGAAATTATCTAATTCAGGATACTGAATTCCAATTCCACCCAGATCCAGTTTTTTAGAATAGTCTGAAAGAGCCTTCGTGTAAAGATCACGAATCGTGATTCCGCCAAAATACTTTTTAGACAAGGCAAAAGAAATTTCAGAGTGTTTTTTTATCAAGTCATCAATCTCGTTTGATATGGTTTCAAGAATCTCTTTTTTATCATCATCGATAGGATTTGGGGATTCCAGAATCTGTTTTAATTGACTGTACATGTGTGCACGGTCTTCTTTCTCTTTGTTTAACAAAACGGCATATCTATCAAGGCCCTTCTCACCAAGTCTCTGGTGAACAACCTCCAATGCCGCTCTTTTTTGACATACAACGAGAACTGTCTGTCCCTTGGAGAGTGCATTTGAGATTACATTAACTATAACTTGGGATTTTCCTGTGCCTGGAGGTCCTCTTACAAGGGTGATTTTTTGGTTTTGGGAAGATAAAACCACTCGATCCTGTGAGGAATCACTAGGTAAAATCAAATTCAAATCCATGTCACGAACTTTGTCAAGATTCTCAATATTTTCATCATCGACATCCTCTGCAAAGTCCACAGGGGAACCAGCCTCACCCAAGAGATCTGCAATGAAATCATTTTTGTCGCCATCTTGAATCTTTGAAATTAGATTTTCATAGTCATGATAAATTGCACTCTCTCCTTGTGGAAAACTGCCGATTATTTTATAGTTAGAAATTCCCAGAGGCCTCGCCTCTAGTGCGTCAATCTCATCCTTGGTGATATTTTTCAACGGCAATGTGGAATTTGATTTGTCATTTAGAGTTCCTGCATTTTGGGAATTCAATGGGAGTCCATTGGCAACTAGAAATTTGGATAGATTTTGGATAAAATCATTTTGGGTGTCTTGATTGTTTACAGACACAAATGAAGACAGCATGTCCTCAAAATCAGATTCAAGATCATCATCTATTTGATACCCGCCTATTTTTTTAAGGGCTGCAAAGAGTGTGTGATTAAAAATGGGGGAGGCATCAGTAAATTTTACAAACCAGCCACCGGTGTTTCTTTCTCTTCCAGAATAGATTGAAATCGGAAACAAGACCAGGGGACCACGTAGGTAATGTTCTTGATCAATATGTCCTTCTAAAAAAGGGAATCCAAAATAACAGTATTGGGAACCAGTTTCATCTTCGAGCTGCTTGGTATTCCTTGCTAAATCTTTCAGATGCCTTCTCATAACATCGGCTTCCTCTGAAGAATCAGAATCAGGTAAAATACAAACAGATTTTTTTCGTTTAAATGATTGCTCAATCAAGTCATCAATATTTTTTGAATGGTTTTCCAATAATCGTGACAAATCAAAGTTATGCTTGTTGTATATTCTGCTAAGGCAGATACAGCGATTTGATTTGCCTAATCGGAGCAGCTTGTCCTTGTAATCATTTAATTTTGCGTAAAGTCCATCAGTTAAATTATCAGACATTTAAGCACCTACTAAACAAATTCAAAGAATGGACATTTATAAAATTATGAGCTTTATCCAACTTTACCGTCTCCAAATCAACGCGCGTTTTAATTTCAAGAGTCCTTTGATGCCTAATCGAATGAAATTATCATCAATTCCAAACCTCTCAAACACTCTTCGATAAAAATAACTCCTGCCAAAGGAGACTGTAGCATAGACGGCAGTGATTGCAATGTTTGCAGTGAATGGGTCTTCCTGAATCCATCCCACAGACAGGGGCAGAATCACCACTCCCAAGCCGTATCCAATAGGATAGCTGCCAAAGGAATTGACAAAAGCCTCTGACATGCTCTTTTTGTGAGAATCAGATGATTTTTCTGTATTTTTCATTATGATAAAAACCCCCTAAACCCCAAATCCAGGATATTTTTACAGCATGACCAATTTGCTGCAATTACAGACAGATTTTTACATTTTGTGCAGTTGTTCATTTAGATTCCTCCCGCCATTGAAGGATGAAATGCTGCAATGCCAACGAACTGACTTGACTTGAGAAGCATCCTATCAAATGTCACTAGGACAAAGTCTTTTGCCTGACACAGACTCAGGATTTTGTTGTCACCGTTGTGACAAATTTGAAATTGCGCAGTTATTGCTTTAGCAGATGCAGCATCAGAGTCGCTAGCTTCAAAGAGTTCTATTTTTCGTCCTAAAAGAATGGAGATTCTAGCGATCACCTTTTCAGGCAAGTAACCGCGAACCTTCCTTACTTCATCTAATACCACATCACAGAGAATGATTTTGACGGATTTGCCTCGGAGACAGGCTTTGAGTCTCAAGGCAACTTTTTGTTTCTCCATGATGTCAATTACGACGCAGGAGTCAAGGGCTATGTTTTGGATTTGAGTCATAGTATATCCTAGACTTGAAAATTATTATATAACATGACAATAGTATGCATACTATAGATACTAATGACTAATTTGGCCACATTTCGAGTACACATTGCCCCCTTGGGCTTTGAAGTAGACAGGATCACCATCCCTCTCAAGCAGACAAAGGCTGACAAATTGTGGTTACTGGTTCATGATAATCGCTCAAGTGATCTATCCACACCGTATATGGAGAAAATAAAAAAAGAATGCAAAAAGATAGGGGTGGAGATAAAGATCGCATATTCGGACAGACTGAGCATATTCAAAGTGATAAAATCAATCAAGGACATCATTGAGGATGAGAAAAACAACTACATCTATGTCAATGTTGCATCAGGCTCTAAAATTCAAGCAATTGCATGCATGATGGCATGCATGGTTTTAAAAAACTGTGACAATCTAAAACCATTTTATGCACAGCCTGAAAAATATGCGGCGTTTGAAGGAAAACAGCAGTCATTTGGGGTCAGAGACACCATTGCACTTCCAACATACGAGATTCAAACTCCAAAGCCGAAACTGCTTGCAGCACTGAAAATCATCTCAGAGCAGAAGGATCAAAAGATAACAAAAAAAGAAATGGCAAAAATTGCAGAGGAGCAGGGAATCATCACAATAAACTCAGAGGAGAGGAATCACTCACAGGCAAGATTTGCAAGTCTTGACAAAAACATCATAGCGCCGTTAGAAAAAGATTGGAAATTCATCGAGATTGAAAAGATTGGAAGAAACCGCTGGATAAAAATCACAGAGGAGGGGCAGAACGCTGCAGAATTTCTAATTTGACTCAGTTTGCCATTTTGTTCTCAACTCAGGTAGTTCCTGATGTAACCAAACATACCATTTTATAAATTCCTCAGTTTCCTGTCGGATATAATTTTCAATCTCATCGTATTTTTTTACATCATACCAATGAATGATTGGCATTCCGCTGTGAGACTTGCCAGTTAGCTTGTCAAGTCCTGAACCCTTAAATTCTCCCTTGTTCATCAAGATTCCAATACTTTTCAAATCAATGCAAGGTCTAGACGTAATGGAGATTGGAGCCAGATCATACTTTGAAGATTTTTCAAGTAGGAATTTGTGCTCAAATTCTAAATTGTATCCAACCGGAACGAAATCAAATGAGTAACTGTTAGTGATCGAGGATTCTTCAATGAATCGTCGAAGCATCTCTTTTTCCCCCAGTTCCCATTCTTTGAGGATGGTTAATTCGCCTAACTGCCTGCCGGTTCCACGCTCAAGTTCTGCGTATTGGATAGAAATTATCCTGTTTTGGACCTCATCAAGGCCGTCAGTCTCAATATCCAGATAATAATTTGCCACGTGATAATTTAGAATGCGTTCATATTTTATTGTATCATCATAATTATTAGTATGTAAAGTATGCATACTATTGACATGGATCATAATAATCTAAGAAACTGAGTCAATATATGAAACAAAACACCATTCAAAAAAACGAATCAGATTCTAGGCCTTCTTTTTATCCTAGAATAATTCGAGAGTTCGAAGATGAGCGAGACGAGCAGCCAATGTTCTACGGAGAAAACTAGATGAAATCAGCACATCCCCTTCCCTTGTCTCTTGCAAAAGAAGATCAAGGAGAAGAGGTGCAAAGGGCACAAACTCGTCTAGAATATCACAGAAAAACGTTTGAGACTTTCAAATGGAAGGCAACAGAAGACGGAAACGAGATGAACAGGTTAAGGGAGAGATGACAATGAATTGTCCAAACTGCAACAAAGAATGGATTGCAGAAATTATTTGGGGCTACAGAGGGTTTGATAAAGAGATAGAAGAGCAGATAGAAAGAAGAGAGATCATTTTAGGAGGATGTCTAGTAACGGATCATGATCCAAAATGGATGTGCAACAACTGCCATCATGAATGGGGACAAAGGGAAGAGTAGATTTCAAGACAAGCAGGTGACAAACACGATTAACAGTATTTCTTTATTTCAGGACAAATTATTGCACATCAACGATGCCAATCATCCAAGGATGAACTATGCAATAATAATCAAAAGATCCTGCATCGTTAAATGTAAACTCGTAATCAGAGCCAGAACTAATTATTCCAGAATCAAAGATGGGAACACCCGTATCTGAAGCAGATTTGCTAGTTACGGTGTGAACAGTGGAATCATCATTAGTCCAAAATACGGTCGTACTTGCAGGTACAGTGATTTCATACGGCAGGTAGCACTCGTCAGTCTCATCACAACCTGGAACTCCGGAACCTGCAGGAATTAAAACTATAGGAGGTGTCGGTTCAGGTATTGGGTCAGGTGCCGGTACAAGTGGAGAGGGCGATACATCTCTTGGTTCAATAACATCAGTAGGGTCTATTGCTATGAATCCAATTGATATTGCAGCTAATACTCCAACTATACCTATAATGCCATAAGAAAAATTCATCTCATCCACCTGTCAACTTTGCAAATTTCTCATTCTTACTTAATTTTTCCATAAATTCAATATTAGATAATGCAACAACTGCAGACTCTACGACTGGTTTTTCAGGATCATTTAGTGCCTTTTGAAGGGTTTCTTTTGCTTCTCTAGAGCCTACAACACCCAAAGCTATTGCGGCCTCATGACGTACAAACATACTTGAGTCATTGAGGGTCGCATCAGTCAAAGGCGGAATTGCACTTGAATAGGACATCTGTCCCAATGCAAAAGCGGCCTCATGGCGTACTAGCTCATTTTCATCATTTTTCAAGACTTTGGCAATGTGAGGAATCTTATCTTCCCCTCCAAAATCAACCAAAATACATGCAACCCTAGTTCTTACCACATAATCGGGATGGTCTAAAAGTGAAACAAAATACGCGGTATCTTTTTGCTCATATTTTGATTCCATCTCTGCAAAAAGTGCCAGTCGATCTTCAGTAATTGCCTGCATTTTGTTTTGAAATTTTTTATGTCCTATATTAGGTTACTTGAGAAAAAATCGGTAATCAGTTGAGGTATCTATTTAATGGAAAAACCCAATAATTAGTCATGAGTGTAAAAATAGGTCAAAAAGCACCAAATTTCGGGGTCTCAGAATGGGTTCAGGGAGCCCCAACAAACTTTGATCAAGAAAAAGATCACATTGTGCTCTTAGAAGTATTCCAGGTGAATTGCCCAGGATGTTTCATGCATGCAATTCCTGAGGCAATCAGCATCTACAACAAATACAAGGACCAAGGAGTTAGAGTCCTGGGTCTGGCTACTGCTTTTGAAGATTTTGATAAAAATACACTAGAGAATCTGAGAATGCTTGCTGAAACGGGAGAGGTCATTGGAGAAACAAAAGACGCACTCTCGTCACATGGCCAGCTACAAGATGGAAACAAGCTATCATTTAAAATTCCATTTCCATTAGCAATGGACAATCTTGCAAAAACTTCAGGGGAGATTAGTCAGGAAAAAATAATGGAATTTATCTATCCACAAATTCCAGAATTTGATTCTCAACCAGACGAATACAAAAATCAAATCATTGAAAAAGTGAAAAATTATATGAGATCCAAAGAATACTCGGCCGAAACATTTGAGAAATTTGCCTTACAGGGCACACCCTCCATGATAGTGGTGGACAGGAAAGGAGTTCTCAGAGACGTATCATTTGGACAATCAGGTCATGTAGAGAGATTGATTCAGAAATTAATTGGTGAGGACTAGATCATCTGACAAAAAACAACACTGCAGACAGCACTACCACTGAAACAAATCCTCCAATCAAGGCAATTTTTGCATTATCCATGTTATTTGTCAGCAATCTTTGCTTGATTTCTTTTCCTAATTACCATTACAACATATGCTGCAACTATTATCAGCAATACTGCCAAGACAACCCAGATAGAATAGTCAGCAGTAGCGTACGTGTTTTGTCGGGGTTCTGGGATGTTTTCATCTATTTTATCCTCATCAGCCAAGCCCGACAGGTAAATGGTTCCAATAATATCTAACAAGTGATCTCCAGATCCAACAAAATTTAATGTTATGAATGAAATTTCATCACTTGTATTTACCAAAGGAAAATATTCTTGATCATTGAGATAAAATGTGAAATTCCCACCCAAAAGACTCTGTGGGATAAGTATCTCCCCTAGGTTGTCCTCCAACCCACTTGTGATGTGAAGAGTTAATCTTTTCTCATCGTTATCAAACTCAAAATCAGATATGTCAAAATTAGAGACAACCTTAACTTCAAATGAATGGCCTCCAGTTTGAATATCCAGTCGATTTATCAACCCAGTGGCATCAGATAATAGCCCATGTGCAGGAGTTAATACAAAAAACAGTACAACAAATACCAAAGGTAAGGCTTTCAATTTATGCCGTTCTAGGAATTCTTTTAGTTAATTCTTTATCCTGAGCAATTCGGGGGTGATCTGGATCTGCCAAAATAACTTCAAACCAATAATGTTTACCATCCTTATAGACAAAGTAAGAACCTAAAAGTTTCATATTTGGATACCTTTGAACAACCCTTCTATTTGCAACAGTTTTCATACTATCATCGGCTTTAATTCTTGTAACGCCAAGATGTTTTGGTCTTCTACCACCAGTGGGTCTTTGTTTTCTCATACCACCGGTACCAACACGCATTCTAACTACAATGATGCCTTGTTTTGCCTTGTAGCCCAACCTCCTGGCCCTTTGTAATCTACTTGGCTTGTCAATACGGGTAACTGCATTTTCCTTACGCCATCCGACAACACGTTGACGTATTTCAGGGGAATTTTCTTTCCACAGCCTTATCCACGTTTGATCCTGATAACTAGGCATATCAGGAATAGAAAAATCCCCTTTAATAACTGAAATGTTCAAACAGTTTTTGATGCTACAAAGATGGCCTCAATCAAATTGCCATTACTGCGTTTGGTGATTGTGTCACGATTGACATTATGGGAATTTTGAAGATGCGCCTTTCTTAATCCCATAATTGTGATACAGTCGACAAAAATAGGTTTCACCTGTCTCTCAGATAGAGGCTTGGCTTGTTGATTATCCGAGTTCATCATAAACTGCTGTGCCATACAGAATTTCTCAAGAATAATGTTGTCATAAATATGACATACTGTAATTAATAGAGTCTGCAAGTAATTAGATTTTCATCAATTATAATCAGAGACTTTCTGGCCATAAATCATACCCAAAGAACACTGATCAATGAAGATGTCCTTGAGCGGAGATTACAAGTCTCACACCCAAAGAATTTGCTTTCGCAGAAAACTCGATAAGATAATTAGGTTCAAGTCATTAAAAAGGATTTCTCAATGCCTGCTTTTTGAGATTTTTATTGAACGATAAGAGATCTAAAAAAGATGAAAGTCAAAACGCTCACATTGTCGTTAATTTTTGTAATCGGAATTATGGCATTTTTGCCTCAAGTTCATGCAGAGCCAACAGTGTCGATAATAATGGAAAAAACAACGTACAGCTATTGTGAAAAATTATTCTATACAATTCAAGTCTCTAAAGTTACAGGGGATCATGCAATAGTTCACATCATAGATGAATCAGGCAAAAGCAGCAGTGCAATTCCAATAGCAATAACAGAATTACAAAATCCGATTCCATCAATAATACCATTTGAGGCAGGAATATTTCCACTAGGGAAATATACCATAGGTGTGGAATATTCAGGAACAAGAAATTCGGCAGAGTTTGAACTCGTAGAATCAGATTCAATCTGCTTTTCAGGATCAATTAAGCAAATAATGATTAGTTGGCTTTCAGGATATATTTCAGACGGATTCCTTTTAGATGCAATTCAAAGGGATGTGGATAAACGACTAATAGACATACCCTTTGAAATTAATGAAAGCAACAAGAACGAAATTGACATCCCAGATTGGGTATCCATAGTGGCAATTTGGTGGCTGGAGGGTGCAATATCAGACGATACATTTTCCAAAGTCATAAATAATTTGCTTGAAAGGAACATCATCGGATTCCCAGAAGAAATGAAAAGGGAGATATGAACAGGCATTCAATCATCACAATCATTGCAATCATCCTCATCATACTGCCATTTGCGCATTCAGGACTGAGTATCTTTGGAGTGCAGCAGTTAGAATACAGATGGGACAATCCAGGACAATTCAGTTTTTTTACAATGTCAAACCATGGAACGATGGAATTCTGCAATCCAATGCCGTTTTGGATCAGTTTTGAGAAATTACAAATTACTCCATATTTTGAAGGAAATGATTTAGGTACATTTTCAGTAGAACCATCCACAATAAACCCGCTATCATCGGCAATACAAAAGGGAATATTTTCATCAGAAGCATTATCTGCAGCTCAGCATCTGTTCATGACGCTGGATTTTGAGTTTGACGGAGGAGCGATCAGGCTTGATCCCAACCAGCTCATCGTGGCTGTACGTGCAGATATGCCAATTTTAGGAATCATCCCGTATTCAACCATAACTCAGATATCCGGATTTGATTTTGATAAAGATATGAATTCAGAAGACTTGTCTTGTGATTAGCTACTCTTACTGGCTTTGGCCATTATACCGAAAACAACTCCGACAATTCCTGCTACTATAAATGCGATAACAAATCCTATTACCAATTCTTTGCCCATTCCGTTTAGAGAAGAATCAGAGGGTTGTGAAGTTGAATCAAGTACACATGCTCCATCTTTGAAAATGGTTCCAGGGCCGCATCTTTGATCTAAAATACATTCTCCACCTTCAAGAATTGTTCCAGGACCACATTCTGTTAAACGTGCATTGTCTGCTATTGCTTGGTCTGCTGCTGCTTGATCTGCGGCAGCTTGGTCTGCTGCGGCTCTGTCGGCAGCAGCTCTGTCCGCTGTTGCCTGATCAGCTGCGGCTTTGTCGGCGGCAGCTTGGTCTGCAACAGCTTGGTCTGCTGCTGCTTGATTTGCCGCTGCCTGATCAGCTGCGGCAGCTTGGTCTGCTGCTGCCTTGTCAGCCGCTGCTTGATCTGCGGCTGCCTGATCAGCTGCGGCTTGATCTGCGACATCATCTACATCAGGAGTATCAACAGAAGCAGGACTACCAAATGTAGAACCGATTATTTCAACCTCCTCAGTACCTGCAGGTAATTTAACACTCAAAGTTCTACTTTGATCAGTTATAATTTCTGAAAAATTTGGTTCATCACCATCTGCTAGAATAAGAAATTCTTCATCTAGTCCGTCAACAGTGGTATCAAAGAAAGAACGATCAAACGCGATATCCAACATGCCGCCTGACTCAGACACGTCAACGGATAATATCAGAGCAACAAATTGAGTATCGACCTCGATGTCAGAAATAACCACTCCAGTCGCATTATAATTAACATCATATGAAGTTCCTTCAACATCTACTGTAATTGTTTCAGCATAAACTAGGGCAAATGAAACCATGGCAAGCAGGATTAATCCAAGTGAAATTTGCAACAGAGAGTTGATACTAGGCAATTTGACATATTTTGTAGGATGCAATTCCTTTATCGCAGAATCATTCATCATAGTATTAAACCTCCAAACAGGCCTTAAAAATGAAGAGGCGGTAATTAGTCACGTTAAAGTCAAGCTTTTTTACTTATTTTTAAAGTTAAGGTAAATGTTAACTAAATCAAATCAGATTCTGGTCAAGATTGGTGATCTCTCCTAGTTACTTTTCAATGGTGATCTGATACGATTTGGCAATCCTGATTTTCCACGTATAATCCCAAAATTCTTGGATTTAACACCTGTAAAGAAGGTGATCTCAGATATTATCACTATTTAGGGGGTTCAATATCCATGATAATCCTTCAGAGTCCCTTGACAATTATCTAAACCATCATTGTTATGATTATCATCGGTATGATCAAACTGAAAAGTTCCTGAAGGTTTGCCATATATGACATATGCACCATCTTGACTTTTCAATACCTGTTTATGTCGTGAATCCGTCCAACCTCTTCTCAGTAACATCTTTGTTTCTGAATCTGAACTTGATTTCATTTTTTGAGATGCTTTTATCCATACAAAATGTTTCAAATCCTTCATAATCAGAATCATCAAGTTTTGCTCCAACTACATTCATACATTAACTAAAGAAAATCGTGATTAAAACAACTTGGTTAACCAAGTTTACAAAAATTAACGAGGTTAACTAGGTCAACCAATTATTAAGATAAAAGGAAACAAATGGAAAGATTGATTCAAAATTCCATCATATCAAATGTTGACAGTTGATGAAAAGAACTCAAACCTATGAAAGAAGATTCTGCATTCATCGTTTTAACTGTTCAAGCCATAACAGATTAATGCCATACTTTTTGAGTATTTTTATTGTTCGGAAAAATAAGAACTGCAGTATCGCTTCGTAATACATTCGATAATTGGGTAACGGTTCTAGCAAAGACAAAAAAATCAGAATTTCCAATATCTGCAAGATTGAGGGATGGTACTACTACAAAAATATTCAATCGTCATGATCTAGTATTTCTTTCAGATAAAAATACTACAGGGATGACAATTGATTCCAAAGAACATCTACACGTACCGCTTGAGGGAAAATCACTAGTCTTTGAGGGCTGGCGTTACAACGGGGATATTATATCCATATTCTCAAAATCAGTATACGAAAAACTTGATGTTAAAAACAAAACTGTTTTTGATATAGGGGCAAACATTGGTGACTCTTCAATGTACTTTGCAGTCAAAGGAGCATCCAAAGTAATAGCAGTGGAGCCTGTACCAGCAAATTATGAAGTGCTTTTACGCAATATCAACCTAAACAAGTTACAGAACATTGCACCTATGATGTGTGGGATAGGAGGACATGCAGAAACCATTAAGATCAAGAAGAATTTTTTCAGTAATGGTATTTTGGAATATGATAAACAGGGAGATGAAATTGAGATCATAACCCTTGATTCCTTGCTTGAAAAGTTTCCATCAGAGAGTCCAGTACTGAAGATGGATTGTGAAGGATATGAATACGAAATAATTAAGAATTCAAAAGATCTTGATAAATTTTCACAGATAGTAATGGAGTTTCACCTAAAGGAAATGTCCCAACTTGAAGAAATAAAGGAAAAGATGAAAGACTTTGATGTGATGGCAGAAAAGACAGGATTCTCAAATGAATACCATATTGGATCGCTGTTTGCAAAAAAGAAATAAGAACAAATCTATTTGGTCATTAACTAGTTAATAATAACCACTTAACAATGCACGTTTTGGCATAGTTTCAGCAGAAATTATACTAAATTACGCCACGAAGAATCTGAATAATCTTTTCGGCAATGACATTGGCAGCCAAGGATTGGGCCTCCTTTGTTTGAGCACCAATATGAGGTGTCAAAATTACATTGTCAAGTTCTGCAAGCCTTGTCCCAATAGCAGGTTCTTTTTCAAACACGTCTAGTGCCGCACCACCTAATGTGCCATTTTTGAGTGCATCATAAAGAGCAGATTCATCAACAACGCCACCTCTGGAAGTGTTGATGATTTTTGCAGTCTTTTTCATCGTAGACATTTTTTCTGCATCTAAAAGATGGTATGTGGAATCTAAAAGGGGAACATGTATTGAAACATAGTCGGAACTTTGTAAAAGCGTATTCAAGTCAGCTTTCATCAAACCAACTTCCTTTGCAAATTCCTCATCAATTGGAACCACATCATAACCGATGATGTTCATGTTTAACGCTCGTGCAAGTCTTCCCAACCGTTTACCAATATTTCCCAAACCAATAATTCCCAAATATTTTCCCCGTAGCTCTGTTCCCTTGAGTTCTTTTTTGAGCCACTGTTCGTTTCTTATTGCCCTATCGGCTCGAGTGGTTTGTCTTGCAAGGGACAACATCAAACCCAAAACTAATTCTGCAACTGCATTCATTGCTCCCTCTACTGCATTGATGACACGAATATCTTTTGATTTAGCTGCATCCTGATCAACGTTATCCAATCCAACTCCGACTCTAGCAATTATCTTACACTTATCAGCTCGCTCTATCATCTCCTTTGTGATTGTGGTTCGGCTTCTTACAATTACAATGTTAAAAGATGGAATCTTTTCCAAAATTTGTTCCGGAGTAATTTCAGGTTCATATGATACTTTTAGCCCATTATCTATCAGGATTTTATTCAGTATGGGATCGACTTCGTCACAAATCAGTACAGAATCATCAAAACCCATAAGAAATGAAAAGGAACAACGAAATATAACTCATTAAGAAAATAAAAAGAAAAAAGGTTAAAAGATCAAGAAGTAAGGATTTCTGCCACTATAGGAATTACTTCCCATAATACGACATAGTCGCCACTTGCTTGCATTTCAGAAGCTATCTCATCAGTCATTAAACCGTGAATGTTTTTGGCAGGATGCTCAATACTGTTCATTCCTACTGGAGGAACCGCATCACTTGGATTGCCTAAGACATATGCATAAGATGCTACTGGTGCTGGGATGATATTTTTGTCAACTAGAACAGAGTTCAAGCCAAACGGATCACCGGCTACAAATACTGTAGCTGCACCAGTGTAAATTGCTGCATAATCGTGGTTTACTGCTGCATATACACCAGGTTCATCAAAGACCAAGTCAACAATCATGTTTTGTGAGCCTCCGAGTAACCATGTTTCAGTTGCTGCGGATTGTACTCTGTTACCTTGGGTAATTCTGTCCAAGATTTCTCCAACAATGTGGAAAAACACTGGTTCATTGCCCTGATTTTCGATAAAGAGTCTCACGTGTTGATCATTTTCAACGAACAAGAGTTGTGATTGGTATTGCTTGTGTTCAATTCCATTCCATGGTTGTGCGACAAAGATGTTCTTGTTTACATCGCCATTGACCAGTAAGTTATGAGCCATGTTTGGTACATAACCGAATTGCATTCCATTAACAACTGTTGCAGTATTATGATGTTGGAACATTGCTCCTGCATCATAGTTGCCCTCAGGTGTTAGGTACAATTGGTTGTATTGGAGTTGGAATTCTAATGCGTCTGCATCATAGAACATTCTATCTAATGAAACTTCGCCCCCACTAACTTTTGTTTTCTCTACCATTAGGGTTTTGTATCCGTCGACAGGATCAACGATTGCAATTCCGTACATGCCGGAAAGAACGTGTTGGTCCATGCCAATTAGGTGTACACCAGAACAGTGGTATTTGAAAACGCCAGCAGATTCAGCAATGTAGCAGTACATGCTTGTTTCACCCGGGTTAACGGAATCAAAGTGTGTTGCTGACATTTGAGATGCGTGCATGTCGTTACCGTGTCCAGTAACTTCATCATCTGGAATTGTTAGGGTCATTTTTACAACATCTCCTTGTGTAACTCTTAGTGTTGGTCCTGGGACTTGTCCACTAAAGGTCATGGCGTTGTAAGTTTTTCCTCCCATGATTGGAAGTTCGACACTTTCACCAGTCAAATTGAACTCGACTACGTCTCGTCCAGTTTGTGATAATGCACCACAATCAGTTTCTGCGAATGCTTGAGGCATTACAAGTTGTAAACCGCCCATTTGATGGATTTGATCAAGTACGTTGACATCCATTTTGGAGAGGTCAAGTGATTGTCCAGCAATCTGGGTTTGTGTGTATGTGCTTCCGAATAAGGTTGCCCCCATTACAGCTACTGCCATAACAGTAAAGAGCATGCTAATACGCTTATTCATAATGCAACGCATCTGCAATTCCTATATAATAATTCGCATTACAGGCACATGAAATTTTGAAAATGTCTGAAAAAGAATGAATAATGGGTATAAACCAGTAAGGTCATCATGAAGTTCAGATTAGATCAGGACTCGCTTGGTAAGGTCAAAATCCCAGCAAATGCATACTATGGGGCATTCACAGGAAGGGCAATCAAACAGTACCACGTGACTGGTAGCAAAAGCCATGAGAATTTGATCAGGTCGTTTGTAATGATAAAACGCTCTGCGGCAGTTGCAAATATGAAAACAAAGGCAATTGATGCAAAACGCGGAAAAGCGATTCTCACAGCATGTGATAAGATCCTGGCTGGAAAATATTTTGATCAGTTTGTAGTGGATATGATAAATTCCGGCGCAGGTACTGCATTTAACATGAATTCTAACGAAGTAATTTCAAATGTCGCACTAGAGGTATTGCGCAAAAAGAAAGGCCAGTATGAATTTCTTCACCCAAATGATCATGTCAACATGTCACAGTCAAGTAACGACACGTATCCTACTGCAATGCATGTCGCAATTTTGATGAATCTGAAAGAGACCATTCCTGCCATCGATGTTTTGATAAAGTCATTATCAAGAAAGGCAAAGCAGTTTTCATCATTTAAGAAGATTGGAAGGACCCATCTGATGGATGCACTGCCGGTAACACTGGGCAGTGAGTTTGCAGCCTATGCCACGTCAATTTCTAAAGCAAAGAGGGAGATTATTGATGCGCAAAAAGAATTGCAAAATGTTCCACTAGGAGGAACCGCAGTGGGTTCCGGGGCCAATACGCCAAAGGGATACAGGAAGATTGCAATAGCGGAGCTGGGTAAGATTTCAAAACTATCACTAAAACCGGAAAAAGACATGCAGCATGGTCTGCAGAGCAAGTTTGCAGTAGCAAATTTGTCAGGGTCGTTACGGAACTTGGCAATAGAGGTTGGCAAAGTCGCAAACGATATCAGACTAATGGCATCAGGACCGATTGCAGGACTGGCAGAATTGGGAATTCCGGCAGTTCATGCCGGCTCGTCTATCATGCCTGGCAAGGTAAATCCATCCTTGGCCGAATGCATGAACATGATTTGCTTTAATATAATTGGGAACGATACGACAGTTTCTTGTGCAGCGCAGGGCGGACAGTTTGAGCTAAACGTCATGCTTCCAGGGATGCTAAAATGCATGCTAGAATCGACTGATATGCTGAAAAATTTTCTTCCCATATTTTCTGCGAATCTCATTGACGGGCTGACTGCCAACAAGGACAAATTACGCCAGGATATTGAAAACAGCCCTGTAATTGTCACATTACTGACCCCGAAAATAGGATATCTAAAGTCGGCAGAACTATTCAAAGAGTCACTAAAGACCGGAAAAACTATCAGGGAGCTTGTTGTTTCAAAGAGGCTAATGAGCAACAAAGAGATCGATTCCCTATTTCGATAATCATGGCAAAGATTTTCGTCGAAGCCTACGGATGTTCTGCTAGTTTTGCAGATTCGGAGATGATTTCAGGGCTGATTAAAAATGGAGGCCATACCTTGGCTGATAACCCTTCAGACTCTGATCTGAACATTGTAGTTACGTGCTCCGTTAAAGATTCAACTGCAAACAAGATGATGTACAGGATTAACTCATTAAAATCAAAACCGCTCATAGTGGCAGGATGCCTTCCAAAAGCAGAAAAAGAGACAGTTGAAAAGTATTCAGAGAATGCCAGTTTGTTAGGACCCAACTCATTGGGAAAGACACTGCAGGTGATCAGTTCAACGTTAGACGGAAGAAGGCAAATTGCATTGGAGGACACGGATTTATCCAAAGTGGGACTTCCCAAGGTCAGACTGAATCCAGCAGTGGGGATTGTAGAGATTGCAAGCGGATGTATGAGCGAGTGTACATTTTGCCAGACCAAGATAGCCAAGGGAGATCTTTCAAGTTACAGATTGGGAGACATTGTAAGACAAGTTAAAACGGAAATTAAAGAGGGATGCAAAGAAGTATGGCTAACATCCACGGACAACGGATGTTACGGACTGGACATAGGTACAGATCTGCCTGCATTGGTAAATGCAGTCACAGAGATTCCAGAGGATTTCATGGTGAGGGTCGGAATGATGAATCCAATGTACATGCCAAGAATCAAGAAGGGTCTGATTGAGTCATTTGATAGCGAGAAGGTCTTCAAATTTTTACACATTCCCGTACAGAGCGGAAGTGACAAAGTACTCAATGACATGAAGCGCGGTCATACGTCTGCAACGTTTAGGGAGATTGTCGAGAAGGTAAAATCAAGATTTGGAGACTTTACCATCTCTACTGATATCATTGTGGGGTTTCCCTCTGAAACTGAGGAAGAATTTCAAAAGACGATTTCACTGCTAGACCAAACAAAGCCAGATGTTGTTAATCTGTCAAAGTACAGTGCCAGACCCGGAACAGACGCTGCAGAAATGAAACAGATTGATGCTGCAGAGATCAAGCGGAGAAGCAAGATAATTTTTGAACAGATCAACAAATTGTCAATGAAAAGCAACCAAAAGTGGATCGGTTGGAAAGGCAAAGTCCTATTTGATGAAATGACAGAGGAGGGGATCAAGGGCAGAAACTTTGCCTACAAGCCTATAGCAGTGAAGGATGACGTGGATATTGGTCAATCCCACACAGTAGAGATCACAGATGCCACCGTAAAGAGACTGGTTGGCAAGATCGCAAGCTAATTTTTTTCGATCTAAAATTTGATTAAAAAAACGTAAGAAGGTTTTTTATCTGAATCAAAAAAGAAGAACAGAAATGAATTTTCAAGTTAAAGAACCGATTTTGGTAGTAGGCTTGGGAGGCATAGGCTCAAAACTAGCTATAAAGGCAAAAAACTCGCTAAATTCTGATTGTCTGGTAATTAGTAATGACAAGAAGGATTTCTCATCAGAGAGCCCATCTGTTCACGTTTCAACGGATTCAATTATCAACCCATCAGTCCAGTTAATCAGAGGCTCAACGTACAAAGTTGCAAAGGAGATAAAATCAAAAATTTCAGGCTATTCAACAGTCATCCTAATGAGTAACTTGGCAGGCAAGGCAGGTTCAGCCATGGCACCGGTGATATCAGAGATGTGCAAAGAGGTGGATGCAGGACTGGTTTCATTTGCAATTATGCCTTTCAAATATGAAAAAGACAGGATTTTCAACTCAGGGGTGTCACTAAAGAGGGTCAGGGAAAACTCTGCGTGCACTATTGTGCTTGACAATGATTCACTGCTTGATAGCAATCCAGACTTGAGTCCAAAAGCATGCTATGAAATTGCAAATTCTGCAATGATGCATGTAGTAAATTCACTTGCCTCATCTGAGATATCCAATGAGACAAATATCCTCACAACAAGCAAGGACGGACAAAGTATGGAGGATTCACTGAGAGATTCATTAAAAATGCTTTATGACAATGTCACGCCAAACTCGATTAAGCGCTCAATGCTGTATGTGGTTGGAGGAAGCAACATTCCCGTGGGAGTGATCAACTCAATTACAAGTCTCACTGCAGGAATAGTTAATGAAAGTAATTCACAGATAGACATGGCCTCAAATTCGGATGATTCCAAAGTCGTAATGCTATCATCAATTCAAGGAATGACAAAGTTTGACAACTATGATCCTTTAGGAATGATTCCTCAAGAAGATACCCTAGATTGGACAACTCCAGATTGCAGTATTGACTGTGAATTAGACTTGTATCAGTTGGAATAAACTGGTTTTTAAAAATTATAATTTTTGAAAAGGATTAATCTTTCTTTGGTGTTTCCTTAGCTGGCTCTGGTGTTTTTGGTTCTTCAGTCTTGGTTGGTTTTGGTGTTTCCTTAGCTGGCTCTGGTGTTTTTGGTTCTTCAGTCTTGGTTGGTTTTGGTGTTTCCTTAGCTGGCTCTGGTGTTTTTGGTTCTTCAGTCTTGGTTGGTTTTGGTGTTTCCTTAGCTGGCTCTGGTGTTTTTGGTTCTTCAGTCTTGGTTGGTTTTGGTGTTTCCTTAGCTGGCTCTGGTGTTTTTGGTTCTTCAGTCTTGGTTGGTTTTGGTGTTTCCTTAGCTGGCTCTGGTGTTTTTGGTTCTTCAGTCTTGGTTGGTTTTGGTGTTTCCTTAGCTGGCTCTGGTGTTTTTGGTTCTTCAGTCTTGGTTGGTTTTGGTGTTTCCTTAGCTGGCTCTGGTGTTTTTGGTTCTTCTACTTTATCTGAAACTTTTTTAGTTTCAGGAATAGCTTTAGACTCTGCATCTTCATCATATCTAGAAACAAGAATATGACCTTCCTCAGTTTTGCTCATTCTTACCCTGACTTTTCTCGGAGGATTTCTGACACCTCTTGCCCAAATTTCATGAGATAATTCTTCCTCTATTTTGATTGTCTCAACTTTCATGTGATGCCTAGCAAATTCTCTAATCATGTTAATTGCTCTAACAGCTCTATGTTGAGATTGTGAAATTTTCACTTTACCAAGATTAATTGTATAAACTCGCTCTAATTCCTGAGACATCTATCCGACCTCCACATCAGTTGATCTCCAAGCTCTGCGTTTTGGATTCGTCCTTACACCTCTCTTGGTTTTGAGAATAATCCATGCAGGTACTGCTGATGTCTGTCTAGTCTTTTTGAGTAGACGGATTTTCCTTGGAGAGGACTTGCGCGCAGCCATAGATTTTCAGGCACGAAGAGCTCTTTTTAAATGAATCTCAGGATTTCAGGCAATCTTGAATCTGTTTTAAGATTCTTGCAGAAGCACCCCATACAATTTGATTTTGATATTCAAAAGTATACATTTCCTGAATTAGATTGTGAGATGGATCTGGATCCCTTGCCTGGGTTTTTAAAAACGACTCCAAAGGAATGTGAAAAATCTTTTCGACTTCAGAGTTTGCATGCAGTTTGGGAATTTTATTTACAACTGAGATAAATGGTAAAATTAAAAATCCAGAATTTAGAGTCACGACAGGGTCTAGTTGACCAACTACTTGCTCTTTAGAAATTGTCAGTCCAATCTCCTCACGTGTTTCACGTAATGCAGTTTCCAAAAGATCCGAATCGCCAGAATCCAGCTTTCCGCCGGGGAATGAGATTTCACCTGCATGAAATTTCATATGTCTTGGTTTTTCAGTCATTATAACAATCGGTTCTTGGCCATAAATTACTACAAGTATTGATGCCAAGCGATATTTCCCATCTGATTCAATTTTAGGATTAATCAAAGTAGAGAGACTGGATTTTAAATCATCTAAGAGCATCGGTGTTCTATCCCACTATTCCATATGGGTTTTGGTATTCAAAGGTTTTAACCAAGGATAGAAGAACTGAAAATATGACGATAAGATACGAAGCCAACCCGCCCAAAATTCTGCCGGGTACGGACACAGATGAATCAATTCGAAGATTTGTAGATAAGATAAAAATCATTTCAAAAAAATGTGATGCAATACACCTGACAGAAAATGTGTTGGGATTACAAAGAGTCTCACCTATCAAAGTTGGAAAAATCATCAAAGAGGAAATTCCAGGTTTGCCAATTACCATCAGCCTAAGAGTTAGGGACAAAGATGAGGACGAGATTTCAGAATTCGTAGAAAACTGCATCTCCATAGGATTTTCAGGGATTCTGGTACTGATGGGAGATCCTTCGCAAACAGGAAAGGCAGATTCAGGTCAGATTCCAAGTTTGACAGTAAAGAGGTTAAGAGATCAGGGAATGGATTCAAAAATCGATTTGTATCTTTCAATATCAAACAAGCCCAATTTTTCCAAAATCAGAAAGAAGATAGATGCAAGGCCCAAGGGATTCATGACGCAGGTTATTCAAAACATAGAGCAGGTTCAAAATCTAGCAAAGAATCTTGAAGGGTTTGCCATAATTCCAATTCTGCTGTACCCGTCGCCTAAGAATGAGAAATCTGCAAAGTTTTTGAATTTGGATTTAGAGTCATACAGTCAAGAGTTTGAAGAGATGCTACACAAAACACATCAAATAACAGGGGATGTATTAATCACATCACCTAGCGACTTTGGCGGATTGGATGGGTTTTTAGAAAAATTATCTAATTAGGTGACAAAGTATTTTGCGTCTGGATGATGAATCACAATGGCCGCAGTGGACTGTTCAGGGATAATTTGTCCAGATTCAGTCAAAACCATTCCAGACTTTTCAGGCTGTAGCAGTTTCCATACCAGATGGTGCTGGGACACATCAGGGCAGCTAGGGAATCCCCAGCTATACCTTAAACCGCCTCTTTCCAAATTCAGCTCAGTCTTGATTCTCTGATTTACCCATTCAGCCAATGCTTCTGCAACTTCTACTGCCAGTCCATGCAGATAGTACGCATCAGTATACTTGTCCTCCTTATTCCATTGCTCAATGATATCTGCCACCTTATTTCCCACAGTTACAGACTGAAATGCAACCACATCATCATCTCCAAAATAATCAGTCAGACACAGATGCTCAGGCCGGGTAGAACGTGGAAATTCCAATTCAACGTCATCACCGGCAGGATTCTCAACTAGTAATTTTCGATCCTTGTTGTGGCATTTGAAATATCCGTAAACAATTTCAGGCTCAAAGAGTCCTTCTCTGATTATCCTCATCTTCCATTCTGTTAGCAGCTGTTCATGTTCGGCCTCAGATTCAGAACCTGCCTTTCCCCTCAGTCCCCACGATAATTTGAATAGGGATTTCTTATCAATCAGGTCCCAAACTTGACCCATGTTGATTTGATCTAGCTTTAGCCGGATTGGCTCTCCAATTACTTTTGGAACAGGAGGTTGAACCGGCTTAATCTCACTTTTTGGAAGTGTGCTAGGATCTACTGATACGACTGATTTCTCCTTCCAGTTCTCCAGTTTCTCCTTCCAATCAGCTAAGAGTTTTGGTTTTTGATCTGAAACCAGAGCATCCATTGTTTTGAGGCCCTCAAACATGGTATTGCAGTAAAATACGCCAGGCCCGTAAATCCCATCATCCTTTGCTATCCTGTTGATATAGTTGCTGTTAATTGCCGCACCACCACAAAGAATCGGGACATCCATGCCGTTCTTTCTGGCATGTTCTACAAACAACCTCATCTGCTTTGATGTGGATACCAACAATGCCGATAGTCCTATGGCATCAGGCTTTGTTTGATCAATTTTTTCAAGGAACTTTTGTAACGGAACCTGCTTTCCCAAATCATGTACAGTGTATCCATTATTTTGAAAAATCGTCTTTACAAGATTCTTGCCAATGTCATGTACGTCACCATAAACAGTCCCCAAAACAAGGATGCCCTTGCTTGTACCCTCCTCTTTTACCAGATACTTCTCCAATTCGCCCACTGATGCCTTCATGCATTCGGCAGACTTTAGAACAAAGGGCAAAATTAGCTCGCCTGCGCCAAATTTGTCCCCGACCTCCTTCATGGCAGGAAGCAGATCTTCGTTGAGAACCTTGATTGCGGCATCATGCGTGATCTCTTTTGGCGCATCAACGGACAGAGTTCCACTGACATCCTTGAGAAGGTCGTTTCTCCCAAGTTTTTCTGCGATTGCACAGACCACGTCATTTTGAATCCCATCCTTGAGTCGATTGACAATCCTAAAGTTTGCACGCCGTCCTGCAGGCCACAAAGGATCCACATCTGTTTTCTTGGAGGCAGTGCCACTTTGAGATCCCGCATTCTCAAAGTACGTTATCAAGTCAGACAAGGCATTTGGATGGGCATTGAAGATTAGATCGTCTGCAAGTTTTTTCTCTTTCTCATCAATTTCACCATAAGGGACAATCTCTTTTGCGTTAACTATTGCACTGTCAAGGCCATTTTTTACAGCATGATGCAAAAATGCAGAGTTGATAATTTTTCTAGCATAGGGTGCAAGGCCAAAGCTGATGTTGCTCAGACCCAAGGTAGTAAAACATTCTGGGAATTTTTCTTTGACTAGTCTGATTCCTTCAAGAGTGTTTTTGCCAGCATCAAGGAATTCATCCTGGCCTGTTGCCAGAGTAAATGTGATGACGTCAAAAATGAACTGCTCAATTTTCAATCCATAGCGTTTTCCCGTCTCATAAAGCAGTTCTGCTGTGTCAACCTTTTGTTGAGGGGTTTTGGCCATACCCTCAGGCCCGATACACAAAGCGACTGCAGGCAACCCGTACTTTGCCATTATAGGGGCCAGCTTTTCAAATCTGCTGCCATCGCCTTCGAGATTTATTGAGTTGATTATCGGTCTTCCAGGAATTTGCATTACTGCAGCCTCGATGACTTTGGGATCTGTGGAGTCAATTACAAGAGGGGCCTCAACCTCCAAGCTCAGTCGTTTTATCAAATTTAGCATAAATTCATACTCGTCTGCACGTTCTGTAGTTGCGACACAGACATCAAGACAGTGGGCGCCATCCTCAACCTGGATTCTTCCCAAATCAACTAGCCCGTCATAGTCATCGGCAAGGACCAGATTCTTTGCCTTGCGGGAACCCTGGGTGTTGATTCTCTCCCCAATGATTAGCGGCGCGGGAACCTGTCTTAGATCGACTGCCTTCAGGGCAGAACTTACTCTTGGAACCGTCAACGTAGTAAGATCACATCTGTTTTTGTAAATACTTAACCCTTGATGGAGTTGGCTTTTTCGTCAATTACTTTCCTCAAGACCCTGATGTGCTCAGGATTGGTCCCACAGCAACCGCCAATGATTCTGACTTTTTTGTACTGGTTAAGAAAATCACCCAAGGCATCACCCATCTTTTCAGGCGTCATTTTGTAAACTGCCTGTCCGCCATCGTTTTCAGGCATCCCAGCGTTTGGCACTACCAATATCCCATGTTCGTCTTGCTCATCTAACCACTGGACACTGGGGGTCATCTCAATTGGACCAGTTGAGCAATTCAGCCCAAAGACATCAATTCCCATATCAGAGACAGTCGTGTATGCGGCCTGAGTAGTTGTGCCAAGCAGCATCTTTCCGTATTGATCCAAAGTGATGTTTGCAATGACGGGGACTTTTTTGCCAGTTTTTTGCATGGCATTGTGACATGCCTCGATGACTAGTTTGACCTCCAGAATGTCTTGGCTTGTCTCAACAAGCAGTGCATCAGCACCACCAATAATTAATCCCTCAGCCTGTAACTCGAATGCCTCTCTGATTTCATCAAGGGGCTTTTGACCAAGATCAGGATCGTTTGAGCTTGGTAGATATCCAGTCGGGCCCATGGAGCCGACCACATATCGGGGTTTGTCAGAGTACTCTGCGCAGACTTTGGATGCAAGTGATGCAATTTTTCTATTAAATTCAATGGTTTGATCACCAAAACCGTACTCGTCAAGTTTAATTTTGTTTGAGCCAAAGGAGTTGGTTTCTATACAGTCAGAGCCGGCATCCAAATAGTTCCGGTGAATTTGTTTGATCCATTCAGGATGTGTGATTACCAGACCGTCATTGAACCCATCTTGATCATTTGGAAAGTCTTCAGGCTTTGGGTCGTGTCTCTGGATTTCAGTTCCCATCGCACCATCAAATAGCAATATGCGACTCTTCATTGCATCAAGGAACGGTTCTTTTTCTGCCAACTTGATTCAGAGACACCTTGACACAGTTTAACTCTTTTCAGAAAAACCACAGGGAAGTGTATTATTGACACGTATGTTGAAATTAGGACAGGGCCAACGCTTTGTACATTTATGCAAAAGTTACCAGTCAACAATCTAGTTCGTAGTGCCACTTTTTTTCAGCATGCCGGAATCTCGATAATCTTCGTCTTCATGCCCATAATTGCAAGGGATGTGACAGAGTCCATCTTCGAGATAGGGTTGCTGGTAGCATCATTTAGCTTTGCACAAATTCTATCTGAGATCTACTTTGGAAGGCATTCAGACAAAAAGGGAACCAGGCTCAAATTCATCAGAATAGGCTTTGTGGGATGCGCCATCGCATTTGGGCTGCACTATTTTGCAGATGATCTGGGCGTATTTTTCCTGGTAAGAATTGCAGCAGGGGTTGCAAGCGGAATCATGATTCCTGCAATGATTGCATACACCTATGAGGCAAACATTGACAAAAAAAGGGCCGCAACTGTGATCTCGTTTCACGCATTGGGATGGCTTGCAGGCATTGCCGCTGCAGGAATTGTAAATGATCTCAAGCTGATCTTTTTGCTAAGTGCCGCATCATTTTTGATAGGATTGTTATTTACGATAAAGCTGCCCAATCCCAAGCAAACCAAAGAGACGGCGCCTGGAACCACGAAGAAAATAATTTTAAAAAACAAGTTTCTGTTCCTGTCACTGTTACTAAGGCATGTCGGAGCTGCAGCGGTGTGGACTGTCCTCCCAATCATGATCGTCGAAAGGTGGGGAGGGGATCTTTACCACATTTCAATCGTATATGTGGCAAATACGCTGACTGCGTTTATTTTGATGAACGTGATGGCAAGTAAAATCCACCTATCCAACGTAACTAAATTCAAAATAGGAATCGGATGCACAACATTTGTCTTTGTGGGGCTCTTGACAGTTACAGAATGGTGGATGGCGATGCCATTTATGTCACTTGTAGGTGCAACATGGGCATTCTTGTTCATCGGGGGAAATTTTCATCTGATGGAGAACAATCCGCGCTCTACATCGACTGGGATATTTAGCTCTACATTGTCTATTGCAACAGTCATCGGCCCCGTAATAGCCGGCAGCATTGCATTTGTGTTTGATTACGCCACAGTGATGTATTTTGCAATTGCGATTATCATCTGCGCATTTGCAGTGGCACTGAAAATTAAAGGGGAGTGATTCATCCCAAGCCCCAACGGGACATTACCTTATTTTCAAGCCTTTTGAAAACTATGCCATCAACTGCCAAGCCGATTGCCATGATTGTCACCATTACCCCAATGATCTGTGACACGTCATTTAGAGAGCGGCCAGCATTGAGCAAGAATCCCAACCCCAGGTAGGAGAACAGGATCTCAGCACCGATTAGGCCCCTCCATGCAAATGCCCATCCCTGTTTAAAGCCTGAAATCATGTATGGGAATGCCGCCGGAATCAATACTGCAGTGATCAGCTGGCTTCCCTTTGCACCCATGTTTCTGGCAGCCTCGATAAAGTGGGGATCTATATTCTTGACTCCGGTGTATGTGTTGATGGTGACTGCAAAGATTGCCCCAATTGCCGTAACAAAGACTATTCCGACATCACTTAGGCCAAACCAGAGTATTGCTAGCGGAACCCAAGCTATCGACGGGATGGACTGCAGTCCCAGTACTAGTGAGCCGACAGTCTGATTGATGGCCTCTATCCTTGCCATAAATATTCCAAGTATGACTCCGCCGACTATTGCAATTCCGAGTCCGATTGACAGCCTCAGCATGCTAGTTGCAATGCCATAAAACAGGCTGCCGTCTGTTGCACCGTATGCCAAATCTTCGGCCACCTCATAGGGGGACGGGAAGATGTTATCAGGCCATACGCCAGACATTGCAGTTATCTGCCAGGCCGCAATGATCCCAATGTAAAATACAATTCTATGAAGCGTGAAACTCTTTGCCATAACTATCACTCTTTATTCTTCTTTACCTCGGGTCTGAGTTCTGCCAAGATGTCTTGCTGAAATTTGAGTAACGATTCATCGTCAGTTATCCTAGGTCTGGGAAAGTCATTGTCAACCTCCCTCTTGATGAATGATGGGCGGTTGCTAAATATTGCCACTTTGGTACCAAGAACTGCGGCTTCTGAGACATTATGAGTCACAAACAGGATGGTCTTTTTTGTCTTCTCCCATATCAATTGCATCTCAACTAACAGCAGATCACGGGTTTGTGCATCAAGTGCGGCAAAGGGTTCGTCCATTAGCAACACGTCAGGATCCATCACAAGAGCTCTGGCAATAGCTACGCGTTGCTTCATTCCAGTTGAAAGCTGATAAGTGTACGAGTCTGCAAACTTGGTGAGCTGCATCATATCCAAGTATCTGTGGGATATCTTTGCCCTCTCCTCTTTTGGAATGCCGGCCATCTTTAGTCCAAACTCCACATTATCCTGAACCTTCAGCCACGGGAACAGGGCACCCTCCTGGAACACCATGATTCTTTCAGGGCCAGTCTCAGTCACATTGTGACCATCAAAGAGAATCTGTCCCTCATCGGGCTTCTCCAGGCCTGCAACTATGCGTAAAAAGGTGGACTTTCCACAGCCTGAAGGGCCGACCAAACAGACAAAATCGCCTGCCTGAACCTTTAGATTCACGCCACCGAGTGCCTTGAGTTTGTGAGAGTCATGATTGAAATATTTTACAATATTTTTTGCCTCAAGTTTGGTCATCTAGGGTTCATCTCCTTGAAGGGAATTTGCATCAGCGTAATAAAAAATACCAGACAAATCATATCCATTTCTTCCAAGGTATCCCAATTCGTCTGCTTTTTGTGCAAATGAATCAATGGAATCAGGCAAGGGATCTGCAGTGATTGCCAGGTTTGACAAGGCAGTATCTACAACATCATCAGGCAGGGATTGGCCCAGGTAGGAATCCAGAAAATCATTGAAAACAATCCTAGTCTCAACAGGGTTTTGGTTGATCCAGCCTGCAGTATTGTGATGGGAGCTTAGCAGAGATGCAACTAGTTGGGGATTTCTGTCTACAAAATCTGCGTTGCCAATGAGGAGAACGGATGCAAATTCATGGTTTGGCCAAAGTTCCTCCTCATGGAACAATCGTTTCCCGTTTAGTTGTATCTCCAGGATGGTAGCCCAAGGTTCCGGAACCCATGCGCCATCAATGTCCCCCTTTACAAATAGTGTGTAAATGTCAGGGTTTGGAATGTTGTAAACTATTACAGAGCCTCCTTTTTCGGCAACCTTTAGTCCGTTTTCAGACAGGTAATGGCGCAGGGAGACATCCTGGGTGTTGCCAATCTGGGGGACGGCAATCTTCTTCCCGGCAAAATCAGTCGCGTTGTTTATTTCAGATTCAGGATGAACTATAAAGCTGGCACCGCCACTGGCTGCACCTGCAAGAATCTTTACGTTATTATCTTTAGAATTTAAAAATCCATTGATTGCAGGGCCAGGTCCGACGTATGCCAGATCAATAGAGTTGGCAAACAGGGACTCTATTGCCTGGGGGCCACTATCAAAGACACGAGTCTGAATTTTTGCCTGATCGCCAAGACCGTCTTGGAAAAATCCCTGCTCCACACCCACTATCGGGATAGCGTGTCCGATATTTGGAAAGTAGGCGACTCGGAGCGTATGCTCATCGGAGGCATCATCAGGACCAAGTACAGTTGCCAGTATGGCAAGCAATGCAACTCCGATGCTTGCAGAGACTATCAGACGAATCTTCATAAAACAGCGTTATATTTGGCGGTTAAATAATCATCGAATTTTAGCTCAAGCTAGTCAGAAATTTTCAAAAAATTATCTGGATTGAGCCTATCACAAAAGATAAATTCCAAAATACGACGTAAAATGTGTTTTATGACTAAAAAAGGAATTCTTGCATTCTCAGGCGGACTGGACACATCAGTTGTTGTAAAGTACCTGCAAGACGAGCACGATATGGACGTCATCACAGTTACAGTGGATGTCGGACAGGGTGATGATTGGAAAAAGATTGCAGCCAAGGCAAGGAAACTTGGGGTAAAAAAGCACTATAACATTGACGCAAGAAAGGAGTTTGTCAAAGACTATATCTTTCCGTCAATAAAGGCAAACGCCCTTTATCAGAAAAAATACTGCCTTGCAACTGCACTTGCCAGACCGCTGATTGCAGAGAAAGTTTTAGAGGTTGCCAGAAAAGAAAAAGTGACATCACTTGCACACGGTTGTTCAGGCAAGGGAAATGATCAAGTCAGGTTTGACATCACGCTGCGTTCCGGTTCGGATCTTCCAATCATAGCGCCGATAAGGGACAAGAATTTGGACAGGGATACAGAGCTAAAGTTTGCAAAGAAGCACGGAATACAGATAGATAAGGTGGCAAAGAGGTTCAGCATTGATCAGAACCTGTGGGGACGTGCAATAGAGGGAGGGACACTAGAGGATCCATACAACGAGCCTCCAGATGACGCATTCATTTGGGTCAAGACAAAGAACCTGCCAGAAAAGCCGACATACATGGAGATCAAGTTTGACAGAGGGGTGCCAATAGGGGTTGACGGCAAATCAATGGAGCCATTAAAACTGATTGAATACATCAACAAAAAAGCTGGCAATGCCGGTGTGGGAATAGTAGATCACATTGAAGACAGGGTTGTCGGGATCAAATCCCGCGAAGTGTACGAGACACCAGCTGCGACTTGTCTGATCGAGGCCCACTCAGATCTGGAAAAGATGGTTCACACCAAACATGAAAACAAGTTCAAGTCGATGATTGACGATGAATGGGCATATCTGGTATACTCTGGGCTGTGGCAGGATCCACTAAGAACAGATCTGGACGGGTTCATAGAGGCATCTCAGAGGCCAGTATCAGGAACAGTAAAACTAAAGATGTACAAGGGAAGCCTCAGGGTTGTCGGAAGAAAGTCCAGCAACTCACTGTACAGTCACAACATTGCAACTTATGGGGCAGAATCAACATTTGATCAGAGATTGGCCAAAGGATTCGTGGAATTGTGGGGAATGCAGTCAACAGAAGCTAATAAATTACAAAAGAAAAGGTCAACAAAAACATGAACTGTCCAGAATGTGATGCAACATTAAACATCCCAGACGATGCCTCAGTGGGAGAGATTGTCTCCTGCCCTGATTGTGGCGCTGACTTTGAAATCTCAAAAAAAGAGGGATCAAATCTCGAGCTCAAGCAAGCAGAAACAGTAGGCGAAGACTGGGGAGAGTAATGTCAAAAGTCTGTATTGTCTTTGACCGCCTAAGGGCCGAAGAAAAGATGCTCCAAAAGGAGGCATCCCAGCTGGGACATGATGCACTGATGCTAGATGCAAAGATCACCCAAATTAACACAGACAGCAAGAAGGAGGATTTGGATTTAGGAGACGTTGTTTTGGAAAGATGCGTCAGTTATTTTAGAGGACTACACTTTACTGCAGGCCTGGAGTTCATGGAGATTCCCGTACTCAACAGGTTTGAAGTGGCAAACATTTGCGGCAACAAGATGTTCATGACACTGCTTTTGAAGAAGAACAACATTCCAACACCCAAAACATATTTTTCATTTTCAAGTCAGAGTGCGGCAGAGAATCTGGAGAAGGTCGGATTCCCGCTAGTCATCAAGCCGGTCATCGGCAGCTGGGGAAGGGGTGTGATGCCCC
This sequence comes from Candidatus Nitrosopumilus sp., assembly GCA_965206745.1. Taxonomy (GTDB): domain Archaea; phylum Thermoproteota; class Nitrososphaeria; order Nitrososphaerales; family Nitrosopumilaceae; genus Nitrosopumilus. The sequence goes on along the minus strand of OZ242220.1, from coordinate 640,108 downwards.
TCAAAGACAAAGATGCGATGGAGGCAGTTTTTGAGATCAGAGACATTACAGACAGTCCGCACGACAGAATTTACTATCTGCAAGAATTAGTCAAGAGACCGCCAAGGGACATCAGGATAATCACAGTCGGCGATGATCCCATTGCAGCCATGTATAGAAAGTCCTCCGGAGGATTCAAAACGAACATTGCACTGGGGGCAGACCCCCAACTTTGTGAGATCACAAAAGAGATGGAAGACATGGCAGTAAAAGCATCAAAGGCCATGGGTGGAGGAATCTTGGGAGTTGACATGATGGAGGATGAAGAGAACGGACTGGTCGTACACGAGGTAAACAACACCGTGGAATTCAAAGGATTGGCCAGAGTTGCACAGCGAAATATACCAAAAGAGATGGTAGAATTTGCCCTAAACTACGTAAGAAAATAATTATACTCCTTTAGCGGGTGTCTTATCATGAAAGTCGGGGTTGTTGGGGCATCAGGATACGTGGGTGGGGAGACACTCCGATTACTGGTCAATCACCCGGATGTAGAGATCTCAATGGTGACATCAAGACAGCACGTAGGAGAATATCTGCATAGAGTTCAGCCAAGCCTGAAGGGGTTTACAGACTTGACATTCTCAGAATTAGATTATGACAGATTAACAGACCAGTGCGATGTGGTCTTTACGGCAGTGCCTCATGGTACTGCTACAGAAATCGTAAAGGCACTGTACGACAGGGGGGTCAAGGTAATTGACCTAAGCGCAGATTACAGATTGCACAATCAGGAGGCATATGACAAATGGTACGGCTGGGAGCATCCCCATCCAGACTACCTGCAAAAGTCAGTCTTTGGTGTGCCGGAGCTGCACAGAGAGGAGATTAAAAAGGCACAGCTGGTCTCCTGTCCAGGATGCATGGCAGTCACATCCATACTGGCACTTGCCCCGTTAATTAGAAACGACATCATAGACATCGAGCACATCATAGTTGATTCAAAGATTGGCTCCTCAGGTGCAGGTTCAGGTTCAGGAACTGCCCATGCAATGAGGGCAGGGGTGATTAGACCATACAAGCCGGCAAAACACAGACACACCGGTGAAATTGAGCAGGAGCTTGGTGAGATTGCGGGAAGAAAGATCCGCGTCTCAATGAGTCCGCATGCAGTGGATGTCGTTCGTGGAATTCTATGCACAAACCACACATTCCTAAAGAAGGACATCGAGGAGAAGGAGCTGTGGAAGATATATCGTCAGGCATACGGGGAGGAGAGATTCGTCAGGCTGATCAGAGACAAGAAGGGATTGTACAAATTCCCAGATCCAAAGTTCCTGGTTGGTTCAAACTTTTGCGATATCGGATTTGATTTAGACGAGGATAACAACAGATTGATTGCACTGTCTGCATCAGATAACCTGATGAAGGGTGCAGCCGGTTCTGCCATTCAAAACATGAATGTGATGTGCGGTTTTGATGAAATGAACGGGCTGAGATACACCCCGCTGACTCCCGTGTAGAGATGATCACAATCAAGATTGGCGGTAGTGTAGTCGATGATCTGCATCCATCCACGATATCAGACATCAAGAAGGTGGCAGAGACAGAGGGCATCATCATTGTTCACGGGGGAGGAAAGGAGGTCACCAAGGTGTGCAGACAGCTTGGCAAGGAGCCAAGGTTTGTAACATCGCCTAGTGGCATCAAGAGCAGGTATACAGATAAAGAGACAGCAGAAATATTCACCATGGTAATGTCAGGCAGAATCAACAAGACGATCGTTCAGATGCTGCAAAAAAACGGCATCAATGCAATCGGCCTATCAGGGGTGGATGCAAAGGTAATCCAGGCTGACAGAAAAAAGAAGCTGCTCATAGTAAATGAGAAAGGAAGAAAGCAGGCAATTGATGGCGGGTATACAGGCAAGATCAGAGAGATAAATTCAGGATTCATCAGATCCCTATTGGAACAAGGCCTGACGCCGGTAATCTCACCCATAGCAATGAGTGAAGAGTCAGAGTTTTTGAATGTGGACGGGGACAGGGCAGCAGCTTATGTTGCAGGCAGGGTTGGCTGTGACAAGGTGTTGTTCATCACAAATGTTGACGGGTTGATGATGGATGACAAACTAGTACCAAAACTGACACTAGCTGAAGCAAAAGAGATCAGGCCAAAGATAGGACCGGGAATGGAGAAGAAGATTCTGGCATCCACTGAAGCACTTGACATGGGAGTCAAACAAGCACTGATTGGCAACGGCCAAAGGGAGAATCCAATCACTGCAGCCATTGGACATGAGAACTGTACGGTGATTGAACATGAGTGAGGACCAATTTATGGGAAACCTCTATCAGAGGTTTCCAGTTACCATTGAAAGAGGTCTTGGGGCCCACGTGTGGGATGTCGACGGAAAGGAGTACATAGATTGCATGGGAGGATATGGCGTAGCCTTGGTGGGCCACAAAAACCAGAGAGTCAACGATGCAATCAGAGAGCAGATTGACAAGATAATCACAGTTCACAGTTCCCTGTACAACAGGACAAGGGAAGAGTTTTTGAGAATGCTAATTGGCCTGGCCCCAAAAGGCCTGACACAGGTTCACCTAAACAACAGCGGCGCTGAGGCAGTCGAGGCCGCAATGAAGTTTGCAAGAAAGTTTACAGGCAAGAAGGGAATGGTTGCAATGAAGGGATCCTACCACGGAAAGTCATTTGGGGCGCTGTCATTAACGTTTAATCCAAAGTACAGAAAGGCCTTTGCGCCACTAGTGGAGAAGGTGTCCTTTGCGTCATATGGGGACATCGAGTCGCTGCGTTTGGCAGTGGATGAGGATACGGCATTTGTGATCCTAGAACCAATACAGGGTGAAAGCGGGATTATTGTGCCCCCTGAGGGGTTCTTGCAGGACGTCAGAAAGCTTTGTGATGAGAGAGGGATAGTGCTGATCTTCGACGAGATTCAGGCAGGTCTGGGCAGGACCGGACGGTTATGGGCCTGTGATCACTGGAGTACGGCACCGGACATCCTATGCCTTGCAAAAGGAATTGCAGGGGGAGTGCCAATGGGTGCAACTCTAGTAAGAGAGGACATCCTGGCCTCGATGGGCAAGGGCGAGCACTCATCAACGTTTGGAGGAAACCCGATATCCTGTGCTGCAGCAGTTGCTGCCCTCAAGGCAATCACAGAGGACGGACTGGTTGAGAATTCAGAGAGGATGGGCAAGCTGTTCAGGGAAGGGCTCAAAGAGTTAAAGGAGAAGCACACAATGATCAGGGAGATCAGGGGCAAGGGACTCATGATAGGAATTGAGATGAAGTTTGAGGTGGTGAACATACTGATGGGATTGATCAAGGAGGGGGTCCTGATGCTGTATTCTGGAAGAAACGTTCTAAGGCTTTTACCCCCGCTGGTAATATCAGAAGATGATGTGACAAAAGTTTTACATGCCCTTGATTTGGTACTAACTGAGGAGGAAGCGAGAAGAGATGTACAAGGATAAAGTGGATGAAAAAATCATAGGCTATCTCAAAGAGGATTCCAGGGAATCGTTTGTGGATATTGGCAAGAAGCTAAAGCTGTCTGAATCCGCAGTCCGAAGACGTGTAAAAAATCTAATAGACAGCGGCACGATCAAAAAATTCACTCTGGAGATCGGGGAAGAAAATTTGACCAGTGCAATCGTTTTGGTTTCAGTGGATTCAGCAACAGACACATCAAAGGTGTCGCTGAGACTGGCAAAGCTAGAGGGAGTAAGAGCAGTCTATGAAATTACAGGCCAGTACGACATTACAACAATAATGAGTGCTACAAACATTACAGAGATTAATGCCACCATTGACGCCCTAAGAAAGATCCCCGGCGTGGCAGATACCAACACGGTCATCATTTTAAGAGAGATAACCTAAATGCGACTTTCGTTTCATAATTTAATTTCAAAACTAATTTAGGATCATTTTTGCCTTTTTCCAACGAACTTAGTACGAATATGTTTATATCGTCTATCCATACCAACGATATCAGTAATGAAAGATTCGAATCACTATGCCAACATATACAACGCATACGAAGACAATCCAAAGAAGATCAGGGTTCTGGACAGCACCCTCAGGGAGGGGGAACAGCACCCAGGGGTCTCATTTACAAACAAGCAGAGAATCCAGATTGCATGGATGCTGGATTATTTCGGCGTCGATCAAATCGAGATCTCGCCCATAGTATCAAGTGATCACAAAGAGGCAACAAAGACAATCATCAAGCAGGGACTAAAAGCAGACATTGTCTCTCATGGACGCGCACTCAAGGAGGATGTCGATGCCTCCCTAGACTGTGATGCAAAATGGTGTGCGGCATATCTGGGAATATCAGATATTCATCTAAAAGACAAACTACGGATCACAAGGGATGAGGCACTTGAGAGGGCCATAAGTACAGTAGAGTATGCAAAATCCCACGGACTAAAGATCAGGTTCACAGTCGAGGACGGAAGCAGGGCAGAGCCGGGATTCCTGCTAAAGGTTTGCAAGGGAATTGAGGAGGCCGGAGTCGACAGAATCAGCCTTCCAGATACGGTGGGGATTCTACGGCCAATTGGAATGTATAACTTTGTCAAAAGGGTAAGGGATGTTGTCGATGTTCCACTTGATGCACATGTTCACAATGACATTGGCTTTGCAGTGGCAAATGCATTTTCAGCATGTGATGCGGGAGTTGATCAGATTCACACCACGATTGATGGCATCGGGGAGAGGACGGGAATTCCGCCACTAGCAGAGGTGGCAGTGGCACTGACCTATCTCTACAAGTCGCCAAACGATTTCAGGCTGGACATGCTGCTAGACCTATCCAGGCTAATTGAAGAGTATACATCAATCAGGCCATATGACTCAAAACCAATTGTGGGCTCATCAGCATACAAACACAAAGCTGGCACGCACCTTGCAGCCATTCTTCGAAATCCTGCAGCCTATGAACCGATTCCCCCTAGGGCAGTCGGGAACAGGAGGAGGATAGTGTTCGGGGAACTAGCAGGAAAGACAGGTGCTGCATATCTGATGTCGCTTTTAGGGCTGGAAAAAGACGATGAGGGGGCAAAGGCAGTCGCCACAGGGCTAAAAAATCTAAGAATGGGGGATCTCATCGAGATACCGCTAGAAGACAGGCTTGAAAAAAAGATCACAGATGACGCAGTGTGAATCAGGTTCCAGCAGGTTCTGGCATCGGAGGGGCGGATTTGGATGTGTTGTTGGAATTTTAATCAAACATTTTCCAAGTAGATGGATACTGTAAAATTGGTGAAGGTTGAACACTAAATATGAATCCTATTCGGATTCAAAAAAATCTTCCATTTGAAATAGGATGATTCATTGTCGGCATCAAGACAATCTCATGAACTCAAATAGATTTTTTATCTAATAGATCATGGTATGTATAAATTCATAGAGTACAATAATAAAGAAATATTGCATTTTTCATCACACATTGATGCAACAAACACCAAGGAAGTGTTTGAGATAAATGCATCTCCAATATAATTCAGAAAAACAATCTAAAAGAGAATGGAATGAAATATTCGATCTAAAATGATATTATTCATACAAAACAATTAATTTTTTAACGTACTCAAAAATCTATCAAAACTCACACATGTTTTTAGTTTATTGCAATCTAGTTTTTCAGCATAGTTAGGTAAATTGTGTTTCTCATATTTTTGTTTGTGTTTTAGAATTTGTGAGGGTTTAGAATTTTTATATTTGATGTTCAAATCATGACAAATCCATTCTTCTATCTCGTAGTCAAAAAGGAATAATTTTATTTTATTACGATATTCACTCTTTATGCTATTTAGGATACAATTCTGAAACTCAGGTAATGAATGTCCATCACCATCCAGTAAAATTAGAACAAAACAATCTTTAGATTGGATATAATTGCGAATGTATCTATGGAATTTGGGTTCTGTATATTTACAAGAACTTATCTCACGAGGACAGGGTAAATTTATTATCTTGCTCTTTTTACGAATAAATTTTTGCCAAAAGGATTTTCCATAGGAATCCTCAACAATACACGAATATATCATAAATTACCATCAAAATATATGTCACTAAAAGTCATATCTGTATCTATTAATTGTTTTTTTAGACTATCCAATGATTTAACATGCGAATAAATACTATGTTGATTTTTATGTTTTACAAGAATTATATTTTCTAAACGTACAAGATCCATAATTTGTGGAGAATGACTGGTACAAAATACAGTCGTATTTTCATTTCTTTCACATTCATCTAGGATATATTTTATAATGTTAATATGCAAAGAGTTTTCAATTTCATCAATTAGTAATATTTGTGGTCGCATCTCTAATGCAGTCAAAATTAACAAGAGTTTGAAAAGTCCATCAGGTAGTGAATTTGGCAGAAATTCCAAATTATCATATCTTCCAATCAACGTAATTATACCATTATTTGATAATTGGAAATCTATTTGCCATTTTGGAAAGAGTTCTCTCATAGCACTAATTATACTTGATGGTAAAGTTCCATGTTCTCTACGATACGAATACAATACATTTACTAGACCACGTCCGTCCTCATCAAGTCCAATTAAACCAGGATAAGATGTTTCACGAACATTGCAAATAGAACGTAATAAAATCACACCATTAAATCGCAATGAATCAAGACATTTTATGAATTTTGGATCAGATATGGAATTAGGATTATGAACAATTTCAGATACAAATGCAATTTTATTGTTGATAAGCCCATGTGTTAGATTATTAGAACTCGCATAAGAAGAAGTATGCATATAATTTAAAATTGAATTATTTGTATCAATAGATGTTTCTTGAGATCCTGAGTTTTGTAATAATTTCATTATTTTTTTATCCATTTCAGGTCTCATTTTTTTAAAATTTTGTCGTAGTTTAGAGATTAATTTTTGAGGATAAACAATTGTAAATTCACTATGCTGACGTGTTATATTACAAACATCATTTATTTCTAATTTTTCATAAATATAATGGGGAATCTCATTAGTAATTATTGCTTTAGACATGTACGTGTAATTAGTGTCATCAACAACCCCTTGAATTTTTATTTCCATGGCTTTCTCTGTGTTAAAATTATGTGCTATATTCCGATATCCTCCCCAAGATGCAAAAGGATATGAAGGAATTGATGAAGTACCCAATGTTTCTTTCAAGTATTTAAAAAATTCAAGAAAATTTGTTTTTCCAGAGCCATTTGGGCCAATCAAAACATTTAGAGAACGTAAATCAATATCATTATCTACTATGCTTTTAAATCCATTTATTGTCATGTGGGTTATTTTGTTCATGCTAAGTGTTTCTGAAAAATAATAATAATTTATATGTAGATCGATGTAAATCAGAACATTAAAAAATTTTCACTAAAAATATGTATAAAACCACTTACCAAATTATCCCAATAACCTCATCTATGATGTTCTTCCAGTAGACAGTCCATGTCAGAACGCAGGTCATAAAGTTGACGGATCATATTCTAATAAAAAAGATTGAGGCCTGCACAACAAAACTAGCACTCACGTATTGCCTGCAGGGTAATCAACGTAAAATGTAAACTCTTCTGCAATGGAGACGTACAAATCAAACTCCAGGGGGTCTAGCAGGTTGGACCTGACACTGCCGGCACCAATAATCTCCACCTCAATATGATACAGGCCGCCCTTTGTAAATATCGGGCCGTCAATTACAGGATTGTTCTGCCCAAATGCATGCAAGCCTCCAGCAATGGGATGCTTTACGCCGTAGGTATTGCTGCATTTGTATACCGGTTCCTCATCACAGGTATTTTTTGGCCTAATGTCAACAGTCAGGATGCCATCTTCGGCATAAAACGACTCCCTTGCCAAAAGGTCACCCCGTTTGCTAATGCCAACCAGGTATGTCACTTGGGAAAACGGCACATCCCTGCTGCACTCAAACATCCCGTCCATCTCAATATCCGTACAGTTCATTCCTGAGATCCGTGTCGGATGGACTTCGGTGATAACATCAACAAACTGCAACTCCAAAAACGTATTGGTAAAATCCCCAACGGTCATATCTGACGGATTCATTTTTGCCTTGACAGTTACATTTTTGTCTTCAAAGTTAATCGGTGGCGCCCTATCGACACCGGGATTACCACCATGACCAAATGCGGCAGGCACAATCAACGGCATGACAGAGAGCAAAATAACAGAGCAGAGCATCACATGCTTGTAATGTATGGCCATTAGATGGTTTGAGGATCTCAGGTATATTAGTATGGAAACATTTTCCCAAAATTCATAGAATGCATCAAATGGAAGAATCTCCAAGTACACAGTATAATTTCACAGTCTAGATTCCCAACCATATCAGACATGTCCAGGCAATGCTTGAATCCACAAAGTGAGTTTCGGTAAATGGGAACACTAGACTTTTGGGTCCTGCTCAAGGTCAGATTAAAATTCTAAAAAAAGATTGTGATTCCTCACATAACTCTGGTATTCCAAGATATCTTTTGGGCAAACATGAGTTGTACCGTGTGAGTCTTCCCCTACAAATCCATAAATGGTTCTGGCACTACAAGTTCGGGGGATATACTAGTTAATGCCAGCGCGATAGTCATGACAGCGCCTGTTACCCATATCCATTTTACCATATCCGGATCATCTTTGCGTATCTGAGAGTATGCAATTACAGAGCCCAGCACACCTAAAACCAATGGCAGCAAAAACCACCAAGCTGAGCGTTCCATGAGTGTGTTGATTTTTAATCATTATAAAAACATTTTTTCAAATCTCAAAAAAACGACATGCTTTACAAATGCATCAAAAATACCACATCTTACACACTAATATTGAAGCCACTTAGACGAGGGATAATGAAGACGATCTACAAGGTCATAATTGCAGTAGTAGTTATCATCGCAGTCACAATAGGAGGGGTCGGAGCGCTAATAATTACTCCGTTTGTCTCCATGGCTGATGACATCACAGAGTTGAATATGGAAGACGCAAATGCGGATCAAACAAAGACCATGTTCCTAGACTATGAGGAGAGCCAGATGTTCATCCAAAAGCATCCGGAATATACCGAAGAGTTACACAATCTGGGACTAGACTATGAGTACTGGTTGATGGCAGACGATGCTACACTGAAGATTGATTACAACAAAGAGAGCAAGGAATCATACATCGTGTACACATGCACAGACGATGCTGGTGAGGCTAACTCTTACGACCAAAATCTTAAAGACGAACTAATGTCTTTATGTTAATTTTTTTTATTCTAAATTTATGACAGATGGTTTATCCAGCGAATGCATCCTCTGCAATCAAGGGACGGCTTGGTTCTTGAATCAAGGCATGTCATGGAGACATACTACTGTGCACTAGACTGTAGTCCACAGAATGTGTCAGTTTCATGGTTTTGCCAGATGACTTTGGCAAGGCTGCCTTTGCATAAAATCAAGATTACCCTTTGGCGCTGAAATTACCCAGTCCCAAACATTACAAAACCCCGAGCCGGCAGAATTAAAACTATCTTAACAGTTCCATTATTCTCTGCGCCTTGCCCTGCTCTATGTGCAGTTCATCTGCCAGTTTTTCAAACTTTGTAACGCCATACTGGACATCGGAATAGTCATGGCTAAAGGACTGGTCAGGCACCGAGATCAGCTTGCTTGCATCAAATACCAGGGCGGCCTTCTCCCGCTCGTGCTGCATCAGGTTTCCAAAGTTTGAGTGCAGTCTGGTCATCACATGGACAGCACCGTCTGTGAATCGCTCAGTCTCTGGTGCGGTAATTGAGAACCAGCTGCCGTGATCATTTTGGAACCACAGGTATCCAGAGTCATCCTCCCAGATGTTGTATCTCCTGTCCTGCTGGGTCAGTGTGATTATCTCTGCAGGTCCCTGGTTTGTCTTTTTCTGTATCATATAGTGCGTGTTTGGCGCAAGTATTGCATCTCCTGTAAACTCTACGCCCTCGTTGATGAACGTTACGGTGCTGCGTCGCTTCGAATCGACTGCAGATATTGCCAGCACGTCGGACTTTAGTGGCGCATCAACCTTGAAGGATATCTCAAAGGAGTGGCACGGGGTTTCAGAGTCTGCATTGCACAGCACCCTTTTGACTGTGGCAGTAGTCCTGCTCTCGTCGATCAGGGACTCTTTTTGCTCGTGAATTATCTCCACGATATCATAGTCGTCCGGATTGGTATAGTTTCGATTCAGCATCAGTATGATGTCAGTCTCTGCATCAGGGGCCATGCCAATCTCGGGCACTCCAAGGGACAAGACGACATACCTGAATCCGTCAGCGGCATATGCCTTCATAGTCACACTGTTTATCTCACCGATTATCGATGATGTCCTTGTAAAATCAGTGTGCCAGTTGTCAGTGATGTCCAGGGTGTAGCCGTTGAAGGTAAAGCCGTCATCGACTAGCTGATCAGAGGATACCTCCCATGACATGCCAAAGGTCGGCTTTTTCTTCCAGTCATTTGAGCTGCCACTGCCAAGGCCGCATCTCGGATTGTGGGATACCGTTATTGTTCCATCCTGCGGGTCTGATTTTGTAATGTCATCCTCAAATGTAAAGGTGAAGGGATAGGTTACGGGATCCTCCCCGGCAAGTACGGCACTGCATGAAAACTGTGCTGAAAATGCACCGGTTTGGTTATTCAGAGAAGATATGATATCTTCAGGTAACTCGTCGGATTCGATTCGGTATATGGATACAGAGGCCGGCAGATCTCGGGACGGGACTGTAACCACGCTTGAGAGGGGAGGAATGAATGATCCCTCTGGTACAGTTTCTGCATATGAGCCAATGGCAGACAGTGCGTCTGCGTCATAGTCGACTATGACGGTTTGGGTAAGCTCGGCCTGATTTCCAGACAGATCAATGGCAGTACAGGTAATGGTGTGAGAGTCAATTGCCAGCAAGTCACCGTTTGCTATGGGAGTGTCATCGTCTCTGACACATGTAAGGCGAGGTTCCGGGTTTGGATCATCGGCGGTGGGCTCATCAACAAAGTCATCATTTGGGTTGTTGTCACTTGCTTCAACAAAGTCAGCTGTGGTTCCAGCAGAGTCACTAGTAGTTAGCAGATTGGCAAATGTGATTACGGGATCTATATTGTCAACAACGACAACATCAACAATCCCAACCTGTGTAGTGTCAGATGTTCCATCTGCTGCCCGTACTTGCACCTGGTATGATTCGCCGATTAGGTCATGTAAAGGATTCCAAGTCAGAAAGCCGTTAGTTGTGTACAATACCTCCCCGTTTAGACCAGTTACATCGCCGGATTCGAGTGTTATTCCAGGATTATCAACCATACTGCCAGACTGGAAAACACTGCGAATCTCCCAGTCCAGATTCATTGTGTTTAAATCAGTATCGGCAAGCAACAGCAGATGCTCGGTGGATTGGCCGGATGGGAACTCAAACTCTGAATCAGATGCCAGAACCAGATTGAACTCGACTACATTGAATGCTTGAGTCAGAGCCATGGCCGGTTCGTCATGACTGTCAATCAGGGTGAATGTGAATTCTTGCATACCTAAATGCTCTTCACGTGGAGTCCATGAAAAGTCTCCTTCTGGGGTAATATGAGCTCCGTGGCTAGGTTGTGAGAGGCTCCACATTATTTCATCACCGTCAGGATCAGTGCCTCTCAGGGCAAATGATACTGGCTCATTTATGAGAAGGATTGAAGGGAAAGATTGAATGGGATTGATCATTGGAGAGACATTCTGGTTGGTTACAGTTAGTGTGCCGTCCTGGTTCCCTGATGGTCCGGTGCCGTCTGTAAATGTCCACTGGAACTCGTAGGTCATGGAATCAGTCCCGGCAGGCAGTGTTTCAAATGGGACGGGACTGTCAAACGAGCCGTTGTTTGGGTATAGGGAATTCATGATGGAGTCAGGCAGGACTCCGGGTATGATTTCGTATATGGATACGGGGTCTGGTGAACTCTCCTCAGGGTTTGTAACTGCACTGGAAAGAGAAAGAGGTGTTTGGCCTTCAGATACTGTTTGGGTGTAACTGGTAAATGTCGGCAGATTATTTGGGTTGACTGTAAAGGTGACAGGAGCTGTGACAGGCAGGTCTATAGAGTCTGTCAGGGTGAACGTTAGTACTTGCATATTTGCATGCTCTTCACGTGGAGTCCATGAGAACATTCCGTCTTGGTCAATGGTAGCTCCGAGGTCAGGTGAGGAGATACCCCAGATTGTGACATCATCGTCAGGATCAGTACCTCTCAGGTTATACTCTACTGTCTCTCCCACATGGGGTTCTGTGTTGATGCCGATGATAGGATCTATTGTCGGGGGCCGGTTGGTGTTGGTTACAGTTAGTGTGCCGTCCTGGTTCCCTGATGGTCCGGTGCCGTCTGTAAATGTCCACTGGAACTCGTAGGTCATGGAATCAGTCCCGGCAGGCAGTGTTTCAAATGGGACGGGACTGTCAAACGAGCCGTTGTTTGGGTATAGGGAATTCATGATGGAGTCAGGCAGGACTCCGGGTATGATTTCGTATATGGATACGGGGTCTGGTGAACTCTCCTCAGGGTTTGTAACTGCACTGGAAAGAGAAAGAGGTGTTTGGCCTTCAGATACTGTTTGGGTGTAACTGGTAAATGTCGGCAGATTATTTGGGTTGACTGTAAAGGTGACAGGAGCTGTGACAGGCAGGTCTATAGAGTCTGTCAGGGTGAACGTTAGTACTTGCATATTTGCATGCTCTTCACGTGGAGTCCATGAGAACATTCCGTCTTGGTCAATGGTAGCTCCGAGGTCAGGTGAGGAGATACCCCAGATTGTGACATCATCGTCAGGATCAGTGCCTTCCAGGTCAAATAGTACCGTCTCCCCCACATGCGGCTCTGTGTTGATGCCGATGATAGGATCTATTGTCGGGGGCCGGTTGGTGTTGGTTACAGTTAGTGTGCCGTCCTGGTTCCCTGATGGTCCGGTGCCGTCTGTAAATGTCCACTGGAACTCGTAGGTCATGGAATCAGTCCCGGCAGGCAGTGTTTCAAATGGGACGGGACTGTCAAACGAGCCGTTGTTTGGGTATAGGGAACCCATGATGGAGTCAGGCAGGACTCCGGGTATGATTTCGTATATGGATACGGGGTCTGGTGAACTCTCCTCAGGGTTTGTAACTGCACTGGAAAGAGAAAGAGGTGTTTGGCCTTCAGATACTGTTTGGGTGTAACTGGTAAATGTCGGCAGATTATTTGGGTTGACTGTAAAGGTGACAGGAGCTGTGACAGGCAGGTCTATAGAGTCTGTCAGGGTGAACGTTAGTACTTGCATATTTGCATGCTCTTCACGTGGAGTCCATGAGAACATTCCGTCTTGGTCAATGGTAGCTCCGAGGTCAGGTGAGGAGATACCCCAGATTGTGACATCATCGTCAGGATCAGTGCCTTCCAGGTCAAATAGTACCGTCTCCCCCACATGCGGCTCTGTGTTGATGCCGATGATAGGATCTATTGTCGGGGGCCGGTTGGTGTTGGTTACAGTTAGTGTGCCGTCCTGGTTCCCTGATGGTCCGGTGCCGTCTGTAAATGTCCACTGGAACTCGTAGGTCATGGAATCAGTCCCGGCAGGCAGTGTTTCAAATGGGACGGGACTGTCAAACGAGCCGTTGTTTGGGTATAGGGAATTCATGATGGAGTCAGGCAGGACTCCGGGTATGATTTCGTATATGGATACGGGGTCTGGTGAACTCTCCTCAGGGTTTGTAACTGCACTGGAAAGAGAAAGAGGTGTTTGGCCTTCAGATACTGTTTGGGTGTAACTGGTAAATGTCGGCAGATTATTTGGGTTGACTGTAAAGGTGACAGGAGCTGTGACAGGCGGGCCTATAGAGTCTGTCAGGGTGAACGTTAGTACTTGCATATTTGCATGCTCTTCACGTGGAGTCCATGAGAACATTCCGTCTTGGTCAATGGTAGCTCCGAGGTCAGGTGAGGAGATACCCCAGATTGTGACATCATCGTCAGGATCAGTGCCTTCCAGGTCAAATAGTACCGTCTCCCCCACATGCGGCTCTGTGTTGATGCCGATGATAGGATCTATTGTCGGGGGCCGGTTGGTGTTGGTTACAGTTAGTGTGCCGTCCTGGTTCCCTGATGGTCCGGTGCCGTCTGTAAATGTCCACTGGAACTCGTAGGTCATGGAATCAGTCCCGGCAGGCAGTGTTTCAAATGGGACGGGACTGTCAAACGAGCCGTTGTTTGGGTATAGGGAACCCATGATGGAGTCAGGCAGGACTCCGGGTATGATTTCGTATATGGATACGGGGTCTGGTGAACTCTCCTCAGGGTTTGTAACTGCACTGGAAAGAGAAAGAGGTGTTTGGCCTTCAGATACTGTTTGGGTGTAACTGGTAAATGTCGGCAGATTATTTGGGTTGACTGTAAAGGTGACAGGAGCTGTGACAGGCAGGTCTATAGAGTCTGTCAGGGTGAACGTTAGTACTTGCATATTTGCATGCTCTTCACGTGGAGTCCATGAGAACATTCCGTCTTGGTCAATGGTAGCTCCGAGGTCAGGTGAGGAGATACCCCAGATTGTGACATCATCGTCAGGATCAGTGCCTTCCAGGTCAAATAGTACCGTCTCCCCCACATGCGGCTCTGTGTTGATGCCGATGATAGGATCTATTGTCGGGGGCCGGTTGGTGTTGGTTACAGTTAGTGTGCCGTCCTGGTTCCCTGATGGTCCGGTGCCGTCTGTAAATGTCCACTGGAACTCGTAGGTCATGGAATCAGTCCCGGCAGGCAGTGTTTCAAATGGGACGGGACTGTCAAACGAGCCGTTGTTTGGGTATAGGGAACCCATGATGGAGTCAGGCAGGACTCCGGGTATGATTTCGTATATGGATACGGGGTCTGGTGAACTCTCCTCAGGGTTTGTAACTGCACTGGAAAGAGAAAGAGGTGTTTGGCCTTCAGATACTGTTTGGGTGTAACTGGTAAATGTCGGCAGATTATTTGGGTTGACTGTAAAGGTGACAGGAGCTGTGACAGGCAGGTCTATAGAGTCTGTCAGGGTGAACGTTAGTACTTGCATATTTGCATGCTCTTCACGTGGAGTCCATGAGAACATTCCGTCTTGGTCAATGGTAGCTCCGAGGTCAGGTGAGGAGATACCCCAGATTGTGACATCATCGTCAGGATCAGTGCCTTCCAGGTCAAATAGTACCGTCTCCCCCACATGCGGCTCTGTGTTGATGCCGATGATAGGATCTATTGTCGGGGGCCGGTTGGTGTTGGTTACAGTTAGTGTGCCGTCCTGGTTCCCTGATGGTCCGGTGCCGTCTGTAAATGTCCACTGGAACTCGTAGGTCATGGAATCAGTCCCGGCAGGCAGTGTTTCAAATGGGACGGGACTGTCAAACGAGCCGTTGTTTGGGTATAGGGAACCCATGATGGAGTCAGGCAGGACTCCGGGTATGATTTCGTATATGGATACGGGGTCTGGTGAACTCTCCTCAGGGTTTGTAACTGCACTGGAAAGAGAAAGAGGTGTTTGGCCTTCAGATACTGTTTGGGTGTAACTGGTAAATGTCGGCAGATTATTTGGGTTGACTGTAAAGGTGACAGGAGCTGTGACAGGCAGGTCTATAGAGTCTGTCAGGGTGAACGTTAGTACTTGCATATTTGCATGCTCTTCACGTGGAGTCCATGAGAACATTCCGTCTTGGTCAATGGTAGCTCCGAGGTCAGGTGAGGAGATACCCCAGATTGTGACATCATCGTCAGGATCAGTGCCTTCCAGGTCAAATAGTACCGTCTCCCCCACATGCGGCTCTGTGTTGATGCCGATGATAGGATCTATTGTCGGGGGCCGGTTGGTGTTGGTTACAGTTAGTGTGCCGTCCTGGTTCCCTGATGGTCCGGTGCCGTCTGTAAATGTCCACTGGAACTCGTAGGTCATGGAATCAGTCCCGGCAGGCAGTGTTTCAAATGGGACGGGACTGTCAAACGAGCCGTTGTTTGGGTATAGGGAACCCATGATGGAGTCAGGCAGGACTCCGGGTATGATTTCGTATATGGATACGGGGTCTGGTGAACTCTCCTCAGGGTTTGTAACTGCACTGGAAAGAGAAAGAGGTGTTTGGCCTTCAGATACTGTTTGGGTGTAACTGGTAAATGTCGGCAGATTATTTGGGTTGACTGTAAAGGTGACAGGAGCTGTGACAGGCAGGTCTATAGAGTCTGTCAGGGTGAACGTTAGTACTTGCATATTTGCATGCTCTTCACGTGGAGTCCATGAGAACATTCCGTCTTGGTCAATGGTAGCTCCGAGGTCAGGTGAGGAGATACCCCAGATTGTGACATCATCGTCAGGATCAGTGCCTTCCAGGTCAAATAGTACCGTCTCCCCCACATGCGGCTCTGTGTTGATGCCGATGATAGGATCTATTGTCGGGGGCCGGTTGGTGTTGGTTACAGTTAGTGTGCCGTCCTGGTTCCCTGATGGTCCGGTGCCGTCTGTAAATGTCCACTGGAACTCGTAGGTCATGGAATCAGTCCCGGCAGGCAGTGTTTCAAATGGGACGGGACTGTCAAACGAGCCGTTGTTTGGGTATAGGGAACCCATGATGGAGTCAGGCAGGACTCCGGGTATGATTTCGTATATGGATACGGGGTCTGGTGAACTCTCCTCAGGGTTTGTAACTGCACTGGAAAGAGAAAGAGGTGTTTGGCCTTCAGATACTGTTTGGGTGTAACTGGTAAATGTCGGCAGATTATTTGGGTTGACTGTAAAGGTGACAGGAGCTGTGACAGGCAGGTCTATAGAGTCTGTCAGGGTGAACGTTAGTACTTGCATATTTGCATGCTCTTCACGTGGAGTCCATGAGAACATTCCGTCTTGGTCAATGGTAGCTCCGAGGTCAGGTGAGGAGATACCCCAGATTGTGACATCATCGTCAGGATCAGTACCTCTCAGGTTATACTCTACTGTCTCCCCCACATGCGGCTCTGTGTTGATGCCGATGATAGGATCTATTGTCGGGGGCCGGTTGGTGTTGGTTACAGTTAGTGTGCCGTCCTGGTTCCCTGATGGTCCGGTGCCGTCTGTAAATGTCCACTGGAACTCGTAGGTCATGGAATCAGTCCCGGCAGGCAGTGTTTCAAATGGGACGGGACTGTCAAACGAGCCGTTGTTTGGGTATAGGGAATTCATGATGGAGTCAGGCAGGACTCCGGGTATGATTTCGTATATGGATACGGGGTCTGGTGAACTCTCCTCAGGGTTTGTAACTGCACTGGAAAGAGAAAGAGGTGTTTGGCCTTCAGATACTGTTTGGGTGTAACTGGTAAATGTCGGCAGATTATTTGGGTTGACTGTAAAGGTGACAGGAGCTGTGACAGGCAGGTCTATAGAGTCTGTCAGGGTGAACGTTAGTACTTGCATATTTGCATGCTCTTCACGTGGAGTCCATGAGAACATTCCGTCTTGGTCAATGGTAGCCCCGAGGTCAGGTGAGGAGATACCCCAGATTGTGACATCATCGTCAGGATCAGTACCTCTCAGGTTATACTCTACTGTCTCTCCCACATGGGGTTCTGTGTTGATGCCCGTGATAGGATCTATTATGGGTAGTTGGTTGGCGTTGGTCACATTTATCATGCCGGTACTAGAGAAAGGTGGGATTGTACCATCATCGTATGTATAGTCGAACTCATAAATTTGTGGCGAGTCTGTAGCAGTTGTCGCATCACGTGATACAGTTCCTGAAAATGATCCATCAGAGTTTAGCATTATGCCAAGAGGCAGTGTTTGGTCAGATGCTAGTCCATACATCATGATAGTTGACGGAATCTCGTCGGGATCAACAATCACATCTGAGAGGGAACGAGATATCTCACCTCCCTCGGTGACATTAACAAAGTATGGTTCAGACAGGGTTGGCCGTATGTTTACCTCTCGCACATCAAATTTGATATTTCGAGTGACCGGCTCAGCTACAGAATCATCCAGAGTGAATGTAAATGTGATTGTGCTGCTGCCGTGACTGTCATCTGGAGTCCACCGAAAGTCCCTATTGTCCATAATCGTTGCATTGTCATTAGCGGCAGTGTCAGCAGATGATACGCGCCATATCGGTGGATCATCGCCTGTGGCAGTATCATCATCAGAACCATCCAGGGTAAACATTACCAGTTCGTGCTCATCACGTGTTGTACCAACATCATCTTGACCTGTATTGATTGTCGGGGGCCGGTTGGTGTTGGTTACAGTTATGGTACCAGACTGCATCCCTGATGATCCAATGCCATCTGTAAATATCCAATCAAAGTCAAAGGTTACAAAACCTTGTGCAGAGGTTACAGCATCAAATGGAATGGTGCCATCAAATTCGCCGGTGACAGGATTCAAAAGATCTGTAATGTAAGGAGGCAGGTTGCCGTCTCTGACTGTATATCCGGAGATAGTTTCTGGAATCAGATCAGGATCTATAACTGTACTATACAAAGATGGAAGAGTATCACCTTCTGCTACTGTCTCTTCGTAGGAATCAAATAAAGGCAGTTCCTTGACTGTCAGGGTATGTGTACCTGAAGCAAAGATGCCAGTGGTGTTTGTTATGTATACTATTGGAAATTCCTGCGATGTCAAACCGTTAGTTATGGCATCAAGGCTTAGAGTCCCAGTTAGGATACATTTAGTACTACGATTAGTAACTGTAAGTGTGAGACTTTCAGGCAGTATGGAATCAGTGGTACAGGTTCTGGGGCCTGGGCCGTCTTCTCCAAATTGAGTGCTTACTAGGTTACCTTCTGTCTCAGTTGAGGAACCGTCAGGTGCAATGATTGGATCAGTAGTTATACGAACGGTAACAAATGTCTCTGCTTGTTTGTTGCCAACATCAGTCAGAGTGAATGTAAACCTAAATGGATCCTCACCATCAAACCTTGAATCTGAAATCCACGAGAATGTGCCGTTCTGATGAATTATTGCACCAGTGTCAATGATGGAATTATCTGATACGTCCCATATTGGTGGAGGATCACCTGTGCCAGTATCAGTATCAGGATCATGGCCTGTCAGGTTAAATGTTATGTGTTGATCAACATCATGTACTCGAAAGTTATTACTTGGAGGTTGTATGGTAGGTGGCCGGTTGAAGTTGGTTACAGTAATTTTGCCGTTCTGGTTCCCTGATTCCCCAGTATTGCCCTCAAAGGTCCAAACAAACTCAAAGACTCTGGAACTTTGTGCATTATTTGTGGTATTAAATGGGAACGTGGTGTCAAATCGACCATTGTTTTCAAGAGAATTCATGATAGATTCAGGCAGGTTTCCAGATTTGATGCGATATATCGATGGAGCGTCGGCAAGATTCGCATCAGGGTTTGTAACTACGCTTGATAGGGAAGGAATGGGGCCATTCTCCGATACTGTCTCTCGATATTCAACAATGGTAGGCGGTATACGTACATCAAATGTATGAGATCGAGGAACAGCAGTTAAAACAGAGTCAGTCAGGGTAAATGTGAATTCATTCATACCGACATGCTGTTCTAGTGGAGTCCATGAGAATATTCCGTCTTGGTCAATGCTAGCTCCGAGGTCAGGTGAGGAGATATCCCAGATTAGGGTATCATCGTCAGGATCAATGCCCATCAGGGGAAAGGATACTAGTTCATTTGTACGAAGAAACGAAGGGAAATTTGAAATAGGATCATCTATTGTCGGTGCTCGGTTCATGTTATTTACAGTTAGTATGCCGTTCTGGTTTCCTGATTCCCCGGTGCCGTCCTCAAAGGTCCAAACAAACTCAAAGACCCTGGAACCTTGTTGAGTAGATACAGTATCAAACGAGAATGAGTCAAATGTACCATGATCTGCAAATTCACTATTGGCATTCAGGGAATCAATGAAACTTTGAGGCAGGTCTCCAGATTTGATTCTGTATACCGATACAGGATCTCCCTGAACCAGATCAGGATTTATAACTGCACTGGAAAGAGAAAGAGGTACGACACCTTCTGATACTGTCGAGCTATACTGAGTAAAAGTAGGTATGTCATTACAATTTAGATCTTCTAATACGGTCATAGAACCTAGCTGAGTCCCCGAATCTACATCACTATTTTCAAAGGTCCAGTCGAAGGGCACTCGGGAAGTAGATCCGCCGTCTGAATTTGGAAGTGTGTCACATGCAAACGGTGCTGTAAATTCACCGGTTGTTGGGTTCAGAGACTCTACAATGTAATCAGGCAAAGGGTTCGAAAGATTCCCTTGATCGATGCTGTATTCCGTTGCAGGGTCTTGTGGATCTTCAAAGTTTGGAATAGAGTCAGATAAAGGAGGAGGTATTTGGCCTTCGAGCAGCTCTACTGCATATGCTCGATCAAATGTGCATGCATCACCATTAGTCACTCTTATCATGCCAGGTTGAGCATATTCGCCGGTGCCATCTGCAAATGTCCAATCAAAACTAAACTCTCTTTGAACATCGCTACCAATTGAAGCACACAGAAACGGTGCTGAAAATTCACCAGTATTCGGATCCAGAGACTCTACAATGTAATCAGGCAAACTTGGTTCAGAACCTCTATCTGTGATGCGATATCTCGATATGGGGTCGGAGGGATGATCAGGGTTGTTAACTGTGTCAGCAAGGGAAGGAATTGTATCACCTACGAATATATCTGCGTCATACTCCGGACTGAAAGTAGGCCTCTGATTACAGTTTTCAGCATTGCTTATTCTCATCAGACCAAGTCCAAAGGTCACATCAGTACTATCTTCAAATCTCAAAAGAAAGTCAAAATCTGCAAATTCGTGACCATCTCTTATCGCATCACATGCAAGTGATCGTGAAAAATCACCGGTTTCTTCATCTAGAGACGCTAGCATTTCTGCAAATAAATCTACTTGCTCATTTCTTTGTATGTGAATACCAGAAGGTCGAGTAATTTCATATTTCGATACAGAGTCTGGCACACCTTCATTAGAATTTGGTATAATAGTTGAAAGACTGGGAGGTACTTGGCCTTCAGTTATATCTACACGTGGCAGTACAATAGTTCGATAGATATGCAACTCAAATTGTCTTGATGTGGGATCATTGCCAGTGCGACTTACTGTTACCTCACATGTTGTGGGTTCAGATAGAAGAGGTATTTGCCAGGTGAACACTCCAGACTGAGGGTGAATATCGCGGGGAAGTATTCTACAACCATCAGTATCGCTCCTGATTTGCCATGCACCATTACTCGGATCAGCTCGAGAAAATTGAAATACGAATATGTCAGGTGTGTGACCTGTTCTGTCAGATTCTGAAAAAGCAGTGGGAAATATTATAGGGTTATCGGTTTGTGCAAATGCGGGAATAACACCAAAAGAGAGGCCGAGGCAGATTACAGATATAATGCCCCATGTCCCGTTCATAAAAAACAGAACAAGTATCACATATAACAATTTAACACAATTGCAGGTAGAGACAGATATTCAAAAAAAATAGACACAAAAAATATCCTCAATTGTATTGATTCATGCCTAGTAAAAAAAGAGATGATTCCCCCATTACATCTGTGGAAATAGTGACAGACATGCATGCACATAGTAGTATCAATTCTCGTTTAGCCCTCAAAACCACATTCAGGGCAAAACAAGGCACAAAGTTAGTCACTTTGAAATCAGCATTTATGAATATGAGCAAGGGACGGATTCTGCAATCACAAGACTGCGAACTTGCCGGCACAAGTGCCCATGAGTAATACCAGGGCAACCCAAAGACGGGAACCGATTTCACATGCAGTTGCCCATCAGCGGAATTATGAGTAATCAGCCTAGCACCAGTCAAAGAGTTTACCGGCAATCCCAAACATGCACGGCAGGGGGCAACAAGATAATTAACGATAAATAAAGGCGTAATGAAGAAGAGACATGTCAAAATGTGAAGAATGTGATGCAGATATTTCAGTACCAAGTGATGCACTTGAAGGGGAAATCGTAACATGTCCTGAATGTGGCGCAAGTTTTGAATTAGCTAAAGGTTCAGACGGCTTCGATCTAAAGCCAGCCCAAACGGTTGGCGAGGATTGGGGACAGTGAACCCCGACGTTACCATTCTTTACGATTCGATCCGTTGGGAAGAAAAGGCTCTGCTAGAGGCAGGTAAAAAAAAGAACATCAACATTCAGATGCTCGATTGTAAGAAACTGGCAATAGATTTGGAAAAAAAGCCGCAGGATTACGGCATAGTTATTCAGAGATGCGTAAGCTATTATAGAAATCTGCACTCAACTGCGGCCCTTGAAGGACTGGGCGTCAGGGTAATCAATTGCCTAAACACAGGAGTCTTTGCCGGAAACAAATTGTTCACACACATGCTGCTAAAGAAATTCAAAGTGCCGACGCCGGATGCGACTGTGGCTTTTTCAAAGGATGCGGCATTAGAGTCGCTGGACTTGCACGGATATCCGAGAGTCATCAAGCCAACTGTCGGCAGTTGGGGAAGGCTTATCTCAAAACTAAATGACAGGGATGCAGCAGAGGGAATCATCGAAAGCAGAGAAAAGATGTATCCCATTTATCAGGTTCACTATTTGGAAGAGTTTGTAAAGAGGCCTCCAAGGGACATCAGATCAATTATGGTCGGAGACAAGATAGTAGCAGCAATCTACAGAACCTCCAAGCACTGGAAGACAAACATGGCACTCGGAGGGATAGCCGAACCATGCAAAGTCACCGAGGAGATGGAGGAGATGTGCATCAAGGCAAAGCAGGCAGTTCAAGGGGACATCGTGGGCGTGGATTTGATGGAAAGCGATGAGAAGGGACTGGTTGTCCACGAGGTAAATAATACTACTGAATACAAAAACACGGTAAGGGTGTGTAACGTGGACATTCCCTCCCTAATGCTAGACTATGCACTGGAGATAGAAAAGTAGGAATTGGACACCAATTTTACAGTGACACCAAGATTTGCAGTAAAGATGCTAGAGAAGGCACTGAGAATGTACACGCCGTCTCTAAGCGAAAAGCCGATGGCAGAATTCCTGGCAGACAAATGCGACGACCTGGGGTTTGAGGACATCCAGATTGACGAAGTAGGAAACATGATAGCAAGAAAGGGCTCAGGCTCCCCAAGAATCATGCTGTGCGGACACATGGATGTGGTCCCAGGCAAGGTCAAGGTCAGAAGGGAGGGGGACTCGCTTTACGGCAGAGGCGCATCAGATGCAAAGGCGCCATTGATGGCAATGCTGTTTGCAGCAGCGTCAGTCCAGAACAACAACGGGACAATAATTTTTGTCGGGGCAGTGGATGAAGAAGGAAACGCGACTGGAATCAAGAACATAGTCAAGAAGAAGATGGACATAGACTATGCGATCTTTGGCGAGCCAAGCGGAATCAAGCAGGTGACCATCGCATACAAGGGAAGACTGGCAATCAATCTGAGGATCAGCGTCGAGGACAGCTCCCATGCAAGCGCCCCGTGGTTGTCAAAGAATGCAATCATAGAATCAACGATCTTTGCAAGGGAACTCAAAGAAAAGCTGGAGGCAGATCAGGAGGGAAAGACAAAGGGGATGCTACTTACTGCAACTGTAACAGAGATAAGGGGAGGAACAAGCCACAATGTCACCCCAAAGGAATGTGAGACAACCTTTGATATCAGAATTCCCGTAGACATGAATTGCAAATCCATTGAGCAGAAAATCTCCACACTTGTCAAGGAGATCTCCCAGGAGAGAAAGGTGGAGGCATTTTATTCGATTCTTGATGAAACAGAGCCGTTTGAGGCACCTCACAGTTCACCGCTAGTCAGGGCATTTACACTTGGAGTTATCGAGACTGAGCATTCAAGGCCCACCCTAATTAGAAAGACGGGTACCGGGGACATGAACGTCCTTGGAAACCAGTGGAAGATACCGGTAGTCACGTACGGTCCTGGGGATCCTCACGAGGCCCATACAATTGATGAGAAAGTCTCAGTGGACGAATATCTCAGAGGCATAGAGATCCTCAAAAAGACCCTACAGCATTTAAAAAGACTTCATGATAAAAAGACACAGTAATGCTGTGGTTTGTCGGGTTGGGTATTTCGGGATTCAAGTCAATTCCCAGTCAAGCACTGGAACTCTTATCAGAGGCAGATATTGTTTATCTAGAGCAGTTTACCAGTCCGATAGGAGAATCAGACCTGGTCAAGATCAAAAAAGCGACAGACGGGGAGTTCAGGCTTGCAAAGAGATGGCTGGTGGAGGACGGCAGTGAGATTTTAAAAAATGCAAAGAAAAAAAAGACGGTCCTGCTAGCATACGGGGATCCCTACATTGCAACGACCCACATCGAGTTGAGAGCAAGGGCAATCCAAGAGGGGATAAAGACCCGGTCCATTCATGCATCCTCATCAATTACTTCAATGATAGGCGAATGCGGCCTGCATTTCTACAAGATGGGAAGAGTTGCAACGATAATGAGCGAGATGAAGTCCCTGACAACGCCATACTATGTGGTGTACAAAAATATCATCGAGGGAAACCACACTGTGCTTCTCCTAGAATACAACCAGGACAAAGACTTTTTCCTGGATCCAAAGGATGCGCTAAATGGGCTACTGGAGACAGAGAAGGGGCAGAGAAGAAACGTCATCGGCACATCAACATATGCCATTGTTGCATCAAGG
Organism: Candidatus Nitrosopumilus sp.; assembly: GCA_965206745.1. Classification (GTDB taxonomy): domain Archaea; phylum Thermoproteota; class Nitrososphaeria; order Nitrososphaerales; family Nitrosopumilaceae; genus Nitrosopumilus. The sequence continues at coordinate 615,431 of OZ242220.1, read as the reverse complement.
ATAGGATTAAAAGATCAGAGCATCATATCGGGCAAAATATCCAGCCTGGCAGGGACTGACTTTGGCAAGCCCCCGCACACGGTAATCATTCCTGGCAGATTGCACTTTACAGAATCAGACGCACTGAGACTGTTTGGCAGGTGCATTGATGAACCATTTGACAATACAGGAAGGACTGAGAGCATCTCCGTTCAGATGATGAAAAAGTATGTCCCAATGATCAGAGAGGCGCTAGAGGAGGTAGAGCCGCTGTACAAGGGCCAAAAAGAGTTTCAGGTGATTTTGGAGAATGCAGAGTTGTATATCAGAGATGCCGAAAAATTTCTTGAGGACGGTCAGGACGAGGTGGCAGTTCTGAGCATAGGGTATGCAGACGGCCTAATTGATGCACTAAGGCTGGCAAAAGGCCTTGATCCAAAGATGTAATCTTTAGCGATGAATTAAAGAGAGGGTCAGGGGTGTAGGAAGCGTTGGAACAAAGTGAAAGGGCCGTGCTCTCCATCATCTATGTGTGCCAGATTCAGAAAAGAGATGTACTTGACGCACTCAAGGAAAAGACGATGCTCCCCGAAGATGCAATCAATTCAAGGATTGACAAGCTAGTAAAAAACCAGCTTGTAAATGAGGATAGGAGTACCCTTACAGAGACGGGGCGAGACTCATTATGCGTGGTTTTGGCAGGCGGGGTTTTTGACATTATTCACCCGGGACACATCCACACGTTAAATGCCGCAAAAAAATTAGGGGACGTTCTAGTCGTAGTGGTTGCAACTGACAATACGGCAGTAAAGATGAAGAAGAGAAGACCGCTTCACTCACAGATGCAAAGACAAGAGATGGTCAACTCGCTATCAACTGTAGACCTTTGCCTGATCGGGCAGGAAGGCGACATATTCAAGACGGTAAACCGTGTCAGGCCGCAAATTATTGCGCTAGGCTATGATCAGATTCACCAGGAAAAGTCCATCACAGAGGGATGTAAAAAGATCAAGCTTGATGCAAGGGTTGCAAGACTGCAGTCGCCAATACCTGAAAGCTCCAGCTCCAAGATCCAAAAAGAGTACGGGGAATCCATCCACGGGATTTAGGAGTCTATTGGGATCCTAATTGATATTTTGGAACCGTCTTTTAGTTTTGCAGTCCTTCTCAGGCAGGATTTTGCGATTAGCTCGATGATTGAATCGTCATGGTGTGTTCGCTCCAGGATGATCAACTCGCAGCTTGCAGAGTTGTTGAGCCGGGCAGTAAAGCACTTGACCCAGCCATATGTCCTCTTTCCATCTGAAAAGCTCTTTATCTTCACACCATCAAGGGTCTCAAACTGCCTGATTGCCTCCTGATGGATTTTTTGGTCAAGCCGGACATTGAGGGTGCCAGGATACGGAACATACCCAATCTTTGATTGGAACTGCCTTGTGTATCCCTTCAGCCCCATATAGTATGCGCCCTCGCCCATTCCAGAAACTATCGTGCCTTTCAGTTCAACGTGGGAAGGCAGGGAATCAAGGCTCTTCTCCAATATGACTGACAGTTTTACCATTTCAGAATACCCCTTTGGAGTGATTCGAACAGAGATGTTTCGCCCGCTAATTATTCTTTCAATGAACTGGTTTTGTTCCAAATCCACCAGATGTTTTGATGCTGCCTGCTGGGATTTTTTGATGCCCCTTCCAAGCGAGGAGGTGGTAACGGAAACATAGTTGTACCTTGCACCCTTGGAGAGCAGATACGAGAGGGTTAGGATGTGCTGAATCTTCAGTTCAGTCATATATCCTAAGATACGCCTAAATCACCGAATGTTTTGAGTGTCATTCCCTCAGAGTTTGATAATTTTGCAATCCTGTGCCCAATTACGCACTCAACGCCGGCGTTCTTGGCGCCTTCTAAGAGTCTCTGAGTTATGATTCCGTCAAGCAGAAGATACTTTATTCCGGATTGCGAGGATAGCTTGCTGACGACCTCGCTGATTGGAACCTTGAAGACCTCGTTTTGATCACCGTCTAGTGCGACTGCTTCAAGTGTCTCGTTGAGATTTGGAAACACCTTGGATGCCACCTCTGCAACAGGTTTGTCATCCTCACTTTTTAGTTCAGGTGCGGGCTTTCCGTCCCTGATCTCATCGGCAATCGGTCTTAGAATCTCATCAATCCTTGTCGGGGTCAGCTCTTCAACTTCAACGCCATTGTCTGCCTGGAGCTCGTAGTCCAGAGTGACAATAGACTTTAGTTCCTTGAGAATGAACCCTCCTGATCTGTCACCGTCAAGGAACGCTACAACAACATCTTTTTTATCACACAGTTCTTTAATGGATTCGTCAATCTTTGCACCTTCAATTGCAAGTACGTTGTCATATCCTGCCCTTAGAAGATTGATTACATCAGCTCTGCCTTCGACTAGAATTATCCAACTAGAATCAAACACGCCTGAACTGCACGTTAACTTTGATGGCCCATATGTCGATATCTTTCCAAGGTCGCCCTGATGTACATCATTTAGCATTGTTTCCCCCTCACTGACAGTTTTGGTCGCCCATCTCTGCTTGATCTCCTTTGCGCGTTTTACGATGTCATCCTTCTTTGCAGCTCGCACATCATCAATGGTCGCCAACTTGAATTTGCAATCAAACGGACCTACCTTGTCGATACTCTCAATTCCAGCAGCAATCAGTGCACAGGTATCAATGTCAGTGCTCATTGGGATTAGTGCGTCACCGTTGGTGGTGTTGGAAGTGGATTTTGCGTTGACCTCAATGCGACCTACCTTGGAAAGTCGTTGCAGTTCATTCAGATTCATCTCAGGGCCCAACAGTCCTTCTGTTTGGCCAAAGATGGCCCCGATTATATCTGCTCTTTCAACGAGTCCATCGACTTCATAGGAAAGTTTAACATGATACTTGACAATTCCTGATTGAGGCATAAACTATTCATCTCCTTTATTATCATGATTTGAGTCACTACCTGCGATATATGAGGGTATCGCAAAAAAGGTCTTAAAAATATGGGATCTTTGAAAAAAATGCCGAATATAGCAGATGCTGGGGGAAGATCTAAAAATGAGAATAAGGGTATTCAGTCTATTCGGTACTAAATGAGTGACCGCATGAACAGGATTTTGTAACATTTGGATTGTTAATCTTGAATCCAGAGCCCATTAGGCTTTCAATATAGTCTACATTTGCACCTTGTAGATGGTCCACGCTATAGCTGTCAACTAGAAGCTTGACGCCATTCTCTTCCAAGACAATGTCATCTTCTTCTGGTGCCTTCTCAAATCCCATTCCATAAGATAGGCCAGAACAACCACCACCCTGAACATATACTCTAAGATATTCAGGTGATTCTGCTTCCTCTTTCATGAATTCATGAATTTTTTCAGCTGCTTTTGCGGTAACTGTTACCATCTTTTGTGTTTGCTCAGTTGCCATTATGAATCAAAATAACAATTCAAATTATAATAATCTTTTCCCTCCTAGGTTGCCTAGAAACCATCAAAACCAAAGAAATCAGACATATTCTGGGATAATTGCAAGATATCATCGGATTTTTGTTTTCATCGAATCGTTGGTTTTGGATTTCAAGGCAGGTACATTTGTTTCCTGAAAACAAGCAACATCCATCAGGTGCCATGACATGCATTTATCAGAGTGAATTCCTAAAAACCATCAGGCTTGGCACAAGACAGAACGCCCGGATCCAAGAACTGTTTTCAAGGTACGACAGTTAGATGTGCACAGATTTGCAATCAGGATAAAATAAGAGAGAGATTGAGATGGTTATTTCTTTGACTTGTTGAGAAATGCAGTCATGCGTTCCTCCCTGTCAGGATGCGTAAAGCAGTTTCTCCAAGCAAGCAGTTCCAGTGCAAGACCCGTATCAAGATCCGCGTTTCTGCCCTTGTTGATTGCAACCTTGGACATTAGGACACCCATTGTAGAGTTTCCGGCTATCTGCTGGGCCATCTTTAGGGCTTCTTCCTGCAATGATGCAAGGGGAACCACATGGTTCACAAGGCCGATCTCTTTGGCCTCATCAGCTGGAATCATCTTGCCTGTGTAGACAAGTTCCTTTGCCTTTGCTATTCCCACTATTCTCATCAGTCTTTGCGTGCCGCCCCATCCCGGAGGGACACCTATCGTTACTTCTGGCTGGCCAAGTCTGGCAGTATCTGCTGCTATTCTGATATCGCAAGACATTGCAAGTTCGCAGCCCCCGCCCAAAGCAAAACCGTTGACTGCTGCAATGGTCGGTTGCTTTACCAATTCCACAGTTGCAGTGACAAGCTGGCCTGTCTTTGCATACTCTACTGATTCGTCTGCGGAAATTTTTGACATGTACTCGATATCCGCACCTGCAGAGAATGCCTTTTGGCCCTCGCCAGTCAAAATGATAACTTTGACATCATCATTATGGTTTAGTTCCTCGAAGATTTTGATTAGTTCTTTTGCAACCTCAGTATTCATGGCATTGAGTTTCTCTGGCCTGTTAATCGTTACAGTACAGATGCCATCAGAAGTTGATGTGGTAACTAGTGACATGACAATCTGCCAAGCGATATAGGAATTAAATGTTATCTATTTTCCCAGAACCTTGCCCCATTGGGCCAGTGCAGATGCGGCTGCAACCCATGTTCGAAGATCTTGGTAGACTGGAACATTGTGTCCCTCGATTCGTTTTATCATCTTTTCAGTGTATGGGCCACCGTTGCCGCCGACAAGAATGGGCTTTTTCTTCTTCTTTGAGAGGACAGCCAGATAATCTACAATCTTTTCCTCAAGTGGGTCATCCTGAAATACGAACCACGGCATGGCAATGTCAATGTTCTTCTCAGATAGGAACTGCTCTATTACAAACCGATAGTCATCGGCAGTTGCGCCACCGCCCACATCTGCAGGATTGCCGTTATGAATCGGGACGGTGTCTGGAAAGTGTGACTTTATCTTTTTGATGACTTGCGGTGAGAGTTTTCCTATTGCAAGGCCCAATCGTTCCAACTGATCAATTCCGCCAATCATCGGACCGGCGCCATTGCTGGTCATGGCAACATTGTTACCCCTTGCAGGGGGCTGCCATGCCAGTGCCTTGAGAACGCCCACTAGTTCCTGATAACTGTCAACTGAGATAATTCCTGCCTGCTTGAATGCACCCATAATCATGGCATTTGAGCCGCCAAGCGAACCTGTGTGTGATGCGGCCTGTTTTGCACCTGCGGCAGTTCTTCCACTCTTCCAAATAACGATCGGTTTTTTCTTCTCATTCATTACACGCTTTGCAGTATTGATGAACTTTCTGCCATCGCCGAACCCTTCAACGTACAGTCCGATGACTTTGGTTTGAGGATCATTTGCAGCATACCATATCATGTCTGCCTCATCAACGTCAGAACGGTTGCCAAAGCTGATCATCTTTGAGAGACCAAACAGATCAGCACTCTCCAACATGCTGATTCCCATGGTCCCACTTTGTGAAAAGAATGCAACGTGTCCGAGTTTTGAGCGTACCATTCTCTCCTGTCCCTGGAATGCGCAGTCAAGCCTGTTTGCGGCATTGAACATTCCGATGCAGTTGGGACCGATTACGCGAATCTTGTGCTTTAGAGACAGTTCCTTTACTTTAGCTTCCATGGCGGCCCTATCGCCACCAAGCTCCTTTCCACCACCCGATACAATTACAACGTTGTGGATTCCCTTCTTGGCACAGGTCTCCATGATCGGTCCGCACATTGAGAGGTCGATGCAGACAACTACCAGATCAACCTTTGCAGGTATTGCATCAAGGGAAGGATAGCACTTGATTCCAAGAATTGACTTTTGTTTGGGATTAATCGGATATACCTTGCCCTTGTAATCCTGCTTTCCAAGTGCATCCAACACAGAGTTGCCAATCTTGCCCGGTGTTGCTGATGCGCCAACTAGTGCGACTGACTTTGGGGTAAAGAATGACTCCATTGAGGCAATGACAGGCTTTGCCTTTGAGATAGAGTTCTTTTTTAGGGATTTGTTTAGAATGATTTTTGCGTCCACTACAAAGTGGGATTTTGGATAAACGACGACTGGGTTAAAGTCGATGCTGTTAATGTAATCGGCATTCTCTACGCCTAGTTTTCCTATTTGGACCAACATTTTTGCCACCATGTTAAGATCAATTGGCTTACTGCCTCGAAAACCCTTGAGAAGCTTTGAGCCCTTGAGTTCGTTTATCATGGATTTTGCATCAGATGTGGTAATTGGCAGCATCCTAAATGCAACGTCCTTGAATATCTCAGTCATCACGCCTCCTAATCCGGCCATGATCATGGGGCCAAACTGGGGATCATTTTGAATTCCAACTATGAGTTCAACGCCTTTTGGAACCATCTTCTCCAAAAGAATTCCCTTGACTGTAACGCCCTTTTTTTTGGAGAGGCGGCCATGCATGTCATCAAATGTCTTTTTTACGTCATTGAGATTGTCTATTCCGACTTTGACCCCGCCGACGTCAGTCTTGTGCAGGATCTGCGGTGATACGACCTTCATGACAAGGGGAAATCCGATCTTTTTTGCCGCCCTTACTGCCTCTGCTGCAGAAGTGGCAAGGGCATATGGCGGAACCTTGACCCCGTAGGTCTTGAGAATGGATTTTGATGATTCCTCGGTAATGACCTTGTGATCTGTCTGAATAATTTCTTCAAAAATTTTCTTAACAGCAACCATCGCTCGATCGGTGAGATTAGAATTAACTATATTAAACTTTGGTCAAAGGTGGAATAAAGATTTGAAGTTATTGTAAAAGACATCCATGTTGGATTTTACAGTCGGGATATTTTTGAGAATCTCCAAACGGATCTTCCTCGGATCCATATATGGCATCTCTTGCAATTGTTCCTCCGCATTATCAAGCCACAGGTTAACCATCCCCTCATCGACTTCGAGATGAAACTGCAGGCCCACTGCACTCTTGTATTGAAATGCCTGATTTGGATAATGCTCAGATGAGGCCAATCTGACAGAACCATCCGGAAGATCAAAGGTGTCACCATGCCAATGAAATACCGTAAAGGGGTTCTCAAATCCAGAAAAAAGCAGAGAGGTACTATCTATTTTCAAGTCATGATAGAATCCAATCTCCTTTCTTTGCCCGCCGTACACTCTGGCACCAAATGTCTTGGCAATTAGCTGCGAGCCCAGGCAGATTCCAAGTACGGGAATATCTTTTTCCACAGAGTTTCTAATCAGTTCCTGCTCTGCCATCAGATAGTCTAGCTGGTCATTTGCACTCTCAGGTGCGCCCAGGACAACTACCAGTGAAAAATCCTTCTCTGGCAGCTTCTCATGCTTTGCATTTACAGAGGTTATCTCAAATCCGTCCCTCTCCAAGAGAGTCCCCAGATATCCAGAGCCCTCAGTCCGAGTATTTTGCACAAGCAGTACATCGGACATATCTCTAGACGTCTTGGCCAGTTACCATCCACTCAAGACACCGGAGCACGCCTTGATAGTATTTCATGGCATCCATGGATTCCGCTTTTACCAGCCTCTCCTCGATTACCTTTCTGTATTGTGCAACTTCTGATTCGGTTTTCATCCTGCTCAATAATCTCTTTGGTGGTAAAAATATGCTCTGTTTTAATATGCCAAGATCAATCACAAAGCGTGCTAGTCTCAGAGCAAGAAGTTTTGGAATTGCAGGATTTTATCTTTGAGTTAAACAGTCTGAAAGGCAGCGCAGTCATAGTTGAAGGCAGAAGGGATTCAGATGCATTGAGAAGGCTGGGGTTTACTGGAAGGGTCTTGGAATTTCACAGGTTTTCAGGAATGGTAAATTTTGCAGATTCTGTGGCAAAATTTGAGAGACTGGTAATCCTTTTTGACAGGGACCGAAAGGGCAGAATGTTAACTGGAAGGACAGTTGACTTGTTGCAAAGAAGGACAAGGGTGGATCTTGGTTTCAAGAGAAAGTTACGCACCATCACAAAAGGAAAGATAATGTTCATCGAGCAGTTGAAAAGTTACGAGCCTTATCTGACCTGAGATTACGGCCAGACGCCCTTTTGCTCAAATGCTTCAAGCACCCTGCCGACTGCCAAGACCATGGTTGCCTTTCTCATATCGATCTTGTGCTTTTTGCTGAGTTGGTACGCGTCTTTGAATCCCTTTGTGATGTTCTTCTCCATCTTGCCTGCAACCTCATCAAAACTCCAATAGTAGCCCATGTTGTTTTGCACCCATTCTAGATATGAGATGCATACGCCGCCGGAATTTGCCAGGATATCTGGAATTACCAAAATCTTCTTTTTGAAGATGATTGGATCTGCCTCAGGCAAGGTAGGACCGTTTGCAGCCTCTGCAAGTATCTTGCATTTGAGGTTCTTTGCAATCTTTGCATTGATCTGATTCTCAAGTGCTGCAGGAACTAGAACGTCACACTTTGTGGTGAGTAACTCCTCCGTTGAGATCTTTTTACTGCCAGGGAATCCAAGAACGGATCCCTTTTTTTTCTTGTGCTCCAGGATTGCGCTAACCTTTGCACCGTTTGGAATCGATATCGAACCCTTGGAGTCACTGACGCCGATTATTTTTGCACCCATCTTTTCAAGATATTCTCCTGCAAATGTTGATGCGTTGCCAAATCCCTGCAAGACGACTTTGGAACCCTTGAGATTTATCTTCAGGGTCTTTGCTGCCTCCCTGACAGTGTATGCTGCACCCAATCCGGTTGCAACGTTTCTTGCCAACGAGCCGCCCATGGAGATTGGCTTGCCGGTAATCACACCAGGAGCATATTTGTTGCCGTTTAGTTTGCAAAATGTGTCCATGATTTGCGTCATCTCTTTGCCCGTCGTGTAGACATCAGGGGCTGGAATGTCTTTTTGAGGGCCTATGATTTCAGAGATCTTGTATGCGAATCCTCGCGTAAGCCTCTCTAGTTCCCCAGCACTTATCTTCTCAGTCTTTGGGTTGACATAGATTGCACCCTTGCCTCCACCTAAGGGAATATCGACAATTGCACACTTCCACGTCATCCATGAGGAGAGTGCCATGACTTCGCGTTCCATATATTCCACGCCGCCTTCTGGATTAAAGTAACGAATGCCCCCCTTGTATGGGCCTCTATCGTTGTTATGCTGACTTCTAAAACCGGTAAAAATTCTAATCTTGCCATTATCCATCTTGACGGGAATTTTAACCCTCAAAACTTTGTTTGGCATTGCCAAATATTGGCGCAGTTCCTTGTCCTTGATTCCAATTATATCACATGCATCATTGACTTGTTTGGTTGCATTTGCAAAGGGATCATTTTTGACCAAGATGATTCTGAAAACTGAACATATTATATTAAGTTTAGTTCAAAAATGTAGATCGCAGACTCGGAAACCAGGTCACATGTAGACCTTGGTACGATTCATCTTGCGGTCCAATTTGTCAATTGCCTCATTTAATGCGCCAAGGTTGGCTTCGAGAAAGTTTGAGAGATGAAACATTGCACCATACTTTGCCCCTATTTTTGAGACCATGTTGTTCTTTTCTAGAACTTGCATGTGATGTTGGACTGCCTTGTAGTCAAGATCAAGAGTCTTTGCCAATTGATGCGTATTGTATGGCTGCTCTAAAAGATGAATGATTATCCGTAGCCGCGTGAATCCGCCTCTGGTACTAGTAAACAGGTAAAGTAGGAGGTTCCTAGTCTGCTTGTCAGGCTTTCTAGATTTTGGATCCTGCTTTGATCTAATGATCTCTTTGAACTTTAACATCTGACTGATCATCTCAAACTTAATAAAGCAATTCTGCTTAAAACCCTATTTCCAGATCTAACCCAGATTCAGACAAGACAATTACCCTTAAATTGACTCGGTACGAACTCGTGATGATATGATGGCATCCCGTGGTTATGACATGACGCCTACAATGTATTCGCCGGACGGCAGAATATACCAAGTCGAATATGCCATTGAGACAGTAAAGAGGGGAACCTTGGCCATCGGCATCAAGAGCAAGGAGGGGGTCATCATGGCAGTTGAGGAAAAGCCCAGACCACTACAAACTAGCAGTATCACTCAAAAGATCTTCCAAGTCGATCATCACATAGGGGTCGCAGCGGCAGGATACATTCCAGATGCACGTGTCCAAGTGGATGGTGCGCGATTCTTCTCACAGGGAAACAAAATGACATATGACGAATCAGTCGAGGTTGCAACAGTTGCCAAGCATCTGGCAGACCAGGCACATCAGTTTACACAGTATGGCGGAGTGCGTCCAAACGGGGTCTCCATGATCATTGCAGGAATTGATCAAAAGGGGGAATCAATCTATGTCACAGATCCCAGCGGAACATACATCCAGTTTGCGGCAGTCGCAATCGGCGCAGGTGCAGACGATGTCAATGCATTCCTCGAAAAGCATTACAAGGAGGATTTGAGTTTGAATGATGCTGCAGCACTTGCCATTGCGGCAATCAATCTAAAAGCAGAAGCAAAGGACGGCATCACCAATATCAAGATGGCAAAAATTACGACTCAGACCAAGGTGTTTGCAAAGATTTCAGAGTCGGATTTACAGGATTATTCTTCCAGTGCAGCAAAGTTTGCACCATAATAGAACCTTCGATTTGAAACCTATTCAAGCAAGTATGATGAGGCAATAGATTATGGGTCTGGGAAGCTATTGGGGCGAGGTAATCAAGGTACTCGAGGAGATCATTCCAATTTACGACAAGGTCAATACCATCATTTCACTAGGCAAGGACGAGGAACACCGCAATCGTGGAATCGCAAACAGGGTGTTTGCAGGAAACAAGATACTAGATGCAGGCTCTGGTTTTGGAAACATGTCAAAAACCGCAATGAAACTAGCAGGTGGAAAAATATCAGTTACACTCTATGATCCGTTGGTGCCAATGTTGAAAAATACTGGAACATTTTTTGAGGAGACACCGGATATGGCAAATGGCGTCTTTGAGCACATCCCATTCAAAGACGGAGAGTTCGACGCAGTCTTGTGTGGCTATTCTCTAAGGGATGCAATCAATCTGAGAATCGCCATATCTGAAATTCACAGGGTACTAAAAAAGGACGGAAGGTTTGTGATAGTGGATTTGGGAAAACCAGATGAGGCGTTCTTCAGGGCAGGCGTCTCATTTTATCTCAGATGCATTCTGCCAATTCTCGCATTTGCCGCAGGGGGTAGGCTCGGACTGAAGTTTGGCACCCTATATGGAACCTACAAGAGGTGGCCAAGAAACAAAAAGCTTGAAGGGCTGATACTGGAGAAATTCTCAAGGGTGGAATTTGAGAAGGATCTTATGGGTGGCGCAATAATGGTTGCAGCTTACAAATGAATAGAATCATCATACTAGTCAACATCACCGGCTTGATCATCGGCATCTCATATGGATTACACGGTCCGATTCTGCCAGTCTTTGCAAAGAATCTCATCGGTGCAACGTACTCTGAGTTGGGACTGATTGGACTGGCAAATTTCATCCCATACATGTTCATCCCGCTTTTTGTCGGAATCCTTCTTGATAGAATCAACAACGGATACCTGCTTGCAGTGGGTGTTGCAATGAATTCTGCATCAGTGTATCTCCTGTCAATTGCGCAATCGGTTCCAGAGATTATGGGATTCAGGATTATAACAGGTGTCGCACATGCATTTTTCTGGCCCCCATGTCAGGCAATTATTTCAAATGAGAGTTCTGAAAAAGACAGGGTAAAGCATATCTCGTGGTTTGCAATGTTTTTTGTAATCGGCTTCATGGTAGGACCGTTGCTTGGCACCGTACTGCTAGAGGACATGGATGTGACATATAGGATCCTGTTCCAAATTGCGGCCTTTGTTCTTGCATCTGCCATAATTTCTGCAATTTTAACATCAAGAAAAAACAAAAGAATACACCATGAGCACTTTTCAATCTCGTCAATAAGGGAGATGAGGAGGTTCCCAGAGATCATAATCCTGCTAATCTTCTGCACGTCATCTTTTGGGATAATACTCACGATTTATCCAGCATTTCTCAATGACAGCGGGATATCAGCTCCGGATATCTTGTTGCTGTACTTTGTCTTTGGGGTATCACGGGTCGTGTTCCTTGCACTGGCAGGGAAATTTGCAAGAAGGACAAGCCAGACTCTGATTGCTGGAACCATCGCAGTGACAGCAGGATTGGCAATTTCAGTGGTGGCAGACTCGATCATTACTTTTGGCATAGCGCTTGTTCTGATGGGGTTCGGATTTAGCATATTCTTCCCGCTGACCTTGGAGGTAATTTTGAGCAAGACTCAGAAAAGGATTTCAGGCAAAATTATCGGGGCATATGAGACAGTCTTTGGCATGGGATGGGCAATTGGGCCGACCATCGGGGGCCCAATCACACAGTCATTTGGAGATCAGTCACCATATGTGATACTTTGTGTGATTGGAATAGGCGTGACACTGTTTGCCATAAATGCCAGAAAGAGACTGGAGCCACAAAGGATTCAGGGATAGGGTCATTCAGGCATGAATTTCAAACATTACGTTTAATTTCAATTTAAAGAATATCAAGGCATGCTTGAGGGTGCGCTAAACATCGGCGGAAGTGAATGGATGATAATTATTTTTGTCGCACTAGTACTGATTTTGGGCACAGGCAAGCTTCCAGGTGCTGCCAAAAAGATGGGAAAGATAGTCGGCGAGTACAACAAGGCCAAGGATGAGATTCAGGAGCAGATAAAGGAGATGAATGATGAGGTTCCCAAGATCTCAGGGCCGGTTCAGACAGAACGTGAGAAACTAGAGACGATTGCAAAGTCAGCCGGAGTAAAGGTGGAGGGAAGAACAGACGAGCAGTTAAGGGAGGGCATTGCATCAAAGATGGGTCAAAAGAGGGCAGACAGGCCTGATGAGAAATAAATCATTTCGATTTTTTGATCCTATACGTGTTAGTGTCTAGTCGCTTTTTGGCAAATTTGTAATAATTTGGAACTATCTCAAAACCCAAAAACTTTCGTTTTAGGGATTTGCCAACTACTGCAACCTGGCCAGAACCAAGGAACGGATCAAAGACCAGATCATCTTCTTCACTAGAGTATGCCAGTATTTTTTCAATTATCTCCGATGGAAGTTTGGTCGGGGTCTTTTCGTCTCCTGACCAATACTCTCTTTTGATATACCAGACATCCTCCTTGTCTCTGTAATGAAGACTGCGCCCATCTTTTGTCTTCTCGTCCTTTTCAAACCTGGAGAAGGGGAAGAATTTTCGCTTCTTGTCATCCTTGCAGACATAGATGCAGTGATAGTGGGAAGTGACAAATTTTCTTTTGGTGACCACGCCAAACTGATACTTCCAAATCACGTGGTTTATGGTTGTAAATCCGACATCGTCTAGGGCACGCAGGATATCCTTGAGATTGTTCCATCCTGAAAAAACATACATACTCCCAGAGTCCTTCAAGATTCTAAAAACCTCACCCATCCATGCAGATGTAAAATCATAATAGTCCTCGGGCTTTATCTCGTTATAGCCTGATAGCACCCTAGAGGAGATCCTGTTATAGTTTGCCTTTTTTGCCTTGAAGTTTATCGCAAAGGGAGGATCAGTGATGACGAGATCAACCTTGTCCTTGGGGGATTGAGGCCATCCCTTCAATACAGTTCTGATTGTAAATTTTGTTAATTTCTATTTTTTCCATTTTTAAACTCAAGACTTCTCTAGCTTAATAATGTCATGTGGGAGTCATTCCCAAGATGCGATCTGTCTTGGGCATGTGATGTTTTTTGTACAAGACAGGCTTTGCAGCAACTATCAAACAATAAATCATGAATCATCCCTTACCAAGTAGATCTTGAAGTTCTCATGCCCAAAATGCAAGTCAAAGGTGGAGATTCAAAAGACATTCAACAAAAAAATGCACGTCTCTTGTGTAGGATGCGGTATTGAGGACCTGCTGGAGTTCTCAAAGAATAGGGACGAGGTATTTCTAGAATTTCTCTCAAGATTTGACAAGGGGCTTGTAACTAAGGACGGGCTGTCTGATGGGCTCAAGGATGAGGGGATTATCAGAGGGGAAGATGAGATCAAGAAGATGATTGGGAACAACAAACCAGATAAGATTACAGAGGAGATCCTGTTTTCAAAAAAAGACTATATCTCACAATACAGAGTTTTGAGCAATCCTGAGCCCAAGATGGGCTGCAAGGTCCAGGAGATGGGGTTGCACGAGTCCATAACTGAGCATCTCAAGGAACTAGAAATAGAGCAGTTTTACAAATTTCAAGAAGAGTCAATTGAAGAGATTTCATTTGGGCAAAATGTCGTAATTGAGGCACCCACTGCATCTGGAAAGACAGAGGCATTTTTGATTCCGGTAATTCAGAGAATAAAGAAGGATGCAAGTGAGGGCAATGTCTTTGCAATTTTCGTATATCCGACAAAAGCACTGGCACGTGATCAGTACCCCAAGATTCAAAAATTTGCAGAAAAGGTGGATGCAAGGGCAAGTGTCTTTGACGGGGATACAAAGCCAGATGAGAGGAGGAGGATAATTGATAATCCGCCTCAGATTCTAATTACCAATTTTGACGTACTGCACTATCACATGTGGCATCAGACCAGATTCTCCTCATTGTTATCATCAACTAGGATTCTTGTTGCAGATGAGGCCCATGTGTATTCCGGAATCTTTGGATCAAACGTGCACTATATCATAAAAAGACTCAAGAGAATCTGCACCAACAAGATACAGTTTGTGGCAGCATCTGCCACGCTTGATGATGCAAAGGAGTTCTGTCAAAAGTTGTTTGGGGAGGAGATGCAAAAAATTCAGGGTTCGGGCAAAAGGGGGCAGACGGACTTTGCAATGTTGTTCCCGTCGCTGCGGACGCAGAGGGCCTTGATGGTCGAATTGACAAAGAAACTGACCCAAAAAAACCACAAGACGATGGTCTTCAATAATTCACATCTGAACTCAGAGCTGCTGGCAATGCAGGCAAAAAGACAAAAAGTCAACATCAAGGTTCACAGGGCAGGCCTGATGGCAAACTATAGGACGTCAGTTGAGAGGCAGTTCAAGGAGGACAGACTGCAGGCAATTTCATGCACCCCGACACTCGAATTAGGCATAGATGTGGGCAATGTCGACTGTGTCATATCATCTACCATTCCAGTCAACAGGCTGATTCAAAGGATAGGAAGGGCAGCAAGAAAGGGTCAGAGAGGATATGCATTTTTGGCATTAGGAAATGACCCCATATCACAGTATTACAAGAATCATCCTGATGATTATTTTGAGGACATTGAAAAGACATACATCGATCCCAAGAATCCCTTTGTGGAGGAATTTCAAGTGCTGGCCATGGCATGCGACAGGCCAATATCAAGACACGAGCTAAAGGAGCATCAAGAGGTAATCAGACACCACATCATCAAAGAAAACCTAAAGGAGTTCAACAACAGGATAATTCCAAATTTGGATAAGATCAGTTCGATGCTAAGCGAATACAGCATAAGGGGAATTGGAAAGTCAGTAGACATCTTCCTTGATGGGAAAAAGGTCGGGGACAGGGTATTGCCGATTGCACTGGAGGAGTTGCACAAGGACGCAATCTATTTTCTGGCAGGTATGCGCTACAAGGTAGGGGAGTTTGACTATCCGGAGAAAAACTATGCAAGACTAGAGAGGATTCCAAGGGACTATCCATACTATACAAAGTCACTGACAGAGGAATGGCCGACCATCAAGACAGTCTTTGAGAGAAGGAATGCAAATGGCGTGGAGGTGGCATTTTGCAAACTGCACATTGAGAAAAAGGTGTACGGCTATGTCAACATCGAGTTGGGCCAGGAGATCACCCAGGGAGAGAAGATAGAGCTGGACATGCCGTTAGAATATGATTTTGTAACCAAGGGAATCGTATTTCATGCGCCAAGGCCACTCAAGATGATTGAAGAGTCAGAGGATAAAGAGTATACAGAGGCCAGCGGGTATCATGCAACTGAGCACGTGGTAATTGAGGGAAGCAACATGATAACAGGCGGGGTGTCCCAGGATTTGGGAGGCATATCTATGGGTACCTCGGGCCTGATCTTCATCTATGACGGGGCAATTGGAGGCAGTGGTGCAAGCAAGGCACTCTACGACAGATTTGAGAAGGCATTGGAGCGGAGCATGTCTATTGTAAAGGAATGCCCGTGCAAAAACGAGTCTGGATGTCCAAGATGCACATTCTCATACAGATGTGGCAACAATAACGAGTACCTGCACAAGCACTCTGCGCTGGAGATTCTGGAGAGGATTAACGCAGGTGAGAAGACAGATCTGACAGAACCCGTCGAGGGGGACAGGCCACTGGTGTGAGTAATCAAAATGGGATAAATATAACAAGAATCAAGGATTCAGTATGGAAAAAGTAGCCCTAGTTACTGGCAGCTCGTCCGGGATAGGGCTGGAGACTGCCTTGTCATTGGCAAGGGACGGATACCGCACGTTTGCCAGCATGAGGAATCTCGAAAAGGCAAAAGAACTAGAGCATGCCGCAAAGAAAGAGAGCCTTCCAATAGAGGTAATCGAGCTGGACGTTGACAAGGAGGAATCAATCGTATCAGCAGTCAAAAAGGTCGTTGCAAGTGGCCAAAGGTTGGACGTACTAGTAAACAATGCAGGATACGGACAGTTCGGATGTACAGAGGACCTGACAGTAGATGATTTTAGAAGACAGTTTGAGACGAATTTTTTCAGCATTGTAAGAATCATCCAAGAGGTCGCCCCAATAATGAGGGGGCAGAGTTCGGGAAACATCATCAATATCAGCTCAGTTGGAGGGCGAATGGGATTGCCAGGCTCCCCGGCATATATCAGTTCAAAGTTTGCACTAGAGGGACTAGGCGAGTGTCTGAGGTATGAGCTTGGCCAGTTTGGAATTAAAACCACAATGATTGAGCCAGGGGTTGTCAAAACCAACTTTTTTGAATCCATGAAAGTTCCAGAATCAAAGACGGACCCAAAATACAAGACAATGACTGACCATATCTTGGCGGGCCTAAAGATGATGGTCGAGATGGGGACAGCGCCGTCCCAGGTTGCAGATACTGTCATCAAGGCAATTCATGATGATCAGATGCTACCAAGGTATATCGTAGGCACAGATGCTGCCATGTTCATGGAGGCAAAAAAGATGAAAACGGACATGGAATTTGAAAGATACATGAGTAAAGAGTTGTTTCCCTAGATGGGGCGGCATTACGTTAAATTGATATACAGACAGAATGATATTTTATCAAAGTCTACAATTTTGAAATAAAATGAAATGGAAAACTCTACAACACAATGGAATCTTGTTTCCCAAGCCATATCAGGGCAGGGATATCAAGATAAGGATCAAAGGAGAGGACGTATCCCTTGATCTGGCACAAGAAGAGATGGCATACCAATGGGCCAAAAAGAAGGATACACCATACGCACAGGACAAGGTCTTTCAGAAGAATTTTACAGCGGATTTTGCAAAAACTCTGGATTCAGAATTTAAAAGGATATCATATGAGGATATTGATTTTTCAAATGCCTACAAAATAGTCGACCAGGAAAAGGATCGCAAGCTGATAATGACCAAGGAGGAGAGAAAGGCACTTGCCAAGGAAAGAAAGGAGACACGAGAAGGGCTAAAAAAAAAATTCGGGGTTGCCATTATTGACGGAAAAAATGTAGAGGTTGGAAACTACATGGCCGAACCCCCAGGCATATTCATCGGACGTGGGGAACATCCACTCAGAGGCAAGTGGAAGCCACCGGTAACTACAAAGGACGTCACACTAAACCTTGGGGAGAAAGCCAAGGTACCAGAAGGTGACTGGGGGAAGATTACCCATGAACACGATTCGATGTGGCTGGCAAGCTGGGTGGATTTTCTGACGCAGAAAAGAAAATACGTCTGGTTGGCTGATACTGCAGGACTAAAACAGGACAGAGACAAGGAGAAATACGAAAAGGCAGTAAATCTTGCAAAGGAGATTGGCAAGATAAAAGACAGGATTGTCAAGGACATGAAAGACAATGATCCAAAGATCAGCAGGATTGCAACTGCATGCTATCTGATTTACAGAACTGCAATGAGGGTAGGGGACGAAAAGGATCCAGATGAGGCAGACACGGTAGGTGCTACAACCCTAAGAAAGGAGCACATCAAGATTACTGCCAAATCTATCGAGTTTGACTTTCTAGGCAAGGACAGCGTCAGATGGCAGGAGACCGTAGTTGCTCAAGGTCACGACGAGCAGTTTCATAAAAATCTCAAAAGACTGATAGAAAAAAAGAAACCAAAAGACGAGATCTTCGATAACATCACATCAAGACACGTCAATGTGTATTATTCTAGCATAGTAAAGGGACTGACAGCCAAGGTGTTCAGGACATACCTTGCAACAGAGAAGGTCAGAAAATATCTTGTAGAACATGACAACATGGAAGAAGAGACGCCTGCTGCAAAACTGCACCATGCAAAATTGGCAAACCTGGAGGCTGCCATGATGTGCAACCACAAGAGAACCATTCCCAAGACGTTTGAGCAGTCACTGCAAAAAAAGAGGGACGCCTTGAGTAAAGCTGAGAAGGACCTGCCCTGGAAAAAGACACAGGAGGCCCTCAAAAAGGCAAAGGCAAGCGAGCCCAAGACAGAGGCTCAAAAGAAGAATAAAACAAAGAAGATCAGGACGCTGAATCAAAGAATGGAAAATCAAAAATTAAGACACAAAGAGAAGCTGGAGAAGCTGCGACTGCAGCTTAAATTATCTGAAAACACCAAGGACTACAACATTGGAACGTCCCTGAGAAATTACATTGATCCGCGGGTGTTTAAGGCATGGACTGACGAGGTCGGCGTAGAGTGGGAGAAACTATACACATCTGCATTGCAAAAAAAATTCCTTTGGGTCAAAAATGAAAAGGTCCTCTGGAAGGACATAAAGCAAGATTAGAATCATTTAATTTCCCAGATTTGTGGCAGTATATCATGCCGGGGTAGCTCAGCCTGGTTAGAGTGCCAGTTGAATTGGTAAACTCTAACGGTTCTCCAACTAAGGCAATACTCATAATCTGGAGGTCGCGAGTTCGAAACCCGCCCCCGGCACACACAATTTAGCCTAAAATCCCCAAGGGATCATCAAACTATGCAGTGTCATAACTTGGAATCTTCTTAAATGGCAGTGTTATCGATTCTGTGTAATCTAAGGGCGACCTGAAATATGGATCTTGTTCCAATTCAAACCTTCTTCCATTTGAGACAATCCCTGCCAGAGACTGGAATGGATCTTATAATTTTGTTATATCCCGGGTAAAGAAGAGATCCACAAACCAGTCCAATCCCACCCTGATACGTTTTTCCATGACAGGAAGTGTCGACAGATAGTACTGCTTCCATACAAACCAGGCTGCAAATCCAGTCATGTTAATTCCCAGCATTTTTGCAACGCCATCACGCTTGCCAATCTTTGCCATGGAGCCTTTTGAGGAATAGTCAAAGATGGAAAATTGCCGACGGTTACGAACAGTCGATATCAGATTTTTGGAGACAGTTTTTGCCTCCCTTATCGCGTGCTGGGCAGTCGGAGGATACGGCTTGCCAGCAGGATCCAAGATAAATGCACAGTCACCCAAGGCAAACACATCAGGATGCTTTGGCAGTCTGAGATACTGGTCAACTAGGATTCTGCCAGATTTATCATGCTCTGTGTCAAGGGACTTGACAAAACTTTGGGATTGGTTTCCACCAGCCCAGATCAACACAGAATAATGCAATGAAGAGTCATCGCTCAGGGAAACATCGGACGGATTTGCATCAGTAACCTTGGTATTGTAAAGTATCTTTACACCGGACTTTTCCAGTGATTTTGCAGCATATTTTCCAAGGGAGCCAATTTCAGGCAGAATGTGATCTCGGGCGGCAATCAGATACACCTGGATTGAATCAGACTCGATATTTCGATAGTATTTCTCTGCAGATTCCCTAATGAACTCGTTGATCTCCCCTGCAGTCTCGACTCCTGAAAAGCCACCTCCAACTATAACAAATGACAGGAATTGTGCCTGATTTGCGGTTTCCTGCTGATCAGCTAACTCTAGTTGTGTGATGATCTGGTTTCGAATTATGCTTGCATCCTGTAGGGATTTTATCGTGATTGAGTATTTTTCCAAATTTTCATTGCCAAAGAATCCAGTCTTTGTTCCAGCTGCAATGACCAGATAGTCATAAGGGATCTGGTTTGCCCCGTTTGTAGTGTCAAATGAGATGAATTTTTTTTCCAGATCAACATTTGTGATCTTGGCTTGGTAGAACCTGGCCCTTTTGCAAAAATTACGAATCGGGGTGGCAATATGCCTAGGCTCGATGGTTCCAGTCGAAAGTTCTGGCAGCATCGGGGTATGAAGAAAGTAATTGTTTTCTGAAATTATAGAAATACCAACATCAACATCCTTTTCAAATCTTTTTTGGATTCGTTCCAGCACCCCGACTCCTGCATATCCACCACCCAGGATTACAATTTTTCGGGTGTCAGGATGGCCAGAGACATGAATGTGTGAGTAATGCTCCTCATAGGTCGAGAGTTTTGAGAACTCGATATCACATTTATGACATCTGTACCTCATTCCCTTTTTTGTAGTTAACACAGATGCCAAGACTCCAAGGGTTCCACCCCACAAAAAGTGAGTCAAAAATGATTTTAGCAGGAATTCCTCAGAGAAGATAAGATTTAGCGTCGGGGTGTTGCTCAGGTCAGCCATCACCGGTTGAATCCAGAAATACTGGACGGGAATGGTAAAAACAATTGTGACTATAGCACCAGCTAGAATTCCAAACAACAGCCCGTTGGATATTTTTGAAATGTTTAGCATCTTTGTTTTGTAAAGAACGACTCCTACAACTATACCAATAATTGTAGCCACGCCAAAATGCACAAAAATACCTACCAGATAATCACTGGAACCCAAGGTTCTTGCAGCGATAATCCAAAACATGTAAAATTCAGAGTTTGTCAATGCGTCTGAGAGAAAGTTTGGAATAAACATTACAAATGCCCCCAAGACGGAACCTAACATAATGAAAAAAACCTCTCTTTTGATTGAAAAATCTACGATCATGGATTTCATAATACTCATCAAAATTAAGGGATTTCTATATATTAACTAAAATGCCAGATCAGGCCCCAATAAAATAAATCGGCAAAAGCCATCGAGTAGGAATTTAAAAAAAATAGAAAAAAATGGACTAGAGTCCAAATGGAGCTTTTAGTAATGCTCCACCAACTGGCACGTTAGGTGCAGGGTTTGAATCTCCAATGGGTTCTTCAGTAACCACAACTGCATCGTAAATCCAAGGATTTACCAAGTGTTGAAAGAACAAAAGGTTTCCATCATCATAAGCCTTGCCCAGACTTAGCGTGTAGCCAGAATCCATATCGACAAGCCATCCTTCTTGAACCATTCCTGGTGAAGTACTTTGGATGTAAGTAGATACAGAGACATGATCACTTTCATCTACAGAGATTGAAAAAGTTCCAACAGGTTTGCCACCAAATGGGGCATCACCGGAAGGTGCTGTCAAATCACCTTTGATAGAATCTTTGATCATCATTTTGTCTTTCTTCATGTGTTTATCCTTCATGTGTCCGTCTTTCTTCATTTTGTCTTTGTGTTCATCTTTCATGTGTCCGTCTTTCTTCATGTGTTTATCCTTCTTCATGTGTCCATCCTTCATCATCATTTTATCCATACTGGAATCCACTTCAACAAAAGGACAGTTTACCACAAATCCGGCCAGACCAGTTTCAAGCTTGCCTTGAGATGCCGCCTCAGATATTTCACCTGCAGTCTTTACAAAGTCTGCACTGTGAGGATCATCCCATGTTGCAGTTTGAATTCTCCAGAGTGGACTATAGAACATGTCGCCAACAGTCGTTGAGCCAATGCTTGCTTGGAATCCTAGCGGACCATTACCTTCCAGACCATTTGTAAATACATACAGGTCTGAAGAAGACGGAGTCGAGATTGTCTCTTGAATTCGTGGCACATAAATCACACCCAATGCGTTTGCAGTATCCTTTGATGATGCATCAGTTGCGATGTAATAGATGGTATCACCGTTTGGTGCAAAGCCTCTGTGTGCGACAAATGTCACTTTCATGTTTTGAAGATCAATGTCAAGTACTTGTCCTCCACCATATGGATCAGCGTCAGTAACGTGAGGGTTGTCTCTAAGTGGGAGTTGGCCGCCATTCCATTTGACAAATGGGCAGTTTACGATTACTCCAGCATCCTCAACAGTGAGTTTGCCACTGCTTTGAGCTTTGAGAATATCCATCTCAGACTTTAACTCTGTTGGTTCTGAACCTTCATTCCATGTCACAGCATTCACATTCCATAGCGGACTGTATTTGTCATCCCCTGGCTGTGAGTCGGCAACCTGTGGCTGAAAGCCAAAGACACCGTCGCCTGATATGCCATTAGTAAATGCATAGATTTGTGCAACTGCCTCGTCTGGTGCAGCTTCTAATGCAGGAGTATAAACTACTCTAAATCCGGTTAGATCAGTTAAATGATTTGCAACATCCTCTACTGATGCTTCAGTGGAGATGTAAAAGATCTCATGACCGTCCACATATCCTCTTGTCAGAGGAATATCAAGTGGCAGATTGATGTCAGTAAGATGTGGTTGCTTTTTTGGACTGGTAGTACTGGGTTCTGACTCTATTTCCGAGCATAGCCTATCGCCACATACGACAGAGTTTGAGGATCCGTACTGAGTTAGGCGATTTCCATCACTCTTTAATGCCTCAGCATTCGGAATCAGATCTACAGATGCTACCGTAGCAGATGTCATTAGAACAGCCACAATAAATAGGACTGAAATTGTTTTGTTTGTCATTAAATGATGAAATGGTCTTGGATATTAATCCAGTTTTCCACTTTTGACCCCAATCTTTTGAAAATTGATTCAGATGAAATCTGCAAAATGAATCAGCGTTATGAGAAATTACACTTGATGCTCAAATGCCGGATTGAAACTTGTCTGTCATAGTTTTGAGTCAGCTGGAGATAGGGATTCAGATAAGCATATATAATTTATAAAAGTCAGAATAACATGGCAGAAGCAAGTATTGCGGCATTCGGTGCAGCAGCAGGGGTTGCGATAGCATTGGCGATTGTCTGTTTTGTTCTTCGAGGTAAGGGACACTCAGATGGATCTCACAATCACGATTACGATAAAGCAACCGGAGATACGACCCACGTTCACTCAGACTAGTGAAGGACAGGTTTAGTTCATCTGTGGCAGTTATCATCTACAAGATCCTCAATTTTTTAATTTCAATCATCCAGTCTTTGAAACATTCATCATGCACTGCAAGTCATCAGAACTGCAAAAGAGTCTAAGAATAGTATTCTTTGAATCCCTTATCTGTAGGGTATAGCTCAGTCTTTGGACCAAGCATGCCTTGTTTTTGAACCACTTTGAGCAATCCATTTTTTTCCAGATCATCTAAAATAGTATCAAGTTCTTGATTGTCCAATCCAGTGTTCTTTTGAATACTTTCAAAGGATTTCGAACCTCGGTTTAGTACTCCCAAAACAAGATCATTTTTTGATTGAGGTTTTGAGGACCTCATCTGTGGCTTTTGTCGGTATTCATCAAAGGATGATTCAGGCGAGGCAGGCTGCTGCGGTTTAGATGAGGCAGGCGGTTGTACAGAAAAGCTCTTGCCAATTCCTCTTTTTGCCAAAATACGTGGAATTATTCTGGCCATCGGGATTGCCAAGAAGATTATGAGGTATATCCAGATAAAATTTGGCTCTTCCATTAATTTTTAGGAGTTTAGATAGCATAAATTTGTTAAGTATGAACCAAAAAGGGCATTAGTTTGATATAATAATAGAGAAAATACACGGTAATCATTGTCAAAATACCAATCTCCCAAAGCTAATGTAAACATGAATGCGGCAAAAGGGATCATAATTGGAATCATCGTTCTTATTATAATTGGAGGGATCGCAACTGCCTCAGTAAAGATAGTGGATGCAGGCCATAGAGGGGTTCTGCTACACTGGGACGCAGTTGATCTTTCCAATCCTCCA
Source organism: Candidatus Nitrosopumilus sp. (assembly GCA_965206745.1). Classification (GTDB taxonomy): domain Archaea; phylum Thermoproteota; class Nitrososphaeria; order Nitrososphaerales; family Nitrosopumilaceae; genus Nitrosopumilus. The sequence continues at coordinate 591,362 of OZ242220.1, read as the reverse complement.
CTAGATGAGGGATTACACTTTGTGGTACCATTTCAGGATGACGTAGTCAACATTGAAGTTCGTACCCTAAAGTATGCAAGTGAGGCCAGAAGTGCATCAAAGGATTTGCAGACAGTAGAGACCACAGTTACAGTCAATTACCATCCAGACAAGGAAGGAGTGCACAGGTTATACAAGAATCTCGGTCTAGAGTACGAGAGCAGGGTGATTCAGCCGGCAATCGAGGAGACGGTAAAACAAGTAACTGCAAATTATAATGCCGAGGAGTTGATCACAAAAAGACCCCTGGTAAAGGCAGACATCGAGGCATCAATTAGAGAGAGGCTAAACCAGTTTGATGTCGTAACAGATGTAATCTCAATTACAGATTTTGAATTTTCCGCACTGTTTGCTCAAGCAATCGAATCCAAGGTGGAAGCAGAGCAAAAGGCACTAAAGGCTGAAAATGACCTGAGACGAATTGAGGTCGAGGCAAGACAAAAGGAAGCACAGTCAATCGGTATCGGAAATGCAAACATTGCAGAAGCAAAAGGTGAGGCAGAGGCAATTGCAATCATCAACAACGCACTGGCTGAAAATCCAAACTATTTGGAATGGCTAAAGACACAGGCATGGGATGGCAAGCTGCCACTTGTAGTCGGTGAAGGCGGAACACCATTTATTCAAATCCCAATAAAGCCCTAGTAATACAAAAGATATCTAGTCGTTTTCCTTGTTTTTTTGGTGGTCCCTGATTACATCATACATTGCAAGGAATTGTTCAGGCTCATTTTGTCGGTAGGTTTTTTCAAGATTTTGAATCTCATCACGTGAAATCTCCTCCCCCTTGTGCTCATAGTATTCTCGGATGATTTGGGAGGGAGTCTTTTGAATATTGTACTTTTCAAGGGACTTGTTGATGGATCTTTTGCAATACAAGTCATAAATTATAAATCGATAAGCAAGATAGGCAGACAACCCGATAACTGCGACAATGAGAAGCGGAATGATAAGGATTACAACCATGTTTAATTAAAAGCACTCTTAGTATTTCATGTTTATTCTTTTGTATCGGGGATTCATTTATCATGCAAAGCTGATAAAGAGTTTTATGTCCAAATAAATGCCAAAATGCAAATGGGCCTGTTTTCACGTAAGAAGGAGATCATTGTAGGCACAGTCTGCCCAAAATGCGACATGGAATTTTCAGACTCGCAAAGGACAATACGCCACATGGAAAAAGCTCACCAGTCCAAAAAGGGATTCGAGTGCAGTTCATGCAGATGATGCAGTCACCTGGCAATACCAACTCATGACTCAAAGTTCCACAGTCAAGGAAGTCTGTTTTCTGGCAATTATAAAGTCTACTGAATAGTTCAAGGTCGCAGGCCAATCAAGTTTTAAATTCCAAGGTATGCGTATAGATGGCAGAATTTGCCGCCCAGTTTTCGGCGAGATGAGAGGTAAGGGGGAAATCATCCCACAGAATGGGAATCTTTTCAATGATGGGGTATTGTTGATTACATCTTTTGCACTCTGGGATCCCCTCAACTATCTCCCTGTCGCACCAAAATGAGTAAAGTTCCAATTCCGAACTGCATCTGGCACCCTTAAAAATTCAAGACCAGACTCTAAGATGTTTGGATAATGAACCGATGATTTTTGAACTAATAATTTCTCTAATGCCAAAGATCAAGATAATCTTAAATTGAGTATTTTGGAATTTTATACGAATTGGGGGAATTTCAGGAATTTGCAGAAGCTCTGTTTGGACAGTTATCAGTCGAGATCAACGAGGAGAAGGAGATCACAGAACTGGCACTCAGAGCCAGAGATGACATCGCAGGGAAGGTACGATTCAAAGAGTTAGACGAGATTGCCACAGAGATACTGCCAGACTTTAAGAAGAAGGTCGAAGAGTTCTTGGGAATCAGGGTCCAAGAAGACATTGCACTAAAATTTCCAGAGCTGCAAGAATTGAAAAGAATCAAAGGGGACAAGGTATTTGCAGACAAAGAGTCAAAGGAGTTTGTCTCAAAACTATTTGCCGCAGTTGCAAAGGAGGATCTGAAAAAGATTGCAGAGCTGATGCAGCAAGATACCGCAAAATATCTGGTATACTCTACATATGCAATCCAGTATATCTCAAAAATTACAACAACGTACGGGGATTATCTGGACTCGGAGATTTACCTGAACAAGTTCATTTTGTCAAGATATCCGCAGATAATCCTACACAAGCAGGGACAGCCGTATGAAGCAAGGTTTGAAAATGTCAACTCGGGGTACCGTGGCGCCGTAAAAATGACGGTCCTCGAAGAACTGATTCATTCAGTACAGGAGAACCTCCAGCAGGTCAACAAAACGGCTGCAATGGAGGTAAACAGAATCAACGAGGAATTGGCAAGGATCATCTTGTCACTTGATGCCACGACAATTAACAGGCTGTCAGAGTATTGCCAGTTACAGGCAGTGCCAGAGAATTTCCCATTTGCAAAAAAAGCCAACCTGTTCTTCTTTTTGAATCCAGATCACTTCCTGATTGAGCAGATAGGGCCAGATGTGATGACCTTTACGCATGTGGAGATTGATCCAAAGATCGGGGAGTCGATTCCAGAACTGCTGGAAATTTACAAGAGATGGCTAGTCCCGATACAGCAGCATCATGCCGCATTTACGGCAATGGAGGGAATGGCAGCATTTGCAATTGAGGGCATCCTAAAGGACGACCAGGATTTCCAGAACTATCTTACAACGTTTATGGGAACTGATTTTTCATCATATCAGGTTAGAAAGAGCATGGGCAAGGACTTTACAAAGACAGTGTATGAAAAATTAGGCAGGGACACCTTCAGAAAGATGATAGATGTCCCGCCAAACACCAAGGAGCTCAAGGATCCCCAACTGTACCTAAAGAAACTGAGTTTGTGACAATTGGAAGAAAAATTCGATCCCCTAGTTGCAGAGTGGCTTGCATTTGTAAACAATCCAAGCTTCAACCTGATTGAAAAATGTCTCAAGTTTGCACAGATTCTTGAATATCCGGATCTTGACGTGGAGAAATACATTCAAAAAATAGGCCACATTGGAAAGTCCCTCAAAGAGTCAATCAGCGATGTCAAGAATCCTACATACCTGATCTCCATGCTAAACGAGCATCTCTTTGAGAATCTGGGTTTCAGCGGTGATGATGATGACTATTATGATCCAAAGAATAACTTTCTAAATGAAGTAATAGATAAAAAAACAGGACTCCCCATCACCATCTCAATATTATATGCAGAGATTGCAAAGTTTGTGGGGTTGGATCTAAAGATTGTGGGGTTTCCCAGCCACATACTGGTCAAATACAATGAGGAGATGATCCTGGACCCGTTTTATGACGGGCGACTAGTAGGTGTCGATGACTTGCAAGACATTCTTGATGTCAATTACGGGGGACACATGGAGTTCAAGCCAGAGTTTCTCGACGAGATAGAACCGGGACAGATACTTGTAAGGCTTGCAAGGAACTTGAAAAATTCCTACGTGCAATCGTTTGTGTATGAAAAGGCACTGCGATGTGTAAACATGGTACTGGCCACAGACCCGGAATCACCAGAAGATATCAGGGACAAGGGGATTTTGGAGGAGAGACTGCAGAATTCACAGGTCGCTTTAAAGTATCTGAACAAATATCTGGAGATAAACCCAAATGCAGAAGACGTGGATTCTGTCTTGGAATTGATTAGAAAAATAAACACAAAAAATTAATCAATGATAGAGTCTACATCAGATCCTTTCTTGATCATTGAAATTTCATGGCGGGCAATCTTGTTTCGCAGCGCCTGCTTGAGAATATCAACTTCGCTTCTAAGCAGTGCGATTTCGTCTTCGAGTTTGGCAACTCTCTCATAGATGGTTTCAGCCTCTGAACTCATAATTATTTATCAGCAAAAAATTGTCTTAAAAAGTTATGGGTAAATATTTTGATGGACTGGTTAGCTTTTTGAACTATAATTCAAATTCCTGGCGACATTTCTCGCATTTGGCCCTTTCCTCACCAGGTGAGCCGAGGATGAAGATCTTGCCAATTGTTTTACATATAGGACACATGCCGGTGGTTGCATTTTTCGGACCACTACGGATAATCTTTTGTGATTTTCTTCGTCCCATGCAAAAACATCTCAAATCAGCTTATTAAGTTTTAATGGCAATGACCCAACATTCCATCCCCCATCAAGCCGTAAATCCTACCCACTGATAAAACAATAAGGCGCGGGGAGGGGGATTTGAACCCCCGTGTCCTTGCGGACATAGGATTAGCAATCCTACGCCCTACCAGGCTAGGCGATCCCCGCATAAAGAATCCTAAAAGGCATCTGTAAATAAATTCACTCGTCGCCGAACTGACTATAATTATCCACGATCTCATCGATGGGGCGCCGTTTTCCGCCTACAATCTTGAGATCAACTTTTACTGTTTTGTCAGTTATGGTGAGGATGTTGTAGGTATTTTCAAAGAATCCACGGACCCTCTCAGATGTGGCAGTCCCGGCATTGACTACAGTTAGTGCGCCAAAATTCCATGCCCACGGCCTATGCTTGTGCCCGCACAGCACTATGTCGACTTTGGAATCAAGTACAGTCCGCAGTACGTCACCGGCATCAACTACTGTGAGCTGGTCCGAACCAGTATCAGGGATTGCAATCAGATGGTGATGCATTGCAACAATCTTTACCCTGTCTTTGTATTTTTTCATGGTCCTCTCCAACCACAAATTTTGCCTGTATCCGACCTCGCCCTCGTTCCTATCTGGTCTTGCAGTTCCAACTGTAACTAGGACAACATCATCACTTAGTTCGTTTACAGTCTCAAAAGGAAAGTATCTCTTAAACAAGAGATATCCCGTATTCCTATAGTCATGGTTTCCACTTATGGTGATAATTTTCCTTGTCTCAAATTTCTCTAGGAGGGACTTGCACTCTTCATACTCTTGCATCAGTCCCTCATTAGTGAGATCACCTGTTATTATGATGACATCAGGATGCAGGCTGTTTACCTCGTCTACCAGAATATCAAACTTTTCTTGCAGAAACTGAGAGCCCACATGCAAGTCAGAGATTTGGACGATCTGCATTTGGATACATTCTGCGATATAGGGTATTAAACCATCTCCATGGAAGGAACATGATAAACGTTGGAAGGCATGCAAGGTAGGATTAAATAATAAACGCCTCAAAATCTTGCAGTTTTGAGTAAAAAAGCTGCCGTGATGAGGGGGGATGGCATTGGGCCTGAAGTTGTCGATTCAATGTTACGACTCCTAAAGGAATGTAACTTGCAATCAGAGCTGGTTCTCTGCGAGGTAGGATCAGAGCAGTGGGAGAAGAACGGCAGAAGGGATTCATCATACATACCTGATGCAACCATGGAAATTTTAAAAGAGTCAGACTGCTGCTTTAAGGGTCCGACTACCACAATACCGGTCCCAGGCGCACCCAAAAGTGTCGCAGTCACACTGAGACAGAAATTTGATCTTTATGCAAACATCAGACCGACTAAAACCTATGACAGGCTGACGCCTGACAGGAAACTTGACTGCGTCTGCTTTAGGGAGGCAACAGAGGGACTCTATACGGGAGTGGAGGCCAAAATCACAGATGATGCGGCAATAGCAATTCGTAAAATTACAAGGCATGGAAGCAGGCGGTTAATTGATTCGGCAGTTGACTGGGCAGACAAGTTTGACATGAAAAAGATGGTCGCAATCACAAAAAGAAACATCCTAAAACAGACTGACGGGATATTCTGGGAGGAGGCACAAAAGGCAGTCAATGGAACCGGGATTGAGCTCTCTGAGATTTACATAGACAACATGGCACAGCAGATGGTAATTGCAACTGAGCAGTTTAACGGTTCGGTACTAGTCAGTACCAACTTGTTTATGGATATTATTTCAGAGCTGGCATCAGCACTTGTAGGCTCGATAGGACTGATTTATTCTGCAAACATTGGGGAGAGTTACGCAATGTTTGAGGCAGCGCACGGAAGCGCCCCGCAATTTGCAGGACAGAACAAGGTAAATCCGACTGCAACCGTACTCTCTGGTGCGTGGATGGCAGACTATCTTGGCGAGAGGCAGATCAGAGACGCAATATTTGATGCAACTGACAAAGTGATTAATCAAGGCAAGACAGTCACATGGGATATCGGCGGCAGTGCATCAACTACACAGATGACTGATTCCATCATCACATATGCAAAGGAGAATCTGAGAAGATGATCAGAATATGGTCTCAACTAGAATGAGCTCCTCAAAGAAGAGTTTCTTTCTTGCCATTATCCTGGTTTTCAGGCCCAGTTTTTGCGCATAGCGAATCAATTTTGAATAGTCAGACAGTGAGGATGTGACAAAGACAAACTTTCCGTTTTTAGCCATGTTAACAACTACAGAGTCAAGTATTCTTTTTGGAACTTCAAACCCGTCTCTGCCCCCATCAGTTGCAACATCCAGAATTTGATCAGTTGCAAGATAGGGCAGGTTGCACACGATAAAGTCAAACTTTATTCCCAGTGCATCTGAACCGTTGCAGCAGACCAGATTTTCTGTCTTGTAGGTCTGGTTTTTAAGCACGTCAAAGTTGACATCAGTGCCCACTACAAGTGAGAAATTCTCACAGAGCAGCTTTGTAAGATAGCCCGAACCGCTTCCGACATCTAGCGCACAGTCCCCCCTTTGGTCCTCAATGTTGTTTGCAATAAAAAAAGTATCCTCAGACGGAGGATACTCATCATTGAAGGATTTTGCCTGCAAGATCAACTATCTCCCTGACTGTGAGATCATCTATTCGCTTATCCACATCGGATTCCTTATCGAACTGTTTTAGAATATTTTTGACAGTCTTTCTCCGATATGAGAATATCCTGTTGATTGTCTGTACAAGTTCCCGGGACAGCCTGTTTTTTTGAGTTATTTTCAGTACCACAGAGTCAATCTTTGGCCGCGGAGAAAAGTTATTCCTGCCCACCTGAGATGAGATTGTCATTTCAAATGCGGATGCGGCAATGACGCTTACTGCCTTTCTCTGCTTGGAGGAACTTGCCAGTAATTTTTCGGCAAACTCCTTTTGAACCATTATGATACCGTGGGAGAAGGGGGTTTGTGCAAGCCATTCAATTGCATCCTTGCTCCTAGAATACGGCAGATTGGAGACAAAGATGCTAAAAGTGTCCTTACTCTTCAAGCCGTCACCGGACTTTAGGGTGAGATTATCCACATCAGAGAATCGGGATCTGGCATCTCTGATTAGCTGCTCATCTAGATCAACTGATATCACCCTGGCAGCCCTTTGGCACAAAAGGGGCGTCAATATACCGCGACCTGTCCCAACCTCAAAGACGGTGTCATTTTTGGTAATTTTGGCCTCAGAGACTATGGATTCTGCTATACTAGCAGATGTCAGAAAGTGCTGTCCGAGGCGTCTTCGTTTTATCATCTCTTTACAAAGAGATTCATCCTGCTTTTGCCTGTAATCTCATCGATGATGCGCTCTGAGATGTGCTTGACTGGATCCTTGAGTCCCACACGTTCTTGCAAATCCTGATAGCTCTCAAACTTTTTCCTCTCCATCTCCTCGAGCATGGACTTCATGTAGGTCTTGCCAATTCCCGGGATTAGTTCCAGGGCATGTATCCTAGGGGTCAGTGGCTGGGCATTATTCAGATATGTGACAAACTTTTGCTCATTGTCAGTTACAATGATTTCAACCACAGAATCTAGCTCGTTTTGGGCAGATGATGAGATTTTATCATAGTCCATCTTTCCCAGAACAGATAGGACCTTGGTACGCCCCTCCTTGCCAATGTAGATCTTCTCACCAATCTCAAATGTGGAATTTGGAACCCCGAGAACTTCCAGCAGAGTCAGCCTGTCCTCGCCAATAGCAGTGACAATGATTCCATCCCTGCCCCTCACAGTAGATGATCTGGCACTCGAAGTAAAATCCAATACATATGCGTGTTCCTCATACTTTCTAGGTGAGGATTGTGCCCGATACAATAGAGTGCACCTGAAAACTTAAGAGTGCTCCTTGATTATTCTGAGCATTTTTTCCAGAGTCTCGGCAAGAATCAGTTTTTTCCATCCAAATGTGAACGAACGCAGTTCGGCCAAGCTTGTGGGCCTGATGTTGACGATTTCAACTGCCTCGTCTTCAGTCAACTCACATTCCTTGATGAGTTTTTTCTTCATGTCCTTTGCGTCCTTTGATTCAGTTGATACAAATTTTGAAACATAGTCATATGTCCAACGCTGAATCTGATCCATGGCCTCAACGTCGACCTTGCCTAGGATCTCTTTGACCTCTGCAAGGGAGATGGCTTGTTTCTTTTTTACTTCTTCCATATCATACACCGAACGGTTTAATGTGATCCAATCTAGTGATTAAGGTCTTTGACTTGTTGCCTAGTTTTACATCGAGGGTAATGGCACGCCTGCCGACATTTGTTATGACACCTACCTTGCCATGGTACCGTCTGTGGGGCAGTCCTTTGTGCTGTCTGGGATCAATGATGACAAGTGCCTGCTGACCCTGCTGGTACTCACGCAACAGAAACGAGACTCCTCTGGGAGCCCTCTTCTTCATTACAGATCTTGATTTATGCTTAAACCCATGTGAACGACCATGGGATTTCTTAGTTGCCATGAGTGTAAGATCCCTGAAAGCCCTATTTTAAGACTTAGTACACATTTGATACGTTTTAGCCGATAAGATCGGTTCTGAGCTGGCCACATGCCGCTGAGATCTCCGTGCCCTTTTCTATTCGAATCGTACAGTTTACTCCGGCTTTGGATAAAATCTGCTCAAACTCGAGTATGCTTTTTTCAGACGGGCGCTCAAAGTCACCGGCAGTCGGATTAATCGGGATCAGGTTCACATGGGAGCCATTACCGCGCAAGAGTCCGGCCAGTTCTGTTGCAGTCTGAGCAGAATCATTGACTCCTGCCATCAGTGCATACTCGAATGTCACACGGCGTCCAGTTTTTTTAAAATAATCGTGTCCCATCTCAATTATCTCCTCTACTGAGTTGGGAGCAGCAGTAGGAACCAGTTTTTTTCTCAATTCATTGTTTGGAGCATGAAGGGAGATTGCCAGACCTATCTGCAGATTTTCATCGGCAAGTCTTTGAATTCCCGACTTTATTCCAATAGTGGAGATTGTGACGTGCCTTTGACCCAATCCAAACCCCCTATCATGCGTTAGGATCTTTACTGCCCGAATCATCTCATCATAGTTTGCCATCGGTTCCCCCATGCCCATAAAAACCAAATTTGTCACATGCTCGCCTCTCTGCTGCAGTATTTCTGCAAAGTGGATCACCTGCGATACGATATGTTCTGCCCTCAGATTTGTTTCAAAACCCATCTGTCCAGTCGCACAGAATACGCATCCCATTGCACATCCAATTTGGGTAGAGACACAGATGGTGGAACGCGGATGGCCTCCAATCTTGGATGGATCATACTGCATCAGAACAGATTCCACAGATTTGCTGTTATCAAGGTTGAGCAGCAGTTTTGTCGTATCCCCATCATCACTTGTGACGCGATGGGTTTCTTGTGCAGAGCCGATGGTGTATCCTGCGGCAGTCAATTCTTCTCTTAATTTTTTCGGAAGTTGGGGTATGTCATCAAGATCTTTTGGAAATTTGTAGTATAGGGGAAGCAAGATCTGATCTGCCCGATATCGTGGATACCCCATATCCAATACAAGCTGTTCCATCTCTTCTGGAAGTAATCGATAAAGATCCGTCATGTGTTAACAGATTCATGATAAATATTTCATAATTTAATGATTTAACTGAAAAGCAAAAAGAGTGAAAAAGGGGGAGAAAGAGGGTTTACTCTTCCACAGGATCGAAATTATCAGTTTCGACTTCTGCTGGAGCTTCTACCTCAGGGGTTTCCATCGGGGTCTCGACGGGTGTTTCTGCAGAGGTCTCTACCTCTGGTGTTTCCACTTTGGCTTCTACCTCTGGTGTTTCCACCGTGGCATCTACTGCAGGGGTCTCTACCTCTGGTGTTTCCACTTTGGCTTCTACCTCGGGTGTTTCTGCTGGGACTTCTACCTCGGATTTTTTGGTCTTTTTGGCAGTTGCTTTTTTAGTGACTTTTTTGGTCTTTTTCTCAGCTTCTTCAGGATCAACTACGCCTGCTTCACCTAGAGCAAAGATTACTTCCTCTTCAGGATGATGAGGACTATCCACCATCCTAGCAATTCTTTTCTTGCCGGATTTTTTAAAGTAGATCCTATAGGTACTTGTATGTGCAACCACATTTCCACCGATTGGACGTGTTGGATCTCCAAAGAAGACATCAGGTGATGCCATAACTTGGTTGGTTGCAAGTGCAGCACAGTTGTATGTTTCTGCAATTCTAGACAACAAATGAACAAAGTGGTTTAGTTTTTGTTGTCTTACAGACAATGTTCCCCTGCCAAGATATTCAGCACGGAACAGACCAACTGCAGAATCTGCAACAATTAGTTTGACATTGTTTTCTTCAATTACAGGTCCGGCTTCTTCCAAAATCAATACTTGATGTGAACTGTTGTATGCACGAGCTACGATGATACGATCTAAGACTTTCTCAGGATCCATATCATGTGCTTGAGCAATAGATACAATTCTTTCAGGTCTGAAAGTATTTTCAGTATCGATGTACAAAACAGAACCGTCCAGTCCGCCTTCTTCCTTGCTTTTTTGAACCATTACTGACATGGTATGTGCAAATTGTGTTTTGCCACAACCAAACTCACCATAAACTTCAGTCAATGCTTGGGTTTCAATACCGCCATCAAAGAGTGTGTCAAGGCAATTAGTACCAGTCGTAATTTTACCAATACTTTGTCTGTATTTGTAAATCTCACTTGCACTGACAAAATCCTTAGCAATCAGTCCGCCTTCAACTAAATGTTGTCGGGCCTTGTTGACAATTTTTTCAGCAGTGTCCTTTTCCATTCCAGTAATTGCTGCAATTTCAACAGGACCCCTAACGATGAGGTCCATGACGTTGTGTACACCTGCATCGGATAATTTTCTTGTAGTTACAGGACCTACGCCCTCTAAACTATCTAGTTTTAAATCTTCAACCATACCGTATTGTACGGTACTAGTACTTTATAAGGGTACCGTTGTGGGTCACGAATCAATAGATTAGTGGCTTCATTACAACTATAAAATTGGGATTTTTTCAGGATTTCTGCCAAGTTGTAAAGACAGGGATATTGATTTTGCACGAATATTTGTCAATATCAAATATCAGCTAAAAAACAAAAGATGCATCTTCAAGCTGAACCACATCTTACAATCTCGGATTTTAAAGCAATTAAGAAAGGAACAAAGACATAGTAAAGAAATATCAAAACTTGGAGAATAAAGTGATGAACTAATGACATAACTTGGTAAAAGTATTGAAGTTGTTGGATTGTCAAAATAAAATTATTTCTAAATCATACTTGTAATGCATTGTCTTTTTTGGGTTTTGTTCTGTCAGATTTTGATCTTGCTTTGAATTTTATTCCTACTGTTCGCTTTTTTAGTTTAGCTGCAACCATTGTTCTTACTCCACTTGATTTTGTTGATCTAGATTTAACATCTATTTTTCCACTAGGTTTTTTTGATGCTTTTTCAAATTTGGCAGAATCATCTAATGAAATAATTTGATCTGATAATAGTTGCCTGAATGTATTTAGATACACAATCCAAGCATCATGTTCTTTCATTTTTGGTTTCAAGAATATTGTATCCAGACTAATTGCAATCTTTTCTATTTCTTTGCATAGATCTGCTTCTTGTTCCGCATTCAAATGTTGGGTTCGAATTTGATTAAATATTTCAATTGAATGAACAATAGTTTCAAAAATTTCTGCACTTTCTGCACCTTGCTTAGATATTTTTATCGCATATACTGTCAATGCCAGGTCTTTTGCCAATTTAAGATCCATTGGGAAATAATATTTCGATAATTTGTGTAATGTTTCAGATAGTAACGTCAGCAAAAATTTCTCATCAACTTCAGCCAAATATCTACAAGCATGTAACCCTCTACGGAAAATTTCATTTTTACTCTTTGGTAAAATATTATCCTTAACCATTTGTTCTGTTTCTTTTAGAGTCTCTTCTTCACGCAATCCGTATTGTAATGCAAATGAAATTCTTTCATTTTTGTCCATACCGTGATTGGTCATTTGTAGTATTTGAAGTTATATAATTAATCATATGATTAATTATATCATAATTTAGCATCATAGTCATCGATTAATTGTTGGGCCACAGAAACAGGATCATCCATCTTTTTGAATTTATAATTAGTCCTATGACCTTTTCCAGATCGAAATTTTTCCATAATTCTAGATGATTCAATCACTATAGGAATTAAATCACTAGAAATCATTTTTATAATTTTTTCATCGAACTGCAAATTATTTTCATCAGTTCTAGGATACGGAGGATGAAATTCATTCTCAAACAAGATTTTAGGAGGAGTATCTAATCCATCATTTAGATAATAATCACGATATTTCCAATGCGGTCTTGTAACAAGTCCAATAAATGAACCATCAACGTCATAAAGTAGAATTATGGGTTCATAATCTTCTTCCCCGAAAAATCGTCTTAAAAGAACATCTCCATCATGGGGCCAATGATACCAAAATATCTCAAATCCATCATATTTCTCAACAAGAATATTGATTAGTTCATTGTCACTAGAATTTGGCATAAAAATTTCTGGAACTAGCATCATATTAAAAACTCTGTAATATTTTTTCCGTCTCCTGTGATATTGATTCATCTAGATCTGATAATTTTTTTAACATGTACAAATTTTCATTGATTTTCTAATATATTAATAATATTTTTGTCTAAACTTGCAAACATTGCCTGATTTTGATTTTTTGCATTAACAACAGTAATTTTTTATTAATTGCAAGGTTTGTCATTTCGTTTTTTAAAATTCTTTTACCATGCATCCTCTTTGCATAAAACCATCCTAAACCCATTAGACTTGAGATCAAAAATATATTCTCACAAATCAGTAAAGATGATGGTGTTTGAGAAAGGATAGGATTCAGAATCAATCCACAAAATGAATGCAAATGTGGCATACATTCTGTAATTCCTGCATGATAAAGTCAGCAAGGTAAGAGAAGCATGCAAGAATTTGAAAGCAAGCCACATCTTCAAAGAAATAAAACCAAGGGTCATATCTTGACAGAATTTGCTTTCATAGGTTGGTTGGCAGGTATTTTCATTCAACTGTATAGTCGGTGTTTTTAGCGTCACAGGGGATGACTACCCAAAGGGACTCTAGTCAAACATTGATCAGATCATCATTTGTAACCAGAGCAGAATACTCTAGGATTGGAATGAACAGGACAAAATCATGTGAACTGGGAGTCATCATATGAGGAATTTATCAGAGGACTACACATGCCAGCTGTGAGGGAATCCCTCGGAATAATGGTTATGCAGAATATTCTAAAATGTACTATCGTCTCTTCTTTCTTTGTCCAGGCTTGTTTTGACCAGGGTATCTGCCCAAAACAAATCGTTTCCTAAAGTTACTCTTGTTTCCAACACTGGAACTGGTACCGACAATCTTTCTGCCCTCAACTTTGGGAGTCTGTCCCCGCACCTTGCCTGCCTTGGTAAGTGAACCGTGTGTTGCCATGGTTTAGAGTCAGGAATTAGTGAATTTATGTATTTGGATGACTACCAGTATTTGGCCTTGACAGTCTCAATAACCTTCTCGTGCTCCTTGCTCTTTCTGCGTGCATACTTTTCCATTGCACCAAGTGGTACACCGCCAAGTGACCTGGCTATGGCATTGAAAAAGTATCTCTGGGGACCTTTGGCACCAGTCTTGGTCATGAATTTTTGAATGCCGTATTTGAAATTGTGCTGCCACGTCTTGTAAAGAACCCCCAGTTGTGCAGGAGTCATCTCGTTTCCAATATGGAAAAAGTCGGACTTTTCAAGCAGGCCGATTGGGACAAAGGTCAAGGCAGTGGCAGTAAACATCGAGTCTGGCTGCTCATGCTCCAATTCACTGAGCAGTCTAATAGTATCCCAGGAATCCTCAGGGGTCTCGTCATTGTCCAGGCCCATGATCAGCGTGAATGCTGGAATCCAATAGTCCTGATTCAAGGTCTTTACACCCTCCTTTACAACCCAGTGCCATTCAGACGGATCATATGGTGCAAGCTTTCTGTCAGCATACTTGCCAATCAATCTCAGACTGCCAGTCTCAAAACCGGCTTGAATGCCAATCATGTTGTCAGGACCTGCTTTGATAATCTTAGATAGGTTGGGAATTAGTTTCTCATCGGCTATTGCGCCTGCAAGCGTACCGTGGGTCGGGTTTGTATGCTCGACTCCAGTGGACATGATTGCAGTGAACAGCTCTTCCAATGCCTCCCTGTTTGGCTCCATCCCCTTTGCAGTCCTAGGATCCATCCCATATACGAAAATATCATCGCTGTGAATCCATGCAGAGGTTGAACCGCCCTTCTTTATGTTGACCTCAATCTCCTCCTTGACTTTTTCTGGTGAGTAGTATCTCAAGGATCTTAGGGTGACGTCGCAGAACTTGCAGCCCCTGCCACAGCCGCGCATTACCTCAACCATCCCATGCATGCTAGGTTCCACAATGTTGGGAATCTCTTCTAGATCCGGCCTGTCCCAAAAGTTTACAAACCGTGCATGGATCTTTTTCCCGTCTCTTTCAAACTCTTTAATGTTAACTTTAAAGTCGCTTCTCTTTCTAAAGGGGTCCATGTTTTCAAAGTCGCCATTGATCAGATAGTTGAAGAACCTGCCAGCATGGCCGTCAATCTCGGGTGCTATACCACCAAGCTCCCCCTCAAGTATCGCATAGATTCCAAACTCCTCAATCTTTGCAGGATCATAGTTGTACTGCCATGTTCCAGATGCGCCGGAGATTACTTTTGCCTTGCTTCCGGTTCTCTCCTTTGCAGCTTTGATTCTATGATGCAGTTCCGCATTGTAAAATTCATCGTAAGAGGTCTGCTTTCGTCCATAAGTAAATGTCATGGTGACAGGACCCATGCCAAGGGGATCCATCTCATAGGTTCCAATGACCTCAGTTTCAGGGCCAATGAACTTTTCAATGTGATTGGGGTGTGCAATGACCACATCCTTTCGTGAGAATCCGTCACGTAACAGACCGGCCTCCAACTTTCTTAATCCATAGGGGGCATACTTTGCCACACCGTTAATGTCAGGTGACCAGTTACAGATAAAATCAAAGAGAATCTTCGGAGTCACCTGGTTTCCAAGAATCTTGTACCAAAAGCTGTTCTTGTCCCGATTGGGGTCCAGTGCCGGGGCGCATCCAAAGAAGGTTGCAAGGGACAATCCCCTGTAAGGAGACATTAGAGTTCTGTCAGCTGTTAAAACTATTTTCGGAGTGCCCATGACCTTTATGAAAACAATTTTATGATTTAGTTTAAACCTTGCTAGTCAAAATCAGTAGTTTTCCAAAATTCCAGCCTTGTTTCTATGCAAATGGCCAAATTCCTTGTTTGCAGAGAGGTGTTCCCCATCAAATACGGTCCCGTCCCGGCAGGCAAGATCCTCACCCACACAGCAGCTTCCACAGATTCCCACGCCGCATTTCATCATCCTCTCAAGACTTGCCTGGACGAAGATGCCCCTAGAGTGTGCAGACTGGACGGTTTTGTACATCATGATCTCAGGACCGCAGACATACACGGCATCAAAGCCGGTCTGCTCAACTAATTTCTCAACCGCGTCTGTAACAAAGCCCCTTTGGCCATAACTTCCATCGTCAGTTGATACGACCACGCGGTGGGCATTGTCTGCCAAGAGATCGTTTGCCAGATCCTCAAAGAACACCTCGTCCTTGGATTTTGCACCCATTAGTACGGTTACATCATCAGTGGGTTTTACAAATGTGAGCAGCCTCATCATTGGAACAAGTCCGGTTCCTCCCCCGACCAGCAACAGTCTTCCCTCCCTGAGATCAAAAGAGTTTCCATAGGGACCTCGGATTCCTATCTGTCCGCCGATTGGAACATTGAACAGTCCAGTGGATGAAGGCCCGTGTTTTCTAACAGTGAATGCGGCTTTTCCTGTCTCCCTTGAGACCATAACACTCATTGGCAACTCATTGACACCGGGTATCCACACCATTGCAAACTGTCCGGGAAGAACACCAGACATTACATCATCAGAGAAGACCAGCGTTCTAACAGTGGGCGTCTCATCTATTACCTTTTCAATTGTGACAATCTTGGGATGGTTAGGATCTCTTTGCAAGCCCCACCATCTCCCTTATCGTAGAGTGACCTTTTCGTTCCATGTAATGTGATATTCCTTTGTTAATCTCATCGAAGACGCCGACCCAGTTGTCACCTATCGCACTGCCAAGCTGGACTGCCGAAGCTCCTGCCAGGAAAAATTCGACTGCGTCCTCCCACGTGGAGATTCCGCCGCATCCAATAATCGGAATATCATGTTGTGAGGAAATTTCATAGACACATCTTAGTGCAATCGGTTTAATCGGGGTACCAGACAGCCCCCCAAACTTGTTGCTGAGTATGGGTCGCTGAACTTCAGCGTCAATTGCCATTGCGCGAACTGTATTAATCGCAGTGATGGCATCGATTCCGGAATCTATTGCGGTGCTGACTGTATTGAGATAGTTGCTGGTTCCCAGGCCGACCTTGGCAATTACAGGAACGCTTGTGGTGCTTTTTACGGCAGATACAATTGCTTTGACCAGTCCGGGATCATCGCCGACCTCCAGGCCGACCTTGGCAACATGGGGGCAAGACAGGTTCAACTCGTATGCTGTGACTTTGCAGTTCTCAAACTGCTTTGTCATGATCTCAAAGTCTTCAGGTACAGAGCCCACCAAGCTCACCACGATTGGGACGTCCTGGTTTGGCTCAATCATCTTGGCAAAATTTGCCGCACCGGGATTTGATAGTCCGACTGCATTTATCCACCCCCCGCCCTTCACACTGAAGATGGTGGGGTTTGGATATCCCTCCCAGGGAGTAGTACTGAGGGACTTTGTAACGACTGCACCGGCACCTGATGCATAAAGTCGGTTAAACACATCCAAGGATATGCCCAAAATTCCAGAGGCCAGCATTACAGGACCATCTAACCGAATCGGACCTATGGAAGTTGCAATGCTAGGTTCCACGTTGATTAACCATCTTGATTTGGGATATAATAGTTGATTCTCGGCTCTGGTACCTTTTTTAAAGGTGATTTAGATTCAACTATTCATGTATTCTGTAGTTTTAACAGAGCTGGGGATCTCAGTTTTCAATGATGGAAAGCTGGACAAGGCATTTTCTTTCTCAAACCCGGTAAAGGAGTATCTCCTAGTTAAAAATAAAGAGTCAAAATTAAACGAACTTGTAAACTATCTGGCCTCAACTCAGAGGGGGTTTTCTGTCAGTGACGAATCATTGCTTTCAATTCTGAAAAAATACTCCATTGACTGCCATCTGATGGAAGAGTCCGAATCAGATGCAATTCAAACAAACAAACCGCAGATTATCGTGGATTCGGGTTTTGCCTCAAACCTGCAGGACACGCTTGGAAAATTAAGAGAGTTTGCACTGGGACTGTCATCATCCAAAGTTACAGAGACCTCAGAAAGTCCGGATCTTCACATCATTCAGGCGATCAGTTCGCTAGATGAGATTGACAAGATTGCAAACGGACTGAGTTCAAGGCTGAGGGAATGGTACGGGTTGCATTTCCCAGAGTTGGAGAACATAATTGACAGCATCAACGGATATGCACAGATAGTGGTTGCAGGAAAACGGGACTCGCTAACCAAACAAGACTTTGAAGAAGCAGGCTTTCCAGAATCAAAGGTAGAGATGCTGTCATTGATTTCATCAAAAAGCAGGGGCGGGGACATATCGGATATTAATTTGTCAATAGTGCAATCAATTGCAAAACAAGTTTTGGATTTCCATGAATTACGCAAAAAGCTAGAGGAGCACGTTGAGGCCCAAATGCAGGAGATTGCGCCAAATACCTCGGCAATACTTGGTACGGCAGTGGGTGCAAGGGTGTTGGGAAGGGCGGGAAGTCTCAAAAAAATGGCATCGCTTCCTGCCAGCACGATACAAGTTCTGGGAGCTGAAAAAGCATTGTTCAGAGCAATCAAGACGGGTTCGCAACCGCCAAAACACGGATTGCTATTCCAGCATGCACTGGTTCATGCAGCGCCGAGATGGCAGAGGGGAAAGATTGCTCGCGCAGTAGCTGCAAAGGCAGTCATTGCCGCAAGAGTCGATGTTTATGGCGAGGGACTAAACCGGACTCTGCTTGAAAAGCTCAACATCAGAGTCGACGAAATAGGCAAAAAATATGAAAATCCCACAGAGAAGGACATCAGACCACCCCCATCATTTAGAAGGGAAGGCAGTTTTGGTGGTCAAGGAAGGGATGGTGGAGACAGGAGAAGGGATAGTAGTCAAAGAAGAGATGGCAGGAATAGGAGAAGAGAAGGTGGAGACAGAAGGAGAGATGGTGGTTTTGGCAGTGGTCAAAGAAGAGATGGCGGAGACAGAAGGAGAGAAGGTGGCAGTCAAAGAAGAGAAGGTAGTTTTGGTGGTCAAGGAAGAGATGGCGGAGACAGAAGGAGAGATGGTGGTAATCAAGGAAGAGATGGCGGAGACAGAAGGAGAGAAGGTGGTTTTGGTGGTCAAAGAAGAGATGAGGGAGACAGGAGAAGAGATAGTGGAGATAGAAGGAGAGATGGTGGTTTTGGCAGTCAAGGAAGAGATGATGGAAATAGAAGGAGAGATGGTGGAGACAGGAGAAGAGAAGGTGGCAGTCAAAGAAGAGATTCAAATAAAAAGAGAAGCAAATTTGGAAGAAGATAATCAATCATTTTTTTGGATCAAGTCTGAAGGGCAGAAAAAACTAGCTACAGAAAACATGGTTCCAGGAAATGAAGTTTACAAGGAAAAATTAATCATCAAGAAAGGAATTGAATACAGGCTATGGGATCCATTCAGAAGTAAGTTAGCGGCATCAATAATAAACGGATTGGACTATTTTCCTTTTGAAAACAAAAGTAAGATTTTGTACTTGGGGGCATCTACTGGAACCACAGTCAGCCACATATCAGATATTGTAGGACCCAATGGAATAGTTTTTGGAGTGGAACATGCAAGCAGAGTTGCAAGGGATTTCCTAGACAGAGTCGTATCGTACAGAAAAAACATCATACCGATTCTGCAAGATGCAAGAAGGCCAAAGGAATACTTTTCGGTATTTGGAAAGGTAGATGTCGTCTATGTCGACATTGCGCAGCCAGATCAAACAAAGATTGCCATAGACAACTGCCAAATGTATCTAAAAAAAAGCGGTTACTTTTTTCTAGTCATTAAAACTAGAAGTATCGATGTCACAAAAGCGCCAAAAAGAATTGTTGATGGAGAAGTGGAGAAGCTAAAACCAAAGTTTGATGTATTGCAAATCATAGATCTTCACCCCTATGACAAAGACCATGCAATGGTGATTGCAAAATTCAAAGACTAGTTACGCCATTATTCTCTGTACAGGCTTCCAACTTTTACGCACAAATTTAGGCATCTCACGGTTCTTTTTGTAATATTTCGTGACGAATTTCACAGTTGTGGAATCAGACGGATATCCGCTGCCCAAATTATGATCCTTCCTTAACTTCATAATTACCCTATCCCTAGTCACTTTAGCAAGAATAGACGCTGCAGACACCACGACGAATCTGCTATCTGCACGATGGTATGACCTGATCTTGTGATTCTCAGAGAGTTCAGAGATTGTCCTTCCAAATCTGGCCGGATTGACATCGCACGAGTCAACATAGGAGACATCAGGATTCAGTTTTGAGACGACCTTTGCCATGTATTTTGCCTCCAAATCATTTAGACGGTGCTTCTTTACACTAGCATCAATTGATCTGGGAGGGATTTTTGCAATATGGTAATCATCCACGATTTCAATAATCTTTTTGTATAGATCCTCGCGTGATCTAGGAGTAAGTCTTTTTGAGTCCTTTACGCCCAAGGCGTTTAATTTTTTTATGTTTTTTTTCTCCAGTAATACCCCAGCTATCACCAAGGGACCCAGCATGGGACCACGCCCAGCATCATCAATACCGCAAACCTGCACGAGTTTTGTCTAAAAACACAAGTATTAAACCGTTATACGTTAAGAAAGATTGAAAAACAGTTGGAATTTACGGGTGAAATTTTTCAAGAAATAATTGAAGGCAGTACAAAACTTGTTGTTCCAAAAAAATCAATCACGGAGAAAGTGCCTCCAAAGAAGCCGGCATTTTTCAATCCAAGGGCAAAAATGAATAGGGATTTTTCGATAATTGCATACGCTGCATTTCTTGGCAAATTTGAAGGTCCAAAAATTTTCCTGGAGGGTCTTTCTGGCATTGGTGCTAGAGGATTGCGGGTTGCAAATGAGCTAGGAATCGACAAAATCAGGATAAACGATCTAAACCCGTCTGCCCTCAAAATGGCGCAGCACTCAGCGGGACTCAACGGAATAAAAAATATCGAGTTTTCCGAAAAAGAGGCATGCAGGTTTTTCAGTGATCATTCAAAGAAAGGAGAACGGGGATCGATTGTGGACATTGATCCGTTTGGCTCACCTGCAGCATTCTTTGACTGCGGGATCAGGGCAACGATGCATGGAGGGATACTCTCAACTGCAGCCACGGATCTTCAGGTTCTAAATGGCCTCTTTCAGGGCGCATGCAGGAGAAGATACGGGGGAGTCCCAGTGAGGACAGAGTACGGGGATGAGATTGCAATCAGATTGATTCTAGGTTCCCTAAGAGCGGTAGCTGCAAGGCTAGGAGTAGAGATAGTTCCAATGTTTGTTGAAAGCGAGATGCACTACTATAGAACATACGTCAAGGTCAGGAACAGGCCAGATCAAAAGGAGAATATTGGATACATATTACATTGCAAAGAGTGCGGTCACAGAAAGACTGCATTAGAACAGGAGCAGGAATGCGAACTGTGCAGATCAGCAGTAAGCGTGGGCGGACCACTGTGGATAGGGAGAATTTTTGACAGGGAGTTTGTAGAAAACATGTCAGAGGAGAATTCCAGATTGGAGACAGACAAATCATGCGAGAAGATACTCTGCAAATGTCTGGAAGAGTCAGAGATGCCAGCAATGTATTTTACAGTAGATGAGGTTGCATCGACAATGAAATCATCGCCGCCAAAGTTAGAAAAAGCAATTGCAAGCCTGCGGGAAAACAACTTTTTGGCCAGCGTCACGGCATTTGATCCGACAGGCTTTAGAACCAATGCCAACATCGCAGAGATAATAGAGATCTTTGGGACTATCCAATAAAACCCAGGCAGACAAGGTACAACTCACTGCTTTGTTTCCTGCTTGCATCAGGTTTTGTAAGGTTGACCCTTACGAATTTCTTCTTGATATAGTCCCTAAATTCCATAGAGAATTCACCATCAAAAAGCTTAAAGACGGCATTGCCTTTATGCGCTAGGACCTTCTCTAGAATTTTTGTACAGTCGTAATTTAATGAAATCTGCTTGGCGTGATCAACGGACCAATTTCCGCTTACCTGAGGGGACAAATCACAGATTACGGCGTTGACTTTGCGCCCGAAATAGGACATCACCTCATCAACGACATGCTCGTCTTCAATGTTCTCCCTAATGATGTGGACCCCGGAAATTTCTTCAACATAGGCCAAGTCAACCCCCATTACCTTGCCCTGATTTCCAACCAACTTCATAGCCATCTGGGACCAGCCTCCCGGTGCACATCCGAGATCCAGTACGTTAAAACCGGGACCTATGAGTCTGTATGATTTGTTTAACTCTTGTAGTTTGAATGCGGCCCTGCTTCGAAACCCTTGTTCATGAGCCAGTCTACGATAGTGATCCTTGCGCGCATCTGCTAGTTTCATTTGGCCTTCACAGGTTTTTTCATCTCGGCAATTACCCAATCCTCAATTAGTTGGCAAGTGGTAGGACTGATCTCACCGTCAAGGGAACATTTCTGTTCCACAGGACAAACCAGACATGGCGCACGTTCAATTGATTGTGTACTGATTGGGGTTTTCTTTAAAATTAATTTGTAAGTCCAGCGATTATTCTCAAGAAGTTTCTCCCTAGTAATCGTACCCATTCTTTCAAGTTTTAAGGCCAAACGAGAACCAATCTGGTTTGTAAGTTTGAGTTTCTTCCACAGCTCGCCCTGAAGCATTCCATCGGACTCCTTCTCGGCTAAAATATCGCAGACTTTGTTTGTCAGTCTTTCCATGTCAACTTTTTCTATTTGGAAATTTTCAATTTCCTCATCAGATAGTTGTTCTTCTAATTCCTCCTCAAGGGTTAATTCCTCTATTCTTTTAATCTCCTCTAATTCTTTTTTAGTTAATTTTTTTACTTTGACTGGCTTTACAACGACCTTTTTCACAGCTTTTTTTACAGGCTTCTTTGCAGGCTTTGCATCTGTTTTCTTTGTGCCCTTCTTTGTAGACTTTGCATCTGATTTCTTTGCAGGCTTTTTTGTAGACTTTGCGTCTGATTTTTTCGTACTCTTTTTTGTAGGTTTCTCATTAGATTTTTTTGCAGGCTTTGTATCGGATTTCTTTGTAGTTTTTGCATCAGATTTTTTCAGAGTCTTCTTTATAGTTTTATCATCGGATTTTTTTACAGTCTTTTTGACAGACTTTGCATCTGATTTTTTCGTACTCTTTTTTGTAGGTTTTTCATCGGATTTTTTTACAGTCTTTTTGACAGACTTTGCATCTGATTTTTTCGTACTCTTTTTTGTAGTTGATAAAGCAGAAACTTTCTTTTTTAATTTATTGAGCTCTGCCTTGATTTTATCTGCTTCAATTAGAGCATCTTTTTTATTTGTCATCAAATCACCTTGCTTTTTAAATTCAATACCTTATCTATCAACAACATTTCATTCCTATTTAACAGTAAATGTTCCTTTGGTAGAGATATTCGTTAACTGTTTTGAGATCATTTCAGCAGTTATTTCATATGAGCCGGGAATATCAACTAGTTTGGAGAATTCATCCCCAATAGGAATAACTTTATTTCCGGACTCTAGACACTGTTCAAAGAATCCGCCTTGTGTGACGGGAGTCTTGTCTGGCAAAGAATATATCGTAATGTACAAGTCCCCACAGTCAAATGACGAATCAGAGATTTTTACTTGAATTTCGACGGGTTCAGAGGTGGAATATTGTGCAGATAGTCCCATAATCTCAATCAAAGTGCTACTAGCAGGAGCTGCCTGAGGAGACGATATTGACCAGGGCTTTAATTCCCTATCAGGGTTTTGAAGAATATCAGAGAATACTGCTGAACCAAATATTACTGATATAATTACAGGCAAAACAAATACAATCAAAACTTGCTTAGTAGCCATTTTGTTTTAAAATCCACAATTCCCTTATATCTATTTAGCAGGATTTCAAAGGTGAAAATTGTTTTGACGAATGAGTTAAATCGTAGCCGACTAAATATCGCTAGATGCGACTTAGAAAATTCAGAGTCAGGGCATATCGTTGCATTCATGACTCTGGAGAAATTACGGTTGGAGATTTGGCAGCGTTTGTAGGTAGAAACGAGAGCGGAAAGACTACGATCCTTCAAGCACTGACCCTGCTAAACAGGGACGAGCAAGTTTCAGAGTTGGATCTCTGTGATGAGATGAATGAGGAACTAAAAGAGGAGATGAGGCTGGCAGAGGGGGATTTTGACCTGAGTGAAAACGAGGTCGGCATCATCAAGGAGAAGTTTCCAGGACTGCCGGAGATTAAAAAGATCAAGTTGTTTAGAACGAACCAAAATCCCAGAGTGCAGTATGAGTTTGAAAACATCGAACTTAGTGAGAACGAGAACAAGGGCCTTAATTCATGGGAAAACTTTTCAAGGAGAATATTTGGATTTTTGGACACCATACCAAACCATCTAAGGATACAAGTGGATACAAAAATCTTTGAAGAAGATGCCCCCAAGAATCAGGAAACTTTTGATGCTCAGATGGCAGAGTTTAGCAATCAATTTCACGTAATAGCCATACAAGAACCAAAGGTGATAGAAGAGTGGGGCAAGATCTATAAAAGTCCTGAAAACCAATTTTCAAATCTTCTAAGGGGTGAGAGTGATAAAACCGCACTGCAGAACTTTATTGCAGCAGAATTACATCCAAGATTCGTATACTTTTCAGATTATAAAAAAATCTACGGCAACATCAATCTCAACGAATACCTAAGAGAGGAGAGAGGCGAACGTCCAGATTCAATCGAGTTTGTAGAAGAGTTTGACAAGGCCGAGACAGTAAGAAACCTGTTCTACTTGGCAGAACTGGACATTAAAGAACTAGACGAGGTAAAAAAAAGTCCTTCCAAATGCATCAAGCTTCTCAATGCGGCAAGCAACAGACTAACTAAAAAACTAAATCCAGCTTGGAAGGGGGATCCGATTCACGTTGACCTGAGGTACAACCCAGGAAACATAATGAGTGTGATAATTTCTGATGTGCACAGAGACGGAACCATCACAAACACGGGCCTGCTAAACAGAAGGGCAGAAGGCTTCAAGTGGACATTTTCATTTATCGTAAACTTTGCAGCAGAGACACAGAGGGCAGAGTTGAAAGAGGCAATATTGCTTTTGGACGAACCGGCAAGAAACCTGCATCCGACACAGCAGATGGGAATCTCGGATTTGTTGAAAAATTTGGCAGGATCAAACCAGGTATTGTATGCGACACACTCACCATTTATGATATTTGACTATACACCAGGCAACCTGCTGGTTGTAGAACTAGACAAGAGAAAACATCTCAGCAGGATCTTTTATGATTATTGGAATGCAGATGACAAAACATTAACGCCAATCCTGTATGGCCTGTGTAGAGGTCAGGTAGAATCAATCGTGGATAGGGAGATAGGTACAAACTCCAGACCAATCATCATAGTCGAGACAATGTCTGATTCCATGTATCTTAATGCCTTTGACAAATTCCTGCAAGATCCAAACATCTCAATGAACCCACTTAACGTGGTTGCAGCCTATAACAAAAATTCAGTTCTGCCTTTGGCAATCTTTTACAGGAACCACGGGTATAGAACATTTGTTCTGCTAGATAACTCTGAGGAGTCAAAACAGATCTCATCTCAGCTAGAGTCAAATGAATTTTCATCCATTCAGACCATATTCTTTGAACATGAAGGGAAAAAGCTCGA
The DNA here is from genome assembly GCA_965206745.1 of Candidatus Nitrosopumilus sp. Lineage (GTDB taxonomy): Archaea > Thermoproteota > Nitrososphaeria > Nitrososphaerales > Nitrosopumilaceae > Nitrosopumilus. Next base: position 566,063 of record OZ242220.1, on the reverse strand, counting down.
ATCAATTGAGGACTATATAGATCTCGAGGATTATCTGTATCCGGTAAATCAGACTTATGAGATAAAGTTAAGGCATGAGGGTTTTTCAAACATCACACCCCAAGAGGTCACATCAAAGGAGGGAAAGGGGATTTTGGAGAAGCTAAGAAAGATATGGCAGGAACACAGGGAGGAGGACTGGGAAGAGTTTGACAATGAGGAGATAACCAGGTACATCTGTGAGAAGATAACCCTTGAGGAGACAGATTTCCTATCAGACAAAACAAAGGATCAATTCAGGTCACTATATAGGCTAATTGCCGAGCGGATCAGACAATATCAAAATGCAGTTGCAAAATCAGACTTGGACAAATTTCAAAGGGCCAAGCCTTGAGATTTAATAACTTTACCCATGATGGATACTAAATTGAGAAATAGAAAAGTGAAGAATACTTTAAGTGAGAGAGATGAAGATTGAGTTACATGAATAGATCCTCTATGAGAGGAATTTTCCTTTCAGTCGCATTATTGTTCTCGATTGCCTTACTTACATCAAATGTTTATGGTCAGGAAGCATCAATTTCAAGCATCTCCCTAGAGGAGACGTCAATATTGGAGTTATCAAACGATTCAACAGGACAAGTCAATACTTTAAGAATCTGGGTCGGATCCGATTTTAATATAGAATCATTTAAAACTGAAAAAGGATGGACAGGTGAGAAGAATCCCCTAGGTGTCGTTGTCTTTACAGCATCAGAATCCATCAAGCCCGGGGAATCAGTAAAGTTTGGAGTAAAGACAGACAAGTCAAATGCCCAAATCAATTGGAAGGCACTTGACAGCAAAGATGCACTGGTCGGTACCGGAACAGCTATTGCAAAAGAGTTATCATCAACAGGTAAAAATCAACAGCCGGATCCAAAACCTGATCCAAAGCCAGACCCAAAACCGGATCCAACACCAATGGATCCTGAAAACAGCATGACTAATGAATCGGTATTTAGAATAGTTCCAGAGAAACCAAATGTAGGCTCGTCAATCAGGGTGACAGGAAGCAACTTTGGGCCATTGCAAGAGTTGGAGTTTTACATTGATTCAAAAAAAATAGACACCTTTGAGACAGATGAGAATGGCCACTTTATGGAAACAGTTGAGATTCCAGATGATCAAAAGGCAGACAGAGCAGATTTAAAGATCAGGGCATCAGACGGAGAAGAGAAGAAGATGAGCATCAGAATAGGAGAAAATGTTAACAGAATTCCATCGTCTGATAGCATCCCACTAACGGTTAAAGGAATTCCAGATATGGTTTACAGAGGGTCATACTTGGAGGTATCAGGAACCGGAAATCCAAATGGTGCGATAACTGTAGATATCACCACCCCGGATGGAGAGGTGATCAATACAAGGCCAGCTGAGATAAACAACAAAGGCGATTGGAAAGTGGATGAGCCGATACTAGTGGCACCAGATACGCCATTTGGCACATACAGTGCAGTGATTTCTGACGGCAGGGAAAGCATACAAGTTGGCTGGACCGTTGGAACAGATAAAATGATCACCATATCCTCGACTACAATAAGATTTGATCCGGGAGAAACCATGAGGTTTAACGGTACGGCATTGCCAAACAAATCAATTGAGATAGCACTAGAGGATCCGCTTGGAAACGAGGCGGCATCAGATATCAAAAAGACAGATGATTTAGGCCATGTAACATTTGAATTCCCAATAACTCACAACATGCCAGAAGGAACATACAAGCTAACTGCGACACAGGGAGACCTAAAGGAGGTCATTTACGTGGGACTCGGACAATTACCAGTAATTCCTGTCGGCGTGGAATTAGACAAGTTGAATTACAAGGGAGGGGAGACGGCAATAGTAAGCCTGTCAGGGGAGCCATCAGAGATTGTCAGCCTGTTAATTTTGAATCCTTCTGACAAGCCAGTTGCCAATGCGACATCAATCACGCTGCAACTTAATGGCCGCGCTTCACATTCCATAGATCTGACAGGATATGGATCAGGGATATACCATGTAATAGTCAACAAAGGCAGTGCCCAAAGCAGAGAGATCTTCACGGTAGGTCTAGGGGCAGGTTCACGCGAGATTGACATCAATACGACAAAGATAGAATACCGTCCAGGAGACCAGGTATTGATTTTGGGTGAAACCGGACCCAACGTCCTGATCACAATAACCATGACTGATCCTAATGGAAATGTCATCAAGGTTAAAGAGACATTCTCAGATAAAAATAAAAAGATCTCTGAGGACACATTCAGGATTCCATCAGAGGCGACCCCAGGAATATGGACGATCAACGCAAAGAGCGGATCAACCTTTGACAATGTAAAGATAGAGGTACTAGGCAGCACAGTATCAGACGGAATGACAGTCTCAGCAATATACAAGCCAAAACTCGACAAGGTCAGCGACTTTATCACCATTCATGTTATAGGGGCTGCAAACACAGTCCAGATTGAGATCGTGGCAGTAGATGGAAAGGTCATAGAGGAACTTGCATTCCAAGCATCAAAGGAGGGTGTAATTGAGCTGCCATGGAAGATTCCAAAGGATATCAGTCCGGGAACATATACCATCAAGACTGCCGATTCGTCGAGTTCGGCAGAGACGACATTTGAGATCACATAATATCAAACAATTTTATCTTACCTAGTTGGGGAAGACATCATGAACCTAAAAAACAAGATAGCAGATCATCCGAATTTCCCCAAAAAAGGAATCTTATTTAGAGACTTTGGCCCGATTCTAAGGGATCCGTCGGCATTGTCATATGTTGCCGACGAGTTCTCAAAATACTTTCATCCAAATGACATCGATGTCTTTGCCGGAATCGAGTCAAGGGGATTCATCCTAGCCTCTGTTCTAGCCTCAAGGTACAACAAGGGCATGGTGATGATAAGGAAGGCAGGCAAATTGCCCGGAAAGACTGCAAAACTGGCATATACCATAGAGTATGGAAAGGACACCATAGAGATCCAAAAAGACAGCATCAAGGAGGGAGAAAAGGTGCTAATTTGTGATGACCTGCTTGCCACGGGAGGTACGGCAAAGGCATCTGCAAAACTAGTTGAGAAGGTGGGAGGAGAGATCACGGGATTTGCATTTATAATAGAACTGGCCGATCTGAAAGGAATCAAGGGGCTGGCCAAATACAAGTGTAAATCACTGGTAAAGTACTGATGGAAAAGGATATCGAGATAGGGATTTTTGGCGGAACCGGAATTTATGATTCAGGTCTGCTTGAGAATGCCCAAGAGATTGACGTTGATACCCCCTATGGGAAGCCTTCTGATACCATCACAGTCGGTACCTTCAAGGGAAGAAAGATTGCATTTCTTGCCAGACACGGAAAAAAGCACACGATACCACCGCACAAGATTAACTTCAGGGCAAACATCTGGGCATTCAAAGAGTTGGGAGTTACAAGAATCATCGCCCCATCAGCAGTGGGAAGCCTAAAAGAAGAGCTGGAACCAGGACACTTTGCATTACCCACACAGTTCATAGACTTTACAAAGTCCCGAGACGGAACATTTTCAGAGGAGGGCAGAGTCATACACATCTCAGTGGCAGAACCGTTCTGTCCAGAGTTACAGTCATCAATTCTCCAGACAGCTCAAAAGCAGGATTTGCACATTCACAGGGACTGCACATATGTGTGCATAGAGGGTCCGCGGTTCTCTACAAAGGCCGAGTCAAAATTCTACAAGACCACTGGGGCTGATATCATCGGAATGACACTAGTCCCAGAATGCCAGCTGGCAAGGGAGGCACAGATGTGCTATGCATCAGTATCCACAGTGACAGACTATGATGTATGGGCAGAAAAGCCGGTGACAGCCAAGGAGGTAATTGGGACACTTTCAAGGAACGTGGAGAAGACAAAGAGAATGCTTGCAGAGTTAATAGATATGATTCCCAAAACTAGAGGCTGTTCGTGTGCAAAGGCACTAGAAGAGGCAGAATTCTAGTCATCTACAAAGGACTCTTTGTCAAGTCCCTCTGGAAGCGTCAAGTCCCCTTCAAGCAGGTTCCTCTGAAGCATATCTATGACCTTGTCAACATCATAGCCTAGCTTTGCCAGCTCCTCCTCAGTGGTCTGGGATAGTTTTGCCCCGATGTTCTGCCCGCCTATCCTGCCAAAGGCAATGGCCGTAAAGCGAAAGTCGTTTCCGTCAATTGTGAAATTGCCAGTTATCTTGGCTGCCATCTGGCTTCCACGAATATTGTTGATGTGAACTTGGAGTTCCATTTCAAAGACTAGATTTCTACGGCCCTGTTGACATTCTCATCAATTAAAAAGCTCCAATGCTGGTCATCTTTTACCTTAAAATCGTTAATCACAAGGGGAACCACTTTTTCTTCAAGACACTCGTGCTTTATCTCCCCTGTCTCCTTTATTTTCACCAGTTTCCATTTGTATTTTCCCTGCTGCAGTCTGCACACAGTTACTGCCCATTTTGCATCTGCATCAATCTTTGGCATCCCTACTGTCTCTGCAATCTCCTCGATTCCAAGCTGCTTTTCCTCGCAGAATTTTTTCTTGCAGGCCCCGCATCGCCATACGTCAACTGACCCGATGGTCCTCTCATCAACGTTGATGTTTACCACGCCAAAATATACTGGCTGATGCTTGCATGTCTCAGTATCAATGCTCAATGCTCTTTGCCGAGTTTTAGCATTATTTAGTCCTTGCATCATCGTAGGGTTTTTCCAAGACCACCCCAATGTTATCGACTGCCTTGTTCTGCTTAAATTCAACATTCTCCCGCTCACACATCTTCCTGTACATGTTTACCGCAGTGAACCTGGGATGCATGGCCTCAAACTCTTCTGCTGTGATGTCAATAAATGCGCCAAGTGCCATGAGGTCCCTTGATGTCTCCCTTGCATCATCAACTGGGATCCCCAGTTTCTCGGCAATTTTTTCAGGGGACATTCTGCCAGAACATGTCACCAGCAGAAAGACCTTGGCCTGAAGGGAGTTCAGGCGGATTTCAGAGACGAGATCGTGCTCAATTCCCAAGTAGGACATTAGTTTTGAACTGGACTGTACAACATAAAACATGATCTATGTGCTATTTTTTGACCAGGATTTTTCTGGAGATTCTCAGGGAGAATCCCATGGCAATAAAATGAACTATTGCCCCCAATACTGCAGCATAGACCAGATTCTCCAGTATCAGCCAGGCAGAGACAAACGCTATGACAGATGGAATGGTAATGATTGCAGCAATGAGGGTTCCCCTTAGTGCAATTTCACGGATTGAGAGTTTTGATTGCTTGTCATCAGACAATATCGGGAATTTCAAAAATGGTAATAAAAACCAAAGATCAGGTTCTACATTTGACGTTGGTCAGGCCCCGAGGTACAGTCAGGTTCAGGTATTCCATATTTACGATTACAAAATAGATAAGTAATGGATGAAATATCAAAAGAGTCAATGTTTAATGAGGAATTGGTGCAGAACCAGAATATCAAAAACGTTCCAGATTGGATTATGTATCAATTTGTGATGCAGAGGAGACAGTAAAATATTTGATTCTTCCAAAATATCATGAGATAACATTACCAATTCTTCAAACTCTAAAAGATAAAACACCAAAACCAATGAAAGAGATTAAAGAGATAGTATATCAACACTTCAAATTAACTGAAGAAGAAAGAAAATTACTCAAACCAAGTGGCAGTCAAACCATCATAGATAGTAGAATAGGATGGGCCATATTTGACTTGAAGAAAGCTGATTTGATTGAAAAACTTGCAGATAAAACAATCAAAATTACCTCTAGTGGAAAAGAAATTTTAGAAAAGAATCCAGAACAGATGGACAGGAAATATTTGATGGGAATTCCAAAATATTCTGAATTTTTTAACAAAATGAAAGAAGATAGTAAAGATGATGTAATCTCTTTAATATCAGATGAAGATGCATCTCCAGAAGATTTATTGAGTTTGGGTTATAAGAAATATAGACAGGAAGTAGAATCAGAAATTTTAGATAAAGTAAAAGAAAACACATTTGATTTTTTTGAACAATTGGTTGTTAACTTGATTCAAAAAATGGGCTATGGAAGCGGTACAGTTACTGGAAAAAGCGGAGACGAGGGTATTGATGGAGTGATTTATGGAGATAAACTAGGATTAGAACAAATTTTACTTCAAGCAAAAAGATACCAAGGAACCGTACCAGGTAGTGCGATTCGAGATTTTGCAGGTTCTTTAGATGCCAAAAAATCTAAAAAAGGAATCTTCCTGACGACATCAGATTTTTCTCAGGAAACGAAGAAATTCGTTCAAGAGACATCTAGCAGAATCATCCTAATTAATGGAAAAAAATTGGCAGAATTAATGTTTGAATATAATGTGGGTTTTTCCCCAGAGTCCAAAATGGAATTAAAAAAGATAGATGAAGATTATTTCCCATAGTATCAAATTAGCAAGGGGATTTCCATGAGGAGGTATTTTCATTTTGATAATCCAAAGATCCTATAAATAGAGGATATCAAAAATCTGTTACACTAGTGACCTCTGAACAACAAGACAAAATCAGATCAACTGAGGACGGGTTATACCTCAAAGACTTTCAGATTCATGACAGCGATATTGTGTCATATTTTCAAAATTTGAACGAGTCAGAAGATCTAGAAGAAAAATTGTTGAATCTGCTAAAGGTTGGAATATCTGTAACAAGGTCAATCGGGGCGTCTGAAAACATAGATTATGTTGAAAAGGCATTTGATAACTTGGATTCAGACTTTTCCAAAAAATTAGATGGGGTATTTGGGGAAAGAGGACAGTTTTCTCAAGTTGTAAGAGATCATTTTGGAGAAGACGGAAAGGTCATCAAAGAACTGTTCAATCCTAATCGTGAGGGAAGCCCGCTATACATTCTCAGAAAGGATCTGGATGAAAACCTGGATAAAATTAGAGAAAAGATTGGAATAAACGAAGCAGTCAAAGAAGCAGAAGAGCGGGGCACGAAGAAAGGACTAGTCTTTGAAGAGCAGTGTGCAGAGAAACTGCAATGGATTGCAAGAGTTCATTCAGACAGATTAGAGGAAACAGGTACTATTCCAGGCAAGATAACTGGCTCAAAAAAGGGGGATTTTGTTTTGACACTAGGCGATATCGGAAAGAAGATTGTCTTTGAAATGAAAAACATGAACAGAATTTCAGAGAAGGACATCCACAGGGAGCTAAAAGATTCCATGGAGAACAGAGGGGCAGATTATGCCATTTTTGTGGCAAAAAATAAAAATTCACTTCCAGATACCGTTGGATGGTTCAATGAATATGATGGAAATCATCTAGTTTGTGCCGTTGAAAATGACGAAGAGGAGATAATGGATGGGGAGATAATCCACATTGCTTACAAATGGGCCAGGGCAAAATTACGATCAGAGAGCACCAAGGAGAAGAAGCTTGATGCTGAATTGATCCTTGCAAAGACATCAGAGATTCGACAAAAGATTGAAGATTTGCGTAAAATCAAGAGACAGTGTACCAACATCAACAAATCCACGGAAGATATCGAAGAGATTGCAAAGAAGACTGAGAAGGAGATCAAGGCACAGCTAGAGGAAATAGTGGATAATCTGGAAGGATAGGAATCTAAAACATCTGGCAGCTATTTGGATAATTAAACCAAAAGTGAGGATAATTTCTGCAATACCAAAGAGGCTTTATATTTGGCAGGCAGTAATATTTACTGTTTGGCTAGTTACAAGGGAGCATACTCAAATGAGCAGTCATTAAATTTTGTAATTCCCATAGCCGTCATCTTGTTCTTGGGAATAATCTACATCATGACCGACAGGGCAGATACAGGATTTGTCAGTTTTATCCTGATTGGCGCAGCAGCACTTACAATGTTTTACTGGGTCAGAATCCTAAAAAAGATGGCAAAGGATCAAAAACCAACATACACCAAATCCAGGGAACAGGAGACAAAGAACTGGGTCTATGATTTAATCAAGGGGGAGGAAGAGTTTGTTTTTGTCGCAGAGGTTCCAGGTCCTGAGGACAAGATTGCAGTCAGGCTGATAGACGGAATATTATACATTCGTGGCACGTCCGGATTTTCAAAGGAGATTCCAATAGCCGGCTCCAATGAGATGCAGATATTTGATTTCAAATATAGAAACGGCGTATTGACGCTGAGGATAAAATAATCAGAGACTCTTTGCCAACTCTAGCTTTTGTGGCAGATACTTGTCAGTGATGTTAGTCAGGCCGTATTTTGAAAAGGCCTCAAGCTCTGCCTTTCTCTTTAATCTCAGAAACACGTCAAGCTCCTTCTTCCAAATTCCATCCTGATACCTGGGATCCTTTTTCAGATCATGGCATCGCTTGATGTCAGACTCGGTCATTGGGATCGTTGGCAGCTTGTATTTTTCAATGTCTGTAGCCCACACGCCCACCCACTTTGCATCAGGGACTGTCAGTTCCCGCAGGTGCGCAGCATTGGCAGAGCCGGACTTTATGACCATCGCAATGTGCTCCCCGTACACATCCCCGTCAGTCAGAACTATCACAGGCAGCTTCATCTCCTCGTGCAGCCTCTTTAGCAGGGTTCTAGTTGAACGCGGTGCCTGTCCCCCCGTATTGATAATGATGGACTTGAATTTCTTGTCAATCTGTTCCTCTACAAACCTGGTGAATAGGCCGCCCTTTTCAATTGCAATAACAATCTCCGCACTGGTATCAACTAGTTCGGCAGTAGTCAGACTCGGACCTATGGAATACCCGTCAGGATGGTTTGAGAGGTTCATGGTCTTTCCCTCATATCCGGGTATGGTATACTCTATGTTCAAATCCCCAAAGATGGAGCTTCGCTCTTCAGGAAATATGTGAAAGTCCTCCCTTGGTTTGGAGGTTACAGCCTCCAAGTCTACAATGATATTGTCAGACTCTGACTGGTCTTCAAACTCGATTGCAAATGCCTGCGATGAATAGTAGACATCCCTCAGAGTGGATGATTTCTTCTCATGTGTCAGCCTGTTTGCAAAGAATGCCAGCCACATCAGCTGGGTAAAGGATCTCAGTTGTGCAGAGTTTCTCGAGCTTCTGATTGCGGCATTGCTCCCAAGAATGTACTGCCTGAGCTTTTTGTCATAGACAATATTGTTTACGGATCTGCTTGGAATGGAGAATTTTGGAAACTGTCCGTTGTCTAGTTCGTCATATATCTTTGCGCCGTGGCTTTTGAGCATCTCAAGGATGTTCTTTTGTTTCAGATCAGCCTTTTTGCTTCGCTCCTTGATTCTGGTTTGCTCTTTCTTGGTTGCAGTCAATCTAGTTCTCCCCTACTGGTTCTCCGGTACTGCCCTCTGCGGGTTTTTGTTCAACGGTACCATCTGCGGGCTTTGGTTCAACGGTACTATCTGTCGGTTTTGGCTCAACTGCATTGTCTTCAAGAATCTTTTTGTAATTAGGCTGTTTCTTTTTTCCGGCAAGCTCTGTGCAAAACTCTGCAATCAGCGGTATATACTTTGCATAAAGGTTTGCCCTCTTTTTTGCCATATCGGCCTGGCCACGCTTTGACATGTATGCTGCCAGCTTTCGAGACAAAAACTGCAGTCCCAATCTGAGCTCCCGCTCAATTTCCGGCCTGTCTGCAACATTCTCCTTTCCTGCAGTCTTGTACGGGATCCTAGTGGAGCAGATGTGTGACACTATGATAAACGGAGGATCCCCCTTTACCTTGTACCGTCCCCAGTCAGTCTCATTGACTACCTTGAGTACGACGTCACTTCCCTCATCGTATAGTAGCGGAATCCTGTTGGCATACCTGTAGACATGCGGACCTCCGGACTTTATATCCCCGCCATATGCGATGCCCATCTCAATGATGAACGGGAATCCAGAATATGCCGATGCAGGACGCTGGACTACGGCAGTAAAGTCGGGATTGAAGAACTTTTTGATTCCCTTCTCCAGCGGCACCTCGCCTAATGGGGCAAGACATGTGGAATCAGGTGCCATGAAATCTTCGAATCTCTGAAGAGAGTCACTGAGGTTGACCAGTTCCTGGTTTGAGAGGGTTCCCATTCTCTTTTCTGGCTTGAATCCTGCAAAATTTGCAAACTTTACTGCAGTGGTAGGCCCAATCCTCTGGAATCTCTTTGTGAGAAACGTTGTCAGTGGCTCACCCTGTACGGTGTTTGTTAGCTGCTTGTAGTACTGGCTTTCCGGATCCATGTCGACAGACTTTGACTGCGAGTCGCCAAAGTCCCAGTAGAAGAGTTTCTTGTTTGTCATGTCGATATCCTCAATCTTTATCTTGTTTAGCTTTTCAAAATCCATCTTCAAAAACGACATCAGTGCAATCACCACCCTTACCTGTCGCGGAAGCGTCTTCCACTTTTTCTTTGCCTTATCCATGATTGCATTAAAGCCAAGATTCTTTGCCGACAGTCCCAGATCCTTTCGGACCTTTTCAATCATTGCATCATCGATGTTTGGAATCTCAAACTGCGATTCCACTATCATCCTTCGGATTCGCTCCACGTCTATCCCGTGCGGATGCGGGCGGATGATGGTAGGTGGCGGAGGAATATCCTTTACAAACCTTGGATGGCTGAATTTCTGCCCCTTTGGATCATCAAAGGTAATTGAGGCATACGGGGTGATCAGCGATGTCTCATAGACATAGTCCCTTATCTTGTTTCCCGCCTTTGAATAGTCTCCCTGCAGATAGATGCTTACACTGAGTCCCTTCCTTGAGACGTCCTTGGTTGTGTGCTTTACAATTACAGGCTTGTTCTTTTGAATGTCAAGTAGTAGCTCAAAGGTGTCTTGCGTGATGCCGTCAACTGAACTCTTTACCGTTACAGGCTTGTTGATGGTGATCTGTCCATAAAGGATTGCCATGGTTGCCCCGAGTCCGAACATCCCCCTTGCCTGCTTGAGTCCGAACTTGGAACCATAAAGCACGGTTCCAAATGCAAGCGGAATGTGCTCGGCATCTATTCCCGGACCATTATCCCTTACAGTCAGTATGTACGGCTTGGGATCCGGCTTTTCAGGGTCGACTGCCTCGATGATCAGGTGGACGCTTGGGAGAATTCCCTTCTGGTCACATGCATCAAGGGCATTTTCGACAAACTCCCTGACTGCAGTGTAAAGGGATCTTGTTGGATTGCTGAATCCTGCCAAGTCACGATTGCTGTAAAAGAATTCACTTGGTGAGATCTGGTTGAATTTTTCATTAATAGAAGACATCTTGATCTTCCCATAATTGCATCTTTTCCTGCTTTACCTTGCGGTTGGCTGCCTCCAACTTTGTATAAACTGCACCGTGCATGCTTCCACTTGAGATCGAGGAGATGGCATCCACTGCCAGACGCAGCTTGCTTGAGTCGCCAATAACTGATACGGTCTTTCCATAAACTGAGATATGAGTACCACTAAGATTTTCCATGTTTCGTCTTGCCCTACCACCCTCTCCAATAATCCTCCCTTTTATCCTTTCAACATTGGCATTTGACTTTCCTGCAAACTCCCGAAGATCTATCACATGCAATGCGTTCTGGCCCTTTAGCAGGGTCATGGCATTCTCAGGGGAGAATCCTCGCCCTATTGCAGTGACAATCTCCATGGCTTTGAACGGCTGTATCTTTTCAACGTCCCCCTGTGTCCGGATAATGACCTCGCCTGTATCGCCGTCGATCTCCAGGGAGACGTGACATGCCTGTTCAATATCGGACTTTATAATTCCGGACTTGCCAATTAACACGGCAATCCGATCATTTGGGATGCGGAGCAGCTTCTCAAAGCTCATCTTACAATGTCTCCAAGTATCTTCTCTGAATCTTCAACAGCAACTCCTCTTTTATTGAAGAACCTTCCGATATTATTAATATCACGTTTGAGAAACTCTTGTGCGTTTGGATGTCTGATATCAACTCCGGAACCCAGATCAAAGACGACCAGTCCTTTTTCCGTCTTGAAGATGTTATATTCGGAATAGTCACCATGGACCAGCTTTGCCTTTTTGTACATGTCTTGTAAAATGGATATGGCCTGAAGATAGTCATCCTCATCGACCTCCGAGGTTAACAGTGATCTTGCAGGGGCTCCGCCGTCACCGATAAACTCCATGGCAAGCACGTTGTTTGTGACATAAAGCGGCCTTGGAACAGGGATTCCTGCCTCATAGCACTGGGTCAAGTTTCGATACTCCTTTTTTGCCCACAGGTAGACAAGATTCTTTGTGCCCTTTTTGAGGTGGGAGAATCTTGGATCCCCGGTGATGTAGGGCTCACGTTTTTTGAAATTTGCAGTGCTTACCAGGTAAATCTTCAAGGCGACACTGGCATCATCACCATCAACGCCCCAGAAAAGAACCGACTCCTTTCCCGCACTTACAGAACCGTTGACATAAGCTATAACGTGATCTGTGATCATCTTGTAAAGTGTCATGACAGTTGGCTTGTCTAGAACCTCGTTGACTACTTTGCCCTTCTTGAATCCGTCCTCTAGTGGGGAGCGTCTCCGTTTTGAGTCTAGCTTGTCATCTAGCTTGGATTCCAATTTTTTACTGATTATGTCAGTCAATAGAGGAGATGCTCCTCTGTCAGATAAAAGGGCTTGGAGTCGGAATTCAAAAGAGCATTCATGATAGTCAGACTATGCGTTAAAGATTATCAGAAACGGAACGCCAGAGACAGTCTTTATGGCATCCTTGGAACCTAGTCCCAGCTTTAGTGACAGGGAGACGGCCTTCTCCCCTGCAATGTTGATTATAGACGAGTTCTTTAGGAGCATCTCGGCCTCGTCTTCTTCTACAAACCTCTGGCCGTAATAGCCCTCGCTGATGTGCATGGTTAACTCTCCTTGCGTGATCTTCTTGCCCAACAGATCAGCATCACATATGTTCAGCATTGACTCGTTTTGATAGCTGGAAGTTCGCACTGAAAAGGGCATCACGCATATTTACCCTTCAAAGTGGACTTTGCACCGCAGGCCTCACAGACCAGAAATGAGATCCGGTTCTCCTTGAAGATCTTTGTGTCCGGACTTTTGCATGTCGTACACTCCAGATAGTCCTTTACGTAAATCTGAAACAGGCGTGTAAAGTCATCAGGGGCTCGCCTGCCGACAAACATTGCCTTGTCACCTAGCCGTTCTGCCGGAACTGCAAACTCTTTTGAGAGGTACTGCAAGACCTTGTCGGGATCCCTGCGTAAAATCTTGGGAAACTCTGAGAAATTTCTTAAAAATGTCTTTTGGCCCTCCCACATGACATCCACTATTGGCAGTTCAAACCGGGTCTGGGACTTTGTGCCAGTATCGCCAAGCTTGTCCTGTATGCGTTTGAGAAGGAACTGATAATCGGATTTAGTCATCAAAAAACGGTGCATGACAGACCCTATATTGGTTTTTGAAAAAGAGAAATCGTGTGGGCCTTGTGCAAGACTAGTCTATCTTTCCGATACGGAAGACGTTAGTACCACATGTTGGACACGTGCCTTTTACTGCAGGGCGTCCGTTCTTTAGCGTAGTTTCTTGAGGATCTTTAATATCCCGTTTTTCTCTACATTTTACGCAATATGCTTGAACCATTACAAAATTTGTCAAACTTTGTGGTATTTAGGCAGAGGCTGTAAAAAATATTTCACTATAGGCTAGATGTGCGTAAATTTTTTCAGGCACCAGAATATCCATTAAATGAATATTTACAAAAAAAATCCAATATTTTTTAAAAAAACATGCACAGTATTATAAGAAATCATGTTTTTTACGATATTTCTTGAAAAAATCAGAATTTGACCGATTATTATCAGTTATAAACACCCTGTCAGTAAAATTACAAAATGGCATCAAAGAGAGGCATAGCAGTGACTGCAATAATCTTGGCTGCAATCACAGGTGCAAGCTTTGTGCTGTGGATAGTTCCCCAGAATGTCCAGACGACCTTTGTCGTATCTGACTATGAGAATTATCTGGATGGCGTAAAAAATATCCACGAGGTCCTAGAGGAGTCAATTGAGATCGAATATGACAGTCTGAGGGCAGGTACCATCTCACCGCAAGACTATATTGAAATAACTGAAATCACAACAGGCCAGATGACTGCGCAGATAGGCGAGTTTGTGACATCAAAGCCGTCTGAGCAATGGCAGCCAAGCTATATCAGCTACATGGATGCCATGAGAACGTTCAACTCGTACATCATAGAGACCAAGGTTTTAGCCAACATGATTGAGGGCGGGGATACAGAAAAGATGGATGAGACTATACAAAAGATAGAGATGCTAAAGTCAGAGTCCGCAGAGCATGCCAGGAATTCAGACGAGTCAAGACCGGGCTAGCCTCAAAACCGAGTTTTACTATTCATACTAGTTGGAAATCATTAAAAAGCAATTCATGCAAAAGAAACTACAATGTCTCAGAGAACCGGCAAGGTAGAAAAGGATGTCAACGCATCAGCTGCCAGCAAGCTGCTTGTAATATGTATTGACAGGGACAACGACGTCGGGGACAAGGCAGGCATAGTCACGCCAGTTGTCGGCAGGGACGCATGCATCGAGGCGGCCCAGAGGCTGGCTCTAGAGGATCCCGAGGATGCAGATTCAAATTCCATCTTTGCTGCAATCAAGACGTATGAGGACCTTATCAGCAAGGGATATCAGGTTGAGGTCGTAACAGTTGCAGGTGTCAAGGACAGGGGTGTTCAGGCAGACGAGAAGATTCTAGCAGAGACAAGAAAGGTTCTGGAGGGATTTTCTGCAAACGGTGCAGTCATTGTATCTGATGGTGAGGATGACGAGAGTGTCATTCCGGTAATTCAAAACGTGCTTCCCGTCGTATCAGTACAGCGCGTGGTAATGAAGGTGAGTCGCAGTGTAGAGTACTCTTACGCAGTCTTTGGGAAATATCTCAAGATGCTGGCATATGATTCAAAGTATTCAAAGTTCTTTTTAGGCGTTCCAGGAATTCTTTTGCTGATTGGCGGGGTGGCAACCGTGTTTGGATATACTGCAGAGATATTTGCAGTGCTTGTAAGTATCCTGGGTGGCGCATTTTTGATCAGGGCATTTGACATAGATAGGGCATGGTCAAGCTGGTCAAAGCCGACGCCGATGGGCTTTATCAGAATGTTTACGATGGTTGCAGGTGTACTAATTGTCCTCTCATCAATTCCTGCCGGCATTAGTGCGGTGAATCCCGAACTGGTAGGATCAAACCCAGAGCTTGTCGCAATAATTACAGACAAGATGATTGTTGGACAGTTCATATCCGGCGTGCTGCCGATTCTGTGGATTGGCCTTGGCGCAATATTTGCAGGAACACTGCTGAGCAACTGGATGGGCGGAATCCCAAGGCAGATCAGCGATATCCTGAGGATAATCGTCCTTGCTGCACTATACCCGACAGTACAGCAGTTTACCAACATAATGATTCATGACGAGACCTCCCTTACCCTTATTCCTCCGCTGTTGGGAGGACTGGCAGTGACCCTGGTATCAGCTACCATCCTCTTTAAAAAATACAGAAAGGGCAAGGATCAAGAGATGATTTCTGACTAGTCTGAAGATGAATCGGATTTATAAAAAACAGATATCTCTTACAGGTATGATTCAGAGGCAGGCAGTTGGGCAAGTTTAAGGATCTGGCCTTTCAGCTCTCAGGCCTCTACAAGATATACGGCAAGAGGCTCGAAAATGAGATTAAAAACGGCGATATTCCAAACCATGTTGCCCTGATTCTAGACGGCAACAGGAGGTGGGCAAAGAGGCAGCTCTCAGTGCCAAAGAGCGGGCACTGGAAGGGGGCAGATGCAGTAGAGAATCTTCTTGACTGGTGCGAGGAGTTTGACATCAAGATTGTCACCCTGTATGCGCTTTCAGCAGAGAATCTCAATCGAGACAATGAGGAGCTCGGACAGCTATACGAGCTGATCCAGATGAGGCTGGAGAAATTGTTTACAGACCCCAGAATACACAGAAGCAAGATGAGGGTAAAGGGGATTGGAAGGATAGAGCTGCTCCCAGAGTCAATCAAGCAAATCTTGAAAAAGTTAGATGATGCAACAAAGGACTACGACAATCACTTTCTAAACATTGCACTGGCATATGGCGGACAGAACGAGCTAGTTGATGCAGTAAAGAAGATTGGCCAGAAGATAAAGGACGGATCACTTGATGTCAAAGATATAAGCAAGAAGGAGATAGAGTCAAACCTGTACACCTCACACCTGCCGCAGTCATCACCGGACATGGTACTGAGGACTTCAGGGGAGAAGAGGTTGAGTGGGTTTCTGATGTGGCAGAGTGCCTACAGCGAGCTGGTCTTTATGGATATCTTTTGGCCCGAGTTTAGAAAAATAGATTTAATGAGGGCAATCAGGACATACCAGGAAAGAAAGAGGAGACTGGGAAAATGATCAGGGAGACATCTGCAGGAATCATACTGTTTAGAAGAGAGGGTGCAAAAAATCTGTTTCTGCTTTTGCACTATCCTTCAGGACACTGGGACTTTGTAAAGGGCAAGATGGAAAAGGGCGAGACATTCCATCAGACGGCAGTAAGGGAGACAGGAGAGGAGACAGGAATTACGGATGTCACGTTTGAAGAAGGGTTTGAAGAGTGGATAAAGTATGATTTTCAACACCAGGGGGAGTTGATTCACAAGAAGGTGGTATTCTTTCTGGCCCAGACAAATACCAAAAATGTAAAGATCTCAGATGAACACCTAGACTATGCATGGGCAGACTATGACACTGCGATGGAGAGGACCACGTTTGATAACGCAAAGAGGATTCTGAGAAAGGCACATGCACTACTTGGCAAGACTCTGTAACTGCAGTTCTCTGGCAGTATCTGCCGGGTCTTTGGAGTGCAGTATCGTTCTGCCAACTATCAGATAATTTGTCCCAGATGATATCACCTCACTTGCACTACCGCCCTGCGTGCCGACTCCCGGCGAGAAGATGCCCAAGCTTTTGCCTGCCTTTTTAGAGCAGTACCGTATGATTTCCGGAAATGTCGCGCCCACGACGATCCCATCGACCTTGGCAGTCAGGGCCCAGTCAAGGAACAGCTGGTACAGATGCTGCCTTTTGCCCATCACAACCTGCATGTCATAGGATAGTTTGGCTTCTGGTGCGCTCATGTGGCACAGGGTGATCACGCCCTTGCTATTTTTGTGTGCAGATTTTGTCAGATTTTTCAGACTTTCAAGTCCCATGATCGGATTTGCAATGACTGCATCAAATCCCAGATCCCACAGGTGTTCAGCAGTCACCCTGTTTGTATTTCCAATGTCGTTTAGCTTGATGTCTGCAATCGTCTGCAGGCCGTACCTGTGTGCGGTTTTGTTGATTTTTCGGATCTCTTCTCTACCAAGTGGCAGTAGCAGGTGAAAGTTCAGCTTGATGCCACAGAGGTACGGATGTAATAGTACGATATTTTGGATCGTCTTTGATTCGAGGTTTTTTACAGACGAGTCGTAATCGTTGGCAAGGATGACCCTGCCATTTGCCTTTGATATCTTGGAGAGTCTAGTTTTGAAGGTGGCCATAATCTACTAGCGGATGGGTCTCTTTTAATTTTATTATTTTGATATAAGAATAGCCGTGTTCAGACGGATTCCCGACAAATGTCGGCTGGGTTCCGTTTGCAGTTGAGAATTTTAAAAATGGCTTTTGCGGATCCGAATTTAACACCACATGGCAAAAGTAGGACGTTCCCTCGTCGTTAAAGGTCATAAAGACGCCAATCAACCACTTGTCACCGCGCGGGAACAGAAACAGTGGAAACGGAATCTCCTCAAGACCCCAGGTGAGCTTTGTAAGACTTGACATGTCCTCCAACTCGATTGGCTGGTACCTATCAACGGTGCCGTTGCCTGGTTGAAGTGTCTTTGGAAGTGACTTTATTCTGACTATGGGCGAGTACAATTTACTGGCATCAGAGGTGGTGTTTACAATCTCTGATTCCTCCTTTCCTCCCTTTAGTCCATAGCAGAGATAGTGGCCGTGATTCTCAAGTGGTGTGTAATATACAATTGGTTTCTCTTTTAGTATGTCCATCTGTACAGATAGAATCTTTTTTCCGTTGTAATCATGCAGAAATGATACGCGCGGGGCGCGCTCTAGTGCGCAGACAAGCCTGGTAAACTCCAAGGTGGAACTGACCTGAACGTAGCGCGGTAGTTTGTCAGTGATTTGTAGCTTGTCCACAGGGATTAGATACAGGATATCAAATTAAACTTATCCAAGACAGACGAGCCTAGCGTCTTCTATCAATGACATCATTGACTGCAGGGCCCGTTCCAATAATGGTGACAGGCGTGTTTAATTCCCTCTCGATGTTTGCGACAAATGCCTTTGCCTCATCAGAGAGTTCTTCATAGGATGTCTTGCCTGCGCAGTCAGCAAACAGCACATCGAGTTTTGTTATTGAGATCTGAGTTGCGCCATTGAGCATGATTGCACGCCTGGCCAGATCAAAGTCAAAGTCTGCAGCCCTTCTCTGCCTGCCAGTAACTGTACCAAACTCGGACCATCCCCTCTTTTTTGCATCCTCAAGTGAGAGCTCCTTCTCAAGTGGTCCTGTGCCTACACGCGTCACATATGACTTGAAGACTACTATCACCTCGTCAACCTTTGTAGGTCCGAGGCCGACATCGGCACATATTCCGGATGCCGTAACATCCTTTGAGGTTACAAACGGATACGTCCCGTGCCATAGGGAGAGAAAGGTTCCTTGTGTGCCCTCTATCAGGACATTCTTGCCTGCATCAAGTGTAGAGTTGACCTCCAATGGTACATCGACGATCAAGTCAGATAGTGAATCAAAGTCCTTTGCCAGCTTTAACACCCTCATTGCGCGGTCTGCATTTGCAGGACCCGTGCCAGAGCCGGTGCTGCCAATCTTTTCTTTTAGATCCCCCTTTGAATCCCTGCTCAGATGGGACTCTTCAATAATTCCGCAGTGCTTGTCAATAAATGAGCGGCCAGTAACCTCAAAATCTTTAATCTCTTTATTCAGTACATCAGGATTCACTACGACTCCTGGTCCAATCATCACCCTTGCATTCTTGTTTAGGAATCCGCTTGGTAGCATCCTTACCTTGTATACCCTGTCCCCATCCCTTATCGTGTGGCCGGCATTCGGACCTGCACCGCCGCGTACGATTATCTCCGGGTTGTCCTTGACTGCCAGGTATGAGATGATCTTTCCCTTTCCCTCATCCCCAAAGAATCCGCCAACGACCACAGTGGATGTCATGTTGGTGAGTCTCCATCTCGTTTATTTAAGCTGTAGATTTTCCATGATTTTTTGACACATCATCAAGATTGTGATAAGATATCATGTTGTATAATCAGGATTTGATGAGGTATGAATACAAATTTATCTTTACAGAGATATTGACAGGTTTGCTTTTTTAGCTACAAAAATTTGTATGAAATTATTATGTTAATTATACCCATAGTCATAATCAAAAGTTTGTCCTTGTCATTACTACCTTTGCTTAAGGTAAACAATTAGATCTGATCCCATGAACTTTTGTTTGTCACTATAAGAGAATATTTGGATAACATAGAGAATTTGAATAGGAATCTCACAAGCATGCATTATACTGTAATCATAAAAGAATTTCTTAATGCAAAAAAGATATACACTCACAGTAAAAAATTCAAGCATAAATTTAGATTTTCTAAAAAACTCAATCATGTGAAGGACGGACTAGATAGAAAATTATAAGAATTTCATACAATCCATCTTGAAATTACCGATAATAATATATTGCTGTGTATAGCTAGTGAAATAAAAGTTTGATGGAGAATTAAAATGGAGAATAAATATACTAAATCAGATAATGATCATGTGTTTGCTTTTTTGGAAATATTAAGAATTTTATCAAAAACAGAAAATTTTCAAAGATGGCTTTCTACTCACCATAAAATTAACGAACAGCAAGAATTTCTGGAAGGATATAAATACATACTTACAGTATCTCTTAGATATTTCATTGCTCAACTAATACCAGATGATCCATTTTCATTAAAAGATGATGAAAAATTAGTACGTGCAGATTTTCTAGGCATGGCAATAAACAATATTCCAAATAGTTGTGAAAAAACTATTGTGTTGAAAAATATTTGGAAGCAAAGCAGAAAGATTAGAGAAGCAAAAACTTTTGAAGAAATCAAAAATCAAAAACCATCTGAACTCATACAGATATATGAAATTTTACGTGAACAGAATCTAAAACCAAATAAAACAATTTCAAAAGAAGAGTCAATTTCATCTGTGACTCAATTCAATGCATATCTGTTTTTAATTGATACAAACTTTGGCATACCACGTGCGGCTAAACTTGCATCAATTTTTGAACCAGATAAAAGCCCCGAATATCTAAATACGGTGTTTAACGGATATAGATACGCATTAGAATATCTATGGTTTTGTTTACTTGGTCCAACAAAGTTTCAAGATTCATGTGTTAAAGATTTACACAGATCAGATAAAGTCTGTTTTGAAAATAAAACAATCAACATTAATAATTATGAAGAATCAGATATTGAAGAATCAGATATTGAAGAATCAGATATTGAAGAATCAGATATTGAAGAATCAGATATTGAAGAATCAGATATTGAAGAATCAGATATTGAAGAATCAGATATTGAAGAATCAGATATTGAAGAATCAGATATTGAAGAATCAGATATTGAAGAACATCAAAAATCAAAAAAAGAAATAATTCTAAGAGAGGAATTGAATAAAATTCACGATAAATGGAGAACTATAGATCAATTTTTTTTCAAAGTGCGTTCTGAAATAATTCATCCATTGGAAGCAAAAATTGGTAGAATAGGAGTACTAGACGAAGGATTTTTAAAATTAGAAGGATTTGATAAAAAATTATTCCAAAATCTCATAACAGATGAAGTAGAAGACGCACCTTACATGACAAAAACAGATGAAGAATCAATGAAAGAAAGAATTGATAGTGAATTAACATGGTATCCAATTAGTGTACTAAATGCTGGACGAATATTTAGTTTCAATGGAGCATTTTCATTTGTCTCCATGTTAAGAGGGCTAGTTGATAGAACAAGAGAAGAAGATAAAGATAGTAAAATCACAGTGAAAATTTTTAAACATCCCGCAGGTAGAATAAAAAATGGTCATAATTACAGTTTTGGGATTAAAGTTGAAGCATATGGAGCTATGTCAGATGGATCGGGTTGGTTAATATTCTACGATTGTGCTACAGACTATTCTGGAAATGGTGGGCATCATCACCAAATGTGCATGAAGGAGATAAAATATCACAAAGAAAAAAATGCAATAGAAACAGAAGAACATATTTTTGAAAATGAAATATTTGCAAAATTTCTTGCAGATAAAGGAATTCCCATGGATCATGAACAAAGTCGCAAAATATATGAGAAAATGAATAAATCTTTGATGAAAATGAGAGGAAAACTCTTAGAATATCTCGTATACAAATGGATACTCGATAAAGAGGAATTTGAAACAGTGCTATGTGATCACATAGTTAATGGTGAACAAATTGATTGTTTTTGTGAATCAAATGATAAAATTGAACATTTTGAGTGTAAAATGCAGTTACATAAGATTCAAGAAACAATCAAACAGATAAAGAGAAAACAATCTAAAATCAAAGAAAGGTATACTAAAAAAATAAATGCAAACTTGATACTTTATACAACAATTACTAAAGATAAAAAAGATCAATTAGAAAAAGAAGGAATTAGAGTACATCAAGATTTTAAAAGTAACATAGAAAATGATCGAATTTTCGCAGGTACTAGACGTGAGTTAAAGAGCTATCTTGAATCTGATTCAAATTATTATAATTAGATGTGGATGATACGGATATAATCAAAAATCATTAATCGAATTAATCAGATCTTTCCATGCTACTAAGTAAATCAGGGATCAAAGGCCAACCAACCATAGCAAATTTATCAAGAATATCTAAACAAATTTGTTTATTTTTAATGCTTAAATTCTCATCACGAAATAATCCATTCAAAATTACAGTCGTACTATCTACAATCCGTGAATTAAATTCTAAATATTTTTCATTGGATTTAACTATTTTTTCTAAATATTCAACAGATTTTTGTAGAATATGTATCCAGTTTTTTTCTAAAAATTTTACCAATTCTGCTATAATTTGAAGATTCCATTCATCTCTATCGATTTCTTTAGATATTTTATCCAAATGAGTTTAATCTTATCAGTAAATTTCTTTACATCTAACTTGTTTCATCTTCTAATGTTGCAAGTAAGAAAAAGATAATTTTTTCTCGAATAATATGATTTTCACTATCCAGAAGTATAGAAAAAATTTCCAATGCATCATCTTGTGTCGAATCATTATGAAGATAAGATTCTTTTAAAATAAATGATAAATTTATCCTACATTCATCAAAGAGCAATTTATCTATGATTTTATATTTAGCGACGACAGGTCCAATATGATGGCTAGCAAGAACTTTGCAGGAAACATAATTATCAATCTGGCAAATCTGCCGGACTTTTTGAGAAACCCGATTCTTAAAAAAAGAATGATAGAGTTCTTTTCGCTATCAGAATCAGAAAAGACCGAGGTGATTAACAATGCACTGGAGGCTGGTCCGACAATTCCATTTCCAAACTTTGCCAAGCTATTCAAGACGTGGCTGAAAATTCTGACGACATTGCCTGAGGAGCAGAGGGAGGGACTGTTCTCGGCATATATCATACAGGTTGCACAGTCCCCGCAAAAGTTGATCACCTTTCACGTGGATGGCATTTTGGAGATATTTCTCACGTTGGAGAAGGACGAGCGGGAGATTCTTGCCAGCACCATTAAAAAGATAGTAAACAATCTGGATGAGAACTTGAAGAGACGAATGATGATGGTTATACCAGAGAATGCTAAAACGCACCTGAATTTTTAGAGGCCTGCAGGCTCGTCAGGCTTTCTGTTATCCTCATCGGTATAATCAATAACCTCGCCTTCCGGGGATAGCACACCGACAAAGATCTTTTCATGCTTTTTTAGCAGTTTTCTGTGATCCATCATGGACATGTCAAGCTTCATCTCATTCATCACCATGATTTGGTACTCTTTCCACTCTGCCCAGCACTTGTTGCATGTGGGGTACTTTGCTGCAACAATTCCCAGTTCCTCATTATCAGGGATTGAACCTTTACATTTGGTACAGGTACGACTCATAAAAACTGGAGATATCAAACTCCTTTTATCTTTTCTTGAATGCCTGCTCCAATCACAGGTTTATGGAGTCATGCTGATTCACAGATACCACGTTACCATGCAGCCTTTTATGATACCCTTCATGCTTGGTATGGATTGGGACCAGTCTTTTGGCATTGGACCCGTCAATGACCCTCTTGATCTGGGGGCCGTCCCCGTGACCTGAAACATGCACCTGGTGCCAGTCCTGGTCTCTTTTTATGATGCCAAAGTGGACAAACCAGTTTCTTACCTGCTCCTCTTTTAGTTCCATCTCCGCATCAAAGGGCTCAGTCAGCGAGCGGATGTATGTGGCCCCCTCATCAGGCTTGATGTCTATGAGGTCCTGCAACTTAAAGTCACTGCAGAAGAAGAGAAAGTTCTTCTGGTTTGCCTTGATGTCCCTGTAATCCACTCTGTTTGGATAATCCAAAAACTCTCTCTGCCATTTGGCATAATCTATCTGTAACTGCTTCTCTGAGAATCTTTCCAGGTCCTTGTCAATCAGTCCCCATGAGCCCCTTGGAATGTACACCTTGATGTTTGCATCAGTTGGTGCAGGATAGTGCCCTCTCAGATTCTCGGATTCAGAAAACAGTTTGAGTAGATACGCCTGCTTTAGGTCTATCACTAAATCACGGTTGGACTGCTTTGCTGACTCGTAAAATGACAACAGTCTGTCCAAATCCCTGATTGGATAACCACAGATTGCAAGTCCTGCCGTCTTGTTTACAATATCAGTAACGATGGTCTCCACGTCATACTCGGTCTTGGAATCTGACAAGTTAATCCGGGTTCCCTCGCACAACAAGAGGTCAAGTGAGGATTCGCCGCATCTCTCAACAAACCTTTCTGTATCCTTGCTTCGTCTGCCGTGAAATCTCAGATCGGCAGTGTTCCCAATGGAGCCCTCAGAGGTATGCAGGATAAATGCATGTACTCCAGCTATCGAGTGATCAACTGGCAGTGGTTCCACCCTGACTGAATTTATGGAGAATTCTTTTCCAGATTGAAACGTTTTGATTGTTCGAGGAATCATTACCTTTTCACCGGTTGCTCGGCTGATGTCACCCTTGTTGTTCTGATAGACTTTGAACTTTTCCTTGAGGGTAAGGTACTGCTGGTTGATTCCCGTATCATCAAAGTTTTGCATGATCAGTTTTGACTCCTCAGAGCAGTAAATCGGAATGTCGGGGCGGAGATACGGAATGTATGCGCAGTGATCAACATGCGCGTGTGTAAGCAGAATCCCGTCAATTGCCGTCTCCTCATCGCCTCCGAATCCCACGTGCTTGGCATAGTCTCGGCGATACATGCCCTTGATTTTGGGCAGGATTCCAAGTTCGAACATGTCAGCTAGGGCGTTGGAGCCTCTGGCCCTCATGAACTGTGAAAAGAATCTTCCCTCCTCTGTAAAAGACATTCCAAAGTCCATAAACAGGGTTGTGTCCTTGTCTTGGACTAGAAACTTGTTCCCGCCAATGTCATTTACTCCTCCGTGAAATGTTAAGCTAGTCAAACGCTAATCCCAGTGGCCTGAGATATAATAAAAAGGATCTTGTCGAAATAATGGACAGTTTAGACATGTATTTCCACAGTTTCCTCATCAATTGGGAGAGGAATTGGTTTATCATGTTTTTTTAGACTTGCGATATATCCTGAAATGGAATTCCCCACCTGATTCACTTGCAGGGAAAACAAGATAGGCCTCAAAAGGCAGGAAATTCGACGCTGGAATGTAAAACAATAATAATTATCATAGAGACATACAGACATGAAGATAAAATGCCCAAAATGCAAAGAGAACGCAGAGCTGGCAATGGACTATTCAGAAGTCAAATGCGGCTCTTGCGACCTTGACATGAGTTACGGGGAATACGTAAAATTTGTTGCCCACAATGAGGCAAAGTACTCTGATATCCTGGGGGACTATGCAAGTAGTACTGAAGGCCAAACTGCAGGTTCGCTGGATGAATGGGATTAACAAGATAGTGTAATGATTCATCAGGTTAAAATAATTAGTTAAACGCAGTTCTAGTTATCATTGGACTTTTGGTTAGAGAACATCCTAAACATGGTGGGGTTCCTGGTAGGACTTGCAATAGGCATAATGTCATATGTCGGGTTTAGGAACACGGGAAGTCCGACACTGTTTAGACTGACGATCGCATTCTTTTCAATCAGCTTGGGCTTTTTTGTCATATGGTCCGGCTATATGATAGATGATTTTACAAAGATAGGAAACACCCAAAGGGGGATTCAGACACTGGGAATCGCAATTCAGACAGTCGGATATTTCTTTATCGCATTTTCACACAGCATTAAATCATTCTTTCCAAAATCCAGCTACTTTAGATCAGTAGGAATAGTTCCACTGTTTTTAGTCTCCTCTGTCCAGCTCGAACACATCTTCCGGTCCGTGTCATTTATCCTGCTGGCATACGGTGCAATTGAGACGATGCTCTCATACTTTGAAAACAGGAACAGGGGGGCAATCTCAGTTGCAGTGGGACTGGGACTGTTGGCATTGGGTGAATTTGTCGGATGGTACTCGTTTGTATTCCCGGGATCAATCCTGTATTCGGCATCAATAATTATCAAGATCGCAGGACTGGTAGCATTGTTCATCCCCGTAAGCAAGGTGCCGTTAACGAGGATAAAGTTCGATGATGACATGAGATGACTGCCTGTCAGGCTCAAAACCATAAGAAATCACGAACTAGTCAAATTCTTTTATCTTTTTTGTATATTGGAAAATATCAATGAGCTATCATAGAAATTAGAGTAATTACCAATAGTACAAATGGCCGAATACAGGACACACATGAAGATAATTGGGGATATTCTAGCTACAACAAGGGATGACCTTCAAGACGAGAACGGGGCATCAGTTACATATCTAATCCGAAAAGCCAACATTCCGCATTCTAGAATCTCAAGCATACTAAAGACCCTGGTGTCGCAGGGACTCTTGGAAAAAAATGACACCCAGGGCTCAAACAAGTACAAGATCAGCGAGAACGGCAGGGAGTTCCTGCAGGCATACTATACGTTTACAAACTTTGCAGACAGCTTTGGGTTGAACATCTAGTCCTCATCTAGATTGTCATCAAAGTCATCCTCAAAGTCGTTATCCTCGTAATTTACAGATGACATACCTTTCAATGATCAGAACTGTTAAAAACTTTTTCAAATGTAAATGGTAATTAAAGAAAGGGATCATTCCAATGCGTTGAAGGTAAGTTGTGATGGGGAGGGAATAGAGAAGGCATCCCAGATAATCAGCCAGGGCGGAGTAGCAGTCTTTCCAACAGATACGGTCTATGGGATAGGGTGCGACCCATACAATAGAGTGGCAGTGGAGAAGGTATACAGGATCAAGTCAAGGGATGCATCAAAGCCGCTTCCAGTTTTAACGCATTCAGTGGAGGCTGCTCAAAGAATAGCAGAGTTTAATGAACTTGCCAAAAGGATCGTTGAGAGATTCTGGCCAGGGCCACTGACAATAATTCTAAAGGTTACAGATGAAAAGATCAAGGAATCACTGAATCTGACAGACAAGATAGCAATCAGAATCCCGGACCACAGGTGCACGCTAGAACTGTTAAGAAGGTGTGACTTTCTTGTCGGGACCAGCGCAAATGTCTCCGGAGGATTGCCACATACGAATCCGGAGGATTGCCTAAAGAGTCTGCAGAGCTATGATGTCTTTGTGGATGGCGGAACCATTGCAGGCAAGGGGGAATCAACGATAATTGAGATCGATAACGGGGGGATCAATCTAATCCGCAAAGGCTCTTTAACCAAAGAGGAGATTTTACAATCATGAATCTTATAGTTACCTGCCCCAGACACCTTGAACCTGAGACAGAGGATGAGCTTGTGGATATCCTGGGAGAGTTTGGGGATCCGGATGCCGAGGTGACGATTACTAGCATGTCTGGAATCCTGACTGTCAAGACAAGCCTTGACCCGATAGAGGTCGTAAGGAGGATGAAAGAGATGCTCCTTGATGAGCCGTGGAGTGTGAGATACTGCAAAAGGGTCATACCCATACAGAGGGTCATCGAGTCAAAAGTCGAGGAGATAGAGGAGAGCGCAGGAGAGCTGTCAGGTCAGATTTTGGAGGGTGAGGAGTATAAGATATCAGTCGAGAAGAGGAACTCTGATTTATCAAGCAGGGAGATAATCACAAGGGTAGCAGGTAAGATAAAGAACAAGGTGTCCCTGGACTTTCCAGACAAGGTGCTACTAGTTGAGATTCTAGGCAACAAGACGGGGGTGTCGATTCTGAGAAAATCAGACATACTGAGCACTGAAAAGACCAAGCGAAGCATCTCAGAATAGTACGGCTGCCTTTTCGACTAGTATGTCGGCTAGCGGATCTTTTGAGTGGACCGAGTCAATGTGTCTTTTTGTTATTTTGAAGTGCCTCTTTAGGGATTCATGATTATTTAGAGTCATGATGGTAGAGAGGGGCATCAGTTCACGGTATAAAGAATCCAGATATCGTTTGCTGCCTATTGCAATTATGATAAAGTCTGTTTTGGGCTTTATTCCGGCATTCTTTATCGCACTTGAGATCTGCGCAGTCAGGGCAAACCTCATCAGGATGTCAATCTCAAGTTTCTTTGAGAGCAGGATGTCATTTTTCTCCGACTCTAAGGATATGGAGATGATCTTTTTTAGGTGATAGCGGTTTAGAATAAAGTCACTTGATACTGCCTGTAGTCGGACTCTGGGGTGTCTCTGTCTCAGCTCATCGATGAATTTTACGGTCGTTGATTTTTGACCTTTGATTTGAACTGCCTGTATGATTTTTTTTGAGAGTTCAAATGTAATCCTCTTTGATGCGCCTCCATGAATAAGCGGTATGATACTTACAATATCGTCCTTCCTTATCTTTGTGGACCTGCCATCCATCGCAGACGAGTCAGCCCCATTAATTGCAATTAGGATGTTATCTGTGTCAAGCTTGGGAGTGTCAGCAGGCTTTAGATCCGGTAATAGTGTGATTAATTCTTGTATTGTCATCTCTGGCTGATCAATATTTAGATACTCTGATGGGAATGATTTTTTTGCGCCGCCTACAAATTTTACAGTAAACATGTCTAGTTTGAGATTGGGAAATAATATTTAATTTATGATTCAGGTTCTTTGACTGGTTCGGATGGATTCTCAGTGACAGGTTCTGCAGTCTCAGATACTGTTTGAGCTGTGTCTGCTGTGGCAGGTTCTACAGTCTCAGGGATATCAGGTACTGTTTGAGCTGTGTCTGCTGTGGCAGGCTCTGTAATATCAGGGATGTCAGATACTGCTTGATCTGTATTATCATCTGTTGTCACTTTATCTGCCTCTTGAGGTACATCATTTCCGAGTTCTGCCTCAGATGGTTCCTCAAACTGCTGCTCAGATTTTGCCGCCTCAATTCTTGCCTGCTTGGTCTTCTCCTCACGAATCTCGTTTTTGATAAATTTTGTAATATATCCTGCAACCTCATTTTTTAATCCCTTTGAACGGATTATCGATATCAGATCAAGTGCCTTTTTGTTATCAGCAAAGTCCTCGCCAAACTTGGATTTGTGATCTACTAGAACCTCAAATGAGAGTCGCTTTATTCTATCCACTAATCGTCAAGTGAGGAAAGGGGTATTTTATACCTAATACCCGTTTTGTGGCTCCCCCAAGGATACAACTGGCATTCTAGGCATAGGAATCAGTCTTGTTCTGAATTTTGATGATCTTTCCATTCTAGGCACATTCCCAAAGTCATACTTTTACACGTATTTTACCAGTTAGTAATTTTTGCATTAATCCTTTCTTTAGAAGTTCCAGATGTTTCTTGTATTCTTGATTTTTTTGAATGTATGCGTCAACTCCTGACAGGATTGATGCAATTTTGGTTTGTTCTTCATAATTAGTGGGTATAATGATTTTAATTATGCCAAAATCTGTTTTGTTTAAAATTGGAACTGCAGCTTGATTAGATATGTTTTTGATTAATTTATTATTTTTTAGTATTTGATAATACACAAATTCTGGATCAAATTGCTTACAAATTATTGAATTAATTTGTTGGTTAGTTGACATTTGTTTGGATGCTATTACAATTTTTCCTATAGTCGAACCAATACAAACAATTAAAACCGCATATTTAGGTATACTTCTACAAACTTCGAATCCTTTACGGGATAATTTTGAATTAGTATTATCAATAAATTTTTGTTGATTTATATCTGATGGGCTAACCCACAAATATTCATTACCATAATATTCTTGGTTATCTGTTGATGGAGTATTACCAGTTATTATCTCTCCTATTTCATTAATTTTCTTGATCTCCCAATCTTCAGGAATCTCTATCTCTTTACCAAATAATCCTTTTATTTTCTTAAATTGGTCATGTTTTATTCCTTTTATCAATAATTCTTGCATCAATCCTTTCTTTAATCGTCCAGCTTTATCCACAACTTGTTGTGTATTTTGTATCAATGCGTCAACATTAGAAAGAATTGATGCAATTTTTTGTTGTTCTAGAATTGTTGGAATAATTATCCATAGATTTTTAATAATTTTTGTATTCAAACCTCCCATTACCATCCCTCTAGATTCTTTTGTAATCTGTCGAAATGCAAAATTTGATTTTAAGAAATAATACAAATATTCTGAAATCATTTTGTCATTATCTAATGTAATTTTTAGAAGATGTGACGAGATTATGGCAATATCGATGTCTTTTGGAACTATAGCTACTCTTCCCAAAGTTCCCATCATTGTAATAAGAAGATCATTTGGTTTTACTGTGAAATTTCCAAGTTGTTTATATTTTTCTTCAGAGATATATTTCTGATATTCCCATGAAAATTCATTATTTACAATATTTTCAATCCAGATTGTTTTAATTTTTCCTTCATCTAATAATTCATGTTTTTTTAGACTACTTCCAAATGGACCCATTCGGATGGAACTCTGATCATTATGTAAAGTTAGTTTATTTAAAATTGAAAAGCCCCATTCTTCTGGAATTTCTTCATATTCACCAAACAATCCTTTTACTCTCTTGTATCTATTTCTTTTTTTCAATTTCCTTCCTCATTTAAAACATCTTCCCAACTTAGCATGTTTTCATGATATGTTTTGTTATCTATATTTTTTAATGCATATGATGTGCTGTATTCGTGATCTGCAATAAAAATATTGTCAAATTTTTCATCTAGATAATCATCAAATTTCTTTTGTCTTTCATCTTCATTATCTAGTTTCTTAATGTCAAAAATTATCTCATGCATAGTTTTTTCTAATTCATCAGAACTAATTCTATAATATCGTAAATCAGCCAATAATGCAGGTAGACGAGTATCATCTAATCTTATAATTATTTTCTTTAATTTATAATCATAATCTGGAGTAATAGCTGAATTATATTCTTTTTGAACAAACGTTGATTTATTTGCATTTTTTGACCATATTAATAAAAAATGACTAGAAGAACTAATTGCATCGTTTATCTCTTTGTTAATAGAACTACTTACATCTATTCGAGTTAGATCCTGCCAATGACGAATTTGATTATCGTCTAGCATTTTCAATATTTGGTAGACTATGGGATTATCTTCTTTGGCATGAGATATAAAAATTTGCATAATGAGAAGAAATCAATGTTGCCCATAAACTCACCTCTAAAAATAACAAAAAGCTTATAGATCAGTAGCACATCAAATCAAAAAACTTTTAAACGATATGCCTCAAAAATACCAATGAAATCTAAAGAATTTACGCAATACCAGAGATCAAAAGACTATTCAAGAAAATACGAGCGAGAATGCAAATGAAATGGAAGAAAGGAGACAGGATGTCTAAAAAAACTATGCATGATAATTTAAAAAACCATCAAATCATCTAGACATAGTTGGTATGATCTTGATTCTGTTGGTGTTGTTATGTGTTTGATTAACAAGTAAATGAATAATTTGTACTTCAGGAATTCTTGTAACATGCCTTCATTGTCATCCGTATATATTTACAGTTTGCAGAGTAGAAAAAATATTTCCATATAAAATTACCTCTTATCATATGTTAGATTTTTGCTAGTGTGATTCGCAGAATCAGACTAGACTGACGAGAAAAAACTCATTCATGTATCAAATTTTGTAAAACTCTGAGTATAAGGATCATCTCAGTTCATGTATGACATGAATAACCCAAACATAAAAAATTTAAAAAAATATGTGACAAGGAAAAAAATATTCTAATCAGTAGATGAATGATTATAGTTCACATGGTATTGGAAAAAAGGTGATGTATGAGGAGATTGCCAACATACTATGTGTTGTTCAGAATGAGTAGGCAAATGAATATCAAGATTCAACGAGGCCAGCATGAACGTCTTCAGGGATCTTTCTCGTAATGGTAAGCATTCAAAAATACAACGCAGAAAGATTGGCCGCATAATGAATGAGATATCTAATTTGCAGATCACTCTGTCAAAATTATATCAACACATATTCCATAAAACCAATGCAACGTTGCATATAACATCACTCAACAAGATGATGCAGATATACAATAGGATCCCTAAATGTGCCAGAAGAATATACATTAACAGAGAAGACAGTAAGGCAGTATACAGATGGCAACGCCGTACACAAAACAAGATTGGATTCCTAAAACACAAGAGATTTATTATTCTAGTCAAAACAAATCTTTCTTTATTCATGACGCAACACCGTGATGTAAATACTGATCTATCAAAGGAAATCTATAATGATTCCATACATTGGACTGCATCAAAAAGTTGCAGTGTATGGTGCACTTTCAATTGATGACAAGCAATTCTTTAGGACATATGATTGATTGATATAAAGATATTTGAAAAATACATCATTGACATGCAAAGACATTTTGGTAAAATTGTAGTAACAGAGGATAAGACACCTCAACATCTGACAAACAATATCCAAGAGCTGCTCAAAAGAGACAAGAACATCAAGATGATCTACCTACCAAAAAGATCTCCACATTTGGATGCAGTGGAGAAATGTGGACATCAGGCAAAATGAGATCTGTGTATATCTGAATATTATCCAACAGTGATATGTGGGATAAAATCTCCGAACACTTTAGAACAGTTCGATACAACATGGATGTTATCCGATATCTCAACAGGGTGATAATTGCAACAGGAGATAAATTTTTGATCGTAAGTCTAGATCTACAATATTTTGGATGCATGGATTATAACAACTGAAATACGACACATAACACAACAGCTCAATATTCTTTCCTGTAACAAACCACAACATACGTCAACTGATTTACCTGCAAATGAATCCTATGGAAAAACGTTGTAGGATTAACTACACAATTACATGCAACAAAGATATCATTTGATGTCTTATCTGAAATTGTACAAAATATTTCCTAATTTATAGAGCAGATATCATTGATCAGATCTTTATTCCTAATTCCTTGAGATCTGTTTTTACTTGTTTTTTCAGTTTTTCTTGTACTGTGTTGATCTCTATGAGTTCATCCCATGCATTCTGAATATCAATATCTTCTTCAGGCTCTGAAATATCAACATATCTTGGAACGTTGAGATTAAATTCATTTTCCTCCAACTCTTCAATATTTGCAACATGACAATATTTGTCAATATCTTCAAATTTCTCAAACGCTGAGATAATTTTTTTCATATCTACATCGCGTAGTTTGTTTCTATTCTTTCCCTCCTCAAAATCCTTTGCGCCGTAAATGAATATTATTTTTCTTCTTCTTTTTGTAGGCTTATTCTTGTTTAGTATCATTACACAAGCAGGAATACTTGTTCCCCAGAACATCTTTTGAGGCAATGCAATTATTGCCTCAATTACATCATTTGCAAGATTATTTGATCCATTACCCATTATCATATTCTTTCTAATCTTCCCTTCCTCACCTCCTCTGAACAAAACACCTTGTGAACAGACAATGGCTGCTTGTCCTTTTTCGTTTAGAGATGATAGTATGTGCAAGATAAATGCATAGTCTGCCTTATCTTTGGCTGGTGCAATACCGTATCCAAATCTATTGTATGGATCTTTTGATGCAGTAGAGTTATCCCAATCCATGGAAAATGGAAAATTTGCCAATACTCTATCATATTGTTTCAATTTTCCACAGTCAATAAGTTTAGGATCAGACAAGGTATCACCATATTCTATTCTAAAATTCTCCACACCATGCAACATTAGATTCATCTTACACATTCCTAAATTTCCATAATTAGATTCTTGACCATCAAGTACAATGTTTTCGATATTTCCTCTGTGATCTTTGACATATTTTCTAGACACAACCAACATACCACCAGAACCACATGTCGGATCTGAGATTTTCATTTTTTCCTGTGGCTTTGTAATGTTTACTAAAAGTTGAACAATTTCCCTTGGAGTAAAAAATTCACCACCTTTCTTTTTTGTTTCATCTGCAAATGTCTCCAATAAATACTCGTATGCATCTCCAAAGATGTCTTCTTTCTCTAGATTTTGGTTCTTTAGTGTAAGTTCATTAAAATGTGCAATTAATTTTCGTAATTTATCATCAGGATATTTTTTTTTATCATTGTATGTAGTATTGGTGAGAACTCCTTCTAGTTGTGAAACGTTGTTTTCAATATCTCTACAGACATTATCAATTATTTCACCCAGATTCGATGATGCATCAGATAGTACATGCCATCGTGCAGATTCTGGAACATAGAACTTGTGTCGAAATTTTTGTTCTGCTTTTTTTTGTGTATTTCCCTCTTTGATTAATTTTTCAACATTTTCTTCAAAAGTATCATTTAATCTCTTTAGAAATAGAACAGTCATTACCGGTTGTCTATATTCTTGAGGATCAAGAGATCCCCGTAAAATATCAGTGGCTTTCCAAAGATAAGATTTTAATTCTTCAAGGGTAATTTTATCTGACAACTAATAACTATGATAGTCTTCAAGTAATATAGATTTAGTTAGATCGACAATATAGAAATCATCTCTAAATTTACGATCAGGTATATTCTGTGACAGTTATAGACCAATATTTTATGTGGTGTTTCTTTTACTATCTAAGATTCATTACATGAAAGAATCTTTGATCAAACATTCTCTTTATTACCGAAAAGACAACTCTTTTTAATTTCTCTGAAAATATGTCTCTTTTTCAAATTTTCGATACATCTCTTTTCTGCATGTCTTTTTTACCTTGCTGACCCTGTTTGTCCTGCTTCTTACAGGAATTACAGAATGTATGCTGTTACTGAGTATCAATTTGTGGATTAATTCTGAATCCTATTCCCTTGTCAGGTATCATTGGCTTTACTAATTTGTGAGGATGTATTTTTGATAGCGATGAAGAAACATGTTTGACGTCATGAGATACTGGTGATTATCTACAATTGTAGTGCAGACAATCTGGGTTGATATGTCAGAACATAGAGATATGCCTTGATAAATATATATCTGATTTTGAACCCTCCATGAATAATGTTTTATTGCACGGCCTGTCTCAATTCCAAATATATCAATTCCAAATATTTCTCTTGCATATACATGATTGATGAATCGTTTTATTACCATGTATAGTATCTTTTCATTTATTCTTGCCGCTGTCTTTTGTAGTGTGGTGTGATGAGATATGATTTGCAGGTCAAGATCGTTTGTAATCTGACAGGTAGCTTGAAGCCATTGAATAAAAGAACTGTAATTTTTTTAACTCATATTATCAATAACTAACAATATGATTAACTGATGATTAAAAAACATGTGTTTGGATTACTGGTAAAAATAATCACGCATATTTATTTCCGTCAAGATTTGATGTGTGATAAACTGATGAACAAAAATTCGTTAGGGTGCATTATCTTGTTAAGTTTTGTATATGATATCTATGGAGACCTATTAATTCATGGAAGATCTCTCCTCTACGAAGGCATAAAGACGATCCTCTTTGTACCCATATGGATACTCCATCAGAAGAATGCATAAGTATATGATCTGTCTTTTCATATGTCATTTTTTTCTTTCAATACCATGTACATTGTAAGCATTTTCTGAACAACCTTGTTATCTTTTTCTTTGTGGAATACATTTTTGTATTTGGTTTTTGAATAGACGATATCATACTATTTTAGCATCAAAAATACATCTTAACTGATTTTGATTCCATTTGCTTCTAACCATTTTATTGATTCCTTATATTCAGGCATATGTTGTCCCATTAGATTCCAAAAATGATGTGAATGTTCTTTGATTTTAAAATGACATAATTCATGAAAAATAACATATCTGATGATCTTTTTTGGAGCCTTTATCAGATTGGAATTAAGATTGATCGCACCTGTAGCAGTAGCACTTCCCCATCTACCTCGGAGCTCTTTGATGTTGATTTTGGTTGGATGCACATCAATTTTTTCTGCTAATACTTTGGTCCATTTTGGAAACAATACGTACGCTTTTTTCCTCAAATATGCATCATACTGTGCTTTGATCTGCTTTGTATTGTATTTCTTTTGTGATATGTGAAATTCTATAACATCTCCATTCAGACATGTTTTTTCCGTATTGTTGGGAATAATCTTGATTTTGTAATTTTTGCCGTAAATTAGTAAAAGCGATTTTAATGAAAAAACTGGTTTTTTTTGTCCAATAAAATGTAATTGTTTTTTAAATATCCATTGTGCCTTTTTTTGTACAATTTTTTCTACATCTGCTGAAGATTTCGTATCTGGTGTTCTTATCGTTATTTTATCAGGTGTAATTGTGATTTGTGATGTCTTTCTACGTTTACTTTTGATTAAGTCATATTCTATCACAGAATCAAGATATTTTATTTTTTTAATCACAAGTTATCACAATTGAGCAATGTTAAAATCTTTTCCGATAATTTTGATATATCTTCATCCACAATACCAAATGAATCTAGAATATCATATGTGATTTTTTCAATCTTTCGTTTGATGCTTAATTTATGATGCCATTCAATAATTTCTGTCTCAGGTAATATTTTTTCAGATAATCTCTTTGTAATTTCAATTGATTTATTCTTATCTTTTTTATATTCTTTAATTAATCCATATATTGAAAATTCTATGTCTCTATCAAACCCAAGATTTTTTCTTTCTTTTTCTATATCTAATGCTTTATTATAAATTTCCTTGAATTTTTCCTCCATGGTTGAATCAACATACTCCGCATTCTCTTCTCTTCTTTGTTTTTCTTCTGAGATTAATCGTTTAAGTAATTCCCGCAATTTTTCATAATATACTGGATTATGGGAGTAATTTTCCATAATCACTTGCTCTGCTTTATTTTTAATAAGTGCAGTTCTAGCTCTTGAAGATTTAAATTTTAAGACATATGCTAAGAAATTATCATATGTTATTTCCATTGGTTTTACAAGTTCAGAAACACCAGTTGCTCCTATTGCATCATCAATTAATTTCTGAATCATCACAGCATATTTTCGAGTAGAATTTTTTGGATTCTCATACCAGTTTCTCAACAATGCTCTGATCTTACTCAATTCCTTAAAATCAGAAATGTATTGAGATGATTCCGTTTTATATAATTGTGAATTTAGAACTTTGGAAAATTTTTTAAAATAATCCTCAAATGCCTCTCTTTTATCAATGGATTCAAATGCTTCTATGATTTGTTCCGGTTTGTTTTTATCTAATCCTTTGAGATAATTCATTGTTTGTGTATGATATATTTTTAGTATATCTAGTTGCGAGTCATCAGATTCCCAAGCTCCTTTGATATCTTTTGGATCAAAAGTTTCTAATGCTTTTTGAATATTCTTAGTTATGCCATAATAATCTACAATCAATCCCTCTTCTTTCCATTCATCATATGACCTGTTTACACGTGCAATTGCCTGAAGTAGTGCATGCTCTTTGAGGGATTTATCAAGATACATCACTTTGACTATCGGTGCATCAAATCCAACTAGCAACATATCAACAACTATCAAAATTTTAATCTCATTATCTGGATTTTTGAAAGAATCTTCTATTTGTCTTTTTTGAGAATCGGTTAGATAATGGACATCCCAACTTGTTCCATCTTTTCCTGTCTTGCCAATCCTTTGATCCATGATGATTTTTGATGGCGGAGCATTGAGGCGATCTAATTCTTCTTTGTATAGTACTGCAGATTCTTGTGATGATGCCACAATCATTGCCTTGTAGCCATTATCTTGAATGTTATTAGTGTAATGCTCTACAATATCCAATGCAATTTTTTTAATCCTTTGAGGAGCTTGTATAATTTTATCTTTATTCACATATTCTTTTTTTAGCTGTTCTTTTAGTTCTGGCGTCATGTTTGGTTCAGAACCAATAATTCTATCAAATAAGATATCGATAGATTCATCATCTTCGACAAAGAGATTTGGCAATCGTCCAACATATCTTATCGGGATGGTAGCACCATCTGCTTTTGATTCTTCAAATCCATATTTGTCTATTAGATCACCAAATACTCGATATACGGATTTATCTTTGTTATCAATTGGAGTTCCAGAAAACCCAAAGTAAATCCCATTTGGAATTGCTTTATCCATTGCACCTGCATCGATTCCAAACTGTGACCGATGTGCCTCATCCACTAGAACGATAATTTTCTCATCTGTAGATTCACTAATTTCCTCAAATTTTTGAATTGTAGTCATCATGGTTTTACCCTTTGGTGATTTTATAAAATCTGCAAGTTGTGCTGATTTGTATGCCTTTATTGGATTTGGGAATCCAACTTGTGTAAAAGTAGTGTGGATTTGTTTATCTAATTGACGCCTGTCTGTGACTATGACTAGAGGCAAATTATCATATTCTATTGCCTGCCTTGCAACCCACAGCATTGTAAAGGATTTTCCTGAACCCTGAGTGTGCCAGATAATTCCTCCTTGTCTGGTGTTTGCAGTTTTAATTTTTTCAACACATTTTCTGACTGCTCTATATTGTTGATGTTTTGCAATAATTTTGATTCGCTTGTTGTTAACTGTTTGATAAAGTACATAATTTTTTAGTAAATCCAAAAGATGGGATTTGTCAAGCATTCCTGCAATTAAAATCTCTTGTTCTCTGTTTTTTCCAAATTTTTCTTCAATCTCTTTTTCAGTTAATGGATATGCGCTTGACCATCTGCTATTTTGAAAATGATTTAAATCTGACGATATTGTTCCATGTCTTGCTTGTGTGCCACAAGTTGCAACTAGAATGTGATTGTAGAACATTAGTTTTTCATAACCTGCTCCTCTAGAACGATATTTATTGAAATTTTCTTTTTCTACTGCATCAACTAACCAATTTCTTCTAAATGGTGATTTGCATTCTATGATAACTAATGGAATGCCATTTACAAATAAAACAATGTCGGGATATATTAGATTTTTGAGTCCCTGCAATTCAAATTGATTTGTAACAATAAAATCATTGTTATCTATATCATCAAAATCAAAAAGTTTTACAGTCTTTTTTATGGTCCTGTTTTTATCATGTTGATCAACTGTTATTGGTTCCAGTCCTCCTGTTTGAGACAATCCAATTAATTTAGCTCGAATCTTTTCATTAGTATTCATTGTATCATATGTAAATGGAAATGTATCTTCTTTGATCTGATTTACTGCATCATCGATTCCATCTGAATCTAGTTGAGGATTGATTCTTTTAATTGCATTATTTAATCTGTCATACAATAAGACTTCGGTTGTTTTTCTTCGTTCTCTTTTTAGGTCATTTTTTGAAATATATTGATATCCCATTTTGACTAGCTGTTCTAGTGCTGGGATCTCTGATTGTTCTGCCTCATCACCTGTACCTACATTAAAATCCAATAGTTTTGACATATTTACATCATCTAAATATTTTATCAAAAATGAGGGATATTTAAGAGCCGCAAAGTGTTCTGTTTTGTTGAATCTAAAACCCAAAATTCACAATGTTGTATGTACTGCAGATTTAAAGCAAAAAGTAGACATATTAAAATTTGTAAAAATCCCTTGTTGTATTTATGATGAGGCAATATATGGTGGTAGATGCGGATATGTCAAAATACCTGAAATGGATGGTCGTGTTACTATTTTTCTAAGTGGTAAGATGATATCAGTTGGCGCAAAGTCAATTAAAAGGGCAAAAGAGCAGTTAAACCAATCTAAATTCCATCTGTTAGAACACAACATGATAAAAAATGTAACATTATCAACAAAGATTAGAAATATTGTAGCTACAGTTACAACAGGTAAAGCAATACCGATTGACATCATATCAACAAAGATGGATGGTGTAGTGTATGATCCTGAAACATTTCCAGGTATGATAGTAAAAGGATTGGATAGTTGTAGCTGTCTTGTTTTTGCATCAGGAAAAATTGTAATCATAGGTGCAAAATCTGCAAATGAGTTAAACACTGCCTCTTTTGAGATAATTCAAAGATTAAATGGGTTGCTTAAATAAATCAATTATGGCTAGAAAACCAAGACAAGGTTACAAGTTACTAAAATGGATTTTTGGAAAAGTGATGGAGATTCCAGAAGAATGGAAGAAAACAACATTATCTGAAAATTGTATTGGTAAAGCTGAATATGGTGTATCTGTGTCAGCAATAGAAAAAAATCTAAAATTACCTCGATACATACGTATCACAGATCTAAATGATAATGGAACATTAAGATATTCAGAATGGAAATCAATATCCGAAGAAGATGCTCAAGATTATATTTTATATGAAGGAGATATTCTATTTGCAAGAACTGGCGCAACAGTTGGCAAAACATATCTTCATCAAGAAAGTAATGAAACATGTGCATTTGCAGGATATCTAATTCGTTTTAAACCTGACAATAAAAATCTTGATTCTAAATTTCTTTTTTATTTAACACATTCAAAATTTTATTGGGCATGGTTATTATCGATACAAACATGGGGAGTTCAACCCAATGTTAATGCAAAACAATATTCCATTATGCCAATTTTATTACCTCTTATCAACGAACAACAAAAAATTGCATCAATTCTTTCTAATGTTGACGCATTGATACAAAATACACAACAAGTTGTGGATAAAGCTGGACGATTAAAGAAAGGATTGATGCAAGAATTATTGGCTAGAGGAATTAGACATACAAAGTTTAAGAAAGTTAAAGGATTATTTAGAAAAGAGATTGAAATTCCAGAAGAATGGAAAATAACAAAGCTTGATAATATAGGAGAAATAGTCAGTGGTGGCACACCAAATTCTAAAAATAAAGAATACTGGAATGGGAATATATTGTGGGCGGTTCCAACAGATATTACAAAGTTACAAACAACTTACATTAATAATACTGAAAGAAAGATTACAGAAAAAGGATTAAAAGATAGTTCAGCTAAATTATTACCAAAAGGTACAATTTTACTCACTTCTAGAGCAACTATTGGAGAATGTGCAATAACTGCCAACCCAATATCTACCAATCAAGGTTTTCAAAATATAATTTGTAATAATAAATTTGATAATTTATTCATTTTTTATTTATTATGTAACAATAAAAATACCCTAATCCGATTATCATATGGAACAACTTTTCTAGAAATTAGTAAGACTGAAATTAAAAAAATGTTAATACTCGTTCCAAAATATCTACCAGAACAACAAAAAATTGCGTCAATCCTGTCAGGAGTTGACGCAATAAATTGTATACAATTCATAATCATCATAATTTTATGCATGAGATTAACTGTAACTATAAAGTTACAGTTCGGTCAAGTTATAGAGACATAGATACAAGCATAATTCTCTATTAGGATCAAAAACCAACTACAACATGGAAATATTAATCAATATTTTCGTTTTTAGAGGATTTTTTACAAATCTGAATTTATCCACTAGATACCTCATCTTCTATTCAAATTGATAATTGGGTAATTCTATCTGAAATAATACATCAAGATATTTTGTATGAATAATCCAAACATTTCAAAATTAATTCATAGTTTTCTGGGATGATCTTGATTTTTCTTTCTTTGCCTTCTGGAAAAAACCACCTCTTACCATGAATTATTCTTGGATCCTTAATGTCAAAAGAGAGAGGTTCTATTCTAAAACATATCTCTGAATCATTTATGTTGGTTTTTATTGCTGAGAATTGTTTGTCGTTGTCATTTCGTTTATAATAATACCATGAATTGCGGGCAATCGGATAGCAATCAAAATTTGCTTCTATTTTAGAAATTAGTTCTTCGATATTTTTTCTATTTTGGATTGATGTCCAACCAAGCTTGTATTTCCAACTCCGGGTCTCATCCTTGAATAAAATTTCAGCAGGATTGTTATTATCACCTAGATTTGTGAGTATCTTTGATTCTTGTGATTTATTTGGTTGTATGTTGTAGGATTTTTTACTATTGCCATCTTCAAGTTGTGTGTTGACGAGATTCCGTGTCCATGAATCGTATTCTCGGTGACATGTTTTGCATAAAAATATAAAGTGATCTTCAATGGGAGTGTGAGCTACATTGATTTCATCGATTATTTTCTGCAAATCATCAATTTCATATTCATCATCATTTGTTTTGTAATTATTTAAAACATTACGAATAATCTCAGGTCTGCTGCTCCCATGTTTATGGGCTGCATCTAATTCTTTTTTTTCATTGCATTTTTGACATTTGTAATCTAGGAGATTTTTTGATCGTTTTGTCATGGTGGCAACATTATTCCTTACTCTTGGATCGATAAAATATGTAAATTCTTTTAGAGTACAAATAAGTTTTGCCATTTTGTAGATAATTTCATCTGTAAATTATATCTTTTCTTGAGAAAGAATATTTGGACTTTTGATTCAAATAGTCCCATATCAATAAATGGTTGAATTAAAAGAAAAAAGATTAAACCTCAATTTTATGCATCACTTTTCTAAATTCCACAAAGAGTTCATCTAGAGTAGGAGTCAGATATACACCATCAAGTCCATTCTTGTGTCCCATTAGCTTTTCGGCAATGTTATAGTTTACAGAATTATCCAGTTTTAGAATAGTGTTGAATCTCTTTCTGAATCCGTGGTCCACCTGCACATCATATCTACTATCTTGTTTATCTTGTCTTATGTTGCTTCTTGAGACTGTTCTGTATACTGCAGATCTTGCACCACTCCATCCCAGCTGTCCATGGGATGCACTCATTATAGCAAAGATTGGAGTGTCTTCACAAAACATCTCACCATGCTGCTTACGATATTTGTGATAAACATTCAATGCCCTTGAGGCCTGAGGTGTAAGAAAAACCCAATATTCCTCAACTTGTCCTGCATAGACCTTGACGGCATTGCAACCGTGTGATATTTTTCTGAGATGTTTCATTGACAGTACATTATCAAACACTCCTATTCTTGCACCAGTCGATGCCAAAAAATGAATCAAGGCTGTATCACGCAGACTTTTTGCACAAGATAACAACTCTCTGATTTCCTTGCAAGTGTACGAACGCAGACTCTGGGTTTTCTGTCTTTGCGGGAACATCTTGTGTATGATATTCCAGTTGAGGTTGATCTCGTTCATAATACAAAAGTGCTTTATCCCCTGAAACCTTGACGATATTGAATTGGGGTTTGTGGTATGTTTTAACTCTATTAGGTAATTTTCTAGCTTGTACTGCAGTTCCATATGAGGTATTTTCAGCAGTTGGTTCTCAGAATGCATATCTGCAAATCTCAGGAATTGGTTAAGGTGTGACGTGTAGTTCTTTTTGGTGTACTTTGACTTTATTGACTCCTCAAACAAGATAGTCGCTCTAGATGTAGGATAGGTAGTCAACGGATATTTGTTGCATAATTTCTATTTTTGTGCCATAGTTTTAGGATATGGTTCTAGTTGTTTTATTTTTGTATTTTATGCTAGAGCCGTGATTTTACATCAAAGAATGCCGCATTTGTTTCCTCTATTGACTTTGCTCCTGCAATGACTCCTTTTCCTGATGCAAATATCAGGGCAACACAGCTGCCCTGAATTCTATAAATCAGTCCAGGAAACTGTTCTGGCTCATACATGGATTTTGGCAGTGTTCTTGCAAGTTTTTCTATTGGTAATTTTTTCTTCATGTCAAATCTTGATACAATGTTTCTTGTTTGTGGAGTAATTTTAACAGGTTTTGCAATCTTGTATTTCTGTAGTATCTTACATGCTTTGGCTAGCTCTTTTTTTGCCTGCCCTGGACTTTTTGTTCCAACTGAGATGAGTTTTCCGGTTCTAAAGACGGTAACTCTGCCTGTCATGGTGTCATCTTTAACATAGCCACATCTGTATAGTTCTAGATTTGAGCTAAGATGTTTGTGTTTGTTAAAAGATGTCAGATTTATCTCCTGCTTGAGATCTGCCGTGGTTACAGTGTTTTGAATTTTTATCTCTGATCTAAGTTTTGAACTTGAAAGTGACATTCTTTTATTGAATGTTATACCCTTAATACACTTTGAAAAAAGCAACATTGTTTGAATCATCCTTTATCTGATCATATTTTTCAATTGTGATTTTTTT
Organism: Candidatus Nitrosopumilus sp.; assembly: GCA_965206745.1. Lineage (GTDB taxonomy): Archaea > Thermoproteota > Nitrososphaeria > Nitrososphaerales > Nitrosopumilaceae > Nitrosopumilus. The sequence continues at coordinate 522,294 of OZ242220.1, read as the reverse complement.
CTACTAAAAATTTAATAAGATATTAAAAAATACCATCATATGAAATCATATGGCAAGATAGATTCATCATGGAATCATGCCAGATTTCGTTTGTTGCTTGAAGATGCATCAAAGATGTGTAATGAATTGGATCAGAAATTGGAAATAGGCCAAGATGAAGATGGAAATATCTGCATAATACAACAGGCCAAAAACAGACCACACCATATCTTTGCATGTGGGGTGAGTCCCCAAAAAATCTATGATAATTGGAAGGACACAATGAGTGATCAAGAGATCGAAACGAGGTTAAAAAAAGAATTTTGGGACAATGTTGCATACATACATTACACCATTGATGAAATGGTTCCAAGAATATATGATTGCATGGTTAACGGAATAATCGAATTTGGTTCTTTACGATTTCTCTCAGAAGGAAGATTGCAATTAGACTATGCGTTTTCTACCACACAACAATTAGTAGCAAGACACAGCAAACCATTCATTCTTGGTTATACTAAAAAGGGAATAGGCATAGCTCCAATGTCTGAAAAATCTCAATTTATTGATCCTCTCTCATATATTGTAACCAAACATGGAATATGGAGTATTTCGGATATTCATTGTATCAGAGTAGCTGCAGTCAATTTGTATGAACCTTTAGGATATGGAAATAAACGGTATGACCGTTATTTTAAACAAGATTGCAACTTGGTTATAAAACTAGAAAATGCGTTTGAAGATGCAGTAAAAATGCCTACTCGGCGTGACCCGCGTTACGTAGTTTTAGATCAACATGGCAACGTCTCTTTAGAACCAGGGAGAGACAGATGTGTGAAATATCCTGTCATATCAATCAAAGTGAATCCCAGTGAGTTTCTAGACGGAGACGTGCTATTACAGGACAAGATCAGAGACATGGCAGAAGATACATTCAAGCAGTTTAATGTGGCAATGTCCAACAGAGACGAAAAATCATAATGTATAATTTAGAGTCTGAGAAAGTGAATCTTCCAAAAGGATCATAGCCAAGATTGAATCAAATTTTTGCAGGATTGACGCAAGTAATTTTTGATTTTTACATATGTGTTTTTTATTATGCTTTTACTGGCGTATCAAATTATGAATTAATTTGCAAGCATAACATTCTGAATTTTTCATATTCTTGATCAATGTCAGAATAGCTTTGCCAATTCATGCAGTATTTGCCATGAATTTGTATTGGATCCTTGTTCTCTGTAGTGCCCTTTCCTACCTTTGGTGACCACGATAAGGTGCCATGAATGTTTCGACCTTGATGTATCTTAAAGTCTTTATCAATAGAATCGAGTTTTGACGGATTTCTCCAATACAGACTATCATTTGTTATCATGATGGCATATGCGCTAGTTTCAGGATATTTCATAATAATTTCTTCCAACCTTTGAACATCCTTTAGAAAATCGTATCTGCCAAGATCTTCCGCACCCTGATTTTTCAATTCAAATGTCTCTTTATTATGCTGCAGATTCATTGAAACTGGCTTGTATTTTAATTCAATTGCAATAGGATTTTTGCCGTTTATCCATATGTCCGTATAGCGATTACCAAATGTAGGGACTTTGTATTCTAACCTAATGTTGTAATCTGAATATTGCTTTTGAATTTCCCATGCAAATGCAAATTGGAAATCTGCTTCATTGTGAAAAATTGGGCGAATTTGGGATAGAGACTGTAAAGTTGTATCAATATCAAACTCAGTCATGAATTAATCAATATCTGATGCAGTTCCTCGAATATTTTATCGTATTGGTCTCCAAATATATCATAAAACTTTATTTTGTCACCTTGTGATTAAACGGTACATCATGGATTCAATAGTACAAAAAAAGACATACACCATACTCATAACTCCCGATAAGATTGACGGCGGTTTTATAGGCAGTTGCGATGAGTTGCATGCTTTCTCACAGGGTCAAACATACGGGGAAATCATGGAGAATATGAAAGAGGCAGTAGAGTTATCAATACAGGACAACATGCATGACTTTAACATGCTGATCATCCAAAATAGCAGATGAATCCAACCTATACCCCTAGAAACGAGTTTGTATTTGACTCCAGCAGGGATGCCATCTCATCAAATGGTTTGCCAAGTATCTTTGATGCACAAAATATCACACTTGGAATAAAGCTGACCTGTGCAGACTTCATCTCAAAGCATCTAGAAAACCTCACAGGCCCATCAGTCTCTACAAGAATCCTAGACTCGTCAGTCTTTGAGAGCAGGGTCTGCTTGTCATTGGCATAGACCATCACGGGACCATAGGATACAAAAAATCCCATATCCATTGCTTTTCGCAGCTGCTTTTTGCTTCCATCAAACCAGTGTAACAACGCGTGCTTGGTATCATATGAGGTCATGGTTTCAAAGACATCATCAAGGCTCTTTCTGGAATGGATGGATACCGGCTTGTCAAACTTTTCAGCCAGCATCAGCATAGTCTCAAACACTTTACTCTGCCTTGTGTGATCCGTATCCACATAGGTAGGATCCAGTCCAATCTCGCCTATTCCAGATATGATACCATGGTTCTCCTCAATCAGCCTTGAGACATCCTCCAGTCCGTCACCGGAGCACTCTGGATGGATTCCGATAAAGGGCAGGATCAGATCACTTTTTTTGGCAAGCTCCAGGGTCTGCAGCGAGTTCTCATAGTCCATTGATACGCAGCAGGCCTTGATCTTTAAACATTTCATCTGCATCAAGAGAAACTCCATATCAGAGGCATACTGGGAATCAGAGAGATGGATGTGGGAATCAAAATACCAGGTCATTTCTTTATGAATCGTTGAGATAGTCTGTATAAATCGATCCCTTGGTGATATTTTTTCACTCTTTATCCTTTTTCGGAAAAAATCAAAACAAGATTCATGAGATCATCAGAGTTGGGACATGCTGCAATGTACAGGATTCTAAAAAAGGCAGGTGCAGAGAGGGTCAGCGACGAGTCAGCAGAGGAACTACGAAGGGTGATAGAGGGGATTGCAGACAATATTGCCAAGGGTGCAGTCGATATGACATCGCATGCCGGCAGAAAGACGGTAAAGGGCGAGGATGTAAAGCTGGCCTCAAAGTCATTTAGCAAATTCTAATCTAAAGAGTTTAATTGTTCATTTTGTGTTTTTTAAAACGGTACTCTGGCAGAACGGTTATGCGTGAGCCTGCAAAGCTTATACAAGGGGGTTCGACTCCCTCGGGTACCTTTGATTTTTCACATTCATGAAAAACATTGCTGGATTTGGTTGTAAAATTACAGATTTCAATAACAGACAAGTTTTGTATTAATGGTAATTTGTGTCTAACACTAATCCCAGAAAACTAAAAACAAAGTATCTGACAACCTGCAACTACTATTATTATGATTCCTGCAGCCCAAATGCCATACATGTGGAGATCACTAGAAACCTCTGGGTCTCGTATGCAATGTATCCCTCACATGATTGTGATGATTACAGCCACATGTAATCCAGATATAATAAAGAAAGATGTCAGATATTCATCAGAGATCGTCGACGTCAATCTAGTTTACTTGTGTTTTTATCTTCTTTTTGATAAAATAAATTTATGTTCATAGTTTTTTGATGAACAAGATTACACTGGAGATATTCTTTTTCTTACTTGCTTAGCATACGATTATTTTTCTCCATCAAAATATTGTATGAGGTTACCTATCCCTTTTAGTTAAGATGAATCAATATTGTTGAAAATATTTATGTCTAGTTTTTTAAGTAACGATCTCATACGAAATATTTAGACTATTTAACATCAAAACTGAGATTAATTTTTCTGGCAATTGTGATTTTCATAAGATCCTTTATCTAAGAGACAATAGATATCTTTTTTGATTCTGATGAGAATTTTTCAATCAAAAAAGAACAATCTAGTAGAAAGTCATCAAGAGGCATTTGATTTGGAAGAAATAATTCAGAACATGGTTGAAAAAAACCTAGATTCAATATTTCCAGAATTAGAGTTTATTGAGACTGAATTTCAGATAAAGGATCTAAGACCTGACACTATAGCATTTGATTCTGAAAAAAAATCATTTGTCATAATAGAATACAAAAAAATTAAAAATTACTCTCTAATTGATCAAGGGGTAAGTTACTATCAATTACTACATGAGAGAAAAGAAAACCTTGTTCTGCTCTATAACAAGAAAATGAACAAAACATCAGATGTGAAGGATATCAACTGGGATGAAACACGTGTAATTTTCATTTCACAAGAATACACAAAATATCAAAAAAGAGCAAGTGGTTTTCAAGGACTGCCTATTGAGCTCTATGAGATAAAAAAATATCAAGACAACATAATTACTCTAAACCGAATGGGAGATTCTCAAATTCAAAGTCCAAATTCTCCAAAATCAACTAAAGTAAGAATTAGACTATCAGAATACACTGAGGAGGAATACCTTACAGGAAAATATCATAATCAGCATCCTACTGACGAGATAAAAAAATTGTGGGGTGAGTTAAAGAAAACAATTGAAAAAATATTTGAAGATGTAGAGTTTAAACAAAGGAAAATTTATGGTGGTTACTATCTACGAGATGGTGGTTCTTCAATATGTACACTAGAAGCACTGAAAACCAAAATTACTCTCAATTATTCCACAAGTGACATGACTCTACTTGAAACTTCCAAGTTTGTAAAAGATGTTTCAAACATTGGGCATCATGGAATAGGAAATTTTCGCTCTTCAATAAAAAATTTTGACGACATTGCAAAAGCAATTCCTTTGATTGAAAAAATATATCAGAGTAAAAAGCAAAAGTGATCTAAATGGCAATCAAAAAAAGTGAAATTTACAGTCAACTTTGGCAGAGTTGTGATGAATTTAGAGGAGGTATGGATCCTTCTCAATACAAAGATTACATTCTATCAATTCTATTTGTAAAATATATCTCTGACAAGTACAAGAACCAAAAAGATGTTGCCATCACTATTTCGAAAGGTGGAGGTTTTGATGATATGATTGCACTCAAGGGCAAACCTGGAATTGGTGAAGGAATGAATAAAATTATTAAAAAACTTGCAGAAGAAAATGATCTAAGTGGAATAATTGATGAGGCAGACTTTGATGATTCAGACAAACTTGGTTCCGGAAAGGAAAAAGTAGACAAGCTTACAAATCTTATATCTATTTTTCAAAGTAAATTATTAAATTTTAATAAAAACAGGGCTGATGGAGATGACTTGCTTGGTGACGCATATGAATATTTAATGAGAAAATTTGCAACAGAATCTGGAAAAGCAAAAGGCCAGTTCTATACTCCTTCTGAGGTATCTCAAATAATTGCCAAAGTTATTGGTGCAAGTAATATAAAAAGAAAAGATCAAACTGTATATGATCCCACAGCAGGATCTGGTTCTTTACTTCTCAAAGTAGCCCATGAAACACCAAAAGGAATTACAATTTACGGACAAGAAAACGATGTTGCAACAAAAGCAATGGCAATGATGAACATGTGGATACATAATAATATTGATGCAGATATTCAACAAGGAAACACTATAGCAAATCCATTATTCAAAAAAAATAGCAAACTCAAGACTTTTAATTTGATAGTCTCAAATCCTCCTTTCTCTTTTAAATCTTGGAGCAATGGAATAAACGAAACTGATGATGAATTTGATAGATTTGTTGAATATGGAATTCCTCCAAAGAAAAATGGAGATTATGCATTTCTATTACACGTCTTAAAATCTCTAAAGAGTACTGGCAAGGGTGCAATCATTCTACCCCATGGCGTATTATTTAGAGGAAATGTGGAGGCAGAAATTAGAAAGAACATAATCAATCGAGGATTTATCAAAGGAATAATCGGATTACCGCCTAATCTGTTTTATGGAACTAGCATTCCTGCATCGATCATAGTTTTAGATAAAGAAAATGCCCAGAGCAGAAAAGGTATTTTTATGATTAATGCGAAGGAAGGATTTGTCAAGGATGGAAATAAAAACAGATTGCAAGCAAAGAATATTCGCAAGATAGTTGATGCATTTACAAAACAACTAGAGATTCCAAAATTCTCAAGACTAGTTCCAATTTCTGAAATTTGTGATGAGAAAAATGATTATAATCTAAATATTCCCAGATATATTGACAACGAAGAAAAAGAAGACATTCAAGATATCGAAGGACATCTTAAAGGAGGAATCCCAAGAAAAGATATTGATGATCTTGAGAAATATTGGAAAGTCTATCCAAATATTAGAAAATTACTCTTCTCCACACTCAGAAAAGGATATCTAAAACTCAATATTGACAAGTCAGAAATCAAATCAACAATCTTTGAACATACAGAGTTTAAGAAATTCTTAGAAATATTCAAAAAATCATTTGAATCTTGGAAGGTAAACAATTATTCTCTATTTATTGAGATGGATATAGGCTCCAAACCAAAAGAGTTTATCTCAATAATTTCTGAAGACATACTAGAAAAATTCTCAAAAATTGATGATCTTATTGACGAGTATAATATCTATCAAAAATTAATGACATATTGGGAAGAAACTATGCAGGATGATGTATATCTTATTTCAATGAATGGGTGGAATGTTGTAATATATGAAATCAAAGATAAAAAAGACAAGGTAATAAACTGGGATAGTGAGTTAATTCCAAAAGATGTTGTAATTGACAAATATTTTCTAAAAGAAAAAAATCAAATTGAAGAATTAGAGAAAAAATTGAACGATATTAAACGACAAATGCAGGAAATGGATGATAATCAAGGTGAAGAGGATCTGTTTATTGATGTCAGAAATGATAAAAAAATAAACAAAAAAGATATTCCAAAAAGAATCAAAGAGATAGAAAACGATCATGAATTTTTCGATGAATTAAAAATATTAATCGAATATCAAAAACTAACAGAACAAGAAAAAATTCTAAAAAAACATATCAAAGAAGCAGAATCAAAACTAAACAAAGATGTGCTAGAGAGATATCAACAACTAAACGAACCAGAGATAAAGGAAATTATCATTCAGGATAAGTGGCTAGCCTCAATAAATCATTCAATCGATGAAGAAATTGAATATATTTCCCATACATTAATTGGAAGAATAAAAGAGCTTGCAGAAAGATATGAGATAAGATTACCTGAATTAAATGAGGATGTGAAAACATTATCAGTAAAAGTTGATCAGCATTTGGAGCAGATGGGATTCAGATGGTAGAACAAAAGATCAAGAAAGGTTTCAAACAAACAGAACTTGGACCAATTCCTGAAGATTGGAAAATAGGAAATATTTTAGATGATTCAACTTTAAAAGCTAGAATAGGATGGCAAGGACTAACAACTGCAGAATATAAAATGCATGGAAAGTTCTATCTTGTTACAGGAACAGATTTTAAAAATGGAAAGATTAGTTGGGACACATGTGTTTATGTTGACAAAAAAAGATTTGAACAGGATAGAAATATTCAACTAAAAATTGGAGATATACTAGTAACAAAAGATGGAACTATTGGAAAAATTGCTTATGTAGATTCCTTGTCGCTTCCCACCACATTAAATACTGGAATATTTGTAATCCATTCTAAAAATAATAGTTATTTATCTTCATTTTTATATTATCTTTTTCTATCAAATTATTTTAAAAATTTTTTAGTCAAACTTACTGCAGGTTCAACTATAACTCATCTCTATCAAAAAGATTTTGTAAATTTTTCTTTTGTAATTCCTGATATTACCGAACAAAAAAAAATTGTAATATCATTATCAGATACAGATAAACTAATCAAACAATTAGACTGCCTAATCACAAAGTTAAAAAATATCAAACAAGGAATAATACAGGAATTTTTAACAGGAAGGAAAAGATTAGAAGGGTTTAGTGGAGAATGGGACACTAAAAAATTTGGAGAATTATTGGATTATGAGCAACCTACAAAATATTTGATAAGGGATACAAACTACAATGATGCTTTTTCTATTCCTGTTTTAACCGCAGGAAAAACTTTTGTTTTGGGATATACCCACGAACAAAGTAGTATTTTTCAAGATATTCCAGTAATAATTTTTGATGATTTTACTACGGATACAAAATTTGTAACTTTTCCTTTCAAAGTCAAATCTTCTGCAATGAAAATATTAAAGAAGAAAAATACTAAAGTAAATTTAGAATTTATTTTTGAAATGATGCAAATAATTGATTTTGTCGTAGGAGATCATAAAAGATACTGGTTATCAGAATATCAGTTTTTAGAATTAAAAATTCCAAAAATCAATGAACAAAATTCTATTATGAAAATTTTTTCTGATATGAAATTAGAAATTAATCAACTAGAAAAACAACGAGACAAATACATCAACATAAAACAAGGAATGATGCAAAAATTACTAACAGGGGAAATTAGATTGAAATGAAAGTAGGGCAGATTGAAAGAAAAACTCAAGATAGAGTAATCAAATTTTTTCAAAAAGAATTGAAGTATACATATCTTGGAAATTGGGAGAAAAGAGAAGAAAACACCAATATCGAAAAAGAATATCTTTCAAAATATCTCAAAGGAAAATATGATGACTTTTTAATCAAAAAAACAATCAGTCATATTGAAAAGGTTTCAAGAAATCAGAATAAAAGTCTATACCACATCAACAAAGAAATATACAGTTTTCTGCGATATGGTATTTCAGTAAAAGAAAACATCAAAGACAAGAAACAAACCATTCAACTAATCAACTGGAAAGAACCTCTAAAAAATGACTTTTACATTGCTGAAGAAGTTACAGTAGCAGGTCAAAACAGAAAGAGACCCGATATTGTACTATATGTAAATGGAATTGCTCTTGGAGTTTTAGAGTTAAAAAGAAGTAAAGTTTCAGTTTCAGAGGGAATCAGACAGAATCTTGATAACCAGAAACCAGAATTTATTCGTAATTTTTTTGGGACGATTCAACTTGTCATGGCAGGAAATGATTCTGAAGGGTTGAGATACGGGGTAATTGAGACCTCTGAAAAATACTATCTCAATTGGAAAGAAAAAACTAGAATAAGAAATAAGCTTGATGGTGGATTATCTGTATTATGCAAAAAAGAGAGATTTTTGGAACTAATTCACGACTTTATTGTATTTGATCTAGGTCAAAAGAAAATTGCGCGACACAATCAATACTTTGCAGTAAAAGAAACTCAGAAAAAACTCAAAAAAAGAGAAGGAGGAATTATATGGCATACTCAAGGTAGCGGTAAGACACTCGCTATGATCTGGGTTGCAAAGTGGATTAGAGAAAACATCAATGACTCACGAGTGATAATAATTACCGATCGTGATGAACTAGATAATCAAATAGAACAAAGATTCTATGGAATTGGTGAGACAATATATAGAACAAAGAGTGGACGAGATCTTATCAAAAAGCTAGACAATGCAAAACCTTGGTTAATTTGTTCTTTAATTCACAAGTTTGATCATACCCAATCAGAGCAAGAAGATGACTTTGTTGAGATATTTTCTAAAATTCCAAAAGATTTCAAAGTAAAGGGAGACATTTACGTCTTTGTTGATGAATGCCACAGAACACAAAGTGGAAAAATGCATGATGCAATGAAATCAATCATTCCCAATTCAGTGTTTGTGGGATTCACTGGAACTCCATTACTGAAAAAAGACAAGAAGAGTAGTCTGGACGTATTTGGCGGATATATTCACACATACAAGTATGACGAAGCTGTAAAGGATAAGGTAATTCTTGATCTTAAAATCGAAGCACGGAAGATTGATCAAAAAGTAACATCAAAAGACAAAGTTGACAAGTGGTTTGAAGCAAAGACAAATGGATTGACAGATTACGCAGTAACAAGATTAAAGGAAAAATGGGCAACAATGCAAAAAATTCTAAGTTCACAGTCTAGACTAGAAAAAATTGTGGCAGACATTATACTGGATCTAGAAACAAAACCTAGACTTTTAACAGGAAAAGGTAACGCATTATTGATTGCTGGTAGTATTTACGAGGCATGCAAATATTATGAAATATTTCAAAAAAATAAATTAAAAAAATGTGCAATTATTACTTCTTACAATCCACATATCAGTTCTATCAAAGGTGAGACAACCAGTCTTGATGAAGATACTGATAACATTGTCAAGTATGAAATATATCAAAAAATGCTTGATGGTAAAAAGATAAAAGATTTTGAAAGAGAAGTCAAAGAAAAATTTGTGAAAGAACCTGAACAAATGAAACTGCTAATTGTTGTTGACAAACTTTTGACAGGTTTTGATGCACCTCCAGCAACATATCTTTACATTGACAAATCAATGAAAGATCATGGTCTATTCCAAGCAATTTGTAGAGTCAACAGATTAGATGGTGATGACAAGGACTATGGTTACATCATTGACTACAAGGATCTCTTCAAAAGTTTAGAAAAATCAGTTACTGACTATACTTCAGAAGCACTAGACGGATACGATAAAGTAGATATCAAAGGAATACTCAAAGATAGAATATCAGTTGCAAAGACTAAACTCGATACAGAACTTGAAAACATTCGTGCATTATGTGATCCTGTCAAACCACCAAAAGAAACACCCGATTATATTGACTTTTTTGCACCTGAAGTTGATCTAAAGAAGACTGCTCAAAGAAGAGTTGCACTATACAAAATGTCTTCATCATTATTAAGGGCATATTCTAATCTTGCAAATGAAATGACAGTTGCAGGGTACACCAAAAAAGAGGCATTAAAAATCAAAGAAGAGGTTACTCATTATCTTGGAGTCAGACAAGAAATCAAACTTGCCAGTGGAGATTATATTGATTTGAAGGCATTTGAACCTGCAATGAGACATCTACTTGATACATACATTAGTGCAAACGAAAGTGAAAAAATATCCGCATTTGATAATCTTACACTTATTGAAATGATTGTAAAAAAAGGTATTAATTATACAATTACAAAAATTCCAAAAAATATCAGTAAAAACGAAAACACACTTGCTGAAGTAATTGAAAACAATGTTAGAAGATTAATTACTGAAGAGAGACCTACGAATCCAAAATATTATGAAAGAATGTCTATCTTACTCAAAGAACTTATTGCTGAAAGAAAAAAGAAAATTATCAAGTACGAGCAATATCTGGATAAAATTACAGAACTTTGCAAGAAAGCAACAAATCAGTCTAGAGATATAAAATATCCTGTTAGTATAGACTCTAAGGGAAAACAAGCACTCTATGATAATTTGAATGCTAATGATGAAATTGCATTAGCAGTTGATAAAGCAATTATTGCAAGCAAGGCAGACAGTTGGAGAGGTACAATGATCAAAGAAAAAACAGTGTACATTGCCGTTAAAAAAACATTAAAGCAATTTAATATTACAGATGGTGGAACAATAAATTCAATCTTTGCGATTATAAAGGAGCCAAAAAATGGCTACTAGATTCAAGATATCTAATTTGCAAATAGAGACAATAAGAAAAGACATTAAGAATATTCATCTCGGGGTATATCCTCCGGATGGAAGAATTAGGGTATCTGTTCCACTTGCAACAAATGATGAAACTCTCAGAATATTTCTCATAACAAAAGCTACATGGTTAAAAAAACAAAAAGAAAGATTTTCAAAGCAAGAAAGACAGACAAAAAGAGAATATGTTAGCGGTGAAAGTCATTACATTTTTGGTAAAAAATATCAATTAACCGTACAAAAAAATGAAGAAAAACCAGAAATCAAGATTACTAAAAAAACATCCATTAAACTAACAACCAAACCAAAGACAACAATTTATCAAAAACAAAAGATATTTGAAAAATTTTATCGTGATGAATTAGAAAAAATCATTCCTAAATTACTCAAAAAATGGGAGAAGAAAGTTGGAGTTAAGGTAAAAGAGGTTAAAATTAAAAAAATGAAGACAAAGTGGGGAACATGCAATATCAAAGATAAACGAATATGGCTTAACTTAGAGTTGGCAAAACAACCATTGTACTGTATAGACTATGTGTTTGTACATGAATTAGTACATCTTAAAGAAAGAAAACATAACGAAAGATTTCTCAGTATTTTAGAGCATGCATATCCAAAATGGAGACAAAGCAAGGAAGAATTGAATCAAAGAATATTAAGTTATTTTGAGTGGAATTGTCAGTCCAATACAAAATTAAAAAACATAATAAAAAATTAACTCCAATCTGGGAATTTGTACAGAATTATAGTTATAATCAAAAATTTGTCCTTGTCTTTATTGTTTTAGTTTAAGGTAAATAACTAGATCCATTCTGATGAAATTTTGCTTGCCATCATATAACAAATTCTATTATTTTTTGATGCGTCTTGGACATAAAGACAGAAATTTTTATCATACAAGTGCATCAAATTGGATTGATCACAAGTAACATCTTTTTTGCATGCAATGATACCGTGTGGATTTCAACTATATTTCAAAATCAGATCAAACTATTTTCTTCAGTAACGGGTCATAGCATTGAATCATAAACCAAACAAATGATTCATCAGGTGCTCTAGCAGAATAACACTCTGCAAAGATCATCCAAGAGAGTTTAGACATCCTCCGAGTCACCCTACCACGACCTGTCCCTTCATCCAAGGGTGAAGGGTGCAGAAATAATCATAGGTTCCTAACTCATCAAAGTTAAAGGTAAATGGCTCAAGCGGATCCAGATACCCGCTATCAAACAGGTCAGTGGGCTCATCATAGGATCCAGAGGTAACACTGTGAAACGCAGAGTCCTCATTTACCCAGGTGACAGTATTCCCCGGACCAACTGCAATCACAGACGGAATGTAACACATGTCGTCATCCTCGCATCCGGGACGGGAGGCCTTTGAGGGCATGATGACATCGCCTGTAACAGCAACTTTAGGGTCTTGTGGAATATCCACCGACAAACCATATGCTGCAAGGCCGACCACAGCTACTGCAACAATTCCAATTATCATTATTATTTTTATCATATCATCTCCTTTTCCAGAGTTATTACACAATACCAAATCCTCTAAATATATAACATATCAGAAGGCGTAATTGACTCAAAACGGAAACGGCCTGCTAGAGTACATACCAGGCTCCCACACGCTGCTAGTCCAGAAAAACTCCAGTCCACCCCTAGAGGGGTTTGCAGAGAACATACAGGAGAGCATCCACGAGTATGCCCAAAACTCAAAAAGCGAGGTCGAAAAGGGCAACAACTTTCTCCAGTGGATTCTAACAAGGGTCTTTGAGGCCACTGAAGATGATGCAGCAGATGCAATTCTGGATGGGGCAAACGATCTCGGGATTGACGCATACCTTCCAGTGGACTTTTCAGACAACACCATCAGGCTCTTCCAGTCAAAGTACGGGACATCGCATTCCCTGGAGGCCATTGCAAAGTTCAAGGAAGACGTGCAGAGGCTGCTTGGAAAGGACGTCATAAAGATGAGGCCCGAGCTTGCCCAGCTTGTCACAAAGATAAAGGAGAAGAACCTAAAGATAAAGTGCTGCTATGTTACTGACCAAAAGGTGGACTATGCTGATGACCTGGTAGAGATAATTGATCAAAAGGTGATAATCCAGAAACTGTGGGACAGGATAAAAAAGCCGGCAGCGGGAAAAAAGTCATCGATAAAGCTAGAGAGGATGCTAAGGCATGAAAATACCATCCTTGGAATATTAAAGCTGCGCGAACTCACCGAATTTGTAAGCAAGAACCGGGACTATGTATTTGAGTCAAACATCAGGCAGTGGATGCAGTTTAAGACAACAGTAAACAAGGGTCTGAGGGAGACATTGCAGAGCAATCCCGACAAGTTCTTCTTTTACAATAACGGGATAACCATCGTGGTAAGTGACTTTGCAGAGCTTGGCGAGAATCTAATAGAGCTGCACGCACCACAAATAGTCAACGGTGCACAGACATCAAACTCCATCCTGGATCACTCAAAGAGGACAAAGAACATGGACGGCTCCATGACAGTTACCATAATCAAGGCAGATGACGAGCAGGAGCAGAACAACATTACAAAGTACAGAAACTCGCAAAACTCAGTCAGGGGAAAGGATCTGGTCTCGCTTATGGACTTTCACAAGTCAATAAAGTCGCAGCTTAAAAATTCCGGTTACTTTTATGAGATTCAGGCAGGCTCCTTTGATACAAAGACAAAGTCAAAGCAGAGCGAGTACGAGGGGGACCCTGCATACAACAGCTATCTTCCAGACAACCACAAGAGGGTCATCGTCGCAAAGGATGCAATACAGTCGCTAGTTGCAGGAATTGAGCAGAGGCCGACTGAAGCGTACAGCTCGCCTGCACAGTTCCTCCCAAGGGGAAGAAAGTATGATGACGTATTCAACGACAACCTCAAGGACGACTATCGAATCCTGCTGTATCCGTATCTGGTCAAAGAGTTTGCAAAAAAATCACTAAAGTACGGAAAGCAGGGCGGACACAAGACAAAGAGATACGCCACGCTGTTCTTTGTCGCAGTGTACTTTAGAATCCTGCACAAGAAAATTCTAGAGTCAAAGGGGGACTTTAAGACCGACGTGAGAAAGCTCGAGCCGATCTTTCACAGTTTCAAGCTAAACTCGAGGATTCTGAGGATAACTGACGTCGTTGTGACAAAGTTTCTTGAGGATACAGTAGTGGATGACGAGATAGAGATTGCCAACACCAAGCACAATTTCTTCTCCCAGCACGTGTGGAATGACTCGATGCTCCGGGTAGTGGACAAGAAGATAAGGCAGGAAGAAGATGAGATTTTGGCACTAAAAAAGCTCGCATCGAGCCTGTTCTGATTGGAAAGGCAGTCCAACCAAGTAAAAATCTTGCAGGAGGTTTACATTGGTCAGACGTACCCAAATTGGGTATAAACGGGTAATATTTAACATAATTTTTCCCAAAGCGTGATCGGTTCGGGAATGTTTTTTATATCCAACAAAGAGAGCAGGTTCACTTTGGGTAAGAGTGAAAAATGCACAATCTGCAGTGAGCAGGTAAGCCTTCGTTTCAAGGCCATGGAGGAGTGGAATATCGACGGCACGCTATGCGGCAAGTGCTACTCAAAGCAGCTCAACGAATACTATCCTGGCGAGCATGTCAGGGTAAACAAGGATCTGGACTAGTCCGGTTTCTGAAGCCTGTTTGCGTTGATACAGTTCCAGACTAGCGGGTCACTCTGTATGTCACCTTCCTTTAGAAATTTAATGTCAGTTATTATCTTCTTCTTCTTTAGCAGGGTCAGTTGAAAGCTGGAAAACCTCTTGCAGTCACACGAGTTAAACAGGCAGATATCGCCGTCCCCCTCATCGTGATCCTGTGCATCATGGCCGCAGCTACACACTGCGTCCTTTTTTGCATCAGCAAGGGATTCATCGGCGTATATTCCCAGTCTCAGGTACGCCTCGCCGTCATGGCCCTTTTTGAACCGCTCATAGTTTTCAGATTTTGAGAGTTCCTTAAAGAAGGAGACATTCGTAGACGGTCTCTGCGAATCAGAACCCATGATAAACCAGTACTTGTCATCGATCTCCAGGAAACGGATCTTAATTGAGGGATCAACCCACGGATGGATGGTATTATACCAGAGAGATGCCGCATCCCTTCTGTCAGTGAACAAAGGGGCGACATTCATCCTCAGATCATAGTACCTGTATGCGACACCTACAAAGTCATCAAACCAGGGAATCAAAGACATTGCACGGAGATCGTCGTAGAGCTTATTTATCTTGATCTGAATCGATGGTAATACGCTTATATCAGAGTTTGATGTATTATTGCATATGGCATCGTATAGGACCAGCATGCAAATTGTCGCAGATCTGCTAGATGCAACCCAGCAGTCCGGCCAAGAGGGCATCAAGACAACATCCCTGCTCACAAAGGCAAATCTGTCGCATTCAAGGCTCTCAAAGTTCCTGGAGAACCTGACTGGTGCGGGCCTGATAAACAAGATAGAGTATGATGGAAAAAACACATTTGTGATTACCTCCAAAGGCAGGCAGTATCTGGACTCTTATGTGAACTTTTCAAGTATTGCCGAATCATTCGGACTCGAATTATAGCCTATTTTTTGGATCTTCTCTTTGCATTGGCTGCACGTCGTTCATTTCCCTCTTTGCGGGCATTATACAGGAAGATGATGATTATTCCCGCTATTGCAATCCACATCAGTTCAAAGAAAGGACGGTCTCGAATATCACCGCTAGATGGCTCGACAAACGCGATGGGGATGGTTACAACGAGGAAGATCATGACTATTAGCAGGTATTTGTCCACAGATAGCTTTGTTTACAAAACCATATATCTTTTTGATTCTGGTAGATCGGTGGAGAGATGGCAAAACTATTAGAGATCATAGGACTGGTTCTTGTCGCAATAATGACGTTGGGCTTTGTGGGGGTATTTGTGCCGTATGGGATAGATAACGGGACATCCAATCTGTTTTGGGGTTGCGCCGGTGCGACTCTTATGATAATCATATACAGAAAGTTCAAGAACAAGAAAGAGGAAGAGAAAACTAGATCGTCTTGAGATATTGTCGGTATTTGATCAATTGTTGATCAACCGACAGATCTATAAAGGACAATTCCAAGTAAATTACAAGGGGAACATGACAGAACAAACAAAATGGTGGAAAGGTTTGGGAAAAGAGCTAGAGATAGACATTGAAACCCTGGATGAATCAGCTTAGTAGTCATTACAATTTTAAAAAACTAACAGTCTTGAATCTGCGATCTGTGGATTTGCAGGTGTTGAAGAGTAATCCGGATAATTTGTAGTAGTGGAGATAGGCAGATTGGTCAAAAGATAGATTTTGATGCTTTGCATGACTCTACCTGTAATCATCTTTAGATTTACAGTTTGAGAAAATCAAAAAAAGCCAAAGATCATAAAATTACTCATGCCTGTGTGCGGGAATCAGAATGGTTACAATGACAGACTTGTAGCAATCATATCTGCATTGATGATCAGACTGGTTCAAAGGGGAATTGGGATGGAGGACTGGCATTGGATCCTTCACAGTATGATTGAGACCAGATTGTGCGGGGAGACAGATTATCATCGAGGTGGACCAAGCCATACAATAAAACAGATTACACCAAATTAAAAAGGGAACCAAGAGAACCACAGGGTTTCATAAAGTGCTCCGGTTACGGATTTGCCAAACGGATGTTTTTCATTGTATGCCTTTCCTTCAATAATTTTGTACTTTCCAAACTTGCCTATTGCCACATGGTAATTATCCTCACCTACATTCGGACCTAGTAGATCATCCTTACCGAGGTGCACGATAACTTTTTCACCAATTTCAAACTGAGGTTGAAAATTCCAAATATGGTATTGGCCTCGTTCATATATTCCGCCTAAATGAAATGTGAATTCATCACCCTTGTCTAATTTCAGATGTAATTCTTCATTTTTGCCTTTTTCATCTATCTGAATTGTTACGGGTACATCACCCATAGCATGACCGGTTTCATGATCCGTCCAATCCACAGGATCCCCCACAGATAATACGGTTCCAGACAATGACAATACCACATCATCCTTTACATATGCTATATCGTCTATCATAGAGAATAAGCCGTTACCCATTGTAAGATTTGGATTTGCTTTTGTGATGTCTGATGGAGTGTAAACATACGAGGATTCGGATGTTGATATTGCCAAAGTTGTCACAGATATTGCTATTACAATCAAAACACAGGTGACTAGTATTTTTTGCCTGTTCATTTACTAATCATGCAAATCATGGATATTATTTATGTCCTCAGCTCGCAGTATATCTTGTACATGGTTGCAACTATAGTGACAGGTAAAAGTTAATCTGGATATCAAATGTCATCATACAAGGATTAGAAAGATCTGCACATCATATCCATTTTATGAATACTCTGGACAAAGATTTCAAAAGTGTGTTCTGTAAAAAGACAGCAAGGTTGCTCAGGGAATGTTTGCAGTGCACAAGGTATTAGAAAAACAAAAGACGATAGAAGAGACAGCAGAACTATGCTGCATTCCTCAGACAAGGTATTCAATGTGGGTACAAAGATTCAAGGAGGGAGATCAAGTACAGCAGTTGAAGATACAAGACTGAGTTGTGCCAAGATTATTTTGATGATTGTTTGTGAAGCAAGACATACAGATCACCAAATTTTGACAAGGATCCGAATTGAGAATTACAGCATTTGCAGCCCACACTATGATTTTTTGATTGGGTTTTTAGGAAATTTTGTGCTGGTTGTAGATGATTTTGTGTATGGTGATAGCTCACACTAGATCACTATCTGACTGGGAATCGTAAAAAGATCACCATTTGTGACTAGAATCACATACTTAGAATTACAAATTTCAAAAACATTTTTAAAAAATAAAAGATAATTATTTAGATCATATCAAAACAAATATCTTCTAAATCATCAAAGATTCTATGGTGAGTGAAACAACAAAAACTAGGAGAGATGTCGAAGAATTTTTATCAGATATAGAAAATGCAGGATTGTTAAAATTTCCCAATCCAGAATGGTTACAAATTGCTGAAGAATTCGGACATCGAATAGAAATTAATCGTTTAAAACAATCTGCCATAAATAAAATAGTACAACATCAAGAACAATCAAAGGGTACATTCATTCCAGAAAACGAATGGATTGCTTTCAACAAAAAACTTCATTTGTCACATATGCAAGAAAATTCTGAAGAATTGAAAACTTATCTTAAAGCAATTATTGATCCTCAAAAAATTGATCCAGAAATTAATCAATTAGGCACATATTTAACAAAAATTTATAAAAAATTAATCTATACCACAGAAAAAAGTGAAAATATGAATAAGGTATTCTTTAAGGATTTTAGAAATGCTTTGAGTCATCTAGACTATGATATTTCATTAGATTCAATTGCATGGAGAAAGAAAGATGGAGAATCCACAGTATGGAAAAATAATTACTTGTTGATTGTGATGGCTCAAATGGTAGACACAACAGATGTGATAAATAATAAAATCGAAAAAATACGATCTCATGAATAATTTTGTGATTGTGAAAGAATTATTTTCTCTTATTCCACCAATTCAACATATTTAGTTAGTACTATTGGATCATCACCATGATCTAGGTAGCAATTAGAGTAAATCAGGTGAACAGATCTAGTTAACGGGTCGAGTTATGCAATCAGTGCAACTTTGATTTGAATTCCAATATTTTTTGCACAATACAAAGTTTTTAACCAAGTTCGATATTCATATGGTATGTCAGACATGTTCGCAATTTTTCATGATATTCTAAAAGCAACAGACATCAAAATACACAAGATTGATTGTGGTCACTATACAGAAAGAGACCTCAGTGCAACAACCACAGAATGGTTTACAGCACCAGACATGCAAACTGCTACAGAAACAGCACAACGTTTAGCTAAAGAGCATGGTATGAATTACAAAGATTGTGAGCATTGTAAACCATCTGCATCCTAAAGACTATTGAAATAGATGAAAATACACTAAGATCTAACATTCTCTGCCAGTGCAACATTCTAGGCTCCAAATTAAATGCCGTCGGGAGCACCATGAAATCCTCAATTGAGCAGTTTTCCCGAATTTTAAGGAGCATGTACAACCATTGCAAGACACCAGTGAATTTGCCAATATGATATAGAATGAATCAGAGCCTTGAACGGGGTACGAACCCGCGACCTAACGCTTACGAGGCGTTCGCTCTACCAGGCTGAGCTACCAAGGCACGTTTGAGTAAATCCATCAGAGTTAATAAAAAGCCTTTCCGATAATGGACTAAATGAAAAAAACAATTTCGGGGATCAGGGGAATATTCGGAGAGGACCTCAACTTGAAGGATGTATTGGAATTTTCAAATAATTTTTCAGCACTGATAGAATCAAAAAGATGCGTCATCGGAAGGGACACCAGACTGTCAGGCCCGATGCTAAAGGATGCGGCAAGTGCCACACTGATGAAAAACGGGATAGACGTCTTTGATTTGGGGACTGTCCCAACACCAGTGATATTCAGGGAGGCAAGAAGTTATGGTGCAGGATTGGTAATCTCCTCATCGCACAATCCGCTGGAATGGAACGGGATAAAGTTCATAGTTGAAGGACGTGGAATAAACGAGGATGAGCTTGCCAGGATCATAGAACACCAGGATATTCCAAAGACCAAAGTAGGTACTGAGACTGACATCCCAACATCATACATAGAGGATGCTGCAGAGATCATAGGGGACATAGAAGGCAGGCCGAGTGTTGTAGTGGATATAGGCGGAGGTGCTGCCAGAGGCTTTGCCCCAGAACTGCTAAGGAGGATAGGATGTAATGTCAGGGTGATTAACGAGGATGTCTCTGCATGCTCACGGGGTCCGGATCCGACATCAGATGGTTTGTCAGAGTTGATCTCAGCTACTGGTAAAAATGACATTGGGTTTGCATTTGATCTCGACGGGGATCGGCTGGTAATAGTTAGAAATGGAATAAAGCAGACACCGGATGTCACACTAGGTCTGGGCGTTGCAAAGTCACTGGAGCTTGGATACAAAAGGTTTGTCCTAAGTGTCGATACCAGCGTCGCAGTTGAAAAGTTCATCAGGGAAAAGGGCGGAACCGTCCAGAGATCCAAGGTGGGCGAGGCAAATGTAATAGAACTCTTGCTGAAAAATGACGCACAGGCAGGAGGCGAGGGGAGTAGTGGGGGCTTTATCCTGCCAGAGTTTAACTATTGCAGGGAGGGAATTCTTGCAAGCGGTCTCATTACATCAATGATTGGAGGTTCAAAGTTTGATGAGATGTTAAACTATATGCAGGGGTATAGTCAGGTCAGAGATAAAGTCAAGATTGACTCAGGATTCCATGATAAAATAATTGAAAGGATGGAATCAAGATTTTCAAAGGACTATTCCAAAGTGATCACCCTTGATGGAATCAAGGGGATCATCGATGAGGACAGCTGGGTATTAATCAGAAAGTCAAATACAGAAGATATTATCAGGGTTTCAGCAGAGTCAGATAACCAAGAGAGATGTGAAGGAATAGTCAAGGATGTGATAAAGATGGTGAATCAGAGTTATGAAGAAATTAGATGAGACCTCTATAATTGAGACTTTTCAGAAGGGATTTGGCAGAAGCAAGTTCGTATCAGAGGATGTAGAGACATTCAGCCTAGGCAGAAACAAGATTGTCGCAAAGACTGACACGATGGTGCAAAGCACGGACATTCCATCCCAGATGAGACTCTCTGATGCTGCAAGGAAGAGTGTCGTTGCATGCGTAAGTGACTTTGCCTCAAAAGGCGTCAGGCCGTCATATGGAATGATCTCAGTGAATCTCCCAAAGACTGTCTCACCATCAGAGGTCAGGCAGATCACCTCCGGCTTTGGAAAGGCAGCCAGAGAGTTTGGCATCTTAATTTTGGGAGGGGATACAAACGAGGGCAGGGAGCTAGTCTTCAACGTGTGCCTCTTTGGAGTGGCAGAGAAGATAGTTGCAAGGAGTGGTTCAAGAAAGGGAGATCTGATATTTGTTACAGGTCCATTCGGATATACATCTGCAGGACTAGATATGATTCAAGGTAGGAAAAGGGGAAGTACTGCATTTATCAAAAGGGCAACTGACTCATTTACCAGGCCAAGACCCAGACTGGACTTTGGGATAAAAGGCAGAAAGTATTTTTCATCCTCAATGGATTCAAGTGACGGGCTGTCTGTCACATTAAATGAGATGTCAAGACAGAGCAAGAAGAGATTTATCATAACCAAGACTCCCGCACTAAAGGATGTAAGGGACTTTGCAGTATCCACCAAGTCAAGTCTGGATGAGATGGTATTCAACGGGGGAGAAGAGTACGAGTTTGCATTTACCGTGCGGCCAAGCCACAGAAAAGCCATCATAAAGAGTGCAGGGTTGCTAAAGACACCAATCATGGAGATAGGTTTTGTAACTTCAGGCAAGGGCGTATATGTTCAAAGGGACAGGAAACTAGTCCGGCTGAAAGATGATGGCTGGAAGCATTTCAAATGACTATTCCCCGTAAGAAAAGTTCCGCTCAACATTGTTTGCAATATCAAATACGGATTCTATGGGCAGGACATTAACGCACTTGGTGATCCACATCTCATCTAGATGCATCAGGCGTTCAAAGTCATCAACGGGAAGTTCTTCAGGATCAAAGTCAGGATACGTTGCATGAATCCTATACCCTTCATTGGCAATCTGCTGGCATTCCTGCTCACGGGATAGGCCAAAATCCCCGATCGGCACTAAAAAATGAATTGCCACAGAGACTACCAGTGCAGTTGCAACCACGATCCCAATTGCCAAAAACAGAACAGATGCCATTTAATGCATTAAGACTGAGGGGCGATATATGAATAGTCACTGATGATACACCGGATGCCCAACCAAAGACAGGTCTGAAAAATCAATGTATTTTAAACCCTTTATGGTCTGATCAGACATTGTCAAAAGTTGAAACTGAGGTTCAAGAGGCACCAGTCGAGGAGACAAAGGCCATAGTCGAGGAGACAAAGGATACAGTAGAGACAGAATCCCCAGCCGAGAAGGCAAAGGATACAGTAGAGGCCAAAGTAGAAACTGTAGTAGAGACAAAGGTTCAGCCAGAGACAAAGAAAGAAGGCCCTGAAAAATGGGGAATTGCCCACATTTACAGCAGTTATAACAATACAATAATCCACATGACAGACCTTACAGGCGGGGAGACAGTATCAATCAGTTCCGGCGGAATTCACGTAAATGCAGACAGATACGAGTCATCACCATTTGCCGCAATGAAGGCTGCAAATGCAGTTGTAGAGTCTGCAAAGACCAAAGGGTTTACGGGATTTCACATCAGAGTCCGCGCAGTCGGCGGAGTCGGTTCCAGGGTACCAGGTCCGGGCGCACAGGCGGCAATCAGGGCACTGGCAAGGGGCGGATTCAAAATCGGAAGAATTGACGATGTAACACCAATACCTCACGACACCACCAGAAAGAAGGGTGGAAAGAGAGGAAGAAGAGTCTAGTCAGACAACTTTATTCTGACATTGCAACCCTTGGAAAGTATATAGTCTGTCATAAATTTTGCAAACTTTTCAGACCTGTCACCTGGAGGATATCTCTCTATCATGTCAGAGAACTTTTTCTCTACTGCACTTTGTAAATCAGGCTTGAAGGCCAACTTGAAAAACGTCCAGCCGAATTTGGGCGAGGGTTCACCCAGAATGTATCCATGAGCAGATACCAGGGTCTCTATGTGTGATAGTGCTTTTTTAATCGATAGCAGGTCGTCTACATAGTTTCTTGTACCCACTTCCAAAACGACATTTGACTGGACTTTGTCTGATCCTCGGCTCATAGACTGAGATATGGATTCTTTGAATTCAAAAAACTATTCGTTGGGAATTACGATCCAGTTAATCAAATAGTTCGACAGTCATGGGGACGACTCGAAAATTACAGTGTGAAATTCCAGTCATGCCAAGGGTTTCAGGGAGAAAGCAGGGAGGTCGTCTGTCCTTCATGACTGTAATATGCAGTCATGATTAATGATGACTTGATCCTGTTGATAAAATGAGAACATCTTAACCTCATTATTACTGCAATAAATTACTCATGGCAGTCTCCACAGGCCACCATCATGACAGGTGAAATTTGGAAAAACAATATTTCCATTATCTACTACGCCAGCATCAGCAGGACAGTAGATGAATGTTGGTACCGCCTCCAAGTCTGGAAACCACTGGCTGGTACATCCTAAAGTTTCAAAACAACTCCGTTCAGAACTGATATTTTCTTTCTTTGCATTGGGACAAACAATCTCAGAAGGAATTGCATTGCCAAAATATTTACTACTGCTAGGTTCGGGACCATATGGAAAAGAGCTACATCCATGACTGTCCCAAAATGCATTTCCATGTGGATCCGTGAGCCAACCCTCAGCAGTACAAAAAACTTGATTTGAATCACGTACTGGATAAGTATATGTAGCACATGACAGAGTTGGTTCAGAAACAGTTACTGCATTGTCAGGCTCGTATGCATCAAAATCAAATGTGCTAGGATCAGGAACAGGATTATTTCTATATCCATCTGAGCTTATCTCAACAATTTTTCCAGGATCGGCCTTGGATAATATTGCACCACCGTCTGTCTTTTCAAACATCAACTTTCCAGAAGCAAGACCTGCATTAAATACAAAATAATCAAATTCATGAACCATCTCATCATCTAATTTGAGATTTATTGAACCGACAAAGATGTCTTTTTCTTTGTCAACCATAGATTCAGTGAAAAAATCCTCGTACTCATACATTCCATGATGTTCATATTTGTCAATTCGTGTAACTGCCAAACTATCAAATTCAGTCAAAATCTCAAAGTCTGTTGGCACAAATCCAGCATAAGGGTAAAGCCCAGTATCAAGTATCTCTGATATATCATCAGTTCTTGGATCAACTACAAAGTTGATGGCAAACTCTTCACCAACACTTATGCTATTTGGAAACTCTAATGAAACATCAGCCCTGTATCCACTCGTAAGGACATGGCCACCTTCTGGGGCCAAAGACGTGATCGTGGTTGTTGAATTCTCAAAGCGGGCTTTTTCATCTGGGTAATTCACAAATGAAAAACCTCTATCTGCCAAAATAACAGACGTGTCAACAGTGATACATGATGGTCTGCCCGAATTGGACAGCATCAACACTTTGTTCTCATTGCACAAGATTTGCTCTATTGGAATGCCCATGTTGAACTGTTTTAGTGGGGATAGTTGTGTCTCTGCATATGCAGGTACTGTCATCATTCCGATAGCTAGTACTGTGAAGAGTATCAGCATCATATTTCTAGCCATTACAGATTTGCAAACTACAAGACATTAAAGTGATCCGAGATTCAACTCTGCAGAGACAGTTTGAGTTGGGATTTTCCATCCCCTATAAAATAAAATAGGAATATCAGGGCATGAACAAGATGGAACGGTAAGATTCAGACAGATTCTAAGAGGACTGGAAATGAAGATAAGACTTGTTATTTATCATCAGGTGATCTGCTACCAAGCTTGTCACTTAGGGATACAAACTTTCCATCCTGCTCAATGTTGATCTTTGTTGCCATTCGGACATTCAACCCGACTGATCTGAATAATGCCAGCAGCTGTCCGCCATCAAGTGTCTCGCTAATCTCCCCAGTCTTGATGAGTTCGGATAGCTTTTTGACAATCATTCCAGTCTCGCTTGGAAACTGTGACTCGGCATTCTCCAGCACCTCCAGTCCCCGGAATCCGAGCATTTTGAGAAGTAAATCTCGCGGGTTCTCAGGGACAGACTCTGCAGGTTTGGGGTCTGCAGATTTGGGATCAGGAGTAGTCTGCTGTGTGGAGATGTTCTTTTGCATCTCAGCTAGCCTGCTTGCCTTTAACCTCTCTAGTTCGGAATCCTCGTCACTCAACCCTTTATCACACCAATAGGTACCAGTTTTGCAACTTTAGTGGCAATTCCCAGATTATGAGACACGTTAACTACAGAATCAACATCCTTGTAGGCCTGCGGGGTCTCCTCTACGACCCCGTCCCTAGTCAGTGCCTTGATAAATATGCCCTTGTCATTGAGGGACTTTTTTACGTCCTCTTCGGTAAAGTTTCTCCTAGCCTTGGAGCGCGACATGGTCCTGCCTGCACCGTGTGCAGTAGAGCCAAAACTCAAGTCCATGGAGTTTGGCTGTCCAAGCAGAATCCAGCTTGCAGTTCCCATGGAACCTGGAACCAGGACTGGTTGTCCCAGATCACGGTACCGGGATGGGATCTCGTCTCGATTTGCAGGAAACGCCCTAGTTGCACCCTTTCTGTGCACGACCAAGCTGCGCTCTTGTCCATCGACTCTGTGTCTCTCCACCTTGGCAATATTGTGTGCAACATCATAAACTAGCTTCATATCAAGATCAGACTCGGACTGCCCAAAGACGCGCTCAAAGGAGTTTCGGGTCCAGTGGGTTAACATCTGCCTGTTGCTCCAGGCAAAATTCAATGCCGAGAACATTGCCTTCCGATAAGACTCTCCCTCCTCGGAATTGTTTGGAACGCATGCAAGCTCCCTGTCAGGCAGTTTGATATCATACTTTTCCATGGCCTGCTCAGAGACCCTAAGGTAGTCGCTACAAACCTGATGTCCAAATCCCCTCGAACCGCAATGAATCAAAACTGTAATTGTTCCCTCCTCTATTCCCATTCTCTTTGCTGCCTCCTCGTCATGAACCTCTGAAACCTTTTGCACTTCAAGAAAATGATTTCCAGAACCCAGGCTTCCAAGCTGGGGTGCTCCCCTCTTTCTTGCCTTCTCAGAGACCTTGTTTGGATCAGCGCCTCCGATTTTGCCGTTCTCCTCGCAGACATCAGCGTCATCAGACGAGCCATAGCCATGATCAATTGCCCAGTCCACACCTCTAACCAGGACCTCATCAAGCTCAGAGGGAGTAAGATTTACTGCCCCCTTGGAGCCGACACCGGACGGAATCGAACTAAAGAGATCCGTGACCAGCTCCTTTAGTTTTGAGCGGACGGCATCCTCTGTCAAATTTGAGCGAAGCAGTCTAACCCCGCAGTTAATGTCATAGCCTACGCCGCCTGGACTGATCATCCCCTCTTTTGCATCCATGGCAGCCACTCCGCCGACTGGAAATCCGTAACCCTCGTGTCCGTCAGGCAGGACGACGCTGTGCCCCACTATTCCGGGAATTGAGGCGACGTTTTTTGCCTGCATTATCGTTCTATCAGAGAGCATCTTTTGCATCAGCGGCTCATCGGCATAAATTCTCACAGGAACCTTCATCCCAAGATTGGAATCAGCATCAATCTGATATTGATTTTCCCCAATTTTTCTTGGCGTGCCAGAAGACATGTGTAATGGTAAAAAGTCCTTTCAATCCAATTTAAACTAAGAAGATTTGTAAAATAATTTTAAAATAATCAGAATCATTTCAGAAAGTCATGATAGACGAGACAATAATCAAGCAAAAGGCAGACCAGCTGCTTGCAGAACTGAGGGCAAACCCGGACTGGGCAATCGATGAGAGGAACTTCAAGCAGGGGTATCTCAAGGCCCTGCCCATAAAAAAAGAGGGCAAGGTGACCAAGGCAAGTGCAAAGACCAAGGAAGCCAGATCATCAAAAAAGATTGCAACGGTAAGAAAGTCAAGAAGATAGAAACTCATGAATAGATTTATTTTCGATGTGTAACTGCCAAAAGCATTGGCAATTCTACCCATCGATAGCGGCCGTTATGGCACCAAACAGATGATGGAGATTTTCAGCGAACAGAGAAAGATAGACTATCAGCTAGAGATTGAGGGCGCAGTTGCAGTATCCCAGAGCGAGATAGGAATGATCTCAAAGAGCGTAGGCAGGGAGATTCGCAGAGCGGCAATGTCGCACAAGATTACAGCAAAGAGAATCAGTCAGCTTGAGGCAAAGAGTGATCACGATACTGCAGCACTTGTAGAAGCACTCAGCGAGAAATGCTTCAAGAATGCAAGGCCATGGATACACTACGGTCTTACAAGCAATGACCTAGTCGATACTAGCAGTTCGATGCAGATGCGTGATGCTTTAGATATAATTGAGCCAAAGGTCGCAAGGATGGCATCAATGCTTGCAGAAAAGGCAGTAAGGTATGGGAGGATTCCGGCAGTGGGAAGGACACATGGCCAGCACGCAAGCATCATCTCGTTTGGATTAAAGTTTGCAAACTGGGCAGCAGAGATGGCAAAGCACGTTGAGAGGATTGAGGAGATAAAAAAGAGGATACTAATCTGCAAGACACTCGGTGTGGTGGGTACAGGCTCGCTGATGGGTGCAAGGGCACTTGAAGTTCAAAAGAGGGCGGCAAAGAGACTGAACCTGTTTCCGGCAGAGGTTACAACACAGGTCATCCCCAGGGAGAGGTATGCCGAATATGTATTTGAGCTTGCACTGATTGGGGCAACGCTTG
The DNA here is from genome assembly GCA_965206745.1 of Candidatus Nitrosopumilus sp. Taxonomy (GTDB): domain Archaea; phylum Thermoproteota; class Nitrososphaeria; order Nitrososphaerales; family Nitrosopumilaceae; genus Nitrosopumilus. Next base: position 494,313 of record OZ242220.1, on the reverse strand, counting down.
ACAAGATTGCAATAGAGATTAGAAATTTGCAGAGAACCGAGATAGGGGAGGTTGCAGAGCAGTTCAAGAAGGGACAGATGGGAAGCAGTGCTGTTCCAGTGAAACGGAATCCGATTAAAAGTGAACGCGTATCATCGTTATCAAAGCTGGTAAGGAGCCAGGTTGCAGTTGCATTTGAGAACATTCCACTATGGCATGAGCGGGATCTCTCAAACTCTGCAAACGAGAGATTTGTGATTCCGACAGTATCCATCCTAGTTGACGAGATGCTAGAGACCATGAATAGGATAGTTTCAAACCTGATGGTAAACGAGAAGAGGATAGTGGAGAACCTGTCCATTACAAAGGGGCAGATATTTGCAGAGTTTGTCTTGGAGGCGCTGATCAAAAAGGGCATACCGAGATTTGCGGCATACAGGGACGTACAACGAGTAGCATTTGAGGCAAACGAGAAGGAAATCTACTACATAGAGGCAATAAAAAACGACAGGGCATTCACATCTAGACTGACTGACAAGGAGATTGACTCTATATTTTCAGCAGAGAGGCATCTTGGCGCATCACCTGCAATCATAAGAAACGTGCAGGCATCAGTGAAGAGAACCATCAAGAGATTTCTCTGACCAGTTACGGAACAGTCAGTACACTGCCCAAAATTCGTGAGGATCCAGGCGTCTCAAAAATTAAAATATGATAAAAAGAATAAGAAGTGGCTTTTGAAAAGAAGCCTTTTCATCATTGATGGCTTCAGACGATGAATGGAATGAGTCTGGAGCCTTTACATCATAAAAACAGATTAAGATAGTGACATGGTAAAATGATGTTTTTATTTAGAATTGATGTGAAATGTATCACATGCATGTTCATCAACAAGTCTCAACATCTCTGCTGAGAGATAAAATATCCACCCCATACGATTTGAATTTGAATTATTATTTGATGTATAGTATTGTTTTTGTGGCGTGTAGTGTTTTATTGTTAAAATCACTCTGATAGTCAAAGGTTATAGAGTAATCACCGTAACCGCCTGATTTAAGAAGATTATCTCCAACATAAATGGAAGATTCAAATGTGCCATTAGATCTTACGACTGGCTGACCAAGATAAACAAGGTTGCCGTTAGGTGCGGTCATTATTAGACTTAGTTGGGTAGTTGCTTTATCATGATGATTTGGTATTTTACCAGTTAGGATAACTGTATCACCATCAACATAATTTGATTTGTCTGTGTTAATGACAATATTTGAAATCTGTTCAGATGTTGATTTTTGTCCAACATAGTTGATGGATTTTGTAGTGGCAATATCTTTGTAAACTACTTCAATAAGATAAGATCCATTCCATTTCCACAATTCATTACAACAATCATAACTAAATTCAAAAGATCCGTCAGAATTTGGAAATAATGATCCAAATGCCACGTACATGGTATTGTCAGGTGAATTAACTGACCAAGTAATCTCTACAACCTCTTGTAATCGAATTGGAGAAGACTGTGCTCTATTATCATGCGATTCATTTATCCAAGTAACAACATCAGGTTTATCATAATTCGATATTCTGCCAGTTACAATAATTTTTATCACCATTAACATAATTTGATTTGTCTAGGTTAATGGCAATATCTGAAACATGTTTAGATGTTGGTTCTGATGTTGTGATAGATTCTTTAATTGTATCTGGTGTTTTATTTGATTTTGAATCTAGTTTAATAATCTGGGATTCTAGGTCTGTAATCTGGGATTCTAAATTCTTGATTGTTTTTTTGTATTTGTCGATTTCTACATCATTGGTTGTTGGACTTTGTTTTGATTCAAATTTGCTAATCTCTAATTTCAGATTTTTGTTCTCGGATTCTAGCTTTTTGATAGTATTATCGGTCCATGTTTGATAATTTTCCATATATTCTTTGTATGATTCAACGTATTCCTTCCATTCTTGTATAAGATCCCTGTCAGTTTGAGAGTATGCAGACTCGAGACCCATTGCAACAATCAAAGTTAACACAAGAACCGATAAAATCACCTTTTTCAATGAATTACAAAAATTTTAACTTGTTAAAAGAATTACTATGCATTTGTCAGTTTTCAGACTCAAAAAATCGCTTTTAAAAATACGTTTTCACTCTGATGACGGTTTGGTATGTGATGCGATTCTCTTCTCACTTGGCTTGTGCTTGCCAGTAACGATATAATTAATTGCATCACTCATAAACACCGCATGATCACCAATCCTTTCAAGATAGCGCAAGAGCAACGCCTCAGCTAGCGCGCATTTAGTATTCTCAGACTCGATCAGCTTGGGCAGCCTCTCCTTGTAAATTTTGTCAATGAATGCCTCGTCTTCTTGAATCTTTACGGCCTTTCTGACATCAAGCTCTGCAAAAGACAGGACTGCCTCCTTTATCATGTGCTTTACCTTTTTTGTAATCTCAATGAGCGGCTCGTTTGTACACTCGGAGATGTCCCCGAACAGATCCCGAACCTGGGTAATGTCATAGGCGTACCGTCCGAACCTTGAGAACGCATAGGATATCTCAGTCGACGAGCGGATCATCCGGAAATCATCTGCCACCGGCTGATACTTTAGCAGCATGTCAAAGATCAGGTCCTCGACCTCAAAGTACTTTTTGCGAATCAGATCAGAGAGGTCATGGACCTCATTGTTGGTGTTCTTGCCGTCAAGGTACGAGTCAACTGCCAGTGAGATACACTTGATTGCCATATCCCCCATCTCTGCCATGATTTGGGAGAGCTTTTCAAGTGACGGATCAATTAGCCGGGCCATTATCCAAACTGCCCCTGAACATATTTTGCAGTCAGTTCGTTCTTTGGATCAGTAAAGAGTTTCTTTGTCTCCCTAAACTCCACCAGGTCCCCAAGATACATGAATCCCGTATAATCAGATACACGGACTGCCTGCTGCATGTTGTGTGTGACTATGATTATCGTAAACTCTTTTTTCAATTCTGTGATGGTCTCCTCAATCTTTTGAGTCGCAATAGGGTCCAGTGCCGATGCAGGCTCATCCATGAGTAAAACTTCAGGCTGAATTGCAAGGGCTCGTGCGATGCAGAGTCGCTGCTGCTGTCCCCCGGAGAGTTCCACTGCAGGTTTTTTGAGATTATCCTTTACCTCATCCCAGAGATACGCCATTTTCAGCGTGTCCTCGACTATCTCGTTGAGGATTCTTTTGTCCCTCACACCGTTTAATCTCAGGCCGGCAGTTACATTATCAAAGATGGACATTGTCGGAAACGGGTTTGGCTTTTGGAATACCATTCCCACCTTTCTCCGATGATAAATCGGGTCTATCTCCTTTGAATAAAGATCAATCCCATCAATCATCACCTTGCCATCAACCCGCGCATTCTTTGTCATGTCATGCATCCTGTTAAGGCACCTCAGAAACGTAGTCTTCCCACATCCGGATGGCCCGATAAGTGCAGTGACTGACTTTTCCTTGAACTTCATGGTGACGTCCTTGACTGCAGGTATGTCACTGTAAGAGATGGTGACATTTTCTGCGATCATCTTGTACTTTTCCTCCTCAAGTGGGACATCCTGGGGTGCAGTCTGTTTATCCATAACATCAGGTCTTGTAGCCAACGTACTCATCTTGTTACACCTATTCTTGCTTTAATCATCTTTACGAATCTGCGGGTCTCAGACTTGTTTAGAACAAGCGTCCTCACCCCGATGTTAATTGCAATTATGATAAAGATCAGTACGAGTGCGGCCCCCCACCCTTGCATCTGTGCACTCTCATAGGGGAGTAGTGAGAGGCGCCATATCCTCAACGGCAGTGCATCCATAGGGGCATCAAGGCTGCTAAAGAACAGACTGCTTCCAAGTATGGTCATTATCAGCGGGGCAGTCTCGCCCCCAATCCTTGCCACAGCTAGCAGCACCCCGGTAACAATCCCACTTTTGGCAGCAGAGATTACAATTCGCATGGTCACCACCCACTGCTTTAGACCCAGTGCCATTCCCGCCTCCCGATACGTTACTGGGACCATCTTTAGCGACTCTTCAACTGTTCTAGCTATAATTGGAAACATGATCAATGCCAGGGCAAACGCTCCGGCCCACACGGAAAAATGCCCCAGAATCAAGACTATCACTAAAAATGCAAAGATTCCCAGCAGGATTGAGGGGAACTCCATAAAGACGTCATTGAAGAACCGGACGGATCTTCCAAGCCTGTTATCCCCAAACTCGGATAAAAATATTCCAGAGAGGACCCCGATTGGAACCCCGATGATGCTTGCCAGACCCACGACGATCAGCGTACCCTGGATGGCAGGCCCGATTCCCCCCTCTCCTGTACCAATGGAGCCTGGCGCCTCGGTGAGAAACTCTATGCTGATTGCAGTAATTCCATTTTTGAACACCTCAACTAGGATGCTTCCAAGCGGGATTATTGCAGTTATCACACATGCAACCACTATCAGCCGCACTATCTTGTCAACAAGTAACCGTCTCTGCACGTTTTGCTTGAAGAGGGCCCGATACTGCTGCCTCTTTTCCAAGTTTGTCAATTGTTTATTGCCCCCTCTTTTACCTTGAGCATCCTTGTTACCAAAAGATGTGCAACGATATTGATGCACATTGCAATTCCCAACAGTACCAGTCCCACCCCAATCAGGGCAGGAAGATGCAGTCCTGCAAGGGATGCCTCGGGAAACTCGTTTGCAATAATACTTGACATCGTCTGACTTGGCTTGAACAGGGATGAGGGGATTGCGTTGAGTCCGGTGGCATTGCCAATCAGCATGGTTACTGCCATGGTTTCGCCAACTGCCCTTCCAAGACCAAGGATGGATGCGCCAATCAGGCCGGTCTTGGAATACGGAAAGATTGCAAGCTTGAACATCTCCCATCTTGTGGCCCCCAGCATGTATGCTGCCTCCTTTTGCTGTTGGGGAACTGCCTTCATCACCTCACGTGCAACAGAGGAGACTGTCGGAATTATCATGATTGCAAGTATGATGCTTGCAGTAAAGATATCCAATCCAAACGGGGTTCCAGAGAAGAGCCAGATGCTGTCACCAAACGCGTCATGAAGCGGGGTCTCGATGAGATCCTTAAAGTGCGTCCTAAATACAAACAGTCCCCAGAGACCGTAAATTATGCTCGGAACAGCTGCTAATAGTTCCACAAGAAATCCCAGAGGGGCACCTATCTTTGGCGGCGCATCAGATACAAACATTGCAATGCCGATGCTGAGCGGGACCCCTATGAGCATGGCAAGTGCCGCCGTGGTAAGCGTACCCAGTATGTAGGGTAGGGCGCCAAATGACTCCCGTCCATCAGCGGCATTCCAGTCAGTACCGATTACAAACCCGAGTCCCTCCTCCTCCCAGATTGGATAGGACTCCACTGCAAGCTGAAATACCATCAAAACTATGATAACTAGAACAAAAGAGCCGGCAATCGTGGCGCCGACCTTGAAGATCTTATCTGCAGCCATGACCGGCCTGCGAGATCTGACTAGACTTTCTGCCACATGAACTCAACGAAAACTATTGAATATCTTGAAAATGATCATGAATTATGTATGGTATAAAAGATGTTTAGAACTATATAGATCATGATCAAAAGCAGTATAATAGGAGAAATTAAAGTCCCATCATAGTTACAAGACATGTCAGAGATAAAACAGACCAGAAGGCTCCAGTTGACTGGGGGTTCGACATATACAGTATCACTGCCAAAAAAGTGGATCGATGAACTGCAGCTAAAGAAAAACTCTGATGTCACTCTGGTAAAAAATCACAACGGCTCAATAACGCTGTTTCAGGGGGAGCAAATCAGAAAGAACAATGCCGCAACGGTAATTGGAAAAAACGACTCAAAGGAATCCATAAGGAGAAAGATTATCGCAATATACCTCTCAGGCTACAAGACAATTGAGATTAGGACAAAGGGGATAGAAATTACCAGCACGCACAGGGGCGCAATCAGGGATCTGGTAAGAACTACACTTATGGGAACAGAGATCATCGAGGCAAGTTCTGAAAAGATAACGTTACAAGTACTGACACAGCTCTCACAGCTGTCATTTAGTGTCGCACTCAAAAGGATGCATACAACTGCCAAGAACATGCACGAGGAAGCCATGGAGGCGCTAAACGATTTGGATTTGGAGCATGCAGAGGAGATCATCAAGATGGACGACGAGGTGGACAGATTCAGCCTCTACCTGTTGAGGAACCTGAATCTCGCACTAGAGAACGTTCAGGTCCTGCTGGATTCAGGAATAGAGAAACCGTCGGACTGCCTGGGGTATAGGACGGTGGTAAAATGCGTGGAGAGGATTGCAGACCATGCGGGGATGATTGCCAAAAAGATCAAATACATGAAACCGTCCACGAACAAAAAGATCGTAAAAGAGATAGAGCAGATTAGCAGGGAGTCAGTCATCGTCTTTGACAACTCCATCACGGCACTCTCAAAAAAAGACTATACAATGGCAGAGAATGTGGCCACAAACGTGACCAAGGTTATCGAGAGGGAGAAGAGACTGATGGACTCGCTAAAACACGATGAGAACATTGCGATAATAAAGCTGATTCTAGAGGATCTCAGAAGGACAGCAGAATACTCAAGGGACATATCAGAGATTGCAATAGATGAGACGGTACAGAGCGTCATAGAAGAATCTTAAAAAAATAAAAAAAGTTGTGGTTTACTGTCGGTATTTTTTGGTGATTCCATAAAATAGCATTGCAGGTGCTGCAAGATACATTCCAAGATTCATCATTATCACGCCAATGCCATACCCCAGTACCTCAGAGTCAGACTCTGCGTACTGCATCACGTGTAACGAGTACAGTAGCGGAGTAATTCCAATCTTTACCATCTCTCTGAACGCGGGGTTTTCCCTCTCCATATCGGCAATGTACGGTGAGAACGAATAGTATAGCTGGTTGAATCCGGTCATAAATGACATTCCAGATGCGGTGTTTTGCAGCTGGTTGTCCCTTATCTCCCTTAACAGCTGGACTTGCGGTGCCATCTCCGAACCATACGTTGCAGTTGCAATCAGACAGCCGCCTTTCTCCTCCTCAAAGATCTGCCTGTCATCTTTCATGACCATGGATTCTGAGAATGCGTTTTCATCCCAGAGAATCTCTCCATCGTATGTCACCTCTTTGAGTCCCTGTTGTCCGAGTTTTGTGATTCTCTCAGAGAGTGGAACGTACAACAAGCTTGGCGAATATTCCTGGCCGTCAGTTAGCATCCAGTTGATCATGTGGATTAGTGCCTTTGCCTGCTCCTTGCTTTTGGTTACCGGTTTTAGATCATCGTATAGTAACAGGTATGTGAAACTTGCTATGGGATACGAGTCTGGGCCAGGTGCGTTTACAAGTGAGACTCCCACCCAGCTGTCTTTCGTTGCAGGCAGTGTCTCAGCTATGCCGCTTGAAGCAGCAGAGAGGCTCTCCAGAGATGGTGCAATGAATGCGGATTTTTCGGAATTTTCAATTGATGCAAAGGTCATTCCAGTCTGGAACGCATAAGCGAGTTCAACGTATCCAATTGAATACTCAGTCGACTTTACAATTGCTGCAACGCCCTCATTTCCCGCAGAGGCCAGGCCCACAGGCCATGGAACAGACTTGCCCTTGCCTACCTTCTCATCCCATTTCGGACTGATAGTTGTAAGATAGTCCGTAAAGATGAAGGTGGTTCCAGAGCCGTCTGATCTGTGCCCTGTGACGATCTCCTTGTCAGGCAAGACCAGGTCAGGATTAACATCGGCAATCACGGGATCATCCCATCTTGTGATGTCCCCCAAGAATATTCCGGCAACAGCTTCTGCAGTCAGTTTCAGTCCGTTATCTGGCACTTCAGGCAGGTTGTACACTATGACGACCCCCCCGATGGATTCTGGAATATGCAAGGTTCCCGGAGCCAGGTCCTTCTCCTTCTCCTTCATGGGCACATCAGATGCTGCAAAGTTTACAGTCTTTTCAATATGCTGCTTTATCCCACCGCCACTTCCAATTGACTGGTAGTTGAGGTTTACATTGTCATATGCCCTGTTGTATTCGACCCTCCAGAGATCAATTAGGGGAAACGGAAATGTCGCCCCTGCCCCAGTTATAGTGAACTCTTGGCTTGGATCAGGTGTGTCAGGTGTCATTGCTGCTTCTGCATACAGCGGTGATATGATCGCCGTAAGCGCAGTAAGTAAAATCAGTAGTGATGTTTTTGTCTTCATTGATAGATGGTTCTAAAAACTGTATTTACAAATTCTAGGCATAGATTACACTAGTACCATATACTATATAGAAAACAAAGGCAGATAATCTCAGATTACTCGGGATTTCAGCAGGGCCTTGTGAATTTTAGAGCCGTACTGCAGTGCCTTTTTTCGTTTTGTACAGGAGAGTTCCGGGACTTTGATCTGGGTTGCCAGTCTACGTATTATGTGCTTGCGGTACAGGTCCTCAGAGTCGTGGATCTTTTCAGATACTGGGACAGTCTTTGCATACTTGATGAATTCGGGTGCAAGCAGGGGCTGGAGTATCCTCACATCAAACTCTGATGCGACAAGGTTTACTGCCTCCATCATGTCTAGCTCGTTGTCCAGCTTGGCAAGCATGACCTTGTCAATTTGGGACTGTCCTCCGGAGAAGGCCTCCCTGTACGCATTGTAGCCGCAGAACAATTCATCAATCCCGTTTGCAGTGACCACCGTGTCAAGATTCAGGCTGCTTGCCAGTTGGGATACATAGTAAAACGCAATGCAGTTTTCATTCCACGACAGATTCTCCGTGCCTATCGTCTGGTTGACTTTGGAGGAGACTGCGACAAATGTCTCAGGGTCAATTTCTAGCAGGTGGTGCGGATACTCTAGGTATTCGTTGACTTCTTTTGCAAACAGCATGTCATGGGAACCGGCAAACCCGATGGTCAGCAGCGTGACATCATATTTCATCTCCGAGCAGACCTTGGCAATCAGTGTGCTGTCAACGCCGCCAGAAAAGGCAACCCCAATCTTCCCCTCCCTGACGGTTTGCGAGATGGAGCTGCTAATATTTTCCAGTAATTTTTTGCACATCTCATCCATTATTCCTCACATCACGCACTCTCCGGAAGGGTAATGAATCAATCTTTTAATTTAACGTTGTTTTCAGATACGGCATGATGAAACTATCACAGGCAGATATTGACAGTAAGCTAGTAGGTCTGCCAGGCTGGAGTGTCGTAAATGAGAAACTGCACAAAGAGTTTGAGTTTGGGAGCTTTAATGAGGCATTTGGTTTTATGACCAGGGCAGCCATGGAGATTGAAAAGATGAACCACCATCCAGAGTGGTTTAACGTGTACAACAAGATCACAGTAGAGCTGACTACCCATGATGCTGGAGGCATTACAGAAAACGATGTCAGTCTGGCCAAGATTCTAAATTCCCTAGAATAATTGCGGTTCTAGGCGTTGTCCATTACAGAATTTATAAAATAGAAAGATTTCAAATTATGAATACATAATGAAAGTAATTTTTCTTCTTCTGGTTTTGTCGGTTCTAACAGGAATTATTCCTGCCTCATTTTCTCAAACAGCAAATGTTAATGCAACAGAAGAACAAAATATTAGTTCAAACGAACATGAAGAACTAACAACAAAATTAGATAAAATAGAATCTTCGGCAGTTAAACGAGAAGATTTTCAAGATAATATGGATAAGTTACAATCAAAAATAGATTCAATTTCAAAAAATATTATTGATAAAATAGATATTTCAGATACAAAAAATACTGATCAAAATAGACTGGGAATCAGTTTAGGTGGTGCTGGACTTGTGATATCTATAGTATTTGCCATTCGTGCAGTTAAAAAATCTAAGGAAGATACTAAAAAATTAAAAAAATATATGGATAAAAATGATCAGGAATTAAAAGATTTCATTCTATCTCAAAGATACTTGCAAGAAGGTAATGTATCGTTTAATGCAAAAAATTATGATGATGCCCGAAAATCATACGAGATGTATTTGGAAAAAAATCCAAATAATACAGGAGCATTACTCAAAATTGCACATGCATTTTACAATTTGGATCAATTCAAAGAAGCATCATTATTTTATGAAAAAGCATTGAAGAATGATCCAAAAGATCTAATTATTTTAGCAAACCTAGGCGCAACATTGTCAGAATTAAGACAACATGATAAAGCAATCTCTCTACTTGAAAAAGCAGTTAAACTTGATGGTGAAAACATAGATGCAATAAATAATTTGGGAGTATCTCTTTTAAAGATCGATGAATTCAAAGAATCCATAGTTTATTTTGATAAAGCACTTAAAATCAAACCTCAAGATGAACTTGTTTTAGTAAATAAAGCAAAAGCACTAACAGGATTAAAACAATATGAAGAATCATTGGATTATTGTAATAAAGCTCTAGAAATTAAATCGGATTCAATGGTAGCATTGATGCAAAAAAGTTCTGCATTATTTGATTTAAAAAGATTTGAAGAAGTAATTTTGACTTGTGATAAGATTTTGATGATATCTCCATTAAATGATTCAGCATTATTTAACAAGTCAAGTACCTTGATAAAACTAAAGAAATTTGCTGAAGTTTTACCAATCATAGATCAATATTTAATTTCCAATCCAAACGATTTACGTGTATTGGAATACAAATCAGTATGTCTAGGTCATTTAGATAAATCAGATGAAGCTCTAGTTATTCTTCAAAAAATACTAAAAGAAAATCCAAATAGTATTCCGGGTCTAAACAATATGGGGGTCACATTAAGTCGATTAAAACAGTACGATAAGGCTTTAGAATATTTTGAGCAAGTTCTTTTACTTGAACCAAATATGACAGATGCATTATTTGGAAAAGCAGGCACATTAACAGCATCAGATAAATTTGTAGATGCCATATCAGTATTTGATGAAATATTGCAGGTTGATTCTAAAAATACACAGGCATTAAAGAGAAAAGGATCTGCATTTGTTTCATTGAAAGAATATCAAAGATCAATTGATGAATGTTTTGATCCATTGATAAAAGATCATCCATACAATTTAGATTACCTAGATTTTAAATCTGTCTCTCTTAGAAAGATGAATAGATTTGATGAAGCAATCATAGTTTTGAATAAAATGTTATCTATTGATGCCGAGGACATTGCAGCTTATAATAATAAAGGAGTGTGCTTACTAAAGATAGGTAAACAACAAATAGCAATAGATGAATGTTTTGATGAAATATTATCTATTGATGCAACAAATATCGATGCACTGCAGAATAAAGGCGCTGCACTGTATCAACTTGGCAAATATGAAGAATCAATGATTCAAGGTTTTAACAAAATTTTAGAAATTGAACATCGTAACTTAAAAGCATGGGATGGTAAAAAAAAGTCTCTTCATGTTCTTGGAAGATATGCAGAAGCAGAATCTTGTCATAAAAAATTTATAGAATACAAAAAAATTGAAGATAATAAAAAAAATCAAAAATGATTGAATTCTAATCCCAAACCTTACGTTTTCCCAATATATCAGAGTCAATTCACGCCTGAAAAAGGTATTCAGCATGGGCTTTGGCATTGTAAAATATGCATTATAACGGCACAGATGCCCTTGTGAATTTATATTATATCCAGAGTCAGTTGACGTGACATGGCATCAAGTCCCACAGTTTTAGATTCAGATTTCCGATATATCGACAAAAAGGGAAACCTGCTCAAAACCAGAACAGAGCTGACAGTAGCGCAGATGCTCACCTTTCTGGGACATGAATACCAGTACAACCACAAACTGGCACTAAGTGACGGCAAGGAGGTCCTAGTTGACTTTAAGACAGAAAATGGACTAATCGAGGTCATTGACACTGATGAGGACATTGAAAAGTACAAAAGAATCAAGGAGGACCGTCCAGAAGAGAAGGTCATGGCAATAGGCCATGCAAAGTATGTCGCGCAGATAAAGGAGCTGCAGGACATTGTATTTTATGACAAGACTCCACAGACAGGCTCCATATTTTTAGAAGATGCGTCATTCTCATTTGACTATGCACACATACTCCCGCTGGTCGAGAAATGCTCCATCCTGCACGGACACACGTCCTCCGTAATGGTCGAGCTGATAGGACAGATGAAGGACAACCTTCTCTTGGATTTCGGGGAGGCAAAGAAAATAATCAAGGGGGTTGTAAACATATTTGATCACAAGTTTTTCATCAACAAGAGATACCTGCAGAAAGAGGATGACTCGCACTATCATATTCGGTTTGAGGGACCAAAGGGAATGTTTGAGCTGCAGGTTCCAAAGAATACCACATACCTGCTAGAGGGAGAGGCTACAGTAGAGAATCTTTCAAGTGAAATTATCAAGCTATTAGCGCCAAAGATGCCATCAAACGTTGAGGCAGTCGGAGTATACATTTACGAGGGTTACAACAAGGGATCCCACATCATCTCAAACATCTCAAGATAGCAAGAAAATGGAACCCAAAATATCAGAAAAGGCATGGAACCCCGAACTTGAAAAGGGAATTCTAAAGCAGTGGGAGGCAGAAAAGATTTATGATTTCACACCACAAAATGACAACTATACCATAGACACCCCGCCCCCATACCCGTCAGGCAGGCCCTGGCACATTGGAGCTGCTGCACACTATTCACAGATTGACATGATTGCGCGTACTGCAAGGATGGCAGGCAAGAACGTCTACTTTCCAATAGGAATTGACAGGAACGGGCTCCCAGTCGAACTATACACAGAGAAGAAGCACGGCATCAGAATGAGGGAGACAGACAGGGGCGAGTTCCTGAACCTGTGCAGGGAGGCACTAGACGACTTGGAGGCAGAGATGATTCTCATCATGAAAAGTTTGGGTATCAGCGGGGATCTTGCAAACTATTACAGGACAGATTCCAAAGAGTACAGGGCACTTACCCAATCAACGTTTATCGACTTGTGGAAGAAAGGGCAGATATACCTTGCAAACAGGCCAAACAACTACGACTGGGTCTCAGGTACGACCATTGCAGATGCAGAGATAGCCTACGAGGAGCTAGCAACAAAGCTGGTATACATGAAGTTTAAAATGAAACATGACGGCAAGGAGATAATAATTGCAAGTACGAGACCGGAGCTGCTCTGTGCATGCAGGACGATCATTGTAAACCCCGAGGACCAAAGGTATGCGCCGTACATTGGAAAAAAAGTGATCGTGCCAATAACAAACGCAGAAGTTGAGCTGAGGACACACCACTCTGCCCAGCAGGAATTTGGTTCAGGTGCCGTAATGGTGTGCAGCTATGGTGATCAAAATGACGTGGCGCTATTCAGGGAACTGGAGTTGGAAGAGATTGTCGCAATAGGGTTAGATGGTAAGATGACCAGTGCTGCAGGCAGTTATGAGGGGCTAAAGCCAAAGCAGGCAAGGACAAAGATCATTGAAGATCTCAGTGCGGGAGGATTTTTGGAAAAGACAGAGGATATCATTCATAGAACGCCGGTATCAGAGAGAAGCAAGATACCAATTGAGATCATTCCGATGGAGGAGTACTATCTAAAGCAAAAGGAATCAGTTCCAAAGATAAAAGGTCTGGGAGAGGAGATATCGTTTCACCCGCCGATGCACAAGCAGATTCTGATGAACTGGCTGGAGTCCATCAACATGGACTGGCCAATCTCAAGGCGAAGGTACTATGGGACTGAGATCCCAATATGGTACTGCAAAAAATGCTCAGAGCCGCATGTACCAGAACCCGGAAGATATTACAGGCCATGGGAGGAGAAATGCCCCATCAGCAAATGTACAAAGTGTGACTCTGTAGAATTTACAGGCGAGCAGCGAACCTTTGATACATGGATGGACTCTAGCGTGTCCCCGCTTTTCATCAGCAGGTTTGGTAAAGATGAAGAGTTTTTCAAAAAGGTGTATCCAGCCTCAATCAGGCCGCAGGCAAAGGATATCGTCAGGACGTGGTTATACTATACACTGCTCAGATGCGAGCAGCTGACAGGTAAAAAGCCGTGGTCAGAGGCGTGGGTCATGGGTTACGGGCTGGATGAAAAGGGGATGAAGATGAGCAAGAGCAAGGGCAATGCCATAGACCCACTGCCGATAATTGAAAAGTTTGGCGCAGACACATTCAGGTTTTGGAGTGCAAGCGAGGTTAATCACGGATATGATTTCAGGTGCAACGAGCAAAAGATCGAGTCGACTAAAAAGTTTCTCAGCAAGCTGTGGAACGTCTCAAGGTTCCTATCCAGCTTTCCAGTGGTAGAATCAGGCAAGCTTGCAGCATCAGACAGGTGGATCCTATCGGAACTTGACAAGCTGGTAAGGGAATGCAAGAAGGGATACGAGGAGTATAACTTTTTCATTCCCGCAATTGCAATCAGGGAGTTTACATGGAACGTGTTTGCCGCCCACTATATCGAGATGGTAAAGGCAAGGGCACACGGGACAGACGAGGGGAGGGACGGTGCGATATTTGCACTGCACAAGACACTCTCGACGATCTTGAAATTACTGGCGCCAATCACCCCGTTCATCACGGATCACCTTTGGAGGGAGCTGTATTCAAAGGACAGCATTCACAAGCAGAGGCATGCAACACCTGAGAATCTAGAGGATCAGGGGGACATTACAAAGGAGATCTCAGAGTTTAACTCAAAGGTGTGGAATGCAAAAAAGTCCCAGGGTCTCTCACTGAAGGATCCAATTAAAATGGAGATTCCAAAATCCCTAGAGTCATTCAGCGATGACTTTAGATCCATGCACAGCCTGCTTGATTGATTATACAATCAACTTTTTGGCGTATCTATCAGGCTGATAAAATACTTGTGCAGCGAGGCATCTGCAGTCAGTTCGGGATGAAAGGCAGTGCCAACCACGTTTCCCTTTTTGACTGCAACTATCCGCTCGTTGAATTTTGATAAAACCTCCACACCGGGGCCGACATCAGATACGGATGGCGCCCTGATAAACACCCCGTTGAACCGGGGGATGCTAATCGAGTCGATTGAGATCTCTGCCTCAAAGGACTCTTTTTGTCGTCCAAACGAGTTTCTCTCCAAGGTTACATCCAGAATGTTCAGCAGCGGCTGATCAGTCTTGCCAATTATGCGGTCACTGGCAGTGTTTGATAGTAGGATCATTCCGGCACAGATTCCAAGGACCGGCATCCCGTCCTGAATCTTTTTCTTTAGCACCTCAAGGGAGCCGTTTGCCAGGGATAGCTGCCCAATTGTAGTGCTCTCGCCACCAGGGATGATCAAGGCATCAAGCTGTGAGATCTCCTCAGGTGTCCTTACACCTACTGCCCTGCCATCAATGCCCAGCTCATCAAATGCTGCCTCAGCTGAGAGGATGTTCTCCTCAACGTCCCCCTGAATGGACAGCACACCAACAGTCAGACTCATGCCGAACCGCCACGATCCTGCATGCGCAGCTCCAGAGTGTCAACGTCTAGTCCTGCCATGGATTGCCGCTCATCGATCATCTTTTGGGCCTCCTTGACCTTATCTGACTCGTTCCAAAACGTGGTGGCCAGAACTATTGCCCGAGCCCTCTCCTTTGCATCATCAGAATCAAATATTCCAGAGCCGACAAATATCCCGTCACATCCAAGGGACATCAGGTATGCGGCATCTGCAGGGGTTGCGATTCCGCCTGCCGCAAAATTGACAACTGGCAGCCGTCCAAGCTTTGCAGTCTGCTCGACAATATCAAAGGACACCCTAAACTCCCTTGCCATCCGGACCAAATCCTGGTTGTCCCCA
This sequence comes from Candidatus Nitrosopumilus sp., assembly GCA_965206745.1. Classification (GTDB taxonomy): domain Archaea; phylum Thermoproteota; class Nitrososphaeria; order Nitrososphaerales; family Nitrosopumilaceae; genus Nitrosopumilus. The sequence goes on along the minus strand of OZ242220.1, from coordinate 478,548 downwards.
GAATCATAAATTGATCTTATTGTTCTTAGTTCGTCATTTACTTTTTTAATATGCTTGATGGCCTCTGCAACATTTCCCGTTCCAGGCTCACCCTTTGTCCTAATCATTGATGCGCCCTCCTCAATCCTCCTCAGGGCCTCAGCTAAAGATCTTGCACCGTTGACTACAGGTGTTGTAAAATCCCACTTCCAAATATGGCGAAGCTCATCGGCAGGTGTAAGAACTTCGGACTCGTCAATCATGTCAACGTCAGTCTCTGCCAATACCAGTGCCTCATTGACGTGACCTATCCTGCACTTGGCCATGACAGGAATTGTTACAGAGTCCATTATCTCCTCGATTATTCTAATACTTGCAGTCCTTGCAACGCCTCCTGCCTTTCTGACCTCAGAGGGAAGCTTGTCTAGAACCATGACAGATACTGCACCTGCCTCCTCGGCAATGCGGGCCTGCTCTACAGTTGTGACATCCATTACGACTCCGTTTTTGAGCATGTGTGCAAATCCGCGCTTGACAGTGGAGGAGCCGCGCAGAGTGTCAGTTGAATTTATTTTATCAGAAACTATTCCTTTAGCATCAAGTCGCTGGCCATACAAGGGAAGCATGTGTTAATTTTTCCTAAAGACTATTTGTATCTATTCACCAAATTCGGATATAATGGAATCCAGCTCAGACTCGACCATGGTGATTATCGGCGGAATGAAATCTTCTGTGACGTTTTGTTGCGGCCAGTGAATATGGTTGTCACGCCCGTTGAGTGTGACCTTGATGTTTGATTTCTGGTACTGCGTGGCATTTTCCATCACCTCAAAGGATTCAGACGGGATTGCAATAAAGCCTGTCTCCTTGATTAATGCCTTGATCTTGTTGAGTTGGGCCTCACCTAGCTTTGAGCTAACATCAGGCTTGATGTATCCCTCTTCAGTTATTGAATATTTTATGTCGCCGTTATTTTTGATGTAGAGAATCTCGGTCTTTTGGGCCCCAATCCGCTCTGTTACGCCATAGGAGATCTTTTTGAGCTGGTGCTTGGTGTATTGGATTTCAAGGTTATCTGTGTGATTTGCCGCAGATGTGGGAATCTCATTTTTTAGCAGTAAGGGGGTGACAAGCAGGAGGGCTGCAATGACCGGAATGGCCCCCAATAGTATGTAAACTGACTTTACCATATGATTAACAGCTACGAATTAGCCTGTATCGCAAATAAATCTTGGTTAAAAATAACTTAAAATTCAAGTCCATTTCATTCTTGTTTGTGGGGTCGTAGCCTAGCCTGGTAGGGCGACAGTGTCTACGAAAAAGATCACCGCTAAGGGCTCCAAAGGTTAACTAAGCTAAACTGACTCACGGATGATGTAAGTTTGGAGCTGTAGTGACCCGTAGGTCGCCGGTTCAATTCCGGTCGGCCCCACGTCACAACCAATGTCAGATATCTTGAGCCATGTGGGCTTTTTCCTGTAATGGATAGACTCGCAGTCATTGTTTTAAAATCAGTCATATCATGCAATTTTGTGAATCATCTCTGTCGGCATAATGTACAGCAGGGATAAATGTGATGCAAGAGTGTAAAGTTGTGTATATACAATGCAGATCCTTTTTAGATTCAAGACTTTGGAAATTCAGACTTGCATGCCGTTAATAAAAAAAGCACTGAAATGAAACTGATTAATATCAAGATTAACAATTAAAAATTGTGCAAAAAGACAGCATAGTCTCTCAAAGATGGGATGAAGAATATGAACGTGGAAGATATGAGAACGAACCGCCAACAAAGTTTGTTGGTACGATTATGCAGACTTTGGATAGCCTTGAAAAATCAAACGGCAGTGGCTTGTATGTCGGATGCGGCAATGGAAGAAATTATGTCCCCCTAATTGCACACGGACTGGACATATTTGGAATAGACATATCGGCTGCAGCAATAGACAGATTGAAACAGAGGGCAACTGAATCTGCAAACAGATTAGAGTGTGTTGGTTTTCTAGATTTCAATTCAGCACTGCTCTTTGATTATATCATAGCCATACAGGTATTTCAACACGGCACATGGGATGAGATATCAAAATATTTTGCAAAAACATCAGGCCTGTTAAAATCTGACGGATTGTTGTTTTTGTCCGTCAATTCTGTTTCTACTGATATCTACCATAAACACACAATAGTTGAGGAAACAAGTTTTGATGGAAAGACCGTTCTATACACAGAAGGTCCAAAGAAGGACATCAACATTCATTTTTACTCACGCCAAGAGCTCGATGTTCTATCAAAAGAATTTGAATATGTAATACTGCCATATGAGAACAAAACAATACGAACCATACCCGGCGCAGGTACATGGTCACAGTGGGAGTTGGTTTTAAGAAAAAAGTGACATGGGAGTTTGGAGATTTTATCCAAGATTTCCCTTTATGGAAAAATTGTTTTTCAGATATTTCAGGGTGCAATTGAAAAATCATGGGATTGTCTTCCCAGATATCACAAAGTAGGATATTGCCTGATGGCCCAATAGTCATGCAAAGCACGTTCAATTTTATGCCAACGGCACACGTCAAAGAATCCTATCTGTTTCTCAACACGTTGAGTGCTGATCCTGCCTTGAACCACTCGATCTGTGATTTGTTGTAAGAGTGGTTCAGTAAAATTTCATCCTTTCCCCCATCAGCATGTAAAATGACACATCTAACTTGTCTGCCCGGTGCCAGTTCACCTAGATCAAGCAGACTGATTTTGTCATCTTGTAGAATTTTTTCATAGTCATCAGGATTCCCAAACGTCAATGCCAAGATGCCTTGTTTTTTCAGGTTCGTCTCGTGAATTCTGGCCAGACTCTTTGTGATTACAGCAGCACATCCCAGAAAGCGCGGAGTCATTGCGGCATGCTCCCTGCTGCTCCCCTCACCATAATTGTTATCACCGATAATCACCCACCGCATCTTGTTCTCCTTGTACTGTCTTGCAATCTGTGAGAATGGCTCCACCTTGTCATTTAGGACATTCTTGCCGTGACCCACCTTGTCATTAAACGCATTGACTGCTCCCAAAAGCATGTTGTCACTGAGGTTATCCAAGTGTCCCCGCAGAGAAAGCCATGCACCTGCAGGGGATATGTGATCAGTGGTGCACTTGCCCTGAGCCTTTACCATAACTGGAATGTCGCAAAAATCATTGCCGTCCCATTTTGAGAACGGCTCCAGACGCTGCAGTCTCTTGCTGTCAGGATCAATTAGTACCGTAACATCATCAGAGTTAGCCGGTGGTGCGATGAAGGTTCCCTCGGGTCTCACAAAACCCTCCTTTGGAACCTCGGGTGCAGGCTTTGGAGGCTCTAGTTTGAATCGCGTACCGTCTGATGCAACAAGATCATCTTTGAGCGGATTAAATGAGAGCCTGCCGCCCAGTGCCAGGGCAATTATCATCTCAGGGCTGCCAATAAAGTTCAGCGTGGTCCTGCTTCCGTCATTTCGTCCCGGAAAATTCCTGTTAAATGTCGTAACGATGGTGTTTTGCTGATCCTCGTCCAGTTCAGGCCTGCTCCACTGGCCAATGCAGGGGCCACAGGCATTTGCCAGAACCGTCGCACCAATGTCCTTGAGGGAGTCCATCTGCCCGTCCCGCTCTATGGTTCCACGGATCTGTTCAGACCCCGGAGTCACCAACAATGGAATCTTTGCCTTGATTCCCTTAGCTTTTGCCTGTTCTGCCAAGCCTGCTGCCCTTGACATGTCCTCATAAGAGGAGTTTGTACAGCTGCCAATTAGCGCAACAGAGATTGGATCCACATAGTCTTTGTCCTTTACATCATCAGCTAATTCTGTAATCGTCCTTGCAAGGTCAGGTGTGTGGGGGCCGACGATGTGGGGCTCCAAAGTTGAGAGATCAATCTCAATTACCCTGTCAAAGAATTTTTCCGGATTTGACTCGACCTCGGCATCTGCAACAAGTGACTCTTTATTCTGGTTTGCAAGTTCTGCAATGTCGGTTCTGTCTGTATATTTTAGATAGGTCTCCATTCGTTTGTCGTACGGGAATACAGAACAGGTCGCCCCAATCTCCGCACCCATGTTGGTAATTGTAGCTTTTCCAGTACAGCTGATTGATTCTGTTCCAGGTCCGAAATATTCCACAATTGCATTCGTACCTCCAGATACAGTCAGCTGCTCTGCGACTTTTAGTATGATGTCCTTGGGTGCAGTCCATCCGTTTAGCTTGCCAGTCAGTTTCACGCCGATCTTTTTGGGATAAAGCAACTCCCATGGCAGGCCTGCCATTGTTTCAGCGGCATCAAGTCCCCCGACACCAATAGCAATCATGCCAAGACCGCCGGCATTCGGAGTGTGGGAGTCAGTACCTATCATCAGCCCGCCAGGAAACGCATAGTTCTCTAGGACCACCTGGTGAATGATTCCCGCACCGGGCTTCCAAAAGCCGCATCCGTACTTTGCAGATGCGGACTGTAAAAATTTAAAGACCTCGCTGTTCTCATCAAGGGACACCTTCATGTCTATGTCACCCTGAACCTCTGCCCTGATCAGGTGATCACAGTGGACGGTTGTCGGCAAGGTCGTCTGCTTTAACTCTGCCTGCATAAACTGGAGCATCACCATCTGGCCTGTCACATCCTGCAGTGCCACCCTGTCTGGTTTTAAAAATACATAGTCCACTCCACCGGCAAAGACGGTACCATCAATTTTATCAAGATGGCCAGAGAGGATCTTTTCAGTAAGTGTCAGCGGTCTTTTGACCACATCTCGGTATCTTGCAATATTCTCCCTTAACTTCAAATAAACATCAGAAACAAGTTCTACAGTAGTATCTATCTCCACAATAGATGGTAAATTAATCCCTGAATTTAATATTTGCAATTAAAAGATTTGATTTGTCCCGATTACACCTTGGGTTAATCCTCAACAATTATAAGCCAAAAGCGACTTTTTAATACATTGTTGTATATTAAAGATAAATATTTCAAATCGAGGTGCGACTATGGTCAATAAGGGATTTCCAAAGTTTGGCATGTCGCAGGCAGGCGCATTTGTTGCGGCCCTGAAAAACTACAACCTGCCGGACTTTATCCTGGTCCTAGTCGCAAAGGAATGCAAGTCAGAGCTCCTCGAGAGGGGAAGGATAGATGACAGGCTGCAAAGTATGAACGATGACGCCTTGCAATTACTACACAGGGTCTTTGTCGAGTGTGCAGAAGATGTGGCAGGAAAGTATGCGCAGTACAGGTTCTTTGCATACGTATCAAGCATGTATCACAAGTGCGAGGTGATAGTAAACGATACGATTCCCGGGGCATCTGGCAAAAATCACAAGGTCTCAGTTACAGTCAAAAACAACGGAATGTACATAGCAATTGCACACAACAAGGCAACTGGAAACCCGGTAAATAAAAAAGAGACGACCAGATTCTACGACATGGTAGATGACATCAAAAAGGGGGATCACGGAACCATGCTGACTGATGGAATTTACGGCTCATCAGTGGGATTCAGGGGCGATGCGCTTGTAGAGCTGGAAACGCTAAGCAAGTCAAGAACCAATGATCCTGAAAACAAGCTGGATTTCAAGACTGCAAACTTTGAGAACAACATCTACTCAGTCACCAAATGCTAGATGTGGAAATTTTACTGCAGGGCAAACTGCGAGGTATCCATGGTAAGGAACATGGGTTTGCCATCAGTCCTCTGGAAATCCTCGCCGTACTGCTCAAACTCTAGCTGCTCAAAGAGATGCCTGGTCCACACGTCATGCACGTCCTGGATGAATTTTTTGTGTCCGCTGACTCTCAGCATCTCGTGAATTAGTTCGTGCGATACAGTGGTGCAGTTTTTCTCTGCAAGAAATAAAGTGTTGCCAGGCTCCTTTGGGGACTGCCAATGTATCATTCCAAAATTTTCAGCATGATACCCATCACAGGTGCAGTCAGTCCACCACGGTTTAAAGTGGGCCAGATAGAAATGGTATGTGTCTTGTCCCCGCTGGTTGTGATCACGCACCAGCGTATGCGTGTCCGGGCGCTGTAAGATGCTGGTAGGCGTTGTAATCATCTCGTCGCATTGAATCTCAAAGTCCTTCCCAAAGTTTTGTTTCAGCCATACCTGGTAAAACCTGGCCATCTTTTTGACATACTCAAACTCGAACTGCCGTTTGGGACGATCCTCGCTGCGCACTAGGAAGATAAAATGCAGGATCATAATAAGAAAAAAAGGTGTTTATGTTTGGCCTTCAATACCCATCAAGGTTAGAGTTGAGCGAATCTTTTCGATTTTTCTGATCTTCCAGGTAATTGTCTCTCTAAGTTTCTCAACGGTATCAGACTCGATCTTGGCCAAAATATCGTATGCGCCAAAAGTTCCATGAACTTCCTTGACACCATCCAAGCCCTTTAGCTGCTGAATAATAGCCTCCTCAGAACCCAGTTCACAGTTTATCAGAACATAAGCTGTTGCCATACAGAAACTACACGAATCGACTATATCAACAAATCGACGATTTTGGATGGATTTGCAGCCTTTTTCTAGTGGATGGGGGGTAAAATATCAACTATTTTAAAGAAAATCAGAGAACAGGTGAATTTTGAGGGAAAAAGGCAGAGAAACTTTGCAGTGGTGATCAAAAACTTGATGCATTTTGCACAAAAAAAGATCAGAAATATTTGAATTTATAAGATTAAAAAATATCTTTGGCATCAACCCAGCCATTAAAGTAAGATGTCTCTAAAAGATCCATTCGTGAGATTTAATTATTAAGAAAGATTTAATTCAAAATTTTCAGAAACAATAGTGTAGAAAATGGAATTTCTTTTAGATGAAAATGTACTAGGATTGGACAGGTATCTAGATGTATTTGAGTTAAAATACAGAAGAATAGGAGATGAAAATTGTCCACCGTTGAAATCAAGTGATTCAGATGTGGCTAAATTTGCAAATAAAGAAAATCTTGTTGTGGTAACAAACGATGATAATCTAAAGAAACAATGTGTATTATTTGAAGTTAAGTATGTTTTTAGTGATTTGAGAGATTTTGCTAGGAAAATAAAGACATACGCAGGATCTAATTAGGATTTTAAATCAAAATTTTACAGCGATTGAATCAAGTTATCTAGAGAAAAATTCTAGTCATTAATGAAAATAGATTCAATTATTCGAGTTTTGTTAAAATTCTGTAGATATTGATCTTGTTGAATTCAAAGAATTGCATTTATTAATTATATCTGATAATAATTCGATTGTATATAGAATCAAAAATGTAGGTATTGGGCATGATGGATGTGACAATACATTGTATAATCATTCTTTTATTGTTCCAATAAAAAATTTAAAAACTATTATTACATTAAAGTTGATTGTGTATTAATGGCTAGTGAGATAAAATGTGGCAAGTGTGATAAGGTGCTTTTATGTAATGAATCTTCCATGTTTTCACAGACAGTGTATAAATGTAAGAATTGTGGATTTTTTGCATGTGATGAACATAATAATAGCTATTTGTGTGGTAAGAAAGATATTCAAGATAGGAAACTTAAATGTCCAAATTCTACAGATTATAATGAGTATAATGATTTTAGTCATAATTTTTCAAGATATACTAGATGTGTGTATTGTGATGATTATGAATTTCTTGATGATGATAGAATTTTTGCGAATAGTTCACCGGCTGATAAAAATAAATTATTGTCTCATTTATTTGAAATTCATCATTTATTCCAATGTAAGAAATGTGATACATTATTTAAAAATAAAAAGGAGGAATTTGATCATATACTTTCAAGTAAGGAATGTCTTGATAGGATGTTGTATAATGAACATGGGTCATTGATAGTTATGCTGATGAAAAAAGTTCAAAATATGAAAAGAGAAATTGATAGTCTTAAAAGAAATACAAGACTTGGGCAAAAATCAAATTTTAGGCATAGACGTTAATTTTGAGAAGTTTTTCATTTACAACACTCCAGCTGGCTCTGGTCAAAAATCAGGCATCTAAATAAGAAGTTAAATAGCTCACGAAGATTTTCTCTTACATATCTCGATAATAAAATAAAAATTATATTACAATAATGGATCAAAAATCATTTTTGGTCTAAATTTTTCTTTTATTTCTCCTGCAGCAATTTTTAATTGCTTATCATTTGTAATCAATTCATAGTTCGAATTAATTAAATAATATCGGTATAACAAGCAATCTTCAATACTTAATCCTTGTCCGTGGTAATTTTTATATTCCTTTCCTTTGGTTTTACGAAAGTTATCTGCCCAAATCCAATCCTTAGAATTTCTTGGGGATTCAATATAGTTAAATTTACCTAGCTTTTTCAATGTCTTTTTGAATTTATTTTTTTTCTGATCATCTTGAAATTCATCATATTTTTCAGGTAGTTTATTAACTATGAGAAATTTAAACTCATCTTTTATTTGCTCTATAATATGTAAATTAATTTTCTTTTTATTTGAATGCTTTTTTAATTTTTCACAGGCAGATGAATCATAATACATATCATATAGAACATTTGTATCTATAAGATAATTCTCAGAATTATCATCATAAGATTTATTTTCTTTTTCATTATGAAACTTTTCTTTTCTATCTTTCTTTTTTTTGTATGAAGGATCGATGGGATATGTTTTTGATCGTTTCAGCGATTTCATAGAAATTTAATATAACAATATGTATAAAAGATTTTTTTAATCATGTACTGGTCAGTAGATTGATGAACTACTCACCTGTACAATCGCTGGATTTCAACTATCTCCAATGGTATGAACTTGAACATTCTGTTTACCATTGATATTCTTGATCGATAAAATCTTAAATATTCGCCTGTAGATTCTTTTAAAATTAAGGCCAACTAATTCTCGTACAATAGAATAACAATTTGTAATAGATAGGTTAATGTCGTATTGAGATCAACTCATAAAATTGTATCTTGGCGATGTTGGAATAATCTTAGAATTGGCTGGGTTTGTACTACTCTTTGAATTTATGATTAAGAAAATAATGATATTGATTATTGCAGGATTTATGATTTATAAAATAAAAAAAATCCAAAATTAGAACCGGATGATAAATTAACTGATAGATTGAACCAAATCCTTCAATCAAATAAGAAACGTATTAGAGGTTTAGGCGTAATATTGGTATTAACTGGCCTGATAATGCAATTTAACCAAATTCAATCAATATTGATTTGAATCTGGAGAAGATCTGTATTTCATTGTTTATCTTCCGGTAAAACCTGATCCCCCGATTAAATACATAGCCAACACACCTAATCAGACATAGATTCAAGCAATTCTCATCATTTCTACTTCAATTACACAATATGTGTTGCCAGATAGAATTATTCGTGTTCCTCTATGATTTCCAGTCATCGGTATGACTTTTTCGCTATTCTTTTTTCTACATTGACATGCAATGCGTTCACCTCGTATACAATCCCCATTTTTATAATAACTCGGCATGTCGCTCTACATATTTTCAATAATCTGCTTGCTTTCTTTTAATTCATCCATTATTGTCATGACCATTCGTAAATCTAAACTGTATTCATTAGCTATGTCACTTGGATAAAATATCTGCCCTACACTAATTTCTTTTAATATTATTTTCTTTACACTTTCTTTATCCAAATTAAAATTATCAACATCGTTGTTTGATTGATTCTTATCAAAACCATTATCTTCAAGTTGTTGTTGCATTTCGTTTTGATTTTTCAAAATTCTTTCAATTAAGTCACATAATTCAATAGTCAAATGTTGTATGTTGTTTGAATTTTCAGAGGAATTATTTTGAAGTTCTTTTTTAACATAACTTAATGTAGCCATATTGTGTTCTGATTCAAACACATATTTATTTTCAGATATTTTTGTCATATCTCATCCTTATCTAATTATTCTCCTCGATATTTGAGATGGCATATCACAACGTTGCCATACATGCAGCTGATGTTGCGTTGTAACATAACGTAATTGCTTGAGACTTTCATATAGTTTACATGGATCTTTAGTCTCATATGTCTCCCTTAACAATTTGATTTTTTCTGAGACATCTGAAACAATTTTTTCTTGGATGTTTTTTGGAATATTGTATTGTGCAGATGTCTCTTCCAGATTGCCAAACACACTTTCTAAAACCTCGCTTATGAATACCTCATCCTTTAACTCTAGATTCCATGCAAAGGTTACCAAATCATGAGAAATTCTATTACAAACAGAATAATTTGCATTTTGAAGGTTTGTTTGTATATCTTGAATTCTATCAGTAAATACTATTTTCACATCCTTCATTATTTCATAGTATTACCATGTTAGAATATAAATATGATGATCCAAGGGTCTGGTCAAATCTTCGTCAGATCAATATCTTTCCCAGGTTACAAATTTGATAAACGTGGTTCTATGACATCTAAGCAAGATTTGTTAATTTGATCCTCTTTTTATTTTCTAAACATATATCAATTATCATCTTGGTCTCATATTTTTAAGAATTAATTTTTGATATTTCGATGTTAATGATAATATCTCTCAAACAAAAACAGATTAAGCAAATCCCGAATTTTTCATGTTTTCCATCAAATTAACTAACATTTCACCATAATTATTTTTTGAAAATTGGATATATGTGGATCTAGTTTCTATATTGGATGGAACTTTAGTTCCTTCTTCAACCAATAAAATAACAGGTAACTTACTTGCTTGCCCTATCTCATCAATTACATTATGACTAGGATAAAATAATTCTTCTGTGTTGTTCTGAGGGTGGATATCTTTTGTTAAAATTGCAATCATTGCATGAGATTCAGAAATCATATCTGTAATTTGTGTACCTGGAGGAAGTTCCATTCTTCCAGATTCTTTTGCAGACAACACAGAAAATCCGATTGTTTTTACAAATCTGCTAATTAATCCATACAAATTTTCATTTTCGTCTTTCATGGAATAACTAATAAAAATTGAAAGTCCTCGTGAATTAAACGGCGGTAATCCTTCATCCAATGCTTTAATTGTTCGTAAAGGGGCACCATCGTATGCAGAGATATAATGTTCTCCTTTTATTCCAGAATCTGCCCAGATAATGAATAATCCTTTCTGTGATTCTAATTCTTTATAATCTTGAAGGTTGACTATATTCATACCATAAGGATTTATTTCTATTTGTTTTATTTCATATATTTTTCCGCCCTTTTCATCAAAAAAATCAATTTGGCATGATTTTGTAGTTGTTGCAGTATTACGAAGATATAAGTTATTTAGCCAAGTACTATCATACCCACCAGTTAGATACATGAACAGAATTTATGTGAATGATATTAAAATGATAGTATTCTGATCGTTCTAAATGATTATAAATTGGAATTTTTCCAATAACTTGTTTGTAAAATAGTAACAAGTCTTGGAAACCTACGCATGGGTAAAAAGTTCCAGCAGTTGCCCATTCATGGGTTCTATACTATCAAATAATTTTTCAACTATTCTATAACTTATTTCACACGAGCAAGAGATTACAATAATTCCAATTAGGATTATGGTACATATTTTTGTCAATTATTGTTTTCAACAATAAAGATTGATTTTTTTGCTACAAAACAAACCATTATCCTAAACATAAAACACAAAGATGCATTGTAATTAAGAAGAAAACATTGCAAAAATCCCAACAACAATCACATCAACATACTAATCACGGTCAGTCCTGGGACATGCTTAAAATGGCATCCCAGATGGGCTTTGGTACAGGCATGACAGAAAGCCTTGAGATTCTTACCAGTTCCCAGTCTTGAAAGCCCTCCTCCTTTTTCATCTCATCGAGGGTCACAGGACGCTTGAGGGATCTCTTGTATTTTACATCAACTATGATGAATCGTGCTACATCCTCCTTTGGATTCGGGTATGGTTTGGAAGTTACCTGCATGATTCCGACTGCCTGCCTTTGAACACCCGTATGATAGAATAGTACGAGATCACCAGGCTTCATCTCCCGCATATGCTTTAGTGCCAGGTTGTTGTGAACCCCGTCCCACACGGTGGTCTTGTCCTTTTTTAGCTGCTCAAAGTTATAGCCTCTCGGCCCTTCAGGTTCCTGTTTTGCAAGCCAATAATTCACCATAATCGTTCCACACCACCATCCACGTTTAATGCTTTTTGAGAAAAATGTTCCCCGGTTCTGACTCGCACAGACTCATTGGTCATAGCCATACGCCTCCTCGCGTTCTGAAACCGGGGTTGCCCATAATGTAGCACACCTGGGTGAATTAGAAATCACTGGTATCATTACGATCGACTCATCCTAATCCGTCTGCATGCCTGCTCTTGGGCAACTAGATATGGTATTCACTACTACTAAAAACCATTGAAGCAATGATACGGGGAACTATCCTTGAACAAACTAGTTTTTAAGAACAGAGTCAGATAAAGAGATCTCAAAGCCTGCCACAGGAACGCGGATCTTGTAATCCTCAACAATCCTCGAGTCAATCTTACCTATGATTCCAATGGAAATATTGTCTGAAATAATTGATGCGCAATGACCATCCTCAAAGGTAGGATGGGTTGCAGTCCGAGTCTCCATCTTGATTCCAAACCCGACATTTAACGCAGACTGGATGACGGACTTTATCTCTGTAAAGTTGGCATCCTTGTGTGCGCTGATTGCAGAAAAACTAACCTTTTCAGAGACAGGATTCCAGGATACGCCAGAGGAAGACAGTTGGTCATGTGCAAAGACGGTTCCAGTCTCAAACATTCTTTGCGGATACGACTCGTGGATATTCCTTGAGAGGTTCTCAAGCAGTCCTGCAAGTATGGAATCACGTAATACGGTATGCTCCTGACTCTTTGAGTCAAGTACTGAGATCAGTTTTGCAGGATCCCTCCGAGTCATATCATACAGTACACGCTTGCTAGTCAGACTCGAGTTTAGGGCCTCAAGAAATCCAAGCCCTATCATGGTCTGATCGAGCAATTTTAGCTTTGATGAGACGGGATTTGTCTCCCCTATGGTCTGGGAGGGAGACATTGTGGGTTTGAGGTTTTCAATGCCATACCCCAGGGCGACTTCCTCAACTAGATCCATTGGTCCAAAGATGTCAAACCTGTATGCAGGTATGATACAAGTAATGTTTGTCCCTTTGGCCGATGCATCAAGCCGGGATCTCCTCAACGATGAGATGATTTTCGGAACAGTCAGATTCAGACCCAGAATTTGATTGACCAGTGAGGAGGCAACAGTCATTTTACGCGGTTTGAATTCTGGAGAAGAGTTTTTTGCACCCGTGATTTTCACAAATTCCAGAGTAAATCCGGCACTCTGCAGGACAGTTGCCACGACTGCAAGCATGTCCTCTGCATCTGCCCTATTCATGCCAGTCACCTCAACGAAGAGGTTCTGGGTCTTGGTGGTGACAGTCGTAATTGCAGCATTGATTATCGGGGGAAGCGATACGGTATCTTGATTTGCGTCAAGGATCAGCGGAACCTGTAGAGATTTCCCAAGTAGATGGCCATAGTCTGCGCCCACATCAGTAGTATCAAGTATTTCAGATACTGTCAGCTCATCCTCAGAGTTTAACGGAGTAAACTTGTGATTCCGGTGTACAGTAGTGTAGACTAGTGGAAATGATATCTTGTCCAGATCATGTATTCCGATGGAGGACTTTTTTCTTTTTCTTCCAATTCCAAAATGAAGATCCTCCTGCATGGTGATCAGTTGCTTGATTGTTTTATCATCAATCTTTTTGTTCTTTGCAACAATCCCGGTTACAAAGGGCCGAATCCCAGAGACTGAAGGCTTGACGGAGATGTGATACCTGTCTGATTTTTTTACATTGAGCTTTACTGCACCAGTCTTGATTCCAAGCAGACCTTGCAGTCCCAGTGCAACTCCAAAATCAGTAGAATAGTCAGGCCTGTTTGGACTGTACTCTATTCGGACCAGGTCCCCGTCTTCAGACTCCATATCAAGTCCGAGAAAGGGCAGCGAGTCAGATATCTGCCTCTTTGAGACCTTTCCGATCAATCTTTGCAGGCGTCTGTAGGATAGTTCGACTACTGGCATTTTGTGGCACTCCTCAACCAGCCCAGATTGTTATTGTAAAACTCCCTTACATCATCCAGACCGTACTTTAGCATTGCAATCCTCTCAATTCCTCCACCCCAGGCCAGGACAGGCTGGGTAATGCCAAGAGGCTTGGTCACTTCGGGTCGGAATATGCCCATGCCAAACAGTTCAATCCATTTTCCCAGTTTTTCATTGTAAACCATGGTCTGAAGGGACGGCTCAGTATATGGGAAGAATGTGGGCCAGAACTTTATCTTGGTGATTCCAATACGCCTGTAAAACTCCCGCTGGATTCCCATCAGGTTTCTCAGGGAAGCGTCCTTCCCAACCACGACCCCCTCAATCTGGTTGAACTCGACTAAATGCTTGTAGCTGACCTTTTCGTTTCTAAAGACCCTTCCCAGTGAGAAAATTCGCGCCTCATCAGGTTTCTGTTCTGCAAGATGCCTGATAGTTACGCAGGTAGTATGGGTTCTGAGAACCATCTTTCTTGCCTCATCGATATCCCACTGGTATCTCCAATTCTTTTTGTGTGATTGGGAGACGTTGCTGACTTGCTTTGGCGTTGCAACCTTTTTGGCGCTGGTATCATCGAGATAAAACGTATCTTGCAGCTCTCTTGCGGGATGATCCTGCGGGGTAAAGAGTGCATCAAAGTTCCAAAAGCTTGACTGGGTCATGCTGCCGAGGATCTCTGAGAATCCAAGTGTGACAAATATCTCACGAATCTCATCGATTGTATCCTTTAGCGGATGTGTCCTTGCAACAAAGACCTGCGGAACCTCTGCCTCAACATCGATGCCACCTGCAGAGTCTGAAAGTGTAATTGACTTTGCCGCATCAGACAGAGAGATTATTTGTGATTTAATAGAATCCTCAATGATAAAATCAGGCCGCCTTGACAGTCCAGACAGGTCTGCACCATCAATCTTATCCTTGGGTACCTTGCCATTGCCAACAAGCTTGAGAGTCTTTTCTCCTGAAAGTATCAAAGGAGGATTCTTAATTGAAATCTCATCAGCTGAGGCCTCGACCCAATTATTTCTTCGGGCCAGACCCATGGACGGTCCAAATACTGGCCCCAGTTCTTTTTGTATATCAGATAATTTTCTTGGCCCGTCCTTTAGCAGGTTTAACAACCGTCTTTCAGGCAGTCCCTTTTGAAGTGACTCGATGCCGTTTCTGCCCAAACTCACAAGGCTTGACTTTGATTCAATGACAATTGCCAGGTTTTTCAGCCGGAGCCATTCAATGCCGCGCCTGATCTGATCAGGGGAGAGTTGCGTGGAACTACCCAGCATCTGGGGAGTCTGTTTGGGATTGTCCCTTAGGGAGCGAATAATTTTTTTTTCAATTTCATGAAAAACTTGCGACAATAGCAAGGAATCCCAAAAAGACTTTTTAAACCTTAACCTAACTCAAGGTGAATGTCATCTGATGACTTTATCGTAACTCCTTGGCATGTAGAAGGTGATATTGACTATGATAAACTAATCAAGCGGTTTGGTACTGAAAAGATTTCAGCAGGGCTGCTTGATAGAATCAGGAGGATTGCAGGCGAGGATCACTTTATGCTCAGACGGGGCATCTTTTTCTCCCACAGGGACATGGCTAGGATACTGGATGACTTTGAGAAAGGCAACAAGTTCTTTCTGTACACGGGAAGGGGCCCCTCAGGCCACACGCACATCGGGCACCTGGTACCGTGGATGTTTGCAAAGTGGCTGCAAGAAAAGTTTGATGTCAACCTGTATTTTCAGCTTACAGATGATGAAAAGTTCTACTCCAAATCAGATCTGACCCTGGAGGAGACAGAAAAGTTCGCATACGAGAACGCGCTGGACTTTATCGCACTAGGATTCAAACCAGAAAAGACAAAGATCATCATCAACACCAAAAACATCCAGACACTCTATCCAATTGCAGCCCAGGTGGCAAAAAAGATCAACTTCTCCAACACAAAGGCAACCTTTGGATTTACAAACGAGACGAACATCGGGATGATATTTTACACCTCAATGCAGTCAGCCCCGTGCTTTATCGAGGACAAGCCGGTACTGATTCCACTGGGCGTTGACCAGGACCCGCACTTTAGACTGACAAGGGACATTGCACTAAAAATAGGAAAGCAGAAACCTGCTCTGATTCACAACATTATGATTCCGGGTCTGGAGGGGCCGGGAGGAAAGATGTCAGCCTCTGATGAGAAAAGCACGATATACACTACTGATTCCCCGGACCAGGTCAGAAAAAAGATCAACAAGTATGCATTCTCAGGGGGACAGCCAGATGTCGAACAGCACAGGAAGCTTGGAGGAAATCCAGACATTGATGTATCATACCAGTATCTGCGAATATTTTTCGAGCAGGATGATGACAAGCTAAAGGGAATCTATGAGGATTACAAATCAGGCAAGCTGTTGTCCGGCGAGTTAAAATCAATTCTAATTGAAAAGATCAATGCATTTCTTGCCATCCATCAGGAGAACAGGGAGAAGGCTAAAAAACAGTTGGACCGGTTTCTTTTTGAGGACAAATGAAGGTCAGCATAGCGTGTGAGGACAAGTATGAGGCCCAGAAACTGGCCAGCCTCATCTTCATAAAAGATGCCAAGGAGACATACATTACGGGGATTCTAAACGTAGTCAAAAACGAGGTGGTAGTCTCATTGAAGGACAAATCCGCCCATAGCATCCTGCTCAAGGACGAGGCAAGCGTGGAGGGTTTTGCTGATTTCATACAGTCAGTACTGGACAAGGAGGATACGCTGATTTCAACTAGGATTCTCGAGCATACAGTGGAGATGATCAAGGAGTGAATCTATGGGCCAAATACGGCATATGCAGTTACAAATCCAACAAGGAGGACCAGAGAGACTCCCATTGCCTTGAAATCACTATTCATGGATCAATTTCAAAATAATTATAATTAAAGTGTTAAGACATTCCCAAAAGGTTCTGCAGGTTATCTGGGGAAATATTTGCTCTTTTTTGATCTTGGTCTGTCCTGGGTCTGTCTCTGTACGGGTTCCCTGATCTGGTTGCAATTTAAACAAAAGACCTTCAGTTCTGCCCTGGCAAGATCTGGTGCCGAGATATACTTTCCCCATGATGCCGCATCGCCTCCACGTCCGGAACTATCAGAGGTGACACCATCAGATATCGGGCTTATCCCCAGGGCCCTTTCGTCCTTAAAGCCGCAGTTGGAGCAGGTTTTTCCACCTAAAATTTCATACAGTTTTTCCTTGATGGTCTCGTAAAACTTGTCAGAACCATTGGAAAAAAAGCCCTCTTGTTTTCTTAAAAATTTGTCATTTCGCGGTTTTTTGGATCTGTCTCTGCCTGATTCTGATCTGGAAGATGATCTTGAACCCCTGTCGTCTCTTGAATATCGTGATGGTTTGTCATCCCTTGAGTAACGTGATGACCTGTCATCCCTTGAAGGTCTGTCATCTCTTGAGTAACGTGATGGTCTGTCATCTCTAGAATATCGCGAACCTCTGTCATCTCTAGAATATCGTGATGGTTTGTCATCCCTTGAGGATCTGTCGTTTCCATAATCCTGTGGCTTGTTTTTTCTAAAGCAGTCACTGCAGTATACAGGCTTGTTAGTTCTTGGGACAAACGGAACGGTACATTGGTCACCGCAGTCAGAGCATGTTACAGTTGTGGACTCGTCCCTGTGGTCATCTTGTGAGTATCGTGATTGCCTGTCATCTCTAGAACCCCTGTCGTTTCCATAATCCTGCGGCTTGTTATCCCTAAAGCAGTCACTGCAGTATACGGGCTTGTTAGTCCTTGGGACAAACGGAACTGTACATTGGTCACCGCAATCAGCGCACGTCACAGTTGTGGATTCGTCCCTGCGGCCATCCCTTGAACCCCTGTCGTCCCTTGAGTATCGCGGTGGCCTGTCGCTTCGGGAATTTCTAAAAGAGCGGGTCGTGCCGTTATCCCGCCTCGAGTTTTTTCCACCTGAATATTTTGACCTGTAGAGATCCATTGATAAAAAATTTGAGATCAATTGGTTATAGATACTTTGAGCCGGAATTTATGCCTAGAATCAGAAAACGACCTAAACCAGTGATTTATCCATCTCAGTTGACATTATCTCTTGCACCTTGAGGAAATATAGCTTTGTGGAATACGGCATCTCATCTAGATTGTTCTCAACTGCAATCATGAAATATCTCACAGCACGTTTTGAGATATCCAGGTTGAATTTCATTGTGAGGATGGGATCCTGATTCACTTTGATCTTCTCCTCAAGCCACGGAGGGGCCATCTCAATGGTCTCCTTGATGATTTTATCATACCAGTATGAGAGGTTTTGAGGATGCAGTCCCTGTTTGAGATTTGCCACATCAGTGTCAATCTTTTTCATCATGTGGTTGATGATTGCCATGATGCCCAATCCAGGAATCCTGTTTTATCCCAATTACTCAAAGTTCTACAAGCTACTTGTCAACTGATAGCAAGTTTCCATCAGCATCAATCTCCGAGTTCTTGATTCTAGTAGTAGAGATCCTCGTGCCATCCTTGGCCAAAAACATGGGAACCGTGATAATTTGTACAGGCAGGAGATTCTTTTTTGCCCTCAGTTCGTTGAGTGTGATTCCCTGATTGCTTGTCTCGTCACTTACAACTAGCGCCTCGACTTTTTTCTCAAATATGGCAGGCCCAAAATCATCCTCGAGCTTGCTTATTTCATAGGAGGCATCGGGGAATATTTTTGAGATGACAGATGTCAGGTTTTCAAGGCGCTGATCATACTTGTTTGTGAGAATTTTGCCTTTTCTTGCTGCAAACTCGTCACTTGTGATCCCTATGATCACCTTATCGGCAACATCAAACGCGTTTGATAGTAACGTACGATGACCCCTATGCAGGATATCAAAGGTTCCACCCATTGCCACAAGAGAGAATCTAGACAATGCATGTTGGCAGTATTCTTTAAAAATAAATCTAGTCTTTTGCATGCTCAAATGACAGATTCCCCAGAAATTTACCGTATTTTGGAAATTTAGAAAGTCCTATTCTATGGTTATCAGGGTGTACGGACCCTGCTCGCCAAGAGGGACATTGTCCCTGTCCCAAACGAATGTCTCGATGAAAAAGAATCCCGGTTCCTGCGGAATCCAATCTATGGTTTGAGTCTCTACGGCATTGCCGATGAACCTGCCGTCAAATTTTCCGATATATTCTACAGTCGGTAGATCACCGCGGCTGTCAGATGATCTTTTTATCTGCACATAGTAAGTGTAGGGAGTCTCAGAGGATTCAGAGTCGGCAGGAATCTCTATTGATGTAGTGCTTACTATATCAAAAATGGATCCGACATCAAGTTCGGAGGTGGCACTTCCATCAGAATCCCTTACAGACACATTTGAGATTGCCACTTTCTTAGTCGGGAGTGGGGATGCCGGAACCACTACGTCGACCAAGTCAGAGTAAAAAACATTGGATTCTGCAAAAAGGAAAAATCCTGCGGCCTGGTGATGAATCGGTTCATCAAACTCAAAATCAACGTCGGTATCTAGGCCAATCTTGCCCAGCTCGATTGTGGAGACTTGGAGTATTCTTGGTGGGTCAAAGCGATCATAGAATGCCAGGTATACGTTGGTGTCAGTGCTTGGGGCTCCCCCGTTTTTCAAAACTCCCGAAAACTGCAGAGTCTCATCCAAAAACACCTCGCTAGAATATACAATGAGTCCCTTCTGCTTCTCCACAGAGGAATCAAATCCTAAAAGGGCGACAGAGGCCTCAGCAATCTCAGAATCTGGAGTTGCAGAACGAACGGTAAACGGGGATTGTCCATTGGGCGGAATGACTTTGAGAGCCGTGCTGCCCAAATTTACTTCCAGGGGCGTGACTCCGTATTGAGTGAAAAAGCTTGCCTGAATTTCCACGTTGGTCACATAGGTAAGCGAGTTCTGATTTTTGACCAGCCCGGCTACAACAGTATAGCCTTCAGAATCCTGATAGACGTAGATATTCTCCTTGTCAAGTTTCACGATTAACGTGGGGGCATTATCAGTGGATTCTGCAGAAAAGGCCTGTGAGAACGGAACTAGCAATAGTATCAAAATTGAACAAAAAATCACCCTAATCATACTTCTTCCTTAAGATAAAGGGATTAATTTTAGATAACATAACAAATAGTCAACAAGAAAGGTAAGAACGTTAAACCCAGTTTACAGTCAAACTAGCACAGATAAAAATAAATTAAAAATAGATGTAAATCTTATTTTCTCTTGGCGGTAATTGCCAACCAGTAAATCAAACCTGGAGCTAAACCAACAATGAGTGGAATCCATACAGGCCATCCATCGACTGCACTTGTCATAAACTAAAACCCAAACTTATCCTATTTAAATCCATCTTGAAAGCCTGGATTTCAGCATGGATCGGGTACCAGTAAGAGGTGAATCTAGAGGAATATCATCATTCAGAGTTTATAAAAAGATGGAATGTTGGATTGCCAAATATTTGCTCAAAATGTGAATCTTTAGTTGATCTGTCCATATTTCTGTAAAGTTACAGCATATCAAGAGTTCATGTTTAGGGCATCTCAGGTATCAGACATGATCATTTTGGGCAGCAAAGGCATGGGATCGTATTTTGGAATCATGCACTCAGCAGGATGCACGGAATATTTTTGATGCAGAACAGGTATCTAGATATTTCATAGCAAGATAGATTCGATGCCAAATAACCCACAGTTCAAGACAGGTTTGGGATCTTTAGCCAAACAAATATGATTGATGGATGAATCTCAAGACCATCTAGCAAGATTGACTCAAGGGATTTGCTATCTCTCAGATCAGAGGATGGGTTGTTTTGCCAGCAGACGGTTATTGGGTTTTGAACAGATCATGTCCACTTTGTCAAAAGGTAATTCCAATCTTATGACTTTGCAGATGCTCTAGTGATATAATCTGCAATGATACATTTGTGAGCCGGATGGAAAGCATCACAAAATATACTGTAAGGAAAAAAGGATTGCAACAAATTTCTATTTGTCATGCATGGTTTTGTCAATTCAAAGTTTCCAGATACAGTTTCCAGATATTTTGAAATAATTATTATACCACACATCATAAAGACAGTCATGCCATGTGATGAGGGTTATTACTATCTGGGAGATACCTGTGAAAAAGCACCGCCGGGATATGTAGAGACCAGAAATGAATGTGAGATAGGTGTTGACTCTAGGGAGGCAGCAGGTGTGATACAAGACTATACACACGAGCTGGAGTTGTGCAGAACCAGTGGATTGGATGCGGCAGATCCTGCAAGAGACGTGCCTGCCATAGATTCAGTCAAGATGGAAGAGGCAGCAGAGATCACACCGCAGATTACAGCAGACTCGACCTGGATTGAATCACTAAGCATCACGATCAATGAAATACTGCAAAATATTTGGGCCATTAATTTATTTTAATTTAAAAAACCTTGTACAAGAACTGGAATGTATATCTGCAAAACCCAAGATCATAGCTAAAGACATACTGCATTGGTTGGTGACACCGGATTTATCAAAATTAACAAAAAAGTATATTATTTTTTTTCAAAACACTTGTATTAAAAACTGAAAGGCTTCAATTAATGAAGATAGTATACATTGTCATATTGGTAATAGTCGGTATAATTGCAGTAACTGCCATAGGGACAACAGCATTGTTTTTCGCCCCATTTTATGGCATAATATCAGATATTGAACAATTTGATGAAAAGGATCTTGATAACTTTCTTACGAAAACAGATTTTATAGAATATACACAGAGCCAGTTTTTTATGGATAAATACCCCAAGTATACTGAAGAGTTTCATAATACGGGATTTGTGTACGAGTACTGGATAAAAAGTGATGATGCTACCTTGAAAATTGAGTTTGATCAGGAAACAGAGGATGCAACTTTTGTTTATACCTGTACTAATTCTGACGGGGAAGGGATAATCTTTGAGGGAAATGTCAAAGACACTCTGCCACCCTTATGCTAATTTTTTTCTCTAGTTATTCCAACAGATAATCCAGATTGCATTTCTAGTGCGACAGAACCGGGTTTGCAGACAGGCATAACTGGAATGTGTGTGTTTTGCCAGATATTGAAAATTAATGAGTCAGTAGACCCGCATCCGATCTTGTAAAGTCAGACAGAATCGTAGGAATCAACCCGTAATGGGGCGGCTCATGACCCAACTCTCTCTGAGATGGCATGCCAAACTCGTCTAAAGGAGATCGTTTGGAACCTGTCAAAGCCCATAGGTGGTGGACCGGACGGAATTCGAATCCGTGACCCCCCGCGTGCAAGGCGGGTATACTACCAGGCTATACTACCGGCCCACAAAAAGAAGGGATAAAGTGATGATTTTAATTGTTGTCTTCTTGGCAAGGATTTTATTTGAACGTGTAACTGTTCCAACATGGTACTTTTGGAATCACAGATCAAGCTAAAGACAGGGGATTTGGCACCAGATTTTGAGCTGATGGGGATTGATGATAAAATGCATTCGATCAGTGACTATGGGAATTACAAGGGAATCCTGATAATTTTCATGTGCAATCACTGCCCATACGTTAAGGCAAAGGCAGATGCCCTCAACGAACTATACCAAAGATGTGGCAAGGATATTGCAGTTATCGGAATCAACAGCAACGACTCTACGAATTATCCAGAGGACAGCTTTGATGCCATGAAACAGACAGCAAGGGAAAAGGGCTTTGAGTTTGACTATCTGGTAGACGAGTCACAGGAGATCGCAAAGAGATACGGTGCAATGTGCACTCCGGATCCATTCCTGTTTGACGCACAAAAACAGCTAGTTTTTCACGGAAAAATAGATGACGCCATGAAGCCAGAGGATGAGGCAACAGAGAAGACAATGATTGTCAACATTGAGAAGTTGTTATCAGGCAAGAAGATTGAAAAAGATTTTGACCCGTCAATCGGGTGTTCAATCAAGTGGAAGGGAAATTAAACTTAAATGAGTCTAGCCTAGAGATCTGTTCGTGGGCTCGTAGCTCAGCTTGGCTGGAGCGTTCGACTGATAATCGAAAGGTCATGTGTTCGAATCACATCGGGCCCACCATCAAAACTGTTCTGCACGACAAACTACCTTGCCCATAAAGGACATCATGCCTACTTGACTGAGCATGAAAGTGGAACTTGGTGATGATGAATGACTATTCATTTCACACTAGAATCTTCAAGAAGAACAAGACAGGGATATGTAGAACTTGCTCTTTTATCATGCCATATTTGTCAGATGAAAAAAGAGAAAAGTGTACATTTTGGAAAAAATAATACAAGCCATGTTAGAACTCATTCAATATTAGATGATATCACCATTGTTACTATAATTATACATCATAAAGAGAATATCGAAGAACTTTAAAAAAATAATGTAATTTTATTTTTTTGCAATCATATTCCCAACCTAGATATTCTTGTACAGTGACATCTACATCTTTCATTGCACCATCAAATATAATACATATTTCTTTTGCAGAATGTTCTAAATACAATAATCTCAATATATAATTATTAAAATTATCATGCCTTCAATTATTGTAGAAATAATGAAAATGAGTAGTTCTTTAGAAAATGTATGTAATCTATTGTACAAAAATTATATCTACCAATCTTAGGCATATTCTGAACTATTATTATCAGACATATAGATCAAATACATCGACGTTATACGTTTTGAATATGTCTCAATATTTCTAAAATCCAATATTGTGATCGGCAAAATTATTTCTCATAAAACCAGTCATGATGCCAATTTGATTGTTATCATCAAATTTTTTACCCTTTAAAAAATCTGAATCATCCATATCATCAAGTTGTTTTATTATGGAAATCAAATCTCCATATCTAAAATTAAAAAAATATCCCAATATGAATTCACGACCACAGTCAAATCTAGCTTTTGTATGAATACTAAAAACATTTTGCCAGTCTGCAAAAGTATTTCCCAGACAAGATCCAGGCAAACTAGTAGAATAATCATATTTTTCAATAGTGTACTTTTCTAGACCATGATTACAACATTCAACTTTATTTTGTTGATCATTAAAAAGTGAGAATTTCTTTTTAAAAAAATTGAATAGATATTTACGAATAATTTCATGTTTTGAGGTATCATAAATCTTAGCATCTTGAATCTCTTTTTGTGTGAGAGTAAACATATCCATAATTTAGAGAACAGTAAATAAATAATTAATTAGAAGGTTATTACACTATTTGGATACTCGGTACTGTCAAATCTTTGGGATTTGGACACTAAATACGGATCTTATTCTAAGACTACACAGAACTCTGATTAACTATTCGAAATATGAAATTTTTTGAAACAGAAGTAGATCTACATTTAATACACAACCTCTATCAACTTCACAGCATCATTAATGGTAGAGGATATTAACAATAAAAATATATCAAAAAATATGGTTAAAATTATTTCTCCAAAACCAAAAAGTAATCTATTTGGATATAGATATCAAAATCTAATTGGTGTGTTTAGATTAATAGATCTTTTGAATGGGAAAATAGAAAAAGTGATTTTTGAGAAAAAAGAAGTCATTGAAGATAAATTTGATGACATCAAAGTCTTCGAAAAGAATAAAATTCATCATTATCAGATAAAGGCTAGCTATGTACAAAATGAATTACAACTGAAAGATTTTACCACAAATAAAATTGGCCTTAGTTTAATTCAAATTTTTTCATCATGGGCAAATTTAACAAAAGAATTTCAAAAATATGAGAATTATTTTCATATCTATACCACAAAATCAATTTCAGATTTAAATCCTTTATTGAATTTTTTAGAGAAAATAGAAGATGAAAGAACAGTAGCGTGTGAAAATAAAGATAAGGTATATTGTTTTTCTAATCAGATTTTATTTGATAATGAATTCAAAAATATGAGAGAAAATATTGAAAAATTAAATTTGGATCTTAATTTAAAAGATTGTTTAAGTCATGTGATTATAGAAACAGAACAACCTGAAAATCCCCCTTCTAGTTTTCAATATAATGTATTTACAGGATCAGTCGGAGAGATCATAAAATCAAAAATCGAAGCACTAGAGCTTCATTTACCTCCTCAAAATATGGATATTGATTCAATTTTTACATCCTTGTTCAACATTGT
Source organism: Candidatus Nitrosopumilus sp. (assembly GCA_965206745.1). GTDB lineage: Archaea > Thermoproteota > Nitrososphaeria > Nitrososphaerales > Nitrosopumilaceae > Nitrosopumilus. The sequence continues at coordinate 453,331 of OZ242220.1, read as the reverse complement.
AAATGAAGAGTCAATAACAGCTGAAGAAATGACAAAATCTAAGCTTGAAGGTCGTTTAAAAATCAAACAAGATTTTGATTCTATTAAAAATATAATTAATTTTGATGAATCACAATATGTGATTACTAAACAAAATTTAAAATTATTAGATGAAAAAATAGAAGAAAACTCTGGAAATATTCTAATAATTTATGGGAAGCCAGGCTCAGGTAAAACTTGGCTATTAACAAAATGGCGAAAGAGGTTTGCAGAAAAATTTCCTGATACCCCTCCAATATGGCATTATGCCTCCATAAGTGTAACAGAGGATCAAGATATGGAAATTAGAATCACAAAACAAAAATTATTGAATAATTTTATGAAATTAATTTCAGATGGTTACAAATTCAATATTAAAAATGAATATAGTGTAACTTCCGAAAAATTACAAAATTTATTTAATAAAATTGGACAAATTGCAGAAAGTAAAAATATCATCATTCCAATAATTATAGATGGATTAGATCATGTTGATCGAATAAAGAAAAGAGCTCATAGTCTTTCAAAAGATGATGAAACCATATTTGATTTTCTAAAGGAAGTAAATATACCCAAAGGAATTTGTTTTATCATTGGGACTCAAGAAGGATCACATCTTGATGATTTGAAAATAAAATATGGGAATGATGTATTTTTTCAAATTTCAGGATTTAGAAAAGAAGAAGTAAAAAGATATTTTGATAAATCAAAAATATCTAAAGAATTTTGTGAATCAGAAAAATTAAATAAAATAATGGAGATAACTGAAGGATTACCATTGCTGGTAAATTATTTCACCCAATTATTATTAAAACATGCAGATTTTGAAATTGTTCAAAAAATCCCCTTAACACAGGGAGATGTTAAAAAATACTACGATTATTTGTGGGAAGAACAATCAACAGTACACGATTTTAGTAAAATTTTGGCAAAATATCTTGCACTGTTGGAATTTCCGGCAAGTAATGCATTCTTGGAAATTTTATATCCTAAAGAACAAAGAGACTATAAGCCATTATATTATTCGATGAAGCCTCTGTTTTCTCTTTTACGTACAAATGAGGTTGATGAGGTAAGCATATTCCACGATAGTTTTAGAGAATATTTACTTCAACATGTAGATTTTGATGAAATAGCCAAAATAGAATATTCTGAAAAAATTTATAATATATTGTTACTTAATTTGTTCACTAATCAGAAGGCATATCGTCATGCATTGAAATATGGATTAAAAGCAAAAAAACGAGATGAAATTCTAAAAATTGTTGATGTAAAGTTTGTAGATAACTCTGTCATTCAAATTTGTAATAGGCAAGATATTCAAAATAATATAGATATCGCAATTAGAGCAGCATTTGAGAAACTTGACCCGATTTCTATAATAGAAAAGGCATTACTGAAAAAATATACTATCGAACGATTTCAAAATCTTGATGAATCAAAATTTGAAAAATGGATTTTTAAATTATCACCTGAAAAAATTGCCCCTCTGTTGTCATATGAGAAAAAACTGAATTTATCGCTTAGTGAAACTGTTTGGTATCTAGCAAATGGATTAAAAAATGAATTAGAACTTCCATATCAAGAAATTTTAGAAATATGGAAAAAAACTTACAAATCAACTCCACTTGAAGAACAAAATAGACTACCAACAGGAATATCATTAAATGATTATGCAATAATACTGTGTTATTTTGAAAATTTTCAACGAGTTATTTCATTTATCGATGCAAATAATTTTAAATTTGACACAATTCAATCCATAATAAAAAATGTGTTGCCTTTTACAACTTTTGATGAAATTACATCTTCACAAATAGATGGAACCAAACTTGAAGTTTTTTGGAATTTATTACTATTTGAAATTTTAAATTACTATGATAAATTAAAAGAATTTAAAATTCATTTCAAAAATCAAAAGAATGAATTACTATCTAGCAATATTCCTGAATTTAGATTATTCTTAAAAAAATCTGACATTGAAAAAGAAGAAATTCAAGGATATTTCAAAAAAGTTTCTATCGTAGATCCACAACAAAAAAAAATAAATATATCTGACTTTTTGAATCTAGAAAAAAATATCTCAATATCTACATACATTAAAAATTTAGAAAATCTAAAGTATTATTATAAAATGATTAACGATAAATCTGACTCTTTTTTTAAAAGAGCTCTTCTAACAGTATATCACAACACAGTTCTATCTATGAAAAAAAATGATGAAATAAATCAAAATGAAATTGATGTCTTGTATAATCTATTAATTTCCATGATGAATTATGACCAACAGCGCATATTTGATGAGCCGGGATATCTAGATCATGCATTTCAAAACTATATTTCAAAAATCATTGAAGAGTCTATTCAGTTAATTATATCAAAATCAACCACTGCAAAACAAAAACAATTTTTGAATAATTATGATAAATTTGCTTCAAAGTATGTGTTTACATCGATTTCTAAGTATAATTTTATGGAATTAATTGCAAAATATTCTAATAACAAAGAGATACATAATGAGATTATTAGATTAGGAACAACTCCAATTATATTTAATGATACATCACATATGATAAATGATTGTCTTGATGTTACATCGTTATTTTTGTCAATTAATAACAAAGAAAATGCTCAGAATTATTTTGATAAATCAATAATTTTAAGTCATAGTTATGGATGGAGTAAAGATGTTTTTCTGTTTGAAGTGTTAGAAATATTTGATGAACTTGGCACTTACAAACAGAAATTTGTTTTGAAAAATTTTGGAATTATATTAAAATATACCGAATTTTTGACTAATATGTCAGACAATTCTGGAAACGAATTAATCTCAACATTAACTATTAAAAAAATGTTAAAATATAATTCAAAAGCAGGATTAAAAGCAATTCAAGAATACGGAGTTGATTCCTATCATTTTTCCAGTATAGTTCAAGAATTTTGTAAAACAAAAGTTGAATGTAATCCTGTTTTAAGATATTATTTACTAAAAACCATGATATTTGAATCTAATAACAATACCAATAACAATTTAGAATTATTTGAAATCAAATACTCCATTATTACAAGTTTGTTAAACCCAAAACCGGATTTAGCAAAAGAATTGATTGAAGATTTACGTAGAGAATTACTACAAGATTTTTCTGAAACAATAAAAATTATGGAAACAAAATTTAATCAATTATCTTCAGTTTTAGGATTACCAGCATTGGTACTAAAAAATTGTAAGTCCAATATAGAATCTTCTAAAAGAAAAATGGTCATTGAAGGGAAGACTCCAGAGGAATTGTATACCGAATTTGATGAAAAAGAGGGTTGGAATTCGCGAATAGATTACACACAATTACTGGAAAAATCACATAAAATAGACTCAGAAAAAACTCAATTGCTCATCTGTGGAGGATTATCTGAAAAATGTCTAACTTATCATTGGTCAGCCAGAGGAATGGCCAAATCTTATGGTAAATTTCTATCAAAAACAAAACAAATATCTTCACTTCAAGAATTTTCTGATAAAATTATATCCTTTTTAGATTCTTTATTCAGAGAAAGGATCATGGATTTCAAGCATGATTTTTCATGGTTAGAAACATTTTCTGAAGACGACAATCCCCATCAAGTTGGGTATCTCTTTTTATTAGAACAATTAAACTGTTCTGATACAGAAGTTTCAAAAAAGGCATATGTTGCATTGATCCAATGCATAAAATTAAAAATTCCAAATATTTTAGAAAATTGTATAGAAACACTTCTAAGTGATTCATCACAATACATAATTAAAGAAAAATTATCAGCCATTATTGATAGTTATGTAACTTCTACACATGATAATTCTACATTAATTAAAAAATCAATCAAATATTTAGAAAACAGCATTTACATAAATTTTCAATTAACTGCCAAACATATGAAACGAGAAATTGAATATGATTAAATCTTATGATGAAATTCCAGATAAAGAATTTTTTTTCTCATGGGTACGTAATTCATTTCGAGATATTATTAAATATTTTGAAACATATTTGAAAGAAGAACTTGATGAAGAAATATTTAACAAAGCAGTAAAATTAGGATATGATAGAAATCAATCACAAAAGAAAATTTTAGAGATTCAAAATCGCTATATAGATCAATACCATTTTCCAATTAATGTCAATACCCCACAAAATAATTATTGTAGGGCAGCATTTTATTTAATCTTACAAGAAAAAATTATAAAACAAAAATTAGAAATTCCAGAACAATTACTTTTGAAATTGACATCGTATGATACATACTTGCCAGAAAATTATTGCGTAGAGATACCTTCAGATATTAAATTGCCAAAAAAATCAAAAGAGCAATGGTTAGATTTTGAGTTGAAATTACCTGAGAATCTATTCGAAAACAATGAATTTGTGACAATTTATTCTCAATCAGAAGTAAAATATCCAATTTTTTCAGAAGAATTACAGGAGTTTGAAGAGTTATCATCAGCTTTAATTAAAAATTCAAAAATAGAAAAAATCCAAGATATGTTAGAATATTTTGAATCTAAAGATTTTATTTTTACTCCTGAGGTTAATACATTTGAAGAATTTAAGAATTGGAAAATTCCTTCTAATCAAGGTATGCTTTATGAACATATTATAACTAAATTTGACAACAAATGGAGCCATCATTCGGAAAGCAAATTAGTTCGTCTTAGTGAAGAATTCATTAGTGAAAATAACTTATCGTGGGGAAAGGTATTGGATATGTTTTATAATGGTGAACAAATTATTAAATTTCAATTTTGGGTTGGGCCATATAATGGAGATAGAAATAGTCGAGAAAGAATTACACGAGGGGTAAGACTGCAAATAAAAAGTTCTTTTCTTAAAAATTATTTAAAAGAAAAAAATAAATCATTAATTATCATTAAAGAAAAAACTCGTCATATTGTAAAACCATCACCACATCATGAAGAAGGAGAAACAGAGGAGGAGAAAATATATAAAAAGTATTCTTAGAATTGATTTCTGACCCATCCCAAAATTAATTCATCTCTTACTTGACAAGATATTTCTCTCCTGTCTACTCATCTATAACTACTGTATATTTTTCTGATATCTTTCGCTTAAATGTTTTAATAGAGATCTCAAGTGTCTTCCAGTCAAGTAATCCATATGACTTGATATGATTGTGTCAATATATCAGATCATCTAGATTTTAAACCATTTCTGCGTTACCTGAATCTCTCCTTGGAATCTTTCTATCTTGCCGTTTGTCTGAGAATGATTCATCCTTGAAAGTAAGTGTCTGATGTCAAATTCTATGAGATTTTTCTCAAATTAAGAGATGCCTCATTTCTGATTCTTTTTCGATTGTATAAAACTGAGAACTAGAGAGAAAAAATACGCAGCAAGCAAAGAAATTCTACCAAAAATTCTGATTTCTGAAATGCACTAATCATTTATTCGCTCTGAAGAATTCCCATACTAGATTAAAAACAAATGATCTAGAATCCATGTACAATAGTCCCCTAAAAGATTGGTCAAATGTCAGAGATATTTCAAAAGATAGACATTATCAAGAATGACCAAATCACATATGATTGTAACAAATTTTATCAAAGGTAAACTAGGGAGGTTTGAGATACATCACAGTATTGTCTGACAGGCTCACAGGTTGTCTTGGAGAAAGGCAGCTTGAGCCCAAAATAAAAGTGGACCGGAAGGGATTTGAACCCTCGATCCGATGCATGCCATGCACCTATCCTACCGGACTAGACGACCGGCCCAATAATCAGAATTCTGATCAAAATACGTTTTTCAAATTGGTTATTAACGTTTAGCGATTGATGAGAAAACCAGATTCCAGAATCAACACAATATATTTAACCTTGAAAACTCTGATTGAATCGTTATGGTAGTAGATAACAAGGCAACAGTCACTTATGTTCAATTGCTAAAAGAGGATCTTGTAATTATGCGAATCGTGCCAAAGGACGGACCGGTTCCAGAATATCAGGCAGGTCAGTTCATCACACTGGGACTGCCAAACCCCGTGGAGGGCGGCAAGATTGTCCGACGCGCGTATTCAATTGCATCGCATCCAGAGAACAAGGAATACATCGAGCTGGTCATCAGGTGGGTCAAAAAGCCGCTTCCAGGAAGACTGACTACCCAGCTGTTTAACATCAAAGAGGGTGATGAGATCCTCTGGCTAAAGCCCACAGGCAAGGCATTACTGATTAACGAGGAACTGCCAAACGGCCAAAAGGACAAACGCCGAATCATCTGCATCGGCGGCGGAACGGGCCTGGCACCGTTTGTAAGCTTTGCACAGCACCTGCACGATACCGGTGACAAGCGGGAGATCATAGTTTTGCACGGTGCAAGCTATGTAGATGAGCTAAGCTACAAGGATTTGCTGAGCAATCTTGAAAATGAGAGCGTCACAAGAGGCAAGGATCAGTGGAACTTTAGGTACAGGGCCGCAATCAGCAGGCCGCAAGAGTGGTTTAACAGGTCATGGGCAGGACAGGTGGGAAGGGTCGAGACATTCCTAAGACCAAGGGAGAACGGACTCTCGCCATTAGAGGAGCTAGTCGGGGACAAGATAACCAAGGAGAACACAATGTTCTATGTCTGCGGCTGGCAGGGAACCATAGACGGCGTCATGGACTTTTTGAATCCAAAGGGCTTCATCACAGAACACAGCAAACGCGAGGATGGAAGCTTTGAAGTCAAGTACGAATCATACGGATAGGATTTTTTAAAAAATCAACCATTGAAATATGAGAATATTCAGGTGATGTTAGTTGACTACGGCACTATACCTAGCACATCTAAATCCGGTGACAAACGCCCATGTGGAGATCATTACAGAGCTGAAGAAACAGGCAGACATCGTCAAGGTCATGCCGGTAGTCTTCAAGGATGAGGACAGGGAGATAAACAGCAAGAGTTTCCCGTTTAACTTTGAGACCAGAAAGAAGATGCTCGAATCCATTTTTGGGGATACGATTCGTATCACGGACGATTATGCGTTTTATGCGCCATTCAAAAAATATCTGCCGCCACTAGTCAGAAGAAAGTCGTGGAAGCTAAGAAGGCAGATCCTTGACGGTGTGAAGGGGGATTTTTTCTCATACACCGGCGACAAGGCAGAAGGGTACATGCTGAAGATATACGGACTAAAACCAAAGATTGGGGAGAGAAAGTCACTGTCTGCAACATCAGTAAAGGAGAAACTGTATGACGCAGTCAATGAGGACAAGTCGTCATGGAAGGACGATGTTCCAGAGAGCATAATCAAGATAATACAGGAAGAGTGGGAGACAGTCAAGAAATTTGCAAGCCAGGAGGATCAGACCACCAGAATTGTGGGAATGAAGTTTCCAAAAGAGGGCTATTCAAAATAAATAGAGATTAATACGAAGGTGGCAAAAAAGTTCCATGGCAACCTCCACCTCAAAATACGTGTGGTTTGATGGAAGGTACGTACTTGCAGAAAAGGCACAGGTTCCAATCACGACACATGCAATCCACTATGGCACCTCAGTCTTTGAGGGGATCAGGGCGTACTGGAACGGGAAGAACCTCAACGTGTTCAGGCTGGACCAGCACATAAAACGGTTCAGAAGATCCGGACAGTTTTACAATATTTCACTTGGTTACTCAGACGATGAGATTACAGATGCGGTAATCGGGATCTGCAGAAAAAACAAGATAAAAAAATCATGCTACATCAGGCCGTTTTATTTTGTCGGGGACTATGGGATAAACCTGCATGTGACTCAAAAGGCGCCGACCAATGTCGCAATCCTTGCATTTCCCTTCGGGGATCTGTTTGACAAGAACGGAATCAGTGCTGGGGTCTCGTCATGGAGAAAGTTCTCAGACATGTCCACGCCGCCACAGGCAAAGATGGGCGGAAACTATCTAAACTCCATAATTGCCACACAGGAGGCAAAGAGAAACGGGGTCGATGAGGCAATCCTGCTTGATCACAGCGGAAACGTCAGTGAGGCGCCAGGCGAGAACATCTTCATTGTAAGGGACGGCCAGCTGGCAACCCCGTCGCTGTCATCATCTGCACTAGAGGGAATCACGCGCGATACGGTAATAAAAATTGCAAGGGATCTGGACATGGACATAGTTGAGCGGGAAGTTACAAGGAGCGAGCTGGTCATCTCAGAGGAGATCTTCCTTACAGGTACGGCAGCTGAGATCACGCCGATCACAAGGATGGACTCAAAGAAGATAGGCAACGGCAGGCCAGGTGACATTACAAAAAAGATGATGTCAGAGTATGCAGATATAGTGATGGGCAGAAATGAGGACTATCTGCACTGGCTGACTGAGGTGTACTAGATGAGGATCGTTCAGATTGGGCTGGACATTAATGAGCATGCAAAAGTCTTGTCGCATCTAGGAGTACTGGTAGCCGTGTGTGATTTGGATCCTCAGAGAAGCAAAGAGTGCGGGCAGACATACTCTGTCAACCATTACACAACATCTGATGAGCTGCTAGATGTAGAAGAGTTTGATGCGGCCCTTGTAGTAATGTCTGCCTCAACCAATGCAGGGATTGTAAAAAAGATGCTAGAGGCAGGAAAGCACGTCTTTGTGGATGGACCAATAACCTACAAGTCAGAAGACAGCCAGATGCTTGCAGGACTGGCAGAAAGAAACAAGGTGATCCTAGCTTGCAGCAGTGAGAGGTTCAATCCTGCAGCCTCCAAGGTAAAGGAGATGATTGATAGTAAACAATACGGGGAGATGGTCACACTTGAATCCCACAGGGAGCTCAGGATGCCTCCCCACAGCAAGGATGTCGGAATCATTTACGACGCATCATTTCATGACATAGATACTGCAAACTGGCTGTTTGGTGAAATGCCACAGATGGTATTTGCAAGGGCTGGAAAGGCAAGACAAGAGTGCGAGGACTTTGCAAGCATAATGCTGGGGTATAGCAATGGCAAGGTTGCAGTCATATCAACAAACTGGATCACTCCAAAAAGGACAAGAAGGCTCAGTATAGTGTGTACTGATGCGACAGTATCATCTGATCTTATCAGCCAGGAGACCATCGTAACAAAGGAGAAAGAGTCAGAGACTGCCCATAGTGAGATGCAAGATACGCTGAGGCTGGAAGTTCAGGGTTTTCTTGATGCAGTTGGCGGCAAGGCCAGTGATATAGTGGGGGCACGGGAGGCGGCAAACATCACAAAGATTGCAGAAGCTGCACTTTTATCTAGTCAAAAGGGGATTCCCATCTATCTGGATCTAAAATGAACAAGACAATGATGGATATTTTGGCATGCCCAATTGACAAAAACCACCCCCTGGAACTATTTGGGATAAAGGAGAGGGATGATGTCGTCATGGAAGGTGCAATATTTTGCCCAAAATGTTCCAGATTCTATCCAATTATCGAGGAGATCCCAATCATGCTGCCAGACGAACTGCGGGACAAAAAGCAGGAGATGGAGTTTCTAAAAAAGTACAAGGACCAGCTGCCCGAAAAGATCTCAAGTGCAGGACTGCCATGGCACATCTAGCACTGCATGATGCAGGATTAAAGATCAGTAAACTGTTCCAAGTCAGGGGGAATACTCTGATCGGGATGCGCCACTTTATCACAAATACATCCCTCCAAACTATTCCATGGCATACAATGCCGTTACACACAACATGATAGGAGATGCCTAAAAATTAAATTTCTTGCTAAAGATCTGGTTCTTCATTTTAGACAAGATGACTATCCAGATTATCACCAGTACAATTGCAATGATGGCTTTGGATCCGGACGTGAGAAAGTAATCAAGATCACCATAGCCAGAAATTGAGATCGGTCCCAAAATCTTAACCATGATTCCACCGCCTACAACAATCAGGGCCCACATTCCAAGCAGGAATGCAAAGATATCAAAGTTCTTCAAATTAGAAACACCGTCATAAGTGCAGTAATCACTGCCAGGACCCCTGAGAATACTGCCAGCTTGAATATTACAAGTCCTACCTGTCTTTCAGTCATCTGTCTGCCTGCAAGAATCAGCCTGACTAGGGTGACAGGGGCCTTTTTCTCATCAGTTGCCCTCAGTTCAAAGTCATCAGTGATTATTACCGATTTTGCCTTGACCTGTCTGTGCTCGACTATCCGTTTTACGCTTGACAGGAACATAAAGGAGTTGATGACTGCAGGCAAGAGGGCAACTGCAGCTATGATCTCCACGCCGCCAACGATTGCAATGGCGCCATACATTGCCCCAAGTGTCAGCGCCCCAGAGTCCCCGGGAAATATCCTGCTTGGAATCTTGTGGTACTTGTAAAAGGCCAATGAGACAATCCCAAGCGGCAGGCTGATCACTGCCACCTCATAATTTTGCACGATAAGCAGGCAGAGGGTCAGCGAAAAGCTTGCAATCACCATAAACCCGCTTGCAACCCCATTTAAGACGTCAATGGAGTTGACGGTGTTTCCGGTGATTGGTATCATAAGTAGAACCAGGACAATGTACAGCACAGGTATGTTCACCGTACCAAACAGAGGGAAGGCAAGGTGTGGATCATATGCACCAAGTGCGATTATCGGGACTGCAGCTACTGCAAGTGCGACAGGCTTGAACCATCCGCCCATCACCCTTCTATCATCGACATACCCAATTACAAATGCCGCAGATGTCGTGATGATTATGGCAAGAATATCATTTGTCTGCAAAAATGCATAGAGTGTGACCTCTGATGCTACAATGCCTGCAATTATTGCAGGACCGCCGGGCCTTGCCACCATAACATTGCCTTTTTTGAGGACGTCTTTTACCGTAAAATTTCTTTTTTCCAGGATTCTGATTAGTGGGGGTGTCATCAAAAACACCACTGCAAATGCAACTATACAGGAGATTACAGCGGGAATCAGCAGGTCAGTCAACTATCTAACCTTTCGTAGCTCTGCTTTTATGTTATCTGCAATGGTCGAGCCAATCTTGTCAATCTCGCCTAGCTTGTTGACTGGAATCTTCCTCAGGTCATCAAGATTTCTTATCCCGTGCTTGAAGAGAACCCGCGCCCTTACCCTGCCAATACCCTTGACCCTGACCAGATCAAGCAGCTCCTCCCTAATCCCATAGGCTATCCTGTTTCTCAGATCATCAAACTCCTCAAGCAGGTCTGCCCTCTCCACGTGCTTTGAGATCTCCCTGAGGCAGTATGCAAGCCAGTTGGCATTCTCAGTCATCCTATGCATGTCCCCTGACTCGATTCCAAGGGAGTCAGAGAGTGACAGTTCGGTGGATTCTGTTATCCAGGACTGCAAAGCAAGAAGGCTTCTTGAGCAGTCGTACTCTGAGATCTGCTCCAGTAGCTGTGATGAGTGGTTCTCTATCATCAGGCTTGCAGTCTCATAGTCCTTTTGCCGCAGTGAGAACTTTGGGAAAAACTCCTCACAGCTTGTAATGAGGTGCAAAAATCCAAATGTCTGCCCTCCCTTCTCAGAGACATTCTCAATGGAGTCCCTAAAGTGTGTGGCAGTCAGCGGATCTATGTACAGCATCGATGCCTTTTTTCCAAATTCGGTGGCAGCATGCCTCTCGCCTTTCCTAATTATCAGCGACTTGCTTGAGAGAAACCGCAGCGAGATGTCAATTGCAAACTTTATCGTGGCCTTTCTTGACTGCAGGCCTCCAAGTGTCTGCAAAAAGAATTCCAGTATCTCGTCTCTCTTGATTCCCGGATGCGTAACTATAACACTGAGTATGTGGGTTCGCAGGGACTTGTCATCTGTGATCTTGGACTCGATTGCCTCAGGCTGGCCGTTGACGTAATGTTCAATCAGATCCTCTGCGTTTGATTTTCCGACGATGATTGACTCCCCGTAATCATCGTACTGCGGCCTTCCGGCCCTTCCGCAGAGCTGCTTGTATTCTAGGATGCTAATCGGCATGTTGGCACCGACCTTGGCATTGTATCGGTTGACACTGGATATCACGACCCGCCTTGCAGGAAGGTTGACGCCGGCTGCAAGGGTGGGAGTCGATGACAGCAGCTTGATTGTACCCTTGCGAAACTCTTTCTCTATTGTCTCCCTGCATCTCTGGTTTAGCCCTGCATGGTGAAAGGCGACCCCTTTTTTTACAAGCAGCGCCAGCGTCTTGACCAGCTCCGTATGCTCGTTCTCAGACAGAATCTTCCTTGATGTCTTTGCCAGTGTAGTAATCTCCTTCTTCTCCAGCGTTTTACAAATAGCATCAGATGCCTTTGTGGCAAGGGACTTTGCGCGGGTCCTAGTCTCGGCAAATACCAGTGACTGTCCCCCCTGGTGCACTGATTGCACTCCCAGATCAATGGGGGTTCCCATCAGGCTGCGCTCAACCTCAAAGCTTCTGCCATCATTCATGATCACCTGTCCCTCATCGCACACCCCTTCAGAGAGCGGTACAGGACGCCAGTCATTTTTTACCAATTTACATTCAAGCCAGTCTGCAATCTCATCAGAGTTTGTAATTGTCGCACTAAGGCCGACTATCTGGGGCCTGGATTCGAGCAGCTTGAGCTGCGTGAGAATCATCTCTAGTGTCGGGCCCCTGCCCTCATCGCCGATGAGGTGAACCTCATCAGATATCACAAGCCCTATCTCGTCTATCCACTCGGCACTGTGCCTGATTACCGAATCCATCTTTTCATTTGTCAGGACCAACACGTTGCTTCTCTCCAGGTTCTTTTCAATGGTCTCAAAGTCGCCAGTCGATATTGCAACCTTTGGCCTGTTTGCAAGGGCTATCTTTTCTAATTTTTTAAACTCTGCAAACTTTTCAGCTGCCAGTGCGCGCAGCGGGCTAAGATAAATCACCTTGCCCTTTTTGCTAGATAGAAAGCTCAGCATTGCAAGCATTGCAATGAGGGTCTTGCCACTTGCAGTGGGGGCAGATACCAGAATGCTCTTGCCATCAAGCAGGCCGGACTTTACGCTGTCTGCCTGTGGTGGATACAGTTTAGTAAAACCCTGTGATTTTAAAAATTCGATTGCAGGTTTGGGAAGTTTCAGTCTGTCTATATTCATACTCGGTTATAGTGACCGGGTTTTGATTCATAAATAGATGCTTCCCTGAGCATCCTCCTGATAAAGTTTCTTGCCTCCTCCTCTGTGAATTTCTCACTCTTTTCTAGTTCCTTGACAAATATCCTCTCCTCTACTGGAATCTTGTTGTCACCCTCAAGACTCCTCAGGACATCCATGAACAGCTGCATCTTTGAGACCTCGCTTCGCGGCTTTCCCTGCAGTACGCCGAGATCGACCTTTCCGGTGTTGACATCCACCCCGGCATCCTGAAGCATGCTCTGAATCAGGAATATTGCACGCTCTGCATCCTCCTCCTCGACCCTGTCCTTCATGAGCAGCCTTGCCCTTGCAGTCGAGAGCCTGATGATTCCCTCCAGCTGCCTTGGAGTTACTGTGATCATCTCCTCGGATTCGACGTTTCTCATCTGCATATAGTAATCAAGAATTTTTTTCTCAGCCTCTGGTGTCAGTTCTGGCTCGCCACGTTTTGCGTATGAGAGATACTTTGTCAGCAGGTCAACCTCTACAGTAGATTTCTTGTCGATACCCTTGGTGGTGTTTCTGCGGATGATGTGCTTTGCAATCATCATGTCCTTCTCCTTGGTGGGAATGTCCCTGACTACAAAGATCAGGTCAAACCTTGTGAGCAGCGGAATTGGCAGGTTGACGTTTTCTGTAATGTTTTTGAACGGATCATATTTTCCATACATAGGGTTTGCTGCAGCCAGTATGGATGTTCGCGCATTGAGCGTTGCCACAATGCCGCCCTTTGCAATACTTGCAGACTGTTGTTCCATGACCTCGTGCAGTGCACTTCTGTCTTCGGGTTTCATCTTGTCAAATTCGTCTATGCTTACAAGTCCCTGATCACCTAGTACGACGGCACCAGCTTCGAGCATCATGATTCCTGTCTTGTCCCTGACTACAGCAGCTGTAAGGCCTGCAGCAGTAGAACCCCTGCCAGAGGTGTACAGTCCCCTTGGCGCAATTCTTGCACAGAACTTTAGCATCTCAGACTTTGCAGTACCGGGATCTCCAACCAGGAACACGTTGATGTCGCCTCGGATCTTGCTTCCATCGCCAAGCTGTCTCTGGTTGGAACCGACAATAAGCAGCAGGATGGCCTCCTTTATCAGGGACTGGCCTTGGATGTGGGGGGCAAACGAGTCAATGAGTCTCTGATAGACATCGGAGCTCTGATTCAGTGATTTGATCATCTTTTCTTCCTCAGGTGAGACTTCCTCCCTGCCGATCTTTCTGTCAGTCTTTGAACCCCGTCCGCTGAGAAACTCGATGTTGTTTCCCTCTATTCTCAACCGGTACAGTCCGCTGTTCCCCCTTGGAACCCCTGCAACTGACTCCTGCTCGACCCGGACCACGCCTGTGAGGATGATTCTGTCCCCAGGTCTTGAATTATCCACCAGATCCTGCCTGATTGTGACATCGATATAGTGGGGGAGTTGTCCCGGAGGCAGGTCCTCTGGAAGCTCCTGTAGTCTCAACATCTGAAAATCAATAAACTTGCTTGCCTCAGGCTTTAGCTCAAAGTCCCTGTGCTTGCAGCTTGGATTGTTACAGACCAGGGGCATCTTGACATCCATTCCCTTTATCTGGACCAGTTTGGTCTGGTGCTCATCAGGACATACAAAGACTAGCTCCTTTGCAAGCGGCTTTACCTCTGATGCCCGGACCACCATTCCAGAGACACTTGTGATATGCCCAATGGTCTCAGCGTTGATCTGCCTCAGGCTGCGCTCTAGTGGGAAGTTAATCAGCCTGACACGGACTTCGTCTTTGATCTTTTCTGCATACTCGGGAAACCTTGTCTGCAGTGCCTCCTTGATTGCCCTTGAAAACGCATCAAAGAGCCTGTCAGGATCCGTGGTAAATATTACCTCAATCTGCGGCTCCACCACCAAGTCGTTGTAATTTACAATGATGTACTTTGCATTCTTTGCCATCATCTCGTCGATTGCATCTACATACTTGTAGTTGCCACCCCTGTCCTTGAATCTGGTCAGAAACTCCTTTACCTTGTCAGACAAGGCAGAGTCTGTAAACGTGCTAGCTTGAGCCACGTCTTTGTTCTCCCCTTATCTGTTTTTCAAACTCGACACTGTTGTCACTAATTGTCTTGTAAAAGATGCTCTCCTCAACTGTCAGTTTGCTGTATAGTTCCGAGTTTAGTTTCATAGTGTCTGCAGTCTTTACCAGCTTGCCCCTCCTCATCCTGAACAGCTCAAGCATCATGCTTTCAACTTTGTCAAAGTCATCACGGTCAAGCTCCCTCATCGACTCTTTTAGCTTGATGTAAAAGTGGGGATCAAGCGTGGAGATCTGGTACTCTCCGACCATCTTCTCCTTTGAGAGTGCCTGCTTTAGATGGGTTATCATGTCAGGGGAATTAAGCAAGCCTACCTCACCATCAGAGAGGATCTTTCCTATCCACTGCGGCATGTTGTTGGTGTCCCCCTGCGTGCCCTCAATCTTTATGCCTGCAACGTTATACTTGAAATCACGATTAATTGTAACCTTGGCATCCTTTAGCCTATATCCGATTGAATGTACTCTTTCTACTTTGTCTATTTCCATTTGAGATCACTTTTTATGTTTTAGATCCTCATGTATCGGATCGATCAATTCAATTCACAATTTAGCTAGATCAATTGATCTAAATTAATTTGAGGCTGATCGCATCAAATAGGACAGAATTTGATTATAATAATAGGGTATTTTGTAGTAACCAATTCGGATTTATTAGTGGGATTTGGCATCAGATTCACATGATTGAGACCGGAATGTGGGTGGAAAAGTATCGACCGGTAAAGCTTTCAGATATCGTAAATCAGACAGAAATTATCGGCAGCCTTGAGGCATTAATCAAGGACCCGACAGACATGCCGCACCTGATGTTCTCAGGTTCTGCAGGAGTCGGAAAGACGACCACCGCACTGTGCATTGCAAGGCAGATTCTCGGAGAGCATGCCAGGGACTATACCCTGGAACTAAACGCATCAGATGAGAGGGGGATAGGAATGGTCAGGGAGAAGGTAAAAAAATTCTCAAGGTTTGCAGGCATGGCAGAGGTGCCATTTAAAATCATAATACTCGATGAGGCAGACGAGATGACCAATGACGCACAGACGGCACTGAGGCGAATCATAGAGGACACTGCAAAGTTCTGCAGGTTCATCTTCATAGCCAACAACATCTCAAAGATCATAGACCCGATTCAGAGCAGGTGCGCCACCTTCAAGTTTACCAGGGTTTCTGAGCAGGACATCATTGGCAGGCTAGAGGAGATTGCCAAGAAGGAGAAGGTAAAGACTGACAAAAAGGGCCTCAAGGCAGTTTATGACTATTCCGAAGGCGACCTGAGGCATGCCATCAACATCATGCAGGCAACTGCAAGTCTCGGCGGAATAACTGAGGAGAACGTAAGATCGTCTGCAGGACTGACAAAGACAAGCGATGTTGACGAGGTTCTAAAGATTGCACTTGCAGGAAATGTTGCAGATGCAAGGGAGAAGATGATAGAGCTAGTCAAGGTTTATGGAATGTCCGAATCAGACTTTTTAAAATACATCAATGCGGCAGTCTTCAAATCAAAACATGCCAGACTGTCAGAAATTCTGGAGATAATTGCAAAGTACGATTACAGGATCCTAGTTGGGGCAAACTCTGAGATCCAGCTATCCGCAATGCTGGCAGAGATGGCAAGGATAAAAAGTTAAAACGCAGAGAGAGGGATTTGAACCCCCGTATGCTTGCGCACACAGGCTCTCAAGGCCCGCGCCCTACCGAGCTAGGCGACCTCTGCAAAGAATCTTGCATTATAGCGGTTAAAATTTGTTGATATAAAATAGAAAAATAGGAAAAAAGAAAAGATTTCTTTTTAATCGTGTGCGTGCGGATTCTCAGAACCGGATTTCATAAGTACATATGTTCCAGCTGCCTTTTCGTGCCATTCCTGGTTGGCTGATTCGATTAGAATAGCCCCTTCAGGACAGATTTCTTGACAAGCCATACAAACTGTGCAATCGTGTTCTCTGATTGGCTGTGATTTGTCTGTATAATCTAATCTTTCATCTTGTTCTGTCAGGCCAGTTCCCTCAAAGGTCTCCCCCAAGCATTTTTCAGCAGGGATGTCCTTTTCTGTTCTGAACCATTGGAATGTCTGAACTGGACATACACTCATGCATGAACCAGCTGCAACACATGAATCCCAATCGACTGCAACGGTAGTACCATGAATTCCCAGAGGAACCTGTTTCTCTCCTCTTGCTTCATAGGCTGCCTTTACATCATCGTTTGAGAATGCTGCACCGTCTGTCCTTCCGTCACCCCAGATATAGTGGAAATTTTCACCATCTGCATGGCTGGTCTTTCCCTTTGGTTTTACATCGTTGTGACAAAAGTCTTCAGGTATTTGTAGATCTGCCATGACCTAATTACCTTGGGAATATTATTTAAATCTAGACAAAATTAGTTGGGACTAAATTCAAAAAAGAGGATATAAAAATCAAAGATTTCAGGCCTGAGATGAGATTACAAAGTTTTTGCGGCACTTTCGTGCTTTTCAACGTTTGATTGGTCGACCTTGATGGCTGCCGGAGGACATACTGAGACGCATGCCATACACCAGATACAATCGTGCTCTCTGATTGGATCTGCCTTGTCGGTAAGATCCCGGCGATCGTCCTTGACATCGCTGCCCGTGCCTGCAAAGGTCTGACCAACGACATCCTTTGCCGGAATGTCCTTTTCGGTCCTGTACCACTGGAATACCTGTACGGGACAGGCCTCAATGCATGCGCCGTCTGCGACACATGAATCCCAGTCTACTGCGACCATCGTACCGCTGACACCAAGAGGAACCTGCTCCTCACTCTTTGCCGCATATGCTGCAACAACGTCTGCATCAGCTAACGCCTCTGCCTGTGAGTTGTCGGTGTTTTTGGTCTTGCCCGGACCCCACATGATATGGAAGTTTCCATCATCTAGTGCAATCTTTCCGGTAGGCTTTAGGCCTTCAGGGAAATTTTCTGCTATTGGCATAATAGAATTTTCACACAGTTATTATTTAAAGCTAGATAACCTGTGTATGGGTATACAGGATAATGCCGATCAGACAGGAAGGGAGGATTTCCCTACGTTCATAACGATCAAGGAACAACTCTTCGGATATGGATATTATCAAGTATGACGTGTACAAGGGACCAAACCTCGGGGTGTACATTACAGTCAATGACAATATAGGACTGGTTCCGATGGGATTTGCCCAGACAAAAGCTGACAAGCTTGCAAAATATCTAGACATTACAATTCATCACACTGCAATTGCAAATACCAGACTGATTGGCGCACTCTCAGTTATGAACAACAAGGGGGTGCTGCTGCCAAATACGGCATACCAAAATGAGTACGACTATCTAAAGGTAGAAACAGATCTGGAGGTCGGGGTACTGGATACAAAGTTCAACGCGCTTGGAAACGTAATCTGTGCCAATGACAAGGGGGCAGTTGTATCCCCATGGCTCTCAAAGAATGACTGTAATACCATATCAGACGTGCTGGGAGTCGAGGTGATTCAGAAAAGGATTGCAGGGTTCAACCAGACAGGGGTGGTACTAGTTGCAAACGACTCGGGGGCTGCAATCCATCCCGAAGCAGACGAGGAAGACATGAAGACCATAGCCAACGTCCTAGGCGTAAGGATTGAGCAGAGCTCGATAAACAACGGCATCCCGTATGTCTCATCAGGAATTTTGGTCAACAACCACTGCATGGTCGTAGGCTCCCTGACTAGCGGCCCTGAGATCATGATGCTTACTAGGGCCTTTCTAAACTAAGAACTGACCTCGGATTCTCTGTGAGTTCCTCCAAAGATATCGTCCCTTCTGTTCCGCTTGTCATGTCCTTGAGAACGACATCCCCGTTCTCCAGCTCCTGGGGTCCGACTATGATTGCAAGTTTTGCACCGGTTGCAATATCCATCTGCTTCCGGATGCTGCGTCCTGCAAGATCAATGTCAGCTGCAATGCCGTTTAGACGGAGCAGTGATGTGATAGAGTGGGCGACTTTTTGCATAGAGTCATTGATGTATAGTACTGCGACCCTGTCCTGTTTTGCATCGGGGATTATTCCTTGCTCCTGCATCGTCAGGATGATTCTCTCAACCCCTCCTGCAACCCCTGTCGCACCAATGTCTTCCCTGTTAAATGCCCTAGTCAGCGTGTCGTATCGTCCTCCACCAGCCAGTGCACCAAGTGTGGAGTTTTTGTCAAACACCTCAAAGACGATTCCAGAATAATAGTCCAGTCCGCGTACGATTCCAAAGTTGATCCTGATGTTTGAGACGCCCCGATTCTCAAGTGAGTCAAAGAGCTGCTTGAGCTCATCCCATGATTCCAGCTGTGCCGTGTCAAATGCTTCCTCCACCTGCAGTATGGTTCCCTTGGTTTTTGCAAACTCTAGGATTTTTTTGAGTTTTTCAGCAGAGTATCCCTTTTTCTCAAACTCTTCTAGGATCTGCTCTTCAGATTTTTTTGCGACCTTGTCGACTGCCCGCAGAATGTCTGCAACCAGTTCTGGCTCCCTTGAACTAAACACCTTGTTGATGTATGACTCTACAAGGTTTCTGTGGTTGATGTCAATTGTAATATCCTTGAGTAGTAACGAATCAAACAGCCTGGATGTGACCTCTATTATCTCTGCTTCAGACTCCAGACTGGCCCTGCCGTAAATCTCGACATCCCACTGGTGAAAGTACCTGTATCTTCCCTTCTGTGGCTCGTCATATCGAAACACCCCGCCAAATGCCGAGATCTTGGCTGGCAGCCTCATCGACTTTTGGGATGCGGCATACCTTGTGAGGCCCATGGTAAAGTCAAAACGCAGTGCCACCTCCCTGTCCCCCTTGTCCCGGAAATAGTAAATTTCATCCCTGATTCCAGGACCGGACTTTGTCTCAAGGGTGGATAACAGCTCAATTGGAGAGGGATCCATAAATGAAAACCCGTACAGGTGGGACAGTCTCCTAAAATGGGACCTTATGTGCTCTATGTTGGCATTCTCCTTGCCCTCAAAGTCCTTCATTCCGCGTGGCAGTTCCAAGATACATAGTTCTCAAATGATTGTGATTTAGATATTTCTGTGATGGGAGTTACTGGTATAGTCAGGCTGCCTGCTTTTGGGGGAGGAATGCATCAGGCCAATAGCCGGTGATTTGTCGATTCAGTTCCACAAACGCACCTGCGTTCTCATTGTATCTCTTTGCCGCATCTTTTGCAGTCTCGATGTTTGATATTGCAAGCTTGCTGTACATTGCGCAAAGTTTCAGCGTCTCCTCACCCATGCTTTTCATGGCATCCTTTGCGGCCTCTGGGAACTCGCATCCCAAACTGCGCAGAAATTCCTTGTACAGTGTCGTATTTGCAGTTGTTGCATTCTTCCATATCTTGTAGTACTCGTTTTGTAAATCAAAGAGGGACTGCTGCATGTACGGGACTGCATGCTCCAGTTCTGCAAAATACCTGCCGCTTATCTGGTCGAGTATGTCATGGTTTTCTGCCATGTGTGTTGTATAGGGTATGTGGATTTAAGATTTTGTATAGACTATTGCTTTGGCCGCATCGATACTGGTCGCTGGCGGAACTTTTTAAAGATTACATTTGCACTCTCCATCAGATACTGCACGTGGGGATAGTGCAGGTTCCCGATGATGTCATCCTTGATGATACCAAGATAGTGCCTTTGCCGCCTTACCAGACGCATCTTTCTTGATCTTGATGCGTCATAGTTTTTCAGTTCCCCCAGGTTTGCAGAGATGTCACACAGCTTTATCAGCTTTGCACCAAACGAGGCCTCCCTGAGCTGGACAGTATATGCCTGCTCCCTCTTCTTTCTGGTCAGCGACATGTCCTGGGATATTGATGAGACAAGTACTGCGATCTCACTTTCAAACTGCTCATACACATCATCAAAGGTAGTACCAGTGTTCTCAATTGTATCATGGAGCCATCCGGCGCAGAGTATCTGCTCGTCAATGACACCCAAGCTCTTGAGTCTGCTTACGACATCCTCCAGATGCTTGGAGTAGGTGGCCTCATCAGCCCTCAACTGTCCTGCATGTCTGTCCTTTGCAAACAGCTCGGCACTTTTCACCAGATTCAAGATTACTCTGCATCCATCAAATGACCCGCTCAATATGATTCTAGTAAACTATATCCCAAAGGGGAGATCAGTCATAACTGTGCCAGTGGACAGAACAGTACTTGCAGGAGACCTTGAGATTTGTAGGATTCTCAACGGGATGTGGCAGGTGGCAGGAGGTCACGGCCAGATTGAGCACGAGTCGGCAGTTTCAGACATGCAGAAGTATCAGGCCGCAGGATTTACAACGTGGGATCTGGCAGACATTTACGGTCCTGCAGAGTCCATGATTGGAGCGTTCAGGGAGAGGGCAGGTGATGCAAAGTTTGAGGCACTGACAAAGTTTGTTCCAAGTCCAGGCCCCATGAGTTACAGCATTGTAACTCACCATATCGAGCAGTCACTGCAAAAGATGAATGTAAACTGTATAGACCTGCTCCAGTTTCACTGGTGGGATTACAATGATGCAGGCTATCTTGATGCGTTAAATAATTTGTCAAAACTGCAAAGGGAAAACAAGATCAAGCATATAGGACTGACAAACTTTGATACAGAGCGGATCAGGACCATCAGGGAGCACGGATATAAAATAGTCTCAAACCAGGTCCAGTACTCCATACTGGACAGGAGACCGGAGAAGGTGATGGTACCGTTCTTTCTCAAGCATGGGATAAAGATCCTATCCTATGGAACCCTGCTTGGAGGTTTGCTCTCAGAGAGATATCTGGGAGCAGACGAGCCGCACAGGGACCAACTAGATACCTCAAGCCTGCAAAAATACAAAAACATGATAGATGCATGGGGCGGATGGCAGCTGTTCCAGGAACTGCTGGAGGCATTAAGTGAAATAGCACAAAAGCACGGTTGCAGCATTGCAAATGTCGCAGTGCGATACATACTGGATAGGCCACAGGTTGCAGGAGTGATAGTAGGTGCAAGACTGGGTATTGCAGAGCACCGGGAGGATAACGGCAGGGTGTTTTCTGTGACACTGGATGAAAAGGACGTCTCGCTGATCGACTCGGTCACTGCAAAATCAGAGGATCTCTTTGAGACTATCGGCGACTGCGGCGGGGAGTACAGGTAGGGGACTGCAAAGTGGTGATAATTTAGACATTGGAATTTATACCATACGGCAACTATGACTAGTGTTTGACTGAAAAGACATTGCCTACTGAGGATTCGGATTTTAGCCTCCCGGGGAGGATGGAGGAGAGTGATTTGGCATGTTTTGAGCGTGCCAGTGAACCTGCAGGTGAACCCAGACCAAAGAACATATCACTTGCCATATTTGGAATAGTTTTCATCCTGGTAGCTGCCGGGGCATTTTCATATTATTTCCTGAATCAGAGTGAGATTGATTCGCGGATTTTGGACAGCTCCGCATTTGAGACACTCGAGGACAGGATGGTAAGTCATTATAAAGTGGGATTGCCGGGCAGTGATCACGCACATGCTGCAATAGCGGTGTTTGTGGAAGGTGACGCGCTTGATTTCTCGGTTCCACAGTTCCAGCTGCAAAGCAAGTACATTCACTTTGAGAATGGCAACGCATACCAGATTCACAAGCATGCAAGCAGGGTTCCGCTGGACATGCTGTTTGCGTCATTTGGATTAAAGGTTACATCAGGATGCATAGAGATGAGACCCGATGTGGGGGCTGGGAAGAGATACTGTGCAGACGCAGAGAGATCCGTGACGGTCCTGGTAAATGGAAAGGCCCAGAACAACATCAGCCTGTATGAGATAAGGCACGATGACAGGATTCTGATATCATTTGGCGATTCAAAACTGATCTCAGAGCAGCTGGAATATTTAGAGTCATTTGAGATACATAATGTTCCAGACAGGCTGGGCTCTCGAGATATCATGGTTTGATTTGT
The DNA here is from genome assembly GCA_965206745.1 of Candidatus Nitrosopumilus sp. Taxonomy (GTDB): domain Archaea; phylum Thermoproteota; class Nitrososphaeria; order Nitrososphaerales; family Nitrosopumilaceae; genus Nitrosopumilus. The sequence goes on along the minus strand of OZ242220.1, from coordinate 430,247 downwards.
AGCAGGATTGAGCGTGTCTGTGCAATTTGCAGCCGATTACTTCCATGTGATGAGGAGTGCAAGTACCAAGAGAGAATTGATGATTTCTCATTTGATGACAAGAGACGTGCATTTGAGAGAACTGGTTTTGAATTCCATACCCTTAAGTTGAGAATCCTTGCAGGGGATTTCATGGAAGAGGAGTATAGAAAGACGATGATAAAGCAGAAGAAAGAGTTTGAGGAATACAAGCTCAAAGAAGGGGACTCTGATCTCATCTTTAACAAGAAAGAAAAGGACAAGAAATGAGACCAGTGATAATAATGGCAATAGTGATTCCAGTTGCCGCAATACTTGGAGTATTTCTAGTCCAGTTAGTAGTGCAGGAGGATCATCAGGACAAGGATGTTTGGAGTGAATTCCTCGTTCCGCAGGAGAATCCCAAAATCAGCACAGATGAGGGACAGCGAGATGAGGACACATGGCAGCTATATCAAAAGACGTACCTCGAACAGGAGTGCAGGGAACTATACATCGGCCAGTCAGAGGAACTAGAGGACTGCTTTGATAGAATCGGTGAGGAGCAGAGGTTGAATCCGCCTGCCGATGTCAAACCATGAAGACTGTCCAGTAACAGATTATCTTTTGTTATTATAGATATTGAAAAATCATATCACATACAACTTACAAAATATAAATAAAATAATTATGAAAAAAACTGAATCCATTAAATTGATTAAAAAATAGATTTCAGAAATTAAAAGAATCTACAAAATTTTTAGAGATGTTAGCTAGTACATTCTTTTACCAATACGTGATTAATGTATAAAAATAAAACTAATCAGATAACGATTAAACTGGTTACTAAAAATATAGAAATTAAAATTTAGAACTAGGAAAAAATTATAAAAGATTTTATCTTTCGAAACCTTTATAGCTTGAACATCAAGGGATCAGAGCATGGCAAAAAAATTCATAGTAAATGACATCATTAATGCAAATAGCAAAGAACTATCCAAATTTATCAAGCCAAATAGTATTTCTCTAACTATCACTTCACCACCTTATGGAAACGCAATAAACTATTCACAGCACGTAAAAAATGAAAAAAATTCTCAAAAAGCATCATTTCGTGGAAATGGTGGAACTACCACTAAGAAATACTTGGATGAAATGGAGCAAATATTTTCCGAAGTATTAAAAGTGACCAAACCGGGAGGATTCTGCTGTATTGTAATTGGTGATGAAGTTTCAAATGGAAAATTAATACCACTGTCAAGTTTGTTGATATCAAGACTAATCAAAGAAGAAGAAAATGAATTGGGATGGCATTTACGAGACACCATAATTTGGAATAAAGTGACTGCAGGAAGAAATGGAGCAGGAAATAGATTTGGCATTTTTGTACAGTATTCCTATCCAACATACTATAGATCAAATATCATGCATGAATACATCATAGTGTTAGAAAAGGGAGGAGAGAAAGAGATATTTGATAGAAGAAATACCGAAACAATTCCATTAAACAGGGCTATGAAAAGACAGGTATCACTATCCATTTGGGATATTACGCCTGTCCCGCCGAGAGTGGTTAAACATCCTGCAGTATTTCCAGAGCAAATTCCATGGAGGCTAATCCAACTATATTCAAAGAAAGGAGACGCGGTACTAGATCCAATGAATGGAAGCGGTCAGACAACAAAAATGGCAAAATTACTAAAAAGAAATTTCATCGGAGTGGATTTAAGAAAACAATATGTAGAATTAGCAAAAAAAAGACTAGATGAAAAATTCACATCATCAAATTTTATGATTCCAGTTTATCATCCAATTGAGTGGACTGATGCAGAAGAATCAGGCAAGAAAGATGATGTACATCTTGATGTTCCAAAAGTTCCAAAAGGTTATAAATTCAAATTCAAAGAAGTCTCTGAAAAAGAAATAAGAGGATTCAAAAGTACTTACGTCTATTACAAAAACAACACAGGGAATTACATATGTTATATAATGGGAAGAGATATGAAACTAACCACACGAATAAATTTAGGAAATATCAAAGATCCTAAATCACATTTGGGCACTGCATTGAAAAAATTACCAAATAGTGAATTTCATAAAGCAAGTTTGAATACAATTTTACCAGAAAGACTAGTTGAAAATAGACAACCGGTAAAAGCAATTATTGATATTCTTCTTTATGAAAAGAAAATTGAAAAAACAGGTAGAAAAAAACGCATGGCTGAATTATATCAGAAAACAGGAATCAAATTGAAACTAACCGTAAAAACTAAAATAAAGACTAGAGCAAAGAAAAATACCAAATGAAATCAAAAGTTGAACAAATAATTTGTGATGATAGTCAAAATATTACAAAATGGCATAATGAAAAAAACATTACTCTTTCAATAATTAAACCACCATACATCACTTGTGAGGATTTGAATGAGGAATATTTGACAAAACTTCAAATCATCATAAAACAGATTGCCAAAGTTACAAAAAACGGAGGAATTTGTTGCTTAATTCTTGATGAAGAAAAGAATTCAAATCAGACAATGTCCTCGGTGTCCAAAAATATTTTTCAGATGATGGAATCAAAGAATTTGGAGGATTGGGAGAAACATGAAGAGATCATATGGGTAAAAAGTCCAAAATCATCAACTGAAAGTATCAATCCTATGGAAAGTGGGATTTTGATAAATTATGAAGATACACCATTTTCAACCATTCATATATTTCAAAGAAAGGGTTCTGAATTTGAGTATGTAGACAGTGAGGAGCGCATATCAAAAATAGATATTGATGGTGAAGTCAAAACGGAGTGGAACGATTCAGTATGGTTTGTGCAGCCTAAAAAGAAATCAGAATTTCAAGATAGAATTCCCTATGAAATCATAGCAAGATTAATCCAGATTTTCACGTATGAAAAAGACATTATTCTAGATCCATTTGCAGGACAAGGCATAGTATGTAAAGTGGCAACAGAATTAAACAGGAAATACATTTGTTTTGAAAAAGATGAAAAAAACTATAAAATAGCTCACAAAAGAATCAGTCAGATTTAGTTGTTCTAAATAGCGTTGTCTGTAAATGGAACTTTTCTGCACATCAAAATCAGACGTCAAATACGAATAAATTTTGCAATCAAGATGTCAAAATCATCCAAAACAAGTTAGAATCTGTAAACAAGAACCAATCCCACAGATTAAGGATGAGGCATTACAATGCCATATGTTTTTTCCTACATAGTGACAAACAAAAGTTCATCGGAGTAGATCCAGTTATTTACCTTAAGCGAAGGCAGTAAAGATAGGGATGAATTTTTGAACAGCACTATATACAGATATTTTGTATTGATATCATCTGAAATCTAATCACAATGTTTTATGTTAATAGATTGATATTAAGTGTTAGAAACATTTTACAGAGCATTATGAAACTCTAGAATTTATGTATGAGATCAGTTATTCAAAAAAACTAAGTACAAAAAAATTCTCAACAATGTTGATTTATACCCAACTAAAAGATGTGATGGCATCATACGAATTTATATAAAAAAACTAGTGATTTATTGTACTTTCAATAATATCCTGCCTTTCTGTTTTTTCAGGATAATTTTGGAAAGAAGGTGTCTGTGCTATCAGTAAAGCAAATTCCTGCAATAATCTTAACACATCTGTGTCCGAATTCCACCTATACATCATGGTTTTTCCAATAGTTCGTTGATTTGTTAGAAAACCCATTTTTTCTAAATTGCTTATTTCTTTGGATGTAGTCTGGATTGAGATCTTTGCCTTGTCTGATACTTCAGCTAGTGAATAATCAAGGTCTCTATGATCCAAAAAGAAATCAATCACTTTTGCTGTAGAACCATTTTGGAAGATTCTTGTAAAGACTCCCTCTTGTTCCTCGGGAGGTGTGACTGGCATGAAAATACTGAAAGATCCTCCTATATGATATTTACTTGTAAAATAGTTAACATATATGATAGTTTTAGTTATTTTAATGAACAAAGTAAGGTATATGCCATAAAATATTTATAGTATCAATACAGGGATTTACTGTTGAATAAATACGAAGAGATAGTACTTGTAAATCTCCTAAAATCAAGTTATGCCTTAGAACAAAGGCAATTTCTAGGTACGTTTACCACCAGAGATAGGCCTCACATGTTAGATGCAATTGCACACTTGGAATATAAATTACTAATTACCAGAGATTATTCTGAAGATGGAATAACTATTGTGTTACCTCAAAATAAAATTCATGACGCAAACAACATAGTAAGTTCCATTAAATTCAATAAACAAGTTCTATCTTCAATTGAAGAATCAATTCCAAAAAAATACAGTTCGCCATTTTTGATAAAAGAGGGAGAAAAGAAAATTCACGGGAAAGTTTCCAAGTATGTTTTTTGCCACACACACAAAGATTCTTACGATATTACTTGTTTTGTGATTAATCATAAAGGAAACAGGCATGCAATACACTTAGGAAGCATATATGATCCAGCATCAAAGATTTCTACATTTTTAAAAGAAATTGATTCACGATTCAAAAATAGATTATTTACCAAAGAGGATCTGAAAACAAATCTTCCAAAAAAAATAATTCAAAATAATCAGCCAACAAAAGCAGCAATTGAATATCTATGTCACGAAAAATTTCTAATTCGTTATGACTATTCATCTAACAAACGATCTAAATTTGAACGAACAGGAAAAATGCATCCAATTACAACTATCGAGGAAACAGTTGGATCAGGCCATGACATTACCGAACCGATAACGACGACGATAGAAGGTGGAAAATATGCTTATCATGAAGAAGACGGATTTTATCCGGTTTTACTTTAAAAAACGACATGTATTCATAAATCTAAATTGAATGTGGAATCAAACAATTGGATCAAGATTTAGGATAAATATTTGGTTTTGTTGCATGATTCTGTTTGTATCATCTTTTAGATCTACAGTTTAACAAAATTAAATCAAAGAAGATAAAGATTACAAAATAAATCATGTCTGGATGGTTCTGTGTAATCTTCGAGACTTGAAATACGGATCCATGTTCTATGAACTTAAATCGAGAATTTATCGCTTTTTCTAGGTTTTAATTCAACAAAGCCATGAATTGTGTGTACAATTACGCCTGATTATACGTTTTAAAATAATCGTATAATCGAGAAAAATGGGATTTTTCTAGGTTTATGCTCATGTTTTAAATACTATTTCAAAAAACAGTATTTAAGTAAATTTTAGGAGTATTTTTGAAAATTAACAAATTTTGAACATGAGAAATCAAGTATGAGGACAGTGCTTACAGTTTTGTCAGCAAGATGTAAGTATGAACCAACAATCATGACTATATCTTACAATCATGAAAGACGAAAGAACTACAAACAGAGAGCTTGAAATGAACTTGCAAAAATCCAACGAGGTCATAATACAACTAAGGGCCCAAATTGACAATCTTGTTGCAAGGGTTACACAGTTACAGAGACATAAACAGGACTAAAATAGGAATCAGAGATTGAATGGCAATGAGACAAATCATTATCTGTTTGATGTTATTATCACTGATTCCAGCAGCATTTGCCCAAGAATATCCCGAATTGGGAGTAAGGGTGGAGACTGTTGCCGAAAACCTGACCATACCATGGAGTATAGACTGGACTCCTGATGGAATGATCCTCTTTACTGAAAGGGAGGGGGAACTAAGGGCCATTAAAAACGGACAGTTATTACAAGAGCCACTGCTCTCACTGGGAGTCGGGGGTGTGGAGGGAGGAATGCTCGGGGTTGCAGTTGATCCAAACTATTCAGAGAACCATTACATCTATGTATACTATACATACAACGAGTTTCTCTCGACACTAAACAAGCTGGTCCGCTACCAAATGGTAAACGGGATGATAAATGAGGACAGGGTTTTGATTGAAGGGATTCCCGGAGGCCCGTTCCATGACGGGGGGAGGATTCAGTTCGGGCCTGACGGGAAACTCTACGTGACTACAGGGGATGCAGGAAATCCAGAACTCTCACAGGATCTGGATTCATTGGGGGGAAAGATTCTGCGAATCAACCCAGACGGAACAATACCGGAGGACAACCCATGGAAGGACTCTCCAATCTACTCCATAGGGCATAGAAACCCCCAGGGACTTGACTGGGATGATGCAGGGAATCTGGTTGCAACGGAACACGGGCCTTCCGGATTTAGGGGAACAGCACATGATGAAGTCAACGTGATAGTGCCAGGGGGAAATTATGGATGGCCAGATGTGATTGGAGATGAGACAGTCGAGGGCCTGCAGAATTCGATTCTGCACACAGGAGAGGACACATGGGCGCCATCGGGGGCAGAGTTTTACCATGGCAAAAAAATTCCACAGTGGTCTGGAAAGTACTTTGTTGCAACTCTTCGTGGAAGTCATCTGCACATGATTGACTTTGACCTGCAAAACAACTCTGTTATCTCCCATCAAAAGATATTCCAAGACGAGTTTGGACGGTTAAGGGATGTCCAGACGGGGCCGGACGGATTTCTGTACATTCTGACTAGCAATCAGGACGGACGCGGGTCTCCTGGCACCAATGACGACAAAATCCTCAGGGTCGTTCCAATTGATAGTCCAGACAGTACCATTCAACCAGTCAGGGTATCAGACTATAACGAGTCAAGTGATCTGGCAGGTATGATTTACATCTATCTGGGTCTGGCTGCACTTGGAGTCATCATTGTGTTCTTTGCGTATAAAAGACTGAAAAGCTAGCGTCTATTTGGGAGGAACGGGATTATAGAGCGTACAAACTCCATCACATTCTTGGTCTGAATGTATACGGTTCCAGGTCCTGTGATCTCTATTACTAGTGCCTCCCCGCCAAACAGCGTGGTCTTTAGGTTGCCATGTCTTGTGACGTTGTAACCTGCAGTGGAACTCAGTGCAACGAGCTGATAGTTGTCAAGTGTCATTTTCTCCCCTGCCTTTAGCGTGTGTGAGATGATTCCGCCCCATGCGTTTACAAAGATGTCTCCGTTGCCGACTGTCTTTAGCATGAACATGTTTGTTCCAAATATTCCCTTTGTGAATCCCTGCCATTTGGTGTCAAGGGTCAGTTCTCCGGTGGATCCCACAAATGCGCCTGATTGTATGATGTATTCCTCCTGTATGTTGATCACCTGGATATCACCAAGCGTGTTTCCGGTCAGTCCCAGCTTGCAGTTGTCCTCCTGTGCAATGAACTCGTTTACAAAGAATGATTCCCCGCCAAATGCTGCTGCCTTTATGGACTTTAGGAATCCACCCTTTCTCATCTTGGTCTCAGTTATGAGATTCCCTTTGATGTATACCATGGCTGCAGCCTCTGCTGTTACCTTTTCGCCCTTGTCTAGTGTGAACTCGATTAGTCCCATCGGGTTTTTTAGAATCTCATACTGCAATGGTTTGGTGTAAAATCATCATAATTTGAATATTTCTATGACTGGAGAATTGTGTCGATTGGTTGGATTGCCCGTCCCCAAATATAGGATTTTTTGAATTAAAAAAGATCCACATCTCGGATTTATCATATGTTAGTATAACAGAATTTAAGAGAATCAAAAGAACTCATATAGAGAAAAGTCATAGTTTGACTCGTTGAAGTTCTGCAATACATGTGGTTCAAAATTACTCAAGACAAAGATGGGAAAATGTCCAAAATGTGATAAAGAGGAACTAGAAAAAATGGAAGAGATGGCAGAGCAGAGGAAAAAAGCAGTCATCTACAATAGTCCAAGTTTTCCATTTCAAAAGGGACAATATTACTTGCACAGTCATGTTAGACATAGATTAGGATTAGGTTTGATGCCTGGAATAAATTATCATGTAAGGGGGAATTTCCTAGTACTTTTTATCAGTGCACATAATCCCCAATTTCAAGAAAACAATCCACATCTTGATAGGTTTGATCCTCAAACCAATTTGTATCACTATACTGGAAGAGGAAATAAAGGAGATCAAGCTTTGACCGGAGCCAATGACCGTGTACATAATTCCAGCAAGAACAAAACAGAGATTCATTTGTTTCGACAACAAAACGGTGAAAGTAAACACAAGTACATTGGATTAGTAAAACTTGAAGATACTATACAAAATATTCAACCAGATGAGGAAGGAAAGGATAGAAAAGTCTATGAATTCTTACTAAGACCAGTAGAATAAATATCAGATAATCAGAGTTATAATAATGCCAATTATCGGCAAACCAAGAAAATGATTATAGTTACCTTTGTAGAGATAATAAATTGTGAATTTATCCCCAAAATTATACAGAACCATTTTTTGTTATTTAAAACAGCATTCAATTAATTTATCATTTGATTAATATTCTGTGAATTTTGATTTTACATCATCTAAACTGACATATTCATACATTTTGTAGTCTATGTAGACTTATTTTTAATATGATCGCATGTCTTTTGATGAATTTTGATCCGAGTTATATTTACAACATCTTCAAACACAAAATATGTGATTTAAATTAAAATATGAATAATTTAATTAAATTTATTGGAGTTTTGTGAAAACTGTGGAAAATTGAAAATTGAAACAATAATGGGTTTAAAATGTAAAAAATGTGATGATTTATCTCAAATTCCAAAAAGAGAAGATGAAAATGAAATTCTTTCAAATGATTCTTTTCCATTTGAACAAGGAAAATATTATAAACAAAAACTTATTCGAAAACGCGTAGGACATCCACGATGGGGAATAAGTTACAACAAAAAATACAAGTGTTGGATCGTAATTAAAAATAAAAATAATAATAGCTATAATGACAGAATTGGTAAAGATGGATTTTATCGATATACGGGTCAAGGGTTATCAGGTAATCAGAGTTATGACAATTCAAACAATTCTGGATTAAAAAATGCAGAATCCAAGAGACAAGAAATACATTTGTTCTGGCAAGATAATCAGGGTAGTGATCACAAGTATATCGGTAAAGTTAAAGTAAAAAAAACAGGTAATGAGTCACAATACGATGTAAACGGACATTTACGCAATGTAATTATGTATACTTTACAGCCTGTAGAATAAATTATCTTTAAAAATTAAAGAATAATTACTCAATTTTTTGAATAATCTTCTTCTGAATTAGAGTGAGGTTGTTTGTCAATTTTTTGTGGAATAATTCGCTTCCTAATTTCTTTACTCAATACATCTGCTCGCTTATCCATAAAATCCTGATAATTGTCAGACCAGACCCCAAAATCATCAAGATTTTCTATCAAATGGGTTTTCATAGTTTCAATTGACTGAGGATTTTCTACGTTGAATTTTGATCTAAATTGTAAAATCATCGATATTCAAATGAAATTGATCGATTCTAAAGAACGAATATATGATAAAAAATCTAAAAAGACTATTTGATCCTACTTCCCATGAATTCAATATCATAATATTGGCTATTTTTCTTAGGGTTGTAACTAATACCATAAACTCTAGATAAAATATTGTAAATGTCTTCTCGGAAGCTCCGATATGTAATTTCTTCAGGTTTTCGCCTTCGTATTCTTTCACCAAACTTACATCTAGATTTAGCAATTTTATTGATTTCATCCATTGTAAGTTTAAAGCTAAAATCTACAACTATGTTATAGCTAAGAATTTGCTTGTTATTCTTAATTGCATGGTAAGTATGATTTACAATGCTTACTTTTTCAGGCAATTGCTCTTTTAATTCATCAACTATATTCATAATATCAAATGATTTTCCAACATATTGATCAGGGGGAATTGTATGTACAGAGTATTTTATCATGAAATCATAGTATTCACCTTTAGCTTTCTTTTCAAGTTCTTCAAAAATACCCAGGTGATCTAAAATATATCTACGAAAATCTTCTTTATTTCCTAGTTCGATAATTTTGTTTTCCAAATGTTCTAAAAATGCACCATCCCACAAAAAGCAATTATGTTTTTTTAGATTTTCTCTAATTCCCTGATTACGTCCATCATCTTTTGCAGTCATAACAAGAAGTCCCACTACATCTTTGCTCTGTCTTTTTCTGTAATCATTCAACTGACCAGTTAATGTGTACATTATTTTTTCTGACATTTTCAAATCAGCGTAATCTTTACATTCGACAAAAATTTCTATATTTGGATCACGCGCTAGAACATCTATTCTAAATTTATCATTAGTGCTGTCATTAAAAACAAATGAAACTTCTCTATCAACATCAAAACCTGCAAATTTCAAAATATGTGAAGTGGTAGATTCCAACCATTCTCCACTTCTTTTTTGATTACCAATGTGTGTACCTTGAGAGATTTCTGCTTCTGGGGAAGCAGTGCTTTGTTTGTATTCTTCTTTAATTATTTGAGATGTATTTTCTAAAACGGAGATCTTGGACTCTATTATGGAGGTTCCACATCCAGTACAGAAACTGTCTTTAACGCCTGCTTGTTTTCCACATCCCCCACAAAAACCCATGATATTTTCATGGATTACGGGTAAATAAAACCGATCATGTAAAAGAAAAAATATCCAGAAACATTTCAAATTTAGATTTTAATATTTCAGTAAATTTTGATCAGTTTCTTGAATACAAAATTACTCTATAGCCATAAGTATTGTAAGTATTCATAGTATTTTCTAGTATTCAATACTTTTTAATACTATTACATATACAACAAAGCGTGACTCTAAAGACTACAAAAAATTCAGTAAGCCCATCAAAAATCCAATTAAGCATAACAGGAGAGGAGAGAATTGAGGCAGATATTAGATTCATACCTTTAACTCAACTTGTTCTTGATCCTACAAATGTTCGATTCAAGCATGTTCCAGAACCAATGACAAACGAGCAGATTGAAGATCGGATATGGCAAGAAACAGACACAAAAAGTTTGATTCGAGAAATAAAATTCTCAAAAGGATTGACTGAAAAACCATACGTACGTCAAATTTCCAATTCCCAATATTCAGTAATTGAAGGAAATCGAAGAACAGTATGTATGAGAAAAATTATAGAGGAGATTAATTCTGGAAAAGAAAAAAATATTTCCAGCAATCAAATTGATCCAATACAATGTATCATACTTCCCAAAGATACAAGTAATGCAGATGTGGCATTGTTTCTTGCCAGAATACATGTTAGTGGGAAAAAAAATTGGGCAGCATTGAATAAAGGTGTTCATGTTTATGATTTAATAAAAAAATATGATTACGATTATGAAGAAGTTGCAAAAGCAATAAGCATAGGTAAAAATACTATTAGTCAAAATGTTAAAGCATATGATGCCACATTATTATATCATAAAAAATATCCTGATGATGATCGATGGTTGCAACGATTTTCACATTTTCTAGAATTATATAAAAAGAGAGACCTTAAAGAATGGACAGAGGATCCGGTACATCTTGAAAAATTCATGGATTGGATATATAATAATAAAATTCCAATGGCCATACATGTGAGAAAATTAGATAAAATAATTTTAGAAAGCAAAGATGCATACAAAGCCATGCAAAATAATGCAACAATTGAAAAAGCCATAGAAATCATGAAGCGGCAGAAACAAAGAAAATCTCTAACGAGTTCATTTTCTGAAAATGTTGATAGTCGAGTTCAAGATCTCTATGAATTAATTCATAATTTTCCAAGAAGTAAGATGCAAGAAATTGCCAAGGATAATAACAAGTTAAAAGATTTTAAAGAATTACATAAGGAATTTGGGCAATTGCTCAAAGATATTAAATCCATAGGGTGACACATATAAAAAAAATTAGAATTGTTGTAGGAGGACCACCACATTCTGGAAAAAGCACTTTTGCGCTATATCTTGAGAGGGCACTACAGGATTTAGGCACAGATGCGTACAATTATGATTATGATCCTTGGGGGGAGACCAAACGATATGCAGAAGGTTTGATCTCAAAAGAAGAGCGAGACGGTACAAAGAAAATTCCCACTGAGAAAGAGACTAGGCTATGTGTTAAAGAATTTGCATCATTACCAAATAGATTAGTCATAGGGGATCTTCCAGGAAAACCCACTGATATTACAGAGATACTTGTTTCTGTGGGAACTCATGCAGTAATTTTGTGTAAAGACGATGAGTTGGATAAAATCAAAGAATGGGAAAAACTCTTCAATAGAAAAAACATAAAGATACTGGCGATTTTAACCAGCAATCAAACAGGACAAGAAAATATTGAAGAAGAAAATGGGATCATTGTTGGAAGAATTTCAAATTTGGACGTATCCAACATAGGAGAAACACCAAAAATCATATCGGCTGTTGCATCACTGATTAAAAAAAGTCTAGATGTCTAATTTTTCCTTGATTTTTTTGAGATCATCTTCCTCATTGTTGAACTGGTATGAGATGTCAAGTCCAACCTCTTTTTTCATCTCAAGTAATTTTTTAAAGACAGTTTTATGATCCAGATCATATCTGGAGGGATCCTCCAATATACGAACTGCATTCAAGTCTCCAGAGAACCGAACAGTCGATCCCTTGTGGGTGTTCCTTAGTGTTTTAAATGTGGAATAGTCTATGTCTGGAATTGATTTTACCAGCGTTGCATGGACTTTGGAATCAGAAGGATCCTGTATGCACTCCAAACGCAGGTTATCCCCTGTGGCGCGAAATATCCTGATTCCACCGATCACATCATCAACAACAGTACGAAGACCGGCATCACGTGCCAAATCAAGTATTTCCTTGAAGGAGAATTTGCGTAATGTAGCATTGACCAATTTTAAAATAAGTTCATTGTATGTCTCACGGGGATGATTTTTAGAGGAATCCAGAATTTGCTTTGTAGTTGAGGTGATCTTGATGGTGTGAATCTTTTTCCCAGATTTGGCCGGATTTGCCCGCTTTGGTGCACTTTGGTATACCATAGTATACTAGGGTATATTATAATATAAAAAGTCGAGCATATACGAAATATTCACTACAAACTGACTTTTTCTGTACAAACTACATGCCAAATACACCAAAAGTTTTGCAACCAAGATATCAAAAATCTCTCAGATTTGATACACTAGCAACTGCAAGATTTTCATCATTTTTGAGACAAGTTTGTGGAACCAGACAGAATCAGCGGTAATGGTTATTACTGATAATAATGAAATGCTGATCACTTGAAAAAGAAGATCATCATACCTGCAATCATCGCAGCATCAATATTTGCAATTATGTCACTTTCACCGTCTGATGTTCTTGCAGAGTATGGCAGTTACAAAATTCCAGAGATCTCCGGAAGCATGACAGTGACTGACTCTGACTATCAGGGTCTTGAGCAGATCACTTTATCTGATGCCATGACAGCTGCGCAGGATTCAGTTGATGATTCTGATGCAATGTGGGGCAAGTTAAAGGTGATTCAAGGGTACCTGGTATACAAGGTCGGATTACTGTCTGGTAACGACTTGTTTTACAAGGTGATTATTGATGCAGGGGATGGTACTGTTTTGCATGTTTCAGACGGCATCCCCAAGAACAGCTGGAAGCATTCAGACAAGTCCGGAAAATGGAGAGGCCACCATGCCGACCTGACTCCGCAGGAGCGAGAGCTCAAAATGAAGCAGTGGGGTGAGGTAAAGGATGCATTTTTTGCACTATCCATTGATGAGCGGGCAAGGATGATAATGCACTTTATGTCAATGAAGACGCAGCTAGAGGACGGTTCTGATGGGAGAGATGCCAAGAGGATGGAGTTAAAGCAGATGATGAAGGACCTGCTGCCCCTGTCAGTCGAGGAAAAGACAGAGAAACTGCGCAAGTATGTCAACTCGCTTTAGATCAAGTTTGTATGGGATTCCATGGCAGTTTTGAACAGTTTTTCATGATCGCAATGAATCCTGTTTTTATGTTACAATCAGGCAACCATCACTTGATGGTAATCAACTAGTAATAACATCATGAAATGATGTTTGGGTCAGAACAGTCCTCACCAAATGACTGTTTGGCCTTGATTGCTATCGATATTTTTAAGTAAATTGCCGTCGTATAGGAAGTCATGGTTTGTTTTAGATGCGATGGAAAAGGCAAGTTCAAAAATGAGTTTGGCACAATGGAGAGATGCGAGTCATGCCAGGGAAAGGAGATGACTTTTGAAAGGATAAGCAACGAGTCAGACGAGGACTAGCCTCAAATTTGATTCTCATCTAAGGCGGCGGGAAGGGGTTAACCTTGGAAGAGAAGAGAAAGGCATTTCTCATAACAGAGTCATTTGCAGATGAACACCACGAGGCCCTTGCAATTGGAATTGATCCCTCATACTTTGCACCAGATTTGGTGCCAGGACACTTTGAAAGGATACGAAGCATGATAGGCGGTGAGATCAACATCGTGCTGTTTCCTGCAGATTATGAATCCACAGGTGAGAGAACACATGAAGGGTGGATTAACTTGCATGGCAAGGCAGTTCTCGTCTTTCCTGATTCAGTGGACAAGTTAGTTCAGCGTGGTTATCTGATAAAGCCGGCGTGAGTCGTCTGAACTAGAATAGGTGGAAACAGGTTATGTCCGCATATGTGGAATGCCAGTCACAATCTTTGTACAGTTCAAGCTCAAGACCTGCAAAAGCCATGGGGTACAAGCCGACTTGGGGCAGTTATGGTATTATTGGTGATTGCCTTGGGGTCCTGCGCGGTTGTTTTTGATGCATATTTTTGGTACATGCTACTTTTCATATTCCACAATATGCCGATCAATATGAAATAATTAAATATGAAAAAACCAGACAAGTTTCTATGTCATTAAAGATATCTGCCATACAGGAAAAAAGGAAATGACTTTTTGGTTAATAAGGGCAGGAAAAAGAGGAGAGTTTGAACAACAGTTTCTAGATAATAATATCATAAGCTTTGGATGGAATGAATTACCAGATCTGTCCAACGTTAAAACCAAAGACGAATTAAAAAAAATCTATCAAGACATTTATTCCACAGATGTAAAAGCAAGAATGGCAAACCAAGTTGGACAAATCTGGTCTTTCTCAAACAGAATAGAAGTTGGGGATTTGATTGCATTGCCGTTAAAATCACAACGCTTGATTGCACTAGGAGAAGCTACAGGAAATTATCAATTTGTACAAGATGACAAGGCAAAAAGACACCAAAGAACAGTCAAATGGATAAAAACCATTCCTCGTTCGCATTTTGATCAAGATATTCTGTATTCTTTAGGAGCATATCTGACCATAGGAAAGGTCAAAGCTGAAGATGCAGAGAATCGCGTCAGAAAAATGCTTGGTAAAAATGAATCTGACTCTACAAACATTCAAGAAGAAGATGCAGAGAATCGCGTCAGAAAAATGCTTGGTAAAAATGAATCTGACTCTACAAACATTCAAGAAGAAGATGCAGATGTGTCAACTGACTATGAACAAATCATGCTAGATCAGATTACAAAGCATATCAAGATAAATTTCAAGGGACACAAGCTTACAGATCTTGTCAATGAGATACTGGTTGCAAAGGGATTTGTTACAAAGGTTTCACCACCAGGACCTGACGGCGGGGTAGACATCCTTGCAGGTTCAGGACCACTGGGACTTGAGAGTCCAAGAATATGTGTACAAGTAAAGTCTTCTGAAAGTCCATCGGATGTAAGGATAGTGCGAGAGATAGAAGGAGTTGTAAATCGTTACAAAGCTGATTATGGTCTATTGGTTGCATGGGGTGGAATCACCAGTAAAGCAGAACAAGAAATAAAGACATCATATTTTTCTACAAGGTTGTGGCGAGAAGACGAGATAGTTAAAGAGACAATGAAGCATTATGAAAAATTCAGCGATGAATTAAAGATAGAGATGCCTTTGAAGAGAACTTGGATTTTAGTTGAAAATATTGAATGAGTTAGGTGATAAATACAAAGAGAAGAATTCTGTAAGATGAATTTGTTCAAGCTGTAATGAAGAATTAAAACTAAAGGAGATAGAACCGTATCCAAATTTCTCAAATAGATAAATACAGAGATTCAGGCAGAATGTCCATGGATACATTTGATGCAATCAGGGAGCGCCGCTCGGTAAAACACTATGATACGGATCACAGATTTACAGATGGTGAGATTAACCAGCTAATGTCACTAGCAGTACTGTCACCTACCTCGTTTAACATGCAGAACTGGAGGTTTGTCCTAGTCAAGGATCCCAAAATCAGGGAACAGATTCGTGCCGCATCGTGGGGCCAGGCCCAAGTAACTGATGCCTCACTGCTCATAGTGCTCTGTGCGGACCTAAAGGCATGGAAGGATGATCCTGCCAGGTACTGGAAGAACGCGCCGAAGGAGACACGGGACCAGATGGTACCTGCAATGGGTCAGTTTTACGAGGGAAAAGAGCAGCTGCAAAGAGACGAGGCAGTCAGGTCCTGCGGGATTGCAGCCCAGACCATAATGCTTGCTGCAAAGTCGATGGGATATGACTCTAATCCGATGATAGGCTTTGATCCCCAGAAGGTGGCTGATACCATCAGGCTTCCAAAAAATCACATAATCTCGATGCTCATTGCAGTGGGAAGGCAGGCAAAGCCTGCAATGTTGCGCGGCGGGCAGCTGCCATTAGATGAGATAGTCTTTGCAGACAGGTTCCCGAGGTGAGATTTGAAGACTATACAGTCCCTGAACAAAAGAATTGCCGGCTGCAAGAAATGTCCAAGGTTGTCAGAATACATCAGGGATGTTGCAAGAGACAAGGTGAGAAGGTTCAAGGATGAGAAATACCATGGCAGGCCGCTTTCAGGGTTTGGTGACATCAACGCAAGACTACTGGTGGTAGGGCTGGCACCTGCAGCTCATGGTGGGAACAGGACGGGGAGAATGTTTACAGGGGACTCGTCTGGGGACTGGCTATTCAAGGTAATGCACAGGTACGGATTTGCATCAATGCCTGCCAGTCAGAGTGCAGATGATGCAATGGTATTACACAACGCATACATTACAGCGGCAGTCAGATGCGCGCCACCTCAGAACAAACCGACACGCATGGAGATGGACACCTGCTTTGGCTATCTGCAGCAGGAGAAGGAGATTCTAAGAAATGTCACAGTGGTTCTCTGCCTTGGAAGGATAGGATACGATGCAGCATGCAGACTGTACGGTGTCAGGCCAGAAAAGTTCGGACACAACATACTGTACAAATATGATGGGTTTAAAATTCTGACATCATACCACCCCTCAAGGCAGAACACGCAGACAGGCAGGCTTACCTGGAGCCAATGGTCTGCAGTCTTTGCAAAGGCAAAAAAGTTAACAGAATAGAAGACAGATGCCTTCTGCGGGTCATCCTTTACGATGCCAAGCAGTAGGCGTTGGCATGTAACACGACAATAGGATATCAGATATCCTAGATGCTCTGTCTTCAGGTATAGTAGGCCTCATTAAATAATAAATCAGATCATTGGAAATCTGTAAATCTGTGAATATTGTACCGTATTTCTGGATAAATTTAAGGGATTATACTAGAACCACTTTAATTCCATACCATCGTACTATAACTGACGAGGCTGTCATACCTGCTGAAATTCAGAGAATGATCTTTGAGGAAGCAGGCAGATAGGAAAAGACATGAAAAGGATGGAAATTCATGGCTTTTCACTATCCTCGTTTCTTATTTTACAAAATAGTCTTGCATACACCGGATCTGCATATAACTGAGGCGTAGAATTCATCAGTATGATCTAAATACATGATTCACCCAATCATGTTTAGTTGGAACTCTCACCAAGTAACTAACCGTTGTTGGTCTCAAGTTCCAATTTTTTTAAAATCAGTTAGCCTTAATTGTAAAAACACCCTTCAGCGTAACAGTTGCAATGAATGTCAAGATAGGCTGTACGGGATGGAGCTATCAGGGGTGGTCTGGCACATTTTACCCCAGGAACCTTAAAAGCTCCCAATGGCTCAAGTACTATTCCCAGCTGTTTGATATCACAGAGATAAACTCTACATTTTACAGGGTTCCTGCACAGGAGATAGTGCGGCGGTGGAATGCAGACACCCCGAGGCATTTTAGATTTACGGCAAAGTTCCCATCATTAATCACGCATGAGAAGAGACTCGAGAAGGTAAACTCGGAGGTCTTTGCATTTCTGGCATCACTTGCCCCAATTTATGAAAAGATCTCAGCACTGGTGTTACAGCTGCCGCCGTCACTGTCATTTGAGGAGGCAAGACCGAGGCTGGGGGAACTCTTTGATCTGCTTCCAGATGACCTGACATGCCCCATTGAGGGAAGGCACGAGTCATGGTTTACAGACGAGGCAGCGACATATCTGAGGCAGAACAGGCACTGCCTTGTCTGGAACGAGGTTGCAGGGGTGAACAATTCGATGCCGATTACCTCGGACTATCTGTACATCAGACTGATTGGGGATCGCTCCATTCCAGATTCAGAGTTTGGCAGGGTCTCAAAGAACAAGGATGATGCAATTGCAGGTTGGGCAGAGAGACTCGAGGGTATCAGGGACATCCCATTGGCAATGGTAATGGCAAACAACCACTTTGAGGGGTTTGGTCCGCACACTGCAAACTCGCTGAGAATGCGGCTTGGAATGCGAGAGTTGTTCTGGGATGAAAAGAGGCAAAAGACACTTGGTGGGTTTTAGGGGCACTAGTTGCCGGCAGTACCTTGCAGGATACATTTTATTTTTGGCATTTATGACAGTGCCGGCACGACACTGAGGCCGATTGCCTCGCCGAAATAATATCCCGACAGAATGGTTGCAGCAGACCAGATGCAGGAACCGGCAAACGTGTACAGCACGAACTTTGGAATTCTCATCTTTAGCAGTCCGGCAGGAACTGAGATCAGCTCCCTCATCACGGGAATCATCCTGCCCAAGAATACCGCCTTGTCACCATGCTTTTCAAACCAGACCTCAACGCGCTCTAGCTTCTTTTCACTTATCTTGACATACTTCAAGTAGCGAAGCAGGACGACTCGTCCCAGTTTTAGTGCCACAAGATAGATTGCAGATGTTCCAATGGTCGCACCGACTGCGCCGAGGATGATCATCGGGATTAGGCCAAAGGGGGTTATTCCCTGCTGGGATGCCAGAAATCCGGCAGTCGGAAACACTGCAAGTGTTGGAATGGGCGGAATTATGGTTTCAAGCAGGGCTGCCAGAAAGATTCCCTCATAGAGGTGATCTCCTAGAAACTCGGCAATCCAAATAAGAAAAGAGTCAAAGGGTTCCATTTGTTTCTGGCACTGAGATCTTACTAAATTACCTTACGAGTCAGCAGTCACAGGTGTATCTGTGCCTAAAGATTGGGGTCAAAACTGGAAGATCCACTATATAGGGAAAATTTATTGTTTCATCATGAATAAACGGTTGGGAATTATAGCCATAGTGATAATAGTTGCGGCAGTTTCAACATTTGCATTATCGCCATATTTTACAGAGTCAACAATTGATGAGGCACTTCCGCCTGGCGCAATAGTTCAACCAAAAATAGACGGCAAAGACACGGTAACTCCAAGCCAGGATGATACGATGATGGAGGAGGAAGAGATGATGATGGCTGAAGATGCTATGGAAGAAGAGATGATGGCTGAAGATGCCATGATGGCTGATGAGATGATGAAAGATGATACTATGGAGGAAGATGCTATGGAAGAAGGAATGATGGCAGAGGATGCCATGATGGCAGATGAGATGATGAAAGATGATACTATGGAGGAAGAGATGATGATGGAGGAAGATGCTATGGAAGAAGGAATGATGGCAGAGGATGCCATGATGGCTGATGAGATGATGAAAGATGATACTATGGAGGAAGAGATGATGAAGGACGAAGAGATGATGAAAGATGATACTATGACAGAGAAGCTGATGGCTGAAGAGAGTACTATAGAAGATGAAATGATGGCAGAGGAAGAGATAGGTGACACTATGGAGGAAGAGATGATGGCAGAGGATGCCATGATGGCTGAAGGTACAACCACGGAAGAGGAGATGGCAGAGGAGAGCACCATGGAGGAAGAGATGATGGCAGAGGATGCCATGATGGCTGACACTATGGAAGATGAGACAGTTCCAATGTCCTTTGCAGGCAAGTTTGTCGGAGTCAACGATGGCGTCCATAACGCAGATGGCGAGGCATATACCATACCAATAGATGATGGCAGCAATGTGCTAAGATTCGAAAATTTCAAGGCAACCAACGGTCCAGACCTGTATGTTTATTTATCAACTGACGATAATGCATCGGACTTTGTCAACCTGGGAAAACTCAAGGCAAACAAAGGGAATCAGAACTATCAAATTCCAGAGGATATTGATCTAGATAAATACAACAATGTACTAGTCTGGTGTCAGGCATTCGGAGTCTTGTTTGGAAGTGCAGAGTTATCACCCCAATAAAACCACGAAATTTCAAAAGGGATTTTTTATAACTGACGCAAATTCTGAACAATCAGTGATCATAACAACTGCCCTCCCAATATTTTCATTCTCAAGCTTGATTCCCAGGGGACTGTTTTCCCTCTCAGGCTCAGGCAGCGGAGAATCAAACCCAAATCCCAGATTCAAAATGATACTCTGGTCAATAATTGCAGGCACGAGGGGAGGAGTAAACAGGGCAAAGATCCTCAACCTAGTCAAGGATACCCCGATGAATGCAAACAAGATTGCAACTGTACTGAACCTGGATCACAAAACGGTAATTCACCACATAAAGGTCCTCTCAAAAAACGAGCTGCTCTCAAAAGACGAGAAGGAATACGGTGCAGAATACCACCTAACCCAAATCATGAAAGACAATCAAAGTGTTCTAGAAGAGATAATGAGAAAGATTGAAAAAAAGTAAACCAGCCAACTGCAGGGGCAAGCCACATTGGTAGATTTTGTGCTGGCAGTGGCATCTGCATTTCTCAACATCGGCCTGCTGCTAGTTGTGATTGCAACATACGTTCAAAACATGAGGGTGATTAGATCATACTACACGTCAGGCATGGTCATGGTTGCGGCCCTCCTGATGATTCAAAACATCGTAATCGTGCTGTTTTGGTCAACACTGTACAGGGATGACAAATTGCTGATGATGTCAGCAGACATGGTATCCAACTATCTGCTTGCAATCAACGTGACTCAGACAATAGGCTTGTCAGTTCTTGTTTGGATCACCAGAAGGTGACTCCAAAGAAGAGCTGCCAAGACAATGATGACACTGGTGATCGGAGCATCGGCATTTGATGGAATGGGGGAATCCTCACAGCATCATGATTGTGCTTTAATTTTAAAATAGCAAATTTTCAAAAGTACCAAGGGAATATTTTTAAGTGATTTGGCATGCCAAATAGTTCATGCCAAGAATTTCACATTTTGACATACCGGCTGATGATCCAGAGAGGGCACAAAAGTTCTATGGTGACGTCTTTGATTGGAAGTTTGAGAAATGGGACGGACCGGTGGACTATTGGATGGCAAGGACAGGGACAGAGCAGCCAGGAATTGACGGGGGGATGTCAAAAAGGATGCCAGGACAGATGGGAATGACAAACACGATCAATGTCCCGTCAATTGACGAGTTCTCAAAAAAGATTACAGAGGGCGGAGGGCACATGCTTGTTCCAAAAATGGCAATTTTAAAGGTCGGATGGTTTGCGCAATGTGCAGATACCGAAGGCAACATGTTTGGAATAATAGAACTGGACTCAAAGGCGCAATAGACCACCTAGATTAATAATCAGAGATGCCACAGATCTTCAGTTGAGTTACAAGTTTTTAGATCATGCAACTGATGCGATAATCGAGGTCACTGCAAAGGACCTCAAAGAGGCATTTGCCGTGGCAGCCGATGCAGAGATCAACCTAACACTAGACCGGGACAGGGTGGAGGAGAAGGGGCAGATGGGATTTTCAGCCAGTGGAAAGGACCTGCATTACCTGCTGTATAGCTGGCTGGAGGAGATACCGTTTATCCTGATTACAGAGGGGTTTGCAATCAGCAGGTTGGAGTTTGATATCAAGGAGGATGACGGGTACAGAATCAACGCAACTGCGCACGGTGAGCCATTGGATGTGAAAAAGCACAACTTCAAGGTCGAGGTCAAGGCCCCGACATTTTACGATATGGAGATCAGGCAGGAAGACGGAGTTTATATGCGATTCCTGCTTGATCTGTAAAGTTTGTGAATAATTCTTTGCAATTCCCTAGAAGAAAGTATACGTCTTTTTTAAAAAGAAACTAATGCAAGTCATCATTGTGAGGACAAATCTAGGATTAATTGCAATATTTTCACTGGTCATTCTAGTTACTGTGCCAGTTTACGCAGATGTAAAGACTGCGGTCCTTGACAAGCAGGCATTCACACTTAATGACGACTTTATCATTTCGGGAACAATAAGCGATGATGATGGAGGAGGACTGTTGGTTGCCGCAATGAAAGGACCATCTAATGAGAAACTGGTTAGAAACGCAATTGCCTCCGGAAAGACATTTGAATTTACAGCAATTGCAGCAGACAATTTTTTCGGAACTAAAGGAATCTATACAATCAACGTATTCACAGAATCCCAACAACCAGCAAATGGAACAATAATCAAGATAGAGTTTGAGAGCGGAAGGGCTACCGTACTGCCGGACTTTGAATTGATCTTAAAGCCAATTGGAAACAAGCAAGTCGATGAGGGGGAGAGATTAGTCTTTACTGCAAGTATTACGGATTCACAAATCACAGATGAGAAATTCAAATTAAGGAATAATCCCAACGGTGCAAAAATAAACGAAAAGACAGGGGCGTTTTCTTGGACTCCGACTGATACTCAAGCAGGAGGATATATTTTTGATATCATAGTGGAGGCAGGCCCTCTAGAAGAGAGGGAGACCATCACAGTTACAGTATCAGACAAGCCAGTTCCAAAAGCTGTACCACCTACACAGCCAAAAGCTGAACCAAAACCCGAACCAGAGCCAAAGCCTGAACCTGAACCAAAAGTGGCAGAGCCAAAAAAGCTAGGGCCGGCATCATTTGTGGATGATGCAAAGGATCCGCAGAGCTACGTTGAGAGATACAATACGGAGCCGACTTACAAAAAGTGGTTTGATGACAACTTTGCAGAGTATGATTCCATATATCAGGCAGTCGGGCTAGAAGAGCCGGGTGCAAAGGAGCCGGAGATAAAGGAACCTGCTGTAAAGGAACCTGTTGCAAAGGAGCCAGTTGGACTGGCATCATTTGTGGACAGTTCAGAGGATCCGCAGATCTACGTTGACAGGTATAACGCAGAGCCGACTTACAAAAAGTGGTTTGATGACAATTTTTCAGAGTATGATTCCATATATCAGGCAGTCGGGCTAGAAAAGCCAGAGGTAGTCAAAGAGAATTTTGGAGAATGTGATGAGGGAACGGATCTAGTCAGGGGAGTCTGTGTAGTTGTAAGTGATTCCAAGGACGGAGGCGGCTGTCTGATTGCCACTGCAGCATATGGCACAGAGATGGCGCCACAGGTTCAATTGCTCAGAGAGATTCGGGATAACCAGTTGATGGGGACAGATTCGGGAATGTCCTTTATGACAGGCTTTAACCAGTTGTACTATTCATTCTCACCACACATTGCAGATATGCAAAGGGAGAATCCCGCATTCAGGGAGATGGTAAAGATTGGAATTACTCCACTGCTATCGACCTTGCACATCATGTCACATGCAGAGACAGAGTCACAGGTTGTCTCATATGGAATAGGCGTGATATTGATGAATCTGGGAATGTATGTGGGGATTCCGGCAATCATAATTGTCAAGACCAGAAAATACATCAAAATCTGAGAATCTCAGAATTGGTAAATCTCAATTGATCTAATGGGTAGTGAAATTTATTATCTGATGTTTTTAACGATGAATTACGAGCACTATATACGCATTGAAAAATAAAATAATCCTTGGTCTGTTATTCACACTTTGTATCGTATCTATCCAATTTGCATACGCCGAACCTGAATTCTCTTTTAAAATCGGTTCATCAGGCACGGGAAATAGTGAATTTGACAGGCCTACAGATGTCATTGATAGAAATGGGAGAGAAATCTACGTTGTAGACAGCGACAACCACAGAATTAGTGTTTTTAAAAGTGATGGCAGATCTGACTTTCAATTCGGATCCTTGTGTGATGTTGTGTCAATTCAGAACTGCAACAGTGATGGTGATGGCGCAGCCAGTGATGGGGATGGACAGTTCAACAAGCCGATGAGCATCGCAAGTGATTCAGATGATAAATTTTACATAGTCGATACAGAGAACAAACGTGTTCAGATCTTCGATGAGGATGGCAAATTCAAAGCAAAATTTGGCTCATCAGTTAGGTCAGCAGAAGATTATCTTGGTTCGGCCTCTGGAATTGTAATTCAGGAATCAACTGAAAATATCCTAGTCTCAAACACTGAAAAGGATCTGATATCAGTCTTTGATTCAAGCAGAGGATATGCGTTCAAGTTCAACACGTTTAACACAACTGACAAGTTTAAAGATCCCAAAAACATGGTAATGGATAACAATATTCTTTATGTTGCAGATTCCGGCAACGACAGGATAGTGGTCTTCGAGCTAGTCACAGGTACGACGTGTCCTAGTGGGACAACAGAGGCAGTTGACGGCGTCTGCCTTCTCAAAGAGTTTGGATCAACAGGCAGGGATGAAGGAGAGTTTAACGCGCCAACAGGATTAGCGTATGCGCCAGATGATTTGCTTTATGTTGCAGATACGAATAACGATAGAATTCAAGTATTCAAGATGGTCGACGGTGACACTTGCCCTAGTGGGACAGACAAGGTGGCAGACGGAGTTTGTTTTGTTGAAAAGTTTGGAACAAGGGGTTCTGGAAACGGGGAATTCAGGTCACCAACGGGGATCGCGTTTGATAAAAGGAACGAATTGCTGATGGTGGCAGATACAGAAAACAACAGGGTTCAAGTGTTTAGTTTTAGTGCTGGTTCTGGTTCTAGTTCTAGTTCAGAGCCTACAGTTTTGCTTCCAAGCAAGCCAGAGAATCTCAAGGCATCCCCGACATCTCCAACCTCGATAATCCTTTCATGGGTCGAGCCGGAGATGGGAGAAAAGATTCCTGTAATTACAGGTTACAAGATAGAGTACAAGGTAGGCACAGGAAGATACGTCACGATTACAGAAAACACTACAAGTAAGACCACGTCATTTATTCACGAGGGCCTAGAGTCAACTGATACCCATCATTACCGCGTTTATTCACTTAATTCAAATGGAACAAGTGAAGGATCGGCAAACGACTCAACAAAGCCAGAGCATACAGACACGCCGACATCCCTTACTGCTACTGCCATTGCACCAAGCCAGATCAGACTATCATGGCTGCCGCCATCTGAAACCTATGGACAGTCAATTAGCAGCTATCAGGTCAAGCGAGAACTGACTCCAGGCGTATATGATGACTTGGGAAGCACGAATTCTGGAACCATGTCATATATCGTTACTAATTTGAGAACTGACAAAACATACACATTTGCAGTCAGTGCAAAGATAGGAGCCGGCTATACCGAGGAATCCCCAACTGCATCTGCCACCCCGAGAGAAGATTCAGAAGACGTGGCAGAGGTTGAACCAGTAAAGTCAACTCAGGTGGGTATGGAAAAATCTTCCCCGCCAATAAAACTGACTGCATCAGTTGTATCATCGACTCAGATCGATCTGTCATGGAGTGCGCCTGTAAAGGATGGAAATACACCGATCACAGGCTACAAGATCGAGGTAAAAAAGGATGCCGATTCGTACAAGGAACTAGTTGCAGATACCAAGAGCACCACGACGAAGTATTCTCATAAAAATCTTAGCGAAGATACAAAGTACACATACAAAGTTTCGGCAATCAATACCGTTGGCACAAGTGAGCCATCAAACGAGGGGTCTGCTACACCAAAAACACCCAATGTAAATATCAGCCCCCTGGGCAAACTGCAGATAGACGAAGGCAAAAAATTACAGTTTACCGTCAAATTAACAGACAAGACAGTCAAGGACGTGGTGTTTAGTCTGGACAAGCCTCCGGCAGGGGCCAAAATTGGATCAAAGACAGGCGTGTTTTCATGGACACCATCTGTCAATGACGGCGGAAAAAGATACTCCCTTGACATAATTGCAAAGAAGGGCGGAGTGTCAGACAGGCAATCGATAACCATCACCGTAAATGACATAGCTACCAGTCCAAAACCTAATCCAAAACCAGCAGAGCCGGCACCTGAACCAAAACCTGAGCCGGCACCTGAACCAAAACCAGCAGAGCCAAAAAAACTAGGGCTGGCATCATTTGTGGTCAGTTCAGAGGATCCGCAGAGCTACGTTGACAGGTACAATGCAGAGCCGACCTACAAAAAATGGTTTGATGACAACTTTGCAGAGTATGACTCCATATATCAGGCAGTCGGGCTAGAAGATCCGAATGCAGAGAAACCGGCAGTAAAGGAACCGGTTGCAAAGGAGCCCGTTGCACTGGCATCATTTGTGGTCAGTTCAGAGGATCCGCAGAGCTACGTTGACAGGTACAATGCAGAGCCGACCTACAAAAAATGGTTTGATGACAACTTTGCAGAGTATGACTCCATATATCAGGCAGTCGGGCTAGAAGATCCGAATGCAGAGAAACCGGCAGTAAAGGAACCGGTTGCAAAGGAGCCAGTTGCACTGGCATCATTTGTGGACAGTTCAGAGGATCCGCAGAGTTATGTTGACAGGTACAATGCAGAGCCGACCTACAAAAAATGGTTTGATGACAACTTTGCAGAGTATGACTCCATATATCAGGCAGTCGGGCTAGAGAAGCCGAGTGTAAAGGAGCCCGCTGTAAAGGAACCGGTTGTAGGAGAGAAAAAGTTTGGCACCTGCGGTCCCGGAACAGAACTGAGGGACGGCAAGTGCACAGTTATCAGCAAGCCAGTTGAAAAGCCATGGTGGCAGTTCTGGTAAGTTAAAAGCTAAGTTTTAATCACAATGCCCCCAGATAACCAAGTAATGGGCAAACTAGGCAGAAATCTGAGAATCTGTGGGGAGTGTGGCATCGCATACACCTCGGTGAGCTTTACAAGATACATAGACCAGTGCCCAATCTGCAAGTCAAGAAGATACGAGGCCATTCCCATCAATCCAGACGAGGACTAGATTTTTTAGTAGAGCAGAATTCAGATACGCATTGTCCGAAGATCCAGAGATTGCAAAGATCATGCAGAGAAAGATGGACGAGATGCTCAAGCCAAAACCCGTAATCGAGCCGGGGATAGTCGATTTGAACGGGTCTAATTTTGACCAAACCGTGTCTGCAGAGGTTCCGACCCTGGTGGACTTTTGGGCAGAGTGGTGCGGCCCATGCAAGTCAATGCATCCAATATTTGAAAGCCTGTCAAAACAATACCCGAACGTAAAGTTTGCAAGGGTCAATGTCGATCAGAACCAGGACATCTCGATGAAGTATGCCGTACAGTCAATTCCGACGTTTATCATGTTCAAGTCAGGGCAGATAATAGACAAGATGATGGGTGCAGTGGGGGCACCAGGAATACACATGATATGTAAAAAGCACTCGGACTAGTATCCGTAGACGGGCTCTATCTCTCGCTGGATTCTCACAATCTCATCAAACACACCCTGCTCTTCAGTGCTGAGCTTGTGCATGAACTTGTTGAGGATCTGCTTTGCCTCATGCGACGGTGGAAACGTATAGTATGTCTCCTCCTCAAAGATCTGCCTGCCAATGGTGACATCCTTGACGGAGCATGCGACCTCGTCGCCTGTCTTTGCAGTCGATACCGTCTTTTTGTCAAGCTGGAGCTGGTGAATGTATCCAACCTTGCGGCCGGACATGTTCATAAACGGGATCTTGTGTTTCAGGTTTCCGACATCCACACGCACGCCAAACACTGCAGGGTTGTTGTTTCGAAACACCATCCCCTTCAGGAACGTGAACTTTGATATCGGGACTAGCTCTGCAAACATCGCATCGTCCTCGTTTGCAGAATCCTCCTCCACCCATGCGGTGTAGTTGTCAATTAGGCTGTAGATCACCCTGTCTGCAAACAGCCTGATGTGGCTTGTCTCAGACTCGTCTCTTGCATCAGGCAGTGTCTTGACGTTGAATGCCAGTACAACCCCGAGATGCCTGTCCTTCTCCTTGATGGCCTTTGCCTCTATCACATCCCGCCTGGTCACGGGACCAATGTCTGCCTTTGCAACTGGGATCTGGGAGCGCTTTAGCATCTCCATGATTGCCTCAAGGGAGCCTATGGTGTCACATTTTAAAGTGATTCCGCTGGTCTGTGTATCGACAAAGACTGACTTCATCTCAGACTCTATGAGTTTCGTATACTTTGCAACATCCTCGTCACTTGTGGCAACATAGAGCGTGCTTCCGGGGAGGACGCCCTCAAGATCCGGTGATGCAATCTTTAGGCCTGCAGCGGCATCGACCTGCGGGACCGGCTTGAACTTGTCACGCGGATCGCGCATCTCATCAAGCGGCTTTGGCAGGAGCAGTGCCTTGGGTTTTGTGACGATTACGACATCACGCTTTGCAACAATTATGCGGTTCTCCTTTTTGATTGTGCCGTCAATTAGGATCACGTTTGCCGTCTGTCCCAGCCCGACCTCGTCTTTTACCTCAAGTATGATGCCGCGAGGCTCCTTCTCGTCCTGGTCCAGTCTCTTTTGCAGGTACTGCTGAGTCAGGCCCACTAGAACGCTGAGCAGTTCTGGAATTCCGACCCCTGAACGTGCAGAGATCGGGACTATGGCAATCTCTGATTTAAAGTCCTGCACGCGGTAAAAGGCCTCTGACTTGTATCCCAGAATGGACAGCGTTCCTACTACATCGTACACCTTTTGATCCAGATCAGTCTGGACTGAGGCATCCTGCTCCTTGATTGACTGGGTGATAAACCTCGTATCGGACTTTCGCCATCCGGATATCTGATCACACTTGTTTAGTGCCACGACAAAGGGGACCTTTCTGCTTTGCAGAATCCTCAAGCTCTCATTTGTCTGCGGCTGAAAACCCCGATTGACATCGACTACCAGTATTGCAATATCGGCAGCAGAGCCGCCCCTGGAGCGAAGGTTCGTAAAGACCTCGTGTCCGGGGGTGTCAATTACCAGCAGGCCAGGAACCCGATTCTCTGACTGTTCGAGTTTTTTGTACAGCGGGCCGCACATCTCCCGGATGGTCTGGGTCGGAAGAAAGCTTGCACCGATATGCTGGGTGATTCCACCTGCCTCCCTGCCCTGGACGCCGGTTCCGCGAATCCTATCTAGGAGTGATGTTTTTCCAGAGTCTACGTGACCGAGTACTGCCACTATGGGCTGACGAATTTGCAAACCGGATCACTCAAATGCTACCCTCGATTCGTGATCAAAACTTTCCTGTGAATCAGATGCGTGAATGATGTTTTCACTAAATCCCAATCCAAAGTCCCCTCTGATGGAGCCAGGCTCTGCCTCAAATGACTTTGTTGCACCAATCATTATTCGCGTAGTGGCAATTGCGTTGTTTCCCTCAATGATGGCAGCTACCACCGGCCCTGATGTGATAAACGATGTCAGCTCGCCGAAGAACGGCTTGTCCTTGTGGACCCCGTAAAAGTTCTCGGCCTGCTGCTGGGAGAAGGTGAACATTTTTAGTTTGAGTATCTTAAAGCCCTTGCTTTCAAATCTTGAGACGACCTGACCGACCAGACTCCTGGCTACTGCATCAGGCTTTACAATGAATAGTGATTGTTCAGTCAATTCTACTTCTTTCTGATTCCGCCCTTTACGTATTTTTTCGTCCACTTTAGCTTTCTTGGATCACGTTTTAGGACTAGCGCGTTCTTTTTGCATTTTGAGGAGCAGAACCACAGGACGGTTCCGTCGTTTTTTGCAAGCATCGTACCGGATCCCTTTGCAACTGGCCTGTCGCAGAAATTACATGGTTTGACTAAAAGACTCATATCCTAACACCTAGTGAATTTTCTTCGCTTCCCTCTCAGTCTCTCGCAGCATCAGTATCTCTCCAACCCGGATGGAACCCTTTACGTTTCTTGTAAGGATCCTTCCCTTGTCCTTGCCGGTGAGAACCTTGACTCGGACCTGGATGACTTCGCCGGCAATGCCGGTCCTGCCAACGATTTGTATAATTTCAGATTGTACTACTTCTTCGGCGTTTTGGCTCATTCTTCGGTCTTACCGCCTTTAATTTTAGCTATGGATGATACAACTTGGTCTACAATGTGTTGTGCATCACCTGCATCCAAAATTGCTGCAGCGGCAGAGGTAATATCAATACCCAACGATTTGCCTAGTTCCTCCTTGGTTGGGATAAATGCGTATGCTGCACCTTGCTCCTCACATAAGATTGGAAGATGTGCTACCACCTCTGGGGGCTCTACATCCTCAGCGATTACAATTAGTTTGCTGGTTCCGCGTTCAATTGCCTTGGTTGCCTCGTTGGTTCCCTTTTTGACTTTGCCGCTTGTGGATGCGACCCTGACAGCTTCTAAGATTGGATTAACGAGATCTTCTGGCGTCTCAAATTTAACATAATATGCTTTTCCCATACTTCGTCACCCTAGGGGTTCATTCTCCATTCTATCCATCGATGAGTTTGGTATTAAAAGTGTTATCTGGAAATCACAGAGTTGACTTTTGCAAGAAATTCAGACATTAAAGCATCCAATCTCTCCTGACTCTCAGCTTCTGCATATACCCTAACTATCGGTTCCGTGCCACTGGGCCTGATCATTACCCAGTTTTTAGAGTCAATGGTAATCTTGATGCCATCAAAAGTGTCAGAATCGGGAAATTCATCCCTCAGTGAGGAGATCAAATGCGGGACTGTATCTGCAGGACACGGCACCTTGTCTTTGGCAGTAAATGACGGCGGCAGACTGGCAGTCTCCTCAGATAACGGCCTTGCAGATGTTGCCAACAAGTCAAGCATCAGTGCCAGGGTCATGCATCCGTCCCTGACCTGGTTGTGCCGTCCATACATGAAACCTCCATTCTCTTCGAATCCAATCAGTGCGCCGGTTGGAACCATCTTCCTTGAGACCTCAACGCTTCCCACCTTGGTCCTAACCACCTGGGAGTCGTATTGCTTGGCAATAACCTCGATGCTCGAACCGGAATTCAGACAGGTTACAACCAGGGAGCTCGGGTTTTTCTTGAGAATGTGCCGTGCAAGTACCAGGGCAGATTTGTCCCCGGTAAGGATGTCTCCTTTGTCGTCACAAAAGATGCTCCGATCACCATCGCCATCAAATGCAATTCCCATGTCGGCATTATTCTCCCGCACCATTCTTGATAGTTCAGAGAGATTCTGCGGGGTCGGCTCTGATCCGCGTCCCGGAAAGGTGCCGTCAATTATTTCATTGAGAAGGGACGTCTGGCAGCCAAGCAGTGCGCAAAAGTTTGGCGCAGAGACTGCCTGTGCCCCGTTTCCCAGATCCAGTACAACCTTGAAGTGTCTTGATTCTATTAGCTTGGAATCAACATGTGAGATGATTCCTTTCAGGTATGTTGGAATCGCGCGATCTTCTGTTCCCGTGATTCCCCATCTTGCAGGTTTTTGCAGCCAGGTCTTTTTTATGTAGATATCCTCAATGATCAGCTCATCCTCGCGTGAAATCTCAACCCCGTCTTTGGCCGCAGGCTTGATCCCGTTGTATTGCGGGGGATTGTGTGATGCAGTAATCATCAATCCGCCGGAATAACCCAGACTCTTTACTGCAAATTCCAGACAGGGGGTCGGGATGATTCCTGCAATATTGCAGTCAATCCCGATAGAGTTGAGGGCGGAGCTTGCAATCTTGCATATGGCAGGACTTGATTCCCGTCCGTCATACCCTATCAGTACAGGTCCTCCTCCAAAGTATGTCCCAATTGCAAGTGTCATATCATGAACAAACTCCAGGGTGAAATCCTCAGAAAAGACCCCGCGAATCCCATTTGTTCCAAAATATTTTGCCATATTATCGTGCAGTGACAGATAAATTTGTGGGTATCTATGATAGTCATACAGGTTCTCTCTAGGAAGATTGTCTGTGGTATTCAGAAATACGCACAAAAGGGCCAAAGGTGCAGGCATTGACAGTCTCTCAGAGAGACAGGGTTGAAGAATTTTTCAGTACCAGTAAATCATGATGCTGCCAAGCCATCCTTTGGGATTGGGAAGATTCTGCAGAGACAACGGGCAAAATGATACAAGCGACATTAGAGATAGAAAAAAACAATCACAAACAGAATCATGTCACAAAATGAGTCAAATCTTTTGCCAATGGTGCTCTCCAAATCTTCATCGATGTTTTATTGTTGGTGCAAACTTTGATTGGATGGGACGGATCAAATATGCGATACTGGTGTTTACCGTGTTCTCTTCGGAAGAATTCAGAGGCCAAGCTGTTTTTCATAAATTGAGAACATAAATTCTGTCACTTTTGGATCCCTGTTCTTCAGATATCTGTATAAGATCATTCGGCTCAGTCCATTTAATTTGATTTTTGAGAAAAAATTTATCAGGTTGACAGGTAACCACATGTACAACAACTGCAAACCCAAAATCCTGTACCGTTGATTTGCTTTTGGGGAATGTGCTTCTATCCAGCCAGAAATTTCAGATACCACTTTGTCTGTGTCCAGAGTCTTGTCTCTGGCAATTTCATATATGAAAGTAGTACCGCTTAACGGGACAACAAGAACGTGATCGTTTCGGTTCAAAAACTGTCTTGCAGTTTCCAATGCCGTTCTTTTGTTACCATCCGTAAAAAGATGCAACCGGATAATTCCTTCAAAAAGAATTGCTGCTTGTCTAAACAAATCAAAACTCTTCCCAGAGAATGGAATTCCCTGACTTTTTACAATTAGTGTCTCCAAGTCTCCAACTTTGATGTGTCCCCTAGGCAGATTGAATGTCTCCTCGATTATCTCGTGAATAAAGATGATCTCCTCAGAGGCTAGATTTTTAGAGGTCATGAAGCATCTGATAAACCAGCTTGTTCTGCTTTATACTAGCCTCCACTGATCTTCTGAGCGTCTCTTTCTCCTCTTTGTTCATGATGTTACACTTGTACTGAAATTGGTATTTAATTACTTTGGAGGGGACATTGGACATATTTTCATTCCAAGCCAGCCCACAAACTCTGAGTTTGAGCATATCCCTCAAAACAGTTAACTTTGTGTTCAATGGCATCCTCATTGCGGGAGTCGCCCAGCCTGGTCAAAGGCGTAGGGCTTAGGACCCTATATCTCAGGATTTCGTGGGTTCAAATCCCACCTCCCGCACCATTCTGGTTTCCGTCAATGATTAATAATGAGAAAAACTTTAGCAAACAAGTCATGAAAAAGACAGTCGTCGGAATTACAGTAGTTGGCAAGGACAGGGAGGGAATTGTGGCCGCATTTACGAACTTTGCATTCTCCAAGGGAGGGAACATCGAGAAGGTAAACCAGAACGTGATCAAGGGCCTCTTTGGAATGTATCTGGAGGTGTCTTTTTCAAAGGCAGTCGATGTGAAAAAGTTTGATTCAGACATCCAGGGCTTGGCCAGAAAGGAGAGAATGGATGCAAGTACTCACCACGAGACAAACTCGCAGAAGAACATTGCAGTCTTTGTAACCAGGGAACCGCGCTGCCTGCAGACAATTCTGGCAGATTATAAATCACTGAGGGGGAAAATTTCGGTAATCATCGGCACGGAGAGATCACTGGAACCGCTGGCAAGAAAGGCAAAGATTCCATTTGTCACAGTAGATGAAAAGACGCAGGATAAGGCAGAGGAGAAGATCATCAAGACATGCAAAAAGTACGAAATTGATCTGATCTCACTTGCAAGGTACATGAGAATACTCAGTCCCAACTTTGTCTGGAGATACCCAAACAGGATAATCAACATTCATCCGTCGCTGCTGCCGGCATTTCCGGGAGCTTCGGCATATGCACAAGCCTTTGAGAGGGGCACAAAGATCGTCGGCGTCACGTCACACTATGTAACTGAGAGCCTTGACCAAGGGCCCATCATACTGCAAGACTCCTTCAAGGTTGATCCAAACGACACGCTAGAGCAGATAAGATCCAAGGGACAAAAGCTAGAGGCAGACACGCTGCTAAAGGCAATGAGGATGCATCTGGAAAACAAGCTTGATGTCCGCTGGAGAAAGGTTCACATCAAATCAAAGTGAGACAGATGACAGACATCAAGACACAGTTTGATCCCATCTTGAGGAAGGCAATCTCAAAGAGGAACCAGGTTGCAGTAATACCGGTAGGCTCAATGGAACAGCACGGACCGCACCTGCCGGTATCGACTGATTCTGATATAGTAACTGAGGTTGCAAGACGGATCTCAGAAAAGTTCGGATACCTGCTGCTTCCCACAATAAACTATGGTGTCTCCCACGAGCATGCGCCTTTTTTTAATCTGAGTCTCAGAGAGTCAACCCTGCAGACGGTTCTGGCTGATTTGTGCTCATCACTGTTAGCAAACGGCATCAGGACGGCATTCATAATTAACGGCCACCATGGAAACCTAAAGGCAGTGGAGGGCCTGGATGTAAAACTTGGCAAGCTGCAGGTATTTCCGCTCTCCTACTGGCACTTTATGGAAAGGGAGTTTGATCATGCAGGATTCGTAGAGACATCACTGATGCTGGCAATATCAGAAAATGTCAGGATGGACCTGGCAGAGAAGGGTCTGGATACAGACGGGATGACAAAGGAGGAGATCGACAGGATCGGAGTACTTGCAAGCAAGTCATTTCCCAAAGCTACCAAGAACGGGATCTGGGGGGATCCAAGAGGGGCCACAAGGGGGGACGGGGAGAAGATTCTAGCCGAAATCATCGAAAATCTCGGAAAAAAGTGTCAAACTTGCCTTACTGGGCACATATCATAGTTTCACCAATGGAAATTTAATATAATGCCTTGATATCCATGTCAATAAGTGATTATTGATGTCCGTTGATATGGCAGTAAAAGTATTGGATGAGAGTATCAGTCAAGTTGTACTGATAAAGCTCAAAGGAAGCAAGACCATCAGAGGTACTCTTTTAGGTTTTGACCAGCACATGAACCTGCTACTCGATTCTTCAGAGGAGATTCCCGCTGAAGGCGATTCTAAAAGCCTCGGAAGCATTGTGGTTAGAGGAGACAACGTGGTAATGATTTCCCCTCCGCCGGCACATAGTTAGGTGAATTGCAATGACTAAAGGCACAACTTCGATGGGTGGTTTTACAAAGAAGAAAGTTCACATCAGATGCAGAAGATGTGGCAAGAACTCGCTTCACAAGCGCCATCACCAATGTGCAAGTTGTGGATTCCCAGAGGCCAAGCGCAGAAAGTATTCTTGGATCAAATGGTATACATAGATGCAGGAAATTGTCTTAATTCTTAGTTCGATAGCAGGTGTCGCTACAGCCGCTGCTGTACGCAGGGTGCCAAGAGACAAGAACCAATTACTCAGTCTCGGTGCCAGCTCACACATCAAGAGCCAGATCAGCTCGCTTAAAATTGAGAAGGAGATTCTGACCAAGACCATCTCAAGACTGTACCAGACAGACTCTGAATTCTCCAAGATTCAAAAGGACAAGCTATTACTAAAGTACCAGCACCAGCTGGGAATAGTGCTTGCCAAGATGGAAAAACTTGAACAGGCAAGCAGTCATCCGGACCTCGGTCCTGTAGGGGATGGCCTGATCACGCTGATGGACCAAAAGCTCTCAAAGCTCGATGACAAGTTGTATCAGCTGTCATCAAAGATGACAAGCAGAGTCGATGCGCCAAAGGGTGCAGAGGCAAAGCAAGAGACAAGGAGCAGACCATCAAAGTCATTTAACTTTGAGAAACCCAAAGGGAAGAGGCCAGAGCCAATTGAGATTCCTGCAACCAAACCAAGGCAGAGTTTTGAGATTACAACCCTGACAAATATTTCAAGAGAGAAACCAAGATTTACACGGTTTGAGGACAAGGCAGGACAGATGCCAAAACCAAATGATCAGATCATCGAGCAGATGGCACAGCCAAAACCAAAGATTGATGATAAAATGGAGATAGTCCAATCAGTCATGCCAAAACAGAAAGCCAGCTTGGATGCCAAGCCGGACTTGGAAGAAGAGAATGCAAAGATTACACGATACGCGGCACTTCCCGAACCACCCAAGGCGGGACCAGATGCGCCAGATGACCACTTTGATGATGATGCAGATGATCTCGACAAGATCAAGAGCAACATCATGAAGGTGCTAAAGAAACTGGATCAAGCAGAGGTGGAATGATTGTCCTACGATGGTGCCATAAAGGCATTATCAAGTGACGCGCTAAAGCTTGTAAGGGATGGTCACACGATAGGACTGGGCAGCGGGCGGGCAGCTACTGCACTTGTAAAGTCACTCTCAAAACTAGTCAAGCTAAAAGGATATAATATCAGGGGGGTTCCAACATCGCTGCAAATCAAACTGACTGCAGAGAAGGAGGGCATCCCACTAGTCGAGGCAGACCAGGTAGAATACATAGATGTGGTCTTTGACGGTGCAGACCAGATTGACTCGCAGGGATACGTCATCAAGGGCGGGGGAGGCGCACTGCTGCGCGAGAACATCCTGTTTGGACTTGCAAAGAAGATAGTAGTAATGGCAGACAGGACAAAGTTTGTAAAGAATTTCACATGTGCAGTGCCAGTGGAGGTTCATCCCCTTGCCAGAAATACAGTCACAAGGTCAATTATACAGATGGGAGGCAGCCCCAAAATCCGCTCACTTGATAGGGGATATCCGTTCTTTACAGAGAACGGCAACATAATTTTGGACTGTGACTTTGGGACGATAAAAAATCCCAGAATCCTCTCTGGCAAGATAAAGCAGACAGCAGGGGTCCTAGAGTCGGGAATATTCCTAAAAAGGCCAGACGTCATATACAGGGCCAGGGAGAACGGCAAATTTGACATCATTTGAAATTCAGGTTCTGAGCGGGCTGCTCCCTCTTGACTAGCCTGCCATGGCCCAGTCGTCCAATGACTTCAAAGTCCTCGGCAACAAGCTCCCCCCTGACCATAGTCTTTACAGGCCATCCCTTCAGTTCTCTTCCCTCGTACACGACATAGTCTGAGAACCCTCCAAACAGATCAGAGGTTACAGTCTTTTCCTTTTTGAGATCCAGCATTACAATGTCTGCATCAGAGCCCTTCTCAAGTGTGCCTTTTTGAGGATGCATTCCAAATATTCGGGCCGCATTAGTACTGGTAAACTGGACAAACTGCTCAAGTGAGATCCTCTTTTGGTTGACCCCGTCATTGAGCAGGATTGGGATCGCAGTACCTATTCCAGGAAATCCCGCAAGCGCACTCCACACGTTGAGGCCGTCCAGCTTGAGCTTCAGCCGGTTTGCAACGTGATCAGTGCCGATGGTATCAATCTGGTTGTTTGAGAGGGCACTCCACACTGCCCTTCTGTCATCTTCAGTCCTGATTGGAGGCATGACCTTGGCAAGGTAGCCTGACTGGCTCTCATGGGATAGTGTGAGATAGTGGGGGCAGGTCTCCACAAAGATCTTGGTTCCGAGTCTCTTCTCCTCTTGAATCTGTTCCAGTGCGCGCTTTGAACCAATATGAACAAAATAAATGACACAGTCATGGTCCCTGCCAAACCGTGAGATCGTCCTGATGGACTTGGCCTCAGACTCGGGGGAGCGGCTAGAGGACCATGCAGCCAGCCCGTCCTGGTTCTTCTCCTTTGCAGTCTTTATTCCGCAGCCGCACGACTCATAGTCTTCTGCATGGACCAGTACTGGACAGCCAAGCTTGGCTGCAGCCCTTACTGTCTGCTCAACTAGCTCATCAGTGACGTTGACCTGTGCCTCGACCAAATTTGTAGAGTCAGGCGGCATGTCCATGTAGACGTGTCCAACATCACCACCGAGGTTCATGTAGATCTTAAAAGAGGTGACCCCCCTCTCAACGCAGTGGTCCATCTCGTCTATCTGCTGCGGTGTAAAGATGGATGCATGTACTGCATAGTCGACATAGTGGTTTTTGGCAGAGGAGTCAAGCTGGGACTGCAGGGAGTCTGAGAACGGATCGCCTAGCCGGAGCATTCGCATCATTGTTGTGATTCCGCCTATTGCCGCTGCATGGGACTCGGTCTGTGCAGCCTTGTTGATTGGAGAGTATACGCCGTAATGGACATGCGTGTCAATTGGCCCCGGAACTGAGACTAGGCCTGCACCGTCAATCCTGTTATCACATGCAGGCGTATCAGTGGTGAGTCCTACTATTCTTCCCTCATCAATTAGGATGTTTCTCTCAACTAGTCCCCGGGGGAGCATTACGTGCGAGTCTGTAATTATAGTGTCATATGTCATCTGTGGGTTTTATGGAATTCAGGCTATTATGCGTTGAGAAAATGAATAAAAGAACAGCCAAAACAGGTATTCTGTGGGCCGGTGGTTTAGGAGCATAATCCCTCGTTCGCAACGAGGAGGTCGAGGGTGCGATTCCCTCCCGGTCCACCAAAACATCATTAGATACCATGAGTAATTGCCAGGAGATATTCCCGGCTCATCTCTATACACTCCAAACAGTCAGACAGGCTTAGGATTCCCAACGTCCTTTGGTTTGAGAAATTTGTTATACAAGACATGCGTGATTGGGAGCCAGAATAACAGGTTTGATCCTACAATCCACATTAGAATCACAGGATCCGCATACTGACGCCAGTCCTCTTGTAAAATAAATGGCGCCCACGCTAGACGTGAAACAAGCAAGGGGACATAGTTGAAAAAAACCCAGATTTGAAAAACAGGATCAATCTCATCAGGTACTCTGATGCGGGCTATTCCATCTCCTATCAATATCAACAAGATTCCCTGAAGCGGCATTAATGTAAATAATAGAGTCTTCTTTAGATTCAAAACCATAAAAGGATCATAGAGATATACAATATATTTTCTCATTTAGCAACTACTGCCACATGTGCATCACTTGGTAGGGAAAGGATCACTTGCATATTTTTTTATCCGTGCTGGCACATGTTACACAAAGATGTCGTACACGAATCAAGGTGTATCATGTGAGATTATTGAGGGACTGATTTCTGCCAGACGGGATTGTTTCTTTAAAAAGAATAGTCACCGCACACCATAATCATGGTACTGACAAGCAGCCAGCCCCTGTACTGCGGACACCTCAGGGATAACGAGGAGCTCTACGTCAAGGATTCCTCCCTGGTTGTGATTGATGATGATAAAAAGAACGTGTTTACAGTCAATCTCGATGTGATCCGCTGCGCATTTCCAGTATCCCGTGACACGGTAAGGATATTCTGGAGGGCGCCAAAATCCAAGGAGGGAGAACAGGGGAGGTACCATGGCAGATACCATCAGGATTTTAGGCTGGACTTGGGGAGATCATTTCCGGACAGGACGCAGAGGAGGAAAGCAGGGAGGACAGAGTCAAAAAGACTTGCCAATCTGCTGCTTGTCGCAGTACAAAAGAACCATCCAAAGAACAGGCCAAACATGGAGGGATACTTGGCAATGCATGCAGGTGAGCACCTGATGAGTCGCCATGACGGGGAGTGCAGGTTTGGCAAGGGCCAGATGCTGATAACTAATTTGGGAATATACTTTGTAACGTTTGATAGGGGGCTGTGTCTTGAGATGCCACTGGATATTCTGGACTCGTATGACTCCAGGGGCAGGACAGTGAGGATCCACTACTTTGAGCCGACGTGGAGGGATGGGTATGACGAGTCATCGAGGAGAAACCGCGGCATCGAGATCAGGGTAAAATCAGAGCCTGCAGAGTCTGTCTGTACTAGTATAGCAAAGGCATACTCAGACGGGGGCGCAAAGGAGATACGGACACTTGCAACATACACAGAAGAGTTCGGCTCGATGACACCAGAGGAGATCTATGCGCAATACTATTCAGGCAAGTACGGCACCTTCAAGCGCATCAACGACTATCTGGCAATACTTGCAAAGAGAAGGTGGGGCAGTCCCACCACCAAGGAGATAGGGGAATGCGATGCAAGGGTGGTACTTGCATGCCTCTGCACAGGAATTCCACTTGAGGTTGCAGGTGACCTGACACGCAGGGACAGAAAAATAAGAGAAGACATACTGCGGTACGGCAGGCGGTTTGAGCAGTACAATATGGAGCATCAGTCTCTGCTTGCAGAGGCCATGAAGATAGTAACTGAAAACCTACAGGAGGAGGATTCGCAGAGGGTGAGGGATGGCTGCAACCCGTACATCATATTTGACACCATACAAGAGATTGCAAGGAACGGTTCTGTCCCTGAATCATTTAGACCCCAGTCCCTCGTAGAGTGGCAGCAGTTCAAGAAGGAGATCAATGAAAAGATAACAGTACAGGAACTAGATGATCTTCCAGACGGGTTTAGCTTTGCATGGACTGATGAGATATTCTGCCCATGGGGTGCAGATGAGGCCAAAAGAATCGCATCAGAGAAGGACTATTCCCTGATACTTGCTGCCATTGCATCCCTGGATGCGGCATATGAGGATATTGAAAAGTTCCAAAGCGGACCAATGTACGCCAAGACCTTTGAGCGGGAGCAACGCCAGGAGGCAAAGCTGAGGGCAAGGCGCGTCTATGACACATGGTGCAAGTCAAATCCACCAAGCCAGTGGACTGACCACACGGACAGAGGGTGGGTGCAGCATGTCATTGAGGGCCTCGACGAGGGCAGACTCGAGCTTCGGCGGGAACACTTTGGCTCCCAAAAGACTGCCATCGACGAGATAAGGGATGCAGAGATGGAGTCACAGAACACAAAGACGAGGCTGGAGAGGGCCATCAAGCCGAAGGGGATTCCAGAGGAGGACACCTATGCTGATGCATGGCATGACCAGTCAAGACACATGTGGTTTACGACAAACCCCTACTTTAGAATCTCAGAGGCCGGCTTGGAGGTGATGGGTCCTGACAAATGCGAGCTAAAGTTTGGCTATCGTGCAACGGTATTTTCAGAGGATGCAGTGGGGATAAGGCACGGGTATCCGGCAGTATACAACGAGAAGAGGGGATGGTGGGTTCTGCTGTGCACTATCAGTGATGAGAACATTACAAAGGAGATGGCAGATGAAAAGAGGACGCACAGGACACTAAGATACGAGACAGTAGAGCCGGACCTGGTCATTACAAACGCAGGTACGTTGGGATATGCAACTGAGAAAGAGTTTGTCCTGCAGACAGAAGGTGACTCGTTTTGGGGTAGTCCCCTGCCACTAAATGAGCGAATCAGGAGGCTGTTATTTGCAGAGACTGCCAGCTATGATGTTGCAATCACAAAGAAGGAACATCTCTGATTGCCATCTGGTCTGATGTGAAGACACATCATGCAGTTGCATATCCAAGACATCACTTTTCCCCTTTCAGGATTTTCTTGTCTCCGGCATTTGTCAGGTCAGGCCTCTCCCTGAATATCGGCCGGATATGACTATTGGTATCAAGCAGCGCATCCTCCCCGCTCTTGCTTCTCGGTGTCGTGTCAGCATACTGTACCGGCGAGCCGATGTTTGTCGGTATAATAGGCATGCTGGCATAATTGCCGCCCTGGCCTATCGGAGGGATTGCAGGCACGACACTTGCGGGGTCAGGTGCCACTGCCAGGTTGCCGCGCAGCCTTGCAGATTCCTGCGGATCAAATCCTCCCCCAGAACCGGTACCTGCAAACCTTAGAAAGTCACGTCCCTGCTGCGAGAACGGAGAGCCTGCAGGACCGGTGCCCGGTGCCATGTGCGATACCCCTGTTGACACATCGGACATCAGACCCGCTGAGGCGCCCATTGCAGTGCCATGTCCCAGTCCTCCTATCACTCCGGCCATTCCTGCCCTGCTGATAAATCCGGATCCGGATTCAGAGACACCCCTGATTCCTGCTGCGGTTCCTGCAGCACCGCCTTTCACCACACTCATTGCCCCCACTATCCCCGACAGTACTGCAGTACCCACCATTGAGGAGGCCTGACTTGCAATGCCGGAGAGTATCGGGGCCATCAGCAGCGGGATGCCAGTTGCCAGAATCAGTAGCGATATTGCGGCAATCCAGAAGGTGAACCTTTCATGGCCGTCTGCCCTGGCCTGGACAAACTCGTCCTCCATGTCAAGGAGGATTCCTGCCCCCGTCAGAAAGACTGCAGCAGTGATTACAGGAATCAGCAGCAGCGGAACAATGGTTTCAAGCAGCCTTGAGAAGATGCCTCCGACCTTTGGCACAAATGCCAGCAGTATGAACATCGGCAGCAGCGATATGAGCAGTGCAAGGAGCAGCTCGCGGATGGTCATTACTATGAGTCCTATCAGGGTTACAGAGAAGAGCAGCATGGTCTTGGTCATGCCAAGAAATATCGTCGAACCGATTATCTCGCCCAGATTGGCAAAGTCAGACAGTATCCTCTCAAAGCCTATCACGTTCTGGTCAATCTCACTTGTCGCACCGGAGAATGCCTTTTGGTATACGTATGCGATTCTCAGCTGCGGATGGCACATATCCCAGTCATTGAATCCGAGTGTCGACTGGTCGAGTCTCTGGTGTATCCTCTGGTTCTGCTCTGCTACCAGCAGCAGTACGGCATCTGGCCTCTCCACGCAGTTGTCTTGTGCATCATGGGAGTACATCGGGTTTAGCATTGATATTGAGAATTTCTCTATCCCTACTGCTGCCACATCCCATGCCGGAACAAAGACCATCACCAGTATCATCACCCCCAGAAACTTGAAGAACATCTGCCTTGTCGCACCTCCCCTGAATATTCCAGATGCCTCGCCCCACGCGTTTATCAGGATGTATACAAACACAAGGATAGCACCGATGGGAAATATGTTCTGGCGCATCAGCTCGTATGTGACATAGTTTGATGTCGGCTCAGAGTACGAGAGTGCGCCCTCGGTGAATCCGGCAATGCCGCGGACATCCTCAAAGAACTTTGGATTGTGAAAGCCCACGTTGATAAACTCCAGCTGTAACAGTCTGGTCTGCTCTGCTGCAAATATGATAAATGCTACCGTCATCCCTATTGTGGTGACAAGCAGGATCACAGCAGATATCCCAAGATCTGCCTCCGAGTATGAAAAGAGAAACCGCAGGACTCTGTTCTGCGACGCATCCCTCACTACTGGCGCCCTGCCCCCTCAAACTGTACTGTCTTTGAGATTAGGATGTGGCCGTCTCTGTCTCTGATTGATAGCCGCCTCTGCCCCCTCTGCGGCATGACGCTGACTACAATCTGGCCTGCCCCGTTTGTGCTGTCGCAGACTATCTTTCTATCATCGATGAATACAGATACTGTCTCATGTACGTGGGATCCTCCGATCTCAAGGGTCATATCAAGGGGCGTCATCTCATCGGAGAACCTTACCTTCTGTATCCTCTCACGTACTGCCTGCTCCCCCGTAATGGGCATTCTCTCCCCATACCCTGAAACCTCCGACCTCGGGTGCTTTGCCTTGCGTCTCTTCTTTTTTGATGGCTCAAAGAACGGCATTGCCATAAAGTACAGGTACATCTCGGGGATCTCCCCGTGCCACCTGAACAGTGCCAGGACAAGGAGGGGGAACGTAAAGATAGTAGAAAATGACGGTATCGAGCCGATTGCTGCAAAGACTGCCGAGAGTCCAAAGACCCCGAGGTATCCAATCTCCCTGAGGCTGAAGTTCATAAGCGGACTCTCCACAAGCGGGGTCATCAGTTCGGACTCGTGTCTTATTGCCACAAAATACTTTTCAAACGTCACAAAGCACGGTATCCCTTTTACATTAAAGGAGACTGGCAGGGATTTTAAAAAAAAATGGGGGTTGGAGACCGGGCCTATCTCACTGTTATCTCATGGAGCTTCTCTATGCTGTCGCCAGATGTCGTCTCTGCCGTGATTCTTAGCAGCACGCTCTGGCCAGGATACATGTCCCACTGGCTTGCCTGGTCCTGTGAGGTGGCAGTTCCAATGAGCGTGCCTTTGCCCGTAGCTCCTGCCGACTCTATGTCCCTTATGGGTCCGGAGAGCACGAGGGTCTTGTATGGCCCCACACTGGATGTCTTGACAGTCAGCGTGTGGTTTGTCAGCCCGTTGACCTCCACCTGTCCCCTGATGTTCTGCAGCGTTCCTGTTCCCTGATTTGTAAGCTGGACGTTTGCCTCAAGGTGATCCTTGTCGATTGAAAAGATCTCGACTGTCTTTGGAATCAGGTCGGTGCTGGTGCTGGTCCCAGAAAAGATGTTTCCAGCATATACTGTGGCAGCGCCCATTGCGCCTACAGTGATGACGATGCCAAGTATTATGGCAATCGGTTTTGAATCCATTGGCAGGACATGGTTCTTTTGAATAAAAGGGGAGGGGACTGGGGTACAGGGAATCGTGATGCCAGAGGCAGATTCTAAACTGCGGCATCCCAATTAGAACGGATGAGTCATGTTGATTCATGTTTTGATGCGGATGAGGTTATAGTTTGCAGTCGAGACTATGACGTGTGTGCCGCTGATGGCACATGATATCGTGACAGTCCCACCTGCAGGTATCTGCAGCCCATCCAACATGCCCCCCGAATCACTGCATACTAGCTCATCGCCGTCCTCGTCCCAAAAGCCGATGAGCATTACTGCATCCTCGGAATGGTTTGAGAGTATGATGTATGCTATGTCACCCCCCTTCTGCACGTCAAGCACGCCGACTGATTCTGCAATCCCGGCACTTCTAGAGTCCGACATGCTGTTAATTGCCTGG
This sequence comes from Candidatus Nitrosopumilus sp., assembly GCA_965206745.1. Lineage (GTDB taxonomy): Archaea > Thermoproteota > Nitrososphaeria > Nitrososphaerales > Nitrosopumilaceae > Nitrosopumilus. The sequence continues at coordinate 385,534 of OZ242220.1, read as the reverse complement.
ATGGTATCCCCATAGTCGTCTCCAATTATTACGACAATTACTCCGGCAAGTCCTACAAATGCCACCGTCATCAGGAGGCTCTCGTTTGCAAGCAGCATTGTACCATGCAGTAAAAAACAGGGTTAAGGGTCGTCAGTTCCACCTGTAATGTACTGTTGATGAATCACTCGTCTCGCATCAGCATGATGCCTTTGAATTAGACACATCAAATGCCAAAAAGCCTCTTGGCTGCTGCAATCACATCATGAAGCGAGGTGGCGCCTGTTATCGTCACCCTGCCTGACTTTGCAATCATCAGGGTCGCATTGTTAAGGGGATCCCTTATCTTGCAATGCGAGGAGAAGAACGGCACCTTCTGCGCGTCTGCAGGTACTATAGGTATCATTTTCTCGTCTGTCGGATATACCACGGCAGTGATGCTGCTAATACTTGGAGGTTTAAGAAACTTTAGGTATTCTCCGGACTCTTCGATGATCCCTACTGCATCCCATATTGCAGATATCGCATCATCGGTACTGTTTGCACCGGTGGATGTGATGGTGCAAGAATACAAGTTGACGTGTACCATCTTTGACTTTTTGATGGGAATCACCAGTGCTGCAAACCTGGAGGGGACATAGTTGCACGGCACCCTGCATGATATGTCTGCCACATCCACCCTTGCAATCCTGGCACGTGCCACGACATTGACGAGATCTATTATTAACACAGAATGTATCAGATAATTTTACTTAAATCCGAATTTTATACGATTTGCCATGTTAGAGAAACTCGGCAAGGCCGACATAGGCGAGGCCTCAAAGGCGATGGGGCTGGTGTTTGTAGTCGGATTGATCCTTGCAGTGATAGGTGGAACGCTTGCAACGATGGTGGCAAACGACACCACAGACTATGCCGATATTGCCGGCGATGACGCTACAAAAAATGCGACAAAGATCATCGGGCAGTTCCATCTCATCGGCAAGGGATTCGTAGGGCTGCTTGCATTCTGGTTCCCCATAGTCGGGGTGATCATGGTTGCAGTCGGGCTGGGAGTCCTCTCTTTAGACAGGACACTGTATGTAGTAGTGGCATCTGTTGCGCTTGCAGCGCTGCTGGTGCTGCTCCAGGATGCGATTGCACTGCACGTCATGGTACCCCTCTATGTGGCTGCCCTCTCATTTGACGTGATCAGTACAGTAAGGTCAGGGAGATTCCCAAGGCAGGAGCGCAACGTCATAATCTCCGTCATGTACAAGAGGGTGGGGATGAAAAAGACATGGATTCTCTATGCCGCATCGTATGGCGTAATAGTTGGCATCGGATCAGTCCTCCTCGGGGGAGCATACACAATCCTTGCAATCATGGTGTCTGTGCACGCGATGGCTGCCATCTGCAACATGCTATCTGGGAGAGCCAAAACAGTACAGCACATGGCGTGCTGACACCATCTTTTTTTAGTACCAACAAATTCTACCTCTTGATTGCCATACTTTTAAGCAAAAGCCACGCGGTTTTTTGTGAGACCAAAAAATCACAGCTATCTCATATCCCCACTTAACATGGCATATGCCAGCATCGAGGAGCAGGTGATGCTAGTAGACAGGCTGAAGAGTCTGGCTGACTCCCTTGACGGTCCCATTACAATTGACATGTTCAGGGAGTATGATGACATGATGTTTGGAAAGAAGCAGATCTCATGTGCAAACGAAAAGACAGTCATCACATCAAAGGAGGACATATCGCACATTCTTGTACAGTCCGGATTCACATTTGAGAGGATGGAGCCGCCGGAGTTTGACATTGAGCACTCTGAGTCATCCTGTATAATACTGCACAACGGAATGCGTGCAAGGTGTCACTCCCTTTACTCGGTACCAAACAAGCTCAACGCGGGATGGATATACAGGATGTTCCAGTACTGCGACTTTGTCCGGATATTTCTAAAGCCCATAAAGCCAGAATCATACGTCTCCGTCCTCCGCGGGTCGCTAAAGACTGCGCACCTCTCTGCAAAGAGGGACACCATTGATGGCTCCTCGATGATTGATGCCATGAAGGAGAAGGTGCTGCACCAGAACGCCTCGCAGATAGTGTCAGTGAGGGTGACCTTTGGGGTGACAGGCATCACAAAAAAGAACCTGGAGGAGAGGGCAAAGAGGTTCTCCTCAAAGGCCAAGGCCATGAGGGCCACTGTGAGGCACCTGCCGTACTCGGACAGGAGGTTTCTCCTCTCTGGTCGGACCGACATCTACGTGGAGACTGACTCCCTTCACCCGCTGTTCCCCTTTATCTCATCGGAACTCTCAGAGAAGGGGGGGACTGCATGGGGGGTAAACGTTGTAACAAGGAGGGCGGTGCTGTACAACTATAAGAAGAGGAGAAACTACAACATTGGAATCGTCGCTACAAGTGGGGCTGGAAAGTCGCACACCATAAAGATAATCGTCTCCCGCGCGCAAAAGATGTATCCGGAGGCATTCTTCTTCTTTGTAGACATTGAGAACGAGTATGTCGAGTTTGCATCAAGGCTTGGATTCTCAGTCTCTGCAGTTGATGCAAACATTAGACTTGGCATGGACCCGTTCCACTACATGTCAAGGTACCGCGCAGCATCGCTACTAGCTGACATACTGGGCGTCGGCAAGCTTACCAGATACTCGATGCTAAAGGCAGCAGAGGAGGAAGGATGCTCAAATGTCGACCATATGATAAACCTGATAAAGATCTCAGACCGGCAAAACGGCACCGATCACTACTCCTACATGCAGATACTTGAGATGGGGCCGATACGCTCCCTGCTGTCCGGAAGACCCACCATGAACAGCAGCACCGTTGTCGCCCTTGCAAATTCCTTTGCGGTAAACTCAGACGAGCACCGCCTGGCAACTAGGGTCGCACTGGAGTTTGCGTTACAACATGCCACAAAGCTGCCAAAGATAATCCCAAAGTTCATCGTGCTTGACGAGGGGTGGGCCCTCTTCAAGGATGACAGTACAGGCGAGTCAGTCGAGGAGCTGGCACGGAGGGCGCGAAAGTACAACGTCACCATAATACTTGCAACCCAGAACATTGCAGACATTCTCAAGCACCAGCATGCGCTTGCACTCTTTAACAACTCTGACACCAAGATATTCCTCCAGCACAAGGCAGCCGAGAAGGACGCCCTGACTGGTACGCTGCACCTCTCAGAGCACGAGGCAAACATACTGATCGGCGCAAAGAAGGGCGAGGCCATGGTACATGCATCTGAGAACGTGGTGCGCTGCCAGTTCATCGCAGACGACAGGGAGCTTGAGCTGTTCAACACGGATCCCAACGAGCCATGAACCCCAGAAAGGTGCTCTGTGAGATACTGGGCGTAAGGTATGACCACGCAAGGCAGGTAATTGACTCGATGGGTGAGGGGGATTCGGTGTTCGTCGGGGACTATAAGGTCATATCGCTGTACCGCAAGGCAGGCATCCACTATATCAGGATAGAGAGGGACGGCAGGTTTGTCGGAAAGCTTGGGGTATAATTCATGGAGTATGCCATATCAGTACTGCTCGGAGTTGCAGCCACCGTCTCCCTTGCAGGGATCGCAGTTGTACACATGGGAGACTATGCTACAAGCTTGGAGGATCAGTACAGGGTCATATCGCATGTTGCGGTATATGGGGATCGGTCCCTCTCGATGATATCTGCAACATACACAAACGGCGGCTCTTCTGCAATTATTCATTTCAGGGGGGCCATATCAGGATGCAACTGCACGCATGCCGAGCGGGTTGATGCCGGACCGCATACCTCCGGCGTCGTGGCATGGCCTGCAAAGGCCGCATCCGGAATCATCGAGATAGAGTATACATTTGAGGACGGCACAGTCACAGTATACAGGCAAAAGCTGGGATGATAGTTATGATGCAGGCTTGTAAATAATGTGCCAAGGATCCTCCCTTAGGCTTTACAGCATCAGGATATTTCATAAGACAGGATCATGTCTTTATTACATCAGATAGAATCTATCTTAACAGTTCCATTATTCTCTCTGCCTTGCCCTGCTCAACGTCCAGTTCATCTGCTAGCTTGTCCATCTTTGAGACGCCATAGCTAATACCGGAATAGTCATAGCTAAATGTCTGGTCAGGTACAGAGACCAGCTTGCTTGCATTAAATATTACAGTGGCCCTGTCTTGCTCCTGTTGCATCAGTTTTTCAAAGTTTGAATGCATCCTGGTCATCACGTTGACTGCCCCGTCAACGAACCTCTCAGACTCTGGCGTGGTAATTGAGAACCAGCTGCCGTGATCATTTTGTGCCCACAGGTATCCCGAATCATCCTCCCAGATGTTGTATCTCCTGTCCTGCTGGGTCAGTGTGAGCATCTCTGCTGGTCCCTGGTTTGTCTTTTTCTGCACGATATAGTGCGTGTTTGGTGCAAGCAGTGACTGGCCTGTAAACTCTACGCCCTCGTTGACGTATGTTACGGTGCTGCGTCGCTTTGAATCTACTGCAGATATTGCCAGCACGTCGGACTTTAGTGGCGCATTAACCTTGAAATCTATATCAAAGGAGTAGCACTGTACATCAGAGCCCGGATTGCACTTTACCTTGTTGACTGCAGCCGTTGTCTGGCTCTCATCGACCAGTGACTCCTTTTGCTCGTGAATTATCTCAGTTATGTCATAGTCGACTGGACTGGTATAGTTTCTGCTCAGCATCAGTATGATGTCAGTCTCGGCATCAGATACCTCGCCGATCTCAGGCACTCCAAGGGATAGTGTCACATAGCTGAATCCGTCAGCAGCATATGCCTTCATGTTTACACTGTTTGTCTCGCCTATTATCGATGATGTCCTTGTAAAGTCAGTGTGCCAGTTGTCTGTGATGTCAAGTGTGTGGCCATTGAATGTGAATCCGTCAGTGACCAGCTGTGATGAGGATATCTCCCATGACTGGCCAAAGGTGGGCTTTTTCTTCCAGTTATTTGAGCTGCCGCCAGAGTTCTCTGCCAGCATCAGTGAGGCAGTCCTTGGTTCTGATTCTCCCGTACTGTCCTGATATGACCAGGTAAACACAAATGAATTTGAACTTCCATCCACTAGAAAGGTATTGGTGAATTGTGTTGAGAAATCACCTGTCTGCTCATCTAGGGAGCGGGCGATGGATTCCGGCAAGTTGCCCATGTTTTTGATTTGATAACGGATATTGCGGTCTGGATCTTGCTCCTCAGGATCTGTTACTGCCGTACTAAGGCTTGTAATGAATCCGCCGGGTCTTACAGTTTCGATATAGTTTCTAACTGTTGGGGGTTCATTTTCTGGTGTAAATGATTCGCTACACTGGTCATTTGGTTCTACTCTTATAGAACCCGCTTGTTCTAGTGATACTGGATTGACATTATCAGAGTATGTCCAACCAAATCCAAATCTGTTACCCTGAATAGTCTCTATTTCATCACATCGGAATACCGTGTCAAAAGCGCCAGTTCTAGGATTCAGGGAATCTGCAATGTATTCAGGTAAATCAGCCTCAACATCTTCAGGATCAACACGGGTGGTTATTTTGTATGTTGGCACATCTGGAGGATTCTCACGAGGATTCATTACATCACGTGAAAGGGGAGGAATCCTTTCCCCTTCATTTACCGTTTCTCTGTATTGAGTAATTGTGGCCTCTTCATTGTCTGACGTGAGGCAGTTATTATCATTATTTACTGTTATAACACTTGGCGGGGCAGTATATGTGTCGGTTTCGTCTGTGTATGTCCAAGTAAATCCAAGGTCTGTCTGTCCGTTCTCTAATGTACCACAGTTAAACACAGCTCCAAAGTCACCGGTTGTAGTGTCTAGAGAACGAACAATGTATGTGTATGCAGGATTATCAAGTAAAGCTCCTCCAGTGATAGCGTATGCGATTGCATCATCTATTGAACTCTCAGGAGGGTCAAATACGGCAACTGAGAGGCTCGGAATGGTCTTTCCCTCGCTTACGCCATTATTATAGATACCAACTATAGGGTCTTCATTTACTGTTGTAAATAGTGGAACTGGGTTGACGCAGTTGGGATCATCTTCCACTGCTATGGTACCAGATCGCGTCCCTGATTCTCGTCCGTTGTTGTCCGTGTATATCCAATTAAAGGAGAAACTCGGAATTGTGCTAGTACCTGGTCTCGTGGTTTGACATGGAAACGTCTCTCCAAAGTCACCAGTTGAACTATCAAGGGAATCCATAATGATTTGAGGTAACTCTGAGGTACCATCAACAAAACTGTATGATATCGTGGTGTCTGGCGGATCCTCAATAGGATCTGTTACAATAGTTGAGAGGCTTGGGATTGGTGCCCTCTCCGATATACGTGGGAAATATGCAGAAGTACTAAAGGTAGGTTCCTCATTTATTGATGTAAGTGTAACGCATGCTGCATTAAAAACCGCGGTAGCCCGTGCATCACTCTGAGTATATGTCCCAGAGCCGTCTGTGTATGTCCAGGTAAATGTAAAAGTTTGACTATCAGCGAAGCCACATCTAAACGGAACTGAAAAGTCGCCGGTATCCTCATCTAGAAAATCTGCAATGTAGTCAGGCAGATTTCCTCCGGTGATAGCGTATGCAATTGCCGCATCTACAGGATTCTCAGAAGTATCTGTTACAACAGTTGAGAGGCTTGGAAGAATCGTCGTCCCTATTTCGGCGTTTTCAGTATATCTAGTAATGGTAGGAGCCTCATTTGTTTCTGTAAAGCAGGCATCTATACCACTTTGCATTGTTATGGTACCACGTTGCAACCCTGATGGTTCAGTACCGTCATCAAAGGTCCAATCAAAGGTATAGACAACATCGATTCCGATATTTGTCACATTACATGCAAACATTGCAGAGAATGCACCCGTATTTCTATTCAGCGAGTTTGCAACGGATGCAGGCAGATTTCCAGGATTTTCAATGGTGTATGTGGGTATGACCGGAGGTTCTACAGGATAGTCTGTAACCACTCTGGATAGAGGAGGGAGCATTTCCATTGCCAGCACAGTAGGTTGGTACGAACCGATGATGTATCCATCATTTCCGCGCGTTAGTGTAGGGATCAGGTCAGGGTCGTTGTTTACCGTTATTGAGCCGAGCTGAAGCTTTGGTTCCCCGCTGCCGTCCCTGAACGTCCAAGAGAAGAAGAAGGTCATGCTGTCAGTCGTCGTGTCAAATCGGAACGTCTCGTCAAATGCACCGGTTTGGGCATTGAGGGATCCTTCAATGTAGTCAGGCAGATCTCCGTCCATGATTCGGTATTCTACAGGGGGCTGGTCACTTTCAAAAGGATCATCAACTGCATCGGACAGTGAAGGGATCATCTGGCCCTCTAGTATGGCCGGCTCATACGTCACAAAGGTTGGGGGTTCGTTTTCTCCTGTAGGTACTGTAATTGTATGCGTTGCAGTGCCAGTTCCCAGTCGCTCATCAATTGCCCTAAATGTAAATACGTTAGGACCTACATGGTCTGCCGTAGGAGTCCATGAGAACTGTCCATTGGTAAGTGTTGCACCTACGGTGTTGGATAATATATCCAGACTCGTTATAGGATTTCTATCAGGATCCCTAGCAGTCACAGTGAATGTAACTGGGCTGCCAATAGCGGCATGGTCAGGGGGATCAGGTGAGATGGTTATCATAGGGACGCTGCCAATTACGAAAACTCGTATCGCCTGAGAAATTGGAGTATCAATTATGCCGTCAGACAGAGTAACAGTCCTTCCCGTATTTAGATTTTCCTGGGTTCTATCAGGTGTAAATGTATATAGGCCGTCAGCCGTAAGTGATTCACGCGGATCACTTGTAGTTAGAACCCATACAAAGTCAGTATTAGGATCAGCATCCCTAGCAGTGAAATTTATTGTTAGGGTATCACCTATAGGGAGGTTTGGCAGGCTGCCAATATTTTCTGGCATAACTGTTACCGGTGGTCGGTCGGGGCTGGTTACCTCTATGGTATGCACAATTATTTCCGGCGATTGATTGACGTTGGTTACCTCTATGATACCCGTCTCATCTGCGTTATTATCGCCGTCACTGTATCGCCAATTAAATGTGAAATTTTGTGGCGAATCTGCGAGAATTGTCGCATCAAGTGATACGGTTCCGGTGAAGGTTCCATCGGGGTTTAGCCTTATGCCAGGTGGCAGCGTGTCAGATGTGGTATATGTTATGGTAGATGGCGGATCCTCTGGTTCATCTGTAATTGATGAGGTGAGCGGGAGATCAATTGAATCTCCCTCATTGACTCTAGAAAAGTATAATGTAGATGTAGGTTCTAAGTTGACCTCTGAGACAACATATGAGACGTCTTCGGGCAGGGCTGATGCTCCTGCAGAGTCCATCAGAGTGAATGTGAATGTAACTGTGGTGCTGCCGTGACTGTCATCTGGAGTCCACGTGAATAGGCCGTCTGCATCGATATCTCCATTGGTAGTGGAATTAGCTGTCACACCCCATACTGGCCGATCATCACCTGCAGCAACATCAGGATCTGTTCTTGTCAGGGACAAGGTTGCTGGGGCAAATTCGGCAATTGGTATGATGGTATCAGTTGGAGGATCTATTGTCGGGGGTCGGTTGTCGTTGTTTACAGTTATGGTACCCATCTGATTTATGTTAATATTTGAGCCACCCTCGTCGTCATCGTATGTCCACTCAAACTCGAACATTTGTGGCGAGTTTCCGGCAGTTGCCACAGTGTGTGATACGGTTCCGGAGAAGGTTCCATTACGATTTAGCGTTATGCCAGATGGCAGCGTGTCAGATGTGGTATATTCTACGTCAGATGACGGATTCTCTGGAATATCATCAACTGAACCTACGAGTGATGTAGTTATTTCGCCTCCCTCGCTGACAGTAACCGTGTATGGTCTACTATCTGTAGGTGGTGCGTTGAACTCTTGCACATCAAAGTTGATCATTAGCTGGCCAGCTCTAGATGCAGAATCTTCCAAAATGAAATTGAAACTAATTGTGCTGTTGCCGTGAGTGTCATCTGGAGTCCACGTGAATTCACCACTGGTCGTATCAATCCTCGCATTAGTATCAGAAGAAGTTGTTATCCTCCATGTTGGCCGAGGATCACCTGTATCAAAATCTTCATCAGAACCAGGCATGATAAATTGTACTAGTTGGCCCTCATCAGGTGTTCTGTCAACATCCCCTGGAATTGGCCCTACTGTTGGGATTCGGTTGTCGTTGATTACCATGATGATGCCAGATCCAGGCAGATCATGGTCGCCGTCATTGTAATTCCAAGTAAACGGGAAAGGTTGTGGTGAGTTTGCAAGATTCGCTATATCATGGGATACGGTTCCGGAGAAGGTTCCATTGAGGTTTAGCCTTATGCCAGGTGGCAGTATTTGGCCAATATCAATGGTATATCTTATGGTAGATGGAGGATTCTCTAGCATATCATCAACTAACCCTGTGAGCGGATTACTGTCTAAATTACCTCCTTCGTTGACACGAACCTCGTATGTTGTGCCAGATGGGGTTGGTCTTGCGTTAAACTCAGTTACAGTAACGACGATCTCTGCCGTACCTTCAAGGCCGCCCGGGTCAGTCAGTGTTACGGTAAATGTATGCATGCCGTTATGTGTGTCATCTGGCGTCCATTCAAATACTCCAGTGGTTCTACCCATGGTTGCACCAAGAGTATTTGGCATGGTCCAGATACCACTATCACGATCACCGGTATTAGGATCAACGTTGCTCAAAGTAAATGTCAGTGTATCGTGCTCTTCGATTGTTCTGTCTTGGAGATCAGGGAGGTCTCCGATTACAGGATCCAGGTTTGTTCCAGATCCAGTTACGAATATGGTAGCAGCCAGCGGTGGGTCTGATGCTCCCAACTCATCCTCAAAGGTCCAGTCAAAGTCATATCGTACATGAGGGGCTCCGTCAGGTACCGTACCAGCTGGGAACATGGCTGAAAATGCACCGGTGTTTACATTCAGAGAGCTACGGATGGTACTAGTCAGATTGTTGCCAGGTCCATCTATGATTGCATAGGTGTTTATTGCGTCTGGTGGAATCTCAACAGGGTTGTCAACTACCTCAGAGAGGGGATTAATGGGTAGGCCTTCTGATATTGTAAAGTTATAGGTACCAATGGTAGGTGGTATGTTTACCTCTTGGACATCAAATGCAATGATTCGAGGGTCGGCACTCAAAGGTTCAGTATCAATCAGGGTGAATGTGAATGTAACTGTGGTGTCGCCGTGAGTATCATCTGGAGTCCACTGGAATTCTCCACTTTGCGTAATCGTTGCATTTGCAGTAGCGGCAGAGTTATCAGATGATACGTCCCATATTGGATCAGGATCATTTCCGTCCTCATCGCCACCCGTCAGGGTAAATTGTACTCGTGCGTGCTCATCAGGTGTGTCGTCAATAGTTGCTGGATCTGTCCCTGTTATTGTTGGTGCTTGGTTAAAGTTATCTACAATTAGGACGCCATCCTGCACTCCAGATACTCCAATGGTGTCTGTAAATCTCCACTGAAAGTTAAAGGTTTGAGAACCTTCTGCAAGGGTTACAATATCAAATGGAATGCTGCCATTAAATTCGCCGGTGGTCATATCAAAAAGATCTGTGATTCCCGAAGGCAGGCTGCCGGGTATGATTTCATAGCTGAATATGGTGCTTGCCGGAGTCCGAGCAGAGTCTGCAACTGCATCATACAAAGAGTCAAGTGGTTGACCTTCTTCTACTGTCCTGTCGTAGGCATCAAAGGTAGGTGGCCGGTCATTGACTGTCAGGACGTATGTGCCTGAATCAGAGACGTCATCAGGGTTTCGTGCCATGTAGTTTATTGTAAATTCCTGCGATGCCAAACTGTTAGTTATGACATTACGGTCTAGATTTCCAGTTATGGTACATGCGGGATTAAGTGTGAGACTGCCAGGTATTGTGGAAGTAGAGGTACAGGTTATGTCGCCATCACCTGTAACTCCAAGTGAGCGGTCTACTCGATCACCTTCTGTGTGAGTTGAGGCACCGTCGTCAGGTGCAACAACTATTGGAACGTCAGTTACGGTTATGGAACTAGTCTGAGTTATGTTGGCATTTGGACCGATACCGTCATCATTGTATGTCCACGTGAACGTAAGGTTTTGTGGCATGGCTCCGGCAGATACCGCATCATGTGATATGGTTCCCGATAATGTTCCATTGGGGTGTAGCATTATGCCAGGTGGCGGTGTTTGGCCAGTTTCGAGGGTATATGTTATCATGGGAGATGGCGGATCCTCTATAGCATCTGTAATTGTGACTGCAAGCGAGTCAGATATTGTGTCTCCCTCGTCGTATTCCTCATTGTATAGTGTGCCAGATAGGGACGGTTCTGCGTTTACCTCGTTTACAGTAAACGTGATTACTTCAGGGTCAGATTCTTGTCCGACAGAATCAGTCAGTATGACGTTAAATGTATGTGGACCGTCCTGTGTGTCATCTGGTGTCCATGAGAATTGCGTGACTCCTCCGGTAGTTGTATTCAGTGCTGCACCCGGAGTGTTAGGCGATAGAGCCCACATCAAAGAATCGCCATCAGGATCCGAGCCCATCAGGGTAATCTCTACTAGTTGGCCCTCATCATATGTTGGATTGAAAGGTGTAACTGAATCTATCGTCGGAGCACTGCCTATTGCGTCTGCAGAAATGACTATGAGCGTGTATGTGCCCATACCATTACGACGCCCATCACCACTAGTCAGGGTATAGTCTATTATAAATTCCTGCGATGTCTCACCGTTAGTTATGGCATCGCTATTTACATTGCCAGTTATTGTACATGTGTCACCATTAAATTCAAGATCGCTAGGTATGTCGGAACCAGTGGTGCATGTTATGGTGGGACTGCCTACAACTCCAAGTGGGATATCTACAGTATCACCCTCTCTAACAGATAAGTCATCAACAAGTGGTATATCATTTACAACAATAGTAAGATCCGTAGAGACAGTGCCGGAGGTAGGCCCACCTTCACTCGTATCTCCACTAGTATCTCTGTAGCTGATATCAACTGGATATGTACCAGAGGCCAGACTAGTTAGAGTCCCACTAAATGTTCCATTGCTATGTACGAGTCCACCGGGGAGAGGACTAGCTAAAATCCATCTTCCGAAGTTATCATTTGTATCGTCGTCTAAAGCTGTTATAGTAAAAGATACAATGTCACCCTCATCAAACATGAGCTGGTCTGCAGTAGGAATGGTTGCAAGTGTAGGAGGGCTATTTGTGTTTCTTATGAAAAGGAAGTTACCAGTTGATTGTGTATATGTATTGCCATCAGCAGTATAAGTCCAGGTAAAAGCAAAATCGCTGAAACTGTTGCCAGAACGTATAGTGAGGTGAGATACATCTCCAATAAAATTACCAGTAGAGTCGTCAAATTCAATGCCATCGGGTAGATTTAGATTAGTAATCGTATAGCTGACAGTTGTTGGATCAGTAGGAACATAATCTACAAAATCAGAAAGTGGAGGAAAAGGATCTCCTTCACCAAAATTCACATTGTAAGGGCGGATTGCAGGTATCTCGATTGTAAATGGCACGCCATCAGAATCACCAGTACCAGCCTCATAGATGACTTCAAAGACACATGAAAGACCTGCAAAATCAGCGGTGGCATTAAAATCAAACAAGCCATCTTGATTTAGAGAATAATCATCTTGATGTTGGGGTTCAAAACATATGTTATTAGGAAAGTTCCTCCACTCAGCAACACCATTACCGGTAGGTCCCGAAGATGACTCAAATTGTATCATGACTCTTTCACCTACATTGACTGAGGGAGGTATTGTATCTGTCGTAGTAACAGTATGGGAGGCATATGCCGGAGTAGCAGACAGCAAGAGGGTCACAGCAAGGGCCAGTACAATGCAGGATAACTGACGCTTGATCACAGATATCCACCTATCCCATCAACATAAAATGTAGGAACCAATACAAAGTAATATAGAAAAAGTTTGAATATAAAGGATATTAATTTATCAGAGGTGACAATTATACAGATAGTCCAAGCACCGTTTCACGGAATTGGCGTGTGTTAAAATTCAAACAGTCACGCCTGAGACTGTCCAAAACCACATCATGGCAGGGATCAGTCAGTGAGTCAGAATTAACCAAGCCCAGGGCTTTGTACACCAGATGACCAGTCACTTGATCAGACGGCCTACCTGCTTTGCCAGATCATCGATTGCCAGACTAATCTTGCCCTCCCTTTGCAGCACCTCGGATCTGTACTGGTTGATCCTCCCAATCCTCTCAGATATCATTCTCTTCTGCTGGCCATACCCAGAGGAGCCAAGGGACGTCCTGTCCCTCAGCGATGAGACGACTGTTGCAGATGATATGACCTTTGAGACCATCCGGGGATCAACTTTTGTGCCAGATACGGATTTTTTAATCTCGGCAGGACCAAGCTTTGAGATGGGCCTCTTCGAGTCATCTGCCAGCTGGACTAGGACACCTGAAATCTTGTGGGTCACCCGAAACGGCACCCCCTCCCGGACCAGTCGTTCTGCAACATCCAGCGCGATGAGGTTGCTTGACTCAGTGACCCTCCTCATCTGTTTTTTGTTTACCTTCATGGTTAGAAGGATTGACTTTAAAATCAGCAGCGCGCTAATTGAGATTTTAGATGCAGACCAGACAGACGGCTTGATCTGCTGCAGGTCCCTGCCGTAGCCGGATGCCAGTCCCTTTACAGTAGTCAGTACGGCAGTCAGATCCCCGATGACCCTTGCAGTCTTTCCCCGCGTGAGCTCCAGGATATCGGGATTCTTTTTCTGCGGCATTACACTTGACGGGGATGTAAACTCATCGGAGAGTTCGATAAATGAAAACTCGGCAGTCGACCAGATGACAAAGTCCTCAGATATTCTGCTAAGGTTGGTCATTAGGATGGATACCATTGCAATGTACTCTGCCACAAAATCCCGCGTGCTTGTCGCATCAATGGAATTCTCAACAAGGCCATCAAAGCCAAGCAACCGGGCAGTGAGATGTCTGTCAATTGGGATGCTGGTCCCCCCCACGGGTCCGGCACCAAGCGGGCTCTGGTTTACCCTCTCAAAGGTACCAAACAGCCTCTCAAAGTCCCGCATCAGAACATCGGCATGTGCCAGGAGATAGTGTGAGAACAGGCCTGCCTGTGCCTGCTGTAAATGTGTGTATAGCGGCATGATCGTCTTTTGGTGGTTTCGGGCAACAGATACCAGTGCCTCAATGGTATCAAGCAGGCAGTTACAGATAATGTTAATGTCGTCCCTTATCTTCATCCGGATGTCAAGTGCCACCTGGTCGTTGCGTGACCTTGCAGTATGCATCTTTCCGCCGCTTGCCATTCCGGCTTTTTTAATCACCTGCGATTCAATTAATTCATGGATGTCTTCTGCACCTGATGATACATCAGGTTTTTGATCCTTTAGACCCTCCAGTGCAGAGAGGATCTTTTTTGCATCAGTCCTGCCAAGTATGCCGCCCTGCAGCAACATCAGGGCATGTGCCTGACTCCCAAGGATGTCATACAGGGCAATCTCAGAGTCCTCATCAATTGATGAGACGTAATCCAGGGTAATATCACTCAAGTCAGTGCCGAGTCGGGAGCGATACATCACCTAGTGTTCTAAAATGGTTATATATAGGATCGATGGTTTTCTCGACATGAGCCAAGATATCAAACTGTTACGGGTCAAGATATTTGACGAGCTATCAAAGATTGTGGACCCTGAAATAAATACATCAATTGTGGAACTTGAGCTAATCGACGAGGTAGACATCAGCGACAGCGGCGTAAAGGTGGACCTGCACCTTACCAGTCCGTTCTGTCCAGCAGTGTTTGGTTTTAAGATATGCCAGGATGTCCATGACAACCTGCTAAAGGTCGACGGGGTCGATGATGTCAAGGTTAACGTCTCAAACCACTTTATGGCAGAGCAGATTAACAATCAGGTAAACAACAGTCCCAATCCAAAGAAACTCGGCTAGTCTCGAAAACCCAGCATGTATCCGCGGAGTAGCTGTATTCCCATTGCGGGATCAACGCCCTTTGGACATACCTGGCTGCAAGAGCCGGCAAAATGACACCTCCATATTCCATGGGAATCATCAATTATTTTCAGTCTGGAATCCTTGCCCTTGTCCCTGCTGTCTGCCACATACCGGTACGCCTGGGCCAGTGCCTGCGGACCGACAAACGACGAGTCAGTTGCCATCGTGGGACATGCAGAGTTGCACAGGCCGCACTTTATACAGTTTGCAAACTGGATGTACTGTTCCACCTCTTCAGGTGTCTGCAGAAACTCTTTCTGGTCGGATGCAAGTTCCGTATCCTCGCGAATCAGATACGGCTGGACCTTTTTGTGGCTGTCAAAGAGCTTCTCAAACCTTACGGCAAGGTCACGAATAACAGGAAAGTTCTTCATCGGCTCGACTGTTACAGTATCAGAGTCAAGCTCGCTGATCTTCGTAAAGCATGCAAGCCGCGGCTTGCCATTAATTACCATCCCACACGAGCCGCAGGTGGCCTGCCTGCACGAGTAGCGCACGGCAATGGAATGATCAAGGTGCTGCTTGACGTCAAGTATCGCCTCAAGGACAGTGGTCCATTTCTCATACATTACGTTAAACTCCATGAATCCGTCTGACTCTTCATGCTCTGGATTATACCTTGAGATTCTAAGGGTGACGGATCTTGCAGTAGGGGACTGCTCAGTAGTGGAAACCTGGGCCATCTCCTATGCCATCCCCATGTTGGTCATGATAATTGTTCTAGAGCCGTAGGCTATTAATCCGATCATTGCGGCAAGGCAGCCGTATGATACTGCCTTTTCATATATTCGTCCCTGCTTTAGCTCAAGGAGAATGACGCGGAGGCCGTTGAAGCCGTGGACTGACAATAAAATCAGGATAATCTCAAGCATTATGGCGTACGGGACAAACCTATAGTTTGCAAGGACGCTCTCATACTCCAGGGATTCGGCATATCCAGTTGTAAGGCGCATGAGTATGTGTACTGCTACTAGTGCGACTGATGCCAGGGCAGTCCCGTAGTGGATCTTCATGATTGTGCTTTCCCTAATCATCTTACTCACCAAACATCACTGCCAAGCCATACATCATTGCAACTGCCGCAAGTACAATTGCCGAATAAATTCCAATCTTGTGTTTATAGTTCTGCGATGCCGGATCATATGGATAGTCCGGTCTTGCAGGTTTTCCTACTCCGACCCCGCCGTGGCCGAGCATCACACGGACCCCGTTTACGGTATGAAACACGCACATTGCAATTACAATGGATAGGACGATGTGGCCCTCAGTACCTGATATCATCTCCAGAAAGTCATCCCAGCCGACCTTTCCCCGCAGTATGTTGCTTGTCTCATAGATGTGGCCGATAAAGTATGCCAGCAGTCCAAGTCCGCTTAGCCGCATCATGATGTATGCAACGCGCTCAATGCCGTATCTGCGCGGATTGATCATGCCGCCGATGCCCTCCTTGTGCTCGTCCTTTGGCATCTAGTATACCCTCTCCACTGGCTGATACTTTGTGATGGTTACCGGATGTGTCTTCATGATTGGCTCCTCTGGATCATAGTAGGCAAGGGTATGATGTAAAAAGTTAGCGTCATCGCGCTTTGGATAGTCGGTTCGGGCATGTGCGCCGCGGGACTCTCTTCTGTTTATTGCGCCAAGCAGGATGATCTCTGCAACCCTGAACATCGAGTCAAGCTCCATGACGTTTGCAAAGTTGGTATTGTACTCCTTTGCCTTGTCATCGACATGCCTCCATGCCTGCGTCTTTAGTTCCCGAATTGTCTTGAGGCCCTCAACTAGGTCAGTCTGGTTCTTGTACACGTATGCCTTTTCATTCATGGTATCAGTTAATTGCTGTCTAATCTCATACGGGTTGACGCTGCCGCCCCCCCGGAAAATTTCGTCATAGATTCTCTTCTCTTCTGCTACCACCAGATGGTGGGGCCAGGGGTTGGTCTGCCGGTTGCTCTGGATATAGTCGACTGCAAGCTCACCGGTAATCTTGCCCCATACGATACATTCGGATGTGGAATTTGCACCAAGACGGTTGGAGCCGTGGACGCTGTTGCATGCAGCCTCACCTGCGGCCCAGACGCCCTGTATCTCAGTTGCACCGTCAATATCAGTGTGCAGTCCGCCCATCATGTAATGGCAGACAGGCCTGATGTCAAGCAGATCTTGCGCCGGATCCTGTCCTGAAAACTTTATTGATATCTCCCTGATGCCGCCAAGCTTCTCCCGGATCTTTTCATCACCGAGATGCCTCAGGTCAAGCTTCATGCAGTCAACGCCGGTCTCGTGCTTGAATCCGCGGCCACCCTGAATCTCTGTCATTATTGATCTTGATACGATGTCACGCGGGGCCAGCTCCATCTTGCCTGCAGCATACGACTTCATGAACCGCTCACCCTTGTTATTAAGAAGATAGCCGCCCTCGCCGCGTGCACCTTCGGTAATCAGTATTCCGGACGGCAGGATTCCAGTCGGATGGAACTGGACAAACTCCATGTCCTTGAGTGCCATGCCGGCACGCAGTCCCATGTCCAGGCCGTCAGGGGTAGAGGATAATGCATAGGTTGAAAAGCTGTACAGCCTTCCGGCACCACCGGTTGCAATGATCAGTGCCTTTCCCTTGATGATGTAAAACGTTCCGGAACCCAGTTCTATGGCAGTCACTCCCATGAACTGTTTTCCGTCATGAATAATTGATGTTACAAACCACTCGTTAAGGTATTCTATATTATCAAACTTTTGACAGGTATCATACAGGGTCTGCATCTCAAAAAAGCCTACCTTGTCTGACGCATATGTTGCTCTTGGAAAACTGTACCCCCCAAAGTTTCGCTGGTCGATTCTGCCGTCCTTCCTCCTTGACCAGGGCATTCCCCAGTGGTCCAGCTGGTGTATCTCCTGCGGCATCTCGACGCAGAGTCTCTCAGCGACATCCTGGTCTGCAAGAAAGTCGCTGCCCTTTACGGTATCATATACGTGCGACTCTATGGTATCACCCTCATCCTCAAAAAGAACTGCGGCAGTGCCCCCTTCGGCAGATACAGAGTGCGAGCGCATCACCTGAACCTTTGAGACGACTCCAATCTTGAGATGAGGTCCCCTCTTTGCAGCGGCAATTGCCGCCCGCAGTCCGGCCAGTCCAGAACCGCAGATGATCAGGTCAAATTCTATGGTATCTGTCATTTTTCAGTCAAACTTGCTTTGTGTGGGATAAATATGTAGTAATTGACAGGGGCATATTTTAGGTTCAAGCCTGCAGATTACACCAAGTCAGTTGGCCGTATTCTGGGCAGTATTGTACCTCCCAGGGATAGCCACAAATTAGTGGAAATGAGGGCTTATACAGTGTGAAGTGGAAATGAGCTCTTGGCTAGATTAAGCGTGTAATTTTTGGAATTTTAATAGATCAAAAGTTGTAAAAATTACATCCTTTAGAGACAAAATTGACAATATTTTGAATGGCAGAAAATTCTCACTATATTATATAACAAAACGATGCCGGCAGCACAAGTTCTCTTCATAAAAAAGATGGAAAAGACAACATCTTTGAAGTTATGGAAATTCCAGGAATTATAATTGGAGGTCAAGACACAGAAGAGATGAAAGATGAGATCATGGTTGCAACTAAACATTACTTGCACTCAAATGATAGCATTCATTATCAAGTGCAAAAAGGCAAACTTGTATCAACGCTTAGTACATCGGATATAGGCATCATAGTAGGTATCAACAAATTTTCTGTTGAATGTGAGTAGCCAATGAGCTATTCACTGGTATTTATCTGTCTGAGTTGCCTTTTGATTAATTTAGAGTTTGAAGAAGAATGGTATGGGATCTCTATTCAAAAAAAACAGGTTCAAAAATATTTCCAGCCATGCTGATTCGTATCTAACCAAAAGACAAGGGTGACCCCCATACCAAGATTTGGACAAAAATATCACATGCCACACATACGCCACACATACGCCATACATTCAACCATAGTTGAATCCCATGAACTGACGGATTTAAGATAGATGGTGCCATGGGCTTGTGTGACTCCAGTTATTCACAACTGCCTTGTAGCATGTTTCATTCAGATGATTTGCCTGCAGTCCAGACTGAACTCTGAGATATGCCTGTGTACACAGACATGAACAATCCTATCTTCTTTGATTCATCTCTGTCAATGTAAATCTATAAAGATGATCCAGGCAATAACTAGCAATCACAACAGTTAATCTTCTGGTACTGGTTTGCTACAAATAGGAAATATCTGTCAGTAATCAAGATACAAACCCGAATCCTGACTTGATGGCGTATCTATCAGCAGGTAGCGGTCATGTTGTATGCGCGTATCAGGTCCAGCATATAATAATACAGATCTGAAGACTCGTCCTGTAATTCAATCAGTTCACATATCTGTGTCTGGTGGTATTGAGATATTTGCAGGGGTTCTTGGAGTGGTGTCAGCTGTATGTCTGCCTCACCACTGATGCTTCGAGATGGCAGAGGATTCGTACCAAGATAAAAGTTGTCAAAGGACACTACCTGATGCAAGTCTGTAGAGGAGAAATCCTGGTGATGCAGTCGTACCTCGATATCGTCTTGTCCTGATACATACTGTGAAATATCAATATTACGTGTGTCCCATCCAGAACCAATTCTATAATGGGGACTTGGAGATAAACGATCTGTAAGCAGGCGTTTGCCGTCAGTATTGAGTATGACAAGATTAACAATGTCTGCAAAGAAACTATAATCTGAGGATACATTATAATCAATGCTGATGTATAGCGGATCATTTGAATCATGGTTCTCAAGGGAAAAGTATCTATGAATTCCGGCACCGGTAATCGCCCCATTACCTGTGATCAGGACAGATGGTGCGGGGTTGCCGTCAGTTGCAGTGACTGCAACTGTGTAATTATTGAAGCCCCGTGAACCATTATGAGCCCAAGTGCCTACTGGGTCGTAAACCTCCCAGGAATCAAGATTTTCAAAGTCATCAGTTATGGTTTCAAATCCAGTCACGGCATTAACTGTTACTATGAAGGAGTCCTGTACAGAGTTGTCGCTTGTATCAGTTGCAGTGCATGTAACTAGTGTACTGCCGATAGAAAATAAATCGCCTGAATTATGACTACACAGTATGGTTACTGGGTAGAGATCTGTTGCAGTCGGACTTGCAAACTCTATAGAAACACTATTTTTAGATTTCACGGTTATATCATCTGGAAAGCTGGTAAATACAGGATTTGTCGTATCCAAGGGGAGGGTTGCAGTGTCAAGTATTGTACTATCAACACTGTAACCATCTTCTGTTATTGCCTGAACTCTAAAAGAATAATCAGTGTTGGGGGTCAAGTCTGTCACCTCATAGAATGGTTCAGTAGTTAGGGCAAGTTGTGTTGCAGGGTCACTGTGAGGTGATGTTGATAGTAATCTATATTCTAAGAGTGTGCCATTATTTAGGTCCAGTTGTGTCCATTCCAATCTTATGGAATTTGAAGTGATGTTTGTAACCACCAAATCTTTACCAGATTCGGGGGGTATAAGTAACGTTCTTGTATTTATGATGTTACCGGATTCGCTTGTAGCGCCTTGATTTGTTACAGTTCTTACTGAAAAGGAGTAAGCAATGTGTGGCATTAGGTCTGAAACGGTATAGGAGGTATTTGTTGTGTTGGCAAGAATAGTTGTCGGAGTTCCATGTGGTGAGGCAGACAGGATATGATAAGTTTGAAGCGTGCTATTATTGAATACGGGTTGCGTCCAAGATAATGTTAATGACTCTGTAGTTATCTCACTGACAGTCAGATCATTTACTGGCCTGGGTAATGTTGTAAATGTAATTATGTTTCCATCTACCTCTCCATTAGCTGGGCGTGCAGTTATTAGAGCGTTGTATTCTGTATCAGGTTCTAAATTTCCAATTAATGCGAATGGAGATGACGTATAAGCTCTTGGTTTTGGTACATCACCAGTGTATACACTTATAGCATAATGAGGTATTCTTACACCATTAAGATTAGGCTCTGACCATTTTAATCTTACTGAATTGTGTGTTATATCACTAGCCCTTAGATCATCTACTGGATCTGGTAATGGAAGTTCCAGAGTTATTATATCGACTATGTTAGAAGGTTGTCCAAAACCTGCCTCATTTGATGCCTCTACACTAAATGAATATTGTGTATCTGGTTGCAGATCGATAACGAAATAGAATGGTTCAGTAGTTAGGGCAAGTTGTGTTGTAGAGTTTCCGTGTGGAGATGTACTGGACAGTCGGTATTCTCGGAGTGCGCCGCCGTTTAGATCCGGTTCTGTCCATTCCAATATCAGGGAGTCTGAGGTTATGTTGACTGCAGACAGGTCATCTATTGGTCCTGGCGGCAATGCAGACAGTGTCCTCACACTTACAACATTACTAATTGGACTTTGACCCCCGTCAGTTACGGCCCTTACTGCATATGTAGAGGATGTATCCGGATCAAGACCTGTTACGGTATATGTGGTATTGTTTGTTGAGGCAAAGGCAGGTGCGGGCGGATCGCGCAGAATATCATAGCGGAGCAGGGTTCCGCCATTTAGGTCCGGTGCAGACCAGTTGAGAACAAAGTCATGTGCTCGGATATTTGAAGCTGACAGAGCGGCAGGTGCATCAGGGGATACAGATGCTACAACTGTAATGGAGAAGGAATCCCGTACAAGTCTGTTGTTTGCATCAATGGCAAAGCATGTGATTGGTGTGATGCCCACAGGGAACAAGGCGCCTGAATCCTCATCACACTGTACGGTTACCGGAAAGATGTCACTTGCAGTAGGAATCTCAAACTCTACGGCAATATTGTTTGCAGATATTACAGTAATATCATCAGGAAAACTGGTAAAGACGGGCTTTGTGGTATCCCGAATCCTCACAGTCTGGGTATCACTGGCAGTATTGCCTGAATCATCAGTTGCAGTCCATGTGATAATGGTAGAGTCAGCAGGGAAGGAGTCGGGGGCGTCATTTGTAATGGTGACATTTGAATCTGCAATGTCACTGGCAGTCGCACTGCCTATATCCACGGCAGTCAGTATGTCTGTGGCCTCTGTAATTATGCTGTTTGGAACTGTAATGGTTGGATTTGTCGTATCCCGAATGGTGACTGTCTGTATGGCAGTTGCCACATTGTTTGCATTATCCTTGGCAGTCCACGTAACTTGGGTCTCACCTAGCGGGAAGGAGTCAGGTGAATTATTTGTCGCAGTTATGGAATCAACATTGTCGTTAACTGCGGCAGTTCCAATGTCTACGCTAGTCAGCGCACCTGTGGCCTCTGCTGTAATGTCAGACGGTAGAATCAGCATGGGTTCTGTCGTATCCCGTACTGTCACCTTCTGGATACCAGTTGCATAATTGCCAATGTAGTCAGTTGCAGTATAGGTTACTATAGTGACACCGACTGGGAAGGAGGTCGGGGCATCGCTGGTAATGGTAGGCATTGCATCCACAATATCTGTTGCAGTTGCAGTACCCAGATTAATCATGGTAAGCAGGTTACTGGCCTCGATGGTAATATCATCGGGAACCGTAATGGTTGGTTTTGTGCTATCATTAACGGCTACAACTTGCTTGTACTGGGCCGTATTTCCGGAACTGTCAGTTGCAGTCCAAATTACAAAGGTAAAGCCAATGGGGAAAGAGTCAGGTGCGTCATTTGTAACTGTAACGTCAGGGTCTACAATATCATGTGCAGGTATGACGTCAAGCTCAACTGGGGTAAATGTACCCGTGGCCTCTGCAAAGACGTTATAGGACTCTGGGGTATCAAAGTATGGGTTTGTCGTATCCTGTATGGTGACTTTTTGTACTGCAGTTACAGTATTTCCAGAACTGTCCTCGGCAGTCCAGGTGACCTTGTTCTCACCTAACGGGTACGAGTCAGGTGCGTCATTTGTCGCAGTTATGGAATCAATATTGTCGTTAACTGTGGCAGTTCCAATGTCTACACTAGTCAGTACACCTGTGGCCTCAGCTGTAACATCAAATGGTAAAATCAGCATTGGTCCCGTATCCCGTATGGTGATATTCTGTATGGCAGTTACAGAGTTGCCAGAGTCATCAGTTGCAGTGTAGGTTACTATAGTGACACCGATTGGAAAGGATGTAGGGGCATCACTGGTGATAGTCGGCATTGCATCCACAGTATCTGTTGCAGTTGCAGTACCCAGATTAATCATGGATAATATGCCTGTAGCCTCAAGTGTGACGTCACCAGGTGGTGTAATTACGGGATCTGTCGTGTCCTGTATGGTGATAACCTGCACATCCTCTGCGGTCCCCTTGTCGTCCTGGGCAGTCCATGTTATAGTGGTGTTGCCAAGTGTAAACAAGTCCGGTGCGTCATTTGTGATTGCAGCATCCCGGTTGAGAGTGGCAGTGCCCAGATCAACCAGAGTTAATTCTCCTGTAGCCTCCAAAGTCAGGTCATCAGGGGCGGTAATCTCCAGGGGGATGTACAGGTTTAATGTAATATCAAATGGGACACTAGCCGTATTACCCACAGAATCCTCGGATCTGCAGGTTACAGTAGTGGTGCCAAACGGATAAACCACGCCGCTTGGAGCATCACACTCTACGGCAACCGGACCATCAACATTGTCAACTGCAGTAGGCCTGGCAAAGGTGACAACTGACGGGCCAAAGGTATCCTGTGTTATGTATTTGGGTACGTTTGAGATTTCAGGCTTTACATTATCATTTATCTTTGCAATTAATTGTACTGCATCAATCTGGATGATACCATCATCCCCCTCAAGTGACGGTGTGAGTCTGAGGAAAAAGTCACTGCCTGCAAGATCATCGAGGTTTATCGTAACTGGGAACCATCTCTGGTGTGTAGACTGGTCCACGTTTATGGCATGCCTGTTCTCCCAGGTGCCATCTAGGGTAGCTGCAGTCTCGATGTTTAGCGAGTCTGTATTTGCAATCTGATCCCCAAACCAGACCCAGAGGAGAAGGTCTGCGCCATCATGGGTGGATAGTTTGACCTCGTTGCTCATCTGTAAAGGACAGGAGCCTTCACACCCTCCGATGCTGATGACGCGGTTGTTGGTATCAACAGGTAACGTATCAGTGGGACTTGCAATATTCCATGAGTCATCTAGTGTCCATCTGTCAGTATCATCCCACTGCTGCTCAAAGAATATCATCTCTGCAACTCCGGGGGTCAGTTCCCGTGGGGGTACGACTATTGGAGGCTTGACAGTAAGTGTCACTGGAACATCAATAGTTTCTGTGACACTGTCCTGTCCGTCAGTGGTACTGACTGAGAATGACAGGGTTGCAGCCTGCTCGATTACTGCATAAGGTATTCTAAAAGAGGCCACAGCACTGTCTGCATTTTGCAGTCTCACTATGGGGGATCCGTCGTATATCTGGGACCATGAAAAGGTTAGAGGATTATCACCAGTTGCATTGGCAGTCAATGTCACTATGTCATCACTCTGGGAACTTTGGCTGACAGGTGCAATGGAGAGATTCAGGTCTGCATCTGAACTATCAGGTGTTCCAACTTGGGCCTCAGAGATGCCTACTGGAATGAGAATGAAAATAAATAATAGAAACAGTGTTTTATTCACTGATCAATTTGAATGATATAGTATATAGATAGTTCTGATCAGCTGCGATCTGCAAGTTAACAGGGTAAAATGTGTAATAATTACAAAATAGAGTATGATTTTTTGAATTTTTCAACCCACATTTGTTGCTCAGAGGATGCAAAATTGGATTTTTGCCAGTTATTGGTGCCATACAAATCAATTTGGAACTAGATAGGATGATAACATGATCGCATAAATTTCAAATGTGTCAGATTGCAATCAATGTACAATCACATCTGGCACCCTCAAAGATGCACGTCATGCAGACTGTATGTTTTGGAATAATCTTCCACCAATACATGATGTACAGAAAAGCCCTCATCCTTGCATCTTGGCAATATTTTGTGATTTAGCATAATTTCAGAATCCCCCCCCCCATCTCCGGACTGCAGCGATTCCATCGGACTTGGATGGTTCTGCCTTTTTCTTCAGGTTTGTAATTTGGCAGAATCAAACCAAAAGATCATAGAATTGATAATGCCTGTGTGCAGGCATTAGAAAAATGCATTTGAATTAACAGTTCCAATACAGAATACCTTCAAACTCAGTTCTGGAAATTTGGATGATCGGTACATACTCAAAGTTAATCAGTTCAATTATACGGTTCGGGAATCATCAAAGTTTTGCCATATCAGACAGATTTTGACCCAACATACCAAGAACCTGGAAAGGATACAAAGCCCTAATTCTGGGATAGTACCATACGAATCGATACACAAAACATTAAAGTATATCACTAGCGATATTACTAGTGATGATCTCAGAGTGGTTTCAAAGGGTGGGAAGCTCCGTACCAAGAGGATTCTCAAGGTACTTTATCCTGGAGCTGCTAAAAAAGACGCCGCATACGGGAAAGGAGATCATTGACTATGCTGCAGAGCAGAGCAACGGCATCTGGAAGCCGTCACCGGGACTGATCTATCCGTTACTGGGCAGGCTGCTAGACGAGGGCCTCATTGAGGAGGCCAAGGACGGAAGATACCAGCTGACAAGGAAGGGAAAGGAGACGGCAGAGGATGTAGACAAGGTAAATGACATCCTCAAGAAGCAGCTAGAGGTCTTGTTCAGGTTGGGCAATGTCGGACGGTTTGTGGCAGCAGATCTGCTGGAGAAGATTTCGGCAATGGGATCCATTCTAAGCTCCAACTATGCCAGCATGAACGACGATGAGACTGACAGGTACAGGAAATTCCTGGAGGATGAGCTAGCAAAGATCCAGGAAAGACAGGCAAAGAAGAAGGGCAAAGAGATCAAGATAGAGTAATCAGGGTGTCACTCGGGAATACAGGCCACTGATTAAAATCATAAATAATTGAAAGAGACAGCACAGTTATGAAGAATCTAAAGGGCATGCTAAAATCAAGAAAACCACTGGTCATTCCAGGCGTCTATGACGCACTTGGTGCAAAGATTGCACAAAAGGTGGGATTTGATGCAATGTTTCAAACTGGATATGGGACGTCAGCCACGCTGTTTGGAATGCCAGACTATGGGTTTATCGGTGCTGCTGAAACTGTGGATAATGCCAGAAGAATTTGCAGGGCAGTCTCTGTTCCGGTGATTGTTGATGCAGATACCGGATACGGAAACGCCTTGAGTGTCTGGAAACTGGTAAGGGAGCTAGAATCAGCCGGCGCATCAGGGATGTTTCTGGAGGACCAGAGATGGCCCAAGAGATGCGGCCACATGCAGGGAAAGGAGACAGTCTCACAGGAGGAGTACACAGAAAAGCTGTCTGCTGCAGTTGATGCGCGGGAAAGCAAGGATTTCATCATAGTTGCAAGGACCGATGCAAGGGCTACCGGAGGACTCGATGAGGCAATTGCACGCGGAAGGCAAAACAGAAAGACAGGTGCAGATGCAGTCTTTGTCGAGGCGCCAGAATCAGCAGACGAGATGAGGGAGATAGGAAGACGGATCAACGCGCCGCTGGTGGCAAACATGATCGAGGGGGGAGCGACCCCGCAGAGCTCAGCCCAGACACTAAGCAAGATGGGATTCAACATTATTCTGTATCCACTATCAGTCCTGTATGCAAACGCGTTTGCAACAATGAACATACTGACTGAGTTGAAAAAATCCGGGGACACTGCAAGGTACAGGCAGAAGGTCGTCAACTTTGATCAGTTCAATGATCTAGTCGAGCTCTCAAAGTTTAGAAAGATGGAGAAAAAGTACAAGGCCAAAAAGATGATAAAATAAAAAATTTCAAGTAAAGTACGATTAGGACGTAACTCTCTTTACTTCAATTTCTATTGTTGAAACGTTTCTAGTTCTGCCGTCTTGTGACTCTAGTGACTCTGAGCCGATCTTGATTGCTCCGATAGAGTAGCCTGCATTTTCTGTCTTTCTTGCAATGATTTGAGCTACATCCACAGCACGACCTATGCTGAGTCCTCTAGCTTTGATGTTGACGGATGGTAAGTTTGCCAGTTGAATAAGCGCTGATGTCACATATGCCATCAGTGGCTTTTTACCAATGAATACTGTATCTCGGGTTTCATCTAACATGCAGAGTTTGGTATTTGAGGATAATTTAAAGCTAAAAGAGTATCGCTGAATCAGATGAAGAAAAATGAAGGATTTGAACCGTTATTAACTAGGAGGGGAAAACAGGGTCAGAACTTGGAAGATATTTCAAAAGTTTTAGAGACGGGAAACAGTGAGGCAAAGATCAGGGCTTTGGAGGCACTAGACAACACAGACGATCCGGAGATCTTGAAGCAGATGATTTCAAAGCTCGATGATGAGGATCTTCAGGTCAGGGGAGAGGCATTTAGCTCCCTTTTGCTAAACAGGAACAATATCTCGCAGTTTCTAATCAATAGTCTGGATACTGCAAACAAGAATATCAGGGGTTTTGCATCACTGGTACTGGCAAACAGGGGCGAGGCTGCTGCCATTCCACAGATAATAAAGCTTGCAAAGGATGAGTATTCCATGGTAAGATCATGCGCGCTTGGGGCACTAGGTCATCTGAGGGCTGCAGAGGCAAGAGAGGTCTTTCTTGAGGCAGTGCTGGATTCTGACATGGAGGTAAGAAAGAGCGCACTGCAGGGAATCATTGACCTGGGCATTACGGTTTCAGAGGAGAGGATCAGTGAGATTGTAGAGAGGGATGCAGAGCTCGAAAAGATGATTCTGTCAGTCAAGGAATAGGCAGTATCCATATCACTTTAAATTCTGGGATACGGTTGCAGACCACTGCAGGATGTCCCCGATTTTTTCAGATGTCAGGTCAGAGCGGATCTTGGTTTTTTTCGATACCCTGCCACAGAGTGCCAGCTTCATCTGTTTTCCGGATTTGGCCTTTATCGGATTTATTGAATCTGCAAAAAAGTTTAGTCCTTGATCAGTCTGGGAGAAGACGGCTATAATCAGGATGCCAGGCTTTTGCTTCCAGACCCTTCCTATCAACTTTTGAAGATCAAGATCAAACAATACATTGATGGCAGGTGACATGTCCCCCAAATCCGAGACTGTCCATCCATCAGAATGATACACTGCAGAGGCGGCCTCAGAGTACAGCCGGCTCTGTGCATCGGCTGCAATGGATATTATGTTCTTTTTTGGATCAGCGACGACTGGGATCTGGTTGAAGATTTGAAGTGATTTTGAGATGGTGTTAGTCAGGAGATTCTGCTCGGAGGTTCCAATCTTTCCGTCATCGTACAGTCCCCTGAGATGATCAATTGAGGGAAAGATCACCTCCAGTACCAGGCGGTTTACTGCACCCCCGGAGTGCAGGCAGTTCCGAACAAGGGAGTAGACCTGATCCTCAGTACCCTTAATCAGATAGTCAAGATACTGTGCAGACACCTTGAAGTAATCATCGGGAAAACTAAAGGACTCTTGCCCCGGCTCTAGAAACCACAGAGTCAGGTTTCCAATGTTTTTCTGTCGGAGCAGTCCTTCTGCTGCAAAGACCTTGAGATACTTTGAGACAGTGACCCTGTTAATTCCAAGTTTTTCAGAGATCTCAACTCCGGACATTCCAGAGACGGTATCATCCAAAAGCAGGATCAGTCTTTCCCTTATCTCCTCAGTGGAGTAGCCTCTTCCCATGCTGCTCCTAGGGTATGGTATTCTATAAAGACTGATTTTGATCTGGAATCAGCATCTTTGTATGTCCTCACACCCTTCAGATAGGCATGAATCAATATTATCTGAGATATCTTCATGCCCAGTCCTTTGAGTGGATCGTCTCGTATTTGGAATAAAACGTTATATACAGGAGTACTTTATTGTACGGTAAGGAAAAGTAAATTGCCAAAAGCCGGATTCAAATCAATCACTGTTTCAGAGACTGTCTATGATAAATTCCACGAAGTTTATCAAAAGAGTAAAGACGACCTGACAATGAAGGGTGTCAACAGTTTTGCCGGCTATGTAACCTATATGCTAGAGGAGATGATGCAAAAGGACAAGACCTTTGCAAGGTATGCTCCAAAGATTGAAAAGATTTCAGTTGATGATGACCGTGTTGTTCTAAAAGATAATATCAAAAACAGGATTGCCGAGGTTGCAATTCAGAAAGGGGAGCTGTTTTGCCAGCTCTGCGATGAGAAGGACTGCGTACATGTCGGATTTGTATTCTCGCTGCCAGACGTCTACGAGGTTCTAAACTCCCGAGGAATCAAGAATCCAAGATAAGGTGGAGGAGGTGGGATTCGAACCCACGAACTCCTGAGAGACAGGATCACCCATTATTTGATCTTAAGTCCTGCATGTCCAAAAGCACAGAGTGCTTACTTTGGCCAGGCTTGATTACTCCTCCAAAAGGATAAAAATCTGAGTGAAATTTAACAGTTTAGAGCAAATTTGCCCAGAATGAAGAATTATAAGGATTTTCCACAGGGTGAATTTATGCTTCGATAGCTCAGTCTGGTAGAGCGTTACATTGGTAATGTAAAGGTCACGGGTTCAGATCCCGTTCGAAGCTTTCTCCTAAATCATCACAGATTCTATGGCTAATAAATTCCGGCCCCATAGTTGCACTGCAAAAGGTTTCACTGCAGCGTTCCATCAGGAGATCCTCCAAACCCCTGAATTTTGGGATTTACGAAATTTCTATTTAACCTATTTGGTGACTAGAAAAAAGATAGTTCCAGATCAAATTATTTTGTGTATAGTACTGTTAATGACTTTTGCAAATACAACCATTGAAACAAGTTTACAGCCTAGTAACTACAACTCCAAAGCCATTTGTAAAATGGGCCGGAGGCAAGCGCCAGCTGATTCCGATACTAAATGATAATCTGCCCAAAACTTTCGGCACCTACTATGAGCCATTTTTGGGCGGGGGCGCATTACTGTTCCACATCCTAACTGAGAGGAGTGCCCAGAAATGCAGCATCTCAGATTTGAACTCGGATCTGGTTCTGACATACACTACAATTCGAAACAGAATTGACGAGCTGATATCATCGTTGAAGAGTCACGGGAAAAACTATCAAAAGGATTCTAAAAAATACTATTATTCAGTCAGGGAGTCAAACCCAAGAAGCGAGATCGAAAAGACATCAAGGCTGCTCTTTTTGAACAAGACCTGCTTTAATGGACTGTACAGGGTCAACAGCAAGGGAAAGTTCAACGTGCCCCTAGGCAGCTATGCAAACCCCAACATAGTAAACGAGGAAAATCTACGCTCGGTGAGTGCCATTTTACAGTCAAGCAAGGTTGCCATAAAATGCAGGGACTTTGAGTCGGTACTTCGGGATGCAAAGAAAGGTGATCTGGTATACTTTGATCCCCCATACCAGCCAGTCAGCGAGACTGCCAACTTTACAAGCTATACAAACAAGAGTTTCACGTATGAGGACCTCCAAAGACTGGCAGAACTCTGCATGAAACTAGACTCCAAGGGATGCCAGGTACTGCTCTCAAACTCGGACTCCAAAGAGGTCGCAGGGATGTTCCCAAAGAAGACCTGGAGTATTGACAGGATACGGGCAAACCGCTCCATCAACTCAAACTCTAAAAAACGAACCGGGCACTTTGAACTGCTGATTAAAAACTATTAGAAAAATTCAAGCCAAGGGTTTTTTGAATTTTCAGAGCCGGGATTTTTTGCAGAGGTTCCCCTAAGGACAAATAATAAAATGAAAAGGTTGGAGTATCTAGTCCCACTTTGACCAAGCGGCCATCCATCTGTATGTCCAAGTGTTCAATTTACAACCCAGGGCTGCAAACGTACACGCCAACACCGCACCTGCACCCGCACCGAGAGCAACTGGGCTGTTATAGAACTTGCCTACCTGCGGTTCTATCGGTGTCATGTAGGGTGGCAATGTCGGTCTTGGATATTTGAATGCCGTTTCTAGTGGGTCTGCTACTGTTATCAGGTTTACCATGTTGAACAATGGTAATGACATTCCTACCAGTACGCCGCCAAACAGTATCAAGGAGTGCTTGTTCTTCTTTGTTGCCCAGTAAACCAAGTCCAACAGCATCGCTGAGGGTAGCCAAACTGGAGTTACAATGAAGTCATATGGGTATCCGAGTGCAAACCATGCACCTTTTGCTATCCATGTGTATACTGTCATAATTAGAGCGTAGTACGTTGCTGTGCCTGGAACGCCCGTAAATGTAAGATAGTATGTAGCACCTACAATAAGCATCAACGTCTGCGATATTGAAAATACCGTGTACGAAGTCCAAGCCCAGTCAGTGTAGAAGATGTAATCTCCTGCATTAATTGTTAACAGTGTAGAGTTAACTGCAACCACTACTATGAACAAGTAGTGTGTACATCGTCTTAACCAGACCATATCAAGTTGATGAAACGGTCAATATATAAAATTTTAGAGTCTGATGAAGATCTGCTATTATATAGAGAGTGATTTGGCCTGATTTTAGGCGTGCACGGCGATTATTATCAGATATGGCGATCAGGATGCGGGATGAGGAGACCAAGGCCGAAAATCGGGCAAATATCGATGTAATGCATCTTCAATATCAGATTATCATCAAATCAGCACGAATGCATCTGAGGGATAAAATCTGTCAATGCAGGCCAATCCAGAAGAGGCAGAAAGATATTGCAGGTACACATCTGCAACAGGCATCAAGATTGTTGGGTGGTATGATCAAGGATATGCAGGAATCATCGGACAAAATATCCAGGGGATGAATGGTTAGGATGAGATACGGCGTATAAAAGACGAGATTCAGCAAGGCCAAACAGAAAAGAGGTCAAAATCAAATCCATGTTTGGGGAGGGATTTTGCAAGTATCGTTTTCTCAAACATCCATACCATCAGTAGACAGGTAAAGACAGGGAATCTTTAGAACGCTAAAGGTGTGATTGCCAGAGCGGACCCATCAAAGGACTACAGGCCATTGTAGTAAAGAGGTCCTTGCCTTTCATCAGATAGCAAATGTCATACTCTGGTATTTGGAAAAATACTAAAAAAGCGATTCGTGAGCCCAAAATGGGCATAAGATATGATGACTGGTAGCGATTGATCTGTTCCATGAGGTGCCTAAAGGGTAAGATCAAACAAGTTATCAGGCCCATACGACAAGGCAATACCTTCAGTACAAGCGTGGCGGGGATCGCCTGTGTAATTTAAAAATGAAAAAGAAGTGTCTGAAGGGGGTTGCCTTCTAGTTACCAACGTATAGTGATATGAAGATGGTACCTACAGTCACTGCAGCAATGCTGCCAGCTACAATACCATTACTATTTTTGTTGGAACCTTCTTCCATGACCTTAACACAGAAGATGTAACCTATTGCCTCAATGATTGTCAATACGATGAATGCAAAATGACCACTTGGTGTTGGATATGCCCACGGATAATAGAAATACCCTGCTGCAGTTCCACCAAAAGTTGCCAGCCATGCTGCCCAGAATGAAATAGTTATTATGCCAGTCATGTTTTCAACGCGTCTACCAATCATTCGTTCTACATCGGCACTTGATGATCCACCAGCGCCGCCAGAACCGAATCCTTTAGGAAGAGTCATTCTGGAATTATTCTAATTCGGATTCTTTTAAGTCTTTCTTAATGCTTTGTGACATGTACGATCTACGTCATTTTTACCATATAAAAGAGAAAAAAGGTGCTAATGCACTTTTTCTAAGGAATTGCTCTGCTGTACAATTTGCCTTCCAAGGCCATCTTGTACATCTCGGCAACGTATGGGTTCTCACCAGGAGTTTCTGCACCAAGTTCTACGAGTCGAGCGTATACTCTGACTACGTATGCAAGTGCGCCCATGAAAGCCACTACGACTCCCATGTTAAACATCCAGTGGTTTGGAACTGCAAAGATCTCCTCTACAAACCAGAAATGCCACATCTCATTGACACCAATCGTAAACATGGTTGCAAGATAACCAAGAATGGTCATCTTCAATCCAGTGTTCATTGAATTATTTGGGCCTCTAAGAACTGGAACTTTTCTATCATAGATTGCTGCTGCACCCCATCCAAGTGGTAATGCCACAAAGTGGGAGTATAGCCACCAGTGTGCTGGTGTGAAAGCACTATCTCTGATAGAGGTTTGATGCAAAGAACCATCAACGAAGTTGTCCACTTCGACTGATGCTGCAGTAGAACCCATAGCAATAACGATGAGCCAGATTTTCTTTAGTCTCTGGATCTCAACTTCTTTTGGGATTAATGCGGGCATCTGTGCCATGATTATCATCATGTGAATTCGGAATATAAAGTAAGAGTTTTGGGAATTACTCATTTCCTCCAATATATTATAAATATTCAAGGAATATGTGTAAATATTATATAATTTTAGTTCAAATTACGAAAATTTAGTCTATTTTTTTATCAATTTCAATGTTATACATCAATGATTTACAATGAGCCTGACGTCGATCCTCGCTGTCAAGGTAAAACATATAACGACGTGCTTTGTTTCCTGAATTTAGGGATAACTATGGTAGAAAAAAGAATTTTCGTATTTGGACTTGCTGTAGTACTTGCACTAGGAACACTAGGTTTCAACTGGGTTGAATCCGTACTTCCAACTGCAGATGCACACGGTGTCCAAGCACAACTCCAGAGTCGTTTTATCAGAATTGAGGATGAAACCTTCAACAGACAATCCCTACAAACTGGCGAAAACTTGACAGTTCAAGGAACTCTAATCAGTTTAGTAGAAAGAGACCTAAGAGGATGGCTATCCATTTTCACAGAATCAACCAATGCAGGTAACAGATGGGAGATGTTGGCAAGAGACCCACCAGGAAACGTCTTTGACATTCCAGGCAACTCAGTCATCGAGTACTCACTGTCTGCCAAAGCACTTGAAGCAGGTGTATACCACGTACACACCCAACTCAACGTTGCACAAGTTGGTCCGGGACTAGGTCCAGGTCAAACAGTAGTAGTTGAAGGGGAACCAATTATCAAACCAATCCCATATACCAACATCGCATACCAATCAATCATTATCGGTGTAGGATATGTCATTACGTTTGCAACACGACCCTGGCAAGTAATCTAAACAACCCAACTTTTCCTTTTCATTTTATAGATACCTCTTACGGTTGGCGTAACTGCAAGTCTTATCTTCTATGAGGCAACAAGAGAAACATGATCAGTTTCAAGATAACAAAAATGGATATCTTCCAGAGTTATTTTCTGGGAGAGACAGAGTTCAGGTCTGACAAATACAAGGTAAACATACAAAACCAAAGGAGGGGCAAGGTTCTAAAACTGCCCTTTGCGATAAAGCCAAAAAATGACAAGGTTCTAGTCAGGGTATCAGGGCCAGATGATCTGTTCATCGAGGACTATCTTCCATACAAGGGAGAGTCAGAATGGCTAGAGATTGATTCAGACGAGATAACATACTTTCTTGCAGACCATCAGGACTTGTGCGACACCATTGAGATCATGCACGATTAAGAGAAAGGACTTTAAGGAATCCGAGCAGAGGCATGACGATGAAATATCCTGGAATGGGGGATCCGTACAAAAGAAAAAAGACCATAAAATTTCTGATAATTACAGCAGCAATAGCAATGTCAGTCGGAGCTGCCAGCAGCGTCCTGCAGGGCCAGTTCAGCCAAAACGATCCCCTCAAGGTCTGCATCAATGACAGGGAGACGCCCTATAAAATGAAGGTCACCCTGGAGTTAATCATCGACGGCTTCCAGGCACCAATCCCTGCCAATATCAATGCGGGACTGGATGATGAGGGATGCAAGAGAACAATGTACACGCTGTCAGATGATGGAACCATCTATGTTGAATGGGAGGAAGAGTATCCATGGGAGATAGGCCACTTTTTGTGGATGTGGGATTTCCCCCTAAGGGAGATGGATCAGGACAAGTCAACTTTCTATGTCAATGACAAAAAGTCGCCGCATTTCACCAAGCATCCGTTACAGGACGGATACCACTACAAGGGTGTGTTCACTACAAAGGACTATGACACATCAAAGGACCAAGACTTTCTGCCAGAACTAGAAAGATAGCATCGCATACTTTGGCAGATATCAAGACTCTGAAAATTCATCATGCTAAACACTAGGAGATTTTAAAAATAATGAAAAGAAGAAGTGATTTTACCAGTATTTGCCGTTGTCTGGAATAAGACCGATGCCTTCTCTTTCAAAGTGTCTGTCTAATTCATCAACCCATCTCTCACGGTTGTCTTTGTAAGCCCAGCCGTGTACACGCAACCAAAATGAGATAACTCCAAGAAGGAATACCGTGAACATGATGGTTCCAAAGATGTAAATCATTACATCGTAGAATAATGGGTCGTAGTTTGGTCCTAGTTGTCCTGTAATTGAAGACAGGATGCTTAGGAAAGTACCTACGATAGGAATCATAATAGTTTGACTCTATTTGTGCGATATATACATTTCTTTTGTCACCGGAGGGTACGAGATCAGTATTTACAGTTTAAAGCCAGTCTACGCTAGGAAGGGATAATAAAATGAGAAAAATTGAGGTTTTGTTTATCCTCTGCCCATTGCTGCGTATTTACCAGATCGTCCTTTAATGAAGAAAGCGCCTGCAACACCGCCAAATACGGCACCTGCAATCACTGCAGCTCCAACGACACCATCTGGACTAATATACGGAGTCCCTGATCCAGCCCCTGGATTGGCTGCGGCTGCTGCCACTCGCCTTGATTGAATCTCTAGTGCTTCTTCCAAAGTGTATGATCCGGTCTCTCCTGCACTACCGACATTACCCAGATATTGTGCAAATGCTACAGCACTTTCTGCATACAGTCCCATAGTGAATACAGCAATTAAGGATGCTGCTAATAGTATTTTTGTATTCATACAGTTTACCTGTTGGCTTTTGTAGATGGGACTTATTTAACTTTTATTCTACAGGCCAAATTTCGGCATAATGTACGAGATCAGCATAAGTAACGTTTAATTCTGCTTTATAATGAGCCAAATCATGGGACGAATGCACACGCACAGACATGGAAAGTCGCATTCTATTAGGCCGGCGACGCTTCGTACGCCCTCATGGGTCACACAGAGCCCTGCAGAGATTGAAGAATTGATAGTAAAGTATTCTAAAGACGGTCTGACTCCCAGTCAGATTGGAATTAAATTAAGAGATCAGCATTCCATTCCCCTGGTAAAGTCAGTAACCAAAAAGAGCATGGATCAGATTTTAGAGGAGAATGATTTAAAAGCCGAAATGCCCGAAGACCTTGAAAATATTGTTAGAAAAGCAGTGGGTCTTCAAAGGCACCTCAAGGAGAACAAGGGGGACAATAGAAACGTCAGATCTTTGGAGTTAATTGAGGCCAAGGTCCACAGACTATCAGTCTACTACAAAAGAATTGGAAGGATTTCTAAAACATGGAAGTATAAATCCGTGGTTGCCCAACTAAAATAATGACAAAATCACTTGACGAATCACTTTCATTTTTCAAGGACAGAGTTCTAGATTGCATAAAGTCAAAAAAATCCATATCAGTTACAACCCATATTGACTGCGACGGACTGACATCAGGCAGCATCATCACCAAGGCCCTAATCAGGGCAGGTGCCAACTGTACGGTAAGGACATCAAAGGAGTTTAGCAGAAATGTTCTGGAATCCTTCAGGACAGATTCTCGGGATTTTCACATAGTGACTGATCTGGCAGGAGGCTTTGCAGGAGAATTGGATAAGACACTGGGGGATGACTGGATAGTCTTGGATCATCATCAGATTCCAGACGAGGAGATTGAGAATCAAAACGTCATAAACTCATGGAAGTACGGCATCGACGGGGGAGTCGATGTCTGTGCAGGAGGAATGGCATACCTTGCATCGATGGCACTTGATGAGAGAAACTCGGATCTCTCTGCAATTGCAGTCGTTTCAGCACTGGGCGATAGGCAGGACCAGGGAGAGAGAAAGTCATTTACCGGTAAAAATTTTGAGATTGTCAATACTGCCAAAGAGCTTGGCCTGGTCGATGTTGATCTGGATCTGCTGCTGGTGGGAAGGGAGACAAGACCGCTTGTGGATGCCCTGGCATTTACATCACAGCCGTTTATTGAAGGACTGACCTGGAACAGGGACACGTGCCTTTCAGTGCTAAACTCCTCTGGAGTCAATCTCAAGGAGGAGGGAAGATGGAGGGTGCCTGCCGAACTAAACGAGGATGAAAAAAGGCAGGTCATTGAATCGATTGTAAAGTTTGCATCCGGACAAGACACCGGTGAGATAATGTCAGAGCTGATCGGGTACACCTATACGTTCCCAAGGGAGGACAGCAGGAGTTTCCTAAGGGATGGCAGGGAGTTTTCAACCATGCTAAACTCATGCGGGAGGATCAACCGTTCGGGAGTCGGAATGGCAGTCTGCATGGGGGACAGGGACAAGATCCTAAGGGAGGCAGAAACCATTCTGACAGACTATAGAAAGATGATCCGAGAGTACATGAATATTTTATCAAATGAGAGATGGAGGGTCTCTGAAAGCAAGACGTGCATAATGGTAAACGGGGAGGGGATAGTCCCAGAGACGATGACTGGAACGATCTCATCATTAATTGCAGGATCACCGAAAAACTCAGGGAAGATCATAATATTGAGAACCAAGGCAGAGGAGAACACGATAAAGTTCTCATCAAGAAAATCCTTTGGATGCGCATCAGATATCAATCTCAGCGAGATCATGAGGACGGGTGCTGAGAAATTTGACGGCATAGGGGGAGGCCACAATGCAGCTGCCGGGGCAAAGATAACTAAAGACAAATTAGATGAGTTCCTCAACTATTTAGAAGTAAATGTCGTTAACGTGTCAAGTACAGGTAACTCTCAGTAACATATCAAAAGAGAAGGCCAGAACAGTAAGGAGAGCTCTGGAGCCAGATAACGTGGATTTTCCAGACGGACTGAGCCTGCATATTGAGGATGCAGATAACAGGCTGGTCTTTAATTTTCAGGGTAAAAAGAATATCAAGCAGCTGACCAGTACGGTTGATGAAGTGATGGAACATATCCAGGTGGCATTAAAGGTGATAGAGTAATGCTGGATCCAAAACTGCTCAAAGAAAAGCCACAGATCATCCGGGACATGCTCAAGGCAAGGGATGTCGACTTTGACCTGGACCAGCTGATAGAGTCAGACAAGGAAAGACACAGACTGATAATCAGTACTGATGAACTGCGAAAAAGGAAGAACCAGATGGGACTGGAGATTTCTCAGAAAAAAAAGGCAGGCCAGGATGCAGCATCAATCCTCTCTGAAATGAAGAATGTCTCATCGCAGCTTGCAAAGCTAGAGTCAGAGCAGGCAGAGATTGAGGGTACGTACTCTAAACTGGCATTTGCCATCCCCAACATGATTGACAAATCAGTTCCCGTGGGAGCAGAGAGTGCAAACAGGGAGATCAGAAGATGGGGGAAGGTTCCAGAGTTTGACTTTAAGATAAGTGACCACATAGACATCTCAGAGAAGCTGGGCTTGGTGGATCTTGAAAGGGCAGCCAAGGTGGCAGGTGCCAGATTCTATTACCTGAGAAACGATCTTGTAAGACTGAACCAGTCGCTGATCCACTACGGACTGGATTTTCTGGCAAAAAAAGAGTACCAGCTCGTCCAGCCCCCATACATGATCAATCGTGAATCCATGGAGGGGGCAGTGATTGCCGATGACTTTGAGGAGGTCATCTACAAGATTGAGGATGAGGATCTATACATGATTGGAACATCAGAGCACGCCATGGCGGCAATGAGGGCAAAGGAGATCCTCGAAGGCGGGGATCTGCCGTTAAGATATGCAGGGGTCAGCCCGTGCTTTAGAAAAGAGGCAGGTGCCCATGGAAGGGACCAGAAAGGGATCTTTAGGGTTCACCAGTTTGACAAGATTGAGCAGTTTGTATTTTCAAGGCCTGAAGAGTCCCAAAAGGAGCATGAAAGAATGCTGGCAGTTGCCGAAGAGTTCTATCAGAGTTTGGAGATACCGCACAGAGTCATGCTGCTATCATCAGGGGACATGGGAAAGGTCTCTGCCAAGACATACGATATCGAGGCATGGATGGCAGGCCAAAACGCATACAGGGAGATCGTCTCGTGCTCAAACTGTCTAGACTATCAGGCAAGGCGGCTGAAGATCAGGTTCAGAGACAAGACAAACGAGGATACACAGTACGTACACACCCTAAACAGCACCCTGATAGCTACTACGAGGGTCATGGTCTCAATTATGGAAAATTTCCAGACTGGGGATGGTCACATTAGAATTCCCAAGGTTTTGCAGAGCTACATGGGGGATCAGAAAGAGATCTAGCAACATACCCTTATATTTTGGATTTAAAGGTCGTTAATAATTGGCACGTAGAAAAGGTCGGGTAAAGGACAAGTGGCGGGAGAAACGCTGGGTCACAGTCTATGCACCGGATTCATTTAACAACGTCCCAATTGGATATGTTCCGATTACAGATGATGCAAATGCGGCAGGCAGGGTGATGGAGGTTACACTGTATGACATTCTAAAGGGGGATCCTTCACAGCATCAATATAAAATCTATTTTCAAATCAACAAGGTTGAAGGCGACAAGGCAATGACAATCTTCAAGAGATACGAGTATTCAAAAGAGTTCTTGCGCAGCCTGGTAAGAAGGGGCTCATCAAAGGTCAACTTTATCATCGACATCAAGACAAAGGACGGCTACATCTTTAGAATCAAGCTGCTTGCCCTAACACACAGACAGCTAAACACGTCCAGACAGCATGCGCTCAGACTGATTGCCAGAGACGTGATTAACAAGACAATTCCAGAGATGACAATCGAGCAGTTTGTCCAAGCAACATGCTACAGCAAGATCAACTCGGACATCATGGCCGCATTCAAGAAGGTAATCAGGGTAAGACACGTGGGTCTGGAGAAGGTCAAGCTCATCAGGACTGCAGACAAGGAAACAAAACTACTAGAAGCATAACAGAGTCATCCTTTACATCATGGCACGCAAGATTGAGATTTCAATAGATGTGATTCTTCACGCAACAGAGGATGTTGCAAAGATCCTCGAGTCCTTTGAGAATGTTCTGAATCTCAAGGAGGATGACTTTGCACTTGAGCAGATGCAGGGACATTATGAGAATCCAATCACCATGTTAAAGGCAAGGGTTGCCAAGAGGCATGCTCAGAATTTGATGGACAGGATAATTGAGGTGCTGCCAGCAGAACAAGTCAGTGAGCTGGTCTGTGAAATCGGGCAGCGGGTCGAGGATTCAAAGTTCCATATGAGACTGGACAAGCAGGAACTGATCAAGGGCAATCTGAGGGTCAGCAAGAAGGACACGGTAAAATTGAGAATTCACACGCCCATTTACAACAAGAAAGACACGGTCAAAATATTCACAGAGATCTTTTCGGACTGCCTAGATTAAATAGGAACAAGGGGCCATACAACTTGGGAATGAGGAGATAACAGCCGCTCCAGTCTGAGCGAAAGCTTTGAAGAGGCCGCGACGAACCGACCCTTTGATTGATTTTGAGTCATTTGCTTGACGGTATTATTTTAAATACGGATAGACAGACCTCAATAGCGTGGCAGACTATGACGTTATAATTGCAGGCGGGGGTCTTGCAGGCACCATTACAGCACAGGCCATCTCTCACTATTCGAATCAGAATCTGAAAATCCTAGTTGCCGATAGAAATACAGAGTTTCTTCCGGGTAGAAAGTCACTTGCAGGATGGGTCTGCGGAGACGCATGCTCCAAGGAGGCAGTCGACTTTATGACAGAGAGAATCAAGATCGAATGGACCAGACCCGAGATTGAGCACGATGTCAAGGGTGTCATGGCATTCTCACCGGACAAGGAGACTGCAATCCCGTTTGACGGTGCAGGATTTATGCTGAACCGTCAAAAGTTGCCAGAGATCCAGAATCAGAGATGCAAGAAGATGGGCATAGAGTACGAGTATGAGATTAATCTTACAGGTCTGATTTATGAGGGACAGCAGGCAGTCGGAGTGCAGGGTGTGGACAACAAGACAAAGCAGCCGTTTAAAAAAACATCAAGAATCGTAATTGATGCAACGGGAGTTACATCGACGCTCAGAAACGGGCTGAAGAATTCCACCAAGGTTGAAAAGAGAATCGACAGAAGGGATTTGGAATCAACTGGAAGGTACATCATGCATTTTGAAAAGGGGCAGAAAGATCTTGCAGAGTTTGATCCGGACTACTGCATCATTCATTTGGATCAGGACATCGCACCAGGCGGATACGGATGGGTGTTTCCAAAGGGCGATACCAAAGTGAACATAGGGCTGGGCGTTGAGAAGACACTTTTGGATAGGAGGAACAAGAGGCTGGGCAAAAAAGACAATGTCGAGTCACTGATGAAGGAGTACCTTCACAGAAACATTGCAATCAAGAATGCCAAACTATCAGAGGAATCGCAAGACATCAATAATAATTCAGGAATATTCCAGGTTTCAGTTAGAAGACAGAATGACTGCATGGTGTCAGGGGGATACATGATGGTCGGTGATTCTGCATGGATGCCAAAGCCAATTGATGCAGGCGGCATCGGTCCTGCCCTGATTGCAGGTACGATTATTGGAAACAATGTCGCATGCGCACTGGAGGCAGATGACGTCTCTGAGGCAGGCCTCTGGCAGTACAACCTGGACTATATCAAAGAGTACGGATACAAGACTGCAGGCCTTGAGATATTCAGGCGCCTGATCCAGCAAATGTCCAATGAGCAGATCAGCTATGGAATGAAGCACTTTCTGGGAAACATGGATGTAGAGTCAATCAGCAAGGGCGAGCATCCTGACTTTTCAGGACTGGGAAAGATCGGAATGATAATCAGAGGCGCGATGAACAAGACAGTTGCAGACGGGCTCAGATATACAACCAAGGAAAACCAGTGGCTAGTTGAGCACTACAACGACTATCCAAAGGATCCCTCAGGATTTGACGGCTGGAACAAGACGCTGCACAAGAGACTTGAGCAGGCCTTTATCAAAATAGAGGCATTTGATGCAAAGATCTAATATTAAATATTGTCTTAATCATTGAAAACGTACTTTGGAGGAGGCACAGTATCTTGATTGGAATGACTCGGTTCAGATTCTCAACAAGGCATACGAGGCAGGTCTTTTTGTACTCATAATAGGTCCGAAGGGAACTGGAAAGACGTCCCTGGTCAGGGACTTTGCGGCAAGCAAGAATGTCAACCTGAGATCCATCAACTTTAGCCTCAGAACCAGAGAGAGTCACCTGGTCGGCACCAAGACGCTGACAGACGGAACAGTCAGCTTTGATGAGGGCCTGCTAGTCAGATCAATGAAGAGCGGGGATATCCTGTATCTAGATGAGATTAATTCAGCAGAGGCCGATGTCCTGCTAAGACTAGACGAGGCACTAGATGACAGACGTCAGATTGTGCTAAAAGAGTCGGCAGGCGAGGTGGTCAAGGCAAAGGAGGGCTGGTTTGTAGTTGCAACAATTAATCCGCTATCGCACAGCGGTACAAAGGAGCTGCCGCCCCAACTGCTCAGCAGGTTTCCAGTACGAATCAGGCTAGAGTATCCTCCAGAAGACATAGAGCTTGAGATTGTAAAAAAATATGTCTCAGGGAACCACGAGTCAGAGATAGTCCAGGCAGTCAGACTGGCAAACACGTTAAGGCAGGCAGCCGCAGTCGAGGAGCTGTTTTACTCCCCTAGCTTGAGGGAGACTATTGCTTTTGCTAAATTGTTGGATAAGGGAATGGCACCAAAGCAGGTGGCCAAGATTGTTTTTGGAAATGTCTATACGCAGTGGGGGGACATAGAGTACCAAAAAGTAAGCGACATCATAGCATCAATGTTTGGAAGCTAAATGCAGGCAATCCGACTGCAAAACGACTCCCTGGTGGAGATAGCAACGTTTCTTCTCAGAAGGTGGTCTGAGAATGATACCATCACAGTGGAGATTTCAGACAAGGCAGAGACTAGGACGCGGCTAAATGAGAACAAGGTGATTTTGACTCCGATGGAGAAGCGGATCGGCAGTGACTTTCAAAAGTACCGCCAGTTTAGGACGTCACTGTGGTATGAGGCCATGAGGATAAGATACTGCAAGAAGATTCTCAGCAACGATCACGCATTTGGATTCATCCTCAACACGATGGAGACCCAAAGGGTTGAAAAATTGGGAAGGGGGATATGGAGAGGCATGGATGATGAGATCATCTTCAACTACACATACATGCTTGTCTCAAGGCCGCAGCTGCACACAGTTTATGGAAAAGCCAGGATTGTGGAGGCATTTTATCAGCATTTCATGTTTGGCGCACTAAAGGGTGAGATTCAGGCAAGCAGCTTTGAAAAGATAAGGGAGGCATCGGAATTTGCAAGGGCAATAGTCAGCCAGGCAATCAGGGAGGAGCATGGTACTGACTGGATTGAAAAAAATGTCGGCAAAATTATAAAGATACTGGATATTGACTCGCTGCTGACAATTCCAATATCCCTGCCGTTTATGAAGGCAGGAATGGCACTCTCAGAGGAGGAACTGCTAAAGGTGCTCAAGGTGATCTCCAAAAACAAGCAGGGTGATCTGGGTACTGCTGATCCGGCATCAGTAGTCCGCGGCGATGATGTCTATGACGAGTACAAGGTACTGCTAGATGAGAACAAGAGGACAGAGAACAAGGGGCTGGCAACAGAGTCTGTAGGAATTCAGGTCCCATCAACAAGAAACGTCGATGAGACGGCAATATACGACATGAGCCTGGTTAACGGGCTGAAGACAAAGTTCAAGGAGTGGAAGACGGGCTGGAAGGAGCAGCACCTGAGTTCAGGCGATGAGTTTGACGAGGAGAGCTACATAGAGGATCACGAGCCGTTTTTTACGGACATCAAAAAATCAATCAAGACAAAGATTGTGATCCTCCTGGATCACTCATCAAGCATTGCATCAGATGCTATCGAGTACAAAAAGGCAAC
Organism: Candidatus Nitrosopumilus sp.; assembly: GCA_965206745.1. GTDB lineage: Archaea > Thermoproteota > Nitrososphaeria > Nitrososphaerales > Nitrosopumilaceae > Nitrosopumilus. The sequence continues at coordinate 341,461 of OZ242220.1, read as the reverse complement.
CCTGGCACTCTGCGAGGTGCTGTCGTTTCTCAAAGTAAAGTTTGCAGTGTACGCATTTAGTACAGAGAACAGATCGATGGTCTGCTGGCTGATAAAGTCTGAAAACGTAAAGTGGAACAGCATCACTGCAAAGAGACTGGCACAGATTGTCGCCAACGGTTCAACCCCGCTAGCCGAGGTCTATGACAAGATGTTTCCAACTTTGCAGTCAAAGAGGCCGGATATCTTCCTGACACTCACTGACGGGGAACCATCAGACCCCGATGCAGTCAGAAGCATGACCAAGTCGCTGAAAGGACTGGGAATCAGCATGGTTGCCCTAGGACTGGGTCCCAATACAATCAGGGCCACCACCATAGCCGGCAACCTGAGGCATCTGGGATATGACAAGACCATGGCAGTCAGCAGACTAAAGGACATACCAAACAAGGTGATTGGCATCCTGGATGTCTGATTTAAAAATCAGGCCGTCCCATACTTCATCAGATATTTTATATGAGCAGAGGATCGACTGCCCCTAGAGAGATGTCAGAGGACGGTATTGATAGGCAGCTGCTAGAAAAGTTTGAGCGGGAGATTTGGAGCAAGGTTCCCCATTTGAAGGAGGGCAAGATAGTCAACGCAACGCCGCTGACTGATCTTACCAGTGATTTTAAGGAATGCGCAAAAAGCGTCTACAAGTTGGATATTTCAGATTTGGATTTGAGGATATATGGAAAGTTTGATGCGGACCTGGTGTCAGGTTCAATCAAGATCAGGCCTGCCATCCACATCATACATGATGCAATCAAGACAGGAAAGCTAAGGGAGAGTCAGACGATAATTGAGGCGACATCGGGGAATTTCGGGATAGCACTCGGACAGATGTCAAGACTTGGAGTGAGGGTTGTCTCACTGGTTTCAAGAAAACTGCAGGAGGGGGTCTTTAAGGAGTTGAGAAATGAGAATATTCAGATAATAGATCTTGACATGGACATCTGTCCTGCCCCGGGAATGAAGGACAGTGATGCAGATGCGCTAGTTGCAAAGGCAACTGCAGTAAACATTCGCTCCCAGCTAGTGGAACTGGGTTTTGAGCCTGCAGTGTATGATGGGGCAATCTCCAAAATTGAGGCACTGCTGGCAGCACAGGATATAATCAATCTGGCAAAACTGCTTTCAAAAATATATGACTGCTTTTGTCCGGAACAGTACGACAACGAGTTAAACATTGATGCGCACAGGACAGTTACTGCCGTGGAGATCGACGAGCAGCTGCGTGAGCATGGAGACTCGCTGCAAGATTATAGGATATTCTGCTCCTTTGGAACAGGTGGCACCTCTGGCGGGTTGAGCGACTATATGAGTAAAAAGTATGAAAGAAAGGCAATTCACGTGGTGTTTCCAATTCCGGGCCAAGATGTGGCAGGAATTAGGACAAGGGCAAAGACGGAGGGACTAAAGATGTACAATCCGGATGCCTATGCTGCAGAACATGAGGTTGATTTTGGACAGGCAAAGCATCTGCTTAAATTTTTCGTGGATAAGGGCCACAATATTGGTGAGAGCACGGCACTTGCACTGTATGCCATTTTGGAGATGGCAAGTGACGGTGAGAAGGGCAAGTTCATAGTTGTGGTTGCCGACGGCATAGAAAAGTACAGGAAGAACCTAGAGGCAGTCTCATCTAACAAGCGCATGCAGGTCTCATTGGAGGAGGCAGCAGCCAGCGTTGATGAATACGACAAGGTAATCTGGGTCCATCCCCAATACACCCCAAAGGAGGAGGGAGTCGAGATCATTGCCAAATCCTTGGGTATTGATAAGGAAAAAATAGTCATACCCAAAGCCAGCACCATCAACGAGCTGCTATCGACACAGCAGATTCCAGACGAGCTGGGCAGGGATCTGGAGGGCTCGAAGCAAAAGTCGCTGTTGATCTGCATGGCCGGAAACACGTCACTGATGACTGCAAAAGTACTTGCAAGCAAGGGAATAACAACTGAGAGTTTGAATGGCGGCATAACAAACTTGCCTGAAGGGATAGGGAAAAATCCAGGCCAGTTCGTCAAAGCGGCCACAGAGTAGATCTTGAAGTGCCTTTCAGTATCTCAACCATTTGCTGACTTGATTGTTTCAGGAAAAAAGAGCATAGAACTGAGAAGCTGGAATACAAATTATCGTGGAGAGTTTCTGGTCCATGCACCATTGAAGGTAAGGACCGGTGATTCAAGGAGGTTAAAAATTGACAAAAAGTTCGTGACAGGTGCAATCATCGGAAGGGTCCAGATTTACGATGTAAAAGAATACGACTCGGCAAAAGAGATAGAGTTGGATAAAGAGTTTCATTTTGCATCGAGAAAATTTCAAGGCAAAACTTTTGGGTTTTTGCTAAAAAATGCAAAGCAGTTGAGAGTTTCGATCCCATGGAAGGGCCAGCTGGGATTCTTTGATGCAGATATTCCAAAAACAAAAACCAAGGACACCGAGATTGTTGCAGACATCATCGATGAGGAATACAGATACCAGTGGATTGGACGTCATTAGAAAATTTCAAAATTTGGAAAAAAATTTGACTAGTATATATACAGGTTGTATATAAAGACCCTCAATGCCACAGACAAAGCCCATTGTCAGCGTTGAAAATGTTGTTGCATCTGCATCAGTGGATCAAAAGATTGATCTTGTTGAAATTACTAAAAAGTTTCCAGAGACAGAGTACCATCCGGAGCAGTTTCCAGGACTCGTCTTCAGATTGACCAACCCCAGAACCGCAACGCTGATCTTTAGAACAGGCAAGATGGTATGCACCGGAGCAAAATCCGAAGACATGGCAATAAAGGCAGTCAACACGGTTGTTCAGAAATTAAGAAAAGGCAAGATCAAGATAAAGAAGGACGCAGTGATCACAGTCCAAAACATGGTGGCCTCAATTAATCTCGGCGGGAAGATCCATCTGGAGAAGGCTGCCAGAACTCTGGCTAGAAGCATGTATGAACCAGAGCAGTTTCCAGGACTCATTCACAGGATGTTGGATCCAAAGACGGTGATACTGCTATTTGCATCAGGAAAGCTGGTCTGTACGGGGGCAAAGAAGGAGACAGATGTCTATCGTTCTGTACATAATTTGCATGCCCTATTAGAAGAGAAGAGCCTGATGATTTATGATCAATGACGTTTAGTTGTGAGATTGACTGAAGATATTTTTAAAGAGCAAAAGATGCGGTTGACCCCCGAGAAGGGGTTTAACCTGGTCGGGATAGACTACTTTGCAGATACAGGCAATCAGCTGTATCTAGTGGAGCACTTTGAAATGTATCAGGAGGCCCTAAACGCAAAAAAAGACAGGAAGAACCAGGACGAATATTTTGTACTGTACAAGGGAACAGGAGATGAGTTTTTCTGCAGATAGGCCAAGAAATAGATGGTTTTACTGAAATTTCACGCAGTCCCTTATCGTCTGGGCAGAGGGTTCAGAGGATATCTTTCCTGTGAGGCAGGTCATTTGATTCATGCAGCATAATGGGGATAATATTCCATCCAATCCCAAAACAGGTTCTGTAAAGCCCAAGAGAGAGGCGCCATATTTTTTGATTCAAATTTGTACGCACATGCTCCAGGCAGTCGTGGCAATGCCTCAGGATGGGAAAAGATTGAATTGGTATGAGGAGGATTCCATCGATGCTCCCTGGTATTGTCGGGATTTGGTAAACGATGAGACTGGCATGCTAAAAAAAACTGAATAAAAAACCAAACGCGATCCCCAAGGTATTGTATGGTATGTGAATGCTGGTCTTTCCAGCCAGACTCTGCTACATGTATTTTTCAAATCAGGAAAATCAGCAGACATGTGGGAATGACACAATAGATACGAGGGATTCGGTGCATCCTCAGCACATCAGATCAGCATGGGGAAACTATGAGGTTTGGCAGATTCGCACCGGAAAGAGCTTGGGACGGATCACGCAGTAAATGAGAATGCAATAGATTCTGTGTCTCTGCCATTGTCCACTTTGAGGGCGTAGGCTCCAGACTTTTCCCAATCTGAACCTCCTGCAATGGTCAATGTGGAATAGCTCCCATCACTCTTCAAGGAGATCTGTTCGGTCCACACAAGTTTGTTGTCTGGGTTTACTATCGAGAGGGTGACAGTCCCGGCAGTGTCAGAGGCGCCATTAATTGAAATCAGATCCTTGTTGTTGTATAATCCTAAATCAGTCTGGACAGATAATGAAGATGAGGGTCTGACGGGGTCAATATCTCCAATATCAATGGTAAAACCGCTAAAGGATACGGCCGCCGTAACGATAACTATCAATGCCAGTCCGACAATGCCGAACATGATTTTTTTGTTCTTCAATCTTGAGCGAGCTATCCTTGGTGCAACGGTCGGATATGATTGTGCTTGCATGGTTTGCTGTGTGTTGGGAATTACAACATCGGGAATCAACGGTGTTTCCTGAACATGTGTTTCAGTGAACTCTGGTTTTTTCTCCAGATGTTTTTCAGCCAATTCTTTGACATAGTTTCTTTCATAATTGCTAATTATTTCATTATTTTCACACGCTCTGCAAATTTGCTTTAGAATTCTATCATCCCCAAAGTCCTTATCCAAAAGCGCCTTTGCATCATCCAGGATCGAATCTGCCATGTGTATTTACTTGTCAATTGATTATTTATGAATATATGTTAAAAAGCTACTTTGCACAGATTTTTTGCGCTTGAATTATGACGGTTCTGATGTAATCCTTGGCTGTGGAATCAGTGACACCCATCTGCTTTGCTCTCTGATATAGATCGTTTTCCTTGGGATTCATCAGGTAGCATTTCAAAAGATAGTTGAGTCTATGAGATCTCTTTTCATCACTTTTCATAATCTTACTTTTCTTATGCACTAAAAAGGTGAGGTGGATTATGACATAACCAGCTAGGTTCCATAGTATCATAAAATTTGAATAAAAACATATGATCTTTTTTAAGCGACACAAAAGAATCAATGCAAATGAAACGAATTGAAGCAACTGTTCAAGCAACCAAAATTGGCATGGTAACAGAGGCAATAAGTGGTATTGCTGGAGGATTTACCATCCTGGAAGGAAAAGGCAGAGGTTCTGGAACTCGACAAGAGATTAGATCTGGAAGAGGAACAGGTACTGTCACTGCAGAATACAATGAAGTTGCCACGATAAGCACAATTGTAGATGACTCAGAAGTGGAAAAGATTTCCAAAGCAATCTCTGATGCAGCTTATACAGGAAATGGCGGGGATGGAATTGTTATTGTGTCTAGTGTGGATAACGTTCTGAACATATCATCTAAAAAGAGCGGTTCTGAGGCCCTCTAATCATTTTCTTTATCAAGATATGTGCGTATAGATTAATGAAAAATCACGGTTTGCTGCATGTGCCCAAACTGTAAACCAATGAGCCATCACATCTAAAACCAGAGTCATGCAAAAAATACTGCTGAGAGGATTCACTGTTCCTCTCAGGTCGTTGTCCCTTTGGGGGAACGTGTCTTAGAAGGGATGGTACAGTGTTGCAATCAAAGTATAAAAACAGATGACATTGGGAAGTTACTGCTGGCCTTCAATGCCCATCAGGGTCAATGTTGAGCGAATTTTTGGGATCTTCCTTATCTTCCAAGTTATAGTCTCACGCAATGCTTCGACTTGACTTGACTGGACTTTTGCTAAAATATCATACGCTCCAAAGGTACCATGCACTTCAACGACACCTTCAATTGATTTTAGTTCTGAGATGACTGCTTCTTCAGAACCCAGCTCACAGTTTATGAGAACGTAGGCTGTGGCCAATTATGATCTGACTCCTATTTTCATGCTTGAAATAGGATCTTGGAATATATAAGAATAGTCCAATTCATCTGAAAATTCAACATAAAATTTCAATATATCATAAACAAATACGGACTGATATGGCCATAGTCACAGGTGAACTTGTGATTCCAGGCAGAATGCTCAATCCAGAAAATGGTGTACCAACTAGATATGATTAAACCGATAAACCCAGTATTAATTTAAAATAAAAAAAGGCATGGATTTAAAATCTCATTTTAGTTGCCCGTTCTCATCATATTCTTTCTTTGATTCCAGATTTCCATCTTCATCATAATGGAATTTTGATTTCAAAGTCCCATCTTCATAATAAACGTTATAAATTTTTATTTCACCATTTTCATGATATAAAGATTCATGACTTATTTGTCCACTCTGATCATAATTGATGGTCGATACTAGTTGTCCATTCTCATGCCATTGATCTTCTATTTTGATATCTCCATTTTCATAATATGTTATCTGCTTTTTCTTTGATCCATCCTCATAATATTCTACATAATTTTGCAAATTTCCATTTCTATCATACCATCTGTTAGGTGATGTTGTATCAATATCCAATGGTACAGGATCAGACCAGATATTAGATGATGTTATATCAGCATCCAATGGTATAGGATTGCCATTTATATCATAAAAAGATACATACTGACCATTTTCATAATAGTCCCATGCATTATCTATTTGTCCGTTAGCATCATAATATATTTGAGATTTCTCATGTCCATTTTCATAATAGTGTATTTTTTTGTGGCCATCCCCAGAATATGTTTGCCAAGACTTTCGATTTCCATTTTCATAAGATGTTAATTCGTAACTTATTTCTCCATTTTCATGATAACCTGCTTTAAACAGAACTCTTCCATTCTCATCATATTGATATTTTTCTTCCATTTGTCCATTTTGGTAATACACAATGTACGACATTGATTGTCCATTGTCATACCATTGTTCTTCGATATAGAGAGTTTCATCATCATAATATTGTGTCCTCTTTTTATATTCTCCATTTTCATAACGTTCTTGAACTGTCTTTAAATTCCCATTGTCATAATACGATCTATGAATTATGATTTTTCTATTCTCATCAAGTCTATATTCACTTCTTAGTTGTCCATTAAGATGATAACTGATGAATGACATCCGAACACCATTTGGATGCCATTGTTCTTCGTCAATGATGGTTCCATTTGGATGATATTGTGTCCTCTTTTTCTTTTGTCCATCTTCATAATATTCTTCACGTACTTGCAAACTTCCATCGTCATGATATTCTTCATGTACTTGCAAACTTCCATCTTCATAATATCTGTCATCAGATTTCTTTTCATCATTTTCATGAGGAAGGAATTCATACCTTATTTGCCCATCCTCATGATAATATACATCAACTAATTTTTTTCCATTTTCATCATATTGACTCTTATCTAGCATTTGTCCATTCGGATAATACCCGATGGACGACATTCGTTGTCCATCTTCAAACCATTGGTTTTCTTCATCAATACCCCCATCTTCATAATATACTATCTCCTTTTTCACGGATCCATCCTCATGATATTCTTCATATAATTTCAAATTTCCATTTTGATAATACCATGTGTTAGGTGATGTTGTGTCAGTATGTTGTGGTGCAGGGTTGCCATGTTTATCATAAGAATATACATATTTACCATTTTCATAATAATGATGTAGATAATACACTTGTAAGTTAGGATCATAACGTCTTTCTGATTTCTCATTTCCATTTTCATAATAGAGTATTTCTATGTCGAGGTTACCATCCTCATAATATTTTTTGTGAAACTTGTTATTTCCATTTTCATAATATTGATACTCTTCTAGTAGTTGTCCGTTCTCATAATATCTTATCCATACTGTGTTTTCTCCATTCTCATCCCATTGATATTTTTCTTGTAGTTGTCCATTCGGATAATAATAAATGGACAGCATTAGTGGTCCATCCTCATAATATTCTTCACGTCCTTGCAAACTTCCATCTTCATAATACCATTCTACAGGTTCGTTGCCGGTTGATGATGTTGGTGCTGTGTCTGTAGAGTTGCCTGTTTGTGGTGCAGTATCTGGATTAGATTCTACAATAGAAGACGTGGTGGCAGGCTCTGTTGGTTCTACAGTTTTGGGTTTAGTGACAGGTTCTACAGTTTTGGGTTTAGTGACAGGTTCTACAGTTTTGGGCGTGGTAACAGGCTCTGTTGGTTCTACAGTTTTGGGTTTGGTGGCAGGTTCTACAGTTTTGGGCGTGGTAACAGGCTCTGTTGGTTCTACAGTTTTGGGTTTGGTGGCAGGTTCTACAACTTTGGGTTTAGTGACAGGTTCTACAGTTTTGGGCGTGGTAACAGGCTCTGTTGGTTCTACAGTTTTGGGTTTAGTGACAGGTTCTACAGTTTTGGGCGTGGTAACAGGCTCTGTTGGTTCTACAGTTTTGGGTTTGGTGGCAGGTTCTACAGTTTTGGGCGTGGTAACAGGCTCTGTTTTAATTTCTAGCGCTATTTTGCTTAATTTTGATTGGATTATGACAAACTCAGATTTCACACCTTTATTCTCTGATTCTAGACTGTTGACGATATTATCATCCCATATTTTGTATTTTTGCATATAATTCTTGTATTCTTGCACATAATCTTCATATTTTTCCACATACTTTTGGTATTCCTCTACATAGTCCTTGTATGATTGGACATAATCATCCCATCCTTGTATAATATCGTCATAATTTTGAGCATAAGATGATCCTAGACCCGTTGAAGCAACTAAAATTAGCGATACGGTTAACAGAATGATTTGATTCAATAAATTTTAATGATTTGATTCAATAAGAAATTTACTATGTATTCAAAAGGATTGAATCCTGTCACAGATGGATCTCCGGTCACATCTGAGAGTAAAATTATGATTTTGCACACGAAATACGTACTTAATTCATGCTCAATCCAGAAATTATGGTGTACCAACTAGATATGATTAAACCGATAAACCCAGTATTAATTTAAAATAAAAAAAGGCATGGATTTAAAATCTCATTTTAGTTGCCCGCTCTCATCATATTCTTTCTTTGATTCAAAATTTCCATCTTCATCATAATGGGATTCTGACTTCATGGTCCCATCTCTATAATAGACGTTATAAGATTTCGTTTCACCGTTTTCATGATATATGTATTCGTTGAATATTTGTCCATTCTCATAATAACTTATGTCAATTATGACTTTTCCATTCTCATCAAGTCTATATTCAACGTCTATTTCTCCTCCCTCATAATACTTGATTCTAGACGTTAGATCTCCTCCCTCAGACCATTGTGTTACTTCATATCCAGTAATGCTACTATATGCACTACCACTATCAAGGTAATGTGTCAGCTTTTTCTTTGAACCATCCTCATAATATTCTTCATGTGCTTGCAAATTTCCATTTCTATAATACCATGTTTTAGGCTCATTGTTAGGTGATGTTGTATCAGCATCCAATGACGTAGGGTGGCCATTTTCATCATAAGAAAATACAGGATGACCATTTTCATAATAGTCCCACGCACTGTTTATTTGTCCGTTAGTACCATAAGATATGTCTGATTTCTCATTTCCATTTTCATGATAGTGTGTTTCTCGGTCTAGGTCACCATTCTCATGATATTTTTTGTGAAACTTTAGATTTCCATTTTCATGATATCGAGTGTCTTCTTGTAGTTGTCCGTTCTCATAGTATTTTACCCACATTGTGTTTTTTCTATTCTCATCATTTTGATATTGGTGTTGCAGTTGTCCGTTCTGATAATACTCAATGTATGACATTACTTGTCCATTCTCATACCATTGTTCTTCTTGACGGAGAGTTTCATCACCATGATATTGTGTCTTCTTTTTTATTTGTCCATTTTCATAATGCTCTTCAACTTCCTCTAAACTCCCATCGGAATCATACCATGCATTAACTGTGACTGTACCATCCTCATCAACTCGATATTCTCGGGTCAGTTGCCCATTATTACTATAACCAAGAGTTGACATTGGAGTTCCATCCTCATACCATTTTTCTTCTCCGGTGACTGCTCCATTTGGATGATATTCTGTAATCTTTTTCTTTTGTCCGTCCTCATAATATTCTTCATGTGCTTGTAAACTTCCATCCTCATACCATCGGTTTTCTTCACTAATACCTCCATTTTCAGAATATTTTATCAGTTTTTTCTTTGATCCATCCTCATAATATTCTTCAGAATATTTTGCATTTCCATTTCTATCATACAATGTGTTATGTAATGTTGTGTCAGGATGTTGTGGTACAGGGTTGCCGTATATGTCATAAGAAGATACATGGTTGCCATCTTCATAATAGTCTCTTACACTATCTACTTGTTCGTTAGCATCATAATATATTTCAGATTTCGTACGTCCACTTTCATAATAGAATGTTTCTGTGTAGAGGCTACCGTCATCATGATATTTTTTGTGAAGCTTTGTATTTCCATTTTCATGATATTGAAGCTCTTCTAGTTGCCCGTCGGCATCATATTCTATTTTTGATTCCAAATTTCCATTTTCATCATAATGGGATGCTGATTTCAAACTCCCATCTTCATAATATCTTTTATCAGATTCCTTTTCACCATTTTCATAATATCTGCTATAAGAGTTCTCTTCACCATTTTCATAATATTTGCTATCAGATTCCTTTTCACCATTTTCATAATATTTGCTATCAAATTCCTTTTCACCATTTTCATAATATAGGGATTCAGCCCTTAGTTGTCCATTCTCGTGATAATATACATCAACTAGGATTTTTCCATTTTCATCAGTTCGATATTCTCGTTCCAGTGGTCCAGTCCGATCATATCTGAGGGTCAATGCTGGCTGTCCATTCTCATGCCATAGGTTTTCTCTTTTAATATTTCCATTTTCAGAATATTTTATCAGTTTTTTCTTTGATCCATCCTCATAATATTCTTCATAATATTCCAAATTTCCATCTATGTCATACCACATGTTAGGTGATGTTGTATCAATATCCAATGGTGCAGGGTTGCCATTCATATCATAATACTTTATACGTTGACCATTTTCATTATATTCCCATACACGAACTATTTTTCCGTAAGAATAGTTTGTCTCTAATTTTTTATTTCCATTTTCATAATAGTCCCATACACGACCTTTTTCTCCGTAAAAATATTTTGTTTGTGATTTCTTATTTCCATTTTCATAATAGGATATTTCTTGATCTAAGTCACCATCCTCAGCATATTCTTTGTAAAACTTTGGATTTCCATTTTCATTATATTGATAATCTTCTTGTAGTTGTCCGTTCTCATAGTATTTTACGGACGTTGTGTTTTTTCCATTCTCATCATATTGATGTTTTTCTCGCAGTTTTCCATCATGATGATACTCAACGTGTGACATCAGTTGTCCATTGTCATACCACTGCTTTTCTACACTGATAGTTTTGCCATCATATTCTGTCTTCTTTTTCTTTTGTCCATCCTCATAATATTCTTCACGTCCTTGCAAACTTCCATCTTCATAATACCATTCCATAGGTTCGTTGCTGGTTGATGGTGTCGTGTCTGCAGAGTTGCCTGTTTGTGGTGCAATAGCTGGATTAGATCCTACAGTTTTAGGCTTGGTGGCAGGCTCTGTTAGTTCTACAGTCTTGGGCTTGGTGGCAGGTTCTACAACTTTGGGTGTGGTGGCAGTCTCTGTTAGTTCTACAGTCTTGGGTTTGGTGGCAGGCTCTGTTAGTTCTACAGTCTTGGGTTTGGTGGCAGGCTCTGTTAGTTCTACAGTCTTGGGTTTGGTGGCAGGTTCTACAACTTTGGTCGTGGTGACAGGCACTGTTTTAATTTCTAGCACTATTTTGCTTAATTTTGATTTGATTATGACAAACTCAGATTTCACACCTTTATTCTCTGATTCTAGACTGCTGGCGACATTATCATCCCATATTTTGTATTTTTGCATATAATTCTTGTATTCTTGCACATAATCTTCATATTTTTCCACATACTTTCGGTATTCCTCTACATAGTCCTTGTATGATTGGACATAATCATCCCATCCTTGTATAATATCATCATAATTTTGAGCATAAGATGATCCTAGACCCGTTGAAGCGACTAAAATTAGTGATATTGCTAACAGAATGACTTGATTCAATAAATTTTAATAATTTGATTCAATAAGAGATTTACTATGTATTCAGACGGATTGAATCCTGTCATGGATGGATCTTATGCTACATCTGAGTAAAATCATGATTTTGCGCACGAAATACGTGCTTAATTCCATTCCCTAGTGACGGAGATACACGCCATAATCAATGAGGCAGCCCTCGTTTAGAATTTTTGCAGACATGTATGCCTCACAGGCACTAGTTACACGCTTTTTTGTTTTTATCAGATATTCCATGTCATGGTCTTGCTTTTACGTCATGCTGCAGATGACTCCCACCAGAGTACGCAAGCATGAATAGATTTGAACCGGCGTAAAACATCTCTAAGATTGCACGTAGGCATCACGCATAAGCTTCTCTAGCTCTTCAATATTTGTAGAGAGAGTGATTTTTGAACGAAGTTTTGAGCCGCCCTTCATTCCTTTAGTAAATCTCATGGCCTGGCCCTTGATGTTTGCAAATTTGATCTTGTACTGACTTGAGAGATGCAAGTAATCAAAAAAAGAGTCCAGCCTATCATGGAATGAATATTCCTTGTAAGAGCCAGTCTTCAAAAAGTCATTGATCTGCTCAAAAATAAAGGGGTTCCCCATCGCACCCCTGCCAATCATGACGTAATCACAATTAGTATTATCAATCATTGTCTTGGCATCCTCAGGAGTTGTAATATCGCCATTTCCAACAATTGGAATGCCAGAAATCTCTTTTAGTTCTTTGATCAGATCCCAATTGGCGGTCCCAGAATAACCCTGACTTACAGTTCTCGGATGAAGGGTAATCATCTGGATTCCCTCGTCTTCTGCAATCCCTGCAATTTCCCTAAAGAGGAATTTGCTGGCATCTGTGACTCCTGAACGAATTTTTAGCGTCACAGGCTTTTTTACTGCACTTACCAGAGTGTGAAAGATCTGCTGAGTCAGGTTGACTTCCTGTAGCAGGGCGCCTCCGGCCATCTGTTGGGTAATATGCGGTGCAGGGCAGCCCATATTGTAATCAATGATGTCAAAAAAAGGCTCTACTATCTGTGCTGCCTTTTCCAATGCCAAAAGATCAGAACCGAACAGTTGGATTGAGAGAGGGCGCTCCTGATCAGAGTATTCAATGAACTCCTCAATGGTCTTCATTCTTTCTTTGAGCTGGGTCTCTTTTGCAACAATACTGTGGATGTTTGTAAATTCTGTAACAACCAGTCCGGCGCCCATTTTCTTGCACTGCAAACGAAGTGCGGGATCACTGACTCCTGCCATGGGAGCTAAAAACGCCCGACTGGAAAACTTTGGAAGCATGTTAGAACATTACAGATTCGATATATCTAGTATGTCAAAAATATTGACAGATATCCCCGCTAGGAATCAGGGCAGCCGTCCAAATCACGGTCACCGTCATAATCCTCAGGATCAGAAGGGCACAAATCTTCATCGTTGAGAATGCCATCTAGATCATTATCATGGACAAATCTCTGTTGTTCTGGAGCAGTATCAGGGCAGCCGTCATGATCGTTGTATTTGTTCCATGTTTCTGGGTTTGTCGGACATGAATCAATGGCATCATAGTATCCATCATCATCAGAGTCGGGTCTTGGGATGGCCGCTGATGCCTCTACCAACACATCAGGGCAGCCGTCCCAGTCCAGGTATCCGTTAAAGTTCTCCTGTTGATCAATGCATGCGTCTTTTTTGTCATCAATGCCATCATTGTCCATATCGGCAAAGAGGTAAGATGGAATAATGGTGCCAACCACATCAGGGCAGCCGTCATCATCCTGGAAAAAGTTGTAAGTTTCAGGCTCTAGCGGACATGCATCAGACACATCTATAATTCCGTCCGTGTCTGAATCAAGCGTAAATGTGAATCGGTCAGGGCAGCCGTCCTCATCCTGGAATCCGTTGGGTGTTTCAAGCTGAGTAGGACACCGGTCATCAGTATCAGGAATTCCGTCGCCATCAGAGTCAACAGCAACTCTGTTATCAAAAATCAGATCAGGGCAGCCGTCATCATCCTGGAATCTGTTATAAGTTTCCCTAGCAGTAGGGCAGTCATCAACATTGTCAGTTATTCCATCAAAATCAGCATCACCAAATGAATCATAGGATACGGTGTCAGGGCAGCCGTCGTCATCCTGGAATTGATTGTATCTCTCACCGATGGTGGGACACATGTCAGATTCGTCTGGGATTCCATCATAGTCAGAGTCAGGCAAGGCAGGTTTTGAAAACCCTGTAACGTCCGGGCAGCCGTCAGTATCTAGAAAGTCATTATAGTTTTCAGGTTCGTCAATACACGAATCCCACCTGTCCTCAATCCCGTCGCCGTCAGTGTCAGGGAACAGGTAAGAGGAGAGGACAGACTCGGAGAAATCAGGGCAGCCGTCACCGTCTTTGAAAAGGTTGTATGTTTCAGGTTCTAGCGGACATGCATCAGATACATCTACAATTCCGTCCATGTCTGAATCAATCGCTGAATCGTCATTGTCAGGACAGCCATCAAAATCCAAAATATCGTTATATGTTTCTGGTTGGTTTGGACAATGATCCAAGTTATCAATTATTCCATCGCCGTCAGAGTCAAATGTGAATTTGTTGTCTGCGACAAAATCGGGACAACCGTCTGCATCCTTGTATTGGTTGTATGTCTCCTTAGAATTAGGACACGTGTCGAATTGATCGGAGATTCCATCACCGTCAGAGTCACCTGTAATTGAAAATTCAATCTCGTCAGGACAGCCGTCATCATCTTGGAATTTGTTAAAATTTTCACGCTCTAGCGGACATGAATCAACTGAATCAAGAATGCTGTCATAATCAGAATCAACTAATGCATTAGAGTCCGAACCAAGCACGTCTGCACAGCCATCCCAGTCTAGGAATTCATTATAATTTTCCGGTTCATCAATACATTGATCCCATCTATCATCAATCCCGTCGCCGTCAGTGTCAGGGAATTGATACTGCGGGTTTGCCGAATCAGACGAGTCCGGGCAGCCATCGTCATCCTCAAATCTGTTATAAGTCTCAGGCTTTAGCGGACATGAATCAAGGGAATCTGAGATTCCATCCTGGTCAGTGTCTGATTGGGCTACAGCGTCATCTGGGCAGCCGTCGCCGTCATCAATTCCATTGAATGTCTCTGGCTGGGTTGGGCAGTTATCCAGGAAATCTGGATAACCATCACCGTCAGTATCTGCAATTGATTTTCCATCATCAGAATACAAATCCGGGCAGCCGTCGTCATCCTGGAACTTGTTGTAAGTCTCCTTTACAGTGGGACAGCCATCAAGATGATCTTGTATTCCGTCATAATCAACATCATACCAAGGAACAAAGTCTGCAGGGCAGCCGTCAACATTGTCGCCATACTGGGGATCATAGTCCTCCAGAAGATGGGGGCACAGATCAAGGCTGTTTGGTACCCCGTCACCGTCAATATCAATCTCATCATTAGCATATACGCCAGGCGGCATCATGCCAATGGTGGATGTAAGCAAGAGTAAAAATCCTAAAATGTATTGTTTTTTCATTATCCCTCTAAGAACAGCTATTATCAAGTATTTATTAAGTCTCACGTTAAATTGATTCTTTTAAAATTAGAAACCAAAGAGGGTTATGAGTCTGGGCAGCCGTCCAAATCACGGTCACCGTCATAATCCTCAGGATCAAAAGGACATGAATCTTCACCATTGATAATGCCATCTAGATCATCATCATGGATGAATCTCTGTTGTTCTGGGGCAGTGTCAGGGCAGCCGTCCCAGTCTAGATACTTGTTCCAAGTTTCAGGGCTTGTCGGACATGAATCAGCTACATCTAGGTATCCGTCGCCGTCAGAATCTGCATAAACAGGAATGGTTGATTCTGCACCAGGCACGTCAGGACATCCGTCAGTATCTAGAAAGTCATTATAGTTTTCAGGTATATCGATACACGAATCCCACCTGTCCTCAATCCCGTCACCGTCAGTATCAGGGAACGTGTAAGAGAATGTGGTATAATCAGGGGAATCAGGACAGCCGTCATCATCAAGATGTCTGTTGTATGTTTCAGGTTCTAGCGGACATGCATCTAAAGCGTCCAAAATACCATCATAATCTTGGTCAGATGTGGAATCATTGTCAGGACAGCCGTCCTCATCTAGAATACCGTTATACGTTTCTGGTTGGTTTGAACAGTGGTCCAAGTTGTCAATTATTCCGTCGCCGTCAGTATCAAATGTAAGTTTGTTGTCTGCTATGTAATCGGGGCAACCGTCAGTGTCTTGGAAACGGTTATAGCTTTCTTTGGATGCAGGGCATTTATCTACATCATCAAATATTCCATCACCGTCAGTGTCACCAATGCTCTGATAGTCAATGCTGTCTGGACAGCCGTCATCATCCTGGAAGCCATTGTATCTTTCAGCTGATGTGGGACAGGCATCCAAGTCATCTGGCAATCCGTCACGATCAGCATCAAACAGATTTACTGTAGATGATCCTGGGACATCAGGACATCCGTCAGTATCTAGGAAATCATTATAGTTTTCTGGTATATCGATACACGCGTCCCACCTGTCCTCAATCCCGTCGCCGTCAGTATCAGGGAACGTGTAAGAGAATGTGGTATAATCAGGGGAATCAGGGCAGCCGTCATCATCAAGATGTCTGTTGTATGTTTCAGGTTCTAGCGGACATGCATCTAAAGCGTCCAAAATACCATCATAATCTTGGTCAGATGTGGAATCATTGTCAGGGCAGCCGTCCTCATCTAGAATACCGTTATACGTTTCTGGCTGGTTTGAACAGTGGTCCAAGTTGTCAATTATTCCGTCGCCGTCAGTATCAAATGTAAGTTTGTTGTCTGCTATGTAATCAGGGCAGCCGTCAAAATCCTTGAATTTATTATAAGTCTCAGGAGCGTATGGGCAAGAATCATCTTGATCTAAAATGCCATCATCGTCAGTATCACGGGTTATTGTAAGAACTAGCACGTCAGGACAGCCGTCAGAATCTTGGAATTTATTGTAATTTTCACGCTCTAGTGGACAATCATCCACATCATCTGCAATGCCATCATGATCAGCATCTGGTATTTCAAGAGAGATCGCCCCAAGCACGTCAGGACAGCCGTCATCATCTAGGAAATCATTATAGTTTTCGGGTATATCGATACATGAATCCCACCTATCCTCAATCCCATCGCCGTCAGTGTCAGGGAATTGATACTGCGGGTTTGCTGAATCAGACGAGTCCGGGCAGCCGTCATCATCCTGGAATCTGTTGTAACTCTCAGGCTTTAGCGGACATGAATCAAGGGAATCGGAGATTCCGTCTTGGTCAGAGTCGGGTTGTGTAATGACATCATCTGGGCAACCGTCACCATCATCAACTCCATTGAATGTCTCTGGCTGAGTTGGGCAGTTATCCAGGAAATCTGGATAACTGTCGCCGTCAGTATCTGCAATGGCTTTTCCGCCATCAAGGGATAAATCCGGGCAGCCATCCTCATCCTGGAACTTGTTGTAAGTCTCTTTTACAGTGGGACAGTCATCTATATGATCTTGTATTCCGTCATAATCAGCATCGTACCACGGAACAAAGTCTGCAGGACAGCCGTCAACATTGTTGCCGTACTGGGGATCATAATCCTCTAGAAGGTTGGGGCATTGATCCAAATAATTTGGCACACCGTCATTGTCTGAATCAATTTCAGAGGCAGCAAAAACACTAGTTGGCATCATGCCAATGGTGGATGTAAGCAGGAGTAAAAATCCCAAAAGATATTGTTTTTTCATTTAGACACTCCTATTGGTCAGGACAACCGTCTTGATCTCGGTCACCGTCATAATCCTCAACCTCTAATGGGCAGCTGTCATATTCATTAACAATGCCATCAAGGTCGGCATCATGCTTGTATCTTGACTGTTCTGGCGCTATATCAGGGCAGCCGTCATGGTCATTGTATTTGTTCCAGGATTCTTTTTCGTTTATACATAAATCAAATTCATCATTTATGCCATCATCATCAGTATCATACACAATATTTGCAGTTGGGACAGTATCAGGGCAGCCGTCATAGTCTACATACTTGTTCCAAACCTCATCCTGTTGCGGACACACATCCATTACATCTGGAACGCCGTCACCGTCAGCATCAGGCTGAGTGTTATCAATATCTGGACAGCCGTCATCGTCTTGGAAGCCATTATAATTTTCAGTAACTAGTGGGCAATCATCATAGACATCATTGATTCCATCATTGTCCGAATCTACTACAACTGATTCAAACACGGAATCAGGGCAGCCGTCATCATCATGGAATTTATTCCAGGTTTCTTGGGCGTTTGGACATGCATCAATTATATCTCGAATTCCATCCCCATCTCTGTCATGCTTTGAAATGTTGTCATCAGGACAGCCGTCTCGATCTAGAATATCGTTATACGTTTCTGGCTGGTTTGGACAATGATCATTGTAATCATTGATTCCATCACCGTCAGAATCTGGAGTTGTTTTGCCATCCCCTAAATAATCAGGGCAGCCGTCTAGATCTTGGAATTTATTATAAGTCTCAGAGACTAGTGGGCATTGATCAAATTCGTCATCTATTCCATCAAAGTCAGTATCCATAGTGGTGACAAAGTCTGGATAGTCAGGGCAGCCGTCATCGTCTTGGTAGTCATTGTACCTTTCTCGCTCAAAAATACACTCATCTACAGAGTCTGAAATTCCATCATAGTCAGAATCAAAGTCAGACAGCTCATCAGGGCAACCGTCTTGATCTTGGTAATAATTCCATGTTTCTGAAGTTGAAGGGCACAAATCTAATGTATCACGAATTCCATCACCGTCAGTATCAGATACAAAGAGATCCGGACATCCGTCTTGATCTTGGTAGTTATTTACGGTCTCTGGTTGCAAAGGACATTTGTCATTCAAATCATCTATATTGTCACCGTCAAAGTCCAATCCCCGTGATTGGAATCCGCCATCTGGGCAACCGTCATCATCTTTGACATTATTGTAATTTTCTTTAGCAGTTGGACATGCGTCTATATTATCTGGAATGCCGTCTTGATCTCTGTCACCGGGATCGTCATTGTCGGGACAGCCGTCTCTATCAAATTCACCATTGAAGGTCTCTGGTCGGTTTGGACATAAATCTGCAAAGTCGTTGATTCCATCACCGTCTGAATCTGGAACTCCTTTGTTAGAGGCTACAAAGTCGGGACAGCCGTCTTGATCTTGGAACTGGTTGTAAGTCTCTTTTACGTTAGGACATTGATCAATGCTGTTGAAAATTCCATCAAGGTCTGAATCAGTATCACTAGAAGAGTCTGGAATGTCGGGACAGCCGTCATCGTCTTGGAAGCCATTGTATCTTTCAGGATCTAACGGGCAAGAGTCATCAACATCAGCAACTCTGTCACCATCTGCATCGTTTAACGTGCCATCAAGGACGATGGCTTTGTCGGGACAGCCGTCATAATCTGCAAAGCGGTTAAAAGTTTCAGGATGATCAGGACAGATATCGAATTGATCAGCGATTCCATCCCCGTCCCCATCATCAAATGAGGAATCTAGTCCAACGTCGGGACAGCCATCAGTGTCTCTATAACCGTTGTACACTTCTGGTTTATCAATACATAAATCAATTTTGTCTTGAATGCCATCGTTGTCAGTGTCTACAAAACTTGAATCATCAACCACATCAGGACAGCCGTCAGCGTCCTCGAATTTGTTGTAAGTTTCTGCACTCAGCGGACACTCATCATCAACATCTGAAACGCCGTCCAAATCTCTGTCACCAGAATCATAAGAATCGGGACAGCCATCTCTATCTTGAACACCGTTGAAAGTTTCTGGTTGGTTTGGACACAAGTCAGCAAAATCAGTGAATCCATCTTTATCAGTATCCGGTGCTCCGCCTGCTCCATCTCCGGGAAGTGTGTCTGGACAGCCGTCGTCATCTTGGAATTTGTTGTAGTGTTCTTTCAAATTTGGACATTGATCAATGTGATCCTGTATTCCATCATAATCCTCATCATACCATGGGACAAAATTTGATGGACAGCCATCAAGTGTTCCTTCATAATCTTCTTGCAGATTAGGACATGCATCAAGGGAATCATCAATGCCGTCCTTATCCAGGTCATCATCAGCGGCAAAAATGGGGTTAATTGGCATACTAGTTAGCGTGACTACAAATAACAATAGGAATGATATCGAGTGTATTTTATTCAAGGCCTAAAAATACGTCGTAGATCCAGTTATTAAACCTCACTCTGAAATTGACTGCAAATATCAGTGGTTTTGAGAAAAGTTTCCATGTTGGACAAAAAACTCGATCAATTTAAGTAAATGGAATGATGACCTAAATTCATGAGTTGCTCTGGAGAAACAGTCGAGGAAGAGGAGCAGTTACTCCAGATCAGGCCTGCAATAACTGCGCAGCTAAAAAAGGCAAAGTACGGGGTTGCAGATCACTCAACTGTGGGACTTTGTCATTGGACAAAAAAATCCTTCAAACATGAGGGAAACTGCTACAAGCACAAGTTTTATGGAATCTCGACCCACAGATGCATGGAATTTTCCCCTGCCGGCATGTACTGTGAAAACAGGTGCGTGTATTGCTGGAGACCAATGGAATTCTATGACACGGTAAAAATGAAGCCCCAAGAAGTTGCAGAACCTGAACAAATTTTAACAAAGCTGATGGGTGAAAGAAAAAAGCTGATCAACGGATTCTATGGTGATTCAAGAAACGACAAACAAAGACTGGATGAATCATTGCTGCCTGCACATTATGCAATCTCACTTTCCGGAGAACCGACAATGTACCCCAAGCTTCCAGAACTGATAAAGTATCTAAAAACATTTGAGGCGACAAAGTCAATCTTTCTTGTGACCAACGGACAAGAGCCGGACATGATTCAAAGATTGCAGGATGAAGACGCACTGCCGACACAGCTGTATCTGTCAACAAATGCAGCGGATCGTGAATCATTTATGAGAATAAACAAACCAAGATACGATGACTCATGGGAAAGATGGAACAGAACACTTGGAATGTTGAAAGACTTGAAAACAAGGACAGTGTTGAGGATTACTTTGATCAGAAATTACAATGACCAGAAGGAGTCAATTCCGGCATTCGCTGAAATGTTTAGAAAAGCAAGCCCGCACTTTATCGAGATTAAATCATACATGCACATTGGGCGCTCAACTAACAGGTTGGAGCGTCAAAACATGTTAGAGATGGAGGAAATACAAAAATTCAGCGAGGATATTGCAAAACAAAGTAAAATATTTTCAATAATGGACGAGAGTGTTATTTCCAGAATCTCAATACTGCAAAACAACGAGAGGTTTACTGACCGGTTTATTTCTGCCTGCTCAAATACCATTTAGAGAATTTTTTCAGTGCGTTGTACCTGTGAGACAGCTTGTTTTTATCATTCATTTGGGCAAACGTCTCGGTGTAATCATTTGGAATGAATATAGGATCATATCCCCAGCCTTTTCCTTTCTGGGTTTTGGATATTTTTCCACATAGTCTTCCTTCAAATGATTGCAAGACTGTTTTGTCACAATAGGTGATGATTGAAACAAACTTTGCCCTTCTGTTGTCTTTTAACAAACCAAGAATCCCCTTGTTCCCAATTGTTTGAAAGACATACGACGAGTACGGGCCTGGAAATCCATCAAGTGAATCTATGAACAAGCCATCATCCTCAATTATGACCGGCTTTTTGAACTTGGAGAATGCATCCCTTGCTTTGGCCATTGCAATATCATCAAGTGAGTTTGACTGGATTTCTTTTAAATCAGATTTTAGAGTTCCCAGATTGACCCCCAGAGAACCCAAGATTGCCTTTGCCTCCCGATATTTGTGATCATTGGAGGATACAAAAAACAGATCAAACGACTTGCGCATATCTTCCACGACTTTCGATTTCTGAGACCAGTTTGGTTATTTTGGTATAATAGGCATGGCCTACGATGGATTTGTATCCACTTTGGAAATTTTTCCACGAGGGTGGCATTATTCTTGCATGGGCGCTGTTGAGAATCTCTTTGATTAATCTCAGGTCAACTGCATGATCCTCAGGCTTTATTGAAATTTGGGCCAGTCCAAAATCTATTACAAACACGGTGTTTCTGAACCAGATAAAGTTTGAGGTCGTCAGGTCACCGTGCATTACGCCGTTCTTATGCAAAGTGCCAACCAATCTTCCAATGTTCTCTGAGAGTTCAACAATCTTTGATTCGGGCAGATCATGTACAGTCTTGCCAGGAATTTCTTGCATGATTATCGATGCCTCATCCAAATTTACAAAGTAGATAAGAGGTGTCGGTATCCCAAATGATTTTACAAGGGAGAGCATCTGGGATTCCTTAGCTGTCCTTTGCTTGCGGATCTTTGAATCAAGTGAGGGGTTTCTGTAAGTCTTGATCTTTCTAATCTTCAGTATCGCGTTGGAATCCTGCCATTTGATCTGATAGAGATCTGCCTCAGCGCCTTTTTTGACTAGTTTCATTAACATTATATCCAGAGGAATTCAATAAAAGTTAATCATGGATGAGGGGGAAAAGCGAATCAAGCAGGAGGACTGCGGCGAGGACAAGCTAGGTGCAGGGATTTTAACATTGACAAACAAGAGATTGGCTTTTGACAAAACCAATGCACGGATAATGGATTTTTCTAAACGCTTTGGGGATACTGTTTTGGATATCCCATTGGAGAAGGTGACAAAAACATGGAAGGAGGGGTTGCTGATGAAAAAAGTATGCTTTACTGCAAAAACCGATGACGGTCAGCAAACTTTCAAGTTTGGAGTTTTCAATACAAATGGCTGGGTTAAAATCATCGAGCAGGCCATCGGCGAGAACAAAAGTCAATAATCCACGATGACAGAATCCAATCTCCAGGATTGTGTAACGAATGTATCTTTTAGTTCCGCGCCGGATTTTATTTGGGATTCCAGCAGGCCGGTCCAACAAATTTGACTTCCGCAATCTCCAGCATACTGCAGTGGAACAACAAAAAATTTACAGCCGTGCCTTTTACAGACATCCTTTAGCATTGCAGATAACCGTCTGTTGGCTGCCACTCCTCCGACTATCATCAGTTCCTTCTTGCCTGTAAATGACAAAGCACGCTCCACTGCTTCACTGATCATGGCAAATGCCGTCTCCTGAAGCGAATAGCAGGCATCTGTCTTGTTTTTTGCTGCAACGGATTTTGTTGCAGACAGCAGTCCAGAAAAAGAGACATCGTTGCCCTTTACAGAATATGGCAAGGGGACATAGTTTGAGGATGCAGATGCCAGGTCCTCAACATTTTTTCCGCATGGGGATGCAAATCCAATTGAACGTCCAAACTGATCCAACAGTTGGCCCAAAGTGATATCCAATGTCTCTCCAAACACCCTCCATTGTTTGTTTAGGAATGCCAAAATCATGGTGTGCCCTCCGGAGACCAAAAGTACCAGAGGGTTAGTTGAGCCAGTTAGCAGTTTTCCCAGCTCGATGTGTCCAATTGCGTGGTTTACCGGATATATTGGAATTTTGTAGTATGATGAAAGAGATCTGGCAACTATGGCACCGACACGCAGACACGGACCCAGGCCAGGTCCTGCAGCATATGAGACAATATCCAGATCCTTGACTGTCACATCTGCCTCTTGAAGGGACTCAGATAGTACCAGAGAGCTGTTCTCAACATGATGACGGGAAGCCTCACGGGGATGGATTCCCTCCCCGTCTGCGGGACGGTAAATTTTCCTGACATCTGAGAGAATTTTGCCTTTCTTTCCACGTTTTTCAATTATCGCACAGGAAAACGTGTGAGCAGTGCTTTCAATTCCCAAGCCTAGCATGTCAACCACGACTCAGTGTAGAGACGATTTTGATTACGTCGCCGTTTTTGAGTTTCTGATCCCCGCTAATTCTTTGCTTGGTCTTGCAGTCTATCGCATGCAGGAACCCCTTTGCGATATCTGCATGGATTAATCCTGCCAAATCCTTGGCAGTCGAATCCTGTGGGATCAATTTTGTGTCAGGTAGGATGACGCCATCCTTGTTGGTAAGCTTTGTCTCATCCTCTACAGGGTACACAACGATGAATTTTAGGGAGTCAAAAACTGCGGTGTTTAGAATTTTTTGAATGCCAGTTGAACCAATCTTTGAAAGGACAGACTTTACCAAATCAAGTGCCTTCTGTTGTGGGGGCAGAATCTCTTTGCCGTCAACAGGGGTGAATCCTTCATCACCAGAAAAGTAGTTTACAATTCCTGCTTTTGATGCCTTTCGTAAAAGCAGTTCAGTTTCTGCACTGCATGGAATCACATCCTCAGGAATTGTCTTTATAATATCAAGATCTTTGCAGAGATCTGCTTTGTTTGCTGCAATAATCATAGGTTTTGTGTTTTTTCTTAGCTCCTTGGCAAAAGTCTGGATGTCATCCTCCTTCCATTCCTTTGGATTTCTGGTCATCAGGCCCAGTTTCTGAAGAACTTGGTGTACTTGGAAATCTTTTATTCCCAGTCCGGAGAATCTTTTTGCAATGCCATCAGTTAGTTTTGCACGCTTTTGATCTATCTCTCGGGTAATCTTGTCCCATTCCCTCTTGAGAATGCCTGCAAACCATTGATCAAATTCATCTTGTACGAAAGCTACATCTTCTAACGGATCGTGGGTCCCGACTGAGACTGGTTGTCCTTGAATATCCGTGGCTCCTGCAATATCAACAACATGGATTAGGACTTCGGCCTGTCGTGCATCATCAAGGAACTGGTTTCCCAATCCTTTGCCTTCATGTGCCCCGGGAACCAATCCTGCAACATCTATGAGCTTTACAGGAATAAAGCGCGTACCATTTACACACAGTTGGTTCTCATGCTTGATTTTGAAATGTCTGCAAGCACAGTCTGCTTTGACATATGCGACCCCCACATTGGGCTCAATGGTTGTGAAGGGAAAGTTCCCCGATGCAACGGGTGTTTCTGTGGCAGCCGAGAAGAAGGTGGATTTACCAACATTTGCTTTTCCTAGTAAACCAATTTGCAATACTGGTAAAAATCCAATTCTACTTATTAGTATTGCAGAAATCGTTTAATCTAGTTGATCATGATCTCATATCATGTCCATAGTGATTACAGGCAATCCAGGGGTCGGAAAGCATACAGTTTCACAGCAGGTTGCTGAGAAAATAAGGTGTCCGATTCTGGACATCAACAAGATTGCAAAAGATTCAGGATTGTTTGAAAAAGACAAGGATGCAAACAACATAGATGTTCTGAAACTAGAAGAGATAATGGGGCAAAAAATTTCCGAAAACAACATAATCGTAGGACATTTGGCACCGTACGTCCTAAGAAAAAACCAGATCAAGGTAGCCATAGTGCTAAGAAGGAGTCCGTACGATTTGATTGCAGTTTACAAAGATAGGGGATACCCTGACAAAAAGATTCAGGACAATGCAGGTAGTGAAATCCTGGGGATTATTGCAAATGATGCAATGAGCAGATTTCAGGAAAAGACATTTCAGATTAATGTCAGCGGTAAAACGATACAGGAGACAGCAGAAAAAACAATTGATGCCATTATGAACAGGGGAGGCAGTGAGGATGTGGATTGGCTTGATTTGGTGAGAAAAAATAAGGATTTGGGAAAATTTTTTGTTGATTGATTAAATAGCGCCTTTGAATTTGGTTAGTTACTTGTTTGAGATCTCAAAAACGGATTTGGCTGGAAGAATCGGCACGCTTTATACCAATCACGGCAAGATTCAAACCCCAGCATATGTTCCTGTCATTCATCCTGTCAAGCAGACAATTCCGTCTAAAAAAATCCGAGAGATGGGTTTTGATTTGGTAATTACTAATGCGTACATAACAAGAAACAGCTATGGGGATGATGCCATTGAGAAGGGAATTCACAGGATAATTGATTTTGACGGCGGGGTCATGACAGACTCTGGAGGATACCAGGTTCTTGAATACGGGGATCTCAAAGTCTCGCCATCGGAGATGGCAAATTTTGAGAAAGGAATTCTGACTGACTTTGCCATTCCGTTGGACAAACCGACAGGATATGGAATGCCAATCAAAAAGGCAGAGGAATATGTAAAACATACGCTGAAAGTTTCAAAAGAGACTCTTGATGGAAGGGCAGACAACGGCCAGATCTGGATTGGGCCCATTCAGGGAGGAGAGCATTTTGATTTGGTTGGAAAGTCTACAAAGAGCCTAGTGGATATGGGTTTTCAGATGCTTGCACTTGGAAGTCCGGTGGAGTTTATGGAATCCTATGAGTACAGGCTGTTGGCACAGATGATAGTGGCTGCAAAAAAACAGATGCCGCATTCAATTCCACTGCATCTTTTTGGTGCAGGGCACCCCCTGACAATACCGTTTGCAGTGGCACTGGGCTGTGACACGTTTGATTCAGCATCATACATGCTATATGCAAAGCAGCTAAGATACATCACAGATGACGGTACCAGGTATTTATCAGATATCTCAGTGTTCCCATGCAACTGTGAAATATGCTCAAAATACACCCCTGAGGAGTTCAGTCAGTTGGAGGCTACCGAAAAGATCAACGAGCTGGCAATCCATAACCTGTATGCGATTAAACTGGAGGTGGACAAAGTAAGACAGGCAATCCATGAGGGAAGACTGTGGGAATATGTGATAAAGAAAGCAAGGGCCCACCCGAAATTATTTGAGATGATCAAAGTAATGACTGAAAACCAGGAATTCCTCAGCATGGGCACTCCGAAATTCAAGGAAAGAGCCATCTTCCTATTCAGCAAAGAGGATCAATACAGGCCAGAGGTTCAGTCATTCCACAAGATAGTCAGAAATTTCAAATCAGGAAAAGAGAGAGTGATCATAACCAAGGAGTCCAGTACAAAGCCAGGATATCTTTCTGCTCAGTACGCCGGACTAAAAAAGAGGATCAAGGACTTTGAATCATTCCAAGTCTGCCAATACAATCCACTGTTAGGGCTAATACCAATTGAGATCTCCGATATCTTTCCAGCTGCACATCATGAAACGTCCCGACTAGACTTTGAACCAAAGGACTCTCCCGCATTTGAAGAGACATGGAATAATTTCTTTGCAAACAACAAATTTTCAGAGATACATTACGATAAGGAAGACAGGTTCATCAGGCATTTTGTAAAGAGTCTGCCAAAAGGGATCAAGAGGAAATCTCTTGCGTAATCAAAAATAAGAAAAAAGAATGTGCTAAAAGATGCTGCTTATAGGGCGGCGTCTTCTGCCCAACCTTTGATGAAGATACCGTTTTTGTGAAGAGGTACTGGTTGTCCAGCGGTGTAATTCATTGGTCTCATCCAAAAGATTGATTTTGTTGGACATACACCTATGCATGCACCATCAGAAATACATCTTTCTGGGTAGAAAACAAATGCCTTACCTCTCTTCCAGCCTTCAACAGGTTTTACTCTAAGGACATCGGGACCAAGAGTTGTACAGATTTCTACACATAGTGCACATCCGATACATCTTTGCTCATCAATGTCTGGTAGTATTGCTATTGGCATTACAACATTTAGATTGCTTGGTACCTATTTAAACCATGATTCAAATTCATAACCCTGTTATGAAAATGATCGAGTAGGAATTCATGCGCAGAATCCCCATTTAATGAAATTAAAAAACAAAAAGATAACGTGTTGTGCACGTTTATTTTCTCATTGCGTCTATTTGACCAGATGTTACCCAGTCAAGTAGTTCTGCAGAAGAAGGATTAAGGTCTGCTTTCTTATTCATCAGATTGCTAACCCAAATCCAGTTAATTTGGTTAAGGAGCGGTTTGTTTGCCTCATCGCCGGCACGTGTTTTAGCGACGACGGCTTGATCTTGCTGTTTTAACCAGTCTTCGTAACTTCTTCCCATGAGGATCGAGTCTTAGCTTACACTAATTAAAGCTTTTGTAGATTCCACTACAGGTATAATGATCGGACTGCCTCTAAAAAGGTTTTAACGTAGATAAAAAATCATCTTAATTCTTGGATATCAAAGTTTTGGGTGCGGCAAACGAGGTAGGCCGATCAGGATTTCTGGTCAATTGTGGCGGTACCAAGCTGCTACTTGATTATGGCGTAATGTTTGGGCGAAGAGGCACACCCCCAAAATACCCGCTCCACGTAAAGCCAAAGGACTTGGATGCAATAATTATCACCCATGCCCATTTAGATCACTCAGGAAATGTCCCATCCCTGTTTGTGAGTGGAAATACGGATGTGTATGCCACCCCACCGACATTTGACCTCTCAAAGTTACTGATTGAGGACATGCTAAAGATTGAAAAAAATTCACATGCGTTTGACTTGCCTGAGGTAAACAACATGATGAGAAACGCCAAGGAGATCGGATTCAAGGAAAAAGTTACCAAGGGAAACGCAACTTTTGAGTTAAGGGAGTCAGGACACGTTATTGGCGGAGGTACAGTCCTGGTGGAATCAGAGAAGAAGCGTCTCTTCTACACCGGCGATGTCAAGACAAACGGTTCCAGGATGCTTCGGGAGATGGATTTGGATATTGGGGAGATTGATCTGCTAATCACCGAGAGCACTTATGCAAAGACAGAACAGAAACCAAGAAAGGAATCAGAAAACGAGTTGATAGAATTTGCAAACGAGGTGATGGACAGGAAGGGGATACTGTTTATTCCGTCATTCTCTGTAGAGCGTTCTCAGGAAATTGCATGCATCTTGAGAAGTTCAAACTTTAAACACAAGATCATAATGGACGGGATGGCACTAAAAGTCAATGAGATAATGTTCAAGCATCCAGAGTATATCAGAGATCCCAAAATATTTTCCGAGGCAATTAAAAGTGCAACTGCGATAAGGCAACATGCAGAAAGAAAACGGGCAATGGGGGAGCCCTGTGTTGTGATCTCGCCGGCTGGAATGCTAGTGGGCGGTAATGCAGTGTATTATTTGCAAGAGTTGTCCTTTGATGACAAGAACGGTATTGCCCTGGTTTCCTATCAGGGGGAGGGTACGCCGGGAAAGAAACTGCTAGATACCGGAATGGTTTCTACCAGGGGCAAGGATCTTGTCGTAAAAGCTCAAGTCAGGCAATTTCAATTTTCAGGACATGCAGACAGAAAGGAGCTCTTTGATATGATCAAGCAGATCAAGGGAAATCCAAAAGTGTGTACCGTTCACGGGGATGCAGAATCCTGCGAGATGTTTGCCAGGGAGATTCATGAGAAATTCGGCTTTGAGACATTCTCACCTGCAGTCAACGATGAGATATCCATCTAAGATGCAAGATAACTTTGTCATAAACGTCGAAAATTCGATTAATAGCGGCCAGGTATTTCTTTGGAATAAGGACAACAAGGGGGTCTGGTACGGAGTAAATGGACAGGATATTTTGAGGGTATCCAAGTCAGGCAGCCTCAAATCATATCAGGGTATGAAGACGGATTTTTTCAGAAAAAGAGACGATATGGAGGGGATAATCGGATCGATCTCCAAAGACAGAGTCACCAGAAAAGCCGTAAAGCGGTATTTGGGATTGAGGGTGCTGGAGCAGGATCCATTCCAGTGCTTGATTTCGTTTATCGTCTCATCAAACTCTAACATTCAAAAAATTAAAAATAGTTTGGAGCGGATATCAAGAAAGTTCGGAGACAGGGTTGAATTTGAGAATCAAGAGTTTTTTTTATTTCCAAGACCGGAGATCTTGGCAAAAGCGTCAATTAGCGAATTGAAGGACTGCAGAGTGGGTTATCGTGCCAAGTTCATCAAGGAGGCTGCAAAGATGACATACTCAGAAAAAATAGATTTCCAATGCTTGAAGGAATCTAGCTACCATGATGCAAAAGAGAAATTGCGTCTAATCCCGGGAATAGGAAACAAGGTTGCAGACTGTATCCTGTTATTTTCATTAGACAAATTGGAATCTTTTCCATTGGATAGATGGATGATTAGGATATTGGAAAGATACTATTCAGACAAATTCCAATTAGAGACAAAGACCATTACTGAAAAACAATACGAAGTCATTCATGAAAAAATTGTGGACTACTTTGGCGCATATGCAGGATATGCGCAGCAGTTTCTTTTCAAAATGGAAAGAGAGAATTTCAAAAAAAAGTGGCTGTAAACCCTTAAAATGGTAATTAATTTTTAGGTTGCTGGGCCTATGGCGCAGCATGGATAGCGTGTTGGACTTCTAATCCAAAAGTCAAGGGATCGAAGCCCTTTGGGCCCATACTTATCATTCAAAGAATCCCCAACTTTATGCAAAGCAGATTGCAGGAAGGCAATTGCAGAAACAGGCATGGGTATACTGCATTGAACAGGCAAATGGTTTGTTGCATGATTCTGACTTCAAGCATCCTTAACCGTAAAGGAATCGATGAATCATCATGATCATACAAACCACAGATAGATAATTTGTGTGAATGTTCAGTTATCTTGTAATGCTTTGATTTGTTTATCAATGTCTTGCCAAACTGTATATGCGTCTTGTATTTTTTCTGATGAAAAATTCTCTTTTATGGCTGATATTTTTTCAACAAGTTGTCTTTTATTTAACGTAGGCGTGCTGCTACTAACAAAATCTATGGTTGCTGCCAATTCTAATTGATCTCTAGTATATCCTGCAAGTTTTTTAAATAATTCTCTTGTCTTTTTTACTTTTTTCATGTCAGCGACATCAGTCGAGAATCCACCAAGAAAACTATTTCCTGTTTCAGTTAACGCGTACTGGTGTGGGCCTTTGCTTGGAATTGTTTCATTTACAAAATCATCATTTATCGCAATGACTAATGAATCTGCGACTTGGTTTGAGTATGGCCCATAGAAATGTAGTCGATACGATTCGATATCCCAATTCAAATATTTGGTAAAATAGATCATTTTCTGTAATTTGGTTCTCCCCATCATCAAATCAGGCGTGTGGCTATCAATTGCGAGACAAACTATCCCCAAATTATCAACTAATGTTGTCATGCATATTCCTCTCCATAATTTGACGTTTCATTGTATTTAATTCATATCTGAACAATGTAGTATGAGGTTGCCTACTAAATCTTGTACTGTGAGTCAAAAAATATTTTTATTAAAATTCTGGGAATGTCCCGCTTTAGGATCAGATGATCAATAAAACGCCGCAAAGCCCTTTAAACACGCTTGACAAAACTATTATTCCGATTTAAAAACAGGTTCTTGTGAAAGATTTAGAGTTTGGGCTAAATTCAACGGATATTCATCCTGATTCTGAAATCAAAGGGGACATCACAGTCTCGTATCCAGGAAGATACGACGGGATAGTAATCAACACGACAATTTCAGACTCAAATGAGCACATCATTTACAGATCATACAATGGGAAAGAGATATCACAGAACGTTTCAAGGCTGTTTATCAGCAAAGACGTGATGCCGGAGCACAAGGCAGAGTTTACCGCAGTAATCAGTTTTCAGCCAGAGCAGGAGCACGAAGTAAGGTTCAGAGTCTCAATTATCGAGCAGCACAAAGAGATTGAAAGTCAGATAATCTTTGCAAAATATTCCAACTAGAATCTGCTTTTGTCCACAACAATCGTACCAGTCATCCATGGATGAGGCGTACAATGATAGGGAACCTCTTGTGGTTCTGTGAATAGAAATTCGTAGGTTTCTCCAGCCTTGATAACAGCAGGAGAACCAAATTCTCCACTGTAGCTATCAGCATGTTTCTTATCAGGTGTTACAGTATGTGCAGTGTCGTCATTGTTTGTCCATATTACATGATTATTCATGGTCAGCACCACTTCAGACTTGTTTGGAACATAGTTCTCATTGCCTTCAGTTACTGCGCCGGGGACAATCTCTATCATCAGACTGCCATCAGGATGCAGTATGTGATCAGCGACGGTGGGTTTTTCCAAAGATTCAGGAAGATAAAATGATGTGTAAAATATGAGAGATGCAGACATTCCAATGATCACTGCAAGCATTCCAATGCCGTATGCATGACTTGATGCAGGTGCACTCATGGTTTTTTCACTCCGTCAAGATCACCTGAGCCGATGTTCGGATCCTTATTTGTGCCAACGCCCAGATCAGCCTGTGTCTTTGGTGCCTGTGTCTTTGGTACCTCGGGGGCCAATTCCTGCAGGGCAGGTTTTGCATCAGATGCCGTTTGGCCATCTGGAAGCTTGCCGTGCTCCAAAGTCTCAGGCTCTGCCAGCTTTGGCTTTTCCTCAACTACTGGTACAGGTGCCGGAGGTGGGGCATTCTTTTGCTGGCTCATTGCGTATCGGTACACATGGAAGAATGCTGCAAACACCAACAGTATGATTCCCACAAAGAACAGCGAGATATTCTTCATTCCTGTCAGGGAGGCATTGTATGCTGCAATGTTTAAGAACACCTGGAATGCCAAAAGTGCGACCAACAACCAGTTAATCCATTTCTCAGAGAGGTTGATTGTAGCCACCTTTTGTGGACCGTTGCTTTTTGCAAGTTTTGATTTTCTTTCAGCCTCGTTTGCCAACTTTATCATCATGTATGTAAATCCAAAGCCCAGCGGCATTAGCAGTATCAGTACCGAATAGAAGAATATTGGATCAATTACCAGCCTCTCCACCAAAGGAAGCGCAGTGTCAGGCGTGATATAGAATCCCCAGTATGTTGTAACCATGATTTGGGCAAGACTGGTAATTCCAAATGCGGTAATTATGGGCCTGTCCCTCCAAGAGAACTTTTTGTACCTGTCTATAAACGGGATCAGCACAAACGATACGATAAACAGCAACGGCCACAGCAGGCCAGTTACAAATTTGTCGTACTGTGTCCGCATAAACGCGTAGATTCCAGTGAGATACCATTCGGGTACAGTCACGCCAGGCGCCACAGACGGTTCAAACTTGAATCCCAGGTCAATTGGGAAGACGCCTCCCGTAATCAAAATGGCGCCGCCTATTGCCATGACCATTGGCACGTCAAATACCAGGAATCTTGGAAAGTGCACTGCCATTAATCCGAGCATGACAATGGGCAGCAAGAACACGTGCTGCGCATAGAATCTCAGTACAAAGTCCGAAAATCCACTGCCCAACGCCGCATCACGAATTGTCGGGCCCACTACAGGAATGGAGGTTGTCAGGGATGCCGCAATACTAATTGCAAGTTCCGCCCTTTCGCTGAAAATGACATCGTACCCCGTGAATGCCTCAAGAATTGTAACAGTACCAAGAATGACACCGGTCATCCACAGTACCTCGTTTCTGATTTTGTATCTTCCGCTAAAGTACTGATAGTACATGTGGAGTACGGCCAAAAGTACCATGGCATTTGAGCCATGATAGTGAATGTTTCTAATATGGAAACCAAAGGGGACGTCATCGTTGATGAATTGGACGCTGTCCCAAGCCCTATCGAGTATTGGCTGATAGTAAAACATCAGCAACGCGCCTGAAACGCCAAGGATGATAAAGACGATAAATGTAAGCATTCCCAAAAATCCAAACGGACTCACAAACCGGGCAGGAAATGAGAACTTGATTGCAGTAAAGATTGTCCTGTCTACTCCATCCCAGAGCCAGTAAAGGAATGCTACGACTCCGGTTCTTCTCTCAAGCGAAACGGCCATATCCAATCACTCCATTATCATTTGCGTTAAACTTTGGCGGCAGGATAAAGATCATGCCGTCTGGATCCACATCCAAAGTCAATTTAGGCAAGGTGTTTGATGGCGCAGCCTGCACCGATGCAGGGCCAATAAATGCAGTTCCAGTCACTGGATCATACATGCTGCCATGACACGGGCATTCGCCTCTCTTTCTGCCCTCCTCTGGCCAATACTTCCACAAACACCACAAATGCAAGCAGATCATACTGAATGCCCTAAAAGCACTGACATCGTTTTTTCCGCCACCCAGTTCCTCAGGAAGTCTGATGAGTTGCCATTTGCGAAAGGCTTCAGCGTCAAGGGCTGGATCGCCGGTTGAAGGATACGTGATCACCTCGGCATGGTTAACCGGGAAGGTGTTGATGTTGGCTTGTACGTTTGAATCAGGTAAAAGTGCCGGGACCCTTTCAAGGGATGCCTGGTTGGGATTTGGCATGAAATTGCCAAACGGAACAAAGGGAGCAAAAGCCAACCCAGTGCCTGCAGCACCAATCAATTTCAGAAAGTCTCTTCGTGATAATCCGTCAGACTTTTTTGTCCCGAGTTCAGACATTCAGCTGTCGTTCTCGCCAAATTGCTTATAAACCTTGTTCAATCATTCAGGTGGTTTTTGTCTAAGGATGAAAAAGAAAACCAAGCCGATCACAAATCCGATGGCTATGCCAGCTGCAATTCCCACATTAAACTGAGAGTCAGAAGCAACAGCGATCGGTTCTTGAAGCTTGGTTGGTGTCGGAGGTGGGGGAGTTTCAGATTCCCTTGGAGCTGGTTTAATCTCGATACCAGCAGATTCAGAAGAGTCAGTCATTTGTGGGGAGATGTTTGTGAATTTGGCAGCCAGTGTGATCGGTTCCGTAGTTGATGCGCCACCAAATAGAGTCGAATGCACCAAGAGCGTATAGGTGCCTGTCTGGTTAATTGGCACATAGAGGACAGTCGAGGTGTCGTCCTTATTTTTTACCGGATAGAAGCCCCCGCCCTGGCTGAAGACTGAATCGCCCAGCCAATCAAGTGAGACCCATCCCATAAAATGACCAAAGACTCCGGAGGGAACGTTGGTCTGTATGATCTCCCCAGATGGATCCGTTACAAAGACAGAGAGGTTGGTGTCATTGCTGACCCATGATATCTCGATTGCCGCAGTGTTGATTGATTCGTTTTGAATGTCAAAATAATACTGCCTCCAGTCTCCAGCCATGTACCGATTGGCCATGTCAAATGCGCCCTTGACGTAGCCGTTTCCATAAAGAACATCGTCACTCTGTGTTCCTTTGATCAGGACTGTAGAGTCATTCTCCATTACGGGTTCCTTGACTACAAAAGAGACAGGCGCATTTGCAGTGTGGTTGTCACTTTGAAAGGTTAGAAATCCCTGATACACACCGGTCTGGAGATTCCCAGGGACCACCAGTGTGACGTCAACTGCAGACGACTCGTTTGGGGGGACAGAGACTGTCTCATGCTCGGACCACAGCATGGTCCATTTTTCTTTTTGGTAATGGCTTGCAGACACTGTATAATCCATAGACGTTGAGTTCTGTCTGGTGTCCCCCAACCAGTAGGAGTATCTGGTTGGAACAGGGTATATTCCAACTAACGGCACGCCTTCAAACTTCTCATTGGGTTCGGAGACTCTCAACTCCTGCACGGTCCCCCAGGAGCCTGCCCTGTTTATCATGGATAACTCATCGCTGGTAATCTTTGTATCATTGTTGTTATCAGTCCAGTCATAGAGATACAGGGAGCTGATCTTCAGATCGTCTGCATAGAGATCGGATGTGCCATTCATAAAGTCATCGAATTTAAAGTTCAAGTTTAAGATCATCAGTGATGATTCGTCGGGAATCGGATCATCACTGTTGAAAAATGACATCAGTCCATCTTGATTGTTAATTTCAGACAGCCTTATGTAGTTGGGAATAAAGGTGTCAGGATCGTTTAGAATGGAATCCTGCTGGTGCACATCTGTCGTCCCGTCAAACTGGGTACTTGATATCAGGGATAACGTTTTAGGGCTTATGTCGACTGTGATGGTGTCGTTGGTGGGATTGTCAATCGTAAAGGTGGCAGTAGTCCTGTCTCCGGGGGAAATTTGTCCTGCAAACCAGCTCGTCATTGGAAATGAGCGCGATGGCATCTGGAACTGCTCGAATCCTATCGATGTAAAGTTGACCTTTTCAATTGCAGGCTCTAGGACGTTCTTGATGTTCTGATACGAGGCGTCATTATACACTATGAAGACTCCATCATCACCATGCACGTAATTTAATGCAGTTTCAATATTTACCAGGCCGGATCCCTGAGTGAATGGATCGTTGTGCAGATCAGTGGCAGTAGACATGAGGATGTTCTTGATTGCAAAGGAGTCATAGTTTTTTGACTGTTTTTTCATCTCCTCAATTAGAACTGCCACACTTCCAGAGACCAGGGGGGCAGCCATGCTGGTGCCGCCAAACATGGAGAAGGATTCCTCCTTGGAATCCTTGGCAGTCTTCAGAATGCTCGAAGGCGTGAACCCATGG
Source organism: Candidatus Nitrosopumilus sp. (assembly GCA_965206745.1). Classification (GTDB taxonomy): domain Archaea; phylum Thermoproteota; class Nitrososphaeria; order Nitrososphaerales; family Nitrosopumilaceae; genus Nitrosopumilus. Next base: position 305,267 of record OZ242220.1, on the reverse strand, counting down.
GCGCCGATGCTCATCACGTCAGGTTTCGGATCCCCTATGGAACTGGGGCCCCTGCTGGAAAAGTCAACGACGTGGTTGGAATGATCAGTTGTGTTTCCAAACCGCGGTTGATCCTTGAAAGGCCCATGTCCTACAAACACATTGTTTGTTGTCGCACCAACTGAAATTCCAAAAGGCGACGCGTTTGGCAATCCAATGGTCCCGTATCCGTGACCCGAGTTTCCCGCACTTGAGACCATTGTAATTCCAGAGTAATCATCATCCAAAGAACAGGGGGTTGTCAGGACACTCAAGATTATAGACAGGATGTCCATGCCGGGGGATGCGTTAAATGATGGAAAGTTTGAGATGCCCCAGCTGTTGGAAATTATATCAACCCTTGGCTGGCCTGAATACTTCCAATCATGACCGACATTGTCAAATCCTGCAGACCACAGCCAGCCAAACGCGGTATCCCCAAAGTATAATGCCTTGACTGGCACAATCTTTGCGTCAGGCGCTACGCCAGTTATGGAGTATCTCTTTGAATTGTTGTAAATATCATAGGTCTCCTGGCCACGCGAGGTTATCGATGCGGCGCTGGATGTGCCGTGGCCCACAAAATCAGTCATGATTCCGAAAAATTCCCCGTCAGAATCAAACGCCGGCAGAAGGGTGCCATTTAATGCATTGAGGTGCTCATCAATGTCAGTGGAGTTGTTTCTAATTGCACCATAAATATCAAGGACCTGTGCCCCGATCGTTCCTGCACTGTAATCATTTTTTCCATCACCATCCGAGTCATAGACAAGAAATTCTTTTCCACTTCCCAGCACTATCGGCTTTTCGTCGGTGAAATCAAAGTCATAGTCTGGTCTCTCTCCTGCCTCCAAATCATATCTTGTATAGTCCTCCCAGGACGTACTCAGATCAGGTATTATGGTATCATATACGCCCGGAGTAAAAGAGTCCACGACCAATACTGGCACTGCCTGAATTCTTGCCAGTCCCCCAGTTGCCGCACCCTGGTATATGACGCCAAGATGGTATACCCCACTCTTTGATTGTATATAGTCCCGATTATCCTCGCCGATCTTCATATCGTCAACCAGGGTTCCATTAAAAACGACTGATGCGCCCAGCTGCGGAAAGAATGAGTTGTACATTTCGATCTCGATTCCCCTGCCACCCTGAGATACATCAAGGAATACCCCCTGGTTTGAGACATAGACTGATGATGTCATGCCAGACGGAGTCGGTTTGCTGTAGTTTCGAATGATCTGATCCTCGTCAATGTATGCAAAAAAAGTCGCATTTGTCAGCACGATTCCCTGTCCGTCGGGATCCAGCATGATGGGATGATTAATCTTGTCCCGTGCAAGCGAGTGCTGTATGTCGGGATTTGAAAAATCAACGCCCGTATCCACTATTGCAACAACGGTGCCGTTTCCTGTGGAATCGTACTTTGCCTTTGCCAGATTAGAGCCAGTAACGTTGCCGATTCTAGAAGCATCAGGAACCTGCTCATCAGATGAGTAAAAGTCCAACTTGAAATCTTCAATGATATGATACCCCTGTTCAGCCAGGTTCGATGCCAAGGTTTCACTCAAAAGGGACACGTAAAAGAATCCGGTATCGGAGTGAATCCCGTGAATCGAGTTGGTTTTCAGGGCACTGCTATCTTGGGAACTGCTACCAAAGATCAGGTATCTCTTGAAATTATTTTCAGTAAAAAAATCAGGGTTAATTTCAACTATATCAGAATCAAGGAGCGGGATGTTTGGTACATCACTGCTACTTTTTAGATCAACTGGAATCAATGCGTTTGAGATACCCAGCATTGGCAAGAAGAGCAGCATGAGAGAGAAAATCGCCACTTTGGGCATCATCATCAAGTTGTTTGCCATTGCTGTATTATTATAACTATCTTCTTCTAGAAAGGATTGCAACCTGCAGTGCGACAATTAGTCCAATGGATGCAATGATTGGCAGTAGCAATGCATTTAGCTGTGCAGACGATTCGCTGATGGACCTTGCAGAAAGTGCAAAGGTGCCGATATTTTGATCTATCTGGCTTATTGCATAGTCCAAGGTATTATCAAACCCCTCAATCTCGGATTGAAGAATGTCAAGCTCCTCAGACGTCTCTTTTAGGACAGAGTTTAGCTTGATTATCTGCTCGGATATGCCCCCAAGATCCTGACTCAGAACGTTGGTGGCAGCAGAACCATGCGACGTGGTTCCTTGACTAAATGCAACCACGTGAAACACGTGGGTGCCCTCCTCTACGGGCGTGTAATCTACAAAGTACAGTCCCTGGTGCAGCGTCTTAAATGAACTAGACAGGGTAACAGAGACGCCAGATGGCAGGTGAACATGCGTTGAGCCCAACAGCTTGGATGGCTCGTTTCCAACCAAAAGGCCGTCACTTGTCGTCTGCACAAAGACTCTAAAGGACTGGCCAATTGCCGCAGTCTCAGGTGCAAAGACCAAAGTGTTCACAAACCTCTCGACAGTCACGTCAAGCAGTTCGGTGGTGGATGAAAATTTCACGTCGATTTTTTCAGAGATCCCGTTTTGTTTTGTGCTGATTAGCTCAACTGTGTAGGTTCCATAGGGAAAGCTTGTTGATGGCTCAGGCCAGGTAAGCAGATCATAGTTAAAGGAGCCATCGGGTTTTGTGGTTATCTGATCAAACTTTGCAATGGATTCATCCGGGGAGAAGAGTCGTAGGATTAGATCCTCCTCAGGCAGTCCTTTGCCATACACTTGCAAAGTGTGCTCAGGGGAATAGACCTTGCCGTTTGTGGACAGTACAAGTTCTGCAGAAAAAGCATCAGGGGCATGCGCCAGCAGAAAGACAACTAAAACGGAAAGCAGTATTTGGAACTTCATTTTAATTAATTGCCAATCTTCTCCTAGATATTACTTCTGGAAAATACACCAGTTTCTATGCCTTGGGTTTGGAATTCCGGATATGCTTCAATGTATTCATCTGCAAATTCTTTAGAGAATCCCATATGATCCACTATAAAAGAAGTAAAATTCTTTACACCATACTCACTTTCAACATGTCTTATCATTTCTGCAAAGTACTCCCAAGATTCTTTTGGAACATAATATACAGGCTCAACATCTTCAGGATAGATGTTGATGTTATCATCAGGTGGGAGGCCATCGGGACCTAAAGCTTTGGGCTCGTATGCATCAAAATCAAATGTGTTAGGATCATCAACTCCATCATTTCTATATCTGTCTGATTCTATCTCAACAATTTTTCTAAGATCGCCCTTGTATAATATTGCACCACCGTCTGTCTTTTCAAACATTAAACTCACATGAGCAAGACCTGCATTAAGTGCAAAATAATCAAATTCATGAACCATCTCATCATTTAATTTGAGATTTATTGAACCGACAATGGTATTCTTTTCTTTGTCAACCATGGATTCAGTGAAAAAATCATCATATCGATACTGTCCATGATGTTCATATTTGTCAACTCGTGCAACAACCAAACTATCAAATTCAGTTAGAATCTCAAAGTCTGTTGGCACAAATCCAGTATGATGATAAATCATAGTATCAAGTATATCTGATGCGTTATCAGTTCTTGGATCAACTACAAAGTTAATGGCAAACTCTTCACCAATACTTATGCTATTTGGAAACTCTAATGAAACATCAGCCCTGTATCCACCCATAAAGGCATGACCACCTTCTGGAGCCAAAGACGTGATCGTGGTTGTTGAATCCTCAAAGTGGGCTTTTTCATCAGAGTAGTTTACAAATGAAAAACCCCTGTCTGCCAAAATAACAGACGTGTCAACAGTGATGCATGATAGTCTACCTGAGTTGGACAGCATCAGCACCTTATTCTCATTGCACTGGATTTGTCCTATTGGAATGCCCATGTTGAACTGTTTTAGTGGGGATAGTTGTGTCTCTGCATATGCAGGTACTGTCATCATTCCGATAGCTAGTACTGTGAAGAGTACCAGCATTGTATTTCTAACCATTATAGATTTGTCAACTCTGGCACATTAAAGTAATTCAAGGGGGTTATCTAGCAAGAGGGGAGCTGATCATCGGATTTTTTAGATTTTGTGTGAAACTTCTATAGCCTGTCTTAGGCCCTGATCTCCTGACCTAGCAAACTCTTGTAGAGGGATATGGCATCTGCCTCGTCCTTTGATCCAACTAGTACGGCAGAACCCTTCTTCAAAAAGCTTACAGAGAGTTCGCCGGTTCTCATGGACAGTCCCAGATTTCCCAGATTCTCCACAATGAACCCCTTTTCTTTGGCATTGGTAGTTACACTGGCCACATCAAGATCAAATATCCGGGTCGGGGTAATAGAGTACGTGCGTTTTCCCCTGTTTCTGCCACACAGTTCCTCCAAGATCAACTCCTCTTTCTCGACAACCTGTAGCTTGCCTGTACCACAAACCGGGCATTCATCGGCTCTGAATGTTCGGGTGCTGTTAAAGTCGAGATTTTCCAAGTCAATGTGCAAGATCCTCTCAGACAGGCTCGGTTTTTTTCCAATGATGATTTTGACAGCTTCTGCAACCTCGATCCCGCCAACAAGTGAGAGTATTGACGGGTGGACCCCTTCAATGCTGCATGTCGGCATTGTGTCCTCATCCAGATCAGGAAACATGCAGAAATAACATGCGCTCTCCTTTGGCAGAACTGTGAATGCCTGTCCTGAAACACCAACTGCGGCCCCCGTCACAAACGGGATTTTGAATTTCACGCATGCCTTGTTTAGTGCGTACCTTGCATTGACACTGTCCAGCGCATCAATTACAACATCGCAGCCCTCGACAACCTCCAATGCGGTATAGTCATTTACAGAGACTGCCAGTGCCTCTATCTTGCAATCAGGGTTTAGTTTCTGTAATTTTTTTTCGGCCACCTCCACCTTGACTTGACCCACGTCATCCTCATCAAACATTGTCTGCCTGTGCAGGTTGGATAGCTCAATTACATCCCGGTCAACAATGCGTAATGTGCCGACACCCATGGCAGCCAGCCTTGTGGTGATCGGGTTTCCCAAGCCGCCGGTTCCTACAACGCAGACCTTGGCGTTCTTTAGTTTTAGCTGCCCGTTATATCCAATCTCCTCAAGCATGACCTGCCGTGAATATCTGTCAAGCTCCCTTGCAGACAGATCCTCTGAGCCGCCTGCCACAGCAGGTAAAATGTAAATCTCATCACCGTCCTTCAGAACAGTCTGCATGCCGCTAGAGAATTTTGCATTCTTTCCGTTGATGTAGATGTTAATCAGCGAGCGTGGCTTTCCGTCACCCTCCAGCACCCTTCTCTTAAAATCATCACCCATTGATTCTGAGACTTTGGCAAACGCGTCAGTCAGAGAGTCGACTGAGATTTGTATCTTCTTCTCCCCACCGCTCTGATTCAGTACAGATGGAATGGTAAATGTGACGTCTGCCATCAGTTTACTACCGCCGATATTTCACCAATGTCTGCCTTCATGACTGCCGGCTTTTGCAGAACCTTCATGATGGATTCAGTTGCCTTGAGTCCGTTACCAGTGACATAGCATACCACCCTGTCATTTGCATCAATCTTTCCTTGCTCGACCATCTTTTGAAGGACGGATATCGATACGCCTCCTGCAGGCTCTGTAAATATTCCTTCGGTTTTTGCAAGCAGCAAAATCGCATCAAGGATCTCCTTGTCGTTTGTCTCTTCTGCAAATCCGTTATACTGTTGCAGACGCTTCAGGACATATCTGCCATCGCCTGGATCGCCGATTGCCAGGCTTTTTGCAACAGTGTCAGGATGCTCAACTGGGACAACGTCATCGCTGTTCTTCTTAAATGCGTCAACGATGGGGGCACATCCGTGCGGCTGCGCTGCAATCATGTGCATGCTTGAGACATCATCAAGCAGTGAGACAGTCTGCAGTTCCTCAAACCCCTTGCATATCGCATTGAGCATCGCCCCGCTTCCCACCGGGATTATCAACTGATCAGGCACCTGCCAGTCAAGCTGTTCTGCAACCTCAAATGAAAATGTTTTAGAGCCCTCCACATAATGAGAGCGCATGTTGATGTTTACGATGCCAATGCCTCTGCTGTCACCAATCTGTGCAGCTATTCTATTTGCATCATCATAGGTTCCATCAACTGCGATATAGTTTGCACCGTAGGAGAGTGCCTGTGTGATCTTTGCCATCTCGATGTTGCTTGGCGCAAACACGTGGCATGGCAGTCCAGCTTTGGCCGCATGAGCTGCAGTGGCAGATGCCAGGTTTCCAGTGGATGCGCATCCTACAGCAGACAGACCAAACTCTTTGGCCTTGGATATTGCAACTCCTGCAGGCCTGTCCTTAAATGAGAACGTGGGATTGACAGAGTCGTTTTTGATGTAAAGGTTGTTGAGTCCCAATCTTTTTCCAAGATTGTCAGCCTTGATAAGGGGAGTCATGCCCGCACCGATGCTGACAATGTTGGATTTGCTCTCTATTGGCAGCAACTCAAAGTATCTCCAATAGGTATGCTCACGATCTGCAAACGTGCTCTTTGTAATGGCAGGAAAATCATATTTTACATCAAGTGGTCCAAAGCACTCCTCGCAGACATACTTGAATGCAGTATCATAGTCTTTTTTGCATTCTCTGCATTGCAGTGAAGTTCTAGTCAAGATCAGTATCTCCTTTGAGAATATAGATAAAAAATCCTAATATCAAGTTAAGCATTACTTAATTTTAACGACTAAAAAATATAATGGGAGATCAGGCATCATATAAGGAATCGTCTGGAAATTGGCAAAAAATCAGCAAAAATGGAAAATTTCTCCGATCTCTAGACTGTGAGTAAGGCTTTTAGTTATTTTGACAAAGATATCCTTTGTGAACAGCAAGATTGTAGTGCCAATCATCGTAGGAATAGTTATTGTCACAGTTGCAGTAGCAAGCAATCAGGGATCTGATGAGATGGGGATTTGGGATTCTTTTGATGGAACAGCAAATCCAGACAAGGGTAACACATCAGAGACTCAAGGGAATCTAGATAAAATTGAAGAGATAGATATAGAGAATGATTACTCGTCAGGACCCAGGGAGTGGATTACGTCAGGATCGTTTCAGATTGATCGAAGCCAGTACATCTTGGGTGAGAAGATATACATGAGGGTCGGACCGCTAGGCCACAATGAAAAAGGCGAGATTGTACTGCTACACCAGCTAAACAGCACGCACTATTCTGTCTACTTTACCCTGCCATTTGACGGATCAGCAAAATCAGCATTTAATTATTATTTTGATCCGCAGCTTTCAAAGAGTGACAAATTTTGCAGTATCGATGACCTTGTAGGGAAGTGGAGGGTCGTGTTTAGAGGAACAGAGTATCCGGACTTGGAGTTTGAAATGACAGATGAGATTCTTCCAGGCGAGGAGGAAAGATACGAGCCCGTATGCTGAATTGTTCCTACAGGCTATTGTGAAAACAGACCTTCTCTCCCAGATGGCATGCAGGTCCTGAGGGTTTGACAAGATAAATGATTGCATCTGAATCACAGTCTACTAGGATCTCTTTAATCCTCTGAGTGTTGCCAGACTCCTCGCCCTTCATCCAAAGCTTGCTTCGTGAACGGCTCCAAAACCAAGAGTTCCCGGTTTTTTCTGCCAGTTCCAGTGATTCCTTGTTTGCATAAGCCAGAGTCAAGACATCCTTTGTGTCTGCATCCTGAACAATTACAGGTACAAGACCACCACCCTTCTCAAAGTCTATGTCACTGACAGATTTTTTCATAGTAGGAGATAGCAGAGTAGCTATTATAACCTTACAGGGATTTTGTTGCTCTTCAAATGGGACTTTACGCCATTTACGCCGTGCTTGTTATAGTGGAATATCGAGGCAGCCAAGGCAGCATCCACATCGGATTCCTTAAAGACGCTGATCATATCATCCGGATCTCCGCACCCCCCTGAGGCAATTACAGGTATGGAGACAGACTCTACGACCTTGCGTGTTAGTAGAATATCATAGCCGTCCTTTGTCCCGTCCTTGTCAATACTGGTAAGAAGAATCTCGCCTGCGCCGAGTCTCTGCGCATCTTTTACCCACTCTATGACATCTATGCCGGTTCCCTCCTTTCCGCCGTAAATGAAGACCTCAAACCAGAACTGTCTCCCATTTTCAGTAAAAACATTTTTTCTGCCGGTGGGATCAAAGTTTCTTTTGGCATCAACTGCCACTACAACGCATTGGCGGCCAAACAGCGCCATCAACTCTGTGATGATTTTGGGATTTTTTATCGCCCCGGTATTGATTCCGACCTTGTCTGCCCCATTAAGCAGGATGTTCCTTGCATCCTCCAACGACTTTACCCCGCCACCCACGGTAAAGGGAATGTCAATTACGGATGCAACCCTTCTGACCAGATCCTTGATTGTCTTGCGCTGCTCATCAGATGCAGTAATGTCCAAAAAGACTAGCTCGTCTGCCCCCTCGTTGCTGTACTTTTCTGCCAGCTCCACAGGATCTCCTGCGTCCTTTATCGACTCAAAATGCAATCCCTTGACTACTCTGCCATCTCTTACATCCAAACATGGGATGATTCTTTTAGTCAGTGTCATGATAATTTCTTTGCATCCTCAATTGAGATCTTTTTCTCATAAAGTGCCTTTCCAAGAATTACACCATATGCGTTTTTTTCCCTTACATCCTCAACATCGCGTATATTGGAGATCCCCCCACTGGCAATCACGTTTGCATCTGAAGACATGCATGCCTGTTCTAAAAATTCCAAATCCGGTCCTTCCAAGGTTCCATCACGATTGACATTTGTTAGCAAAAATTCGGTAAACCCCATCTCTAAAAATTCCTTGATTGCAGGAATCAGTTGGATTCCCGCATCGTCTTGCCAGCCATGAATCACTATCTCACCGTCTCTGTGATCAACTGATATCACGATTTTTTCCGGACCAAGCTGGTGCAATAATAGTTTTAGCAGTTCCTTGTCTTTAAATGCCAGGGTTCCAAGGACGATGCGGTCAGAGAGACGGGCCATTTCCAGGGCCAGCGACTTTTCCCTTAATCCGCCTGCAACTTGGACGGGGACTGTAACTGCATCAAGAATTTTTTTGATCACATCAAGGTTGGAGCCCAAGCCAAGGGTAGCATCCAAGTCCACCAGGTGAAGGATGTCGGCACCTGCAGACTCCCATTGCTTGGCAATTTTTACAGGATCATCGCTATACACAGTTTTTTGGCTGGGATCCCCCTTGTACAGCCTTACAACCTTGCCGTCCATCAGGTCAATTGCAGGAATGATCTTCATCTTTTACACTCCCTGAGAAAATTCTCCAGCATGATTTTCCCCGTGGCACTTGACTTTTCAGGATGAAACTGCGTGCCAAAGAAATTACCGGACTCGACAACAGCAGGCACCCTGATTCCATAGTCGGATTCGGCAGTTATCACATCGTTTAACTTGGGCTTGACGATATACGAGTGGACAAAGTAGGCCCAAGAGCCATCCTCGACTCCCTCTAGAATCTTTCCGGGCTTTTTGATTTCAAGGCCATTCCATCCCATGTGCGGCACTTTCATTGATGAGGGAAGCACGATCACTTGGCCGTCAATGACATTGAGGCCTTTCTGTTTTCCTTCCTCGCTTTTCTCAAAGAACATCTCCATACCAAGACAGATTCCAAGAACGGGCATGCTGCCCACGTATTCTTTAAACTGGATCCGGGAAGTCTCCCTAATGCTATTCATGGCAGGATCAAAGTTCCCGACACCGGGTAATAGCAGACCGGAATATACATTTGGACTGTTAAAATTTGTAATCACATCAACTGAGGCTCCTGCCTTTTCAAGAGAGTTTTTCAGGCTGAAGATGTTTCCGGCGCCATAATCAAAAATTGCAACGTCTGCCATTACATTGAACCTTTTGTGCTTGGGATTCCTTTCTGTCTTTTATCCAATGCAGATGCGTTCCTTAATGCAACTGCAAGTGACTTTATTGCGGCCTCGACTTTGTGGTGATCATTGTCCCCATACTTTACAGTAAGGTGGATGCAGCTGTTGAGGTTCTGTAATAGAGACTGGAAGAAGTGTTCGAGATCCTCCTTTGACACATCCTCAATCTTACTTCGTTTGATGGAGAGGGTCAGTTTTGAGAATGGGCGTTTTACTAGATCTATTGAGGCCTCAGCTAGCGACTCGTCCATCGGCACAGAGGCATAGCTGAATCGCGTGATTCCTCTTCGCGAGCTTAGTGCCTTGTCTATTGTCTGTCCTATTGTAATTGCAGTATCTTCAACCAAGTGATGTTCAATTCCATCATTTGATTTTGCATCAACCTTGAGATCCATCATGCCATGCTTGCCAAAAGATACGATCAGGTGATCAAGGAATTTTATGCCGGTCTTGATGGCCGTTTTTCCGGTCCCGTCCAGGTTTACTGATACTGAAACGCTAGTCTCCTTTGTGTCCCGCTTAATTGATGCCTTTCTTGGTGCCATGTCTCTCACAGATTATGTAGTTGTATCATTCTAAATTTAATACTTTGTCACCGTATTTTGGGCTCAATCGTACAAAAATTAGTTTGTCCTAATTTTAGGCAGTAACCGGGGGAGTAAAATTGGAGAAAAGTAATGCAGAATAACCACAGTGCAAGGTATGATTCTAGACAAGAAATGAGATCGCAGTTTTGCACTATGGGTTGTTGTAAGTTATAATCTAGCGTCTAGTCGTGCACTGGCAAGTTGATGTGAGCTGGTTAGCAATGTGCAGATGCTGTTAGAATGGTTTGAAAAGTTGGACGATGGTAAATATATGATAGATGTGCCAGGGGTTAGATCACAAAGAATTTACAAAAAGGATACTAGAGAGCAATAGAATTATACAAAAATACACAAAAAATTGATGAGAGAAAAATATTATAGACATGTTGAAATTTAGATTATATCAAGTGTGATTTAATATGTTAGAAGCAGGAATAGACGTATCTGGAAATAAGGAATTTGGCAATTGCCAATATATTGCAATTGTCATAGGCACACAAGAGAGTATAAATTCACAAATGCGTCGTCTAGGTTCTGATGAAATTCACATGAAAGACATCTATTATAAAAAGAACCGCAGGAGAATTTTCTCTGAATTAGATTTTACAGGAGACGACATGATTGCATTTTGTCTACGAATAGAACAAAAACAAGTAATTGGCGAGATAATGAAAAAAATAAGATCTGAAAATAATAAAAATTCGACAGCAAAAATTCGAAAGCAATTTAACAAATGTGTTTGGTATCACATAAAAAATAAAGTGAATGATTTTATTTATCGACATCAGCATGCACTAGATGACATTGGTTTTCAGTCTGATCAAGATTGCCGTAATTTTCTAAAAGATGTTAGTCTGAAATGTGGTGATGCTCATAAGGCACATTCATTATCAGACGCTATTGCATGGTTTAACCACCACAATGAAGAACCAAAAGGTGTATGTATGATGGATTTACACGGTCTAATTTTAGCACAATTAAAAAAAGAATTTAAATGAAATAAGGAGAGTCTTGTTGCACAACTATGGTTTTATTTGTGATAATTCATTGGTTTCTTTATGATGTGAGAATATTGTTGAATAAAACAAGGCCACACCCACAAAAGCCCGAGGATCGCCAGCACAAACTAGCCCAAAGGATTCGGGTATGGTTGACACTACTATACCTAAATAGTATATAATAATTTGCCCATGCTATAAAAACCAAATATCAATTTTGAACTTTTTTAGTACAAATACACATGAATCCAGACATAGTTTGGTATACCGCAAGTAGATTATCAACCTTCAACATTGTTTTTCCAATTACCATCTTCATTCCATCTTTTGTCAGATTTTATAAATCCGTTATCACCATAGTAGTGAGTTTCCTATTCCAAATTTCCATTTCCAATCAGATTATATTTTTTGGGTTTTTTAGATTTCCATTTTCATGGCAATGGGATTCAAAGAGATCTTTTGTTGATGTGTCTGTGATTGGTTTTATAGTGGGTATTGATTTAGCTGTTCCTGGTTGTTTCTGTATTTTTGATTGTAAATGGATCAGGGCATATTCGGAGATGTTAATTTTTTCATGTCAGTCCTTGACTAAATTCTGATTATGCGTAAAAAAACAATCTCACCTTCCAATACTTCTATAGTTACATCTACATACCAACGACCATCAGGCTTAATACAATGGCCTACTCTTATGCTGGTAAATAGTGCCGGCAAATACATCTACGTAACTCGAATCGCCTCTCAGAGGTTCTTCCTCAAATGATACGCAATAATCGGGTTCAATTAGAGGTATATGCTTTTTTGCAAATTCATGTACACATCTTTCCCGTTCAGTCCCATTTAGGGCTAACTGGTTAAATTGATTCTGTACTATTTGCCCAGACAGTAAAGACTATTTTTACAGAAGGTTTGTCATCCAAGTTTACCCAATCAAGAACAGATAATGCTTTTGTCATTCCAGGGAGAATCATCTTATTACCTAAGAGAGCAAATGTTTCAGAACTAGGCTGTGCGATCTTGTTCATAAGCGAGACGATAAATTCATCTTGTTGATCATATGGTATATGTTCAGATATGGTATAGGCTATACTAACTATTGCATGTGGTGCGTCAATATCAAAACTTGTAGCAAAAGATGCATGTTTCTTGCTCAGTGAAAACCAGTTGCCTTTTTCTGTATGATACAGATAAGCATCATCAGATTCTATAGATGGTCTAAACATATTGATGTCTGCCTCAGGTATACGACATTTGCCAGAAACAATACATGGTAATGATGATGAGTGATCTATGAATATTATTTTATCATCATTGGCTTTTACCATGTATTGCATTAAAATTTCAGCATCTGCAAGGGGTATGGGAACCCACACTGAATCAGGGTAGAACGGTTTTGGGGAATACATTGTGGTTATATGGCCATCGTCTAGGAAATACAGGATATCATTTTCAGGGGAAGATTCTGTTTGTGGTTCTGCTGGTTTGTCAAGATGTTCTTCTGTCTCTTCAGATGTAGGTTCAGTGGGTGTGTTAGTTGTGGGTTCTTCTACAGTGTCAGTTATGGGTTCTTCTACAGTGTCAGTTATGGGTTCAGTGGGTGTGTTAGTTGTGGGTTCTTCTACAGTGTCAGTTATGGGTTCAGTGGGTGTGTTAGTTGTGGGTTCTTCTACAGTGTCAGTTATGGGTTCAGTGGGTGTGTTAGTTGTGGGTTCTTCTACAGTGTCAGTTATGGGTTCAGTGGGTGTGTTAGTTGTGGGTTCTTCTACAGTGTCAGTTATGGGTTCAGTGGGTGTGTTAGTTGTGGGTTCTTCTACAGTGTCAGTTATGGGTTCAGTGGGTGTGTCAGTTATGGGTTCTTCTACAGTGTCAGTTATGGGTTCAGTGGGTTGATCGACTGGTTCTTCAGATATAGATTCAGTGGGTGTGTTAGTTGTGGGTTCTTCTACAGTGTCAAGTATAGATTTGATTGGCTGATCAGTTGATTCCTCTATCTCCTCAGATATGGATTCAGTTACAGATTCAAGTGAAACAACAACATCCCATCCTCGCTGAGATAGTTTTTCAACAGTACCATCAAACACACATACAGGTCTGCCAGCAGGTGATTCGAGAAGAATTCTTTGATCATTACATTGAATTTGGTTTAATGGTATGCCCTCACGCATCTGTTTGACTGGGGTTGGTTGTTCAGGGGTTGGTTGTTCAGGGGTTGGTTGTTCAGGGGTTGGTTGTTCAGGGGTTGGTTGTTCAGGGGTTGGTTGTTCAGGGGTTGGTTGTTCAGGGGTTGGTTGTTCAGGGGTTGGTTGTTCAGGGGTTGGTTGTTCAGGGGTTGGTTGTTCAGGGGTTGGTTGTTCAGGGGTTGGTTGTTCAGGGGTTGGTTGTTCAGGGGTTGGTTGTTCAGGGGTTGGTTGTTCAGGGGTTGGTTGTTCAGGGGTTGGTTGTTCAGGGGTTGGTTGTTCAGGGGTTGGTTGTTCAGGGGTTGGTTGTTCAGGGGTTGGTTGTTCAGGGGTTGGTTGTTCAGGGGTTGGTTGTTCAGGGGTTGGTTGTTCAGGGGTTGGTTGTTCAGGGGTTGGTTGTTCAGGGGTTGGTTGTTGAGCAAATGCAGGCGTCAAAACTCCAACTGCCAGTATTGCTAGTAGCACAAGCACCACATATGACATACACGATTCAGTAGCCAATTGCACTTAAGTATCGCGCAGTATAGTTCACACGAGAACACCTGCTAGATCATTGTCATAACCTCATCTATGATGTGTGATGAATTTACACGGTCCAACTTTAACACAATTAAAAAAAGATTTCAGATGAAATAAGAAGAGTCTTGTTGCACAGTTATGATTTTACTTGTGATAGTTCATTGATTTCTTTATGATGTGAGAATATTGTTGAATAAAACAAGGCCACACCCACAAAGGCCCGAGGTTCGCCAGCACAAACTGACCCAAGGGATTCGGATATGGTTGACACTGCTACACCTAAATGATATATAACAATTTACCCATGCTGGTAGTGTAAAAATTACACCCTTAAATTTGCGATCAGACACATTCTGTGACCGCTGTAGGCCCCATATTTTATACCCCATCTCCATCATCTGGGATTTATTGCATGAAGGATTCTCTGATCGAAACATCCCTGGTGTCATGAGATGATTTCATACTATTGCAGTAGAGACAGTCTTAGTTGACATGTCAGAACAGTGATACCTTGACCAACGCATGCCTAATTTTGGCCTTTAGTGGGCAATATTTTGCTGCATGATATTAAATTCAAATGGTGAGCGGTATTCAATACATGAGATATTCAGAATGTATCAGATTTCCATTTGTATCATAGAAAGATTTGTGTTCCAGATCTTCAAGATAATGAAATTTTGATTTCAAAGTCCCATCTTCATAATACATCTTATCAAATTCCACTTTATGATTTTCATGATATATGAGTTCTGTACGTATTTGTCCATTCTCATAATAACGTACATCAATTGTGGGGGGTCCATACGCATCAAGTCTATATTCAGTTCTTATTTCGCCTCCCTCATAATACTGGATTTCAGACATTAGAGTTCCTTCCTCATAGTATTGTCTTTCAATATATCTGCCTGACGTATCATATCTACCATCATAGTATTCTAATTGCTTTTTCATTGTTCCATCCTCATGATATTCTTCATAGTATTGTACATTTCCATTACTAAAATACCAGGTTTTAGGTTCTTTGTTGGATGATGGTGTGTAACTATATCCTAGCACAAGGTTGCCATTTTCATCATAAGAATGTGACTGGTAACCATCCCCATAATTGTCCGTGGAAATATCTATTTGTCCGTTAACACGATATAATATGTGTGATTTCTCATCTCCATTTTCAGAATAGATTATTTCGTTGTAGAGGTTGCCATCCTCATCATATTTGTTGTTAAGTTTTTTATTTCCATTTTCATCATATTGTATCTCTTCTTTTAGTTGCCCACCCACATAATATTTTAGGAATATTGTATTTTTTCCATTTTCATCGTATTGATATTTTTCTTGCAGTTGCCCATTCTGATAATATTCAATATGTGACATTAGTTGTCCATTGTCATGCCATTTCTTTTCTGCACGGATAGTTCCATCATAATGATATTTTGTGGTCTTTTTCTTATTTCCATTTTCACCATATTGTATCTCTTCTTTTAGTTGTCCGCTCTCATAATATTTTATGAATAGTGTATTTTCTCCATTCTCATCGTATTGATATTTTCCTTGCAGTTGTCCATCCTGATAATATTCAATCACTGACATTAGATGTCCATTGTCATGTCGTTGCGTTTCTACACGGATAGTTCCATCATAATGATATTTTGTGGTCTTTTTTATTTTTCCATTTTCACCATATTCTTCAACTTCATCTAAATTCCCATTGCTATGATACCGTGCGTTAATTATGACTTTTCCATTCTCATCTGCTTCATATTCTTGACGTATTTGTCCATTAGAATCATAACTAATGACTGACATCAGAGATCCATCCCTATACCATTCTTCATCTACAATGATGATTCCATTTTCATCATATTCCGTATACTTCTCCTTTTGTCCATCCTCATAATATTCTTCAAGTATTTTTAAACTTCCATCATCATAATACCACTTCATAGGTTCGTTGCTGGTTGGTGGTGTGTCTATGGAATTACTTGTTTGAGATATAGGAACTGTGTTAGATTCTACGACAGAGGATTTGGGGGTTGGCTGTACCGTTGGCTCTACTATTGGCTGGGTTACTGGTTCTACTATTGGCTGGGTTACTGGTTCTACTATTGGCTGGGTTACTGGTTCTACTATTGGCTGGGTTACTGGTTCTACTATTGGCTGTACAGCTGGCTGTACCGTTGGCTCTACTATTGGCTGGGTTACTGGTTCTACTATTGGCTGGGTTACTGGTTCTACTATTGGCTGGGTTACTGGTTCTACTATTGGCTGGGTTACTGGTTCTACTATTGGCTGGGTTACTGGTTCTACTATTGGCTGTACAGCTGGCTGTACCGTTGGGTCTACTATTGGCTGTACAGCTGGCTGTACCGTTGGGTCTACTATTGGCTGTACAGCTGGCTGTACCGTTGGGTCTACTATTGGCTGAATGACAGGTTCTACTATTGGCTGGGTTACTGGCTGCACTGTTGGCTGTACATCTTTGGGCACGGTGACAGGTTCTAGTTTAGTTTCTGGCGATATTTTGTATAATTTTAACGTGATTTTGACAAACTCAGATTTCACACCTTTATTCTCTGATTCTAGACTGCTGATGATATCATCATCCCATATGTTGTATTTTTGCATATAATTCTTGTATTCAGCCACATAACCTTCATATTTTTCCACATATTTTTGGTATTCTTCTACATAGACTTTGTATGATTGAACATAATCATCCCATCTCTGTATAACGTCACCATAATTTTGAGCATAAGATGATCCTAGACCCGTTGAAGCAACTAAAATTAATGATATTGTTAACAGAATGATTTTATTCAATAATTTTGAATGGTTTATTGTATTAAAAGACTTACGAAGTATTGAGACGTTCTTATGAGAAGTCTAGTCGGTTTTGAAAATACGTTCTAATCCAATTTCAGGGTTTGTGCTGTCAGTTTTCATTATGACAGCCCCGTTGATTATTTCCTTACTCTATTACGATTGTATCAAGTTGTCTGTTCTCATAACAAATGATTTTTAACTTTGGTTGTACGTTTTCATGAGGGTCAAATTTTACTACCGATTATTTAGCCATGATATATTTGTCAGATTTAGTTTTTATTATAAAATCAGGATAAAATCTAAATTTTTGCCAAGATGCATTGGCCTTTTTTGTCTTCATCTGTCATGTCACATTGCAGACCATCAGAGATGGAGGACTCTGGATCTGTTTGACTTTTTGAGGCAAGATTTACGGGTCTAAATGTAGCACTTCAGATAATTCGTTGATAGAGTCCAGCACCAAGACAGCGCCGTTTTTCTCAAACAAATCCAACTTGTCCTGGGGATTTTTGCTCGTGCCTATAATCCCACAAAACATGGTTTTGCATCCCAGATCAGTTGCCTTTTTTGCCATGATGAAATCCTCCATAGAGTCCCCGACGTAGAGAGTCAAGACACTCTTCATTCCACCAATCGAGTCCAAAAGGGATTGGGGGTTGGGTTTTGCAAGTTCCCGCGGTTCATCCTCAAGAAACACAGAATGAATCAAGTCAAACTTTGTCAGCAGGGATTTTAAAGAGTAACCTACGGACTCCTTTCCCCGCCCGGTCACCATGGCAATCTTTGAGCCAAATTTTTTCTGTAATTTTTCAACCAGAGCATCATTTACAATCACATCGTCCTGTTCTATCAAGCCAGGGTTGGAAAAGTCAGAAGTCTTGTTGAATAATTTTCTGTACAATTGCGGCCCATAAAAGATCTGATCAAATATCTGATACAGTGGGTTCTCATGATGGGTTCCAGGATATGACAGTTGCCTCTTAATCTCAGAGACATCAGCCTGTCCCTCAATGTATTTCTCAACTGATGCAATGCCGCTAGAGTCGGAGTTCCTTATCACATCAAAGATAAAATCCGTTTGATCCTGTTCCAACTTTTTGGCAGCAACAAGTGAAATTATTGCAGCATAAGTCAGATCAACCTCGTCATTGAACCCTCCAGTAGACTTGAACCCGTCAATGATCTTAAAATCAATATCAATCACACCGTCAATCCTTGCCAGGTTTTCCAACACGTATCGGACAGTCTGGATAATTGCCATATCATATGATTTTGTGATGTCAACTAGCACCCCATCGCAGTCAAAGACTATCGCATCAACTTCATCCAATGCATGAATTCTGGAATCATCTACATGGATTCCCTCGGATATTTTTCTCAGAGTCATCCCAACAAATCACGAATGGCCAGCAGGAATTTTGAATTCATTTCTTTTGTTCCAATAGTTACTCTGAGGCATCCATCATGATCTCCAATCTTGCCGAGTTTGCGAATGGCTATACCCTGCTCGGCAAGTGCAGAATAGACACGCTTGTAGGCGCCATGGGCATCAAAAAGCACAAAATTGGCCTTGGAATCAAACACGTCAAAGGCATCATACTTTTGCAGGGTTTCAATGATTCTTCTTCTCTCAGTTTTTACAATGGCAAGTGCGTCTTTGACGGGCTTTGGTTTCTCCAAAGCCAGTATTCCGGATTCAATCGTAATGGTGCTAAGGGGGTATGGGTACTGCAAGACGTTCATAAAAGTTTCAGTGAATTTTTTGCTTGCAACAAAGTAGCCCAGTCTCAGTCCTGCCAGCCCAAATGACTTTGAAAGGGTCCGAGTGACGATCAGGTTGCTTTGGGTCTTGACCATGCCTGAGAGTGAGTACTCGCTGAACTCCCCGTATGCCTCATCAATTATCACAGGTCCGCCAAAAGATTTTACGAGTTTTTGCAGTTCACCTTTTGCAAACTGGAATCCAGTCGGGTTGTTTGGGGAATCCAGGTATAAAATATCCGCATCCTTGGATCGTTTCATGAGATCCTTGATGTCCAGCTTCATCTCATTGGAAAATGGGATTGCAATTAATGGTATACCGTATAACTTGCAGCGCTCCTCAAAGAATCCAAACGTGGGGTTTGAGGTGAGGATCTTTGTCTTCTCTGATGCAAAGTTTGAAAGAATCAGGTCCAAGATTTGATCAGAGCCGTTGCCGACACCGATCATCGATGAGGGTACTTTGACAAATTTTGATATGGAACTGACCAGTCTTTCAACATCGCCAAGAGGGTACTGCCTTATGTCTGAGTTTTTCTTTGCAGAGGAGAGTATGTCGTTTTGGAACTGCTTTGGAATTACATAGTTTTCATTAGAGTCAAGCTTTACCGAGTCGTGGATGGGTTCCGGCTTTTGGTATCCACCTACAGAATCAAACCTTTTGATTTTGTCCTCAAACCAGTTTTTTTTCAACTCAATCTACCCCTTACTGCCTCATAGTGGTTTGAAAGGCCTTCGGCATCTGCCAAGGTTTTGAGGTGCTTTGATATTTTTGATAGTGATTTTTTTGATGATACTATCTCAGTGCCTACCTTGACAAAGTCTAGGACAGAAAGAGAGCCCCTAATCCTTCCAAATCCGCTGGTGGGCAGGATATGATTTGAGCCTAGAATATAGTCGCTAGCTGACGAGGGGGTGTCATCCCCAATCAGGACGAGTCCCGGGGAGTATATTTTCGAGGATATCGACTGGGGGTTTTTTGTCATTATTTGCAGGTGTTCGGGGGCCAGGAGATTTGCAAGCTTTATCATATCAGAACTGCTTTTGCATATTCCAATAAATCCATTATTCTCAAGGCTGGATTTGACAATCTTTCCCCTTTGAATTGAGGGAATCAGTTCTGAGACGATCCTCCTGACTGATGTTGCAAGCCTCTCAGAGGTGGTGATCAAGTAACAGAAAGTGTCACTGCTGTGCTCAGCTTGTGAGATCAGATCCAGTGCGATGAATCTCGGGTCTGCCGAGTTGTCAGCAATTATTCCCAGTTCAGTCGGACCTGCAAGCATGTCAATTCCTGTCTGATTGCTGACCAGTGATTTTGCAGTCGTAACAAATGCGCCGCCGGGGCCGACGATCTTGTCAACTCGGGGGATGGATTTTGTCCCGTAGGATAATGCCGCAATGGACTGCACGCCGCCTGTCCTGTAGATCTCATCGGCGCCGCAGATATCAGCGCCAACCACTGTCAACGGATCGACTTTTCCGCCAGAGTCCGGAGGAGATACGGCCACGATTCTTTTGACTCCTGCAATTTTGGCTGGAAGAACAGACATGACTGCGGAGCTTGGATATCTTGCCAGGCCGCCAGGAATGTAGCATCCGACACTCTGAATCGGAACGAACTTTTTTGAGATTCTGATCCCCTCACAGTTGGTTGTCTTACTTTTGAGAAGTGACTTGACTGCGGATTCTGTTCTTCCAAGCCGAGTCTTGGCAAGGCGCAATGCGGCAAGTTCGGCCTTGGATATTTCAGAGTATGCATTTTTTATTTCACTCCTGGTCAGTTGCAGCGATGATATGTCTGCCTTGCCAAACTTTTTCTCGTATCTGCGAACTGCAGTGTCGCCATTTTTTTTTACATCCTTTAGGATCGACTCCACTACGGTCTTGTTATTTTGAGGCTGTTTTGGAAGTACTTTGGCTGCAAACTGCTCAACATTAGTTACCCTGATTATTCTCATCAATTCTCTTCGTCACGTTTTATCTCCTCAAGTTCGAGTATCTGCCTAGGTTCATGGACTACAAGACCCTGGGCAATCTTCCTCAACTTGGGAATGAGCTTGTGGAATTCCTCCTTTTGAATCACCGTGTTTACGCCAAACCATCCCTTGTCACTTAGCGGACTGACTGTGGGCTTTTTTAGTGACGGCATCTGTGCCAAAAGTTTTTTCAGGTTTTTTTCTTCAACATTTAGGTAAATGTGCAAGAACTTCCTGCCACGAACCGCACCTCTCATCAACGTCACGATGTCAAATATCTTCTCGCGCTTTTTGGGATCCTTTAGTGACTGCTTATTCACAATCAAGTGTGCAGTCGAGGTCAGTACCTCATCTACAATCTTGAGCTTGTTTTGTTTCAGCGTTGTCCCAGTCTCGGTTACATCCATGATTGCATCCACATCGTCAGGCGGTTTGGCCTCTGTAGCGCCAAAGGACAGGTGAATTTGAACGCTTTTGTTGTTTCCCAACCTGACCCAGGGGGTGACAATTAGCGGATCCTTTGAGCCGTGGTATTTTTTGTAAGACTTTGATTGTTTTAGAAACTTTGATGCAGTTGTAAGATATTCAGATGAAATCCTGAGTGTCTTTTTCTTTTTGCCATAATCTGCAATCATTTCATCAAGATTCTTGTAGCGATATTTGTCAGGAAACGCAATCACCAGTCTGATTTTTCCATATTCCAAATCCAAAATCTGCTCGACATCCGAATTTGTCTCCCCCACCCAGTCCTTTCCGGTGATTCCCACGTCATACAGTCCTTCAGATACCAGGGTGGGAATTTCCTGAGGCCGAAGCATCTTGACAACGATGCTTGGATCATCCAGGTATACTCGATATGTTCTGCTTTTTCGGTTTACCCTGGTCCAAGACCTCTCTAATAGTTTGAAAGTGGCCTCCTCCAGACTTCCTTTGGGTATAGCAAATTTTACTTCGGACATTTTTAATTTTTTCACTTTTTAGGTATATAATCGCATGTTTAAATTTGCCCAAGCAGCTCTTTTGCCCTATCAAGTGAAATTCTCTTTTCTTCGATCATTTTTTGGACGATTTTGTCAGTCTGATCAGGTGTGGCGCCTGCGGCTGCTGCCAGATTCCTTGCATGAAGGCGCATGTGCCCTTTTTGGATCCCGTCAGTGGCAAGAGCCACGATTGCACTATAATTTTGGGCCAATCCCACGGCAGTCATCACACATGCAAGTTCTTGTGCAGATGTTGCCCCCAGAATTTTTGCGCAGACCTTGGCTACCGGATGAACATTTGCAATTCCGCCTACGATGCCTACGGAGAGGGGCATCTGCAGGGTTCCGACCAGATTCCCCTGATCATCCTTGCTCCACCTGCTTAGGGAGCGGTATCTTCCGGTTTGTGCCGCATATGCATTTGCCGCAGCCTCTATTGCTCTACTGTCCTGGCCCATGGCATTTGCAACTGCAACAGTACCGTTCATGATGCCTTTGTTATGAGTGACTGCCCGATACACGTCATTGTCGGCAAACTCAAATGCGGAAACAATGTCATCTACTACCTGCTCTCCTCCGACTGCATCCTTCTCAAAGACCGCTTTTGCTCTGACCATTCTTCTTGTGGAGTAATTCGATAGTATCCTCAACAGTGCCCTGCCACCGGTAATCTTTTCAATCAAGGGTGAGACTGCCTCGCACATTGTGTTTGTCACATTGGCACCCATGGCATCACCCACATCAACGAGCAGCTCGACAATCAGCATTTTTCCAGAGTGAGTATCGATCTCTTTGCATGAGATCTCCTTTGCACCCTTACCCATTTTAGACAGAGTGTTGCTCTTTGAGTTTGCCAGTCCGATAATTTGATCTGCGGCATCCCTTAGTTTGGATGCAGATGATGCAATGTCAGCATCCAAGACTTGTATCTGTCCGATGCTAAAAGATTCGTCTGCTGACACCTCAAATCCGCCCTTAATCCGTGCAATTTTAGCCCCCTTTGATGCGGCAGCTATTACGGATGGCTCTTCAATAACCATCGGTACAAGATAGTCTTTGCCGTTAATCTTAAAATTGGTGGCAATTCCTAGCGGCAGTGAAAAGGTTCCAATTGCATTTTCAACCATTTTGTCGGCCTTTTGAAAAGAGATTCCCCCGTTATCGTTTTGCAAAGTTTCCAACTCCTCATCTGACAGGTTTGCAAAATTGGCAACGACATCCAGCCTCTCTTTTCTGGATTTTTCAAAGAATTTTGGGATTGACGAATCACTCATTTTATTTCAATATCCTCAATAGTTTGTCATCTGTACTGTCTGGAAAACCTTTTCCATCGGTATTTGAAGTGATTACATAAAGACTGCCGTCAGGGCCTTCTACCACGTCACGTATACGACCAATCCCGCTAAGGATTGATTTTTGTGAACTCAGGCCTTCCTCAAAATCCACCTGGTAGAGATTTGCAGCCCTCATGGAAGTCATGATGAACGGGGATTCAAAATCCAAGGTGTCCCCGGAATAAAACAGGATGCCTCCAGGTTCTATACTTGGATCATAGCAGGTTATGGCATCCTCAAAGCTTGCATTGCCGGAGCATTCTTGTTGGGGCCATCCGTAGTTTTTCCCCGCTTGAATCAGATTGATCTCGTCATTTTTTTCCGGTCCAAACTCTGCAACAAACAGGTTTCCATCATCATCCCAGGTCATTCCTTGTGGATTTCTGTGTCCTAGTGAATAGACTGGAGAGTCGGCAAACGGGTTGTCCTCAGGAATAGTGCCATCATCATTTAGTCTCAAAATTTTTCCAGACAGGGAGTCAAGATCCTGTGGCAGGTGTGACGCATCAGAGATCGTGCCGGTACCCACGTATAGTTTTTCGTCAGGTCCAAATTTAACAAAGCCGCCATTTGTAAATGAAGAGCCGGGGATCCTGTCTAAAATAACTTCTGCACTTTGCAGCTTGTTCCCTGATTCAGTAATTCTTATAATCTTGTTCCATAAATTTCCATTCTCATCATATGTCAAAAACACATACAGGTAGTGGTTGGAAGAAAAGTTCGGGTGCAGTGCAATTCCCAATAATCCGCCATCAAAGACGTCGGCACCGCGCAATGTAGCTAGTGGTGATTCCAGCAGGGTGTTATTCTGAATCACTCTAATCATCCCGTCTTTTTCAGTGACAAAAATCCTATCACCGGAGATGGCCATAGCTCTTGGCTTGTCTAGATTTTCAGCCAATATGGTTACAAAGTCATTTTTAAAATCAGGATCCGTGTTAGGCAATGGAATGGGATCATTTGGGGATGTCAAAACCAATGCCGAAAATGCAATGGCAACAACAATTACAGCGACCTGAATTTTTTTATCCATGAAAACAAGAGGCCGGCAAATCCTATTAATTACTTTCAAGGATTTGATAAAGCGTATATACGGCTCGACTTCATTTATGTTCAGCGGGGTGGGGAAGCCAGGTCATCCCGGCGGGCTCATAACCCGCAGTTCAGTAGTTCAAATCTACTCCCCGCTACCTATTTCCCATAAACACGAAACCATGAAAGGGACTCGTCAAATTTTGAGGGTTTGTTGGCCATTCCAATCCTCTGCAAGGGCCTGCTCAGATGCCTGTGGGCAGAGACTGCCGGAAGATAGAGTTGTTTTTTGATGTCCCTTGAAATTTCAGCAGGTATCTTCTTCAAGGATCTCCTCCCGCAGCGAATGCACTCAAATCCCTGATTGACTCCCTTGGATTTCATTTTCTTGCGACATCTTTTGCATTGTGGGTTTGAGAGGACGATGTTTTTTTCAAGTGAGATAACATCAATGAATTCAAGATTGACTATGCGTGGGAAATTTTTGGATGCCTTTCTAACTCCCCCGCCGGCGCTGATTTTATCCCCTTGCAGCAAATTTGACGCGACGGCAGTCATGCCAGTCGGCTTGTAGACGGCACACCAAAATTCATGATTCTGAGAAAGAATTTTAAAAAATACGTGGCCTCCCTTTGCAACCCTTGGCGTATCTGATACGGTACCTGAAATTTTTCCAGAGGCATAAGGCCTCATATTTTCAGGAGTCAGTTCATTTCTCAGATGATCACCGGTTCCCTGGTTTGATTTGAAGATCATGTATCCGTCTAGCTTTTCAGTCGTTTTGAGAATCTTGGTGGCATGAATCAAAGAATCCACATTCTCACCCCTGACCCCGTAAAAAACAGGATCAGGTCCGTGCGGAGTGATTAAAACTCTGCCCTTTCTTGTATCAAAGCTGTTAAACGTGTTGGGAGAAGTCTTTTCCTGCATAGACTCTACACTTTTGGCAGAAATCTTTCTCTCTTTTCCAAATTCTGATCTCTTGCGGTAACTCAAGAGCTCCAACGTGTGATCATCAAAGTCATAGCCAATTGCGCCGATTGCACCAATTAATCCTTGGCCGTTTCCCTGATAGTGAACCTCGAGATTGTTTTTTTTGGCAAATATCTTTGCACTGTTACGATTAATTAACTGCCACAGGGCCAGCTTGCTGAACTTGACAAACTCGGGGGGAATACTGTCGCTTTCAAAAAATACCAGTCCGGGATTGGCGCCATTTTCAGTATCAGAGTATCTCTGAACAAGGCTTTTGATCTGATCTTTTATTTTCGACGGACTCTTTGTCTTTATTTTGAAGGAGACAGCCCCGTTTCCCCTAGTCTTCCATGGAATGTTGGGGTTGAATCGAATTAGCCGTGGAAAATCCAGAAATTCCGTCTTTTGCTTTTGGAGCGAGTCAACAATCTTGTACGCCAAGAAGGTGGTACACATTCCTTTAGGGGAATCAGTGTCATCAAACCCCACATAAAGCACAGTCTCCTTTTCCACGACTTGTTTTACACGATCAGGCATTTTTAGTTGTTGCAAGCCTCAGTTGATTTAAATTAATAATACGACACTCGAAGCTGAATTGATCATAATAGATGAGGCAAGAATTTTCAAAGAGATAGATGAGAAGAGACCGGCTTCTGTTTCACTAAATGGCCCAGATGGCATGCTGCCCCAGGTTCAGGATATGGCAGTTAAAATTTCAAAAAAGTATGAGATACCGGCATATGTTTTGGCAGATACCACGTGGGGAACCTGTGATCTGAACACGACTGGTTCAAAGATACTGGGGGCCGAGATTCAATTCAACATTGGACACACGATTAACACAGAGTCATTGGAGAAAAATTTGGTTTTAATTGATGCCTTTGATGACGTAAAGTTTGACGGTGTTGCAGAAAAGTGCACAGAGATCCTAAGGGGCAAAGTAATTTCACTGGTTACAGACAGCCAGCACCTGCATCAAATAGATGGGGTTGAAAAAATTCTGACAGAAAACGGGATTACAGTGCGGATCGGAAAGGGAAAGGGGCAGTTAAACGACGGCCAAGTGTTTGGCTGTGAGTTTTATCCTGCAACAGAGTTAAAAAAAGAGGTTGATGCCTATGTGTTTTTGGGACAGAGCAACTTTCATGCGGCAGGAATCGCATTATCGACGAATTTGCCAACATTTGTTTTGGATCCGTATTTTAATGAAGTAAGGGAGATAACAGAGTTTGCGCGTACGCTAAAAAAGAAGGCAACCCTGGCAATATTCAAAGCTGCAGAGGCAAAATCATTTGGGATAATCATCGGGTTAAAGGAGGGACAGCTCTCAAAGGTGTTTGGCCTAAAGTTCAAAAAAGAGCTGGAGAAGGAAGGGAAATCAGTCCAGCTGTTTGCACTTACAGACATTACAAACGAGCGATTAAACAATCTTAGGGGAATTGACGCGTTTGTCCAGGTTGCATGCCCAAGAATTTCTACTGACAACCAGTTTGACAAGCCAGTACTGTCTACCCCCCAGGCCAATGCACTTCTCAAGGTTTTACGAAAAGAGAGCATTGACGAGTACCTGGAAATCCCCCATTGGCTATAGTTACAAAACTAATTTTTTGAATCGTGCATCATCGGAGAGTCTTGCAAATATTCTCGATTTTTTGGCTTTGGTCTTGTATTGTGTCCCTTGGGAGATGGCGAGTTTGAGCAAATCCAGCGCATCGTCATTTTTGGACAGCATTGCAAGGCTGCAGGATTTGTCAAACAGGACATCCCCGTTCTCGGGATAGGCATCCAAAATTTGGTTGCAGCACCTGATGGATTCTTCATAATCCCCCATTGAGGATAAGATTCGCTCCTTGTGGTATAGTGCAATGTTGTACTTTGAATTCCCATCCAGTATGCTGTTGCACATTGAGAGTGCATCGGCAAACCTCTCCTGCTTGCGAAATGACGAGATTTTGTTAACTAGCAATGAAAGATCATCTGGGGAGCCCTGCAATGCGGCATCATAGCATTCTATTGCACTATCAAAGTCCTTTAGCTTGCTCAGGGCGTATCCCTTGTTGTTAAGGGCGCCCACGTGCTTGGGGTCCTCATCGAGAACCTTGTCATAGTATGAGATGGCCTCACGCAGCTTGCCTGCCAAGAACAGCCTATTGCCCTCATCTAGAATGGAATCTGTCTTTGGATTGTTCATATCATCAAGATCCTGGCTTGATTAGGATTTTTCCAAAGAGGCCTTTGCCCTTGAGCATCCTTGTGTGAGCTTCGGCGGCATCCTCTAGCGGGTATACCGAATCAATGACAGACTTGATTCTGCCCTGCGACATCCAATAGAGTCCCTGTTCCAATTCGGCCCGCGTTCCTTGCGTGGAACCCAGTATGTTTATCCCCTTAAAAAAGATGTGACGCAGATCAGTCTTGGCATTGTATCCCGTGGTGGCGCCGGTAGTGACAATTGTTCCGCCATAGTTTAGCAGTGTCAGCTCTTTATTCCAATGCGAGCCTCCGATGTGTTCAAAAATTACATCCACACCGGGAACGTCCCCCGATGGTTTGGGAATTTTTTTTGCAATTGATCTTACTTCCTTGTGCCAGTCCTCCTTTCTATGGTCAACTGCAAAATCCGCCCCCAGTTCCAACAGCTTCTCTAACTTGTCAGGACTTGCAGTGGCAATTACGGTGCATCCAAACAGTTTTGCAATCTGAATCCCATAATTTCCAACACCTGAACTGCCGCCCATTATCAGAACTATCTGTCCGGGCTGAATTTTTGCCCTGCCAATCAGCATGTGCCACGATGTCAACAGAGTCATCGATGCAGCGGCAGCTTGATCATATGAGACTCCCTCTGGAATTTTCACGACGTTGACTTCTGGAAGATGCGTAAACTCACAATAGCCTCCCCAAAGCGGACCTGTTTGAAAGCCCCAGATGACTCGTCTTCTGCAATCAAACTCCCTGCCACCAGTACATGCCTTGCAGACCCTGCAGGACATATTTCCATGTGAGACAACCCTGTCACCAACCTTGATGTTCTTCACATCACTTCCAACTGCCGTAACTGCGCCGGCAGCATCGGTGCCAGAGATATGAGGCAACGGGATTTCCAGCGGCTTGCCCCTCATTGCCCAGATATCATCATAGTTTAATGCGGCAGTCTCCACCTTGATTACAACCTCATCGGATTTTGGTACAGGCATTGGAATCTCCTTAATTTGCAGTATTTTGGAAAAATCATCCCCATCAGCATACCTCTCATATACCAGAGCCCTCATGGTTTTCACCAGTTTTCTAAAGATATATGATTTATCAGGGTCCTGCCAAACCACAAACAATTATAATCATAAAAGTAAAATTCCCAGCATGTCAGAAAATGCAATATTTCCAGGCGACAAAATAGCGGCCATTGAGGAGTATGAGGCAGGAAACAACGCCTTTGATGACGGGGACATGGTCAGGGCAGCCACCATCGGGGAGAAGGATGTTGACAAGGTATCACGGACTGTCAACGTAAAGCATCCAAAACTTCTATCAATACCCAAGGTCGGAGACGTGATTATCGGGACAGTTGCAGCAGTAATGTCATCCATGATTGCAGTCTCCATTGATTACATTAATGGAAAGCCGACGACATCCAAGGTGGAGTGTATCTGTGGGACACGGAATTTGAGAATAAGAAATGTCGCACTGGTTAACGACATTGTCACATTAAAAATCCTTAACCATCTTAACGGTACCATCCATGCAGGAATCAGCGAGCCAAGTTTGGGAATTCTGTTTACCAAGTGCAGAAAATGCGGAGGCAAGGTAGTTCCAATGCGCGATGCGATAAAATGCACCGATTGTGCATGGATTGACGAGAGAAAGATCTCCGCAAACTTTGGAAATACCGACTTTGTAAACTTACGAGGGTAACAGATGGTACACGTATCGTTCCAAGGCGAACGAGGTGCATATAGTGAGGCAGCAGCCAAGTCATTCTTTGAACAACAGATCGAGGCCGTACCCCAAGCCACGTTTGCAGAGGCCCTTGATAGCACTTTTAATGACAAAACCCAGTTTGCAGTTCTGCCAGTGGAGAATTCCCTGGAAGGAAGCGTCGGTGAGAGTTATGATCTGCTGTATCTGACATCGCTAAATGCCACGGGTGAGATTTATCACAGGATAGAGCACTGCCTGATTGGAACCGGCAGTATCGATGAGATAGACACGGTGTATTCGCATCCACAAGCACTGGGTCAGTGCAGAAAGTTTATCGAGAAACACGGCATGAAGACGATTCCCACATACGATACTGCAGGAAGTGTAAAGATGGTCAAAGAGTTAAAGAAGGAAAATTATGCAAGCATTGCCAGCAAAGATGCGGCACTAATACACCAGATGCCAGTCATACTAGAGAACATTGCAAACAACTTGAACAACTATACCAGGTTCTTGATTCTCTCAAAGGGGGATAATTCTGAGACAGGCAACGACAAAACATCGATAATATTTTCAATAAAACACGAGCCAGGCTCGCTGTTTAGAATTATAGAGAACTTTCACAGAAACAATGTCAATCTAACAAAGATTGAGTCAAGACCAACAAAGGCAAACACCTGGGAATACAACTTTTACGTGGATTTTGAAGGGCATAAGAGCAATCCCAAGATTTCAGAGATGCTAAAAAAGATAAGTCAGGAGACTCTGTCTATCAAGGTTCTCGGCTCGTACCCCTCTGCAAAATTAGGCTAGAACCCCTTTGGCTTTCTCAAGGTAAAGCCCATGCTAAATCCAATGATGATCACCCCTGAGGTTATCACCATGATGTCATAGGTAAGCCAGATGGGATCAGAACTCCGAACCAGCTCTCCGGTGATGGATAACTCTGAATTTCCGGTATTTTTAATTAGGATTTTTGTTTCGCCATCCTCCAAATGAGTCCAGTCCAAAACCAACTCGTCTTTGTATGAAGTGTCCGGTATCTGTAATCCGTCTGCAGGACTCTGAAGTGTGAGATCAAAAGCATTGCCTGTAATCTTCATCTTTTGTGCGGTATTGGCAGGTGCAGGGATCGTGTAGGGAATGGTATCGCCCAGACTCAGTGTGTAGTCTTCATGAATGGTAATTGTTCCAATATTTGTAAATAGGGAATATCCGCCTATTGCAATGATTACACTTCCAACTATTAATCCAATAATGGTTCTTTTGGAAAGCATGATGAAGCTACTCCAGATGCCGGTTAAAAAATTATCTACATCAGAGTGCCAGACTGTACGTTTGCCCCTAGTATTGAGTTTGGGACATTGGATTTGCGATGAAAAATCGAGCTTGTTTTTCATGGTTTCTGGGAATTCCTGCCCAGTCAGATCACATGCAAGCCTTTGGGAATCTTTCCAAGTTTCAACGACATATTCATGGTGGCTTTTGAGGTTCCGGCAAAACCCTCCCTTATTTTTGAAATCCCTGCAAGTGATTTGTACAAATTATATCAGAGCCTCAAATAATTCTCTGGGGCTATCCACGAGTCAGGCCATTTAACAATATTATACCATGATGAAGACTAGTCTTTGATGAAGTCGAATCACGGAATAGGGGAAATCTGCAGGAGGCCACCAACGCACGACATTCAAACCGTCCAGGACAAGTACTGATGAAGACAAAAATCATTATTCCTTTAGTGATACTAGCAACACTGTTACCTGCAATTGGGATAATTTCATCATTTGGTGAGCAAATACCAACACCGCACAAACCACAGAGCATACCAGAAACTGACAAAATAGTATCAATATTAGACTCTGATCGTGTATTGTATACTATGCCAGAGCTGGTTAAAACAGCTGATTTAATCATAGTTGGCCAAGTTACAAGCGTAGAACCATATGAAAAAATGGTAGATCCTCAACATGATTCACCATGGTTGTTTACCTTGGCTACAGTACAAATCCAAGAGATCCTCAAAGGACAAACAGATCAAAAGACAGTAAAAGTTCAGTTAATGGGTGGCGAATCAGATACACAAGTATCACTGTATGACCGATTAGATGTCAAGCCAAATGAAACATTTGTATTGTTTCTAAGTAAATCACCTACAAGTACATCTACAAGCATGTATGGAGATAACTATTCAGTTACATCAACAATAAATGGTCTGTATGTGATTGATGGAGATACTGCAAAAGCATATGAAGAATTAAACAGCTTGCCACTAGATGGATTAAAACTATCCATTGCACTGTTAAATGTGGTGTATTCACTCAGCTGTATAATAGGCGGGGTTTTCAACCTACCTCTATGTATATTCTAGTCATCCTACATGCGGAGTGTACTGAAACCACTCCTAACTTTACAGACGAGTGAAATCCCCACTCAATTAAACAGTGTATACTAAATTAACACTAATTGGCCTCTTCGAAATATGCAATGGTTAATTTTTAGTTTAAACATTACAAACAGACAATATTATAAAGACACCTCGACATAGTATGTTTAGTGGCTTCGTAAGCGAACCCTCTGGACCATCTGTGATGGGAAATCAGGGGCTGATGTGGGTACGGATACACGACTTAAATTTACTTTTTAATTCTTTTTCGATCACATCAGACAAATCAATTGAAACTGTACCATTAAGATCTATTTGTTTATTGTTTGCCATGCAACAATATCTGATTACTCTGTTAAGTTGAGTAGAGGTTTCACTGGCTCCGGTCAAGACACATTCTAGAATATCAATTTTCATACCAGTTTTCAGATAGCATCCATGGATGTTGAAAAAAGGCGATCTCTCCTTCCTGTACTTCTATATCCACCAGTACGGGATTCCAATAGCCATTAGTTCCAATACAAGTACCTGCTTTTATGGTGTAAAACCCAATGCCTCCATATACAAATTCAATCCCTCCATGGGCCCCTAGAGAAAATGGCATAAATGATTCACAAAGTTCTGGGGCAATTAGATGTATACGCTTTTTTGCAAATTCGTGTGCACGCCTCTCAAGTTCTGCCCCACTTAGGGCTGAAGAATAAAGTGATTCTGCATTGTTTGTCCAGCCAGAAAAGCTTATTCTTGTAGAAGGTTGGTTATCGATTCCTATCCAATCATCGACATATACTATTTGTATTCCTCCATAGACAACAGCGCCTTTAAAGGAATTGGATATGTCAGAATTATAAAATCCAGATTTGTCCATAAATGAGGTGATAAACGCTTCTCGCTGATCATAGGATATGTATTCTGGCAGGTGGTATACTATCGCGCCTACGGCATATGGTGCACCAATATCAAAACTTGTATCAGGATTCGTGTCTTCCTTTATCAGTTCAAATGTGCCGCCTTTTTCTGTATAATATACATAAATTTCAGTATTTTCCAGGGAAGGTCGAAGCATATTGATGCCTTCCTCAGGAATGCGGCATTGGCCAGAAGTAAGGCATGGAAGAGATGATGTAGGTAGATTCATGAATATTATTTTATCATCATTGGCTTTGACCATGCGCTGCATTATAATTTCGGCATCAGCAAGGGACATGGGAAACCACATTGCATCAGGATCTGGCAATTGTGGAGCATATTTTAGGGTTCTGCTACCGTCAGATTCTAAATACATGATGCCGTTTTCAGGGGAAGATTCTGCGGGAGATTTTATCTGCGGTGTGTCAAGTGGTTCTGCTGGTTTCTCAAGTGGTTCTGTAATGTCGGATATTCCTTGAGGTTCAGGGGTTGACTCGACTTGTATGATGCTCCATCCCCGCACAAGGAGTCTTTCCAAAGTGGGATCAAAGACACATGCAGGCTTGCCTACAGGTGACTGTATGAGGGTCTTTTTCTCACTGCACTGAATCTGGTTTATTGGAATGCCGTCTTTGAGTTGTTCCCGTGGCGATGATTCGGCATATGCTGGAATAATCATCATTCCTACAAATAGCACTGCAAAGAGTACCAGCATTGCATTTCCAGCCAATGCAAATTTGTAAGATCTATAGTATTAAAGCAAGACGAAGCAAAGTTCGTATGAGGTCACCTGTCCTCACAATCTAATCAACAGGATAAAAATATCCAGCTTGGCGTGCCAGTAAATCACAAGCAAATCCCAGAATCCATCATAAGAATAGGTTCGGATTGAGCCTGCAAAGACCAAAAAAGGGACAGTCACATCCAAGTGTTCTCATTTACAGGGGTCCACCTTTACTACACTCTTTTTCGCATTCTCCAACCATGCTTTTCAATGATGCCCAGCGAACGATAACTATAGCTTGTTTCTTCTAAAACATCCCATCACATGATCATTTACCATTCCAACTGTCTGCATGAACGCATAACATACGGTAGGACCCACAAAAGTAAAGCCTCTCTTCTTCATCTCCCTGCTCATGATTTCAGATTCCTTGGTGATTGCGGGGATTTCTGACCACTGCCTAAAGCGGTTTTTCCTAGTCTTGTAGTTTACAAACGACCAGACATAATGATCAAATGTCTTAAACTCTTTTTTTATTTCAAGGAATTTTCCCGCATTGTTGATTGCCGACTCTATCTTTCTTCTATTTCGTATTATCCCATCATCTGCAAGAAGCCTTTTGATGTCCCTTTCCGTGTAGTTTGAGATCTTTTTTGGGTCAAAGTTATCAAATGCCTTTCTGAAAGAGTCTCTTTTTCTGAGAATAATTTTCCAAGACAGGCCTGATTGCATCGAATCAAGAATCAGGAATTCAAAGAGCTTTCGATCATTGTGCAGTGGCACTCCCCATTCCGCATCATGATATTTGGTGTTTATATCATCAAATGCCCAGTCACATCTCTTCATAAGTACAGTTGGTTGCCAAGTTCTAATTCAATATTTCTAAAACCTGCGCCACTCAGATGACTGGCAGTATCACCGAACTGCATGGTTTGGATACTTTCAGCATAGTGCCGATCAAAAATTCTCCCCTGTCCTCATGAACCCTTGCCAGTCAGACCTACATCAGGGAGACATCATGTGGCTGACTCTCTGCAAATCCAGCCCTTGACATTTTGATAAATTCCGCATTTTCCTGCATCTGAGGTATGGTATGGGCGCCACAGTAGCTTAGTCCGGAGCGCACTCCGCCGGTCAGCTGTTTTAGAATATCAGTCACGGTTCCCTTGTATGGAACCATCGCCTCTACGCCTTCTGCAACATAGTCGTTGAGATCATCATCAAGTGACATTGAGCCGGTCTCCTTTGATTTTCTTCCTATGGATGCAGCAAGCGATGCCATTCCGCGGTAAACCTTGAACCGTTTCCCATTTTTGGTCAGCACCGTGCCAGGCGACTCATCAGTTCCGCCAAGCATGCTGCCAACCATTACCGTTGAGGCGCCAGAAGCCAATGCCTTGGTTGCATCGCCTGAGGTTCGAGTCCCGCCATCAGAGATGATCGGAATGCCGTGATCCTTTCCAACCTTGGCACAGTCCATCACCGCAGTTAGCTGCGGAACGCCAGAGCCCGTGATCACCCTGGTAATGCAGATTGAACCAGAGCCTACGCCCACCTTTACTGCATCCACACCTGCCCTGATCAAATCCTCTGCACCACGGGCAGTTGCAATGTTTCCTGCAATCAGCTCACAGTCAGGAAACGCTTTCTTGATGTTTCTCACTGCGCTAATTGCATTCTCACTGTGTCCATGGGCAATGTCAACTACAAGTACATCTGCACCTGCCTCCAAGAGGGACTCGCTTCTTTCTAAAAAGTCGCCTTTCACTCCGACTGCAGCACCAGCTAGCGGCCTTCCTTTCTTATCTTTGGACGCGTTTGGAAAATCGGCATTATTGGTGATATCCTTGCTTGTAATCAAACCCTTGATGACTCCCGAGTCATCAACGATTGGCAATTTCTCAATTCTGTGCTTGTGCAGGATTTCCTTAGACTCGTCCAGTGTCACACCAAGCTTTGCAGTTACGACATCTTTTGTCATTACATCCTGGATTTTGCTATTCTTGTTTGCAAATAGCAGATCCCTTTCAGTCACAATTCCAATCAGCTTGGAACTGGAATCAACAACTAGGAGACCTGAAATTCCCCTATCCTGTGCATAATCAAAAGCATCCTCAATGGATTTCTCAGGGGAGATGGAGTAGGGGTTTTCGATCATTACGCTGCCGGATCGTTTTACCTTGAGAACCTCATTTGCCTGCTCCTTTATGGTCAAAAACCGATGAATGATTCCAATCCCTCCAGCCCGAGCCATGGCACCGGCCATGGTAGATTCTGTCACCGTGTCCATGTTTGCACTCACAAAAGGGATGTTAATTGTAATGTTTCGGGATAGTTTTGTGGTTAGATCCGTCTGGCTCCTACTAGTAATATCAGAGTATTTGGGTACAAGAAGAACGTCGTCAAATGTTAATCCTTCTTTGAATTCCAATGAAACCTTGTTAAGAAAGTAAAATATCGATTATAAGCCTTTGTGTCGTCTTGATAATCTGGAGGCGATCATTATTGCATCTTTGGTTGCCCCTATGTTGTGGGTACGAATGATGTCAGCTCCGTTCATTGCAGACACCACCTCCGCAGAGATGGAGCCAAAGAGCCGATCATCGGGGCTCTCCCTTCCCAAAATTTTCCCTATGAACGATTTGTTTGAGACGGAGATCAGGAGGGGGCAGTTTTGCTTGAGAGATTCCAGATTTTGCAATATGGATAGATCTCTTTTGAGCCAATCTGACTTGATTCTTGTAAAAAATGGCCCCCTTCCAGTCTTTCTAAAAAACCCGATGGCAGGATCCAGTGCAATCTTTTGGATAGGAACGTGCGATTCCTTGGCAATTTTTAGGCTGTCCTCAAGCAGGTTTTTGGTTGTTCTCAGATCCCCACCGACAGGTTTTGGACTATACGCACACAGAATCAGGGATGGAAGATATTTGGAGATCACTTGTGGCATCCTTTCATCATACTTTAATCCAGAAACATCGTTGACTATCTCAACTCCACACTCTAGAGCATCCTGTGCGACTTTGGCCCTGCAGGTGTCAACTGATATTGGAAGGTTTGTAAAGTTTTGAATTATTTTGACTGTACCTAGAATCCTTTTTGACTCTGTCTTTTCTGAAACCATTGTGGAGAGGTACGGTGCAGTGGACATTCCTCCTACATCGACAAAGTCCGCGCCTTGATCCTCGATCCGCCTGGCG
The DNA here is from genome assembly GCA_965206745.1 of Candidatus Nitrosopumilus sp. Classification (GTDB taxonomy): domain Archaea; phylum Thermoproteota; class Nitrososphaeria; order Nitrososphaerales; family Nitrosopumilaceae; genus Nitrosopumilus. The sequence continues at coordinate 269,033 of OZ242220.1, read as the reverse complement.
GCATCCTTTATGGACGCCTTGCCGGTACTGACAGACTTTTTGTAAAATGATTCAGGACTGGCATTGAGAATGCCCATTATCCGCACAGGATTCTTTCTGCCCACGCCAACATTGCCGATTTTTGCCACATGGTTTATCAAATCTAAAGCAATTTGAATTATATGATGATTCGGGGTTGGAAAAAGAGATATCTTGAAATTTTAAAAGAGTTCAAGTATGACGGTAGGAGGGACCAGGAATCAACCATTGCCCTGAACTTGATTTTAAGAAAAACCGATGCAGGCAAAAAGATTGCAGAGCTGGTCAAAGGAAGAAGCGTCTTTGTGATTGGCTCAGGTCCGTCATTGTCATCGGCGATTATAAAATTAAAAGACTACAAGAACATAGTCAAGATTGCCGCAGACAGTTCAGTAAAGCTGCTGGTAGAAAACGGCATCATGCCAGATATCGTTGTGACTGATCTGGACGGGGATGGGGAAACACTTGAAAAGATTGGAAGAACCAAATCCGTTCTTGTCGTTCATGCGCACGGGGATAACTTGGAAAGGTTGGATATGGCAAGAAAGTTCAAGAACTGCATCGGAACAACACAGTCCTCACCGATTGGCAAAGTACAAAACTTTGGTGGCTTTACAGACGGGGACAGGAGTGTCTTTCTAGCGGATCACTTTGAAGCAAAGAAGATTATTTTGTTCGGAATGGATTTTGGGACAAGGGTGGGAAGATTTTCAAATACAGAGGGACGGGACAGGAAATTAAAACTGATGAAGCTAAAAAAAGCCGAGTCCCTTTTGGGATGGCTGTCTACTTTTGCAAAGGCGGAACTATTTACCACGTCAAGGCCGATTGAAGGATTCAGAAAAGTATCATACAAGGAACTTGATATTATAATTACCTAGAATGCATTTAATACCCATTCCACGTTTACCAAATTATGAAGTTCTCAGAGGAGCAGGTAAAAGAGATTGTTGCCTTAAAGGAGAGCTTGATGGAGCAGATTGACAGACATCAGGAGGGAATAGAGACACTTGAGAAGAACATTGCAGTACTGGATTTGTTCTTGAAGGATTCTAGTTTTACAAAAGCATCCCAGATGGGAATAAAAAAGCCAGAGCTGGAGAAAGTAGAAGAACCGGAGAAAGTAAAGGAGCCAGTGAAGGATTCAATCCCGATTAAAAGGGCAAATGATGGCAAGGTCATTGCCAATGCATTTGTCACGCCAGATCAGGTCTCCATAGTTTTAGATAATGCGATTGCAGTTGATGCAGACACGCCACCTTTCAAATCGTTCTTTTTAGATAGGATAATCGGGGAGATGAGAAAGAAGGATGTTGCAGAGGCAGAAAGCGGAAGGATCCAGCAGGAATCAGTCATCCAATACGTCATAAACAAGAACGGTGCAGACCTCAGAGAGATTATAATCAAGAATTACAGGCAGAAGGAGCGGGTCAACGAGTTAATCAACACTGCAGGATGGTCACTGACCAGGATGCTTGAGAACATAAGCAAGTGATGATATGGACAGGATCGTAGTTTTAGACTTTGGGTCACAGTACAGCCATCTAATTTGTAGAAGAATTAGGGAGTTTTCTGTTTATGCGGAGCTTGTCCCGTATGACATTAGTTATGAGGAACTGCAAAAACTAAACCCCACAGGAATAATTTTTTCAGGCGGTCCGTCAAGCGTCTACAGTCAAGATGCCCCGATTCCGGCAGATGAGATTTTCGATATGAATCTGCCACTGCTTGGAATCTGTTATGGGCACCAGCTGATTGTTGACAGGTATGGGGGAAAGATCAAAAGGGCAAACAAGGAATACGGCTCATCACTACTGAGAATTGACAGTGACAGAGATCTTTTAGGCGGGGTCGGCAAGTCAATCAGGGCATGGATGAGTCACGGCGATGAAGCTGAAGAGATTCCAAAAGGCTTCAAGGTTATCGGGCATACAGACGGTGCAAGAGCTGCCGCTATTGCATCAGAGGAAAAACCAGTCTACGGCATTCAGTTTCATCCCGAAGTGGTACATACCGAGCAGGGTACAGAGATTTTGAAGAATTTTGTTTTAAAAGTATGTGGTGCAAAGCAGGACTGGACCATGGAGGGCTTTATCGATACGGCAGTCAAAAAGATCTCAGGGATTCAGGGAAACGTACTTTGCGGCGTAAGCGGGGGCATAGACTCGACTGTCGTTGCACTGTTGATTCACAGGGCAATAGGTGACAGACTAAAGTGTGTTTTTGTAAACAACGGATTGCTGCGACTAGACGAGGAGAAAGAGATTCAGGCTATGTTTGCAGATAACTTTGATGTGGATTTCACCTCAGTTGATGCATCAGGGCAGTTTCTTGAAAAGCTAGAGGGGGTGGAGGATCCCGAGAAGAAAAGAATGATCGTAGGTGAGCAATTCGTCCAGGTTTTCACCGACTTTGCCAAAGGCAACGGCCCTTTCAAATGGCTGGCCCAGGGCACGCTATACCCGGATGTGATTGAGAGCGGGGTATCAAAGGGTCCTGCCGCAGTGATCAAATCCCACCACAACGTAGGAGGACTGCCTGACTGGCTCAATCTGGAAGTCTTGGAACCGCTAAGGGACTTGTACAAGGACGAGGTAAGAAAGATTGCAAAAATTCTCCAGGTTCCAGAAAAGCTTTTCATGAGACATCCATTTCCGGGTCCAGGATTGTCAGTGAGGATAATCGGCAAAGTCACCCCGACAAAGCTGGAGATTTGCAAGGTGGCAAGCAAGATCGTCGAGGAGGAGCTGATGGAGGCAGGCCTGTATGAGAAGGTATGGCAGGCATATGCCGCAGTAGGTGATGACAGGGCAGTTGGAGTCGTAGGGGATGAACGAAGGTATGGAAATATAGTCATGATCAGGGTCGTGGACTCTGTGGATGCAATGACTGCAGACTGGACAAGACTACCGCATGAATTATTAGAAAAGATGAGCAACAGAATTACAAATGAGATTGAAGACGTTACTTGGGTTACATACACCATTTCAAGCAAGCCGCCAGCGACCATTGAACCACAGTAGTGATGAAATTGGAATATGAAAAAATTTGTGATGAAATTATGGAATGCGACAAGGGCATCAGATATGTGGGAATCTATGATTTCGGGGAACTGCATGACAAGATGCGGCCAGGATTGAAAAGCCACTTGTCAAGAGAGGAGACAGAGATGTCCTTATCGCAGGCTGTATACCGCTGGTCCACACGCAAAAAGACTGCAGACAAGATTGGAAAGCCGATTTACGCACTTGCAAAGTACGAGAAGATTTTTCGGGCAACCATTCCAATCGGCGGTGCGGGACTAATCTTGATCAGCATTGAGCTGGATGCGGAGATAACTGTGGTTGTGGAAAAGATTCTGGCGATTAAAAGCAGGCACTCCTTGTGATGAGTATGGATTTTCATGTCTTTGACACATACGTAAAGGCCAAGGACGGCCACACGATGCACTTTGATGTCGTTACAGACACAAGGGACACAGCAAAGGCAGTCTCATTTGCCAAGGAATGGCTAAAATCAATCGGGGAGGAGACATCGGCAATAACTGCAAATGAGTGCAAGTTCTGTCACACACAGTCAGTTCCCGAGGAGATGGAGGTCGAGATTATGACTGACGGGTATTACATTTCAAGAATGGAAGGGTGTCCGAACTAGAGCATGCATGCGCCAAAAACGCCCGCAGAATCCCCGAGCTTGTTTTTCAAGATGGGCGTATCAACAGAGTCTGAAAATACTTTACTGTAGACAGATTCCTTTCCCTCTGTGTATAGAAAGTCAATGTTTGACAGACCGCCACCGAGAACAATTGCATCCGGATCCAGTATGTCAATGACGTTTGCAAGACCATACCCAAAGTTCTCCAGAAATTCATCCTTCCATCTTCTTCCCTCCACACTGTGAAGATCATCGAGGATTTCCGGGAGTGACAGGGACCTTCCTGTCAGTCTGGTCCACTGACCTTCAAGGGAGGGGCCACTGATGTATGTCTCTACGCATCCGGTTTTGCCACAGTAGCACAAGTTCCCATCCCGATGCAACGTATGGTGTCCCCATTCACCACCAATGTTGGTTCTTCCCTGATGGAGCTTTTTATTAATCACTATCCCGCCACCCACGCCGGTGCCAAGTATGACGCCAAATACCAAATCAAAGCTGGCAGCAGCGCCCAATGTCGCCTCAGCCATGGCAAAACAGTTGGCATCATTTTCCATGGAAACTTTTTTCCCTAGCTTCTCCTCCAGGTCCTCCCTTAGAGATTCTCCAATCAAGCACCGCGTATTGCTGTTTTTGATCAGTCCTGTCTGTTTGGAGATTGCACCAGGCGTGCAGATTCCCAATGAAAAATCAGAGATATCTTTGGATATCTCCAATACAAGCGATGAGATAGAGTCCAGAATTTTTTGATAGTCATTTTGAGGTGTCGGGATTCGTTTTCTTTCAATGACATTAGAGTTTTCATCTAAAAGAACAGCTTCGGTCTTTGTGCCGCCCAAATCAACACCAAGTTTGTACATCAATTACTTAGAAAGTTAGAACGCTTAAGCTTTGATGAAAATTTTAGCCCATGCCGGCTGGAGCGCCTGATATGGCAATGACGTCATCGATTCTAAGAATCATGCATGCTGCCTCTGTTGCAGATTTGATGATCTGCTCCTTGACTACGATTGGCTCTACCACATTGATTGCCATCATGTCTGTGATTTTCATGTTTTTAGCATCAATGCCGGTCCATCTTTGGCCTTGGTTCTGCTTTGCCCTGAGATTGGCCATTGTATCAATTGGATCCATTCCGGCGTTTTCAGCAATGGTAAGCGGGATAGTCTCGAGTGCCTCGGCATATTTCTTAATTGCAAGCTGCTCTCTTCCATCAAAATTATCTGCCCAATCTTTGAGAAGTGAGGCTGCAAATGCCTCAGGGGCGCCGCCACCTGCCACAATTGCCGGCTTTTCAATTACATCTTTTACGACCATCAGGGAATCATGTATTGAACGATCTACCTCGTCAATTACCCTCTGAGTTCCACCGCGAATCAGCATTGTAACTGATTGTGGATGTTTGCATCCCTCAATGAAGACCCATTTGTCAGACTCGACTTTCTTTTGATGTGCTATCTGTGCAGCTCCGAGATCACTTTCTGAAAGATCATCAAGATTGCTAATCACGCGTCCGCCTGTGGCCTTGGAAAGCTTGATCATGTCGCTTTCTTTGACACGGCGCACCGCCATGATGCCATACTTTGCAAGATAGTGTTGTGAAATATCATCTATTCCTTTTTGACAGATCAGCACGTTGACTCCCACATCATGCAGTTTGTCAACCATTGACTTTAGCATCCTGTTCTCTTCCTCCAGGAACATTTGCATCTGGGTCGGGTCTGTAATTTTAATTTCCGCACTCAGCTCTGTCTTTTCAATTTCCAATGCCGAGTTAAGCAGTGCAATCTTTGCATTCTCAATCTTTGTAGGCATTCCGCTGTGGACAATCTCCTTATCCAAAACAATTCCCTTTACGATTTGTGTATCATCAATTGAGCCGCCTGCCTTTTTTTCCACCTTGATGTTTTCAAGGTCGACTGAATAAACATCACCCCTCTTTGTTGCAATGCTAAGAATGGCGTCGACTATGATTTTGGAAAGCAGCGAGCTGTCCTCAGAAACCAGTTTGGACTGCATGCTGGTTGTGGCTATTTTTAATAGAGATGCCTTGTCATCAGGCTGTATCTTCTTTGCCAAGTCAGAGTAAATTTCAAGGGTTTTGTCAGCTGCTGCCTGGTATCCATCAATGATGGTTGAGGAATGCACGTCCTTGTTGAGAAGATCTTCTGCTCTGGCCAGCAACGCGCCACCGAATATCACAGAAGATGTTGTACCGTCTCCCACCTCGTTATCTACAGTTTTAGAAATCTCCACCATCATTTTGGCTGCCGGATGCTGAACGTCAATCTCCTTGAGAATGGTTGCACCGTCATTTGTAATAGTTACATCGCCTAAGGAATCAACTAACATCTTGTCAAGGCCTCTAGGGCCAAGGCTGGTTCTGACTAGTTGAGCAACCAGTTTTGCCGCTGCGATATTGTTTTGTTGAGCGTCCTTGCCTTTCTGCTGTAATGCACTCTCTTTGAGAACCAGTACAGGTCCATTTGGTCCTTGTTGAATTGATGCCATTTAGATTCAGCTTCAATCCACAGAATCCCCCTTTTTAACATTACTTAGTAGATCGGGGATATGTAGCTCCGTTTTTTCACATCAACGATTCCGCCAGAAAGAATTCTAACTGATGGCAGGGCCAAGAAAGGTAAGAACAGAGGGATCAAGTGCGGTTTGGAAAATTTTGAACCCGAATCCACAATGCTGTTATTGATTTTTTCAAAGTTAGATGAGACTTTTTCAAAGGAATCCGTGGAGAGGATGCCACCAAACTGCAAAGGAAGGGAGGCGACAACCTTGCCGGACTTGACCACGGCAAGACCGCCCTGATTTTTGATGAGGTGGTTGGCTACTGTTGCCATATCCGAGTCATTTGAGCCGATCACGATCATGTCGTTTTCATGGAAGCTCCATGTAGAGGCAAAGGCGCCAATGTCTGCGCCAAAATTTTCAAGGAATCCCACAGAGTGTCTGCCGGTTCCGTGAGTTCTGTCAAAAGCTGCAACCTTCCAGACATCAGAATCTGCCGAGGCCAAGACATGACCGTCCTTAGAATGAAGATCAGCTGAGCCTATCTTTGTAATTATTTCAGTCTGCATGTAGATGGTATTTGCCGTGGGATCCTTCTTTCTTGATTTTATGGCAAAATCATCTTTGGAGAAATTTTTTAGCTTTACGGTTTTCCTAATCCATTGCGGAATCATTTGTTTCCTAATTGGGGCGACCATCTTTCCATTAGACACTATCAGCTTGCCTCCGACAAAGACCTTGTTTGGCTTGAAAGATTCCAAGTCGTCAAAGACTAGAATGTCTGCCAATTTTCCAGGAGCTATGCCTCCAAGATCCTTTCCCATGTTGTAATAGTCAAAATTGTTCTTTGATGCCATGGTAACTGCATCTATCGGCTTTAGACCAAGCTTGACTGACTCCCTTATGCAGTGATCTATATGACCAAATTCAGAAAGATCAAGGGGATCAAGACCGTCTGAGCAGAACATCAGGCGGTTGCGATATGTACCATGGGATAAAACACGTGGAATTATTTCCTTCAAGTCCCTTCTAATCGAGCCCTCTCTGATCATTATCCACATCCCAAGGCGCAGTCTTTCTAGAACCTGATCAAAGTTGATAGGTTCATGGCAGGACAGGACTCCGGATGAGACATATGCGTTGAGTTTCTTCCCACTTGCACCAGCTGTGTGGCCGTTAATTATGCAATCACATTCCAGCATTGATGAAAGTGATCTCATTGTCTTTGGTTCGCGTGAAGTAACTTTGGTCCATGAAAAGACCTCCCCCATTCCAAGAACATTAGGATGTTTGATTGCAGATTTTTCCTGTGATAGTGATAATGATTTGCTGTTGCTGAATTTTGGGTCTACCGGAAGTCCTCCTGGAACTACCTGAAAGATTCGGATTGGCAGGCCCTCTCCAAGTTTCAGGAATTCCTTAAAGCCGCGATATCCTGCCACGCTTACGATGTCAATCGGATCAGAGAACAGCGATGTCACACCACAGAGTAGGGCCTTTTTTGCAAATTCAGATGGCAACACGAACTGATCAATGTGTAGATGCGGATCTGCAAAGCCAGGACTGACATACTTTCCTCGGAGATCAACTATGACAGTCTTAGGACCGGCTGCATGGGAGGCATCAGGGCCGACATATGCAATTCTGTCATTAATTATGGCAATCTGAATATGCGGGACTATCTCCCGCGTATAGACAGATAACAGGTTGCAGTCTTTCAATATCAGATCGGCGTTCTTCTCACCCAGTGCTACAGAGTTTAGGGACAATATCGAATTTGCTAGGCTCAGGGTCATTTCTTTTGATTGGGTTTTGCGCCTATTATAGATTCAATGCTTAAATTACGGTTGAAGAGGTTTTGTGGATATGAACATTCCCAAGGTGATCAGAAAGTTTTGTGCAAAATGCAATACGCATACTGAACAAAAGATCTCCATTTACAAGGCTGGAAAGAGGCGGGGTTCTGCTGCAGGTGAACGCAGGCACGCAGAGCGCAAGAGGGGATATGGCGGACAAAAATTCCCAAAATTAGCAAAACCGGCCAAAGTTACGAAAAAAGTCACCCCCATCATGACATGTACCGTCTGTAAAAAGAAATACAATAAAAAAGGCGTCAGAATTAAGAAATTTGAGTTGATAGCAGCATGAAGAAGGATCACATTGAAATTCCAAAGCCGTCTAGTAAATTTCAAAAAGTCAACTGCAATGAATGTGGCGAGATGCAGATAGTTTACTCGCATGCAACAACACATGTCGCATGCAACTCATGTGGAAACACAATCTCAGAGCCAACAGGATCAAAGGCCCAGATTAATGGCAAAATCTCAAGCAGTGCCGAGTAAGTCATAATCCTGTTTAGAATTTAGATTAAACGCAATTCTCTTGTCGTCAATTACGACATAATTTTCAGTCAAGTTCTCCAGCGAGGAAACTTTCTCAGAGTTGACCAGGGATACTCCAGAGTAATGACACCTTTGGCCGTCAAAATCAACAGAGTAGTCGGATTTCAGGCCGATGGATCTCAAAAATTTGTCAGTGACCAGGATGCTGGTCCAGATTTTGTCGGGATCAAACCGGCTTACTATGGTCTGGATTATCTCCTTATCCAGCAATGGCAGATCACCGGATACAACTAGGACGTGATCATCAATGGTTCTCAGAGCTGCGTTTAGATCCTCGACATAGCCAGCACCGGAGGTGTCAAAAATTTCGACATTATTTTCTTCAAGTAATTTTCTTGTTTGGGGGGAATTACAGCTGGTAACTGCCAGTATCTTTGAGAAGGACTTTGAACTTTTTAGCGAATCGATCACATCAAGTATTACGGGTTTTTTGCATTTGAGCAATAACTTTTCACCGTCCAAATTCATCCGGGTACCTTTACCTCCGGCCATAACAAGTCCAATCATACCGAGACAAACACCATCAAAGAGGCCAGCCTTGTCAGTTCGTTGGTAGCTCCCAGTACATCTCCTGTAATGCCGCCGAAACTACGTGTGGAGAAGGTCAGGAGGAACAGAGTCAGTGCAATGGTTACGCCAAGCATAATCAGCCCGGTAGTCTCACCAATTACAATTACAGGAACAATCATGATGAGAAATGCTGCAGAAATCTTTCTCTTGTCCTTCATAAATTTGACAAATGGCGAGTTTGAGCCCAATGAGGCCGATTTGCCCAAGCTGGCCATCAAAACCATCGAGAATTTTGCCAGAATCTCACTGATCAGAATTGCCTTTAGTAAATCAAAGCCGCCGGTAAGGGAGATTGTAACTATCAGGCCAATGAGGTACAAGAGAATTGCCACAATGCCTGCCGAACCAGTGGAGAGATCCTTCATAGCTTTGAGTTTCTTGTCCTTTGAACCCTTTACCATCAACCCGTCTGCAAAGTCGGCCAGACCGTCAGTATGGTGTATTCCGGTAATTACTGCGATGGATGCAACGACTAGCAAGCTAACCAGCAATGGCTCCAAAAAGTAGGACAGTCCAAAGCCCAGTGAGCCAACCAAGAGTCCAATGACAATCCCAACTACGGGAAACATGAACATGTATTTTGCAATATTCTCCAGCGTCGCGTTTGGTGAGGGGAGAATCGTCAGAAATGAAAAGACAGATCCTATCTCCTTAAACATGCAACCACCAACCTGCAAGTGACAAGAAAGAGATTATTGGGACTGCAACGATTCCAGAGAAGAGTACCAAAGTGAGTTTCATTATGGATATTGCCGAACTGACATGCTCCTTGCTAAGAGTAGCTCTGCCATCACCCAACTCGTAATGGTTGATTTTTTCAAACTTTATCTCCAGAGCTCCTGCCAAGGCAGCCATCGGATATCCGGCATTGAGACTCTGGGGTTTTTTGCCGTCCCTGATCATTGTTTTGTAGGACTCCCTCCAATTCTTTTGCAGAATGGCAGACGAGATGATCATCACCAAGCCTGTCAGCCTAGATGGAATGTAATTCAGGATGCTGTCACAGGTTGCTGCAAACCATCCAATATTTTTAAAAATATCAGTCTTGTATCCAATCATCGAGTCAGCAGTGTTTACCACGCGATAGACAAACGCTCCAGGCAATCCAAAGATGGCATAGTAGAACAACGGTCCGGTTATCCCATCGACTGTATTCTCACTTATGCTCTCAAGCACGCCTGAAATAACATGATTTTTGTCCAAATGTGCGGTATCTCGCTTGACAATCATAGAGAGGCGGGTTCTTGCCATCTCAAGATTTTCATCATCCAATGCCTTCAAAACGGATTTTGCATGTTCTTCCATGCCATGAATTGCAATTGTAGTTTTCAGCAGCAATCCACCAATAATTGCATAGGCTATCAGTGAGATATAGTAAATTGTTGCCATGGGTGTTTTGAAATTGGATATGAAAAGGGACACCAGAGCTTCTGTGGTAATGCCGCCCAGTATGTAGATCAGAGATGCTCCGAGATTGAATGCAAAGAGGAGCAGGATTGCAAAGCCAGAGGCAGTGATAACGATGAGGATGCCGCCGAATTTCTCAGTCACAGGACGTTCACTTTTTACCACGGGCACCAGTTTTGCAATCAAGGTCCCAATCCAGGCAGTGGGATGATATTTGTTTCTGGGATCCCCGAATTTTAAGTCAATTAGAATGGCAAAGGCAATTGCAAGTAAGGGTTCAATGATCACTGCAGCATCATCTCAACGGATTCTATATCAATGCTTGACTTGACAGTCTCTGCCAGCTTGTTTAATTCACCATCAATTTTTGAGACATTTTTCTTGGTCCACCGCATGTCTTTTGGATTACAGTTAAGAGAGTCCTCCTCGGGCAGACTCAGCGGGATCAGCGGGATTGTCCCCATGACAGGAATCTTTGTAATATTTGTGAGCTTTTGAAATCCGGGCTTTAGCACATCCAGGTCCCCCCTGAACTTGTTAAAGATAAAACCCTTTACAAGCTTTTGATGTCTCCGTTCAATCAAGGCCATGGTCCCGACCAGACTTGCAAAGGCGCCGCCCTTGTCAATATCTGAGACCAGCAGCACGTCGGCTTTTGCCTTTTGGGCAATCCTCATGTTTGCAATGTCAAATTTTTGCAGATTAATTTCAGCAGGAGAACCAGCGCCCTCCAGGATTACCAAGTCATGGTTTCTCTGCAACGTTTGAAGTGATTTGACTGCAATGTCAATGCCCTTGCTATTTACAAACTTTTCATAGTACTCTTTTGCATGCATCTTCTTGTACCGTTTTCCGTTGAGATATACGATGCTGCTATAGTTTCCCGCCGGTTTTAGCAGAATCGGATTAAGGTCGGGAGTCATCTGGCATCGTGAGGCAATAGCTTGAACTGCCTGGGCGCGGGATATCTCAAATTCGGGCGTAACGTATGCAAAATTGGACATGTTTTGGGACTTGAAGGGGGCAACGCTGTAACCCTTATCAGAAAAAATCCTGCAGAGGGCTGCCACCAGTGTAGTTTTTCCAGATCCGGATGATGTCCCCTGAATCATCAAAGATTTCATCTTATCTTCCCCAAGGCCCTGACAAGTTTTAAGTTGTCTTTGTGGGATCTTACAGCTATTCGAACATAGTGGTTGTCTAGCCCCCTAAAATTCTTACAGTCCCTGATCAAGATTTTTTTCTCAAGCAGTTTCTTTTGCAACAGGGTTGAGTTTTTTGTTGTTTTTAACAGGATAAAGTTTGTAGATGAGCTGATGCAGTCAAATCCATCTAGCCTGCCGATATTGTTTATTAGATAATCCAGCTCCCTTCTGATTACAGAGTTTGATTTAGTCAGATGTGATCTGTTTTCAAGCGCACAGTTTGCGGCATCCTGGGCCAGTGAATTTACACTCCATGGAATTTTTATTTTTCGCAGAATCTCAATTGCATCCTTGGAGGCTGCGGCATATCCGATGCGGATTCCCGGCAATGCAAACGACTTTGTCAGCGAGCGCAAGACAAAGAGATTGGCATGTTTCTTGACATACGATATTACGGATTCGTTTGATTCTGGAACCATTTCAATGAAACACTCATCGACAAACACAGTTGTGGATAGTTCTTCTGCTCTTCGGACTATCTGCAACATCTGGCCTTTGGAGAGCAGCCGTCCCGTAGGATTGTTGGGATTGCAGACAAATACGCAGCCATCCCTTGGTATCTTGGAGATAAAGACATCAAGATTTTCAGCCAGGTCCATAGTTTTGAAATATGAGATTCGGCACTCATGTAGCTTGGCTGCTGTTTCATATTCCTGAAAAGTGGGAACCGGAATCAGCACCCTGGTTTTTTTGGTTAAAAATGCAAAGCAAAAGTTATAGAGTATCTCAATTGCCCCATTCCCAACTATGAGGTTTGATTTTTCCAGCTTTGTGTATTTTTTCAGGCTTGAGATTACTGCAGATGAATTCAGATCCGGATAGTGCTGTATATTTTCAATGTTCTTCTTTAGAATTTTTTTTATTGCCAGGGGAGTACCAAGAGGCGATACATTGGAGCTAAAGTCAATGACTTGCGGATCGGTCCCCTGCAGGGAGTTTCTTCCGCCATGGACTACAGGCACATGTCTGATTATGGAGGATTTTGCCCGTATTTTCACAGTTCCAGATAGGATTGGCCGATTTAGTATGTTTTGGTAGTTCCAGAAAACGATTATTAGGTGAGGGCGATCTATTATCAAAATATGAGTAAAAAAAGGGTGGCAATAATTGGGGTTACCGGTTCTGTAGGCCAGGAATTTGTCCAGTCATTAAATGACCATCCATGGTTTGAGGTCACCCAAATTGCAGCCTCTTCACGTTCAGCAGGAAAAAAATATCTTGATGCAATCAAGGATGCAAGCGGAGTTGTATCATGGGATGTGGGCGGAGAGATCCCAGAATATATCAAGGAAATGACAGTCAGATCAGTTGAAGAGCTGGATGTCCCCCAGCTGGATCTGGTATTTTCTGCAGTGGAATCAGAGGCCGCAAGGGATATTGAAACCAAGATGGCATCTGACGTGCCAGTAGTCTCAACTAGTTCTGCTTACAGGTATGAAGACGATGTACCGATACTGATTCCCGGAATTAATGACGAACAGATAGAGTTGCTTGAGACCCAGAAAAAGAACAGGAACTGGAAAGGCTGGGTGGCACCGTTGCCAAATTGTACCACCACAGGCTTGGCAATTACACTAAAGCCGTTATTTGAAAAATATGGAGCAAAAAAAGTCATGATGACCTCGATGCAGGCAATATCTGGCGGTGGAAAATCAGGAGTGTCGGCAATGGGAATTACCGACAACATCATTCCATACATCGCAAAGGAGGAAGGCAAGGTAAAGAGAGAAACGAGGAAGATTTTGGGCAAGCTAAAAGATGGAAGGATAGAGGATGCAGATATCAGAATTAGTTGTACCTGTACCAGAGTTCCTGTAATAGACGGCCATACAGAATCGGTTTTTGTTGAGACCAGGGAGGAGATTGATCCTGCAAAAGCAAAAGAGACCTATGATCAATGCAACAAAGACATCTCCGTGTCCGGATTGCCGTCTGCTCCTGAAAAATACTATGCATTTCATGAGGATCCGACCAGGCCCCAGCCAAGAATGGAGAGATCAGTCGGTGACGGAATGACTACCACCATCGGAAGGGTTGAGACAGAAGAGCTGTTTGAGAACGGTCTGAAATACATGCTGTTCTCACACAATAAAAAAATGGGTTCAGCAAAAGGAGCGGTTTTGTTAGCAGAGATGTTATACAAAAAAGGCAAGATTTAGATAATTTCTTGCAATTTTTACAATAATAACTTTATAAGAACCAGAAATCTAGATCGTGGAAGGTGTTTTAGACGGTAAAAGTAGACGAGTTGGATTTACAGATTTTATCAGAATTATCCAATGACGCCTCAATTTCAATCCCTCGTCTATCAAAGAAGATGGATGTCAACGCATCAGTGGTGTACTCTAGAATCAAGCGATTAGTCAAGAGGAAGATGATTGAGCGTTTTACAATTATCGTTAATGACGAAGAACTCGGATATAATGTCAAGGCACTGACTGGAATCAACATGGATACGAAAAAGCGTGATCATATTATTGAGGAGCTGTTCAAGATTGACGGGGTCAGAGAGGTTGCCGAGGTTACAGGGAGATTTGACATTCTAATTACAATGTATTCAAAGTCATTAGATCAAATGCACAAGATGGTCTCTGAGAAGATCGGCAGGATTGAGGGCATCCAGTCATCTGAGTCATTCATCGAGATGAAGTCACGAATGAAAGCAATGCCATATATGCCATCAAAGGATAGTGACTGATGTTGCAGAAGCAAAAATCAGAATCCAGGGTGGCAGTATATTACGAATTAACAAAACCGAAAATTTGGTATTTGCTGGTTTTTACGGCATTTGGTGCGGCACTGACAGCCTCCAATATCTACGGCATAGAGATATCCCCAGCAACATGGCTTTTGATGTTATTTTCAGTTGCAGCCGGTTCTGCTGCTGCAAATACTCTGACAAACTATCACGACAGGGATATTGACGCAATTATGGAGAGGACAAAGGAGAGGCCCCTGCCATCAAAGAGAATCTATCCCGCAGTAAAGGCAAGGAACTTTGGATTGGCATTAGCAGGCATATCACTGGTACTGGCATTTGGAATCTCCTTTACAACCACGCTGGAGCAGGGTGCATGGGCGACTGCTTTTATCGCCTTTGGACTGGTAAACAACATCATAATCTACTCGTATGTCTTGAAACGGAACTCAAGGACCAACATAATTTTGGGCGGATTGTGCGGGGGTTCGCCACCGATGATAGGATGGGTGGCAGTAAGCATGTCAGATTTGTGGACAATGGGTCTTGCCATGGCAGGCTTGGTATTCATTTGGATTCCAATGCACATCTGGGCACTTACCTTGCATTTCAAGGAAGACTATAACAAAGTCAACGTTCCAATGTTGACGGCAGTGCAATCAGAGAAGACTTCTGCCAGAGCTATTGCCGTCTCAACGGTGGTAATGGTGCTATTCTCAATTGCCCCATTTTTCATAACAACCCAAGGCGGTGAAGAGATGGTCGGCGCAGTATACCTGTGGACTGCAATTGCATCAGGTGCACTGATGGTCGGGTTGTCAGCATGGGTCATAGCCAAACCGATGGAGAAAGCTGCCTGGACCCTGTTTAAATTCTCCAGTCCATACTTGGCAGTGTTGTTTATTGCACTAATGGTTGATTCTGCATTATAAGGCACTGCCTTTATCATCGAGGCTGTTGAGCTCCTTAGTTATCTTAGAATGATTATCCACCAGGCCCTCAAGCTCATCTTTTAATTCCTGGGAATTCCATTTGAAGGAAATCAAGGAGGTCAACTTTGCGACAATCCCCCACTGAATATTGTTTTGATCATCAATTAATTTTAAAAACCGCTCTCCCTTTTCCTGATCATCCATAATTTTTTGACATTATGCAATCATAAAAAGTTAGCATTGGTAATTATATAATTTCAAAGTTTTATTAGCATACAATAGCCATTTTTCATAATGCAGTGCAGTATCTCAGAGTGCAGGGAAAAATCCATAGGAACTGTAGAAATAAGCTTTAGGGAGACGAGGAACCTATGCAAGGTACACTATAGATTATTTAAAGACAGGTACAAAAGACACAGTCCGACATTTTCCAAGGCATCAAATTTTTAGCACACCTGAGTGTTTTTCAAGAGTGACGTTGCTGAAAGATTTAACATCTACCATTCTCAAATTACAGTATGGCAGACAGGAAGAAAAACACGCCTAAAAAAACTGTGAAAAAGACTGCTTCAAAGCCCAAAAAACAAGCTGCAACTTCATCAAAAAAACCAGAGTTTGAAAAAGCTTGGAAGAACTATAATTCTGCCTTAACTGGCTGGAAGGAATCCCTTGCACAATGGCAAAAGGCTACAAATGAAACTTTGATGACATACCATGATGCTTGCCAAAAAGCGTTAGAATCAGATGCAGAGTTGCTAAAAAAAGTTAGTACAAGTTGGGAAAATACATGGGAAGAGATCGGTCCTGAATATATCAAGCAGCAAACAAAGATGATGGAAAATATCTTCAAAGAGACCAACATTGAATCAATTAAAAAATTCAATAGCCAGTGGGAGAGATTTCTAAAGACATCCGGGGAGGATTCGATTATAGCGTATCAGGAGGCCATCAAAAAATTCAATCAGGCGTGGAAATCAGGACAGATGTGATTATCACATACAAGTTTTTATTTTTTCATTTTAACAATTCTAAATACCTTACAGAGCAATTCTTTTAATCAATCTTGCATTTTTCATGGCGGCTTTCGGATTTTTAATGGATCTTGCCTTACACAGTATGCTTTCCGTACAGGGTTATCCGGATGGCTTTGGTTCCAACCTGAATCATAAAGCCTGTCTTTGACATCATCAAGCTTCTTGTTTTCGTAATGTTTTGAGAATTTCATGTTATGGTGTCTCTAGTTTGTTAATCTCTTTTTCTAGTTTCTTCACTTTGGCCAACTGCTCAGTAGCTTCCTCTGATTCAGATGCAGATTAAGGCACAAGAACTAGTTGCTCAGTTGCAACTGATTCTACAGATGAGGATTCCGGCGTATCTCCCAAATGATCCAGATTCATTTTGTATATTCAAAGGACCAGATCCAATTAAGAATGTCCGAATCGTGTTTCCCTGCTTACAAGAATTTCTTTTACTGTAAATTGTAATGTGGATAAACCCATTCCCAATGTCTGAGGCAACTGCTAAAGGATCTGCTGGTTTTTTCTCACCAATAATTCCGCTGCCGAATCTTGATGTTGCATGATTAAAATCAAATGTTCAAAATCATAGCTAGCCTTGAAAACCAAGTGAGCAGTCAGCCTCATTACAAAAAATAATTAGACTACTAGGCAGCAATTGCTCAAATGCCAGCTGGTAAAAATTAAACCTGTCAAAACAGGGGTAAAATCACAAAATATGTGACCGGGGATAGGCACAAAAAATAGGGTTATAATCAGCGCCGTATAATCAAAATAAATGGAAATTTCTATCGAACCATGGAAAAAATTGGTTATTCACGAAGTAATTGAATACCAGTTTGAAGATTGGGTTAAACAGATAGCATTTAGCACGCGATCATCGGGGGGAGGAATTCCCACAATGCAATGGACAAACGGAATTGTCTTCTCTCCGGCAAATTTTCCAACAACCAATACCACAGTGGATGAACAGTTAAAGGGCATACTGCATTGGTCGTCAGTGTCATTTGCAATCAAAGAGAAATATGAGAAACAGATTGTCAAAGAGAACGCCACGATAAATTTAGTCGATGTTAGCGTAAATGAGATTTTTAAAGAATTGGCTGTCAGCTTGAAATCCCAATCAAAATATACCAATTTGGAATAGAGTAAATTCAAATGGACATTGAAGAGACAATAGAAAAGTGTGAGATTTCCTTAAAACAGATTAAACAGTATGATCCTGATCCATTCTACGTGAGGTATTTTTTTGACCAGTACATCAGTCTAAGGGATGACACCATTGCAGGTATCTTCAAAGAAGCCAACAGGGATTTTGGACTATTTCTATCAGATCCGATTACTGAAAAAAACTTTGCTGAAAAAGCAAAATTAAAAGATGACAAGGATGCCATAGAGTTTTCAGAATGGTTTAAAATTAGATACATCGAGGAGCATAGGAATCCATATCCAAGTTTTATCAATGACATATGTAACTTTAGAGATAAATTCCAAAAATTGCCCGAAATTAAAATTATGATCAGAGCCACAGACAGATACAAGGACGACATCAAGCAGCAGATCAGAGTCGGCCTGAGTCAGGAAAAGATACGTTCCAAATATGAATTAGAATCTGAAATTAAAAGGCAGTTGCCAATATTTTTGGAGATCATCAATCACAAGAGACGTGAAAAAAATGAGCCCAAGGTTAAGGGAGAGCAGGTTATTGCATCGGCATTCCTGGATATTGAAAACCATAAAGATGTCGAGATCATCTACACGGCAGAAATTTACATTCCCGTAATGAGAAGACTGGTTGAGGAATCAAGGAAAAAAATCAGAGAACTGATCAGATAGGGATCGTTCTACAGTGGTATGTTATTGGGATTTTGGCCACATCGAGGCCCAGGTTTCAGCGAATTTTTTCATCATTTCACCGTAAGCATTCATCTGTTCCAAGGCAGATGAGCCCAGGTTCTTTTGCCAGTTTTCGGCAAACTGTTTGAAGACAGATGCATTGGTGTCATTGAGGGCTTTTTGCCAGTTTTCTGTGAACTCTTTAAAAGAGTTCATTCCGACATCGCTGAGGGCTTTTTGCCAGTTTTCTCCAAACAGCTTTATGGTTTCAGCATTTGACTCAACATTTGCCTTCTCCCAAACATCATTGAATTTGAATTGCATGTCTTTACTTGCATTTTGAATTTGCTCAAAAAGGGATTTCCAATTTTCAAGGGATTTGGTATACTCTTGCCACAAGGAATCCCATTCATTATTTTTTGACTGTTCAGACATTAACTAACAACAACATTGGCAAGTGGTGAAAATACAAGATTGGGTAGAGATAAGTGAAAGTTATTTTTTGCTTTGTATGACTCTGATTTTAGGCATGATAATTCATTACCGTCTAAACATGTCATGCAACAAACCATCATTTTCACTAGTCTAATATCGTATTAATAGTTTTAGTACCAGATGTAAAACAGTGATCAGATCACTTTGACTAAAATCGAGAATTTTGAATCAGAATAAGATCTATATTTCAGATCATACATTCATAGTCACATGCTGAAAACACACTGACTTTGCAGTGGAGTGAGAACACAGGCGGACTTACCAGAGCAAGAAATATTATTCTTTTTCAGCAATCAACTTCTTACTAGACAAATTCAATTGTTTAGGTAAGTGGATAATGTGTTCAATTGACATAATCTCACAAAGTATCTCATCATTTTAATTCTAACAATAATTTACGAACATTTCATTGAGTATTGGTAAAAAAAATAGAACCAATAGATCAATAAGTCACAGTTCCCTTACATAGGATCCTTGAGTGATCAAACTAATTTTACATACAAACAGTGGAAAAAAAATTATAAAAAACTTAGAAATGAAAAAGAATCATTTCGTAATTATTTTGATAAACATAGAATATGTAGATGTAAAATAGAATCATGTAAACATTTGAAAAATACAGAAAAAGAGTTAGAATTCAAACATAAATCATGGGAATTACATATTCAATATATGAATATGAGTTTGGGTAAATTAATTAATAATGCTCCAGAATTATTTGAGAAAAGAAAAAAGCTAAAAAAATCTATCCCCAAATAATTTTATTAATTTTTTGTCGATGTGAATGAGATGCAATTTCTTTAATAATTGATTTAATCGTACTATATCATGGATGTGGATTGGTAAATATTCATAGTGAGATTCTTTGAATTTTTGTGAAGAATCATAAAGATTTTCTCCACTTAACACACAGATTAATTTAGTGTCTTTGGTTAGAGTATCAAAATATAATCTATTTAGTGCAACTAATCTTTTAGATTCTGTAACAGTAGATGTTCTTCTAGAAAATGAGAAACAGTCAAACCCTAAAACATTATACATTATTGAATTTGTCATACCGTGATTTGATTTAGAAATTGACAAACTAAATCTTAAAATATCATCTTCCATATTTCATGGGATTCCAATCCTGAATACGAGTAATCATATCTTACAGGTTTGGAATTCTCTGAGACTTATTTTCGGCGATTTTTTAGTCTGTCATCCATGCGGACTCTGCCTTCTTCAAACTTTGTCCTATCATCGTCTGTTTTCAGGGCTAGTTTGGGAACAAGTGCAGGCTTTCCATCTTTGCCAAGTGCCACAAACGTTACAAAGGCGGTTCCAGTAACAGTCCGAATTCCAGTCACGATATCTTCAGCTTCGGCTCTGACCTCTATCTCCATTGATGAGTTATGAACATAGTTTATCCGGGCATCCAATGAGAGGACATTTCCTACAAGTACCGGCTTCAAAAAATTCACACTGTCCATAGATACGGTAACGGCATTTGACTGACTGTGACGTTGGGCAACGATTCCTGCCACCATGTCAATATGTTTTAGAATCTCCCCTCCAAAGACATTTCCTGCCGGATTTGCATCTGAAGGAAACATTCGGACGATGACCCTGGCCTGTGACTCTGAAGGACTTTTCTCTGACACGCTGGGATTTTCTGGCGGCATTTTTTACCTAACTATTGCTCTTAATTTAATTGAACCAGTTTGGGACTAGAAATATTTCTCGAGTTTCACCTTGTCAATTTTCGGTATTTTGGCCAACTCAAACCCCTCTGGACGCTTGGAGAGAGGCCTGGTTGCATCTATGCCCATCTTTGCAGTTTGTAATTTTTCCTGATTGCTTGAGGGATCCAGACTAGAGCCACGAACATTTTTGAGAATGACCAGATCCTTATCGGCCTGAAACCTCGTGGCCATTGCGTATTCTACGGATTCTGCACTGTTGGGATCAATGTCTTGATCAACTATCGTCACTTGCTTTAATGAGCGATGCGATTCGAATGTCTTTTTGATAATTTTCTTGGGATCCGAATCACTCTTCTTTTTAATCTGGACCACTGCATGCAGCCAGTTGCACCCCCCGTTGGTCATTGAGACCTGCTTGGTTTGAGGGAATGATTTCTTTAACTCCCCATTCAGTTTTGATTCAATTGGCATTCCCATCAGCAGCCTGTGCTCTGAATATCCAGACAGGACATCATGAAAGATTGGATTGTTCCTAAAATAGAGATTTTCAAGCTCAAAGACAGGCTGGGATCTCCTGTGATCATATGTCTGAAGCATCTCAACCATCCATTCGGGATGGGTTTTGTCACGTAAAATTTTCCCCTCCATTACAATCTCTGAACCTGATGGGACATTCAATCCCGAAAAAGGCAGCTTGGCCAGGGTCAGTTCTCCTCCAAGCAGCGAGTTTGCAATCTCAATCTCATCCTTCCCCCAGTCGGCCTGATATGCGCCAGCAATTGAAATTGCAGGATGAACGCCCACGGTGACTGCAATTTTGAGATCCTCGCCATGTTCCTTTGCATCAACAAAACATCTGTGAAGGTGCCGCCCTTCAACCATCCTTATGGAGAGGTGGGTTTTGTCAATTGGCATCAATCTATGAAAGGAGGAATTTTGTTTTCCAGTCTCAGGATTTTTTGCATATGCTATAGATGATGTGATAAATGGGCCTGACTCTTTTTCAAAATGAGTTACAACAGGCAGAGAAAGAAGGTCTTTTGACTTGTTTTCCATGAACTTTCCTGCAGGAATTATTTTGGGTTTTCTAGCTTTCTTGATTGCCGAGATCACCTTCTCGTGGATGTTGGATTCAGAGCCCCCGACTGCGACACCAAATCGCTTTCGTGTTCCAACCAAATTGGAAACCAGTCTAAAGTCACTCTCTTTGATTTTTTCAAACAGTACAGCATAAGATCCGTCAACCTTGGCGGTGATTCCGGCAATCTCATATTTTGTCGAGACTAGGGATTTTACAGTCTTGAGTTGGTTTGTTTTTTTAATCTGTGATATGTAGCTTCTAAGATCACTCATTCTCAATCATCTCCATAATTTCAGTCATTAAGGCTTTTGCCGTGCCAGACTCTAACGGTTTCTCAATAAAAGTAGAGACCAAGGCAATTCCCCTCATGCGGGTGCTGATTCGTTCGGCAACAAGTTTGAGAAAAAGGGATTCGGAGATGGATGGAATTATGGTGGTTGTGATCGGCGTGGGTCCGGTTGCCAGTGAAACCACCATCGAACCTAGCTTGTTGGAGCCCTCTGTGACTGAAATAAAATAACCATTTTCAAATTTTTGAATTTGTAAAGAAAAATTTCGACTCTCCAAATTTACCATTTTATGGAAAAATCCATTTGGAGAGGTCAACAAGCTATATGAACAAATCCTATGCTTTTATTGCTATTGTTTCACTTTTTTGGGAAGCAACTACTTTGGGGTTTTTTTTGCAATTCTTCTCATGCTTGTCTGGATAAACAAAGAGTTTTTCACAGTGTTTGCATGGAGTTTTTACCTTAGTTTTTGCCTTTGCTTTGGATTTTGCTGCTTTTGCTTTAGCTGTTTTTGCCTTGGTTGCTTTTGTTTTTGCCTTGGATTTTGCCTTGACAGTTACTTCTTGAACTTCTGATTCAATTTCAGTAGCTGCGGCAGCCTCCATAGAATCAGCCTCAACTCTAGCCCGTAATTTTGCTTTGTACTTTAAGTTACGTGGCTTTGTTCTTAATCTATAGCCACAGCATGGACACCAAAGTCCTTCCCATTTGATGAAAATTTCACAAATCTGGCATCGACGTTGTCCAGAAGCATATCTTCCGGTGCCAACAGGCTTTTGAGCCTTATATCTAACACAAATTCCTTTACAAGTCATCTTGGTATTATCATATAGAATTCATAACTATATAAGCATGGATCGATAAATCTTACATAAAATCTTCAAATTTATTATAAATATTTCATATTTATCACCAATTAAAATTATTATTTTCAAATAAAAACACAAAATCAACAATAAATATGTATAGCTGATTTCAAAACAATATTTCTTGAAAAAATAACATGTGTCAATATACGTGTTTGATGAAAAATTTCATTTTTTTATAAAAAACTAATGAGAATTTATAATACAATTATCCCCACAAATGCGATGCCCAGATCAGCAGGCGTTCTAGCAGGAACTGTTTCAGAGAACATCATTAACCAGTAATCGATAATGGAAGGATTAAACGCCTGTGTCCCTCTCGTTGGGAAATATATTTTGCCGAAAGCATGTCTCGTTTTCCTCTCTGGTTGAAATTCTTAATCTTCATGCTCGTCCCTCTTTCATCTACAAACTCCAATTCAAATGATGAGCAGAACTTTAGGTTGAGCATTTTTACAATTTGTTCTGCAACATGCATATTTCCGTCTCCAATCTTTAGAATTTTTCTTTTTGCCCCAAGACCGCCCAAGATCCCGATAATATGAAAGACCAGGTCTTCAATGGAATTGTGAACTGAGCTCTCAATTTCCACGCTATAGTAAAATATGGACAGGCCCATTCTCTGACCGGGATCGACTCCCAAAATCAGGTTATTTTCCTCAAAGCTTGGATCAAATTTTTGCATCATCAGGCCTCGGAGTACGGTGGGATGATGCTCAAGAACATCCTCATAAAATAAAATTTTCTCACATTTTTTAGGGGATTCCTTTCGAGTCGTAAGTATGAAATCTCCAGAATAGTCCTCAATTTCTTCTGGAAGTAGAGAGTCAAAGGACAGGTTGAGACTCTTCAAATGAGTTGAAAATCCATAGTATGGCTTGCCATAGGTAGTAGCAATTCCAATACGTGAGTTCTGTAAGGGATCTATAACTGATTAAATGAGATATGAGATTTAGGTTTATGCCTTCAAAACTGTTGACACCACATGTTTGACTGCTTCATCAAAATTGGCATCAATTTTTGACTGGATTTCAGATAGTTTCGCATCGCCATCTTGGGTGATTTTTACGGATTCTGCAGTTGCTTTTTCTTTTGAGGCATTGATGATTACTTCGGCCTCTTTAGTTGCCATTTCACGAGTTTTTTCTAGCAAACTATCAATTTCAGCAATAGCCTTTACAGATAGCTGTTTTTTCATATCCCCAACTTTGCTGTTCAGGGAATCTAGATCATCCTCCAAGGTACTCAAGGATTTGACAATTCCCGTGACTTTGGATTCGGCCATGCTGCTCATGATACGAATCTAATAATCCATTATTTAATCATTCAAGTTATCTGGTATCGTAAAAAATACCAGAGATCTCTTTTCCAAAATAATCAATTTTTAGAGTAAAACATGGAATAATTAGCAAATAAATTGCGATTTTTTGAGATTTTGATCCGATATCAGTCATTAAGACGACACCCATGCAAGACTATCTTGTCAGCAGCCGGGGTTTACACAAACTAGAGAATTATCTGATCTGGGAATAAATGCGTCCTCAAAGTGATCAGAGGGAACAGACCCAGAATGGAGGGGATGCTTGTAAAAAATAATACCGTTCATACAGGATTTCTTTGCTGGTCAAATTTCCATTCTTAACACTAGCTACCTAATTTTTTTTCCATGATCGTCATAGTGTATCTCATAAGCTAATTTTCCAGTCGCATAGTAATGACTATAATATTTCGGGAGTGTCCTATCATGATTTTTTGATTTAACATGTTTTGATTCGATGTTTAATTTTCCATTGTCATGATAAATTTTGCTTAGATAGGATTGTGCTATCCAATTTTCATCGTATACCAAAATAATTTCACTTGATAATTCTCCATTATCATACCAGTAACGTTGGAATTTTCTTTTTCCATTTTCATGCCATTGTTTCTCACTTGATAATTGTCCATCTTCATTCCATCTTTTGTCAGATTTTATAAATCCGTTATCACCATCATAGTAATGGGTTTCCTGTTCCAAATTTCCATTTCCAAACAGATTGTATTTTTTTTGGGTTTTTGGATTTCCGTTTTCATAGTACCAGTTCTCATCTATCAAATTCCCATTTTCATGATAATAGGATTCAAAGAGGCCATCTGCTGATGTTTCCATGATTGGTTCTACTGTCGATATTGGTTTAGCTGCTCCTAGCTGTTTCGGTATTTTTGATTGCAAATGGGTCAGGGCATACTCTGGGATGTCAATTTTTTCATACCAGTCCTCGACTAAATTCCAATGAGATGTGAAAAAGGCGATCTTGCCTTCCAATGCCTCTATAGTTACATTGATCGAGTTCGTACGGCCATCAGACTTGATACACTTACCTACTTTCATGTCGGCAAATATAGTGCCTGCAGACATGACTGTAATACTTGAATGTCCTATCAGAGGTTTTTCCTCAAATGATTTGCAATATTCGGGATCAATTAGATGTAAGTGCTTTTTTGCAAATTCGTGTGCACGTCTTTCCAGTTCAGCCCCACTGAGAGGTAACTGGTAAAGTGATTCTGCATCGTTTGTCCAGCCAGAGAATCTCATCAGTGTGCCTGCTTTCTTGCCTGAAAAGGAAATCGAATCAGATGCATGTATGGGTCGCATTCCTCCATTGATAGTAAATTTGTCAATTAGATCAGTAGTTACCTCGGAATTATAAAATCCGGCCCTTGCCATAAACGGGGCGATAAACTCCTCTCGTTGATCATATGGGATACGTTTGGGTAGGGTGTATGACATCTTGGATATGACATGTGGTGAATCAATATCAAGACTTGCTTCATAAGACACATGCTTCTTGATTAATGTAGCCTCACCACCCTTTTTTGTAGCATAGAAGTAATGGTTACTGCGCTCTAAAGAGGGTTGAAAGATGCCAGTACTGTTGGGAACACTACACGTACCCAAAGTATGGCAATAATCATTTGGTTGCTCATAAAATACAATCCTGTCATCGTATGCATCCAAAAGACGTTTCAGTACAACCTCGGCATCTGCAAGGGACATGGGAAACCACACCGCGTCAGGGTCTGGCAGCTTTGGGGCATACTTTGTGGTGATGTGGCCATCAGCTAGCAAATAAATGATGTCGTCTTCAGGAGAATATTCTTCTACCAGTTGGTCAGGCGCTGTACCTGATACCACTTGAGGTTCAGGGGTTGGCTGGACCACTGGTATAATGCTCCATCCACGCACAAGGAGTCTCTCCAAAGTGGGATCAAAGACGCATGCAGGCTTGCCTACAGTTGACTGTATGAGGGTCTTTTCCTCACCGCATTGAATCTGGTTTATGGGAATGCCGTCTCTGAGTTGCTCCCGTGGAGAGGATTCGGCATATGCTGGAATAATCATCATGCCTACACATAGCACGGCAAAGAGTGCCAGCATTGTATTTCCAGTCACAGCAAATTTGTAAGATCTATGGTATTAAAGCAGGGCGAAGCTAGGATCTGATGAGAAGAACATGGGGTAAAATTTGATTTTATAAATTTGGCTAAATTGCCTGATGTGAGAAATATTAATAGATTTTCCAAAATGGACACATATCTGATTCTAAGTATAAATACCTCAAACCAATAATATGTTATAATAGATAATATCATTACATATTGTACAATACTTTGTACATGTCTGCCGTATCCGAACCCTCTGGACCATCTGTGATGGGAAATCAGGGGCTGATGTGGATACGGACACATTATCTAAATGCATTTTTCATTTTTATTTCAAGTATGTCTGCAAGGTTTATTGATAACACACCTTCTGCCAAATCCCAGCCATAGCCTCATCTACAACGCTTTTCCCGTGTGTCCTCCATGTATAGATGCAGGTCATAAAGCCAGATTTTCATGATAATTTATCTTGGTAACTGTATAACCATTGCAATGATCCTGTTCCATCTTTGTACTAGTTTGTATTATGGTATCGTTGAGCTTTTGCACGGTAATCTCAAGATCCCCTGTTTGCAGGTCGTCTGCACTGTATCACTGTAATGTATGGTCACAGTTAATGGATCATGATGCTTGTCGGCAAGATTGTGAGAACAGGCCAAGCCTCATACGATATTTGAGACTAGCCAAGTTAATCATGTATAATCACTTGTTTGAAATCATTGCAACGAATATGGAAAATAAAGAATAATTTAAGATCAAGACATGTTGCCAAACCGTTCATCTCTAGTCACACAGATGATTCCCAGACTATCCTGTCGTTAAAAGCAGTATGGCTCGTGCAAGATCGCCTTTGGCCTCCTCTAAAGCATTTTTGGCCTTTTCTTCATCAACTCCTGCCTGCTGGCTAACAAGCTGGATATCCTCCTCAGAGAAGATTGGGACCTCTAGTTCTCTCTCCTCATAGCTGTCAGCAGTTACTATGAAGGTGGAATTGTCGTCCTTGCCTTTCATTTCAGTAACAGAAGGTTTTGAGATAATGATCTCCTTTTTGTCGGTTTTGATTATTACCTCCTGGACGTTGGGCAGTTCATTCATGTCCATGCCTACCTTGTCCATCATTCTTCGCATCTCGCGGTTTCCTCCTCGCATCATGATGTTATCTCCTCATTACGACTTTTTAAACTATCTCTGACCTTTATGGCCACGCCCCTATCAAAATCAGGGATCATCTCAGATGATAAGAGTGCCCTGCCAACTGCGACTATCTTGTTTTTGAATAATACGGGAGTGTCTGCAGATATCCGGACATTTTTTCCACATGAGACAACATGCTTGCAAAATACGGATCTGCCTTGCTCAACAAACGGGGCAGCGTCAGAATTTATCTCAATGCAGTTTTCCTTGAATCCTTTATTCTTCAACAGCATCTGAGCAAAATGAACGCTGATGGCCAGGCTCCCGTCAATTCTCAAAGTACAGAGAAGCTCGCCCTTGTGAGATACTGTTCTTATCCTGCCAGTCTTTCTGGAAAAAGTCATCTCAGCATCCTTTGGCAGTAGTTTTGATGTGCCGCCTCCAAACAGGGCATCAAGGGAGTGCCGCAGTTTAATCACATGATCCAATACTCGTAGCAGAATTTTTTCTAAATATTAGTTCAATGCAAGTCTATATTGCAAGGATCAAACTATATAGAATAGAATTTTTCCTTTAGATTATGGAGAACGGGGAAGAGACTAGAAAGATTCAGTTTACCGGAAAATCATCATACATAGTCTCATTGCCAAAGCAGTGGGTTATGGAGTTAGGCCTCAAGCAGGGGGATCAAATTAGAATGGTTCGAAAAGGCTCCTCAACATTGGAGCTTTATCCGCCAAAATTTGAGTCTCGAATTCCAAAAAAAGAGGATGCAGTCATAGAGATTGGTGAGGAGGCAGAGTCATCCTCGATAGTCAGAAAGTTAATTTCATTGTACTTTTTAGGGTTCAAGACAATCAACGTAAAACCAAAAAACGGCAGACTGAGTGCGCATCAAAGAAACACCGTCAAGGAGGCAGTGAAGCGAATGCTGATGGGTTCGGAGATAATCGCAGATTCCAGTGCGGGGATCACAGTACAGGTTCTTGTCAATCTGTTGGAGTTATCAGTGGACGGGGCCTTCAAGAGGATGATTCACCTGGCAAAATCAATGTCAAGTGATGCAATCCTGGCCGTAAAGGAGAATAATTTGGAACTGGCCCAGGAGGTCATCAATACAGACGATGAAGTAGACAGGTTTGGATTCTACATTATTCGACAGCTAAAGATTGCAATTCAGAACGAGCACATGCTAAAGGAGATGGGTTTTAGGAATTCCAGGAACTGTCTGGGATATAGACTCGTTGTGAAAAACATAGAGAGGACAGGAGATCACGCGGCATTCATTGCCAAGGATCTATTGGAGTTTAAGAAACCTGTAAAGAAGGAGATTTTGCAGAAACTGCAGGAAATGAACGAGTTCTGCCTCTCTGTTTTAGATGATTCATGCCTTGCACTATTCAAAGAGGATTACAATCAGGCAGAAAAGACGATTACAAAGATTGAGGAGATTGCAAAATTTGAGAAGAAGGTAAGGGATGCCTCAAAATCGTTAAAAGACGATGAGGAGGTTTACAGGATACGGAGAATGACTGAGAATATCAGAAGGGTCTCTGAGTACGCCAGTGACATTGCTGAAATAGTTTTGAACATGAATATAGAAAAAACGTTAAAAAAATAGGATGAACTGCCAAAATATACCCAATACATTTTACTTGGATTCGACTGGAATGAGTTAGGATGAATTCTGCAATTTTAATCACATATGACCAAGAAGACTCGATAAATGAGGCCAAGGGGCTGTGTGGTGCGGCAGGATACGAGGTGGTCCACATCATCAAGCAGGATTACCTCCAGAAGCCAAAGTATGGAATCAGCGGAGGAGCACTAGAGCAGCTAGAAGAGATCGCAGAGAAGCTAAGACCGGATGTAATCATCTTCGATGAGATTCTAAAACCAAGTCAAAACTATAATCTTGCTACAGAACTACACAGGGAGGTGTTAGACAGGGAGGCATTGATTCTTGAAATCTTTGAAAGCAGAGCATCAAGTGCAGAATCAAAGTTACAGGTGAAACTAGCGCAGTTAAGATATGAGATGACAAGGGCCAAAGAGAAGGTCAGGCTTGCAAATATTGGGGAACAGCCCGGATTCATGGGAATAGGAAAATTCGAAGTCGACGTATACTATAACGACATCAAGCACAGGATGCAGACAATAAGATCAAAGCTTGAAAAGGCTGGAAAACAGAGGGAGCTTCACAGGCAGGGAAGAAAGAGGATGGGATTCAAGACGATATCGCTTGCAGGCTATACTTCTGCAGGAAAGACGACGCTGTTTAACAAAACTACGGGCGAGACAAAGGCCCAAAGCGAGGAGCTGTTTACAACTCTGACGACAACCACGCGGAGACTGATGATTGATCAAGAGCCATTTCTAATTGCAGATACGGTTGGTTTTATCAGCAAGTTGCCTGCATACATGATTGACGCATTCAAGTCAACACTAGAGGAGCTGGCATACACGGACGTGATCATCCTGGTAATCGATATCAATGATTCGATTTCTGAGTTGAAAAAGAAATTTTCCAGTTGCATGAGGACGCTAAACGAGTTGGGGGTGGAGCAGGACAAGATAGTTTATGCCCTAAACAAATCAGACTTGCTAGAGGATAAGGAGATTAATCGGAAGGTAGAGTTCCTCAACTTGACTGAAAATAAAAAGCTGGTCTCTGTTTCTGCAAAGACTGGAAAAAACATCAAGCAGTTAAAAGAGTTGATCAAGGGGATTGTAGCCAGTCAGGGCTTTCACAGGCCGAAGAATAACGCATGGGGGGGAGTTGATAAAACATTTGGTAATTGAGATAGTCAGAATTGGACAGCGTCTTGTAAGGGATGACAGGGTGACTACACATGTTGCGCTTGTCTCCAGGGGGTTTGGTGCAGGACGGATCTACATGACGGAGGTAAATCCGGAAATCAAGGACACCATAGAAAAGATCAACGGCACGTGGGGAGGTAATTTTGAGGTCGAGTTCATTGAAAAATGGAAAACAGTCGTAAAGGAGAAGAAGAAGAAAGGATTCAAGGTTGTTCATCTCTCGATGTATGGCCAGAGCATCAATGATGTTCAAGGGGACATTCAGGGCGAGGAGAATCTGCTAGTTGTTGTAGGGGCCGAAAAAGTTCCCAGGGAGATCTACGAGTTGGCAGATTACAACGTGGGGGTGGGAAGTCAGCCTCATTCAGAGATCAGTGCCTTGGCAATTCTTTTGGATCGTATTCAGGGAGGCAAGCAATTTGAAAAAGAGTTTCCCAATGCAAAACGAAAGATAATTCCTACTAAAAACGGGAAAAACGTCCAAGTAAAAGAAACAAGGGATTAATAGTAGAAAGTCAGAAGTCATTAGAGTTGGTAGACAAATACGAGGATCCTTTTGTTAGAATTGCTTCAATGATTGGAGGGGACGAATATCTCAAAGTGGCAAGATCTCTTCTAAAGGCAGAGGATGCAACTGACGAGGAGATTGCCAGTTCTACAGGCCTTAGAATCAACATGGTAAGAAGAGTATTGTATGATCTCTTTGGAAAATCCCTCATTACTGGAATCAGGGTCAAGGACGAAAGGAAGGGATGGTTTGTCTACAGATGGAGAACCCGGAGGGAGGAGGTGGAGCATTTTATTGAAAATCAAAAGAAAAAGATTGACGAGAGACTGCAGCAGAGACTCGACTATGAAAATGCCTCGGACTTTTATCACTGTGGAAACGAAGACTGTCCAAGGGTGACATTTGAGAATGCGCTTGACGGGATGTTCAAATGCCCATCATGCCAGAACGTATTGAATCTAAAAAAGAACGACAAGTCCAAAAAGGCATATCAGAAGAAGATTGACGAGATCAAAAAGGACATGCAGCAGACGTTTTGATTGGGTTGAAAAGCAGGTCACTAGAATAAATAAGAGAGGGGTTTTTGTAAGATCTTGAATCAAATTACCACGGTAAACCCGTCCACAGGCAAAGACCTTGCAACTTACTCATCAATGGAGAAGAGTCAGGTGTTTGATTTGGTGGGAAAGGCAAAAAGGGCATATCCGGAATGGAAGAAGGATTATGAAAAGCGTAGAAGTTACATTTACAACTTGGTAGAACATCTAAAGAGGAACAAAACAGAACTTGCAAAAGTGGCTACAGCTGAGATGGGCAAGCCGCTCAAGGAATCCATTGGGGAGGTTGAAAAATGTGCATGGGCTTTGGAATTTTATGCTGATCACGGGGATAGCTTTCTCTCTGATGAAGTGTTGAACACGGATGCAAGAAAGAGCTTTCTGACTTTTGAGCCACTCGGGGTCATAGGCTCAATTATGCCATGGAATTTTCCCTACTGGCAGGCATTAAGATTTGCAGCCCCCTGTCTGATGGCAGGAAACGTGATTGTCATGAAGCCATCTAGGGTGACAATGCAGTCTGGAATTGAGATTGAAAAGGCATTTACCGAGTCGGGAATGCCTGACGGCATCTTTCAGACGCTGGTAGGAAGCGTAGAGTCTGCAAACCATCTGATAGATTCTGAGGTTAGCGCAGTCACTTTTACCGGCAGCACCAATGCAGGCGCAAAGGTCGGTGAGAGGGCAGCCAGGAATCTGAAAAAATGCGTCTTGGAGCTAGGCGGCAGTGATCCATTCATAGTGCTAGATGATGCAATCATTGAAAATGCGGCAGAGGGCGCAGTTAAGGGCAGATTCATCAACTGCGGACAGAGCTGCGTGGCATCAAAGAGGTTTTTTGTTGGAAAAAATATTGCAGACGAGTTTATCGAGTCATTTATCAAAAAAACATCCCAGCTAAAAATAGGGGATCCGATGTCGATGCAGACTGATATCGGGCCGCTGTCAAGCAAGGAAGGCTTGGAGACGATCTCTGGAATCGTCGAGGATGCAAAGGAGAAGGGTGCCGAAATACTTTTGGGGGGATTCCAGATAGAGGGAGACGGATACTTTTACAAGCCAACAATCCTTAGAAACGTAAAGCCGAACATGAGAATCGCGCAGGAGGAGACGTTTGGACCGATAGCTCCAATCACAGTTGTTGAAAACGAGAGCGAGGCTGTAAAACTGGCCAATGAGAGCGAATTCGGTTTGGGTGCAAGCATATGGACAAAGGATCTTGCCAAGGCAGACAAGATGTCCAGACGGATTGAATCGGGAATAGTAAGTGTCAATAATGTCGTAATTTCGGATCCGCGGATTCCATTTGGCGGGATAAAGCACAGCGGGTTTGGAAGGGAACTATCAAGATACGGGATGCTAGAGTTTGTGAATTTGAAATCAGTCAGATTTTACGACAACTTGACACATCATCACTACGTTGAATAGGCTACTTTGGATGTCAAGAGGACTCTGAATCCTCATCAAATTCTTCTTCTTCAAGATCATCATCCGGATCATCACATTCCTCCAATTCGACATATGTGGGATTTCCATCATCCCCAAAGAAGATCTCAATGCAGATATCATCAGATAGTGCAGATGCCAGAGTCTCAGCTAGTTCCTTGGGCATATTTCCCAGCCTGCCGGGATCTGAGGAATGCGTGTAGGTGGTGACCCCGTCCTCATGGTAAAAGTCAATTTCAACATCCCCGTTAACGAACTTTCTTACGGCTCTCACTTGACCAAACATGCTGTGCGTCACATCTGATCACCCTGCCGGGATACATCCCTTGTAAGATTTTCAGCCAGCTGCTCATAGTGTTCCCTGGTTTTTCCAACCTCGTCAAGTTTGGATTTCTCAATTTCAACGAGTTCCTTGTCAACCTTTTCCGAAACATGTTGCAGTCTTGCCTCTGCCATCACGAACAGCTTGTTGTTTTCCTTCCACAGGTGCTCGGTGATATGTTCGACATACTGTTGCATGTCACTAACTAGTTTTGTCGAGTCTCCTGATGAAAGATATTCCCTTGCAGAGACCTCCATTGCAACGCCAATTTCCCGTGAACGCTGATGATCAACTAGCATCATGGCAATAGGTCCCATGTTAGTGGGCAAGCCGGCCTGCTCTAGTGCGGGGAACAGTGATTTCTCTTCCTTGCTGTGATGACAGACGTCTGTAAAGTTTTTTGAAAAGTCAATTACCGGCAGTAAAATTGACTCGGGTATCTGTTTGCCGTCATTTAGTAACTGAAGTGTGGATTCCATGGCCTTGACGACTTTTTCTATCAATTCATGATCGCGTCTTAGTGATGCAGTGGACATGATCATTTGGAATCAAACCCGATATCTATATCTTGTTTATTTTTAAAAAAATAATTAAAAGATAGAAATTAGTTAACGGTTGCTCGCTAACATGTTTGGGCTTAACGATTAGAAAGACTATTTGCTTTTACAAATGCCCAAATCTTTTTGGTCATTTCGCTTGGTGCAATCGGTTTCTTGCCAAATACCTGTTCCACTGTTTCAGAACATCCTGCAAAACTGATTGCATATCCGCCAAATGCCGGTTTCTTGCCTTTTGATTTAGTTGCTTTCTTTTTTGGAGCCGCTTTCTTTTTTGGAGCTGCTTTCTTTTTTGGAGCCACTTTCTTTTTTGTTGTAGTTTTCTTTTTTACTGCCAATTTCTTGTAATTTTATTTTGAATAAAGTATAAGAACTTACACTTTTTGATAATTTAAAACGAGATGGCTTTTAAGCCTCTTGACGGATTTGAGCAGCAGATTGGGGGATTTGGAAATTTTATCAAACCCGTCACCCTGAACAAATGATATCGAATGGCCCCCTCCCGTGACAAACGGAGAAATGGTGATGATTAACTCGTCAAACAGATTTTGCCTGATAAATTCCCAGTTGACGGTTCCCCCGCCTTCAACAAGAATTGTGCCGATTTTTTTTTCTAAAAGTTTTTTTAGCAGGGACTTTATGTTTACAGACCTTTCCCCGGTTACAATCACCTCAACTGGAAATTCCTTGAGTTTCTGACGGTTGGATTTTGTAATTTTTTTTGAGACGGCTATAATTGTTGGAACACTAGAAGACGTCTGCAGTATTTTGGAAGTTGAGGGAATTTCACCTTTGGAATCCAAAATTATTCGGGTTGGATTCTTTCCCCTGGCATGGCGTACAGTTAACAGAGGATCGTCACGCATCAGCGTGTTTTTTCCAACAAGTATCGCATCCACTTTTGCTCTCAGTCTATGCAGCCTGCGGAGATCTTCAGTGGAAGAAAGCTTCGAGTCCCCTCTTCTAGTGGCAATCTTTCCATCAATTGATATTGCCGCACTCAGAATAACATGCGGTCTAGATTTTTCCATGAACGATCTTCCCCCCTATCATTACAGCTTTTATTGCAGACTCGGATGCCCTGTGAACAATTGATGCGTACGGATCGTGCATCGGTTCCAAATCCAGTGCATGCTTGTCCAAAAATATGCAGTCAGCAAGCTTGCCAGATTCAATGCATCCAATGTTTTTATTCAGAATTTTTCCACCGTTGACTGTGGCCATCTTGAGAACTTCCTTTGGACTGATTCTTTTTTTGTGCAACCCCATAGTTGCCTTCCAGATAAAATCCATTTCCCTAAACATGTCCGGAGAGTTTATCATCACGTTGTCTGTGCCCAAAGCTAAAAGGCATCCAGATTTTTGCATCAACTCGATGTCGGGAATCCCTTCTGCAAGAGACGAATTGGCTCGGGGGCAAACCACGATGCCCCTTATTTTTTTGGATGCAATTTGAAGATCAGACTTTGAGGCAAAAGTCATATGAACCAGAAAATCAGGCCTCATGGCTAGTGCCCTTTCTGTCTCTGATTTTCCAGTAACTTTCTTTGATTGGGCAGTGCTCTGTTTGGTTTCAGCAGAGTGGATTGCCCTGATCTTCGATGTCTTGGAGTAACGATTCAGGACAGAGGCACTGTTTTCATTTGCCCCACTAATGCCGATGCCGTCACATTCCTTCACTAATGCTAGCAGTTCAGAGGATTTTGTCCTCGGAAAGGCTGAATTTTTTCTAATTTCTTGAGAATTCTGGTAAAATTCCATCCGCCCTAAAATGATCGAACGCAGGGGTACATCCCTTAGCACCTTTTTTAGTAATAACACTCCGCCTAGGCCACCTTCTCGAAAATCAACAAAAGTGGTGATTCCCTTCCCAAGCATCGAGTGGCACGTGTTTTTCATAAAATTTCCCAAGTTCTCATTTGAGGTATTTTTCAGAATCTTTGATTTGGCGCCAAACACGGGATGAATTCTTTGATCAACTGTCCTGTTTAGAGAAATGTCTTTTCCTATGGAATCTCCAATATGCGTGTGGGCATTGATGAATCCAGGCATTAATAGCAGTCCCTGACAGTCAAGGGATTCCTCTTTTGCATTTGGTTTGATGTTTGGTGAAATTTTTGCAAATTGTTTGTTTTGGATTCTGACATTAGAGTCTGCAACAAAGTCCAAGTTCTGACCGGACAATACACTGACATTTTTGATTAACATGATAATTCATAAACTTCAGGCTTTTCCTTGCCTGAATCTCGAATTTCGCGTATGGTGTCAAGGGATTTTGTGGCCAGCTTTGCTGCCTCTCTTCCCAACTTTGCATTGCCGATTCCACAATTCAACAAAATTTTATCCTCATCCTTTACAATATTGATGAAACCCTGGACGGACTTTATTGCCTCGTCGTTTGATATCACCATAAAGTTGTCACCACCCATAAAAAACGTGAGGGAGTTTTTTTCCAAAAAGAACTTGGACATTCTTGAATGCAGCCCAAATATTATAGATGAGATTTCATAGGGGGAGTCAGTCTTTCGCCTTGAGGTAAGATCGTCTACATCCAAATGCATGATTGAGACTTTGGAATCAGACGCATCATAAACAAAACCAAAGATATTGTGTTCTGCGTCTAGCACGACTTGATTCTTCTTTCCCTCATGTGCTTTTAGATTTGCCTCAAACGGGGAATCTCCATAGCCTACAGATATTGTCAGCCTGACCTCAAATGACTTTTCAAGGGTTTTTTGGATTTGAACATGATCCTCCAGACTCAATCCGTTTGAAACTGCAAAGAATTCATCGGATCTGTTGGGAAAAACTATGCAGTTTTTTTCGGAAAATAGTTTTTGCACCTCCTTGTATAGGGAGGCCTGAAGCATTTGGAGCTGGTGCTCCCTATCACTTCCGAGAGTGAGGGTCCAGGGACCGTATTCCGTTATTTTTAGGATGCTTAGCTGGATCATTTTTGAATCCTCTTTAATTCCTCAGATATCTTTACAACAGCCTCCACGGCACGCTCTGCAACTGGCCTAATTCGGGCAAATGCATGTCGCTGCTGCATGCCAGGACCGGAAATCCCTAACGAGACTGGTTTCTGATACTTTAATGACAGGTTCGTAAGGGCTTGAGCCGCAGCATGGGAGATGACCTCGTCATGCTTTGTTTGTCCCTTGATAATTGCACCCAGAGTGACCACAGCATCAACATCCCCCCTCTGTAGCAGTGAATCCACAACTATGGGCATATCGTAGGCCCCAGGAACCATGCAGACGTAAGATATCCTTAGCTTCATCAGTTCTGCCTTTTCCTTGGATACGGCAAGCATCCTGGATGTCACTTCCTCATTGAACTCTGAAACCACTATTGCAATATTCAAGACTAGTGCACCCTTGCGTATTCCAAAAGCTCTGTTCCGTCAAGCAGTGGAATTCCATTTTGCTTTGCAAATTTCTCTGCCTTCTCCACAGACAGTGCAGAATAGGTTTCGGCATCCATCATCTCACATATTGCAGTCATGGGAGTCAAGCCTGCAACCTGTGTCAAATAGACAGACATCTCCGTATGTCCCTGACGGGTGGCTAGCATGCCCTTGGATGCGATTAACAACGGGACATGGCCGGGAGTCTTGAAGGTCGAGGCAAACTTTTTCTGCCTGTTTTCGATGTTGAAGATTTTTGAGATTTCGTTAATTGTCAGTGCTCTGTCTTTATCAGTAATTCCAGTGTATGTTTGATAGTGGTTTACAGATAGCGAAAAAGTCGGATAGTCACCATAAGGGGCCAGTCCCATAATCATCTCCTTGTTTGAGATTGAGGATTCAGAGAGGATCTCATGCATGTACTGGAGATCAAGGGATTTTGCAAAGCTGTTCTCCATTGCGACACACAACAGTCCGCCTGCATGCTGGCGCATTCTTGCCACATGTTCCGGAGTTACAAATTCTGCGGCCACGACCATGTCAACTTCATTTTCCCGCCCTGCAGAGTCAAATAGCAGAACAAATTCACCACGTTTTAGGGACTCTAATGCAGAATCAAGTGACATATAAAAAAATTTCCTAGTCTAATTATAAAGTTTACTAAAAAATTGGTAATTACCACTAAAATTGTAGATAATTGGCTTTACCTTAGAATATATTTTCCGAGAATGTCAGTTTCAATATTAACTTTATCGCCCACTTTTTTGGTATGAAAATTTGTCACTTTGACGGTGTGTGGAATGAGTGAGACATATGCAAGAGAATTTTTCACGCCGACCACAGTCAAGCTGATTCCGTCCACTGCAATAGAGCCCTTTTTCACTACAAACTTTGCGAGTTCCTTGGGAACCTGGAACCAGACTTGAACCTCCTTGGGTTTTTTTAGAATTTTTTTGATTGTTGCAACGCCATCCACATGGCCTAAAACAAAATGTCCCTCAAGTCGATCGCCTACCTTTAGGCTGCGCTCAATGTTTACGGTTCTGCCAACTTTCAAATTCCCAAGATCAGTCTTCTTGGCAGTCTCTTCAATCATCTCAAAGATACAGCTTGATTTAGAGAGCTTGGTTGCCGTAAGACAGACGCCGTTTAGTGCGACGCTCTGGCCAACCTTCAACCCCTTTGCATGCCGGCCCAGATTTACAGTCATTTGGATGGCACTCCTGCTTTTTGTATTTTGGGAGATTTTTTCCACCTTGCCAGTTCCCTCAACAATTCCGGTAAACATTACCGTCATTATCACGCTTCTGTATAAAATTATTTAGATATAGTGCGCTGTTTAAATGAGTGAAAGTTTCATTTGCTGGTTAAATTTCCATTTTTTTCAATGGCGCCAAATTTTTTTTCCATTGTCGTCATAGTGTTCATCATAATCTAATTCTCCATTCTCATAGTAAAGTGCATAATATTTCGTCATCATCTGATCATGATTCAGTGATCCAACCTTTTTTGATTCAACGCTTAAATTTCCATTTTCATAATAAAGTTTGCTTAGAGAATGTGATTTCCAATTTTCATCATATGTCCAAATGATTTCATATGATAACTGTCCATTATCATGCCAGGTACGTCGAAATTTTGTTTTTCCATTTTCATGCCATTCACCCTCGCTTGATAATTGTCCATTTTCATGCCACTCTTTGTCAGATTTTATAAATCCGTTATAATCATCATGGTAATGGGTTTCCCGTTCCAAATTTCCATTTCCAAGCAGGTTGTATTTTTTTTGAGTTTTTGGATTTCCGTTTTCATGGTACCATTTCTCATCTAACAAATTTCCGTTTTCATGGTAATGGGATTCAAAGAGGTCCTCTGTTGATGTGACTGTGATTGGTTTTATAGTCGGTATTGGTTTAGCTGCTCCCGGTTGCTCCTGCATTTTTGATTGCAAATGGGTCAGGGCATATTTTGGAGTATCAACTTTTTCATACCAGTCATCAACTAGCAACCATTCATGTTTAAAAAAGGCGATCTCACCTTCCAGGTCTTCTACATTTACTAGCATCAGATGCGAACTATTCATTGCATCACAATAACCTATGGATATACTCGCAAATGAAGTTCCGGCATATGTGAATCCTGAAAATGCACGGCCTGATAGAGGTTTTTCCCTAAATGTTTCACAATGTTCCGGTTTAATCAGATGCATGTGTTTTCTTGCAAATTCGTATGCACGTCTTTCCAGTTCAGGCTCACTTAGAAACAAATCATAAAGTGATTCTGCATTATTTGTCCAGCCAGTGAAGATTATCTCTGTGCCTGCCTTCTTGCTTGAATAGACAGTCGAATCATATACGTCTACCACTTTCATTCCTCCACGGACAACAAATCTGTCACTTAGATGATCACCTATGTAGGAGTTATAAAATCCAGCCTTGTCCATAAACGAGGTGATAAACTCTTCCCGTTGATCATATGGGACACGTTCGGGTACGGTGTACTCTATTCCGTTTATGGCATGTGGTGAATCAATGTCAGAATCTGCATGTGAGGCATGTTTCTTTCCTAATATAACATCACCACCCTTTTCTGTGGCATAGAAATAATTGCCAATGCCCTCTAAAGAGGGTTGAAGGATGCCGGTACTGTTGGGAACACGACACACGCCTGAAATAAGGCAATAATTATTTGGGTCCTCATAGAATACAATCTTGTCATCGTATACATCTAAAAGACGCTGCAGTACTACTTCGGCATCTGCAAGGGACATGGGAAACCAGACTGCATCAGGGTCTGGCAGCTTTGGTGCATACTTTGTGGTGATGTGACCATCAGCTAGTAAATACTTGATGTCATCTTCAGGAGAATGTTCTTCTGCCGGTTGGTCAGGTGCTGTACCTGATACCACTTGAGGTTCAGGGGCCGACTCGATTTCTATAATGCTCCATCCACGCACAAGGAGTCTCTCCAAGGTGGCATCAAAGACGCATGCAGGCTTGCCTGCAGCTGACTGTATGAGGGTCTTTTCCTCACCGCACTGGATCTGGTTTATCGGAATGCCGTCTCTGAGTTGCTCCCGTGGAGAGGATTCTGCATATGCCGGAATAGTCATTATACCAACAAATAGCACTGCTAGTACCAGTATTGCATTTCCAGCCAATACAAATTTGTAAAATATAAGATATTAAAATAATTCGAAGCAATCATTTTGATGCTGTGAAATTGGAGACTAAACATCAGGTGTGGTTTGTTGCAAACACGACATCTGTCAGTAATGCTATCGGTAATTGATGCATCAGTCTTTGTTGCACTGTTAAATATAGTGGTGTTTTCACTCACCTGTTAAGTTCGTGTGTTTTCAGCATATGGCTATGAGTGTAAGCTGAAATACGGATCTTATTCCAATTCAAATCCTTGAACTACCCAAGTCATGGAACATAAAACACCAAATACAGATCTTCCGTACTTGGTAGCTAACACACAAAGACTTGACAATACCTAAAAAAATAGTATGGCATTACCTAAAAACTGGCTTTTTCTGCACAGTAAAACGATATATCAAATATGGATGAATTCCATAACCAGGATTCCAGTTTGGTTTTTCATGGGTAATAGTGCCGATTTAGGATGTAGGATTCGAGATTCGTCCCATGAATAGGATCATGCCGCTCTCATCATCCTGTATGACAAACAAGAAGGGATGATCGACGATGAATGGAGATAAAAATGTTCCCCCTCCGCGCCAAGATGTGCTGGGGGGACTAATGGCTGCTGCCTCTGTTCCTTCCTCGTTTACCTTGAGATATGCATCTTGAGTTGCCTTGCTCACATACAGATTTTCCTCAGATGTAGCAATTCCAATGCCTGACAAATCTGTAATATTTTTATGAAAAATATCAGACATGCCCATTGCAATCAGGTGATTGTTTAATTGATAGTTTGTCCTTGTCTCAAATTTTGGCATCGAGACAGACATATCACGCAACAGCATGTCATCTGTCCATCTCTGTATCTGCTGGGCAGACAGAGACTCTTCAAACTGTCTCATATCAGGATCGACAGGTAAAATTACCAGCATGGATAGCCTGTCACCCTTGTACGGCATCTGAAGCACCTGGGCACCGTCTGAATAGATGTAGTTAAATCGACTATCCACATTCATAAAATCTGCATTGACGCTGTTTGTGGCATCTATATGAAACTCTGATTCCCTTGTATCCTCCTCTGGAAACTGTGTCAGCCATGTCCCCTTGAAATAGATTGCATTGTTTATCACCATTGCTGTGTATTCGTCTACATCCTCTCTAGTTATCACCTCTTTAATCTTGTCATTGGTTTTCTCAGCGGCCCAATCATTTATCCTCTTTACACTGTCATTCTCATCTGTAAAATCCACTGTCTGTGCCCTTGCAAGGTATGTGTTGCGCGCAACATCAAGATAGGATTCGTATGGGGCAAAATCATCTGCAATCCACAGTGCGTTTGCCATGTTTAGTGTTACATGAGAGTCATCACGATTCAGTGAGGATAGTGCATGGGCTGTGGAGTCGTGACGTGCAAATGCGTCTGATTCAAACCCAAAGACATCCTCCATCTGCTGTGCTGTGTCTTGTTTGGCACCCTCGTACAAAAGCGAGAATGCGACATACAAGCTGACAGGTGAGTAGAATATGTTTTTGCTTGACTCTTCATCTAGAACTTGTTTGTAAAAGTCAACTGCAAATTGATTGTTTGCAGAGGATATGGATTCTGAGATTATCTGTGTTCCATCATACGGTATTCCATCTACCGTACCTGTCTGTGCAATTTGGCTTGAACCGTACAGTATGATCGAGGATGCAACCAGTACTGTACATATTGCTAAAATGATAGTTCTGTTCATTATACCGTTGTTCTATCTGCACTTGGTGTTATCTCCATTAATAACAAAATAATCTTATTCAATGAAATTTTCGTAATTTGATGCAATAAGAGATTTACTATGTATTCAGAAGGATTGAATCCTGTCACAGATAGATCTTGTGTCGCATCTGAGAATAAAATCATGATTTTGCACACGAAATACGTGCTTAATTCCATTCCCTAGTGACGGAAATACACGCCATAATCAGTTAGTCCTCGTTTAGAATCTTTGCAGACATGTATGCCTCACATGCACTAGTTACCAAATTTCTCTTCCATTATCGTCAGTGTTCATCATAATCCAATTCCCATCCATTATCGTCATAGTGTTCATCATAATATAATTCTCCATCCTCATAGTAACGTGCATAATATTTCGTCATCATCTGATCATGATTCAGTGATCCAACCTTTTTTGATTCGACGTTTAAATTTCCATTTTCATAATAAAGTTTGCTTAGAGAATGCGATTTCCAATTTTCATCATATGTCCAAATGATTTCATATGATAACTGTCCATTTTCATGCCAGGTATGTCGAAATTTTGTTTTTCCATTTTCATGCCATTCTCCCTCACTTGATAATTGTCCGTTATCATTCCACTCTTTGTCAGATTTTATAAATCCGTTATCACCATCATGGTAATGGGTCTCCCGTTCCAAATTTCCATTTCCAAGCAGGTTGTATTTTTTTTGAGTTTTTGGATTTCCGCTTTCATGGTACCATTTCTCATCTAACAAATTTCCGTTTTCATGGTAGTGGGATTCAAAGAGATCCTTTGTTGATGTGACTGTGATTGGTTTTATAGTCGGTATTGGTTTAGCTGTTACTGGTTGTTCCTGCATTTTTGATTGTAAATGGGCCAGGGCATATTTTGGAGTATCAACTTTTTCATACCAGTCATCAACTAACAACCATGGCTTGTCAAAAAAGGCGATCTCGCCTTCCAGGTCTTCTATATTTACTAGCATCAGATGCGAATTGTTATCAATTGTATCACAATGACCTATGGATATACTCGAAAATGAAGTTCCGGCAGATATGAATCCATTAAATGCACGGCCTACTATAGGATTGGGTCTAAATGATTCACAAAATTCCGGTTTAATCAGATGCATGT
The DNA here is from genome assembly GCA_965206745.1 of Candidatus Nitrosopumilus sp. GTDB lineage: Archaea > Thermoproteota > Nitrososphaeria > Nitrososphaerales > Nitrosopumilaceae > Nitrosopumilus. The sequence goes on along the minus strand of OZ242220.1, from coordinate 226,157 downwards.
GTTTTTTTCCAAATTCGTGTGCACGTTTTGCCAATTCATCTAAACTTAGAAATGAGGCGGCAAGTAATTTTGAATTGTTTGTCCAGCCAGAGAAGCTTATCTCTGTACCGGCCTTCTTGCTTGAAAAGACAATCGAATCATATACGTCCACTGGCTGCATTCCTCCATAGACAACAAACCTATCACTTAGATGATTACCTATGTAGGAGTTGTAAAATCCAGCCCTGTCCATAAACGAGGTGATAAACTCTTCCCGTTGATCATATGGGACACGCTCGGGTATGGTGTATTTTATCCTGAGTATGACTGATGGTGCGTCAATATCAAAGCTTGCATGAATCTTTTTTAATACAACCTCACCACCCTTTTCTGTGGCATAGAAATAACGTCCAGGGAATTCTAAAGAGGGTTGAAGGGTGCCAGTACTGTTGGGAACACGACATGAGCCCAAAGTATGGCAGTAATCATTTGGTTGATCATAGAATACAATCCTGTCATCGTATGCATCCAAAAGACGCTGCAGTACTACTTCGGCATCTGCAAGGAGCATGGGAAACCAGACTGCATCAGGGTCTGGCAGCTTTGGGGCATACTTTGTGGTGATGTAGCCACGAGCTAGTAGATACATGATGTCGTCTTCAGGAGAATGTTCTTCTGCCGGTTGGTCAGATGGTGTGTCTAATACCACTTGAGGTTCAGGGGCCGGCTCGATTTCTATAATGCTCCATCCACGCACAAGGAGTCTCTCCAAGGTGGCATCAAAGACGCATGCAGGCTTGCCTGCAGCTGACTGTATGAGGGTCTTTTCCTCACCGCACTGGATCTGGTTTATTGGAATGCCGTCTCTGAGTTGTTCCCGTGGAGAGGATTCTGCATATGCCGGAATAGTCATTATACCAACAAATAGCACTGCTAGTACCAGTATTGCATTTCCAGCCAATACAAATTTGTAAAATATAAGATATTAAAATAATTCGAAGCAATCATTTTGATGCTGTGAAATTGGAGACTAAACATCAGGTGTGGTTTGTTGCAAACATGACATCTGTCAGTAATGCTATCGGTAATTGATGCATCAATCTTTGTTGCACTGTTAGTGGTGTTTTCACTCACCTGTTAAGTTCGTGTGTTTTCAGCATATGGCTATGAGTGTAAGCTGAAATACGGATCTTATTCCAATTCAAATCCTTGAACTACCCAAGTCATGGAACATAAAACACCAAATACAGATCTTCCGTACTTGGTAGCTAACACACAAAGACTTGACAATACCTAAAAAAATAGTATGGCATTACCTAAAAACTGGCTTTTTCTGCACAGTAAAACGATATATCAAATATGGATGAATTCCATAACCAGGATTCCAGTTTGGTTTTTCATGGGTAATAGTGCCGATTTAGGATGTAGGATTCGAGATTCGTCCCATGAATAGGATCATGCCGCTCTCATCATCCTGGATGACAAACACGAAGGGATGATCAACTATAAATGGATGTACATATGTTCCCGTTTCGCGGTAAGATGTGCTGATGCTGGTAATAGCTGCTGCCTCTGTTCCTTCCTCGTTTACCTTGACATACGTATCTTGAGTTGCCTTGTCTACATACAGTGTGTCCCCATGCGGAATGATTCCAATGCCTGACAAATCCGCAATAAATTCACTAAAAACATCAGGCATTCCCATTGCAGTCAGGTGATCATTCAAAAGATAGTTTGTCCTTGTCTCAAATTTTGGCATTGAGACAGATATATCACGCATTGTCATGTTATCTGTCCATCTCTGTATCTGCTGGGCAGACAGAGACTCTTCAAACTGTCTCATATCCGGATTAACAGGTAAAATTACCAGCATGGATAGCCTGTCACCCTTGTACGGCATCTGAAGCACCTGGGCACCGTCTGAATAGATGTAGTTAAATCGACTATCCACATTCATAAAATCTGCATTGACGCTGTTTGTGGCATCTATATGAAACTCTGATTCCCTTGTATCCGCCTCTGGAAACTGTGTCAGCCATGTCCCCTTGAAATAGATTGCATTGTTTATCACCATTGCTGTGTATTCGTCTACATCCTCTCTAGTTATCACCTCTTTAATCTTGTCATTGGTTTTCTCAGCGGCCCAATCATTTATCCTCTTTACACTGTCATTCTCATCTGTAAAATCCACTGTCTGTGCCCCTGCAAGGTATGTGCTGCGCGCAACATCAAGATAGGATTCGTATGGTGCAAAATGGTTTGCAATCCACAGTGCGCTTGCCATGTTTAGTGTTGCATGAGGGTCATCACGATTCAGCGATGACAGTGCGTGAGATGTGGCGTTGTGACGTGCAGATACATTGGGCTCGAATCCAAACACCTGCTGTATCTGCTCTGCTGTCTCATTCTTTGCACCCTCGTACAAAAGCGAGAATGCAACATACATGCTGGCAGGTGAGAAGAATATGTTTTTGCTTGACTCTTCATCTAGAACTTGCTTGTAAAAGTCAACTGCAAATTCGTTGTTTGCAGATGCTATAGATTCTGAGATTATCTGTGTTCCATCATACGGTATTCCATCTGTACCTGACTGTGCAATTTGGCTTGAACCGTATAGTATGATCGAGGATGCAACCAGTACTGCACATATTGCTAAAATGATAGTTCTGTTCATTGTACCGTTGCTCCATCTGCACTTGATGTTATCTGCATTAATAACAAGATGATCTTATTCAATGAGATTTTCGTAATTTAATGCAATAAGAGATTTACTATGCATTCAGAAGGATTGAATCCTGTCACAGATAGATCTTGTGTCACATCTGAGAATAAAATCATGATTTTACGCACGAAATACATGCTTGATTCCGTTCCTAGTGACGAAAATGCACACCATAACCAGTGAGGCAGTACTCGTTTAGAATCTTTGCAGTCATGTATGTCTCACAGGTACTAGTTATCAAATTCTTTTTCCACGATCGTCATAGTGTCGTTCATAATATAATTCTCCATCCTCATAGTAACGTGCATAATATTTTTTCATCATCCTATTTTCATAATTGGTTGATGCAACCTTTTTTGATTCAACGTTTAAATTTCCATTTTCATAATAAAGTTTACTTAGAAAGTGTGGTTTCCAATTTTCATCATATGTCCAAATGATTTCATATGATAATTGTCCATTATCATGCCAGGTACGTCGAAATTTTGTTTTTCCATTTTCATGCCATTCTCCCTCGCTTGATAATTGTCCGTTATCATTCCACTCTTTGTCAGATTTTATAAATCCGTTATAATCATCATGGTAATGGGTTTCCCGTTCCAAATTTCCATTTCCAAACAGGTTGTATTTTTTTTGAGTTTTTGGATTTCCGCTTTCATGGTACCATTTCTCATCTAACAAATTTCCGTTTTCATGGTAGTGGGATTCAAGGAGGTCCTCTGTTGATGTGACTGTAATTGGTTTTATAGCCGGTATTGGTTTAGCTGTTACTGGTTGTTCCTGCATTTTTGATTGCAAATGGGTCAGGGCATATTTTGGAGTATCAACTTTTTCATACCAGTCATCAACTAGCCACTGTGGCCTGTCAAAAAAGACGATCTCACCTTCCAGGTTTTCTACATTTACTAGCATCAGATGCGAACTATTCATTGCAACACAATGACCTATGGATATACTCGTAAATGAAGTTCCGGCATATGTGAATCCATTAAATACACGGCCTGATAGAGGTTCTTCCCTAAATATTTCACAATGTTCCGGTTTAATCAGATGCATGTGTTTTCTTGCAAATTCGTATGCACGTCTTTCCAGTTCAGAATTACTTAGAAATGAAGCGGCAAGTGATTTTGCATTATTTGTCCAACCAGAGAAGCTTATCTCTGTACCGGCCTTCTTGCTTGAAAAGACAACCGAATCATATACGTCTACGGGATCCATTCCTCCATAGACAACAAACCTCTCACTTAGATGACCACCTATGTAGGAGTTGTAAAATCCGGCCCTGTCCATAAACGAGGTGATAAACTCTTCCCGTTGATCATGTGGGATATGTTCGGGTATGGTGTACTCTATCCTGCGTATGACTTGTGGTGCGTCAATATCAAAGCTTCCATGTTTCTTTTGTAATACAACCTCACCACCCTTTTCTGTGGCATAGAAATAACGTCCAGTGAATTCTAAAGAGGGTTGAAAGATGCCAGTACTGTTGGGAACACGACACGTGCCCAAAGTATGGCAATAATCATTTGGTTGCTCATAAAATACAATCCTGTCATCGTATGCATCTAAAAGACGCTGCAGTACTACTTCGGCATCTGCAAGGGGCATGGGAAACCAGACTGCATCAGGATCTGGCAGCTTTGGGGCATACTTTGTGGTGATGTGACCACGAGCTAGTAGATACATGATGTCATCTTCAGGAGAATGTTCTTCTGCCGGTTGGTCAGATGGTGTGTCTAATACCACTTGAGGTTCAGGGATTGGTTCGACTTGTATAATGCTCCATCCACGCACAAGGAGTCTTTCCAAGGTGGCATCAAAGACGCATGCAGGCTTGCCTGTAGCTGACTGTATGAGGGTCTTTTCCTCACCGCACTGGATCTGGTTTATTGAAATGCCGTCTCTGAGTTGCTCCCGTGGAGAGGATTCTGCATATGCCGGAATAATCATCATTCCGACAAATAGCACTGCTAGTACCAGTATTGCATTTCCAGCCACTGCAAATTTGTAAAATATAAGATATTAAAATAATTCGAAGCAAAGTTCGTCTGAGGTCACCTATTCTCACAATCTTATCAACAAGCATTATGATCCATTAATCATGACCATACATTACAGTCATGAAGGGCAAAAGACCTACAAACAGGGAGCTTGAGATTGTCGTGCAAAAGCTCAGCGATATCATAATCCGACAAAAGAGCCAAATGGACAATCCTGCAATGGTTACACAGTTACAAAGATAGATCAACACACTTGCTGCCAAGATAAATTACTATGGAAATTCAAGCTCACCGCCATCTGCCAATTCACTTGCATATAGACAAGGAGAAACAAGAAAGACGTCAAAAGAGAAAGGATGATCAGACACAGCCAAAGGGATCCGGTGGCGCTGGTGCAAAACAGTGATTAGATCTCGATGTTTAAAAGTCGGAGATTTTTTGAATTCAAAGATCCGTATTTGGGGTCTAGATCCCAAAGATTTGACAGAGCCCATGGATTTAAAATCTTATTTTAGTTCTCCGTTCACATCATATTCTTTCTTTGATTCGAAATTTCCATTTTCATTATAAAACGATTCTGATTTCAAAGTCCCATCTTCATAATAAACGTTATAAATTTTTATTTCACCATTTTCATGATATAGGGATTCATAACTTATTTGTCCATTATCATGATAATGTACATTAACTAAGATTTTTCCATTTTCATCAGTTCGATATTCTTCGTCCAGTGATCCATTCCGATCATACCTGATCCAGCTACTGATTTGTCCATTCTCATCCAATTGTTCTACTCTTTTAACACCACCTCCATCTGGATGATATGTTATCTTCTTTTTCTTTGATCCATCATCATAATATTCTTCATAATATTCCAAATTTCCATGTCTATCATACCATTTGTTAGGTGATGTTGTATCAGTATGATATGGTGCAGGATTACCATTTATATCATACCCGGATACAAATTGACCATTTTCATAATAGTCTGTTACACGATCTATTTGTCCGTTAGTATATGATCTGTGTGATTTCTCATTTCCATTTTCATAATAGAGTATTTCTAGGTCTAGGTTACCATTCGCAGTATACTCTTTGTAAAACTTTGGATTTCCATTTTCATAATATTGAAACTCTTCTTGTAGTTGTCCGCTCTCATAGTATTTTACCCACATTGTGTTTTTTCTATTCTCATCAATTTGATATTGTTGTTGGAGTTGTCCATTCTGATAATACTCAATATATGACATTACTTGTCCATTCTCATACCATTGTTCTACTTGACGGAGGATTTCATCACCATGATATTGTGTCTTCTTTTTTATTTGTCCATTTTCATAATGTTCTTCAACTTCATCTAAACTCCCATCGGAATTATACCATGCATTAACTGTGACTGTACCATCCTCATCAACTCGATATTCTCGGGTCAGTTGCCCATTATTACTATAACCAAGAGTTGACATTGGAGTTCCATCCTCATACCATTTTTCTTCTCCGGTGACTGCTCCATTTGGATGATATTCTGTAATCTTTTTCTTTTGTCCGTCCTCATAATATTCTTCACGTGATTGCAAACTTCCATCTTCGTAATACAATTCCATAGGTTCGTTGCTGGTTGGTGGTGCTGTGTCTGTGGAGTTGTCTGTTTGAGGTACAGGAGCTGGATCAGGTGCTGTGGTGTTGCCTGTAGGTACAGGAGCTGGATCAGGTGCTGTGGTGTTGCCTGTAGGTACAGGAGCTGGATCAGGTGCTGTGGTGTTGCCTGTAGGTACAGGAGCTGGATCAGGTGCTGTGGTGTTGCCTGTAGGTACAGGAGCTGGATCAGGTGCTGTGGTGTTGCCTGTAGGTACAGGAGCTGGATCAGGTGCTGTGGTGTTGCCTGTAGGTACAGGAGCTGGATCAGGTGCTGTGGTGTTGCCTGTCTGAGGTGTTGGTGTTGGATCAGATTCCACGATAGAAGGCGTAGTGGTTGGCTCTGTTGGTTCTACAACTTTGGGTTTAGTGGTAGGCTCTGTGGGTTCTACAACTTTGGGTTTAGCAGGTTCTACAACTTTGGGTTTAGTGGTAGGCTCTGTGGGTTCTACAACTTTGGGTTTAGTGGTAGGCTCTGTGGGTTCTACAACTTTGGGTTTAGTGGTAGGCTCTGTGGGTTCTATTGGTCCTCTTGGTTCTGTTGGCTCTATGGGTCCTCTCTGCTCTGTAGGTTCTATTGGTCCTCTTGGCTCTACAACTTTGAGTTCTGTTTTAATTCCCGACGTCATTTTACTTAATTGTGATTTCATTTTAACAAACTCGGCTTTCACACCTTTATCATCTGATTCTAGATTGTTGACGATGCTAACGTCCCATATTTCGTATTTTTTCATATGGCTCTTGTATTCTCCCACATAATCTTCATGTTTTTCCACGTATTGACCGTATTCTTTCACATAATCCTCGTATGATTGGATGTAATCATGCCACTCTTGCATAATATCCCTATAACTTTGAGCATAAGCTGATCCCAGGCCTACCGAAGTAACCAAAAATAGTGCCATTAATAACACAAAAACCCTATTCAATGAAATTTTCATAATTTGATGCAATAAAAGATTTACCATGTATTCAGAAAGATTGAGTCCTGTCACAGATAGATCTTATGTGGCTCTGGTAAAATACAGTAATCAGATCACCATTTGTGATCAGAGTCAAGATTATACAGAATTAGATATAGATCAGCTGCTGAATTTTTTGAATTCATCATCACACAGTTGGTGAAAGATAGAGCACCTATTCTCTCGGGCATCATTCTTGATTTTTTCCATGTCTTTGTTGAGAATGCCTTGCGCAGCCAAAAATGCATCGTCTGCCATGCCCAATTTTTCAAATAACTGAGACTTTGCCAGCGGCAGTTCCCTTAACGTTGAATCAATCATTTGTGCCTTGTCATAGTAATTGATGGCTTCCTGATAATTACCCAGATGGCTCAGGGAGATGGCCTTGTTCATCAAGGCCGTAACATCTTTTGAATCCACTAGAAGCGATGTCTCGTAGCATTTGAGGGCCTCCTTGTGACGATTCAACTCGTTTAGAGAAAGCCCCATGCTGTTTAGGATCCAGATATCTTTCGGATTGGTCCGAAGGGCTTCCTGGCACAGCTTGAGTACTTGCTCGTATTGTTTCAGATTTTCAAGTGCAAAAATCTTGTTTTTGAGTGCGTATGCATCAGAGTCCTTTATTGCTAGAACCTGATTGCAGTAGTCAATGGCCTCCTCATATTTTTTCAAATAAATCAGAGATAGTGAGATGTTCTGTAATGCGACCATGTCATCAGGTGCCTTTTCAAGCATCTTTTTGCAATAGACGTACATGTCATCGTATTGTTGATTGTTAAACATCCTAGTAATTACGTTTGAAGGATCTAAAAGATCTACCATGCTATAATTTGTAAGGAATTCATCATCTTTAATCCATTCTAATTTAAATAGCAACTTTGAAAAATATTCGTTCCAGTACTCTGCAAAGTATCTCATTTAGAACCCAGGAAATAACCGCATCATGGCTGGTCCTCGCTGAATCTGTTTTCCTTGGGATACTGCGGGTTTCCTATCAGGGTACTCACCTAGTCTGTAGGCCTTACAGGATAATTGCGCCTTTGCCATCAAAGTTAAAAAAACCACGGACTCTAAGGCAAAGGGGATTTTCAGGACTCGGAAATCAACAGTTGATCCATTTGAAGGACTCGCAGAAATGCAATCATTTTACAATCTCAAGTAGGGCCTTTGCCTGCTTGAAATGTACCTCGTCTATCATTTTTCCCTCCACGGTTGTAGCCCCCCTACCTTTCTTTGCTGATTCAAGATAAATTTTGCACACCTTCTCAGCCCAAGAAATTTCATTTTTGCTTGGATAAAATGATCTGTGCACAACAGGTATCTGATCCGGATGAATGATGCTCTTCCCATTGTATCCGAGACTCTTTCCTAATTTGCAATCCTTTTCCAATCCCTTTGGATCCTTGAGATCCTGCCAGATGGAGTCAATCACGGATATCCCGGCCGCATGTGCATCCACAGGTATCTTTTGCCTAGAGTATTTTTGGCCCTCAGGATCTTTTGTGTATTCCACTCCCAAGTCATTTAACAGATCAAAAACGCCAAAAACCATGGCAGACACCCGCTTTCCAAAGGATGCGATGCTAAAGGCATTGACTACTCCTTCTGCAGACTCAATCGAAGGAATGATTTGAACGGGTTTTAGTCTTCGGGTTTTTTCCAAGTCAGACAATATTTTTACAATTCTCTGCATCTCCCTTACGTTGTTAACCTTGGGGATTACAATGCCGTCAATTCCCTTCTGAAGAACCTCCTTGAGATCTGACGGGATTTTTCCCGAGTTTGGGGAGTTTGTCCTGACAAAGATTGGAGACTTGTATGATTTCCTACTTTTCAGCGCGGACTTTATCAGCCCTCGCGCATTTGCCTTCTCATCGTCCGGAACAGAGTCCTCCAAATCAAAGCAGACAATGTCTGCCTGAAGGGTTTTTGCTTTTTCTAAGAATCTAGAATTATTTCCAGGGACGAAAATAAGACTGCGAAAAAGCTGAGTCATTAAATGACTAGACGCCCTCTGGCTTTAGCAGGATTTTACCAAAGAGACCCTTTCCAGTTAACATCTTTGTGTGGGCCTCGGCTGCCTGCTCAAACGTGTACGTTGAGTCAATTGCGGCTTTGATTTTTCCTTGACCCATCCAATACAAGGCCTGATCAAGTTCTGCCTTGGTTCCCTGAGTCGAACCCAAGATGTTGGTTCCTTTGAAGAATACGTGTCTAAGATCAGTTTGTGCATTGTAACCTGTGGTTGCTCCGCAGGAGACTAGCGTTGCGCCGTATTTGAGCAGGGTGAGTTGCTTGTTCCAGTGTGTCTCACCGATGTGATCAAAGGATACGTCGATTCCAGGCACCTCGCCTTTTTTCTTGGCCAACTCTTTTGTAATTCCCCTGACTTCCTTATGCCAGTCTTCCTTTCTGTGATCGACGGCATAATCTGCCCCAAGTTCCAGGCATTTGTCAAGTTTGTCTGGACTGGCAGTTGCAATTACATCACAATTGTATAGTTTTGCAATCTGAATTCCAAAGCTTCCAACTCCAGAACCGCCACCCATAATCAAGACGGTCTGTCCTGGCGTGATCTTTGCCCTTCCTACAAGCATGTGCCATGACGTCAAGATGGTCATTGACGCAGCTGCTGCATCCTCGTATGATAGGCCCTCTGGAATTTTTGAGATATTCACCTCAGGCAGGTGGGTGACTTCTTGAAATGCACCCCATGTAGGACCAGTTTGAAATCCCCAGATGGTTCTATTTACACAGTCAAATTCTCGTCCATCAGTACATGCTTTGCAGACTCTGCAGGACATGTTGGAGTGAGATACTACCCTGTCCCCAACTTTGATGTTTTTGACGTCCTCTCCCACCGCTATGACGTCTCCGGCGGCATCAGAGCCTGATACGTGTGGTAATGGAACGGCAACTGGTACGCCTCTCATTCCCCAGATATCATTGTAGTTAAGGGCCGCTGCCTTTACCTTGAAAACTACTTGGTCTGGCTTTGGTTTTGGATCATCTATATCCTGGACTTTGAGGATTTTAGCATAGTTATCATCCGGTGCATATTCATTATAAACAACTGCTTTCATGTATTAACTGGTTTTATTCCCATAATTATATTTTTTCTAGATCAGATCCGATTTATCTTAAAATCACGTTTAGGTTGCTGGGTAGATAGCAAAATCTGTTTTAATTGCTCATCGGTGACTTGGCCGGGAATTTTTCCTTGTGTTGCCATGCCAATCAGATACTGCTCCACCATCTCAGAAAGCTCAGGTTTTACCATTTTGATGTTATTTAGTCTCCGCCTAGCTTCAGGCGACAGAACCTGCTTTAGAATTTGTTCCTTTTGTGCAGTTGATTCATGGCTGGCCTCATGATTAGGAGGTTCGCCGGATTCTGGGAAGCTCATTTTGAATCTAAGAATATATTTTTAATTGCGGGTTTTCAACAATCAGTTCTTTGAGAATCTCAGTTGCCAGTCTGTCTAGTTTTTGCATTCCCTGCTTGGAGATGATTCTCCCCTTCTTTTCAACTTTTTCCAAGTAACCGAGTTTTTCCAACCCCTGAATTGCATTGCGAATAATTGCACCGCTGGCATCCCTGTGATGTGCGGCTCCATACCCAGACGGTCTGCCGCCACCGTAGTCATTTCGTAAAGCGTTAATCCCAATCGGGCCATTAAGGTAAATTTTTCTCATAATTGAGGCGCATCTTGTATGCCACCATTCCCTGTCTTGGGGTGGTTTATCTGCATGGGCTCCAGTCTTGACAAATGGTATCCACGAGGGTGCAGGAATATCCTCACTCTTTAGTACTGTGGATAGTCTTCCTATCAGTTTGTCTGCCGGTACATCGTATACCTTTGCCATAAAGTCAAAAACCCGATAATCGTCTTATAAATCATTGAGATATTGCATCGAGTTTATCTGACGTAATTTGGCGTAAAATTATCAGACGAGTCAGAATTTTCCAACTTCAATCATCCCTTGACTAACTAGAAATTCCATTCCTTTGACAGAGTCCCTTTCGGAAATCTGCCTGCCATCTGGCATTATTTTTTATCCAAGGCAGGACAGATGCAGCTTTTTCTTCTTGTATTGCGGGCTTGGAAGCAGGATCAAAGTCCGATTTTGAGGTGAAAAACTTTGCAAAATTATGGCCAGCCAGAATTATCCTTAACTGATATTGCCTGCCAGCAGGAATTAAAACAGGTTCCAGGTAGATTTCATGCAGGTCAAAGATGGACATCGGAAATTTCGACATTTGACCAGATCCCTCCTCCCAGGGGAGTCAGCAATGCCATGTGCAAATAAAATATCTTCGTCGGTACTACCATACATCAAGGAAGGGAGGAAAGTTTTTTGACCACCCTCTACTTTAATCCCAGAATACTTTTGCAGTAAGACCGTTCTCAAATATTAAATCAAATTCATCATCATTTGTGACATCCAAGCTGTTCTTGACTGACAAGAGTTCCTCATGTGAAATGTTTACTCGTATAATGTTTTCATCAGATTGAGATGCCAAGAGAGTAACCATCTTGAACCTGTCCCCTCCACAAGGACATCAATATCATGCCCTTGTTTGAGAGAAAGTCCTTTTGCAAAAATATCAGTTGATTAATACCAGAGTCATGCTCGTATTGATTCCAATTAGAGGTGCATTGGTACGAGATTTTGTCCGTTGATTCGTCGTAATTGAAATTTTATCATTGTAAGACAGTCATTGGGAATTCTTGGGCATCTGCAGTTTTAATTGAAAGTGAGTCACCCCTTGCATGAAATAGGCTAAGGCATGCTTTTTGCCATTATACGTGGTGCATCTACAAAGACTTTGATCTCAGCTGTGGATCCCAAGCGGTGTTGTGTGTATGGGAACAGCAGACCCACCATTGACAAGACTAGCTTTGAGATTATAATTTTGGGTGCTGCGAGGACAAGTCACCTGGGTATAATTTTGCGATAAGTATGCCCGCACAAGTTGCAGGATATTCTGATTGACTTGACAGATGCCCCTCCCAAACGGAATCTAGAGTTTACCCCCGGCGCAATAAATGACTTGCATTTTTTGCAGAATACCATTCTAAGATGGTACGGGATTCGAATTTTGTGCCTGGTGCTGATTCTTCGTGCCAGAAAAGCCTGTCTCTGAGAAAGTTTGGGATCACTTTTTGCGTTGCCAATTGCACTGTCAATAAGAATCTGCATTCGCTCCATTGCAATCTTTCTCACATTGGGTTTCATGGTATTACCTGAAACTTGGCCTAAAAATTGGTTCTCATGTATATCAAAAGATGCAGTCAGCGGGATTCGAACCCGCGTCACAGGGTTGGAAACCCCGAATACTAACCAGGCTATACTATGACTGCAATAAGGTGGAAATTTGATTTCCTACATAAAAATGGTTTTTTCGCACTCGTAGAGCATTCTGGCCACCACAACGTGCCCCTCAAATGATTCATCGCCGACAGAGCAGAGATCAGTTATTTTGTTCTCAACTGAATCAGAGAAATGTCCCTTCTGGAATCCTCCAACCACGATACAGGAGTCGCCGGCAATCTCCTTTGCAATTTTTTCATACGTGGTCCTCCTGCCTTTTGTTGAAAGGCCAAGTATCCTCGAGGGATTGATCTCATCGAGGAGCTCAGAAAACGATCTTTCCTTAATCTCCAACAGAACATCGCCTTTTGCTGCAATCTGCTCTTCTTGGTACAGTTTCTCCATCACTCCTTCAAATCGGTGGTATGATTTTGGAATGCGGACGTTTTCTCCAAACGATATTACTCTGTCATCAAGTGTGTGAACATAAAGTTTCATCTTGTTTTGAAGGTATAACGGGATGGTTGTGGCCTCAAGTATTGAAAAATGTACCAGGTCAGGCCGACCCCTTTTCATCTCATCTTTAATTCCCTTCATGGCTGCAAAATGCCAGGAATTATCAAGCAAGATCTCCGATGTGTCCTTCCCAAGCTTTCTTGCGTGTGCAACCACCGATGGATGGTGCCTTAATTCTGATGGAACAAGCTCCAATGAGGATTCAGAGAGGATCAGGGAAATCATTTTAGCCGATCATTTCAATTTGCTTTTTAAATTCATTCCAGCTTGACTTTGAGCTGCCATCATTGTTAAACAGGCCCGCACTGCAAATGTAGTGACTCAGTCTTTCTGACACGTGCTCGCTGCTTCCAAAGCCAGAACCGCCGATTACAAGGGTGTCATCCCCGATTGTCGGCGCCTCAACCATGCAAGTTCCTTCAGGTCGGTCATACTGCCTGTACCAGGTGAAAAATTCTATCTTTGGTTCATTCTCGGTGTAAAATTCAAAGGATTTTTCTAGAAACCCTGTCTGTGCTGCCTCACTTCCCCCGACAAAATCCGACGTGCTCCAGCTAATCTCAAAGAGTCCGACTTTGTTATCTCCTGCCAGATCAAATACCAGTTGGAGATCTTCCTTTGCCTGCTGGGGGGTTTTTACAATATCATTTAGAATGTCGACTGGCGAATAGGAGAAGGCAATAAAATCACCAACGGACAAGTCTGTCACGATATACTGCAGGTTCTTATTCAAAATCTGATCCAACGAGAATGCGTTTCCCATCCTCACCTCAGGGTGCTTTTCCTTGATTTTGTCATATACGCCATTGAACAGTTCCCTGTAAACAGGAATGTTTTGCTCATGGAATCTGAATTGGGATTCAGTCTGGCCGGAAAGAATTACCGTATCGATGATGTCATACCTTGCCAGTACCGCATCAAGCACGCTTACAACTCGGTCCTCGCCTATGGAGTTGAGAGACGGCTTTCCAATCCAGTCCGGAAAGGGGCCAAGGGTTTCACCGTTGATTATGGAAAAATACAGGGTTACCTTGAGATTGTTCTTTTTGTTAAAGCTCATCAATGTGTCTGACTGTTGCCAGTCATATTCCCCGCGCACCGGCTCAACCAGATTCCAAAACAGGTAGACGTTGCTTCTTCCGATTCCGGAGTGTGATGCCTCTGAATAAACACCGTCTAGTTCCGGCAAGGTGGTTGGCTGGTTTGGGGAATTAATTACAAGGCCAATTTTTTCATTGGTTTTTTGGGGGATGATTTCCGGACTTGGGGATATCAATACCATTGCAGCTGCCAGTACTATTCCCAGAACTACGGCCACGGCTATGCCCAGAATCCTCTTGTCCATATGGAATCAAAATGAAAAGGAAGTAAAAAAGTTGTGATCCTGTCATTTATCCAGAAGTACAACCACTGTATCCGCACTCAATGCAGATACTGCAACCCTCTACGAATATCAGGTTGTTTTTGCATGTGGGACACAGTTTGTCCTCAGAGACATTCTCCAACTTTGGGGATTCGAGCTGAATTTCCTCATCATGCACCTTTAATGCCAGTGAGGTGTTGATCTGCGACTTTATGTAGGGGTTTGTGATGTGTTTGGTGACAAATGCAGTCATGTAACCGCTGGGCGTCACCTCAAAGGTCTTTGTCGCGTTATCACTTGTCATGTGAAGGACTTGCTTGTGCCTTGAACCGTCACGATAGACAGTCATTCCCTTCAGACCGATTTCATGGGCAAGCAGGTATGCAGACTTTACATCCTCAACTGTCACGTCGTAAGGCATGTTGATTGTCTTTGCAATTGCATTTCCAATCCAATCTTGCCAGACGCCTTGAGCCATCAGATGATCAGCCCAATGGATGTCCATTGCCGTAACAAAGACATCCTGCATCCATTGTGGGATCTCATCTAATCCTTTCAATGAGCCATAGTTGTCTGCAATCTTTTCGAGAATCTCATCTGTGTAGAGGCCTTCCTCTTTGAGGACTTCCTCAAGGATCTTGTTTGTGTAGAAGAATCTTCCAACAGTGACTCTCTTTTCAAACACCAGGGCAAACGCAGGCTCCATTCCGTTTGAACAGTCTGCAATCATGGACAGTGTGCCAGTCGGTGCCACTGTGGTAGTCAAGACGTTTCGGATGCCGTATTTTTTGATCTCCTCAACAAGTGGAGCCCACTCGTATGAATGGGACTCTTTTGGTCTTTCATAGTATCCGGATATCGGAATCTTTCCTTCAGGATATTCTGTCTTGGCACAAAGTGGGAATTCGCCACGGGATCTTGCAAGTGAGACACTCTCTTCCATGGAATAGTATGTCAGGGCCTCGGAGAGTTTTGATTGTAGTTCGTACCCCTCTTGGGAATTGTATGGGATTCTTAATCTGTATAACAGATCAGCTACTCCCATCACTCCAAGTCCGATTCGCCTAGACTCTTTTGAGGCTGTATTGATTTCAGGCACAGGATAGTTGTTTACATCAATGATGTTATCCAAGAATCTTGTCGTTTTTCGGATAATCTCCTCATACCCCTGCCAGTCAAACTCGTAGGATCCGTCTGCCTGTCTTTTTGCAAGATTTGCCAGGTTGATGGAGCCCAGGTTGCATGACTCGTATGGGTACAGGCTTTGTTCGCCGCATGGATTCGTGGCCCTAAGCGGTGCTTGTCTGGCTTTAGCAAACACGTTGTATTTGTTGATCTGGTCAAAGAAGATCAGGCCGGGTTCTGCGCTCTTCCATGCAGATAACGCAATCAGATCAATTAGCTGGTGCGCATTGATTTCCTTGACAGGTTTTCTGTCGCGCGGGCTGCGTAGGACATAGTTGCCATCAGTAGTGTTGACAAGTGCATGCCAAAAGTCCTCCCAGATTCCCACACTTATGTTGAAATTTTCTAAAATGCCGGCTTCTGTTTTGTTTGTGATGAATTTCTCCACATCAGGATGCCATGCCTCGATGATTCCCATGTTTGCACCGCGCCTCTTGCCGCCTTGTTTTACAACTTCGGTGACAGTATTGATGATATTCATGAAGGATACGGGACCGGATGCAACACCGGATGTTGATGCCACAATGTCGCCTTCCTCACGAAGGTTAGAATAGTTGATTCCAACCCCGCCGCCGGACTTGAAGATTAGTGCCGCATCAGAGGTGGATTTCATGATCTCCTCCATGCCGTCCTCCATTCCAAGTACAAAGCATGCTGAGAGCTGTCCCAGTCTTCCACCTGCATTCATCATGGTTGGTGAGTTTGGCAGAAAGTCTTGTCCTGTCATCATTGTAAAGTATTCAGTGATTTTATCTGAATAGCTGTCGAGTTTTTTTCCTGCCAGCAATGTCAGCAGATCTTTGAAGCTTACCTTCATCTGACCCTTGTTTGCAAGGGTCACATAGTGGCTGATCAGGGATCTAAAATGCCATTTGTTGAAAAAGTATTCCCCGACTTTGAATTTGTAATCAAAGGCATCCAGTTTTTCAAGATAGGACTTTGCCTCGTCTATGTCCTGTTTGTTGTTTCCGGATCTGTCAAAGAGTTGTGAATCGTACAGCATGTCACCGATTCCAACCAGAATTGCGACTCGCTCAAACATTTGAGTAGGTGATTCAGTAATCTCGTTTTTGGAATTTCTGAAAAGATATCTTGATGCCAGTACCCTCAGACAGTTCAAATCAAACTTTTTTGAAACTGGATCAAGGGCCTTGAGATTCAAGACCTTCATTTTTTCGTCTCTTAACTTTCTCCTCTCATGCCTGTAAACGATGTATGCTTTTGCAATATCGCTATTCCCGCTATCGATTAAAGTTGACTCTACGATATCTTGGATATCTTCAACTGTAGGTGCCCTAGAGCCTGTAAATCCTTGCTCTACTAGCTTGTTGACTACATCTTCTGCGAGTTTGTCGGCAACGCCACGATCGGCTTTAGAGGTGGCGGCCAATGCCTGAAATATGGCATTTGAAATCTTGTCCTTATTGAAAGCCGCTACTGCTCCACTGCGCTTGCGGATCTCATTGATCGTATTTTCTATCTGTGAATTGTCCATTATAATCTCCCCGAAGGGGGTTAGAATGAATGTGGTTATAACTTGTGTGCTCGAAAATTTTTGATCTGATTGGCTAATGAGTCAATTTTTTGATAGCACTACTATGAATTTTATACTGGTTGAACACAGATGACAGTCAACGATGATCGCACTCTGAAATGGATCAAAAAATTTACAAAAAATGATCGGAACTAGTTTATCATTTACGGTTTTCAGACAATATAAGGTGACTTGCACTTTGGGCACTTGGCATCAAATGGTTCGTCTTTAAAGCCACACTCACCACAGATCGCAGAATGCCTTACAGGCTTGAAGGTTGATACAAGTTCTGATGTCTTCTCTAGTGATTTCTTGATATCCTCAACCTTTGCATTCTTGTCAATTTGTAATGTTACAAGCAGTCCTCCGTTAAGCAACTTTGATAGCTTGTTGGATTCTGATATAGGCTCACTTTTTGCAGTGTAGCCAGAGACATCTGAGGCGTTAATCGTGATATTTTGGGAGTAGGAGTCGGCATCCATGGAGTTTAGGCTTGAATTTTTGCCATATTTCTCACCATCTAGCGTGGCAAAACGAGCAGAGCCCTCAGTTTCAGTCATGGAAATGGCCACAGTATCGCCTAATTCCTTGCCCTTTTTGGCGCCAACATCGACTGCAGTCTCGATGACTTTGTTGAGAATGTCTCGTCCTTCCTTGTTATCTTGGAATCCAAGTATCTGAAAGACCGACTCTTTGAGTCCCACAAGGTTGACCACAAGGGAGACGGAGCTTCTCTGCATGTATTGGGTATTCTTTGCAAGGATTGGATTCAGGCCCCTTCGCGTAAGATCCGAAATCTCTTTCTTTCTTAGTGCCATGGAAACCAGAGCTGGCTTTAACAGTAAGGCAAGTCTTGCCCTAAAGTAAGTTTCATCCTTGTTTGATTCAAATGCCAGTCTTGGAAGATTGATTGAAACGGATTGCAAGATGATTGAGAGTGGACCGGATGTTTTTGTTGAACCGTTTGTAATACCGCTACTGGATGTTTGGCCTTTGGCAAACATTACTTTTCCACCAAGTGAGAGTATCTCGGCTGCGGACTTTGATACGTCGGTAATCTTTCCCTTCTCAGCATCGATTATCAGACCGATTTTTGGAATTGGTGTAATCTTTGTGTAATTTTTGTATGCATTGATAATTGCATGAACTATTTTCATGTCAGTGCCCAATTGTAAACGAATTGAGACGTTCGTACTGATCCTGTTGTATTTTGAGGTTGTCGATGCAGTTGCAAATGCATTGGTTAGCTTTTCTTCGAGTTCTGGAACGGACTTTGAATGTTTTGCAAACAATGAAACCAGGCCATCAAGCACGATTTCTTGCGAGGCCTCTTTTGAAAGAAGGGCAATGACTATAGACAGTGAGCTTGTGATTTCATCGAGTTTTTTTGATGCGGGAATTCTTGATACGTCAAGATACTTTCCGCCGAGATCAATGCCGTCCTCAATCAGTTCTTTGATGTTGACAAATATCGTATCAGGAATCATGGACCAAACCCCGGGATTGGAGATGTGCAAGTCTCCAGAAAGATGCGAGTCTGCTACATCCTTGGACAGGATGTTTGTAAGCAGGTACTCGGCAAACACCTTTTGTCCGGTGTTAAACAAGAGCCCTTCAGCCCCATTATCCACATCGTCTAAATTGGAGATCATCTCGTGTACATCGTGTACAGGCAGGCCTAGGCGTGCAAGTTTGTTCCTGTATTCCTCGTGGCCATGCTCAAGCAGGACGGAATTGACCATCTCTCTGATTAGTGCGCCTGTGAGGTAGGTTGTCTGATATTTGTAGATTCTATTTTCAACTTCCTCAGTAATTTTTTGTGCCAGCTCCAACGGAAGACTGCCTTCACGCGTTAGGGATTGAATGATTTTCTGCGATTTGAATTCCTCAATTGATTCAGAGGATGTCCTTACATACATTTTTCCGCTTTCAATAATTGAACGCTCCTCAATCTGTCTTGCCAGACTCAAGACAAGCTTGCCAAGGTTTGTAATGGTATAACGTCTTTCAGATTTATTTAGTGCGACAAGTGATTGCCTGAGCAGTTTTCTCAGGTGGTATGCAAATTTTCCACTCTCCTTCTTTGATTTAAAGCCGGCCAAGGATTTTAATTCGGAATAGGTTAACGGACCCTTGGAATTGAGGATTCTGAGGATATCAATTCTGTTTGGGCTTGCCATCACAGAGAATATCATCCTGACTCGTTTTGAGGTGGACTGCAAGATTCCGCCTCTCTTTGAACCAGAGTCATCTGCGTCATCATCCATATCTAACTCAGAGTCAGCCAGATCTAATTCTGGGTCGTCCAGATCAGCATCAATATCTAATTCTAAATCTTCTTCGGTCTGTTTCACTGTTGTTTCTAAATTTAATGTAGTAAATAAGACTTGTGACTAGATAACTTATCAGGGTTTTAAACAGATTCGTTAAAACTGTAAAATGATCTTTGCGGAAAGTATTCTTGTTTATTTTTCCTGGACATCAAGTGAAAACTCTGATGTAGAAAGTTTCTGTCCACATGACGGACATTTGCCACTTGATGGGTTTAGTACATCCTTTAGGGACTTTAGCATCTTCATGTCTGTGATCTTTTCTCCACATTTACCACACGTGATTTCGACTGACATCAATACCATCACATATGTAAAACAATTAAGAGTCGATTTTGATTTTTTTTAATAATTCAAGCAAATTTTTTTACTGTTTTTCAATGATGATTCCGCGCTCATCAAAGCCGGCAATATGGGCCCTGGTTCCAACAGGCAGATCAGCGGGGGTGGCAATATCTGCCATAAACCCCGATATCCTCAAATCCGTATTATCGAGTTCAAGCACGACAAAAGCATATGGGGTGTATTTCTCAAAGCCGGCAGGCGCCACGGTGATTATCGTATAAGTGGCAACTGAGCCTACACCGTCCAAAACAACATCCTCAAATCCCTTGCTCCCACACTTGAGGCAGTAATATGCAGTAGACAGGTGGAGGTATCCACATTTGGTACACTTGTGGGTTACAAGCTTTCCTTGTTTGGCATATTCAATTAGTTGTTCTTCGACAGTCATTTTACACACTTTGGAATACGTGAACAGCACAGCTTGCTCCGGTCGCACCGAAGTTATGGGTTAAACCAATTTTTGCATCTTTGACGGTCCTTTGACCAGCCTTTCCAGTCAGCTGATCAAATACTTCTACTACCTGTCCAACCCCCGTTGCACCAATTGGATGTCCTTTTGATTTAAGACCACCGGACGGATTAATGGAAATGTCAGAGTTTAATTTCGTTCTGCCTTCACGAACAGCTTGAATGCCCTGTCCTTTGTCAAAGAAGCCCAAGTCTTCGGTGTCTACAACTTCTGCAATCGTAAAACAGTCATGTACTTCTGCAAAATCAACATCCTTTGCGGTGATGCCAGCCATCTTGTACGCATCTGCCGCTGCAAGTTTAGTACTAGGAATAGTTGTCATGTGTTCGCGTCCTTGTAATGCGGCAGGGGAGCCGCCTCTGCCAGAACCAATGACTTCAACATAGTCACCGCCATGATCTTTTGCAAACTTTTCAGAACAGAGAATAACAGAGCTTGCGCCGTCAGAAAACGGACAGCAGTCATAAAGTTTCAGCGGGCTTGCGACCACTGCGGAGTTCATTACGTCATCAACAGTAATTTTCTTTTGCATGTGTGCCTTTGGATTGAGAAAGCCGTTATCATGGTTCTTTACTGCAACTGCTGCAAAGTCCTCTTCTGTTGCATCAAACTCTGTCAGATAGGATCGTGCCATTGATGCAAACAGTCCAGGGAATGACGCGCCTGCTTGGCCCTCATAGAAAAAGTCAGAACAGTATGCAAAGTAGGTTGTCGTCCATTCGGTCCCAGTATGGGTCACTTTTTCCACGCCGGTAACAACCAGGCAATCATAAAATCCTGCCGCAACATTTGCATATGCCTCTCTAAAAGATACAGAGCCACTTCCACATGCAGACTCTATTGTCAATGACGGCTTGTCTGGAATGCCCAGTCTGCTCATTAGAACCGGACCAATATGGACCTGCTTGTCAGCAACCCCGAAAACGTTTGAAATGTAGGATGCCTTGATCTCTTTGGGATCGATTCCTGCATTTTCTATGGCTAAAACTGATGCCTGAGTGGTAATATCGGCTATACTTTCGCTTAATTTTCCATATTTGGTGCTACCAGCACCAAGAACGCAAACCTTTTCCACAAATGTGACTGACCTATTTCCCTATAAAAATTGTTTTAGAAATCCATCATAGAAGATGCCGAGAAAACCAAGTCTCAAAACTGTACAGATCAAAAAACCGATAATGAGACATGTCGTCAAAACTACAAAATCAAAAACTAGCATCTTTAAGAAAGAGATTATCCAGTATTTTGACAGCAACGGCTTCCTTTCCTGGTCATCGAAGGAAAAAAGATACATCATTCTTGGAACAAACTCTCCAAAAAACGGACTGGTGCCGTGTCCCAAATGCAAGCTTGGGGAGTTGATGGTGATTAGATCAAAATCCACAAGGAAGCGATTCATGGGCTGCTCTAACTATTATGGCGGATGCAAGGCATCATCGCCGTTGCTGCAAAAGGCAAGGATGCGAGCCACCAAGATGCCGTGCGACGTGTGCAAGTGGCCGATGATAATCTTCCGCTACTCACGGAATCAAAAATGGACTAGGCAATGTGGCAATTTTAATTGCAAGAGCAGGAAAGCTAAGCCTTCAAAGTAGGATAGACATCGGTTCTCCGACTTTTCAGCAGTGGCAGAATCTTCCGTGTTTGCTTTACTTTGTTCAGATCAATGTTCACGATGCTGATTCCCTGCCTCTTTTTCATGTCAAGCAGCACTTTGCCGTAGGGATCAACTACCAAGCTTCTCCCACAGTAGATGTTTCCAACTTGATCCGGTGCGATCACATAGCAGCCATTTTCAATTGCTCGTGTTTTGTTGATTGTAATCCAGTGTTCCTCCTTCATCTTTCCCCTAACCCAGGCCGATGGCGCCACTAGAACCTCAGAGCCTGCAACTGCAAGTGATCTTGACATCTCTGGGAATCTTAAATCATAGCAGATCATCATGCCAATCTTTCCAATGGATGTTTTGACTGGTCTTGCAATTTTTGAGCCTGATTTTATCTTATCTGACTCTTGGAATCCTAGTGCGTCATAGAGATGTATCTTGCGGTAAGTAGAGATTACCTTGCCTGACCTGTCAATGACAAATGCCGTATCATAGACACGATCTTTTGTCCTGCTTTTCTCATAAAACGAGCCTACAATCTGAATTTTATTCTCTTTGGCAGCTCTTGCAATAGTTGTCACAAAATTTCCCCTTATTGTTTCAGACAGATCTGCCAATTGTCTTGAAGTCTGGGATGAGTTTGTGTAAAACATCATAAATTCTGGAAATGCACACAAGGTTGCATTTTTTGATGCCGCCTTGGAAACAAACGAGGTTATTTTTTTGAGGTTGGTCTCTTTGTTGGTTGAAGCTGTGAATTGGACTATTGCGACCTTCATGAAGTTGATGAATCGCATTACAATAAAAGGATAAACATGTGATCAAAAGTTCCGATTGTGTGGCAATTCCGGCTAGCCGTTATCAGATGGGCTTTTTCTTTGCCACATCACGGAAGAGACAACCATCCTGATTCCAAATATTGAATCATACAGATCATCAGAATTATGACACTATCAGTGTACAAAAGGAGCTGATATGGCTCTGATCAGATACAGTGATCAGATCACCATTTGTGACCAGAACCCTCTAGATTATCTGTTTCAAAAATTGGATTCATCTCAAAAAATAATTAAAAATAAAATTGGGTTTGTACCGTAAACTCTGATCATTGTACATTCTAGGTACAAATAACCGGACATCTACAGTTGCTTTCCTGCCAAAAACCAATTTTCCTTGGGATTGTCCTCAAAAACAACAATAACGTGACTTTCTTTTGTTTTTAGAATGTCAACTGCTGATTTTGTGATTGCTTTTGCGTATTCGTCTTTCTGTTCCCGGGTTCTACCAGGATACATCGATACTGTAATCAGAGGCATGTAAATTTCAAATAGAGCCGGGGATTTATGCTTTCAATAATCTGGTCTGTAGCCATATCTTGTACCATATGTAAAGTCAGGTTTATGCAATTTTTTGTAGATGTATCCGGTTCCTATGCCAACTACAAATCCGCCAATGTGTGCAAGAAACGCAATGCCGCCACCTGACGCACCAAACCCTCCTATGAAAAAGGGAAGCAGGTTTTGGAAGACCAGCCAGAAAGGCAGGAACCATCTGGCCTGAATATGCATCATGAAATAGCCCATCAGTGTTAAAATCTTGGCTCTTGGAAAAATGACAAGATATGCGCCCAAAACTCCCGAGATTGCACCAGACGCACCTACTGCAGGAATTGGACTGGTAGGATCTCCAGCTATGTGAACTAGTCCGGCTATAATTCCCCAACTCAGATAGATTAGGAGGTACTTGAATTTTCCAAATTTCTGCTCAATGTTATCTCCAAACACCCACAAAAACAGCATGTTTCCACCAAAATGCATCAGACCGCCATGCATGAAAGTTGAACTTAGTAAAGATACGTATGATGGATCAGGACATGAGAATGCAACAGGGCCCCTGCCAAAATTTACAATGGACTCACTTGCGCCTGTAACACAGTTTGGAACGGCACCCCAATTGTAATACATGCTGATGGTATCTGGATGAATCCCATTTTCATCTATCATCGAAAAATCAAAGAACTGTCCAGTGATTGCCACCTGAATGAAAAATACGACGGCATTTGTTGCAATTAATGCAATCGTCATTATTGGCCTAAAGCCGGGAGGATGAGGATTTTCGTCTTTTAGAGGTATCAATCATGGTTTATCTTTGATAATTGTATAATAAGATATTCGGTTTTTGGAAAGATGGGATGAAAGACTGGCATCAGAGTGACTCTTGCATTTTTCACCTGACTGTGGCGGTTTCAAAGATCTGCCAGTTGCAGACAGGGGCTCTGCTCACAAACGGTGATCTGATCACCGTATTTGACCAGAGCCACTGAGTAGGATGATTGACATGTTTTTCTGCCATCTAAATTTTGAGTCCAGATGTTTGGCAGAGATTGTTTGTTGAGAATTATCAAGATCTATATTTTGTGCCCATATATCCCAGAATCATCCACCAAATAAATCCAAACCCAGCAGAAGCTTGGAAAAAACTCAATGGGGCATTGGAAATCTCAATAAAATATGGATGTTATTTTTTATCGCCGTGATATCAACAGTGCAGGATCAGATGGAGGACATGTCTCATCAGGGTATTTGTAATTACTAGTTTTCTTCATGCATACTATTTCATCATCTACTGGTTCAGGCGAGTTCCAGAGATAGTGAGCTCCCAAAGGATGTATGGTAAGCTCGTTGAGATATTTTATTGGAGAGTGCACGGTCCGGTCGTAATGTAAGGCATAGTCTTTATCCCTGTACGAGAATCCTGGCGTCGTCTCAAGAACATGCACGTCATCTACATGTGGCATTCCCAAAAGGGCAGCCCTGAACGCATCGTGTGGGTCTGCAGTACCGGGCACATACTGTAGTCCATAGTATGCCAAAACTTTGGCAAACTCTTTGCGTTTCTGCTCAGATAGTTCGGGTGTCTTTTGTGCCCATTTTCTGTCCATGAGGGTCTGTGCAGTATCTGGCATCACGCATGCGCCGTGCGGATCCTCAGAAGACTTTGCAACCAAGACCATCGGTGCGCGACACCATCCCACTTCAGGATAGTTTTTCGTATACGTATAGTTATCATTCATCTTTAGAGGTATCTCTATCTCAAGTGTTGCATTGTGATATGTCACCAGTCCCTTGGCGTCAGGCCTAGTGTATCGTAGATGGTACTCATAGTCAGGTTCTGGAATCTGCCCGTACTCCTTGAGATAGTCCTGATCGTACAGCTGATGGTACCACTCTGATGCCTCCTCCAGTATTTCATCATGGCTCAGCTCAGGCCACCCGTGTTCTGTCATGTTTACCATAACTGAAAGGCAGTTGGCAGAAGAAGACCAGCGTGAACATGGACTCAACCATTCGTGATCTGCCGGTCCTATCGGAGTGACTTTGCCGTTGACTAGTATGCCCCCATCATATTTTTGTGCATCAAACTCAAAAAAGTTAGGTGCACCACGAATTTTCAGGTCTATAGATGGACTGTGTATGCCTTCTACATTGAGATTTAATGTCGAATCAAGTGGCCTATAGTGAGGCACTACAACCATCGCACCATATGTACTAATGCCGAATCCTCGGTATCCCTGATCAGTCAGAATTGTGATTCTTCCGCGCCAATCATCAGGATAAGATCCCATATATTCAAAAGGATTTGTTGAAAAAGGATTGGTGTTATGATGGCGAGTAATGTGCATAAAGCTCGTGAATGGATCCCGAAAATTTCCATTTGCTGCATTATCACTTGTTCTATAATCTGCTTCTGTCATAATGTAATCCCTGTCTGCATACTTGCATGTAGTAGTCCAATGCGGTACCTGATCCCCGTGCATTATCAGGGTCTCACCTACTCCCTGACTGACTAAAAGTTGGGCTGCTCTGTCTACCCTTGGTAGAACTATGCCGTGACATCCGTCTCCACCTGCAAATCCGTCAAACTTGTCGGGCATCTCAAAGCCTGCAGCACGGGGACTATCTATTACCCACGCCGGCAATTCAGCATGTACTGCAGGCACAAATGCCAATATCAGCAATATGCAAAGTACGAGATGCATCAATTTACCATCCTTGTCCATCTGCACTCTGAGCCATGACACTGAAAGAATATGCAAATACGAATAAGGCAGATACAACAAATAGGATGGCAATTTTGGGGCCCACGCATCAGTGTGGTTCATCACAAACTAGTATTTATGCTAGAATGAAAGAGCTGGATGAAATGGAACAGAGACATCAAGTGTGAATTGAGATGTTTAATCACATATGCGATCATAAAATTCTGATTGTATTGCATAACCAAGTGATCAAATTTTTCCAACATTCGAGTCTTGTCATAACCTGCATCAGAGTATAGGAGATTCTCAATATTGTATGATGTTAAATTTGTACATGTGAATTCGAGTCTGATTTCAAGTTTCTTGTTCCCATCATATTCTTTTACAAGTTCAAAATCTCTGTTTTTGTGATATTGTCATTCTTATTCTAATTGTCCATTCTCATCATACTGTATTGTTGATTTGAGATTGCCGTTTTGATGGTATTGATATTCTGATTCTAGTTGTTCGTTCTCATAATGTTTTTCTGATTTGAGATTGCCGTTTTGATGGTATTCATGGTATATTTCGTATAGTTGTCCGTTCTCATACCCTATTTCTGATTTGAGATTGCCGTTTTGATGGTATTCATAGTATACTTCTTCGTATAGCTGTCCGTTCTCATAATGTTTTTCTGATTTGAGATTGCCGTTTTGATGGTATTCATAGTATACTTCGTATAGTTGTCCGTTCTCATAATGTTTTTCTGATTTGAGATTTGTGTTTTCATGATGTTGAGATTCTGATTTTAATTGTTCGTTCTCATCATACTGTATTTCTGATTTGAGATTGCCGTTTTGATGGTATTCATAGTATGATTCTCCAGATGGTTGTCCGGCCTCATCATAATGTTTGGATGATATGTAGTTTCTGTTTTCATTATGTTGAGATTCTGAATCTAATTGCTTATCATCATACTGTATTTCTGATTTGAGATTGCCGTTTTGATGGTATTGATATTCTGATTCTAGTTGTCCATTCTCGTATTGTTTTTTTGATTTACGATTTGTGTTTTCATCATACTGTATTACTACTTCTAATTGTCCATTCTCGTATTGTTTTTTTGATTTGAGATTTGTATTTTCATGGTATTCATAGTATACTTCTTCGTATAGCTGTCCGTTTTCATAATATTTGTCTGATTTACGATTTGTGTTTTCGTGATGTTGAGATTCTGATTTTAATTGTTCGTTCTCATCATACTGTATTGCTGATTTGAGATTGCCGTTTTGATGGTATTCATAGTATGATTCTTCGTATAGCTGTCCGTTTTCATACCTCATTGCTGATTTGAGATTGCCGTTTTGATGGTATTCATAGTATGATTCTTCGTATAGCTGTCCGTTTTCATAATATCGTTCTGATGCGTAATGTCCGTTTTCATCATACTGTATTTCCGCTTCTAGTTGTCCGTCCTCATACTGTTTTTCTGATTTGAGATTGCCGTTTTGATGGTATTCATAGTATAATTCCTTTTTTAGCTGTCCAGCCTCATCATAACGTTGGGATGATATGTAATTTCCGTTTTCATTATGTTGAGATTCTAATTCTAGTTGTCCGTCTTCATGATATTTGAATTGAGATCGAATATTTCCGTTTTCATGGTATTGTATTTCTGAATCTAGTTGTTCGTTCTCATATTGTATTTCTGATTTGAGATTGCCGTTTTCATGGTATTGTATTTCTGAATCTAGTTGTTTGTTCTCATACTGTATTTTTGATTTAAGATTGCCGTTTTCATGGTATTCATAGTATACCTCTTCGTTTAGTTGTCCGTCTTCATAATATTTGAATTCAGATTGCATATTTCCGTTTTCATAAAATTGCGATACTTGGATTATCACGCCATTTTCATCATATTTGAATATTAATTGCTGATTTCTGTTCGCATGGTACTGTATCTCTGAATCTAATTGTCCATCCATATACTGTTTTTTTGATTTGAGCTTTCCATTTTGATGGTATTGAATTTCTGAATCTAGTTGTCCGTTCTCATAATATTTGTCTGATTTACGATTTGTGTTTTCATCATACTGTATTTTTGATTTTAGTTGTCCGTTTTCATACTGTAATTCTGATTTGAGCTTTTTGTTTTGATGGTATTCATTGTATAATTCCTTTTTTAGCTGTCCGTTTTCATACTGTAATTCTGATTTGAGCTTTTTGTTTTGATGGTATTCATTGTATAATTCCTTTTTTAGCTGTCCGTTTTCATACTGTAATTCTGATTTGAGCTTTCCGTTTTGATGGTATTCATAATATGATTCCTTTTTTAGCTGTCCAGCCTCATCATAACGTTGGGATGATATGTAATTTCCGTTTTCATTATGTTGAGATTCATATTTTAGCTGTCCGTTTTCATACTGTAATTCTGATTTGAGCTTTCCGTTTTGATGGTATTCATAATATGATTCCTTTTTTAGCTGTCCAGCCTCATCATAACGTTGGGATGATATGTAATTTCCGTTTTCATTATGTTGAGATTCTAATGCTAGTTGTCCGTTTTTATAATATTTTTCTGATTTACGATTTGTGTTTTCATGGTCGTGGTATTCGAATATTGGTTGTCCGTCCTCATACTGTATTTTTGATTTGAGATTACCGTTTTCATGGTATTGTATTTCTGAATCTAGTTGTTCGTTCTCATATCGTATTTCTGATTTAAGATTGCTGTTTTCATGGTATTGTATTTCTGCTTCTAATTGTCCATTCTCATCATATTGTATTGCTGATTTGAGATTGCTGTTTTGATCGTATTCATAGTATGATTCTTTTTTTAGTTGTCCGTCCTTATCATAATATTTGTGTGATTTGAGATTATCGTTTTGATCGTATTCATAATGTGATTCTTCATCTAGTTGTCCGTTCTCATAATGTTTTTCTGATTTGAGATTGCTGTTTTGATCGTATTCATAGTATGATTCTTCATCTAGTTGTCCGTTCTCATAATGTTTTTCTGATTTGAGATTGCTGTTTTGATCGTATTCATAGTATGATTCTTTTTTTAGTTGTCCGTCCTTATCATAATATTTGTGTGATTTGAGATTATCGTTTTGATCGTATTGAACTTCTACTTCTAGTTGTCCGTCCTCATAATAATATTTGGATGATTTGAGATTTCCGTTTTCATGGTATTGAATTTCATTATATCCATTATCAAAATAAGTTATTTCAGGTTCTGGTGTTGGTCCTGATATCTCAGATATTCCTTGAGAATCAGCAATCGGCTTGACCAATTGTATAATGCTCCATCCCTGTACAACTAGTCTTTCTGATGTGGCATCAAAGACGCAGACAGGCTTGCCTACAGGCGACTGCATGAGAGTCTTTTCCTCATTGCACTGAATCTGGCTTATCAGAGTATCGTTTTTGAGTTGTTCCCGTGAAGATGACTCGGCATATGCTGGGGCAATCATTGTTCCGATAAACAGCACTGCAAAGAGTGCCAAAATTGTATTTCTATCCACTGCAAATTTATCAGATTAGACGTATTAAAATAACTCGAAGCAATCATTTCTGAATTTGATTTTCTGATCCATCCTGATGCAGTTGCCTAACAACATCAATTATCCCAGGATCAACATCAAGTAGATTATCCATTATCTGCTCTTGCTCATTTACAGTGTATCATAAGCACGCTAGAAGGAAAACATGCTTGCCAGAGAAGCACCAAACAGGCAAGATTCTTGCCCTAGACAATTCCAGAAATGCCAAAAAAGACAACCAAACCACATGCATGCAGTTGTGACGGACCGTCAGGGCATCGTATAATCAAAAAGATGTAGATTGCACAAATCCACACAAGGCATTTCAATGACCGAACAAAGATTAATCAGGTATGGAGAATCTGATTTTTGACTAAAAATTTTAGGCCCTCTACAAATGCTTCATCATTTATCTGACCGTCTGCCCACAGTGCGGCATTGTCTCTGATCCAAGAGGGAATTTCCTGAAGCTGGAAAGTCTCTTGCATAGTTTGAGGAATTAAAATAATGTTGTTTTTAATCAGATACTGGATTCCTTGCACGAATGTATCATCGTCTATTTGTTCTTGAGACCACCATAATGCATTATTCCTAACCCATTGGGGCAGTGAGATATCATCATCGGATATCCTTCTATCAATAACAACAGGTATTGCAGTCTTTGCAAGATTGTTGTTATCCAAATTTTTAAAATTCAGATCCACAATCCCTGAAACATCGTCAGGAATCACAAATTCTGCAACGTTATGGCCATTCCTTGAATCCGAACTGGTTCCACTTTGCTCAAAGATGACTCTGCCGTCTTGTGTCATTGAAAATTCATAGTTTGTGGCAACGGGCTTGTCTTTCAAGAAGATATCGGTTATATCAAAGAGTATCTTTGCATCAGAGTTGGATTTTAGACTTTCAGGTTCTGAGGATACAAGGATCTTAAATTGTCCATTTTCAGTCACAGAGCTTAGATGGGTGTAATCGCGATCCGGCTTGATCACAAAGTTCATGCCGTCTTGATTAGTGGTGTTTTCAAAGATATTCTGCAATATTTTTTGGTAAATTATAAAATGAACTGT
Source organism: Candidatus Nitrosopumilus sp. (assembly GCA_965206745.1). Lineage (GTDB taxonomy): Archaea > Thermoproteota > Nitrososphaeria > Nitrososphaerales > Nitrosopumilaceae > Nitrosopumilus. The sequence goes on along the minus strand of OZ242220.1, from coordinate 195,563 downwards.
CCTTCCGTCAGCAGAAAAATCATCAATGTTTACAATGTCCGGGGATAGCCGCATCCCATTAACATGCATGACAAATCCGGAAACCAGCAGGTCGCCGAATCTCTTTGGAATTACAATCTCCTCATGGACTACTGACGTTTGATTGATGTTTGACTGACTCCAATCAAATGGCATGAAAAAACTGATTTCCTTTGAACCAGAATCGTATTCAAAGTCTGAAATCTCATCATAATATGTCACTACGTGGATGTTCTGCTCCCCAAAATTGGGATCAACAAAGCCATGCGTTGATTTTTGGGCAATAGAGATTCCTGCATTGAAAACTAGAGGCACGTCTAATTTTTCAGAGTATCCATCTGCAGTCAGTACGCTGACATCCAATTTGTACAATCCGCCCTCGCCAAGCCTGGGTCCCTTTACATGAACCAGCCTGCTTTCAAGTCCCAGCAGGGATCCGAAGAGTCCCCCATCATCGCCCTCCTCTAGAATTATCGAGTCAGTATCTTGGGATACAAAATTAAAGACCAGGAATCCATTATCTGCTTTGAACTCTTGCTCAAAAAGAAACTGCTCTCCACGGGACGATTTAATCAAAAACGTGACATCGCGCAAGGTGATTTTTGAATCAGAGTCAATTAATGAGACTGATATCTGTTGGCTGCCACTTGTGTTAGGATCACTTTTTGATGACGATACCTCAAGTGTGACAAGCTTCCCCTCTAGGTCCACAGGGGGAAATGTTTCAGTCCCCACACCGTGTCCGTAGGCATCATCAAAGGTGACTGCAAATGCGGCTGAAAATATTAAGAATCCGAGAGATGCAAGACCTTTCAATCTATGTCCACTTGTCTGGATTTTTCTTTCGAACTTGTTGTCCATCAATTGTAATCTGATCCTGCTCCTCAAAAACTGTATGCCATCTGCCATTAGCAGGAAAAATCTTGTTCATTTCTTCGACTTTGTCGTTTGTCGGCGCCTTGTTCATCAATGCTCCCCATCTCATGTTTGGAACCTTTGGCAGGATGTCATTGATGTCTTTCATTGTATTATCACTTTACATAATTTATTTAAAAACCTATGATTGTATCTGCATGATTCCTTCCTTGATCATGTACTGGATGGCACTGATGAACTCGTCATCTGAGGAGACTCCGTCCACCCAGAATCCAACAGTAGACTTTATCCAGGAAGGGATTTCATTTGTACTGCTAGAACCCTGAGCTGTTGCAGGGATCTCCATTATTCCTTCCTTGATCATGTACTGGATGGCATTGATGAACTCGTCATCTGAGGAGACTCCGTCCACCCAGAATCCCGCAGAAGTCTGGATCCAGCCAGGTATTGGTATCTTTTCAGATGTCGGTGTTTTGTCAAATATCGGTGTTTTGACAGGTGCCGGTGTTGTAGAACCCGGACCAATCTCAATGATTGTCGAGCCTATTCCGGCATAGGTTGAATCATAATCCAGTCCGGTTCCGTAAACTAGAATGTCAACTCGCACTTGGCCCTGGGAGGGAATATAGATCTCCTGTACATCTATTCCCTCAATGGAGACAATTCCGGGATTCATGGTATCAGTCCCCTCATTTCGTGCTATCTGGTTGTCATTCTCGTCTAAAACAACATAGGCATATTTTATGTCCTTGATTAGCTTTCTATCTTCATTAAAGAAGGCAAATTCAAATGGAATCTCTTGATCTGCGCCATATTTTCCATCCCAAGAAATATTCACAGTCGTTGGAACTTTTGCCGGTGGGTTAACTGAAGTGTCTACAAGATAAAATTCGGTAGAACTTTTTGAAGCTTCATCCAATGGAACCAGCTTCAAGTCCATTTTGGGATTATCAAAGTTGGAGGGGCCAAGGGTTTCATTAATTTTTTCGAGCTCATTTTTGGTGATTAGGAAATGGACAATGTTGCTATCAGCAGAGGCGTATGGATCATTGACTAGTGCCTTCTGGCCAATTTCAACACCGTTAACATAGCCCTTGAACTGCTTACCGTCGGCATAAGGTGCAAACGTCTTTGGAACTCTAACCTCCTGATGCACAACTTGCACCAGATTGACATAATCAGGGCTCCAATCAAATGGCATGTCAAATGAGATAGAGTTGTCTGATGTATCAAAATTAAAGTTATCGACATCATCATAGTATGTCTTTATGGTGACTGGGACTTCATCAGCGTTTGCTGTTTGAAAAGAAAAGTCCTGTTCTTGTGCGACACTCACAAAAGTCTCATAACTTAGCAAACTGGACAGTACGGTCCTTGGGCTAGTGGCTGCCTCTATGTCAACCCTAATCTTGTATAATCCGCCTTTTACAAAGATGGGGCCTGTGATTGAGGGTCTTGCACAGATATCCAGATTATCATCAGTACAGGCTGCTCCCTGTACAAACAGAGCACCTGGTGCACTTACATGCTCTGAACCGCCGTAAATTGAACATTTGTGAAGATTAATTTCATTGCAGCCAGCCTTTGGTTTGATTTTCACATCCAATGTTCCATCCAGGTCATAAAACAAATTTCTAGCCAAGAGTTCACCACTCTGCCAAACTTCTATTCTGTATGTGACTTTGTCAAGATTCTTATCAGTTACGGTATCAAAGAAACGAATTTGCATGTTGGCAGAATCAACATCACCTACTGTAATATCAGATGGACTCAGTTGCGTACGTACAGTTACCAGCATGTCATCAAATGATAATGGCTCAGCTTGATCTCCGCCTAACCCATGACCAAGGGCATCAGGGAGAATAGCGGTAATTGAGAAAATACCAATAATCGAAATAAATAATGCAAACTTGCTATACAACACAGAAGTTATGACAATTCCATATTTAAAGATGATATAGGGTTTTTACGCATGATAATTTTTTGTGCGAAATCAGAGGATAATTTTTATTTCCGATTCTCAAAATCAAAGTATGAAATTTTTGCTTGTATTTTTACTAGTTCCATTGTTAATGATTCCAGCATTTGCAGAATCACAGACTTTGCCTACTGACCAAAAAACACTGGATGTGAAAATATCTTATGAGAAGATCGTGCCAGGCGAACTAACCAGGATACCTATAGAATTCATAAATCCTACAACACAAAAAACTCAAGTTCATGTCGATTATAGAATATTGGTTTCAAAATCTGAAGAAACGATCTTCAAGACTCCAACTCTCACTCATACATCTGAAGGAGTGATAAACGGACTAAGAGTTGAATTTCCTGAAGATGGAATATACACCATGGAATTGACAGTTGAAGGCATACTATTTGCACCAATTACGCCAGAAACTGCCTCATTTGAAATTAGAGTGGGTGATGCATATGCAGAAACTCCAAAGGATGACCCGCCAGACCCAGGATGTCTAATTGCAACTGCAGCATATGGAACCGAACTTGCACCACAGGTACAGATGCTCAGAGAGATAAGGGATAATACACTGTTCAGTACGGCTTCTGGCACCGCATTTATGAGCGGATTTAACACACTATACTATTCATTTGCACCAACTGTCTCGGATTGGGAGAGGGAGAATCCAATGTTCAAAGAGGCAGTAAAGGTCATGATCACCCCGATGCTTTCAACGCTGTCCATAATGTCGCTAGCTGATGAGGGTTCAGAGGCCAAAGTCCTGGGACTTGGAATATCTGTGATTGCCTTGAATTTGGCAATGTATGTAGGAATTCCAGTATTTGGAATCCTAAAGGTATACCAGATTAGAAAGGACTAGTTCCCATTTCTGGGAATTCTAGTGAAGTTTTTATGTATCCTGATGAGACATATAGCATTGAAAATTAAAACAGGTTATTCTTTATTCATGCTATTTGTTATTGTAGGTGGTATCACCACAATGACACCAGCTGCTTTTGCAGGCAATTCAGAGATTACAGTTGTACCTGTAGCAGGATCTAAAGATGTAGGTTGCGAAGACCTGGATGGATGTTACACTCCAAGTATCGCGACAATTGATGTAGGTGGCAAAGTAATTTTCTCAAATACGGATAGTGTTCCCCACACATTTACTGGTGGAAATGCATATGATGGTACAAGTGATAAATTTGATTCAGGTTTATTACAAGCAGTGAATCCGAAACATTGGATACGACTGGTTTTGAATTAGGAGAATATGATTATTTTTGTCTGGTGCATCCTTGGATGTTAGGCATACTAGTGATACAGGAAGCTGAAGTGGTTCCTGTAGTGATTGAACCAGATCCTGTAGTGATTGAACCAGATCCTGTAGTGATTGAACCAGATCCTGTAGTGATTGAACCAGATCCTGTAGTGATTGAACCAGATCCTGTAGTGATTGAACCAGATCCTGTAGTGATTGAACCAGATCCTGCAGTGATTGAACCAGATCCTGTAGTACCTAGCACCCCTACAGAAAAAGATACCGACAAGGAAGGTGCCGATAATAGCGGATGTCTGATTGCAACTGCAGCATATGGAACCGAACTTGCACCACAGGTCCAGATGCTCAGAGAGATAAGGGATAATACACTGTTCAGTACGGCTTCTGGCACCGCATTTATGAGCGGATTTAACACACTATACTATTCATTTGCACCAACTGTCTCGGATTGGGAGAGGGAGAATCCAATGTTCAAAGAGGCAGTAAAGGTCATGATCACCCCGATGCTTTCAACGCTGTCCATAATGTCGCTAGCTGATGAGGGTTCAGAGGCCAAAGTCCTGGGACTTGGAATATCTGTGATTGCCTTGAATTTGGCAATGTATGTAGGAATTCCAGTATTTGGAATCCTAAAGATATACCAGATTAGAAAGGATTAATGCCTATTTTGGGTATATATCCTAGTGAGGTTTTTATGTGTCCTGATAAGAGATTCAACATTGAAAATTAAAACAGGTTATTCTTTATTCATGCTATTTGTTATTGTAGGAGGTATCACCACAATGACACCAGTTGCTTTTGCAGGCAATTCAGAAGTAACAATAGGAACAGTAGAGAAATCTGGCTTTGGTCAGGATTGTGTGGCAGAGGGATGTTATACTCCATCTGTTGCGACAGTAGATGTGGGTGGGAAAGTAATTTTCTCAAATACTGACACAACTGGGATACACACATTCACAGCAGGAACCGTAGACGGTTTTGCTCCTTCACCAACAGGTGAATTTGATACAAGTATCATAAATTCAGGAGAAACTGCAGAATGGACTCCAGAAGAAGCTGGTGAAGTGCCATACTATTGTACATTACATACTTGGATGGTCGGTACAATCATGGTAGAAGGAGAATCTGGAGATGATCATGATGATGCAAAGGATCATGATGATGAAATGATGGAAGATGATAAGATGGGTGAAGATGCTATGATGGGCGATGATGTTATGATGGATGATGATAAGATGATGGAAGATGATAAGATGATGGAAGATAAGATGGGTGAAGATGCTATGATGGGCGATGATGTTATGATGGAAGATGATAAGATCATGGATGATGATAAGATGATGGAAGATAAGATGGGTGAAGATGCTATGATGGGCGATGATGTTATGATGGAAGATGATAAGATCATGGAAGATGATAAGATGATGGAAGATAAGATGGGTGAAGATGCTATGATGGGCGATGATGTTATGATGGAAGATGATAAGATGATGGATGATGATAAGATGATGGATGATGATAAGATGATGGGTGAAGATGTTATGATGGAAGATGATGTTATGATGGAAGATGATAAGATGATGGATGATGATAAGATGATGGATGATGATAAGATGATGGGTGAAGATGCTATGATGGGCGATGATGCTATGATGGGCGATGATGCTATGATGGAAGATGATAAGATGATGGAAGATGATAAGATGATGGATGATGATAAGATGATGGAAGATGATAGCGGATGTCTAATTGCAACTGCAGCATACGGAACCGAACTTGCACCACAGGTTCAGATGCTCAGAGAGATAAGGGATAATACACTGTTCAGTACGGCTTCTGGCACCGCATTTATGAGCGGATTTAACACACTATACTATTCATTTGCACCAACTGTCTCGGATTGGGAGAGGGAGAATCCAATGTTCAAAGAGGCAGTAAAGGTCATGATCACCCCGATGCTTTCAACGCTGTCCATAATGTCGCTAGCTGATGAGGGTTCAGAGGCCAAAGTCCTGGGACTTGGAATATCTGTGATTGCCTTGAATTTGGCAATGTATGTAGGAATTCCAGTATTTGGAATCCTAAAGGTATACCAGATTAGAAAGGACTAGTTCCTATTTCTGGGAATTCTAGTGAAGTTTTTATGGATCCCATCAAATAATTCGTTTAATGAAGACAAAAGTACTTAGTTCTTTCTTCGTGCTATTTGCTATCGTAGCAGGTATCATCACAATGACACCGGCTGCTTTTGCAGATCATCCAGAAGTAACAATAGGAACAGTAGAGGGATCCGGCTTTGGTCAGGATTGTGTGGCAGAGGGATGTTATACTCCATCTATTGCGACAGTAGATGTGGGTGGAAAAGTAATTTTCTCAAATACTGACACAACTGGGATACACACATTCACAGCAGGAACCGTAGACGGTTTTACTCCTTCACCAACAGGTGAATTTGATACAAGTATCATAAATTCAGGAGAAACTGCAGAATGGACTCCAGAAGAAGCTGGTGAAGTGCCATACTATTGTACATTACATACTTGGATGATAGGTACAATCATAGTAGAAGGGGAATCTAGAGGTGATCATGATGATTCAGGTGACCACAACGAACCAGGAGATGACAAGACAATGATGCGCGACGGTGATGCATCTGCAACCGGAATGCTATCTGACGCTACAATGGTCTCAATCTGGACTTCAGCACCAACTGCAGGGGAAATGATGGATGTTTCCATCGAATTTGACGATGCAAAACATGTCAACTATGACATAATGGTTACACAGAACGGTGAAGAGGTTTTGAATGATGAAGGCGCACATGAACATGACGGTAAAGGCGATCATACTACAGCGCCGCTCAGTTCTTCTGATCCAGTAGACATCAAGGTTACCTTCCAAGGTTATGGTGTAAGTAGTCCCAAGACAGGACCAATTGGTGAAGAAGTTGCATACTCAAACATTGTACCAGAATTTGGAACAATTGCAATGATGATACTAGCTGTTGCAATCATTAGCATCATAGCAGTAACTGCAAAATCCAGAGTCATTCCAAGATTTTAGGAATTCCTCTTTTCTATTTTCTTTTTACTAGAGAAACTATAGCCAAGATTATAGCTGCTGCGGCAATGGACAATGCAAATATTGCAAAGTCATAAGATGCATCACCGTTGGAAGGAACTTTGATTTCTCCAGAATTTAATTTAGAGACATCCTGCTGTAATGAGGACATTGCATTCTTTAATGCAGTAATGTCAGTATCACCGGCATTAGAGGATGGTGGGAAATCCAATACTGCTGTGGGCTCTACGTCTTCAACGGGTATTTTTACATCTACAGGCATGCCATGAATCTCACCTTTGAGTTCTACCATGTAACTTCCAGTTTTAGTCGGAATTATAGGTGAAAAATAATATCCGGGTCTAGAATCAGAGTTGACATCAATTTTTTTAGAGGCACCTCCAAACATTACAGTGGCATCAGCATCTTTGAAAACTGCAGTCACACCTTTTTTAGTACCTTCAGTTTCTCCAGGTTCGGTAATCTTTAAGGCAAGATCATTTCGAATTCCCACAACAGGCGGCTCAATGCTCCAGCCTACTTCAATCTCATATTGTTCAACGTGAACAGTGGTATGCGCAAAAGATGCAGAAATCATTCCAATGGAAAATAATGCTGCCATGATGCCAAGAATTACTATCTTCATGACCATCATTGGACAATCATAGGTTATTATCTTTATGTAAACTGGCATAAATTTGGAAATTTGTAAACTGTTTAAATTATCATAAATGATCATACCAACAAATGAGAAAGTTTCTGATATTTCTGCTGGTTTTATCATTGATTTCAATTCCGTTTGCAGCAGCACATCCATTTACGGAAAAAACAATTCCCAGCTTGGGATCCAATGCACCGATAGGAACAACAGAGGTGATCGTGTATTTTTCCGAACCTGTGGATATCAGTTTCAGTGAGATGAAGATTTTTGACAGCAACGGGGATCAAATAGATAACAGAGACACCAGTTACCATGAAGGTGAACTGTCCCTAATTGTTACCACCCCGCCGTTAGAGGAGGGGGTCTATACCAGTTCTGTAAAAGTTCTCTCAAAGATTGACGGGCATTTGGTTCCGAGTGCATTTTTGTTTGGAGTGGGAGATGTCAGTGTACCAGATATTCCCGATGAGGGGCCATCTGAAATAATATTTTTGCCCGAAGCTGGAGCAAGATTTCCTGGAATTTTAGGACAGACGATAGTTTTGGGAGCTGTAATTGCATCACTAATCATTTGGGGAACACAGAATAAACAACTAATCAGAAAAGAACTGGACAAGGTGGAAGTTGTTCATCATGCAAAATTCATGTCAGTTACCGGTATTGGATTGATGCTCGTATTCATTTCAGATATCTTGATGATTGCTGTTCAAACCATTAGATTGGAGGCCTCGCCATTGGATGTGATTCAGACGTATTTTGGTACAGTTTGGCTTGCAAGGATGATTATCACGATAGTCCTGCTTGGCATTTGGTTTGGAATGGACAGAAGAAAGGCATTGTCAAAGAAAAGTCAAGTTCCAATGCTTGCCGCATCATTGGTGTTAATTTCAACATCAAGTCTGATCGGTCATGGTGCAGCTAGTGAGGAATTAGGGGCATTGGTATTAGATTACATACACAATTTGGTTGCCGCAGTTTGGATAGGGGGAATCATATATTTTGTCTTTACATTGCTTCCAACGTTTTCACAACTCAAAGAAGCAAATCGGGAAAGGATGAGCCTGGTAATGATTCCAAGGTTCTCCATTGCGTTTATCATTTCAGTAGGGATAGTGATTATCACCGGACCTACGCTGATGTGGTTCTTGGAAAGTGACGTGGGACTAATCACCGAGTCAGTGTTTGGTCAATTAATCATGCTCAAAATAACCATTGCCGCAGTCATGGTGGGTTTGGGCGGATTCTTCCAACTCAGAGTACAAAAAAATGCAGAGAAGGGTTTTTCATCAGGAAAGATTGCAGTCCATAAAAAACTCAAGAGATCATTGAAGATAGATGCAGTGTTGGGGGTGGCTCTCCTACTAGTCGTAGCATTGCTGACTAATGGTACACTGCCAGCTGGCCAGATTCAGCAAGTCGATGCACAGGAGGTTGTCTATGGGTTCAAAACCATAGAATTTGCCGAGAATGCAAAATTCGATGTTGATATTTCGCCATTTTCCAGCGGGACAAACACAATTCTAGTCAGGGTCAGTGACTTTGAGGGAGATCCACTTTATGATTCAAATCAGATCAAAGTAAAAATTTCCAACCCATCAAAGGGCATTTCCCCGATTGAAGTCCCAATGGAGCAGATCAAGCAAGAGGACAAACCTAGCAAGTTTCAGGGGGAGCTGACGTTTGGATTTTCAGGAAAATGGCTAGTAGAGATTGAAGCCCAGAGAACAGAGAATGCAAACGAGTCAGTCATGCTGGACTTGCTTGTAAAGCCCAGACTGGCAGATATTCAAACACAGGTCATAGAGTACGAGTTGCCAGAAGCTGCAAGTCCTCTCTTTGCAGTACATGATGGGAAAGACTCGTTGTGGATAAGCGATACATCATCTCCAAGAATATGGCAGTTCTCACTTGAAACAGACGAGTTTACCTCCCATTCTTTTGACGGTTTGGCAACCACATTCCTGACAAACGATAACAATGGAAAGGTCTGGTTTACAGATACGCCAAGAAATCAGATCGGGTTTATCGATATAGAGACCAAGGAGATTACAACTAGGACCATTCCAAAACTGGATCCAGTGATATCAGAAAACATACCGCTGTCGATCAAGGCGGATTTTGAAGGCAGTATTTGGATTGCAGTGATAAACAAAGATCGAATCCTGAAATATCTGCCAGAACAGGACATGTTTGAGGAGATAGTTCTTCCAGAGAAGCAGTCAGTGCCATTTGCGCTAGCTGTCGACGGGGACGGAATGGTCTGGTACTCTGCGGCAGGAACAGGCAAGATAGGATTCATCGATCCCCAAAGTAATCAGCCTACCCAAATCTCAACTGACACGGTTTTGGAATCCCCAGAAGCACTAATTTTTGATGATGATGGGAATCTATGGATTGCAGAGCATTCAGGCCTGGCAATAACGAAATTCAATCCGGTTTTGGAGACATTTGAAAAAATTCCCGTACCCAATGCCGAGGCACTTCCATTTGGTATGACTCTGGACAGGTATGGGAACATCTGGTTTGCACAGCATACAGTGGACAGTGTCGGAGTTTATGATCCAGACAACAGTGATTTGATAGAGATTCCAGTCCCAACTGAGGCCACCTTTATCCAGTATATGGCATCAGATGGAGATGACAACGTGTGGTTTGTTGAACAGCAGTCAAACAAGATCGGAACGATGAAGACCAGGGAGATTCCGGTAAGCATTTCTCAAATTCAGGTGGGGGACGATCCTCAGCTAAAGTACACGGAGATTGCATCACCGCTAATTGCACTGGGAATCATTGCAACATCGTTATTTTATGTGAAAAGCATACAGGATAAGAGAAGATTGAATTCCCTGATTAGTTCTTAGACAGCAACCCAGCTGATTTTATTCCCATTGTTCCTGCAAGTAATCCAATTGCCAAGATAACAATGGTTCCTGCAGGAGTTATGTCAAATACGTAGGAAATTAGGATTCCGACAACCACTGAGAAGATAGAGAAACTCATAGAGATTATTGCCGTCTGCTTGAAGCCTTTGCCGTACATTATTGCAGTAACGTTTGGAATTACAAACAGGGCCGAAATCAGCAATACGCCAACAAGTTGGATTGATGTAACCACAGTTAATCCGGCCATAAACACGATCAGATAGTTAATTTTTTCCACTGGAATTCCACTGACTTTGGCCTGTTCCTCGTTGAATGTAGAGTAAAGGATCTGCCGGTAAAGCAGCAGAATCACAATCAGGACAGCTCCCGTAAGAGCCAGGATTAGAACGGTGTCATCTACACTGACAAGAAGAATGCTTCCAAACAGAAAGCTAAAGATGTCAATGGTAAAACCCCCAGACAGTCCAATAATAACGAGCCCAACTGCAATGCCGGATGATAGCAAAACTGCAATGGATGCATCGCCAGATATGTTGTATCTGTCTTTGATTTTTGTGATTATCAACGCACTAGCTATGGAAACACCATATGCGGTCCATAGCGGATAAATGCCAGCCAGCAGACCCAATGCAATGCCGCCAAATGACGAATGCGCAATAGCATCACCAAATAACGAATAGCGCCTCAAGACTAGAAACAAGCCGACAACGGAGCAAAGAATTGCAATGGCAATTCCAGAGATTAGTGCCCTGTGCATGAAACTGTAGGTTAGGATTTCAAAAGACATGATCAATGATGATGCATGTGTTCCTGCATGGATGCCTCAGAGTATTGTTTGACAAGTTCATCATTGGAGAAGAACTCTTCGGATTCCCCATGAAAAAACAATGTTCTGTTCAAACATGCCACGTGGTTTGCCAACTGGTTGACTGCGTCCAAGTCATGGGAAGACCAAATAATGGTAATCTTTTGTTTGGAATTTAACTCACGAAGAATACTGTAAAACAGATCCATGCTCTGCTGATCAATACCGGTTACAGGTTCGTCAAGAATCAGAATTGTCGGATCGTTTACCAAAGCTTTTGCAATAAAGACGCGCTGCTGCTGTCCTCCGGATAATTCTCCTATTCTCCTATTGCGAAGTTCATGTATCCATAACTGTTGTAGGATCTCATCAATTTTGTCCTCATTAGACTCATTTTTCAGTCCCATTCTAACCACTTCGGTGACTGTGACTGGGAAATTTTTTTCAAAGATTGGTTTTTGTGGCACGTATCCAATTTCGTGAAGATAGCTCTTTGATTTTTTAATGTCATGGCCAAAAAATTTGATGATACCATCATATTTGGTATAAAGTCCCAGCATGCAGTCAAAGAGAGTGGATTTGCCTGCACCGTTAGGCCCGATTATGCCTAAAAAATCACCCTGATTGACTACAAAACTAACATTGTCAAGAGCCTTGACGTCAGGATACTGTACGGTTAGATCACTAATCTCAACTATCAACACAATGCCTCTTTCAAATTCTCAAGATTCCCAGTCATTTTGGAAATATAATCCCCGTCTGAGGCAACCTCGATGGGAGACAGTATCAAAACTTTGCCGCCTATTTCGTTTGCAATTATCTCAGATGTTTTTGGCAGGACACTCTCTTCACTAAAAATTACCTTGATGTTTAGTTTCTCAGCTGTAGAAATGACATCTTCTAATGTCTTTGCAGTGGATTCGCCATGGGAATTAGTTGATTGAATTACCGTATGCTGGTTCAGACCATACTCATCTGCAAAATATGAAAATGCATCATGAAAAGCAATAAAGTCACTACTGCACGCAGATAATTCATTCCGTATTTTGGAATCAAGCAAGTCTAATTCTTCAATGTATTTTACCGTGTTTGTTTGGTAATATCCCGCATTTTCAGGATCGGCCTGTGAGAAGGCATCTGCAATATTTTGTACCTGGATCTTTGCATAGACTGGATTTAGCCAGATGTGCGGATCTGCCGGACCAGCATTGGAATGCTTTCTAGTAGGAATTCCATTGCTGGTATCGACTATTACCTGATGGTTATTCTCAGCCAGGTTATCGACCCAGTTTTCAAAACCTATCCCATTGACTATTATCAAATCAGATTTTTGTATTTGTTGTACATCTTTGATAGTGGGTTCCCAATCATGCGGCTCTACACCTATAGGCAGCAACAAGATAGCGTCAACCCTGTCTTGGCCTACTTTTTGTGAAAATTCGTGCAACGGGTTAAACGATGAGACGACTTGTAGTTTGGAACTCTCAATTCGCGCAATTGATTGTTCGAAATTGGTTCCATATACTGCAATTGAGCTTAGTGGAATTACAATGCAGATTGCAATAATTGCAAGTTTGATCTGAATATTCACGCAGCAATTTGATAAAGATTATTAATAAATTTATAAAACTTTAATAAAATTGATTGCTAAACTTATAAGATAATTAATAAAATCAGGCATATGCCCATAGTCTCAATATCGCTAAACGATGAAATTCTCTCAGAATTAGACAGATTGCAATCATCCATGGGATTTTCAGGAAGATCAGAGGCCATCAGGGCAGGAATCAGATCATTTGTTTCAGAAGAGAAACAAAAGGCGGATTTGGCAGGAAACATCCATGCCATTCTTTTGGTGGTACACAATGATCAATTTGATCATGTCGTGTCAGGAATCACACACAATTTTGAGCATCTGATTACGACCCATCTTCACAGTAAGATTGAGAAGGAGAAATGCATGGAGCTTTTTCTGATTGACGGAGACGCAGAAAAGGTCTCCACAATGACTAGAGACTTTCAGACAAATAAGAACATGGATACAGTAAAGTTAGTGGCACTCTAGATGAATAGCCGATTCCTTCTAGTTACAAAAATGATACTCGTTATGGAAATTACCAACACCAGTAATGCAATGGTTCCAAACTCAGGCACAACAACTAGGGCAAATTCAGTCTCTTGTCCGGTATTTCGAATATTTTCAAACTTGATAATTGTAGGACCTGTTTGATCCTCGCTGAATGTGAATTTTTCAAATTCCCCGCCGACCTGGGCCAGTCCGGATACGCGATGAATCTCTTTTCCATTCTGGATTATTACAAACGTGTAATCAGAGCTTCTCAAAGGATCGTTTGTCCTTCCATCTCGAATTGTAAAGATGAAATTTGTATCAACCTCAGGCTCCACAGTCACAGGATCCCATGAGAGGTTTATTTTGAAATCCTCACTTTTTGTATACGCCTCTAATGGAAATGCCGTATCCTCACTAGTGGACAGAACAAATTTCATTCCTTCAGGCAAGTCTCCTTCGGATTTCTTCATCTCATTTTTCAAATATCGCAGATGATCTTGCAACAGGATAAGATGCACTATTCTCTCATCACTCTCCGTATAATCATCAACAGATACAGAAGATTTGAACAGTTTAATTCCATTTACGTGTGTAGAGTAGCTAGTAGAAAAGAACTCTACAAAATCTTTTGGAAAGTGGGTTTCCACATGAACCACAGATACATGAGACATTTGCTTTTCACTCCAGTCAAATGGCATCTCAAATGTAACCTGTTTGGCATCATAATCATATTCAAAGTTGGAGATAGAGTCAAAATACGACTTTGAACGGAATTCCACATCATTGCCTTCCGAGTCTTCTTGAAGAAAGGATACAGTCTCAATTACGCTCAAATCGGCATTATAAATTCCGGAATCTATGATGTTTGTAGGCTCATCAATGGTTCGTATCTCAATTTCAAAGTTATACAAGCCACTAGAGTTAAACAACGGCCCTGTAATTTCTACGGGATTGGATTCTGTTCCATGCCATGCTCCAAGCAAAGCGTCTTGCTGGCCGTTAATTGTAATCTCATCTTCTTGCGTAGGGGTTACTTTGATCTGTAAAACGCCGTCATCGGCAAAGAAAAAATTCCTAAATATCATTTCATTTTCATGAAACAATCCAATTAGAAAGGTGACATTTTTTGCATTCTCTCCAGTAGCGTCTTCAGTTGCAGTAATTGTGATTTGTTCCTGATCATTTTCAAAATACATTGGCACCTCTACTGAAATTGAAATCTTCTTTCCCTGGATGTCTATTGAGGATATTGTATCAATGCCAAACCCGTGTCCATAAACACTACTTGCAGGAAACAGCAAGCATGCAGCTAGTGCAAATACCAGAAATTTTTTCAGATTCATCATGGCTGTACTCTCAACAGTTCTTCTACTCGCTTAATTAGTTCATCCATGGTTGTCGCCTCTAAAATTGGCTGTAACTCGTTTGGATCCCTGGCCCCGATGGCAGAAAGCGAGTAAACGTAGTCAATTGTCGGCGGCGTATCAGTGTTGAGATAGTATTGTTCCAAAACATGATCCAGTGAATGGGGGTCAACAATTTGGGGCAAGGCCTGCCTGATGATCTTCTTTTTCCATAGATCAATCAACTTCTCCCATCTCTCAAATGAAATGTTCTCATCAATCTCGGGGATCATTTCAACTTCGGCTTGAATGTACATTTTTTCCTCAGTGCCAATCCTCTCATGTATCTTGGAAATTTCTTGGTGTCCCGTGGCAGAGAGAGGATCATAGTTTGCAGGCTGTGCAACAGATGGCGGAATAATTCTTTTGATTTTAAACGAGTTTCTTCCTATCGTTTCAATGTTTAGCTGCAGTCCGCCCAGCTCCACATCTTCGCACTTTGAAATTTTGGCAATGGTGCCCACCAATTTGGGCGAATCCCATCCGTTGATGGAGCTGTTTTTGTCAATTAGGCATACCCCAAACTGACCGTCCCCAATCATACAGTCATCAACTAGCTGCTTGTAGCGGGGCTCAAAAATTCGGAGTGGCAGTTCCTGTCTCGGAAACAAGACCAAGTCCAGGGGGAAAAGTGGAATAATTCTGGTCTCAGTCATTAGTCATATTCAGATAACTCCAGATATATGGAATACGGATTTTGCTAAAAAACTAAAATCCATTCTCGTTTAGAATCATACCTAGCAGAGCAGCACGGGTATATTTTCCATATTCGGCCTGCTCAAAGTATTTGGCATTCTTTGTTTTATCAACATCGGCTGAAATTTCATCGATTCTTGGCAGCGGATGCAGGATTATCGCGTCATCCTTCATGCGCTTTAACATGTCCAATCCTACAACATAGCTTCCTTTTACCTTGAGGTACTCTTCCTCATCAGGGAATCTCTCTTTTTGGATTCTTGTCACGTAAAGGACATCAAGATCATCGAGATGATCTTCAATGTCAGTGGACTCGGTAAAATCCAGCTTCTTTTTTATTTCATAGGTTGAATCAGATCTTATTCTCAGTGATTCGGGGGAGATCAGTCTGACATCAACATCATAGTTTCCAAGCCCGTGCAGCAGGGAGTAGACAGTCCTCCCGTACTTTAGATCACCTATAATTCCAATTTTTAAACCGTCAATCTTTTTCTTTTCTTTCTTGATTGTAAACAAGTCCTGGATTGCCTGGGTTGGATGCTCTTCGGTCCCACTACCTGCATTAATTATTGGTTTGTCAGAAATTTCTGCGGCAAACCTGCTTGAGCCGTCCAATGTGTGGCGCAAGACAAGAATGTCTGAGTAAATTGACATTATCCTGACAGTGTCGGCAAGACTCTCACCTTTTTGAGTGGATGAGGACGTGATGTCAGAAATTCCTAATGAATTGCCACCAACTGACGCCATGGCAGAATCAAAGCTGAGACGGGTTCTGGTGCTCGGCTCATAAAACAGGTATCCCAGTGTCTTGCCCTTGCAGATCTCTCTCCTATCAGCCAGACTTAGCTGCGTCATTTTGTCAGTGGATGCAAAGATAGCTTCGAGTTGATCCCTGGTATAGTCCTTAATTGAGATGATATCTTTTTGGTAAAACTCGTTCATTCTTTCAATAATATATACAGGTGACTATACAAAGTATTCTGATGGAACAGTCAGACCTCATGGTTCGACGAATTAAGGAGGGTACTGTAATTGACCATATAGATGAGGGAAAGGGACTTCAGGTTCTCAGTGCACTGAGAATTGATGGGAATGACGGCAGTCTGATCACCATAGCCCTGAATGTTCCAAGCGGGAAATTTAAGAAAAAAGACATCATCAAGGTGGAAAACAGGTTTCTAAAGGATGACGATACAAACAAGATAGCGGTAATTGCCCCGACTGCAACAATCAACATGATAAGGGAATACAAACTAGTTGAGAAGAGAAGGGTGTCACTGCCTAATGAGATTGACAGGATTTTCAGGTGTTCAAATCCTGACTGCATTACAAACAGTACAGAGCACATCGAGTCTGTGATGGATGTTATTGACAAGCAAGGAAGGGTTCTCAAATGCAGGTACTGCTCGAGGGTTTTGGATGTTAACAAGCTAAAATATAATTAAATAAAAGATCTAAAAATTAGAAAAACGTAGTTTTGGACTATTGTCCTAAGATGATAAACATCATAACTATGCCGTAGATTGCGATCGATTCGACCATACCTACGAAGATGAACACCTTTGACTGTAAAGCTGGGTTTTCACTAATGACTGCAAGACCTGCTGCACCTACTTGGCCAAGACCTATTCCTGCTCCGACGGCTGCCATTCCAAATGCCAGACCCGCACCTAAGAGTTTCATAGAGTCGCCACCAGATGCACCATCTTCTTGAGCAAATGCAACTCCGGTTGAACCTAGAATTGAAATTGCTGATGCTGCCAAAAGTAACATGACGATAGATTTCATTTACGATCAGACTCTATGATATCCATATTTAAATCATGATAAGATAACAATCTCAAATTCGATCCAGAGTTTTCTTTTTGAAAGATGTTAAATCATCTTTGATTGCTTTTACAAAATTGTCATGATCCAAGTCCAACTCCTTTTTTGAATTTTCAAGTATTTTTTTTATTTCTTCTTTTGCCATTATTTTCTACTTTCCATCTTTGCTTTGACTTTTTTTAACTTTGCGAATTCCTCCCTTTCCCTCTCCTCCAGGGTGGAGAGGATAAATCTAATTTTTTCCTTGTATTGAGGAATAATGACATTTTCTAGTGCATTTAGCAGTTTTTGGGTCTTTTCTAATGCTTTTGCAAGGCTAAAGATGGAATTTTCATATTCTGCCGCTTTACAAATTTTTGGCATCAGTTCCTTGATCTGTTTTGCAGCTCTATCAATTGAGGAATTTGTATCTGCAAATCCGTAGGGCATTGACTTTGTATCCTTTTCAGTTACAGTAAGTGCGGGAATCTTTACGTCAACTACCCTCCTAACATGAACATCCACTTCCATTACAGGGGGGGTGGACTCTGCAACAGAGTCAACTGTGTTGGTACCTAGCGCCAGATATGCCTCATTGACTGATTTGTAGATATCCTGCAAGGGCTCCCAGATCCCGCCCCTTGCTTTAGAGGCCTCCTGAATCATCTCCTCGATGTTCTTCAGTAGGACCTTACGCTTGTCATCGAGAATTTGCTGAACCATTACGGCAACCTGCGTGGACTTCTTGTATTTTAAAAGTTCAATCTTTGTTGCTGCAACATTTTGTCCAAATGACATATCCTGCTACTCTTCCTGATAGTATTGCTCTACGTACTTGTCTTTAATTTTGGTAATCTCATTCTTTGGTAGTTTCGATACAATCTTCCATAGAACAGAGAGGGTCTCCTCAATAGTCCTATTCTCATCAGTTGCCTGAGTCAGGAATTCTTTTTCAAATACATCTCCCACATCCATGTACTTTAGATCAATCTCAGTAAGGCCTGCCTTGCCTACAATGCCGGCAAGTGCCCTAACCTCCTGTGCCCTAGAATACGCATCATAAACCTGATTTGAAATTTCACTGTGATCCTCCCTGGTACTTCCTTTGCCAATCCCGTCCTTCATAAGCCTGCTAAGGCTCATCAGGATATTGACTGGCGGATAGACCCCCTGTCTGAACAGATCCCTTCCAAGCACCACTTGTCCTTCTGTAATGTAGCCAGTAAGGTCGGGAATTGGGTGGGTGATATCATCAGATGGCATTGACAGGATTGGAACCTGCGTGACACTCCCCTTTCTTCCGTTAAGCTTTCCCGCCCTTTCATAAATTGTTGAAAGGTCAGTGTAGAGATAACCAGGATATCCTTTTCTTCCAGGAACCTCCTCCCTTGCCGCACTAATCTCCCTTAGTGCCTCTGCATAGTTTGTCATGTCAGTCAGAATAACAAGAACGTGCATTCCCAACTCAAATGCCAAGTACTCTGCCACAGTTAATGCCACACGGGGGGTGATGATTCTTTCAATTGCAGGATCATCTGCCGTGTTTAAGAACAGGACACTTCTCTTGAGCGCGCCGGATTCCTCAAGACTTCGCCTGAAATACTCTGCTTCACTGTACTGCACGCCGATTGCTGCAAATACTACGGCAAAGTCATCTGTTGTTCCGACAACACTTGCCTGTCTTGCAATTTGTGCTGCCAAGAGATTGTGGGACATGCCAGAGCCAGAAAAGATTGGGAGCTTTTGTCCCCTTACCAGAGTAATCATCCCGTCAATTACAGATACGCCGGTTTGAATGAAATCCTTTGGATACTCACGTTGTTCAGGGTTCATCGGCTCTCCGTTAATATCAATAAATTTATCGGCAATTGGATCTGGGAGTCCATCTTTTGGCCTTCCTAGTCCGTCAAATACCCTGCCAAGTACCTCCTTTGAGACTGGCATTTCCATGACCTTGCCTACAAATTTTGCGTTGGTTCCGGAGATTGATAATCCGGTTGTGCCCTCAAAGACCTGGACAATTGCCTTGCCGTTTCCTACCTCGAGAACCTTGCCTAGCCTTCTCTCACCTTCGGTGGTTTCGATTTCAACTAGCTCATCAAATGCCGCATTTTCAACATCGTCCACTACAACTAGAGGACCTTTGATTTCAGCAATCTTGCTGTACTGAACTCCGCCTTGAGTGCTCAATTTGACACCTTTACTCCTATGATTGATTTGAATTGTTCTTGCATATCTTTATCTAGCTGCTCTAGTTTTGGCATCTGATCATCTTTGACATCCATTCTTGCCTTGAGCAGACTTGTCACTACAGACAACCCACGGATATCAGACAGTGATGCACCCTCTTTGAGTGCCTGCTGTCCTTTCTTGTAAAAACTAACTAACAGATTCAATAGCTTGTATTGCTTCTCCGGACTACAGTAGGTGTCGACATCATCAAATGAGTTTTGCTGCAGCAGGCCAATCTTTATCATTCGTGCAACTTCGAGAATTAGTTTCTCCTCATCTGGTAGCGCCTCAGGACCTAAGAGTCTAACAATTTCTTTTAGCGTGTCCTCCCTTTGTAAAATACCATATGCCTCACTTCTCAGACTCAGCCAATCCTCGCTGATGTTTTTGCCCCACCACTTTGCAATGTCTGCAAGATAGCCAGAATAGCTGTTCATCCAGTTGATTGACGGATAATGCCTAGAGTATGCAAGTTTTGCATCCAATGCCCAGAAAGTTTTGATAAATCTCATTGTGTGTGTTGTAACGGGTTCTGTAAAGTCACCACCGGACGGTGAAACGGCCCCTACCAGAGTCACTGAACCGTCACGGTCTGGACTTCCGGTTGCTTTTACGCGACCTGCCCTTTCATAAAATTCTGCCAATCGCGATGCCAGATACGATGGATAACCCTCTTCTGCAGGCATTTCCTCCAATCTGCCACTCATCTCCCTGAGTGATTCAGCCCACCTGCTTGTCGAGTCTGCCACAAGCACGACGTCTTTACCCATATCCCTGTAATACTCTGCAATTGTGACACCGGTGTAGATGCTTGCTTCTCTTGCCGCCACTGGCATGTTACTTGTGTTTGCCACAAGGACGGTTCTATCCATCAGTGGTTTTCCACTGCGCGGATCCTTGAGGTGTGGGAATTCAACTAGTACCTCGGTCATTTCGTTTCCTCTTTCACCGCAGCCAATGTAAACAACAACTTGGGAATCGGCCCATTTTGCAATTTGGTGCAATGTTACGGTTTTTCCTGTTCCAAATGCCCCAGGGATTGAAGCTGTTCCTCCCTTTGCAATTGGGAAGAACGTGTCAATTACGCGCTGCCCGGTAAGTAGCGGAACCGTTGGATCATACCTCTTGTTGTATGGACGTGGTTTTCGTACAGGCCATCTGTGATACATTTTAAGCTGAACTGACTGTCCGTCTTTTTCGGTGGTTGCCAAGACAGTTTCTAAATCATAGTCTCCTTCAGAGACAAGGTTTGAAATTTTTCCGCCTGCATGATCTGGCGGAACCATTATGGGGTGTTCGATAAGATCGGTTTCCTGGACAGTTCCAATAATGTTTCCAGCCTCGACCTCATCACCATTGCTGATAGTTGGAAGAAAATGATATTTTTTTGTCATATCTACAGCAGTCGTCGTGATGCCCCTTCCGATAAATGAGCCAGATGCTTTAGATAACTCCCTTAGCGGTCTTTGAATCCCATCATAAAGCTGGCCAATAATTCCGGGACCTAGCAGCACGCTCAATGGATTTCCAGTGCCTACCACGGGCTCGCCTGGCTTGAGACCGCTTGTTGATTCGTATACCTGAATAAATGCCACGTCTCCGGTGAGTCGGATGACCTCACCTACTAATTTTGAATTGCCTACAGTCACAGTCTCATACATTTTTGCATCAGACATGCCGTCTGCCCTTACAGCAGGTCCACTTACCCAAACAATTCTACCTCGAGCTGCCATATTCTAATTTCCCACTCCGAATTTTGCTGCAATTTCTTTCCTTATTAAAGGCTTCAGACGTTCAATTCTTGCATCGATCGTATTATCAAATGTCATTGCGCCATCTTTGGATTTGACTTTGATTCCTCCGAGGCATTCGATTGTCTCAGTGGATAGTTCTGCTCCTGAAAATTGGGATAGTGCAGACTGGACAGCATCCATGTCTTTTGCATTAGTTGAGATAACAATATCTGAGGTGCCTAAAACTTTGGTTGCCTCCTCAATCAGAGTCTTGATGAGATTCGAGTAATCGCCACTGCGATCAGCACTTGCAATTTGATCCAGTGCTGCTGAAAACACTTTGTCAACTGCGCCCTCTAGTGCCAAAAGCTGCTTATTTCTAGCTTCAATATCTGAACCTCCCGTGATCTGTTTTTCGATCTTATCGGCCTCTTTTCTGCCATCTGAGATAATTTTGTCATACTGGCTCTCTAATTTAGGAATGGCATCATCAAGTTTTTGTTGCGATTCGTCCAATCCAGACTTGATATTTGTTAGAATATCTTTTTCGGTACCCGTTAGAATTTTGTCAATTGTGCTTTCTAATGCAGAATTAGATGTCAATGGGTGCCGTTGACCCATAATGGATTTTAATGTTTGGGATAAGAATCAGAAAGATATTAAACTAAATGAAAATACCCAAAATTTATCTTGGGAACAGCTGATCTAAAACTCGGAACCGTAATTTTGCCAAGAAACGAGTCTCCAAGAGCAATTTCAAGACTAACCGAGTTTGAGTGGTATCATAAAATTGATTCTGCCAGTGATTTGGTCACGCCTGAAATCGATGATTTGTTGCTAAAAGCACAGCAAACTTTCCAGTCAGTCGACGATGTCATCAGAGGAATGGGAATTCCCCTAGAGGTAGGAATTATGGAGATTCTGTTCAAGGGAACCGTAATCAAGAAAAAAGACTATGAGATCAGCGAGATTGAAGAGATGGTAGGGCAGTTGGGTAAAGAGGCCCCATCCATTATTGACAAGCCGGCACAGTTGCTAGAAGAGGCTGCCACCACTAGAATTTCCATTGAAGAGTACAAGTCACTCAAGGACACCTTGGAGGTTATCAGAAAGATGAAGATAGATATCTCCGGATTTGGTCTGATGAGATACTTTTTTGCAGATCTCTTTGTCATAAATTCAGCAGACTTTGATGAGATTAGTCGCTCCCTTGAGGGCATTACAGTTTACAAGTATGATTTAGAGGGCAAGGAAAAATCGGCAATTTTGGTAATTTCAGGTACGGCAGACTCTGAGAAGGTTCTCAAAGTTTTGAGAAGTTTCAGTTCAAGCACGTTTAGAATTCCAGAGGGTTTTCCTCAAATTCCAAGTGATGCCTATGCATTAGCGGAATCAAAAATTAAGGAACTGACAGCCAAGCAGGCCTCAATCAAAAAAGAGCTGGCAGGAATCGCAAAGAAGATCAGAAGGGACATTCTTTCACTGCATGAAAAGGCACTGGTTGCAAAAGACGTTCTTGAGACATTGAGAAAGCCCGGAGGAACAAAAAACTTTGCAGTAATTCAAGGGTTTATTCCAAAAAAAATGGAGGCCAAATTTACAGAGTCAACCAAACAATGGATGTCAGTTGTAGAGGAGATCACTGATCCCAAACTAAAAGAAGAGATTCCAACATTGTTTGACAACAAGCGATTCGTTAGAACTTTTGAAGTAATCACAAAAAGTCAGGGAATGCCAAAGACCGGAGAGCCGGACCCGACACCCATGATTGCCCTGATGTGGCCGATCTTCTACGGACTGATGTTTGCAGACATGGGTCACGGACTGTTACTCATGGCATTAGGTCTGCTTTTTAAATTCAAAGGACAGGGCCAACTATCAAAATGGGGAATGCTAATTGCAATATCTGGCGCTTCGGCAGCCATGGCAGGCGTGGCGGCAGGAGAGGTGTTTGGTTTCCATCTTGATCACATAGGTCCGTTTGAGGGATTGCTGGAGGAAGGCGGAGCACTGCACTCTGTTAGCTGGATAGTAGGAATTCTCAGTGTCGCCGAACTAACATTTGAGCAGGTAATCAACATTCTCAAGGTTTCGTTATTCATTGGAATCGTGCATTTGGTTTTGGCGATGACTCTGCGTGTAATCAGACTACTAAAGGACGGACACAAGATGGTGGCATTTACTGAGGCAATTCCAAACATTACACTCTACGGGGGAATCGTTGTCATCATGATGTGTGCAATCGGTTCACAGTACGATGTCATGAACATGTATTCCAGGGCTCACACAGAGGCTGTCCCATGGGTTACACTGTTCCTAGGGGAGTGGGCAGAGGTTTGGATTATTACAAGAATTGCAGTCGTCATTGTAATTGCATCAATGGTCATCATGATGGTCGGTGGCGTGATGCATGCAAAAAGGCATCCTGAAGACGGGGCGGATCCTGCAAGTGTCGTCATGGAAATTCTTTTGGGTAAAACAGTAGAGAGCCTAGCTCACACAATCAGCTATGCGCGTCTTGGAATCATGCTGCTTGTGCATGCGGCCCTGCTGATCACGGTGAATAACGCATTCTCATCCCTTGGAGGCGCTGAATCAGTCGCTGCAATGGTAATGATCATCGGCGGAAACCTGGGAATCATGATGATTGAAGGACTAATCGTATACATCCAGTCACTCAGACTGCACTTGTATGAGTTCTTTACAAAATGGTATGCCGGCGGTGCGCAACCGTTCAGACAGATTAGGCCGGAATTGATTTACAACCAGTTCATCTGGAAGAAGAAACAAAGCTAGAACGGATCAGTTGTTTTCATACAGATTTACCGTGACTTTTGTAGTGAATGGTTTTAGATCATCGGGAAATATTATCAGCAGCCCACTATCGTCTGTGACACTGTTGCAGGTGCCACTGTAGCTCTGTTTGTTCTGTCCATAGCAGCCAGATTCCATGTAATAGTCAAATTCGGGATCTCCAAAGTTCTTCTGTTCCATATACGATGAGACAAAGTATACATCAAAACCCAAATCCCTGTTATCAGTTTTTACACTATAGTCATATGACGTGGTATCCTTTGACGTACAGATAGGGAAAAACTGTGCAAACCCATTCTTGATCTGCAGCTGCTGTTCTGAATTACCATAATTCATGTTCTCAACGTCCGGATATATCGAAACGCTGGGATCGGTACCAAGCTGCTGTCCTTGGACATACTCTATCTCGTGTCTCACTGTATCTACTGCTTTTCTATACAGCATCGGTTGCCATTCTTCTTGACAATCACTAAACTCGTGTTTCAATTCAACATACGTCTTGCCGTAAATTTCATGAATTTGGTTGGTGTTGTACTCTTTGGACTCTGCGTCAAATACGTGGTTGACATTGTCGATTTTGTCAGATTTGTGCCACGTGTTTGTCACATCAAAAATGATGTTTTTTGAATCACTTTGCCATTCAGATAACAGATGAACGTACACCGAATACTTGTTTATGACCTCCTGTGTTTCAGATGCAAAAATCAAATGGCCATAAAATGCATTTACAAATATTATTGAAAATGCGATAATCGGTATTACGACATAGAGGAGTTTTTTCATTTTTTCCCTCCAAAGTGCAGGTTGCAGGATCTGCAAGAGAATCTCCCGTCTTTGCATTCTGTATTTTTGGAACCGTACTGTGGATATTCCCCACTTTTAATCAATTCAGTCATTTTCTCCTCTCCGAGGGTTGCTTTGAGGGAAGACCAACTGCAACACAAAAGATAATTTGTCCGGACAATCATCATTAGAACTTTGGAGGATGTATTTAATCCTGTAACACCAGATCCCAAGGCTCAAAACATTTCAGGCCGTCTGCAGCAACAATAAGATCTGTATTTGGTGTTTTACACGCAATGATTGGATAAAATTACAAGTTTGAGAAGATTCTTGAATCGAAATAAGAACCGTATTTCAACATCCGATAGATTCACAGAACCGCAATGAAATCTATTTCTCTACTGGGAGTTCCAGCCTGTTTCCCCATTCTCCCCAAGAGCCAAGATAGACCCGAACATTCTCAAATCCAAGCTTTTTCAAAACCAAAAACGAGTTGGCGGCCCTGTATGCACCTTGACAGTAGGTGATGATTTCAGAGTCTTTTGGATAATCATACATCTTGGATAACTCATCGTCATTTTTGAAAGTGCCATCCACGTTGAGATTCTGGCTCCAGTCAACGTTTATTGCATTTGGAATATGCCCAGACTGGGCAGCGCGGACCGTGCTTCCATCATACTCTCCGATGGAACGGGCATCAAGAATTTTTATGTTTTCGAGATTATCCCGAACGTACTCAAATCCTGAAATAATCGCAGGATTGACTTTTCCTGAAAATTTAGACGGCTGAAAACCATTCGGCTTTGTCTCAAGCAAAAGATTTTCCTCTCTCCATTTTGTTATCCCTCCGTCAAGCATTGAGACGTTTTGATGTGAAAAATACATCAGCATCCAAACGCCTCTAGCTGCAAGCATTCCAGAAACTGAGTCGTAAAAGATGACTCTTTTCTCCGGTGTCACTCCCAGAAATGAGAGGAGGTTTTGGGCCTGACCATCAAAGTTCTTGATTCCCTCTGGTGTTGTATCAATCCAATGGAATGCAAATAGATCCAAATGAACGGCCCCCGGAATGTGTCCTTCCGAATATTCCTTGAAGGAGCGCGTATCAGCCAAGATGACGTCAGGATCATCGAGAATCAAATCAAGCTCATTTGTAGAGATTAGCATGATTTGTATAAAATGATCAAATGTAAATTCATTTGGATTAAAATAAAAAGAAGAAAAAAGGGTTTTTTCTATTCGTTAACGTATGCTCTTTCGCCATGCTGTGCCAAATCGAGACCAATCTCCTCTTCTTTAGGAGTGACTCTGATTCCGCCCGGCCATACGGCATCCATTACTTTGAGGATTACGATCGTAACACCAAATGCATAGGCTACTGACATTGCAGCGGCGATGATGCTGATTGCTTGCTGTTCCATTCCTTCTGCTGTACCAGTCCATGCACCGATACCGTCTCCGGTATCCCAGATGTGTGGACTAGCCAATGTACCAGTCAAAATTGCACCTGTAAGACCACCCATTCCGTGTACTCCCCATACATCTAATGCGTCGTCCCATTTGCGTGCACTCTTGAGTGCGATACTTGCATAACAAATTGTACCAGCTGCAATACCGATTATAATCGCAGCCATTGGACCTACCCAGCCTGAGGCCGGTGTGATTGCTACCAATCCTGCTACTGCACCTGATGCAGCTCCAACAATACTTGGTTTTCCTGTATGTGCCCAAGACATGAGCACCCAAGTTATTGCAGCCATACCAGCCGCTGTATTTGTAACAGTCCATGCGCTGACGGTAATGCCGTCTACCATAACTTCACTTCCTGCGTTGAAACCAAACCATCCAAACCAGAGTATTCCTGCTCCGAGGACTACCATCGGGATATTGTGTGGTTCCATTGGCACTTTGCCGTATCCAAGTCTTCTGCCAAGGACTAGGGCTCCTGCCAATGCAGCAAATCCTGAAGAAATGTGTACTACAGTACCACCTGCAAAGTCTAAAGCGTAGCTCGGTGATAGATCTGGATCGAGGTCAAGTGCGCCTCCTCCTATGTATCCTCCTCCCCAGACCCAGTGTGCTATTGGGTCGTAAACGAAGGTTCCCCATAAGAGAACGAATATGATCAATGCGCTGAATTTGATTCTGTCAATTAATCCACCAATGATTAGAACTGGTGTGATTATTGCAAATGTTGCTTGGAACATTGCAAATAGTTGGTGAGGTACTGTACCAGGCCAACCTTGACTACAAACATCTCCATCAACCATCGCATTCATTTGGTAAGCTGCTGACCATGTGTCTCCACATGGACCTGCTTCACCTAACGGTGCGTATGGTGATACCATGTTAAATCCGACATAATCGAGATTTCCCATGAACATGTTTGCATCTGAATCAATTCCACCGAATGCTAGCGAGTAACCCCACAGAACCCATTGTACTGACATTAGACCCATTACGATCAGGGTCATACCAAGTACGTTGACGACGTTCTTTGATCTGGCTAAACCGCCATAAAAGAAGCCGACGCCTGGGGACATGAAGAGTACCAAAGATGTTGCTGTAAGCATCCATGCTGTGTCACCTGTATCAATTTTACAGGGTAGCATGCCGCCATCTTCTTCATACCAACATTCGTTAGGATTGCCAGTGTAGATTCCACTGGTTCCTTTGACATATCCGTCCATACCATCATTAACACTTTGTGCGTATGCCTGAGACATAGCACCGACTGCTGTGATAGATACTGCGGCTACAAGTAATAGAGCATACTTGTAGTTTCTAGAATTCATTAAATTTATCGAAATTGAAAATTATTTAAGCATTCGAGACCAAAAAGCATACAAAAAAGTAAATTATTATATTTTAGTGTATTCTGATAATAACATAAAATATGGATATTATGATAGGAGTATACAGATGAAAGTCAAATCAGGCACAAAATTGGCAATTTTTGATACGTTCAAAACAAGAGATAGCGATCTTACGGGAGAGGCAAACAGGCAGAGGGCAATCATCTCCATACTGGGCAGTAATGCAAATCCAGCAGAGAGAACAAGGACTGGAATCTCCCAAATAATGGCAAAAAAAGCAGATATTGCATGGAAAAACATCTACTCAGGAATATTTCGCGATCTAGACGAGATCCTGCTTCCTATGGGTATTGCAGAAGAGGATGGCAGATTGCCTCTGAAACGAGGTCCAAAAGCACTACAGGAAAAGGGAATTCCATACTACCACCTGACAAAGAAAGGGATCTTGGTAGCATTATCAATTAACGAATGCAAAAATCGAGAGAATTTACTCACCGAGTTCTTCTCAAAATCCGAAGATAAAGAAAGAGAGTTTGAGAAGATCCTGACCAATCTTGTAAAGACAAGCCCCATTTTCACATATTCGATCTTTCAAAAATATGTCAAGGCTTTTTGCAAAAATGAAATTATAGAGTTGCTCCCTTTTGATCTCACAAAATTACAGGGTATCTCTGACGAATCCCTGATTATTCAAAAAGAGATTCTTTCTGCCTTTGTAAAACTATCAAAACAGGAAAAAGACAGAGCGCTGGTATTTTTAGATAAAATAACGTAGGGTTTGTCCTCACTAACAGATCGCCAAACATTAAAATCAGTTGCCTAGAGAAGATTGATCGAAATGGGTGGCTCTAAGAATGTCTATGCCTCTGTAAAATCATACAGTAAACGAGGCAAACTGCTGGCAAGAGGAGATTACCAGACCCTTGCCGAATCTAGGGATTTGGAGGAATTAATGACTAGGATCAAGAACACCGTATACGCAGATGCAGTGGCAGATGTCCAAAAACCATATTCTTCACAAAACATCGAATCGGCACTTAGAAGCAAATTGGCAGATATTCATCATTCCATTGCAAAGACTTCGGGAAATTCCGGGGTATTGGATGCATACTATATGAGATTTATCGTCTCAAATCTAAAACTAATTTTAAAAGGCAAGATCCTAGGAAAGTCTCAGGAGGAGATCGAATCTCATGTCAATCTTCATGCAGAGGGGTTGATCAAGCAAAGGGATGTCATCGTCAAAGCACTAGTTGCCAAGGATTTTGAAGAGGCAGTGGCAAGTTTGAATTCAGTTAAATTTGCAGATGAAATTACAAAGGCTGCCGCACTATACAATGAAAAGAAAAACTTGCAGATCTTTGACACGTATTTTGACAAGATATTGTTCCAGCATCTAGCTAGCGCAATGAGGAGTTATTCGGACAAGGAGGCAACAAAGATTGTCTCAATGGACATTGACTTTTACAACATTCTAAGTGTGATTCGGGGAAAATTCTGGGAACTGCAAGTGGAGCAGATTCAGGATTTGGTGATTAACACCAGTCTGCCTGCCAAGGAACTGCTAGCAAGAATGATGGCAGCAGCTACGGTCAAGGATGCGTTCAACGAGTTGTCAAGTACGAAATACAAAGACTTGGTTCCACAAGTTGAAAATGAGCTAGACGCAATTGCCGAATTTGAAAGGGCCTTTGAGTTGTCAATATACACCTCATCGCTTAGATCGTTTACAAAGATGTTCAGCTTTGCAACAATAGTTGGAATTACAAAATTAACCTCATTTGAGATTAGAAATCTGGCGGCAATTGCCTTTGCTGTTGAACAAAAGATCCCAACTGAGACCACAATGTCAAAGTTGATCCTAGAACAAGAATAGGATTTTTGAAATGTTTAACTTTAAAAAGAAAAAGAACGAGATTTCCATAGAATTACTAATCAGATTCATCTGGGTTAGCTCATTTTTAGCCATGATCTTTGCCCTGCCCCCATTGGCAGTATTTCTGGGAATTTATCTTCTGACAGGCCAGCTCATCATCGGGGCGATCATCGGTTTTGGGCTCCATTTTGTCATACTTGCCTTCTCAGGAAGGATCTCAAAAGTAATAACAAAACTTATGAGCTAAATATCAGAGAATAAAGGATAGTGATGTATCATGATGGGAGATAGGGATTTTCGAAGCACCGTTGAAAATGCAATAGACTCCATAGGAAAAGAGCTGGAGATCAATATTGATTCGGCAGATATTCAGACCATACATCTTCATGAGGTCGTACAATGCCTAAGAAAGTCATACTATGACAGAATCGATCCCAAAGAAGTACAGAGAAAGGGATTCAATGAGCTCCTCTCAGGATTGCTCAGAAATTTACAGTACGGAAGTGATCCGAAGGAATTTGACATTGATGATGTCAAGCTAAGGGGCCAAGTTGACATGCTAATTGATGACTCCATCTTCTTATTTAGAGGGGCGACAGCCGAGCTGGAAAATCCCCTTGCAAATGACGTTCTTTACCTTAATGCATGCATGTGGATTTATGACAAGCCAGATGGAATTATCGTATACATATCTGGAGATAGAAAGGAGACCTCGTTTTCAATTTCACGAAATAAAAAGATGTTTGAGGAGGTTATCCGAAGAGTCCGAGTCCTAAACGATCTTCTAAAAGAGCAAAAAACCCCCATCCTAGAGCCGTCAACTGAGTGCTCGGACTGTCAGTATTATGAAAGATGTTTCATGAAAAAGAAGAATGCCAAGCAGCTAGACCTAGCTGAGATGCTAGGGTTTGGCAAGAAAGATTAGTAAAGAATCAGAAAAATGTTGTAAAGGAAAAATTCCTTTTAGTCGAGTGGTTCCGGATGTCCTTTACCACGAAGAGCGAAACACACTACTGCAAGTGCAATTGCGACTCCTGCTGCTGCGCCAAATGCGGCCATACCTGCTTCTGCCATTTGTTAAAAAACAATGAAACGAGCTTTTATAACTTTGCCAATATTTTTACTCTAAAAACATATTATCATGATTTTCAAATTTTATGATACTATCTAGTTTACCTTGTAAATTCAAAATGAAGCTCATTTTCTTGACCGCTAGTCATAGAGCTGAGATTGTAAAATACGTCACCAGATACCCTCCAGGAAGCAGTATCATCCTCAAATACCTTCCATAAATCCACAGTATTTCCAGTATTCCTTATTGTCTTGGAATCTCTAAGGACGATCGAGTTTTCTCCAAGAAGCGTATAGTAGTTTGAGCCAAACTCCAGCATTCCTTGAGGCCTGCTGCCGATTTCACCACCGGTAATTTGTTCAGTCTCAGAATAGCCTGTTTCAAATAATTGATAGTCCATTGTTTGCACAATCATGGCACGTGGATTCGGGTTTGAGAGCTTGAAGGCCAGCTCGATGGTTGCTGATCGCTCTGAAATTTTGGATATTGAGATGTCTTCTAATTCAATCTGTAGCGGCTGTACCTCTGGAATGCCTTGAGGTTGAAACGGATCATTTCCGGTGGGAATGACAATTGTAGGTCCTATTAAGAGAATTCCGCCTAGAATTACAACAAGCGCTGCAACTGCCACACCGACAAAAATTCTAGGATTCATAGTTTCTGCATCTCCTCTTGATGTCTTAAATGTTGAGATGGTTATTATATCATTGCAAGAAGAAGAGATCATGCAGTACTTTCAGGCAGTACAACAGGGAAAGCAGAGAGCAGGCAAGTCACAGATGAAGATGTTTGAGGTTGCCGGATTTGGCATGCTAACTTTGACAACCAAAAAGATCGACGGTAAATTTCAGCCAGTTGGAGAGGAAGAGTTTACCGCAGTGATCAGCTCCGAAGATGGCCATGTGGCCATAATAGTGGATGGTGACGGGTATACAAAGGCTCAATCCAAGGCCGTGGAAAGGGAGGAGGCCCTAGCAATTTACAAGAAACTTTTAGATGCTGGAATTGTAGAATATCCGAAAAATGAAATTCAAATTTGGTCCCAAAGTAGGCCCACAATTCAAAACGACTCTTCTGACTGACTATTTTGAAGGAAGTATGATTTCAGTGCCGACGTCATCGCCCTTGATTGCCCTTTCAATAATTTTCGTGTCCGCCTTTAGGATTCTTGTTTTTATCTTTGAGCGTTCAATGATTTTAAGGGCGACGATGTCCATCAGATCATAGCCGCCTGCTACAGAATCCTCATGTACTAGCATGTTTTTCAAATTTTTCATCTCTATGCGCTTGAATTTTTTTGCCTTTTTGAACTTGTTGGGATCCATATCATAAACCCCGTCAACATCAGTCGCATTGAGAAACTGCTCAGCTTGTACCTTTTCTGCGATCAATGCTGCAGTACCATTAGTGCTTTGACCAGGATGAAGACCTCCGGCTACTACAATCAGTCCGTCATCTACGGCATGTCTTACTTCCTGTAATGTGGTTGGGGGATGTGAGTATGCTTTGCTCTTTAGGGCATAAATCAGTAATTTTGCATTGAGCCTTGAAACCTCAATCCCCAGTTCATCCAGGGTGGATTCATCAGCTCCCGAAGACCGTGCATGGGAGATATAGTGCCGTGCGATGTTGCCCCCACCGGCAATTATGATGGGTTGGCAGAACTTGCTAATCTTTACCAGAAATGTGGCGTAATCTTTTAGGATTTTGACGTTATCGATGCCAAAGACTCGTCCAGATAGTTTGATTACAATTCGTTTTTTCATTTTAGGGTACCAAGTATTGATTTTGCGGCAATTTCAACTTTTTTTCTGTTCTTCTGACTAGTATAGATTCTAAGTATGTTCATAAATCCAGAAATCGCAGAAACCACTGGTATTTCAGAAATTGGCATCTCTTTTGCCGAAGACTTTGTGCCCTCGTTTGTTATCAAGATAATCGATTTTGACTCGTTCTTTGAGGGGGCAAGCGGGATGGAGGGGGTGACAGAACTGTCCACAAAGATATCATTTTCGTCGACCTTGGATTTTTTGGAGATCTCGATTCGGAGTTCGTCGGTTCTGGTCTTCTTCAAGTTAGTTTGGGTGGTAAGTATTCTCTCAAATACGCATTTTAGCAGTTTTCTATTCTGATAGTCCTCTGCGAATCGTCTTGCCCGCTTTAGCT
Source organism: Candidatus Nitrosopumilus sp. (assembly GCA_965206745.1). GTDB lineage: Archaea > Thermoproteota > Nitrososphaeria > Nitrososphaerales > Nitrosopumilaceae > Nitrosopumilus. The sequence continues at coordinate 162,551 of OZ242220.1, read as the reverse complement.
TGGGGGATTTTGAGGAGATCAGAGACGACAAGACGTACTCGTCAGTCAACTTGACAAATTCATTCAGATTAAACGATGTAAAGCCAAACTCGTCATCAGACAGCCTCAGTGCCTCAATAAGCATTACCTCTGCTGCACGTACAGTCTTGTGAAAGTATACTGCCTTGAACATTTGATATCGGGAGTGCATCATGGATTCAAAGGAATAAAGTGCCGAACGCTCCAAGGCAAGTTTTTTCTTGTGGATATCAAGGGACTGCGTGATTCTTTTGTGATCCACTTTTGCATGTTCTGCCCCGGTAAAATAACCATCCCTGAGCAGATAATCCATCATGTCTGCACTCAGAGCTCCTGAAATAATTTCATTTAGATACTGGAGCTTTGATTCTCCAAATGCAATTTTAGCAACCAGTCTTTTGTCAAATCCGGTCTTTGACAGTATGTCGCCGATCTCAGAATTCAGGATGATCTTTTTTCCATAGTCCTCATGTGAGATTTTCTTTGCCTGTATTATCTCCTCAAAGAGATGGGAGAAAGGTCCATGACCAATGTCATGTAATAGGCCTGCGATGCGCAAAATTTGGACGTCATCGGAATTTAAGAATCCTTTTTCATTTAATGAGAAACCGGCCTGACTGGCAATGTGCATCACCCCTAAGGAGTGCTCAAACCTGCTGTGTTGGGCCGCAGGATACGTCAGATGTGCGCCGGAAAGCTGCTTTATCCTTCTCAATCTTTGAAAAAGGGGATTGTCAATTATTGGAAGCTCGTGGTCATAGACACGAATAAAGTCATGGATTGGATCAACGATGTCCAGATAGTTTTTCTTCATAGTCCCAGCTTCTTTGAAAATATTTTTAGAATCTCTTCATGTACGTCCTCTTTAGATTTGGTGGCATTAATTATCTTCCACCGTTTCTTCTTGGCAATGACTTTGTAAGTCCTGGAAATCTTTCTTGAAAACTCTTCGTTTTTTTCAAACTTGTCTCTTTTCATGACTTTGCCTTTCTCATTTCTGGGGGATCTTGAGAAAGATTCTTGCTGTGTAACGTCAAGTAAAATAACAAGATCAGCTTTTGGCAGACCCTCATCTAGGCCCTCAAGCCATTTTTGTTTCAAGCCATTTGTTATCCCATAAACCAGATTAGAGTGGTAATATCTATTCATAATCAGGACGGAATTTTTCTCCTCTGCAGCCAAAATGGCATCAAGTCTCTCCCATCTGTTTGCTGCCAGCAGACAATGAATTACTTGGGGGGGAAATTTTCGTTTTCCATCCAGATATTTTCTGATCTCCTTGCCAATCGGAGTTGTATAATCAGGAAAATGGAATAGTTTTGTTTTGATTTTTCGTCTTTTTAGCGCTTTTTCTAATAGGGTGGACTGTGTTAGCTTTCCTGCCTGATCCCCACCTTCAATTACAATAATCATAGTCATCAAAACTAGGAAAGCAATTGATTAAAAATCTATCAAGATCCTGCAAATCTCCCACCAACACCCACGCACAAACACTAGAATATCATATCAGACTTGCCGAGGCAAAAGAAACTAGACGCATGTAACTCTTGCACACTACAGGAAACCCAAATTAACTCAGAATTTCCTCAATCTTTAACATGAACTTGGACATGGCACACTTGGAAAATATAATGAGCACCAGCCTTGCTACCCCGCTTCAGACAAAGTCCTGCAGGACAATACTGGCAGTACATTGGAAAATCATTAATTGTTAATAAACTTGAGGATCCCAAAATTGTAAATAATTCATAGTTACTGTTTGTGCAGTCTTCAGGCATGTGATTACTTTGAGACCAAGTGTGCTAAACAGACTAGGCCGAATCCCATCAAGGTTTATAACCAAAAATTGAGCACATAACACAAAATGGGATTTGTAAAGGATGTAATCAAAGAGATTGGAAACAAGTCAAGGGAATTCTATGAGTTTGTTTTGCCTCCAATCGACATGTATCTTGACGATAAGAATCTCAAAGTCGTAATTGACATTCCAGGATTTGCAAAAAATGAGATAGAGCTGTCCTTGTGCGGGGATATTCTTTCCATCAATGCAAAGAAGGCAGTTGATGAGGAATCTGCAACATTGATTTCAAACCAGAGACCAAACCTGATTGATAAAAAGATCAGACTTCCCATACAAATTAAGCCAGGCGAGGAAAAGATTGAATCTGCAAAGTACAAGGATGGCATTCTTACATTGATCATACCAGTGGTAAAGCAAGGCAGGGATATTACAATAGAATAGCATCTAGTGCTTTCTAAAAAATCCCGAAGCTGCCATAATCAAACCAGAACTGGCCATGCCGACCAATCCAAGTAACTCATTTGACTGGTACAGAAATACAGATCCGAGAAAAGTTGCAGATGCAAATATGCTTCCGCTGATTAGAACCATAGGCCTTCCCTTCTTCATATAGATTTGGGCCTCATCCATGAATTTTTTCATCTCAGGCCCGATTCGAAGTGCCGAGTCTACGGATTTTGAGAGGTTCTCAAACGAGATCTTCAGCTCTTCAACATACGCACGTGGAATGAGGTTCTCCTCCTGTAAAATATTCTTTAACACCTTGACAAATTTAAAATCCACATCATGGGTTTTGTATATTCCTTCAATGATTGATGCCATTCTCATGTACAATGCCAAATTCTTTGGCAGTACAAATGGAAATCTGCTCATGGTCTGGTTTGCAAGCTCCATCAAGCTTTGGACTTCCATCTCGTCAGGTTTGTTCCCATGCATTGCACGGATTGATAGATCAATCCCTTTTTCAATTACCTCCCTATTGTAACCGGGAGTCAGCATCGAGAGATCGCTCATTGCACTGACAACCCTGGGGGGATTTCTTTCAACTAGAGCCAGATACAGTCTGATCAGTTTCATCCGAGTCTCATTGTTTATTCGTCCGACCATCCCATAGTCATACAAGATGAGTCTTCCATCATCAGTAACGGAGATGTTTCCAGGGTGTGGATCTGCGTGAAAAAGGGAGTGCTTGAGCAGCATTGTGAAAAAGACCTTGTGGACATCAATTACAAGCTGCTCCCTATCTATGCCTTTTTCATCCAAGGCTTGAATATTTGTGACCTTGATTCCGGGCAGATATTCCATGGTGAGCACGTTTTTGGATGAATAATCATCAAAGACGGATGGGACAATCACATTGTTTGAGCCAGCCATGTCCTCCTTGATTCTTTTGAGATTCTGCAGTTCATTTTTGTAGTCCATCTCCTCATGGATTGTTTCAATAAATTGAGAAAGCATTGCTTTTGCAGAATAGCGCAGGTTTGGATCAACGAACCTCAATGCCAAAGGAAGGACCTTTTTCAAAACTTGAAGATCCTTAAAGACGACTTTTTCAATTCCAGGCCTCTTCACCTTGACGACAATCTGCTGGCCTGAAATGGTCCCACGGTAAACTTGGCCTAATGAGGCGCCAGATATGGAGTTAGGATCTATGTCGTCGAATTTATCATCAATGGGACCAAGATCTTTTTCTATTATTGGCTTTACCTGATCAAATGGTGCAGATGGCACGCTGTCCTGAAGTTTTGAGAGTTCCTCCAGATAAGGCTGAGGTAAAATATCTGCACGTGAAGAAAGCCACTGCCCCAGTTTTATGTATACAGGCCCCAAAGAGATGAACGTGTCAAGCACTTTTCTTGCATTTTTTCTGAACTGTTCTGAATCAATCTGGTTTTTTTCCTGATTGATCCATTTTTTCCTATCTTTACGCAATGCAAAAATGGATGGAAGTAGTTTGAATAGCACTTGGATTGTTCTTACAGTAGACACTTGATTCACTCCAGATAATTTTTAGCCTTCTTGGCAGCTAGATACCCCACATATCCAAAGATGATTGCGCAAGTCAGTCCCGAAACAATGGTCAGTGTTTTAGAATTTTTATTTTTCATTTTTTCTGCCACTTGTGAGCCGCCAAAAATTACACATGCCAGGCCAACTAGTACCTCAGGTGCATCATAAACTAAATGTCCTATCGGATCCTTACGTGGATCAACTCTGTCATTGTGAACTAGAAACTTGTCATCATATTCTCTAATGTGCAGGTTCCCGTAACGGTACTGCTTGTGAGAGCCGTTCTTCTGCCCGAGAATTGTCTCCTCAGCTCCCTCCATCATGAATTCCCGCAGTTCCTTTGGCACTTGAATCTCATCATTTGGCATGATCGCAAGATCCAGTAATTGCTTATAATCTTACGCTCAAGGAGGTACTATCAAGTTGTCGTGTGTTAGGCACTAAATACAGATTTCCATACTTGGTGACTAACATACGAAGACTTGACAATGCCGAAATAAGATCTCATGATTTTTTCAATTAAAGAATTAATGTAACTGTGAATGATTTAATCTATGGCAGAATATGATATGGAGGATGTAATCAAAAGAGCAGAAGGATTTCTCGGAAAACATCACAATACAATTGATTTAAAATCTTCAAAAATAGAAAATGGTGTTTGGCATATCATATTTGATGTAGGGTTTTTGAGTGAACAACTAAAGGAAGTAAAAGTCAATTCCAGTTCAGGAAAAATAGTTGGCTATATTGATGCAGATTTTGAAATGACTAATGTCTTCAAAAATAGACACCGCAGATAATGAACCAGACAAATATGCAGGTACTGTCAAGCCTTCGTGTGTTAGTAACTAGGAAGATTGGTTTAATTCAAATGGATGCGGTTGATGTTTTCTCAAAAAGACCCTTGCAGGTAAATTAGGATGCCTTTAGTTGGTTTTTTGTAAACATTACAAAACTTGCTGAAAATGATGCCAGCATCAAAATTCCGGTAACATATGCATAGTTGAACCCAAGGTCGAGATGAGTTTCCTGATGATAGTGGTTTATCAAAAAGGTTGCAGCCAACAAAAATACCCCCAAAACTGTCAATCTGTGATGTGTTTCCAACAAAAAAATTACTGCCAATAACTATATGAATTTAGTAAGGCCGTCAGTTACTGGCAGTGATACAGTGATGAATCCCACCATCCTGCCGGAAGAAGTACATTTGCCATACGCGATATCATCTGCTTGAGATGTGATGTAAATTTCACAGAGATGAAAAGTCACTTTTGCTACGGATCAGATTCCATCTGAGACAATTTTGTAATCACCTGTTCCAGTTCTGCCTTGTTTTGTTCTATTACACGCTTTATCACTTTGATCTCCTCATTGATTGTTTCCAGATGAACGTTGTTGGAATTTTTGATTTGAACCTCGAGATCGCCTAGGATCTTTTTATTTTGCTGGTTGATCTTCTCCAGTTCATTTTTGTATGTCTCCAACTTTTCATATTGGCTGGCAATCTCGGGAACATCTATGTATTTTTCAGAGGTAAGAAAACCTAGAGAGATTACTATACTTCCAATAGATAAAACTACAATGAGAATGATGACAGTTAATCTCAACTTACTGCTTTGTATTTACCCGTTTGAGATTTAAAATTATATCCCTAGCTAGCCTCGATTGCTGCTTTTTTACGCCTGCGAATAATGTAGAGTGCAGCGGCCCCTGCAACCAAAACAACTGGAATGACCATCATTATCGGATCAATGCCCTCCTCGTCTTGATTTGGTGGTTCTTTTACAAAGATTGTCTCATCATGGGTAAGAAATATTTCGTCTCTAGTACTGTCTTTGTATCTAACGGTGATCGTGACATCATGTTCTCCATATTTTGGTTCGCCATCAAATTCTAGTGGAACGTTAAATGGCACGGGCGCATCGATTTCAATCTCGTCAATGAACTGGGTGGCTGGTTTAATGTTAGAGTCACCCTTTGATTCGACTGAGACAAATCCAAACAGTCCATCCTCGTTACCTTCGTTAATTATTTCACCGATTATCTTTTGTGTGTCAGAGAGCTCAATTACGCCCACGTTAAAGACTGTCAGATCAATGAGGCCCTTGACATAGAAATCAACGATTTTTGAAATTTGATGCAAATCTCCATGTGCATTATAATATGAAATGGAGAGAGGGATTCTCAGGGTATCGCCCTTTAATGATTCAGGAACATATATCGTTGCAGTAAAGCGCTTGGAGGATTTTGGAGCAATGTTTCCAATATCCCAGCTTGATTCCAAGATGACTACATTTTCCACGTTGGTAGTCGATGATGATGTAGAGGCAAGTTCCGTCGATGTGTTAGTTGCAGTGATATCCATGCTAGAAACTGGGGCGGTACCGTCATTGGAAATCTCAATTACTACGTCATTGGATCTTAAAGAGGTGATGAATGGCTGTACAGCTTTTACATTTATCACACTGTCCCCGGTCACCTTGAAATTAAAATCGGCAAACGCTGCTCTGACTCCGGACTCCCTCAGTCGTGAATAGTCAACTTTGACGGTTCCAGGGTGCTGCTGAATCGGTACATTTTTGCCAATGTTGACAAAAAATGTAAGATGAAAGTTCTCCCCTGCCAGCGAGTTTGAGTCGCTATCTGCACGAATGACAGAATCAGGGCCATCAGAGGCTGAAAAACTCAATGGGAGGGACAGCTGGCCACGAATCCCCGTGATATCTTGCGTTCCCACATTAGCAAACACTACTGTAAATGGGACATTGTTATCTCCTGCCTCGATCTCGATTTTGTTATTTAGAGTGCCAAAGTAGGCATCCAAAAATTTTACATCGCCAAAGTCCCTCTCAAAGGGGGATTGGCCGAATCCTCCCGAACTGATCTGTGCATGAGAACTATCAAAAGCTAAGGGCAGCAACCCGACAACAAGCAACGGCAGAATAACTTTGTAATTCATCATGCGGCAACCTCCATCTTTGATGGCACGTCACCCTCAAACGCTCTGCCATCCTTGATTGTGATCACTCTGTCAACATCACCAAAGTGTTGTCTGTCGTGTGTGACTATGATGAAGGTCTGATTCAGTTTTTTTGCCATTGATTTCATCAGTTGCACTATGGTCTCCGAGGTAACTGAATCAAGGTTGCCAGTTGGCTCATCGGCCAACACGATAGATGGCCTGTTGATCAGTCCCCTTGCAATGGCTACCCTCTGAGCTTGTCCGCCAGATATTTTGTTTGCGCGTTTATACATTTGACTTTCAAGGCCGACTATCTTCAGCAGTTCCTTGGCATCCTTTTCAGTGATCTTGGCAGTAGCGGAGATTTGTACGGGTAACAGTACATTTTCCAAGACCGAAAGATCAGTCAGCAGGTTAGAGAATTGAAAAATAAATCCCAATTTGGTATTTCTAAACGACGAGATTTGGCCATCGTTTAGTTTTGTAGTGTCAATTCCATCGATGCTGACTTTGCCACCAGTTGGACGATCCAGCAGTCCAATCATGTTAAGTAGCGTGGATTTGCCAGAACCGGAGCTTCCCACGATTAGAACGATTTCTCCCCGTTTGATTGAAAATGAAACATCATCAAGGGCCTTTACCTGGTTGTCAGCCTCGCCATAAATTTTATCGAGATTGCTAACTTCAAGTACGCTAGACAGTTCTCATCGCCTCCACAGGTAGTAGTTTGGTTGCCCTATACGACGGATACAGTGACGCAATGATTGCCAGGGCAAACGAGGTCAGGGCAGTCTGAATTATTTTTTCCCAGTTGTAGGTCACCTCCAAGGCCAGGCTGCCATTAAATGACATTTTGGTCTCTTTTGCATATACTGTATAGCCTAATCCTGCTGCAGTTCCCACACCGGCCCCTATGGCCCCAATTATCATTCCTTGGAAGATAAAGATTATCAGGATATCCTTGCGTTTGGCCCCTATTGCCCTCATAACGCCAATCTCCCTTGTTTTGCCATTTACCAACATCATCTGAATCGTAACAATTGCAAATGCAGATGACATCATTCCAAAGTATCCTATCAGGTTAATCAGGGCAATGCCGGATCTAAAACCTTCAAGCTGTGCTTCAGATGCCTCCTCTATAGTTTCAGCAATAAAATCATCATTTGGGAATGAACTCAGAAAGAATTCCTTGACTTCTAAAGATTTGGATTGATCATGGAGTTTTACTATAAGTGAGCCTGTATCTCCAGGTCGATCCATCATGTCACGTAAGGTATCAATATGAATAACTCCGGAATAGTCAAATCCTTGGCCACCTGGAGAGTTTGCAATTCCGCTTACTATGAACCTTCGAATCTGATCCTGGCCCCGTCTATCAACTACCAAGACTTTTACACTGTCTCCAACCTCTGCCCCTCCAAGATCTTCTGCCACATTGGATCCCAACACTAGGGAGTTTCTTGAAAAGACATAGGTTCCCTCTGAGACGGTTTGATATACTGTGGATGCTCTAATGTCGTTGAATGGATCAATTCCCACCAATTGTATTCTGGTCTCCTCAACAAGCTTTCCATTTTTGGTTATGTTCATCTCTGCAACTGAAGACAGCCGCGGCGTCGCGGCTTGTACAACTGGGATTCGCTCAAACCATCGAACCAGCGACTGATCTGATTTATCAATAAAGTCAAATTCATCAGTCACAATGAGATCACCGGTGGTATAATCACGGATATCTCGAACTATTGCATCAAAGAGTCCCTGAAAGATTACAAAGTTTACGTGAATGACTAGGATTCCGATTGTAACTGCTAGGACGGCTCCAATCAGACTGCCTTTTTTATTGAAAAGCATCCTCTTTGCCAGTTTCACCCTATAATCCATAAGGTGGATAAAATAGTCTAATATTTAATGTATATGGTACATAATGCTAATGATATAGACAATTTAATATAATATTAGTTATTTATATCGTTAATGGAGTCAGTTTTGGTGATATAATGGACAATTTAGATATGAAAATTCTAAGCAGATTACTCAACAACTGTAGAGAATCTGACAGACAGATAGGCATGGAATTGGGAATGTCCGGTGGAGCAGTCAGGGCCAGAATTCAAAAGATGCAAAAGAAGAAGATCATTGAAGAGTTCTTCATCAAGGTTGAGCCCCCCGTACTAGGCTATGGAATACTGTATTTTGTGGTATCAGGGGAGAATGTGACAGAAATTTTAGAGCAGGCAAGTCTTGTAGGCGAGCCGTATTTTGTGGTCCCGTGTGTGGGCGGAACTACGGTCTGCGGGATTTCTATAAAGGAGGACATGGATCAAAAGATTGAACTTGTAAAGGAATTGATGAAGGATGTCAGAATCTTGTCTATTTTTGAGGCAGAGAACCCAGGATATAGTTCGAATCTTACAAAAACGGATCTAGAGATCCTAGAAGAGCTGATCAAAGATCCTAGACAGAGGATAGAACAGATTGCAAGAAATACAAAGATGGCGACAAAAACAATCGCAAGGTGCATGGAAAAATTACATGAAAATGACGGCATACAGTTTACTCTGGTGTATGATCCCAGAAAGATTGAGGACTTTATTCCCCATGCCATACTTACTTGGATAGAGGGGGATCTGAAAGAGACATTGGAAAGTCTGAATGACTCATTTGCTGAATCATATTTGCAGATTCCCTTTATAGCAAAGAATCAGATCGTCTTATTCATGTATAGTGATGATATCTTCAAGATGGATGATCTGACACAGAAGGTTAGAAATGTTAAAAACATAAAATCAGCCGATCTATTCATTCCAAAAAAGATCTCAGTTCACACAGAGTGGATAGAAAAGGCAATAAGCAATTTCAAGAGATCACCAAAATTGCACTTGACATATCAAACTAGTTAGGTAAGAATAATTTCTGCATAGTAAAACCACATGTCAAATATGGATAAACTCTGTAACCAAGATTTTAATTTAGTTTTTCATGGGCAACAGTGCCGATTTAGGATGTAGGATTCGAGATTCGCCCCATGAATAGGATCATGCCGCTCTCATCATCCTGTATGACAAACAAGAAGGGATGATCAACGATGAATGGCTGCACATCTGAAGAACCTGATTCGCGGAAAGATAAGACGGTGGTGGTAATGGCTGCTGCCTCTGTTCCTTCCTCGTTTACCTTGACATACGCATCTTGAGTTGCCTTGCTCACATACAGATTTTCCCCAGGCGGAATAATTCCAATGCCTGACAAATCCGCAATAAATTCATCAAAAACATCAGGCATTCCCATTGCAGTCAGGTGATCATTCAAAAGATAGTTTGTCCTTGTCTCAAATTTTGGCATCGAGACAGATATATCACGCATTGTCATGCCATCTGCCCATCTCTGTATCTGCTGGGCAGACAGAGACTCTTCAAACTGTCTCATATCAGGATCGACAGGTAAAATTACCAGCATGGACAGCCTGTCACCCTTGTACGGCATCTGAAGCATTTGGGCACCGTCTGAATGGGTGTAGTTAAACGCACTTTCCACATTCATAAAATCTGCATTGACGCTGTTTGTGGCATCTATATGAAACTCTGATTCCCTTGTATCCCACTCTGGAAACTGCGTCAGCCATGTCCCCTTGAAGTAGATTGCATTGTTTATCACCATTGCTGTCTGTTTGTTTACATCTTCTCTAGTTATCACCTCTTTAATCTTGTCATTGGTTTTCTCAGCGACCCAATCATTTATCCTCTTTACACTGTCATTCTCATCTGTAAAGTCCACTGTCTGTGCCCCTGCAAGATATGTGCTGCGCGCAACATCAAGATAGGATTCGTATGGGGCAAAATCATCTGCAATCCACAGTGCATTTGCCATGTTTAGTGTTGCGTAATCATCATCACGGTTCAACGAGGATAGTGCATGTGCTGTGGCGTTGTGTCGTGTAAATGCGTCTGATTCAAACCCAAAGACATCTTCTATCTGCTGTGCTGTGTCTTGTTTGGCACCCTCGTACAAAAGCGAGAATGCGACATACATGCTGGCAGGTGAGAAGAATATGTTTTTGCTTGACTCTTCATCTAGAACTTGCTTGTAAAAGTCAACTGCAAATTGATTGTTTGCAGAGGATATGGATTCTGAGATTATCTGTGTTCCATCATATGGTATTGCATCTACCGTACCTGTCTGTGCAATTTGGCTTGAACCGTACAGTATGATCGAGGATGCAACCAGTACTGCACATATTGTTACAACTATAGTTCTGTTCATTGTAACGTTGCTCTATCTGCACTTGATGTTATCTGCATTAATAACAAAATAACCTTATTCAATGAAATTTTCGTAATTTGATACAATAAGAGATTTACTATGCATTCAGAAGGATTGAATCCTGTCACAGATAGATCTTGTGTCGCATCTGAGTAAAATCATGATTTTGCGCACGAAATACGTGCTTGATTCCATTTCCCTAGTGACGGAAATGCACACCATAATCAGTAAGACAGTCCTCGTTTAGAATCTTTGCAGACATGTATACCCTCACAGACACCAGTTACCAAATTTCTTTTCCATAGTCGTCATAGTGTCGTTCAGAACTGGATTCTCCATTCTCATAGTAATCTCTATAATATTTCGGCATCATCTGATCATGATTTAGTGAACCAACCTTTTTTGACTCGATGTATAAATTTCCATTTTCATAATAAAGTTTGCTTAGAGAGTGTGATTTCCAATTTTCATCATATGTCCAAATGATGTCATATGATAATTGTCCATTATCATGCCAGGTACGTCGAAATTTTGTTTTTCCATTTTCATGCCATTCTCCCTCGCTTGATAATTGTCCATTATCATGCCACTCTTTGTCAGATTTTATAAATCCGTTATAATCATCATGGTAATGGGTTTCCCGTTCCAAATTTCCATTTCCAAGCAGATTGTATTTTTTTTGAGTTTTTGGATTTCCGCTTTCATGGTACCATTTCTCATCTATCAAATTTCCGTTTTCATGATAACTGGATTCAAAGAGGTCCTTTGTTGATGTGACTGTGATTGGTTTTATAGTTGGTATTGATTTAGCTGTTCCTGATTGCTCCTGCATTTTTGATTGCAAATGAGCCAGGGCATATTTTGGAGTATCAACTCTTTCATACCAGTCATCAACTAAATCCGTAGAATATTTAAAATAGGCGATCTTACCTTCCAGGTCTTCTACATTTACTAGCATCATAGACGATCTATCTATTCCGTCACAATAACCTATGGATATACTCGCAAATGAAGTTCCGGCAGATGTGAATCCATCAAATGCACGGCCTGATAGAGGTTTTTCCCTAAATGTTTCACAAAGTTCCGGTTTAATCAGATGCATGTGTTTTCTTGCAAATTCGAATGCACGCCTTTCCAGTTCTGGCTCACTTAGAAACAAATCATAAAGTGATTCTGCATTATTTGTCCAGCCAGAGAAGCTTATCTCCGTGCCTGCCTTCTTGCTTGAATATACATACGAATCAGATACGTCTACGGGATCCATTCCTCCATAGACAACAAACTTGTCACTTAGATGACCACCTATGTAGGAGTTGTAAAATCCGGCCTTGTCCATAAACGAGGTGATAAACTCTTCCCGTTGATCATATGGGACACGCTCGGGTATGGTGTATTCTATTCTGTTTATGGCATGTGGCGAATCAATGTCAGAATCTGTATGTGAGGGATATTTCTTTTTTAATACAACCTCACCACCCTTTTCTGTGGCATAGAAATAACTTCCCTTGTACTCTAAAGAGGGTTGAAGGGTGCCGGTACTGTTGGGAACACGACACGTGCCCAAAGTATGGCAATAATTATTTGGTTCCTCATATAATACAATCCTGTCATCGTATGCATCTAAAAGACGCTGCAGTACTACTTCGGCATCTGCAAGGGGCATGGGAAACCAGACTGCATCAGGGTCTGGCAGCTTTGGGGCATGCTTTGTGGTGATGTGGCCACGAGCTAGTAGATACATGATGTCATCTTCAGGAGAATACTCTTCTGTCGGTTGGTCAGATGGTGTGTCTAATACCACTTGAGGTTCAGGGGCCGGCTCGATTTCTATAATGCTCCATCCACGCACAAGGAGTCTCTCCAAGGTGGCACCAAAGACGCATGCAGGCTTGCCTGCAGCTGACTGTATGAGGGTCTTTTCCTCACCGCACTGGATCTGGTTTATTGGAATGCCGTCTTTGAGTTGTTCCCGTGGAGAGGATTCTGCATATGCCGGAATAGTCATTATACCAACAAATAGCACTGCTAGTACCAGTATTGCATTTCCAGCCAATACAAATTTGTAAAATATAAGATATTAAAATAATTCGAAGCAATCATTTTGATGCTGTGAAATTGGAGACTAAACATCAGATGTGGTTTGTTGCGAACACGACATCTGTCAGAAATACTATCGGTAATTGATGCATCAATCTTTGTTGTTATCAATATAGTTTCAAATATATCAGACTGAAAATTTCAAGGCAAGATCCGATAACTTAACAGAGTCTAATTTTACACATATTACATGAAGGAGACAAAGATCTACGAAGGAAGGATTTTGGGCCTTAGTGTCTATGACGGAAAGATAGAAGGCAGGAGAGTCAAGCGGGAGGTCATCAAGCACAGGGGAGCTGCGGCAATGCTTGCCTTTGACGAGGATAAAAAAGTGATTCTTGTAAAACAGCACAGATTCCCACACGGGTATGTCCTGGAGATCCCTGCAGGCACGCTGGAAAAGAGAGAAAAGCCCGTAACATGCGCATTTAGGGAGTTGGAGGAGGAGACGGGATACAGGGCAAAAAAGATGACCCCCCTAATCACGTACTATCCGTCAATTGGGTATAATGCAGAGGTAATCCACTGCTTTGTGGCCTCGGGTGTAAAGAAGACATCTGGCCTGAAACTAGACGAGGATGAGATATTGTCCGTGGTAAAAATGGATTTTAAAAAACTTGTATCAATGATAAAGACTGGCAAGATTCAAGATTCAAAAACGATATGTGCGGTCCTGACATATGCTGCAAAGAAAAAATTATGCTAGCTACTCATTATAGATGGGCTGTACAAGATCTGCAACATCAGCCCAGGACTGCGCGATTCTCTCAAACATGTAGACCAAATCAAGAAAATCCAAGGGAATCTGTTTTTTGCTGCCTAGTGTGGTTTTGAGTAAACTGAGTCTCTTCTCATATTTTTTATGCATTGAGATGGCCTCTATGGCCAAGAATCTATCAGGCTTTGTGAAGGCATCGATGCATTTTTCGGCAAGTTTGTTAAAGTCCTTTACCACATCATGAATTTTGTTAGAGAGCTCTTTTGATAGTGAAAAATTCAGGATAAAGTTTGAGAGCTCGACGATGGAATCGCCGGCATTTTCAAGACCGTTTGCAGCAACCCTGTAATCAAGTATGTCTATATTTTCCAGATTAAATGCGTTGGAGAGTCTTTTATCAACTAGTGTGCTGCGAATTAAACGGACAAGCAGGAAATACTGTCTATTCACCTCAACGTCGCGGTTTGACAGTGTTTGAAGATTGGACTTGTCATCTGCGATTAATCCGTTTAGTACATCATCATACATGCCAAGCGCGATAGAGCTCATCCTTTTGAGAATTTTTGACGGATTGAGTGTCGTTGCATCTAAAAGAAATTGCATGTTAATGTGGGATGCGTCCTCTTCAATGATCTCCATTCCAACTAGCCTTCTCATCGAATTTCTGATCTCCTCCCTATCTTTGCCTGGAAGGATGGACTTTGAGTTGATTATGATGACATCGTATCCCAAAAGATATGCGCCGGTAATGTTTGCAACAATGTTCTCCTCCTTTGGTAGCGGGTAGGAGATCACAATCTCCTTTGTTGGCCGGGTCTCCTTGTTGGCAGACAGGGAGATGCTATCCTGGCCGGTATCAAGTTCAACCTGGCTGCCCTTGTCAAGATTATTTGCATCAACCCACTCTTTGGGCAGTGATACCAATATGCTGCTACCAATCCTCTGTAGGCGTCGAATGAATTTAGTCAATTTATACTAATTTAAGTAATTTAAGCCATATTCTTATATTTTGTGTAGAATTTAAACTCAAATTAATGGAAGCAAAGGCATTTTGTCCAGCACACATCACAGGTTTCTTCAAGGCCCATTTAGAGGGCAATCAAAAGGATTCAGAGAGTCTGGGATCCATGGGTGCAGGTTTTTCAATCAAACACGGAGTCACAACTAGGGTAAAGATTCAGAGAAGGGGCAGCCGGGAATCAAATTTTAAAATTACAACAAACGGGTATCAGTCAGACAAGACGGATGTTTCACAGTACGTGCTAGATGAATTTTTGAAACTAGGGGAATTTTCAGACATGTTCTTTGAGATAGAGCACAACATATCTATTCCAGTCGGCTATGGCTTGGGTTCTAGCAGCGCAGTTGCACTGTCACTGTCATTTGCATTGGATCAAGGGCTTGGAACCAAATTGAAGAGAACGGCAGTCGGTCAAATTGCCCACAATGCCGAAGTCAACTGTAAGACAGGACTAGGAGACGTTCTGGCATCCTATCACGGGGGATTTGAGATTCGCATCAAGGCAGGTGCGCCAGGAATTGGTCTTGTTGAAAAGATCGTAACAGAAAAAATTTCAATCATCATGATCTGCTTCTCCCCCATATCCACAAACAAATTCATCAAAGAACGTCTGCCACAGATTAACGGGCTGGGAGGCAAGATGGTAAACCGATTATTGGAGTCAAGGGACTATGATCACTTTCAGGACATGTCCTTGGAATTTGCAAAGTATGTAGATATTATGACTCCAAGAATGCAGAAGATAGTTGGAGAGTTATCCGATAATAACATCAAGTGCGGGATTGCCCTTTTTGGCGAGACAATCTTTTCGATGGTACCGCAAAAAGATGAATCCAGAGTTTTGGAAATTTTGCAGAGATATCCTGATGGAATTTTGATAAGATCAGAGTTGGATGATGATGGGGCCAGAGTTCTAAGTAACTAAAGATCATGCCGCTAATTCCTAAATCACATCCAAGAGCCAAATCACTTTTGATTCGTGAGAAGCTGGTTCGGGGATTTGAGAACGGGCTGGTTGCAAAAGAAGGCCTCCTAGCCCAGGGCAGGGGTGAGGCCTTTGATTATCTTTTAGGGGAGAAGACAGGAAGGACTGCATTGCATGCCATCAAGGCCGCAGCCGCTCAGCTGCTCGTGGCAGAGATGCCAGTCATCTCAGTTAATGGGAACATGGCAGCACTGTGTCCAAAACAAGTTGTAAGACTCTCAAGGCAGATCCATGCAAGGCTGGAGGTGAACCTGTTTTATGCAGATGAAAAAAGAAAAAAGGCAATCATCAGGACCCTCAAAAAGAACGGGGCAGACAAAGTCCTAGGCTCAAAAACTGACTCATCTAAGAAGCTGCCAGGGATTGATTCTGCAAGAAGAATTGTGGACAAGGACGGAATTTTTGCAGCAGATGTCGTCCTGGTTCCTTTGGAAGACGGGGACAGGACCATGGCACTAAGAAGGGCGGGAAAGACAGTCATAACATTTGATCTGAATCCCCTCTCTAGAACTTCACAGGCTGCAAACATTACAATTGTAGATAATGTGACGCGGGCAATTGATCTGCTAATTGATGAGTCAAAGAGACTCTCAAAAAAAAATAGAAAGGCTCTCCAAAAAATAATTGCCGATTTTGACAACAAGAAGAACTTGAGGGAGAACATAACCCAGATTAGAAATAATTTGTCAAGGAGGGCCAGAATTGCATAAAAGTGTCCAGGACATCATCAACATGAAGAAAGAAAAGAAGAAAATTTCTGCAATTACAAGCTATGACTATACTCTGGCATCACTGTGTGATAAGGCAGGAACCGACGTGCTGCTAGTTGGAGATAGCGCCGGAATGGTGATGCTCGGATATGAGAATACCATTCCCGTAACAATGGAACAGATGTGCATGTTTACAGAAGCCGTTGGCAGGGCAAGAAAGAATTCCCTGCTGGTAGCTGATCTGCCTTTTATGTCATACCAGGCAAGCATTGAGGATGCCATAAATAATTCCGGAAGATTGATCAGGGCAGGTGCAGACGCAGTAAAGCTTGAAGGCGGGTCAATCATGGCCGAGACAATCAGTGCAATAGTTGATGTGGGAATTCCAGTGATGGGACACATTGGACTTCAGCCCCAGACTACAATGCTTTTGGACGGTTACAAGGTCCAAGGCAAGACAAAGGATTCTGCCATGAAGCTAATCGAGGATGCAAAGGAGCTAGAGGATGCGGGAGTCTTTAGCATTGTGTTGGAGATGGTAAGTCACGAGGTTGCACAGATTATCTCCGAGTCAGTCAGTGTTCCGACCATAGGCATAGGTTCTGGAGTTAACTGTGACGGACAGATACTGGTTGTTCAGGATCTGTTAGGCATGTATGATAAAATCAGGCCAAAATTTGCCAAAAGGTACATGAATTTGTCTAAAGATATAGTAGAATCACTTCAAAGATACGGATCCGATGTGAAATCAGGCTCATTTCCCGCCAAGGAGCACACGTTTTCAATGGATGATGAGGAATTGGAAAAGTTACGTGAAGAGTTTGGCAGTTAAGAAGAAACTAAAGGCAAAGGATCATCCGTCCCTAGACATAGTCAGCTCTCATGGATCGGAATTGTCTGGTAAGAAAATCGTAATGTGCGTGGCAGGCAGCGTTGCAGCTTACAAGGCAATTGAACTTGCAAGATTGCTGATGAGACACGGGGCAGATGTAACATGTGTTGCCAGCAGTGCGGCCACAAAGCTTATTCAGCCAGAATATTTCAGGTGGGCAACTGGCAACAAGGTGATTACAAAACTTACAGGCAAGCTAGAACACATCAGATTGGCAGATTACAACCAGTCTGATCTGATAATAGTGTATCCTGCGACTGCAAACACATTGGGAAAGCTGGCCAATGGGATTGACGATACGCCCGTATCAACGGTGCTTACAGTGGGGTTTGGATCAAAAATTCCAATTTTGATGTGCCTTGCAATGCATGCATCAATGTATGAAAACTCTGCGGTCAAAAAAAACATCAAATTCCTAAAGGACAAGATCGAGTTTCATTCTCCCAACCTGGTGGAGGGCAAGGCAAAATCACCAGAACCAGAAGATGTTTTGGAAAAGGTGTTGAAAAAATTCGGCTTTTCATCCGTACTGAAGGACAAAAAAATACTGATCACAGCAGGACCGACCGTCGAACCAATAGATCCCGTGCGTGCAATTACAAACCACAGTTCTGGAAAGACGGGAGTGAGCCTGGCATCAGAATTAATTTTGGCAGGAGCCAAAGTGACGCTCATCTATGGTCCAGGAAAAGAAAGACCCCCAAAGGGTGCAAAGATCATCAATGTTCTATCCAGTAAGGAGATGCATTTGGCGGTAAAGTCAGAACTAAAGAAGAGGTTTGATGTTGTGGTCATGGCAGCAGCTGTTGCAGACTATGTGCCCGTGGTTCAAGGCAAAGATAAAATCAAAAGTTCAAAGTCAAGAATCAGCATCAGCCTCAAAAAGACCCCAAAGATCATAGATCAGATAAGGGGATATCAAAAGGATGTCTTGCTTGTTGGTTTTAAGGCAGAGGCAAACCTGACAAGAAACCAACTAGTCAAGTCAGCTGAAAAAAAATTAAGGGAATCATCAGCGGACATGATTGTGGCAAATGACGTCGGTTCGATCAGATACAGGAAGAATCCCAAAAAGAATCAGGTGATCATTGTGGATGCCAAAAAAAACATTGTCACAGGATGGATGGATAAAGAAAAGATTGCCAAACTCATCAGAAAGCAGATCGAGTCAAAATTTAAAAAGTCAGAGATGAAATAATCAGCAAGCAGGAAGGTTCTCAAAGGCAGATGATGAAGAATTGGAACACGAATACTATGAAACAGGCAGGGCGTTGAAATCGGATTTTGAGGGGATTACATAAAATAGATCAAGGATCGTATAGCGATATAGGATGAAGCTCACTCATTTGGAATACAAGCAACGAAATATGAAAATCTGGAACGAGGTTGCCCCAAGATATCACAAGAGGTGGGCCAGTATGGACAAGGGGCCGTTTCAAAGTACAAAAAAATTGGTGGAACTATCAAGGATCAGCGCAGGTGATGCCGTGTTGGATGTCGCGTGCGGTACGGGAGCAGTTACAAATGAGATTCAGAGAAAGACGGGGAGAACAGGATATGTTGTAGGTGTAGACACTTCAAGTACTGCAATCAAGATTGCAAAGAAATGGAACGGTAAAAGATCAAACGTGGATTTTGTAAATACGGATGCTGAAAGGTTCCATTTTTCCAAGAAGTTTGATGTCGTCACATGTCAATACGCATTGTTCTTCTTTCCTAATGCTCAAAAGGCACTGAAAAATATGAAAAACAACCTCAAAAAATCGGGAAGTATCGGAATCTCGGTCCACGGAAGCAGGGACAGAGTTCCCTTCTTTGGCAACATAATTGATTCAGTTGCCAGGTGTATTCCGGACTATGTTCCGCCGGGTTCCCCGGATCTTGACAGGTTTGGAACAAAATCTGCCCTGAGAAAAGAGGTGGAGAGGGCAGGGTTTTCAAAAATCAGTGTAAAGGAATACATCTTTGATTACAGTCCAGGAAAATTTGAGGATTATTGGAGAAACTATCTGAAATACATTGCAAAGCCGCTCAAAGAAAAGCTAAGCGAGCTGGATTATTCAAAAAGAAGGGAGTTAAAACAGCTGGTCAGAGATAAAACTGCACCATATACAAAGAAGGATGGTGAGATTCTATTTCCTTGGCAAGTTTTAATTCTAAGTGCCAAAAATTAGATTGGGAGGATAATGACTAAAGACAGGAAGAAGGAAGGGGATAAAAAAGAGGACAGGCCAAAAAAGAACGATTTCAAGTCATTTCTTAAAAAAAGGGCGCCGATTTACCTTGCTTTGATTGCAATGCTGGTGGTATTTGTCATCCCAGAGTATACCAAGGGTACGCTCGAAAAGAGTCTTCCAGAGTTCTCTGATGAGAATCAGCAGATAGTAGATATCCTGATGAAATATAACGGTCCAGACGGCTCAGGACTGACCGTGATGGAGGCAATAGAGGACAGGATAGGTGAGGAGTATCCAGATGAAAAGATCTTTGACCATAAAAAAACTACAGTTGATCTGACCGTTGCAAGTCTGGATTCTGAAGAATATAAGATAATTTTAAATTTTGAATCGCACAAAGGCCAGATGTACTATGATTGGAATGTAGACAAGACCTCCAAGGAGATTACCTCAAACAATCCAGAGGCAAAACACATCATTGAGCTGGTAAACTACTACGACTAGTCTCAGATTGTGACCAAGTCTTTGGTGAATTTGTGCATTACAATCGGCCTGTCCCTTACAATCAGGGAGTCCTCTATCCTGATTCCAAACTTGTTCTCAATGTAGATTCCCGGTTCCACAGTTATCGCCATGTTTTCCTTTAACTTTGTACTGCTTCTGTAAGAGATACACGGCAGCTCGTGGACCTCCAACCCGATTCCGTGTCCCGTTGAATGAATAAAGTATCGGCCGTAATTTTTATCATCAATGTACTTCCTGCATGCAAGATCAACGTCCTTGCAATTAACATTTGGCTTGACAGCTTTTAGGCCCAGCATCTGGGACTCTTTGACAACTTCGTATGCGTCATTTGCCTGTGACGGGATTCTTCCAAGTGCAAACGTCCTGGTTGCATCAGAGACATATCCCTTGTACCTCAGTGTAATATCACATACCACCAGATCACCCTTCTTGAACTTTCTGTTTGTAACCTGGGCATGGGGCAGTGCGCCGTTTCCACCTCCGGCGATGATCAACGGATTGAGTGTGGATTTGTATCCGGTGTCAAACATTTCCTGCTCCATTGCATACGTCATCAGAATTGTTTGCAGTTCGGACTCTTTCTGGCCGGCCCTCATTTTTTCAGTACAGACCTGAAACATCTCATCGATGATTCCCGAGGCCTTTTTGAGGATTCTGATCTCTTTCTCATCCTTTATGATTCTGGCACCGTAAAACGGATCAGTGGAGGATTTTATCCTTGGAACTGATTTTTTCAAGGACGTCATTACAGAATAGTTCTGGCAGTCGGTGCAGACTTTGTTTTTTCTGATTTTTTTGAGAACCGGAGCAATCAGGCCCTCTCCTCGTTCTGCAGTGACTATATCGCAATCCACAGACTCTTCTTTTGCCCTGCCAACCTCAAGTTCAGGCGCAATTATGGTGGTCTTTCCATTTTTTTCAAGCAGGCCGATTGCCTCGCCCCAAAACCCCGTCATGTAAAACAGGTTTTCAGGCTCGAATGCGACCAAGGTGTCACAATCCATTTTTTGGGCATGTTTCAGAAGATTCTTTCTGCGCTGCTTCATACAGGGATATCTGCAATTCTCAATTTATGTATGATGCAAAGTTTGTATATGGAAAATTGAACCAGATCGCAGTGGCCGAAGAGAAGAAGAAGGTAGTTGCACTGTTATCGGGAGGATTGGACAGCCAGCTTGCAGTAAGAATGATGCAGGAACAGGGTTTTGAGGTATCAGCTGTTGCAATCAAGACTCCGTTTTGTGATTTTGACTGTGGGAGAGGATGCGGTTTTGAGATTAGAGAGAGGGCAGATGATCTTGATGTAAATTTGAAGACGGTCTATCTAGGTGATGAGTACATTGAGATGCTAAAACATCCAAAGCATGGAGTCGGTGCGGGGTTCAATCCGTGTGTCGACTGCAGGACAATGATGTTTGATGCTGCAAAAAAACACATGGAGGAGATTGGTGCGGAGTTTATCATTTCAGGCGAGGTGCTAGGCCAGCGCCCGATGAGCCAGCATGCACCGTCACTGCACATCATTGAGAACGAGTCTAATTTGAAGGGAAAGATTCTCAGGCCGTTATCTGCAGGATTGCTGCCACCAACAGATGCCGAAAAAGACGGTTTGATCAAGAGGGAGAATCTCGGCATGATCAAGGGAAGGCAGAGGAAGATCCAGATGCAGATGGCCAAGGAATACGGGATTGAAAACCCTCCGAATGCAGGTGGCGGTTGCCTGTTAACTGAACCGCAGTTTGGCATCAAGGCCAAGGATTTGTTTGATCACATAGAGACTCCGACAATCAACGAGATCGATCTGCTAAAGATTGGAAGGCACTTTAGATTGGATGAGGAGACAAAGTTTGTCGTTGGAAGAAACAAGGATGAGAATGAAATGATAAAGGCACTTGCACTGCCTGGTGACATTGTACTTGAGGCAAAGGACTATGTGGGACCGGTCTCAATCTTGCGCGGCAAAAATGCAAAGCTGCATGTGGAGTTTGCATCATCGGTGACTCTGAGATATTCAGATGCGCCAAAGACCGAACAGGGTGTCGTCTCCGTGAAAAACGGGGATCTGACTGATGAGATTAGCGCAGAATGCGCAAAAGAGCAGTCCTATCTTAAATTCAGAATGTAGGCGTGAAATTTTTAAAAAATTAGTTACAACTAAGGAAGAGTTTTTGAGGAAGTAGATCTCATTTTCAACAAGGATGCAAAAGCAAGAAAATTCCACATATCTAAAGGCCATAACGATTAGGGACATCAGCGATGTCCACTCTATCAAGGAGGACATCAAGAAGAACATGATCTTGATTCTAAGGGTCACGCCATTGGCACAAAAGGATGTGGACCAACTTCGCAAGGTGGTTGAAGAGTTGTATTCCATTGCAAAGACAGAGGATGCAGAGATTGCAAGACTGGGTGAGGAGAGAATCATAATTGCCCCATCGAATATAAAGATCTGGAAACCGGAATACGATCTAAAATAATTTTATTGCCTCTTGAACCTGCGGATAATGTGCAGGAACCTTGTACATTCGTCTGATATTCATTGCAAGGTTTTCTGACTTTTTGCGTTCCCCGTGATTGACCAATACACGGCGGAGTTTTGGCCTTAGTCTTTGCACAAACGACATCAGCTGGTTGTAGTCACTGTGCCCACTAAAGCCATCCAGCTTTTCAACGCCGCAGTTAATTGAAACGGCTTCGACTTTTCCCTCTTTGCCCAGCATGGTTGCCTGTTTGGAACCATCAAGGACCCTTCTTCCCATTGTTCCATTTACCTGATAAGAGACAAACAGTACCTTGTTCTTTTTGTCAGGTGCGATGTTTTTGAAATATTCCAGGACAGGTCCGCCTTCGAGCATTCCGGATGTCGCCAGGATTATACATGGCGAGTCATCCCTCATGGGTTCCTCCCTGGCATCTGCATGCTCGATGTTGGTAAAGTATTCTGAATCAAACGGATTATCATCAGTTTCCAGTATCTTCTGCTTGAGTTCTCGTGCAAGGTATTCGGGATAGGACTCGTGGATTGCCGATGCCTCTGAGATCATTCCCTCCGTAAAGACCGGTGCCTCAACCATCTCCCCTGACTTCATGTAATGATCGATTACCATCATGATTTCCTGTGCACGTCCGACTGCAGGGATTGGAATCAGGACCTTGCCGCCGTCTGCCAGCGTGTTATTTACTGCGTTGATAAAGGAGGACTCTACTTGTTGCCTGGTTGGCTGAATGTCCTCCTTCAAACCATACGTACTTTCAATCAGCAGGGTCTCAACCCTTGGAAAATTCCAACTAGCAGCCTCAAACAGTATGCTCTTTCCAAATTTAATATCGCCTGAATAGACAAAGTTGTGATCACCGTTTCCAATATGAAAGTGGCACAGCGCCGAGCCTAGAATGTGGCCTGCATTTGCAAGGACCAGCTTGATGTCAGGTGAGATGTCAGTTACTGTCCCATAGGGTATGGTTATTGTCTGCCTCATGACCTGTTTTACGTCGCGTTCGGCATAAATTGGAGTCCTGCCCTGGGCGGCAGCCACCTTGATTGCATCGAGTTGGATCAGATTCATCATGGGCAGCGTGGGCTCGGTACAGTAAATCGGGCCTTTGTACCCATATTTGCACAATGCCGGCAGAAATCCGGTGTGGTCCAAGTGTGCGTGTCCGACAACTATGGCATCAAGTTCGTCTAGCGTGATATCCAGAGAGTCCAGCCTAGGAAATGCATCCATTGGGGAACGTGCACCGGGGTTGATACCGCTGTCAATGAGAATCTTGCTTTCAGAGGTGGTCAATAACATCGATGATCTTCCCACCTGACCGAACCCGCCGAGGGTGTGAAGGGATACCTCAGTCCTTTGGGACAGTCTGGGTCTGAAAATTTCATCACCCACCTGCTTGAGCTGCTTGCTTCTCTCAGAGGATGATTGTTTTAGAGTCGCGTTGATTGTCTGGATTGTACGTGATGGTATGGTGGTGGCCTTTCTGACTCGCAGTTTCCAGCCTATCTTCTCGGTAACTTCGGCGTGATTGAATTCCTTTGCATTTCTTTGCAACAGCCAGGGTCTTTTTACTTCAATTGACACTTCACCGTTGGTTGTATCAAAAAGAGTTCCTTGCAGGTTTGCCTCCTTTGGAACCAGATCTGCCAGAATTTTTCTTGTCTCATCCTCAGGCTTTCTAATTGACTCGTCGGTTCTGACTACAATCCTTTTCTTGATTATGTTGACAAGGTTGGAGATTGTGTCGTTGTTCTCCATCAGGTAGCGCGGGGAGTTTGTGTAAAGGGCGATCCTTGGCCCCTCGTACTCTATCTTTGTAACGCTTGCCTCCTTGGGTATACTTTGCAGTATGGTGGCCATTATATTCTGGCTAGTAGGAGGTAACTCTTTTTCTTGATATTTTCGTTGCATTAAATCACTAAAGTTTGATGATGGCTTTCTTTTGCTCATCGGTCAATAGACGAAAACCATCCTTGTCCATGACGGCGATATTAATTCCATCGCCTGTACCAATGTTTCTAGTTATTGCGGCTTTAACAGCTCTGAGGGCTACCTGTTTTGCCTCTTCAATTGTAAGATCATCCTTGTATTCTTCCTCAAGAAGACCATAGGCCACCGGAGAGCCGCTGCCGGTTGTGACGTATGACTTTTCTTCAACTGAGCCAAACATGTCCACGTTAAACAATGAGGGGCCGTCTGCGTCATATCCGCCAAGCAGGATATCGGCCATGAACGGATAACCCCGGTTTTGGTGGAAGATCAGCGAGCAGAGCCTTGCAAGGGAGTGAATCGAGATCGAGTCTTGCTTGTCAACCCTGTGAAGATTTGAGTGATAGCGTAGGATATCAACGATATTTTGGGCATCTGCCACACCGCCTGCCAGGGTCAGGCCTGCGTGCAGATCGATCTGCTGAATCTTCATGGTATTGTTATTTGCGATAAAATAGCCTGCACTGGCCCTCATGTCGGCACATAATACGACACCATCTCTAGCCTTGATACCTACTGTGGTAGTCCCATGCAGAATTTTTTCTTCAACGTTATTTGACAAAATACACCTACTAAGATAAAGTAGGTGACATCTCACCCTTTTAAATAACTTTTTGATCCTTGGAAATCATAAATAATGACAAAAAATCAGGATCACATGCAACCACACAGGATGGAATTGCCTAGGCTCATCGAGATTGGAGAGAAGAACATCGGTGACTTTGGAAAATTTCTTGCTTCATTGAACAGGCCAAGAAAGGTGTCCTTGATTGCCGGGACAAACGTCCAAAAGATACTAAAGAAAAAAATTGAGAAATCACTAAAACCAAAAAAGATTCGATTTGTTTGGCATACCTCGATAGATAATCAGATAAAGTCACTGAATCAGATTCAAAAGGACGTTAAAAAAGACGGTTCGGATCTGATTGTGGGGATTGGAGGGGGTCGCTCAGTGGATACTGCAAAACTGATCTCGTATAATTTGGGCAAGCCGTTTGTAAGCCTGCCGACTGCCGCATCTCATGACGGAATGGCCAGTCCATTCGTGTCTGTAAAGAGTGACAAGCCGCATTCCATAGTGGCAACTGCGCCGATGGGTGTCTTTGTGGATATTGATATTATCAAAAAGGCCCCGGCAAAACTGCTTGCAAGCGGTTGCGGGGACCTTGTTGCAAATGTTATAGCGGTAAATGACTGGCAGCTGGGTCACAAGAAGAAGAAGGAGTACTATGGCAGATACGCGGCAAATTTGGCCCTGATGAGCGCTAAAATTGTCATGGAGAACTCTACTGAATTTGCAAGGAAGGGATTGGATGCCAGAGTGATTGTGGAGGGGTTGATCAGTGCGGGAGTCGCATCATGCATTGCCGGAAGCAGCAGACCGTGTTCTGGTGCAGAACATCTTGTTTCACATGCACTTGACAAACTTGCTCCGGGAATAGGACTGCACGGGGAAAAATGCGGTCTGGGTTCCATCATGATAGCAAAGTTGCAACGACAGGATTGGAAGAAGATTGTAAAGACACTGAGGGACGTGGGGGCCCCGACATCTGCAAAACAGATTGGAATAGAACCAAAAGTAATTGTAAAGGCCCTAATGATTGCACAGGATCTTCGACCTGAAAGATACACCATTCTAAAGGAAGTTAAAATGACAGAGAAAAGAGCGTTTAACTTGGCAAAGAGTACTGGAATAATTTAAGCAGTCTTTGGTTCAGAGGTTGTCTTTGGTTCAGAGGTTGTCTTTGGTTCAGAGGTTGTCTTTGGTTCAGAGGTTGTCTTTGGTTCAGAGGTTGTCTTTGGTTTTTCCTCCTTGGATTGTTTGTTGAGATGCGTTTCAATGAAATTTATTTTTTCCAAAGTAGGAACGAATTTGAAGACATCTAGTTGGATAAAGTGCTTTGTTATTTGTAATCCGTCGGCACGGAAAATTTCCTCGGGAATTGTAATGTTTGCCTCCTTGTCTTTCAAATCAAACACGATTTTTGCATCATCAACGAACAGTTTGTTTTTGAGAATGCTATCGACTTTGTCATTTGGAGTATCCAGTGACTTGATGACATTCACATCAAACAGGATTGTCTTTCCGGCATACCTGTGATTGTAGTCGACTTGAACTCTGCCGGACCCAATATAACGAATAATTCCTCTTTTATCATCAACTTCAATGGAATCACCCACTGTAACTTTCTCTGCATCATCTCCTAGTTTCCTAATAGGGATCATTCTGACTTTGCCAGAATCTCTTTCACCAAAACCCTTCTCTGGTGTTACCTCAACTATGAGTTTATCGCCAACGGATGTTTTTGCAAGTGCCTCATCAAGTCCTTTTAGAACAGGATAAGAGATTTCGCCAATTGAGATCAGTTTTGGGTGATACTGGAGATTTTGATCATGAATGGAGTATTTTTTTGCATCCTCCTCAATTGTCGTATCAAATACTTCTTCTGTATCTTTTACCTTTGCAGTATAATCCACTAAAATTAGTGAACCTTTATTGAAAGTCAATGTGATCGATCTCGAATTTCCTTATATTAAGTTAAACCTAGGGGATATCTGTAATTTAACACCTGTCAAACCCACAGATTCATTATTTTCATTTTATTAAAATAATGATAAAAATTAGAGCTAGAAATCTTGGATTATTCTAATAATGATCTATTGCTACTAAATGATCGTTATTTTTACGAATCATTTGATGTACGTCTTTGCCAATTAGGGATAATTCAATCCTAAATTTTAGGTCAATTGAAAATGTCTCTAAAACTAGTCCTTGCATAATCATTCCTTTGACACATCGTTTAAAGCTTTTCTGTGATACTTTTTCATCAAGACAAGTGTCTACCATTTTATGTAATTCTTTAAACACGACATGATCTTTTTTGGTTAATTGGCCCAAAGCGCATGCCGCTTCTCGGTATTTTTCAACGAATTTAATTTCATTCTTGTACATTGTATAGTTGACTTGTTTATTCATAAATTTCCGACCTCTGGTTGTTGTATCATTTTTATTATCTTATAAACCGTAATTTCCTCAATTGTGATTTGTGCTGAAAGGTGTAAAAAATTTCTAGTTTGGATCATTTGAAATAGACAAAAATTTGACTCTAAAATCATATCTTTCTTTGAACATACTTGTATTTATTTTTGAAATCAGAATACCACTAGTGTAATATTTTTTGATGGACAAGACTTGAGAATAATCTAGCATAAATAAGGAATTCACACAGATAACATATGATTTCAGACTATGTTGACATGAAAGAATCACTTTAGAATATCAAGTTAAACCTTGATGAGGTCTTCAAACTAGAACCCATGAAATTGAAAGGTGGTTGTTTTACCAAAAGATGTTATAGAAAATAAGAAAAAACAGACATTCTTACAAAAAAATGAATCATGAAAGATTTTGAAGGAAAACTATCAAGTTTGCCCAAGAGATGTACAGGGAAGTATCCAAGCTGTGATTGACATTTTGTAGTATAACTCTGATTTTAGGTATAGTAATTCATTGATTTGCTTGCGGTTTGGACATGTCATGCAACAAAGCATAAAATTAAAAAAACAGTTGTTGCAAAGAATGGCATGCCAATATCTAATAACATAGAATCTGCTCTCTTGCGATTTCTAAAAGAAACAATGTCTATGCAAGTAAATTATCAACCAATTATTATCAAAATTTTACTTGAAAAAGGAGATGAAAATGGATTTTCTGCACCTCTGAAAGAAATCAAAGATAATCTAAAACTATTAAATTTTGATAGACATGATTTTAGAATGGATGATGCACTCAAAACAGCATCTTCAATACTAGCAAAATTTGTAGTGTTTGGTGAAGAAACTGCAGCATTAATTCCCGAAGAGATTCCCCACGATGTTTCAGAGTGTTTGAAAGTTTGTGGACAAAAAATTGTTGAATGGCATGTAAATAATTTAACTTCTGGACAATTTGATTTGTGGCATATCCTTCCAGGAAGCTCTAAAGAAAAATATCCATATTTAGAAGAATTTCGTAGGACTAATTCCATAGGAGTAGGATGGAACAAGGTTGAGGACATAACAAATCTTACAGACGAACAAATTCGTGAAGAGTTTAAGAGAAATTATCCTAAAGATGACGAAGGCAGTTTTCTCGATTTTACCAAAATCAAACGAAAAGATTTGGTTGTGTTAACCAAAGGGCAACAAGAGATTATTGATTTTGGCATTGTTGTAAATGATTATTATCGAAATGCTACTCTTTCTTTTTATCACCATAGACGAGATGTGGTATGGTTGAATCAAGGTCCCATTAGATCAGATGAATTACCAAGTGGGAGTTTAGTAGGACTCATGGCAACATGTAGTAAAGTTATCAAAAAAAGAGATGGAATGATGGATGTATTGTTAGGTAAACATACAAAAGATGATCAAGTAAAGGTGCCACATATGAGTTCAGAGTATGCAGATATCTTACTAAAGAAAAAACAACTTATTTTCTATGGTCCACCAGGTACAGGCAAGACCTATACTGCAACAAACTTGGCCAAAAAAATCATTGAAGATAATTCATTAGAATCCACTTTAACATTCAGAAATGCTGCAATTAAAATTCTAAGTGAAAAAAATCAACCAATGCATTTTGATGAAATCTTAGAGCAAGGACTCAAGCTTGGATTAATTCAAACGCAAGGAAAAACACCAGGAATATCTTTAGCTACAAGAATGTCTACTGATATTCAAAAAAATGGAGATTCATCAATATTTAGAAGAACGGACAAGGGAACATATACATTAAATCCGGATACAGAACCAGAAGAAATAGAATCAGAGCAAAAGGAATTCATTCGAAATGTTACATTTCATCAATCATATTCCTATGAGGAATTTATAGAAGGCATAAAGCCATATTCTCAAGCTGGAAAGATAACTTATAGAATAGAATCTGGAATATTTCGAACTATTTGTGAAGAAGCTGCAGCAGATCTAAAAAATAAATATGTGTTAGTAATAGACGAAATTAACCGTGGAAATATTTCTAAAATCTTTGGAGAAATAATTACTCTAATTGAAAAAGACAAAAGAGATGCTCATAGTTTACATTTAACATATTCTAAAGAATCGTTTACGGTTCCTAAAAACATCTACATTATTGGAACAATGAATACGGCAGATAGGAGCCTAATTCAGATTGATGCGGCGTTAAGAAGACGTTTTGCATTTTGTGAATTGATGCCCAAACCTGAACTATTGGATAAATCCATAGAAGGAATATCTTTAGGAAGATTGCTTGAAGAAATTAACAAATCTATTGTTAAATCAGGATTACGAGAAAAACAAGTAGGACATTCTTATTTCATGGAAATAAAAAGTTTGAAAGATCTTCAATTTGCATTTGCAAATGAAATTATTCCTTTATTACAGGATTATTTCTTTGATGATTACAAGAAACTCGAAGAGATACTAGGCTCTGATTTTGTTGATTCAAAAAATATGGTAATTAAAGATCAATGGAAAAAAGATTCCCAGATATTCCTAAAATCTATAAAAGACATATTGCCGGCATGAATCTGATACCACTCAAAGAATATCAAGTACTGCCATCACCTAGAAAAAAACATACACCAAATAAAGATGAGCAAAAATTAGAAGAAATTCTACAAAATCTAAATCTCAAAGAAGAAGATCAGAAACTGCGCCAAAGACTTGAAGAAAAAGGTATTCTTTCAATTTCTAAAGATCCTATCAAACATGGATTAATAATGAAGGCTAAAAGTCATATTGGAGTTGCTCAATTTTCGAATTTTACAGTAACAATAACTCCAAAATTTTCAAGTATTGAAAGAATTGTGGAATTGATTGATTATGTATATGATTTAGATTTGGAAATATTTCCTGAAAGCGAAATAAAATTTAAAGATGAAGAAAATTTATTGTCAGAGATTATTATCTCAACTTTTGTCAAACATGTGTCAGTTTTACTAAAGAGAGGAATAGTAAAATCCTATACTGTTCATCAAGATAATTTACCATATTTGCGTGGTAGATTAATTTTTCAGCAACAAATTGTAAATGATGCTAAGACAAAATTAGAATTTGCATGTGAGCATGATGAATTTGAGTATGACAATATTGAAAATCAAATTCTCTTGTATTGTTTAGAGAGATGTTATTACATTACAATTAATGTTGAAAGAAAAAAAGAAATTAGAAGGATGATTGGGTTGCTGGAAGGATTAGTAAGTAAAAAAGAAATTAATTTAAATCATTTTAAAATGATAAATTATAATCAAATGAATCAGCATTACAAAAAAATACATGAATTATGCAAATTAATTGTAAGCAGTATAAGAATAGCAGATTTTTATGAGCAAAAATCTAGATTTGTAAACTCATTTTTTGTGGACATGAATAAAGTGTTTGAAAAATTTGTCTTTAAATTATTTTGTGAATTTTATCCATTACAAAGTAAAGAACAACAACGATCTATATCATGGAAAATTGAAGGTACCGATAAGGAATACGAGATCATTCCAGATATTATAATTTATGAAGACAAACATAAAATCAAGACCATAATCGATACAAAATACAAGGATAAACTATTAGAAGAAGATAGATTTCAAATTGCATTTTACCTTAGAGACCATGACAGAAAAGAAGGATTTGCAATATTGCCTAAAACTCCAGGTTCAATATCTCAAACATTAAAGGCTACTAAACAAGACATCGAGATCAAAATACGATTTATTGACATTGATTATATTCTATCATCAATTTATCCAAATAAAAACAAAGAAGAAATTAGAAATAAACTTTTAGAGATGATTCCCATCTAATCCAAATTATTTATTTCATAGTTATCAAACAGCTACATGTTGTTTTATTACATGACTCCCTTTACTCAGATGATTATTTGCATCTAGCACAGTCTAGTCCAAATCATATTCTTGAATCATGCCGGCATTTCTACCCCGCATTCAAATACGGAGATCCTTTTGGCAGATAGATCATTTTGATGTTCTTGTATCTTTTGAGTAGTTTTTTGATATTGTTTGCCTGATGTTGGGACCCTATCAACTATTACTATGATTTTGCCAAAAGATGTTATAGAAAATAAGAAAAAACAGGCATTCTTACAAAAAAATGAATCATGAAAGATTTTGAAGGAAAACTATCAAGTTTGCCCAAGAGATGCAAGGATCAGTTGGATCCTAATTGTTTAAATTCAACATTGAGAGCTTCAAAATTTATCTTCAAAACCAAAAAAAATTAGAAATCTCTTTTGATGTTTTCAGTACGTTTGAGTGCTCTCTTTACAGTTGCAATAGATTCATCAGTTGGACCTTCTTTCAACATAGCTTGAAGTTGGGCCCATTGCTTTTCATCCAGTGGTTTAACATCTCTTAATGGCATGGAATAACTATCACAGACTTGATATTTAAAATTACCATTTTTGTTTATGATGTGCTAGGCACGTAGATATGAAAAATTCTACACTGGAAAGTTCTAGGATGTTTTCATAATTTTCCAGTGTAACTATTACTATGATTTTACCAAAATATCTTTGGCATTAAACCAGTCATGTGTCCTAAGGAATTGTTATTTTAGAGGAAATTGATTGTATTTTTCCTTGCTGAATATCTAAGATAAAAGCATCTCTTCCTTTATCATCTTCAAGATGTGATACGTATGTGAATCCATAATTTTTATAGAATTTTCTTACTATTTCATCATCTTTTGGATTTAACATTAGATATCTACATCCAATATATTGAGAGTGTTCAATTGCAATTCTAAGTGCTCCATCAATTAATCTCGTACCAATTCCTTTTCTTGTATGTTCTTTATGTGTAGAAAGATGACTAATTAATAATGCAGGGATATTTCCAGCAGTTTCCTTTCCCCGTGTTTGTTCGGTAGATTCTTTTCTCAAATGAGCCATAGCAATTGAAACATAACCAACTACTTTGCCATCTATTTTTAGCAAATAAGTTCTGGCAAGTCCTTCTTGAAGATCGTACTGTGATTGTACTCGATAATACTCTGTAAATTCGGAATCTGAAGATTCAAAAGTTTTGTCTATGGAATCAGTTGAGTTTAATCGTTTAAATTCAGCATTGACAGTTTTAAAATTTATCTTCAAAGTCAAAAAAAAATTAGTAAGTTCTTTTGATTTCTGAAGCACGTTTGAGTGCTCTCTTTACAGTTGCAATAGATTCATCAGTTGGGCCTGCTTTGAACATAGCTTGAAGTTGGGCCCATTGCTTTTCATCCAGTGGTTTAACATCTCTTAATGGCATAAAATAACTATCACAGACTCGATATTTAAGTTATTATTTTTTATTTATAACGTGCTAGGCATATTGGTTGAAGAAATCACCTATTCATGCTTGTTGTATAATGATACTGACATGATTCAGAGAGTGTGATTCGGACTATACTGTATGGAAGACAAATTATTATCTGAATGGATAGAGTCATGCAACAATTACATTTTCATGAACAAATACCCAAGCTTGTGCACTAGATTTTTCTTGATCTTCATACGCATCTTCTTTAATGTAATCTTCATATTCAGGATTGCTACACTTGAAATTATTAATATCAAAAAGATTTGTTTTTAATTTAAAATACTAGCATCTTTTTTACAACCTATTGAATCAGGCATTAACATAAAAAATCAAAAACTAACGATGAACTTTTAGTTTCCGTCCATTTTCTACGGAATTTTGGAGGAACTTTATTTGCTCATCAGTGGGTTCTTTTTCAAGCTCCGCTACCAATTGATTCCATTCGTCGGTTCCGAGAGGTGATACTTCTCTTAATGCCATGTGATACCTATCACAGTCTCGATATTTAAAATTATTATTTTTTATTTATGATATGCTAGGCACACAGATATGAAAAATTCCATATCTTCTAATCATCACATGTCCAATAACAGATTCAATCAGAGTACAGCAGGTCCGTGTCAACACCAAAGAAATACTTGTAATGTCAGGCTAGAGATCTTTTAATTTTTCCTGTGCAGTTTTTAGTCCTGCCTGGGCATCAACGTCATACCCCATCATTGCCAACGTGGATGAAATTGCAGAGATGGTTCTCATTACATGGTATGGACTGACCTCCCCCATGCATCCGACCCTGAACACCTTGCCCTTTAGATCACCAAACCCACCTGCAACCAGCACTTTGAATTTGTCAGCTAGCGTGCTTCTGAAGGTCTTGTCCTCCAAGCCGTCCAGATAGTTTAATGCAACAATTGAGATTGAACGATCCTCCTCTTTTGCAAATGGAGACAGGCCCATTGCACTTAGTCCGCCGTACAGTGCAGCAGAACATATCTTGTGGCGATTAAAGACATTCTCCAGCCCCTCTTCTAGCATCATGGATAGCGCCTCTCTGTATGCGTAAAGCAACGGGAGTGCGGGTGTGAAGGGAGTGTGTTTTTCCTCATCGTAATATTTGAAATACCGTGCAAGATTAAAGTACATTGTATTTGGCGGATTCTCAATCATGTATTTTTTGGCCTTGGCACTGACGGATATCGGGGAGATTCCCGGAGGTGCGGCAATTGCCTTTTGTGCGCCAGTCATGCATACGTCGATGTTCCATTTGTCTACTGGCAGTCGGGCACCGCCGAGCAGTGAAACGGAGTCGACAACATAGAATGCATCGTTTCTTGATGTCAAGTCAGATACTTTGTCAAGATAGTTTACCATGGTCCCAGTCGAGGTCTCATTGTGAACTACATAGAATGCCTTGACATCCTTGTTGTTGTCAAATGCCTCTTTAATCTGATCAAAGGTCGCATTTTGTCCCGGAGGAGTTTGAAGTTTTACAATATTTGCTCCCTGACCCTCGATTAGCTGTGCCAGTCTGTTACTGAACTCTCCGTTAACTGGAATGATTATCTTGTCACCCTTTTTAACCAAATTTACGACGCCTGCCTCGACTGCGCCTGTCCCCGATGCCGACAAGGCCACAATGTCATTCTGCGTTTCAAATACCTGCTGTGTCTTTGCAACCACATCAGTGTAAAGCTGTACGAAATCATCGCTCCTGTGATTGATGATCGGTGCCAACATCGCCCTCATCACCCTGTTAGGCACGTTGGTTGGACCGGGAAGCATTGAAAGATATTCCATACGTATCTATCACCGATGAGAATGGGGTTTATTTATAATTAGAGATCTTTCAGGTGATCCTTGGCACCGGTCTTCTCCAAAAAATTTCTAGTGCCGTCAGGAACCAGATGCCTCCAATCCTGATCGCTGGCAATCAGGTTGCGGATATTTGTCCCGGATAATGACTCCCTGTCTAAAAAAGGAATTGCGAGTACCTCAACGCTTCTTTTTGAATAAAGATGCTTTGTCAGATCATCATTGGAGAAGACGATGTCAAACTTTGGGACAATTGCATCTATCTTTTCTATCCAGCTGACATGATTATCCACATCCGGAATAAAGTAAATGGAGATCCTCTCTCTGATGGAGTCATCAACGGATGCTAGAATCATCTCCTTTCTTTGCTGGGCCGTAAACGGGTTGTCTCTTTCCACAGGTCTGTTTGAGCTGCCCAGGCCCACCCACAGACAGTCTGCCTTTGATAGTGCAAATTGTAGTGCCTGAAGATGGCCCAGATGAAAGGGCTGGAATCTTCCTATCAGCAGACCGTCCATACATACCATGGAGGATCTCTTTTTAAAAAACTATCATAAAGAGTGGCAACCAAGGGGAAACCATGGATTTTCTAAGGATCAACGGCGGCTATGGCGAGGGTGGAGGACAGATTCTCCGCTCAGCAATCACATTATCATGCATTACAAGACGGCCAATTCATTTGGAGAACATCAGAAAGAATAGAAGGACTCCCGGACTGAGGCCGCAGCACCTTACGGCGATTAAAATTCTTCAAAAGGTGGCAGATGCCAAGGTGATTGGAGCGGAGATTGGATCTGAAGAGATAAGATTCACTCCAGGCAATGTTAAAGACATGAACTTGGTTGAGGATGTGGGTACTGCCGGAAGCATCTCATTGATTTTGCAGGTCCTGGTTCCGGTTGTCGCAGTGTCAAAGAGACGGCTTGGCTTGAGAATCAGGGGAGGAACAGACGTGCCTTGGAGTCCTACGACAGACTATACCCGGCACGTACTAAGGGAGGCATACTCAAGGATGGGAATTGATTTTTCACTCAAACTGATAAAGCGTGGGTACTATCCCAGGGGCGGCGGGGAGATAGAACTGCAGGTAAACCCGTCCAGTGTAAAACCAGCATCGTTTTCAAAACAAAGTACAAGGCAGGCAAGATTGGTTTGTTCATTTTCAAAACTCGCACACGATGAAATCAAAGGCAGTGTGGATCAAATCGCAGACAGGCTGACCAACGCAGGATATAGTGTAGATGTGGAGATTAGATCCGAGGAGGCACTAGATTCTGGTGCATCGCTGCTGGTTTTTAGTGCCGATGATGCTTCGATAGCAGGGGCCGACTCGCTGTATGACAAAAAGACAGGCCGGTTTGATCTGGATGTCGGGAATTTTATTCAAAGTCATTCAGTTGATGATAACTTGGCAGACATGCTGGTGGTTCCAGCCGGCCTGAGTCGTGGCAGGACAGTTTTTCAGGTAAGAAAAATTACAAAGCACCTGGAGACCAACTTGTTTGTCACATCAAAAATTACAGGCTGCAGATATGGAATAGGAAGAACGGGTAACGGGTTTGAGGTGATAATTGAGGGGGCATCAGACGCCTGCATCAAGTAGCGATGCAAAGAACAGAATTGCCACAGACAAGACGACTGTTATCTCTCCGAGTATGATGATTTTTTTTCTCAGTTTTTGAATCTCAGGTTCTGACATTTGGCTTGACATGATTTTTTCCTCAACGTCCTTCCGAATCACCCTGACATGCACGGCATATGTAACGATTAGTGCAACAACCAGGGCTATTTTGATAATCAGAAATGTCCCATAGCTTGTAGAGACAAGCAGATCAGGCCTTCCAATTAACGCTTGTGAGGTGTACAGGCCTGTAACCATCAGGACAATCAGTGACGGAACGGCAATCTTGTTGAAGCGCTTGCCGACGCGAATCATAATCTGCATGCGTTCCTCAACAGAGCTGGTCATTGTTTTCAAGAGTGGGGAAAACACGAGTCCAATGAACAGGGAACCTCCGACCCATATTGCGGCTGCTACAAGATGAATCCAAGTGATAATTGCTTGCTCCATTGCAGTCATGGTTTGTGATATTTTAAATCAAATATTATGTATTTGGATCTTGACAACCTTTTTTAGTTGTCCAGATATCAAATCAATGAAATGGCACTCCAAAGCAAGATGACAGTGTATCTGGCTATTATCGGAGTTTTTGCCTTGATGGGAGGGATTGTTTACTATGCCAGTCTGGATAATATCGAACTTGACCAAGTCGAGATCGAGCTGATGAGTGTAAAACTAATAGATGTAAACACGGCAAGTGACCAGGCAAAGTTCGAGGTCACATTTTTGGTAAAGAATCCCAGTGCCAAAACATTGACAGTCGCACTAATCGACTATAAGCTGTATGGCGATGATGACCTGCTAGGTTCCGGACTGTACTCCACAATAGATATTGCACTTCCCGGAAGAGCCTTGTTCTATTCAGGTGCAGAGATTCCCCTGAAAAATACATTCGTACTGGATAAATCCGAGATCAGCTCAAGAACTTATGAGGATGCGATCAACGAAAGAATCACCAGCTTTTATACCGACGGAAGAATCACCACCCAGACCTCGTGGAGCGAGACTGACAAGTATTTCAAGACACAGGTTATTAATTGAAAAGTGGGCCTAATGAGATTCGAACTCATGATCACCGCCATGTCGAGGCGGTATCCTAACCAGCTAGACTACAGGCCCATTGAAAAATAAATCAAATAATTGATATTATTAACGTTTAACAAAAGAAGAAAA
The DNA here is from genome assembly GCA_965206745.1 of Candidatus Nitrosopumilus sp. GTDB lineage: Archaea > Thermoproteota > Nitrososphaeria > Nitrososphaerales > Nitrosopumilaceae > Nitrosopumilus. Next base: position 124,949 of record OZ242220.1, on the reverse strand, counting down.
GGTGATACAAGACAGATGACAGAGAACTTTACTGATGAGGAAAAAAGGGGCTTCTATAAGGCAATTTATTCGAGAAGGGATGTAAGATCCCACTTTGTCCCAAAGCCGATAGAGGATGCTGTCTTGTCGAAAATTCTTAATGCCGCACACCATGCCCCCTCGGTGGGATTCTCCCAGCCATGGAATTTTATTTTGATAAAAAATCCCGATACAAAAAAGAGAATAAAGGAATCCTTTGAGGAAGAAAAGGCCCGCTCATCGCAGCTGGTGGAGGAACCGAAAAAATCAAAATATCTCTCGTTCAAGCTCGAAGGCATCATGGAATCCCCGGTCAATCTTTGTGTAACGTATGATCCAACAAAATTTGGACCGTTTGTAATTGGCAGGTCAAGCATTCCAGAGGCGGGACTCTACAGCGTATGCTGTGCAATACAAAATCTGTGGCTCTCAGCTAGAGCTGAAGGGATAGGACTCGGGTGGGTAAGCATCCTATCAAATGAGACACTAAAGGAGACTTTGAATCTGCCCGGACACGTCATACCTGTAGCATACTTGTGTCTGGGGCATGTTGATGAATTTGCAGAAAAGCCGGATCTTGAAACCAAGGGATGGCTATCCAGACTGGAACTGAGGGATGTCGTATTTTTTGAAAAATGGAATGACAAGGAGAACAAGGATTGGGGGGGAATTCAGGACATGATCAAGGATAATCTTGACTACGCTTAAATAATTAAGAATATTTTTTTTTACTGGGCTTGTAGCGCAGAGTCAGTTTGACGCGCAATATGGATAGCGCAGTAGCCTCCTAAGTTACAGGTCGAGGGATCGAAGCCCTCCAAGCCCGCTTAATCTCCACATTATGGGAATTTAAATAGAGAGGCAGATTGTAAAGGACATGAAAGTTGTTGTCATTTCTGCCAGTCCAAGAAAAAACGCAAATACGCAGGTGGCAATGAAACATGTTTTTGAATATGCCAAATCAAAAAACCAGGATACAAAATTTATCAATCTCTCTGAGGCCCAAGTTGAATACTACAGAGGACCGGATGTAGAGTATAATGAGGCAACAAAAACTGCCGCAAATGACGTCACGGATGCAGATGTATGGTTGATAGGCTCGCCAGTTTATAATTCATTTTTCAGTTCGGCGTTAAAGAATCTGCTTGAATATATCGACTACAAGAAGACCCCAGGCAAGGTGGCAGGAATTGCAATTTTAGGTGAAGGAAATATCAGCTTTATGAACGTGCAGACACTAGTCACACAATTGATGTCATATTTCAGAGTAGTTACAAACCCAAAGGCCGTATTCTTAACCACGAAATCCATAACTGAAACTTCACTGAGTGATGAGGATGCTAAAAACAGACTAGAAGAGATGGTTGATGAAACCCTAAAGATGGCTTCAAAACTGCATCAGGATTAATCTTATTTGATCAAAATTCAGTATTGACATAGTTTTCAAAAATTATCCACAGACGTTTGCAGGGGATGTGATTTGTTTGATTAACAGATATGGCTGATCCCAGCTTTGAAAAATCAATGGTAGTGATTTGCATATGCTTATCTTGTAAGAATTCTCAAACAGATGAAAAACTTTGATTCCCTGAATCTGGGAGATCATGATTGCATTATAATTTGATTGATTATAAGATGAATTTCTGCAGTGAGGCATTCGGACTAGGCAAGATCTGCCACATTACAATTAGTCTTGGAAAAAACATGTCACTAAATATATCCGAATAACGGATTCCGTTTCAAATGCAAGAGTAAATATGAACATGATGTAAAAAGAGTGTCGTTGAGTATGGAAAAGGATCCTGCCGAGTTGTGTTCATGCAAATGCCATTTCGGAGGCGCAGTCAGCTGTCCGGGGTGCAAGGAAAACCACGGCGAGTCTTGTTGCCACTGCAAAGATTAGAACCGTTTACTTGGTTTTTCTTTTGGAGGCAAGCATTTTGAGATTGGCCAACTCGGATTTCAATGATTCTATCTGAACGAGGGTCTCAAGATTGGAAATTTCCTGATTCAACCGCTCAATCTCGCTGTCTTTGAGTTTGACGGATTCTTTTACAGTGTTTAGCTCAAGGGATAGCTCATCTTGTATCTGTTTTATCTCTGAAAGACCAATTTGGGAGCCGGTGCTCAAGGTCTCGACAACCTGCGTATCACTCAAGCTTTTTTTTTCAACATGGGCAGGTGCGTGATGATGCATGTAATCCGTACTCTTTTGGGATATCCAACACGTAAATGTCATAAACCAGGTGATTGGGACTGCCATGATGAAGATAAAGTTGAGCAGGGGGGCAAAATCAAGAAACAAAGGCCAGAGTCCGGTCAGTACTGCTGCAAAGACGCCAGTCACTATTGTGGCTAGATGGTTGCCGGCATATCCCATAATTATTTAAGAATTTCATTATTTATAATAGTAATGCTGAAAATCATAAAATAATATAATTAAAAAGAAAAAAAGAGCCGACTTTATTCGTCTTCTTCGGTAGTAGTTGATTTTGGCATGTCTGACTGTAAGATTTGGATTTTCTGCAATAGTTCGGTTCTTAGATCTCTTGCGACTCTTCTTACGGTTGGTCTTGGAACGCCGAGTTCGTCAACTACCTTGGTGTAGATATCCTGCTTGTCAGTTACCCCTCTGTCAAGATAAGAATTAATCGCTTCTTTAATTACCGTGCTTTGGTTTGTACGATTCAATAAATTCTAAATTTTAATTGTTCTATATAAGACTATAACTTTTGGAATTTCAGAATTATCACATCTAATGGATTCAGATTATAGGGATGGGAAATTTCACATAGTCTGCATAGATAAATTTTCTAACGAAAACCGTACAGATAGTTGTGAATTTTTCAATATTGTTAAAATATCTATAATAATATTCCAAGTCCTCTCCGCAAAAGACTATTAAGATGTATCAGCAGATTCAACTCGATGGGTACAGTAAGCATTGAAACCAGTTTGGGAAAGATTTCATTCAAACTCCTACCTGAATTGGCTCCAGAGACTGTAAGGAATTTTGAAAAGTTGGCCAGAGACGGGTTTTATGATGGGACTCTTTTTCACAGGGTCATACCAAAATTTATGATTCAGGGGGGCGATCCCAACACAAAGACGGACAATAAAGGGTCATGGGGAATGGGAGGACCAGGATACAACATCAAGGCCGAATTCAGTTCAAGATCCCATTTACGGGGCATAGTTTCCATGGCCAGATCGCAGGATCCGGACAGTGCAGGTTCACAGTTTTTCATAGTCACTTCAGATAGTGCATTTTTAGATAGGCAGTATACCGTATTTGGAGAGGTAACAGAGGGAATGGATGTAGCAGACAAGATTGTCAGCCTTGAGAGGGATGGCAATGATTGTCCGCTAGAAAAAACATCGATGGTTCACGTTACGTTGGAATAAATGGACTCTAAAATTATTCTAGGACTTTTGATGGTATCGGTGGTCTTGGCTGTTCCACAGGCAGAGGCCCAAAGCGAATCCAACTCTGTAATTAGTCAGAAACGGATTGACGTAACAATTGATGGTGAAGGGGATGTGGTCGTGGTGCATCAAATTAGGGACTCTAATGAGATGAGGCAGTTGAAGCTGGTGGACGGCACAATTTCTAATTTGGAGTTTATAGACGCATCAGGCAGACAAAAACCAGTTGAGATTGCAGAGGGGGATGATTATGTCTCCATCCTGCCAGACCAGGGCGAATTGTTTGTAAGGTACAACCTTGATGATGTACTGGCGCTAAAAAATAATATTTGGACAATGAATTTCAGATATGTTCATACAACTGTTTTTACCATCCCTGAAGAGGCAGAATCATTATTCATAAATCAAAAGCCAATTTCCCTAGACGGGGATAACAGTTTCAGGTGTCACGGGTGCCAGATGGTGTTGGAGTATCTGATTGATGTGCCAAAATATCATGAGCGCGTCAGCTGGGAGGGCCAAGAGTTTGTAGTGGAGGTGCAGACGTTTGCAGGCATTGAAGGGTTTGAGTTTGATCAGCCCTCAAGACAGATCAGCTTTAAGGTAAATGACGGCGAACAGTTTGTTACTGCCGTAATACCTCAGGAACTGTTGTGGGAGCCATATGTGGTATTTCTTGATGATCAAAAAATATTTTTTGATCAATTGATCAGCAACGGGACTCATGTTTGGGTAATCATGAAACCATATACTTTAGGAGAGATCACGATAATAGGAACTACTGTCGTGCCCGAATTCCCAATAATTGCACCGCTGGCAGTCGGATTTTTAATAATCTTGATGGCCCCGCTAGTCAGAAGATTCATTCTAAACGGCGAAAGTATAATGAGGGCAAGCACAAGTCAGGAGATGCCTGGCAGGTCTATCGGACACTAAACATGGATTCTGCAAATTGGAAATTCCCAGTCAGGATTTAAAATAGTCTAGTCCCCGCTAGAACCGCAGGAACAGAAACCATACTCGTCAATGCGAACGTTGCATACTGCGCATTTCTCGCCATAGTCAACCTCCCACGGTTCCTTTCCAAAAAGCTTAAAGTGATCATCAATTTCTATGGGTATCTCCCTCTTCTTTTCCAATGATTTGTATAGTGATTTCAGCTATACATACATTATTGGAGAATGGCACGAAGATTGAGTGTGGCTGTCACTGTATAAAGTGCAAGAGTACAAGCCTGGAATCAAACAGAATTGGGGAGGTTGAAGAGGACGGGTATTTTGAGATGCATCACACATGCAGACAGTGCAATACGCATTTTGATCACTTGGATGGGGAAATATTTTCCAAATGTGAAAGATGCGGCTATCTAGTTAGCTACTAGCTGTTCGTGGGCAAAATAGTGGGTGCGGTTTGCCTCAGAATTTTTCAGTATCTCCTTGCTGGAGGCCATTTTTGCCAGAGCCTTTGATACGTCCAGCGGGCTGGCAGCCCAGCCATACTCTCTTAGCTGCTCAACTGTCTCAGTGACGGTTCTAGGTGAATCAAAGAACCTGCTTGTCTCCAGGATTCTTAATTTTGATTTTATCTCATCTAAAGCAATGTGTTTTGGCTCACTAAACTCAGGCTCGTATGCCTCAGCATCATCCAGATATTCCAGGCCAGAATGCCCGGCCTCAGATGGGGACTCGGTCTCGTATACTATTTTGGCCTGATTTTCAGGCAAATGCTGTGAAATATCATCAATTATTCCGCCAAGTGTCTGGTTATCCACGTAAAAGTCCCGAGAGTCAACCTCGATCTCATTTTCCCCCAGTTTGAGTTTAATTCTAGCCACTATGATCTTACTGTTTAATCTTGATTTATTCTGTTAGCTCTAAGGAGATTTAAGATTAGATCAAAACTTTTACACAATTTATTGTGATTTTTTTCCTTCTAGGTTAAATGTAAATTTGAAAAAACCAGTCATGGAATCCTCCAAAAAGGCGGGTATAATAGTTCTATTTGTGCTGGGCATGAGCATCTTTGGATACTCACAGTATGCATCAGCTTCACAGATAGAGGTAAGCATCAATCAGAGCGAGCTGCTTGATGAGAATGAGAAAGGCTCAAACTATAACGTCGAGTTGGAATTTAAAAATCCCTCACTATTGCTGCTAAGTGCAGGGGAGACAGAGTTCCACCTGATCTCCAATGATGAGATTGTCGGAAGGGGGGATCTTGACCCGTTTACCTTGCAGCCACTGTCCAGCAGTTTTGTGGAGGGAACCTTCCATACGGATGTCAGTTCAGATGAGTCAAGTTCGGTAAAGATTTCTGGAACGACAAAATATGATCTGCTAGTCACGTCAATAGATATTCCGTTCGTATACTATCCGACAGAGGAACAGGCAAGAGAATTTATACATAAAAACTGATTTCTCATCAAATGCTCACTGTTTTTGGATCCACGGCGCTAGACACCATCAGGACCCCCAAAAAAACACTAAGGAACGTTCTAGGCGGTGCTGCAACGTTTGCTGCGATATCTGCCAGTAACTTTGTGGATACGGGCCTAATTGCCATAGTCGGGAAAGACTTTCCCAGACCATACCACAAAATTTTATCAAGATACCTTGATCTGCAGGGACTGACCATCAAGGATGGCAAGACATTTCGTTATGATGGAAGGTATGACAGTACCCTCAGCACAAGATCAACTTTAAAGACCGAACTGAACGTGCTTGGCGATTTTAAGGCAACAGTACCTGAGGCCTACAGAAAATCCCAGTTTGTATATCTTGCAAACAATGATCCGGAGCAGAACACTACTCTAATCAAGGAATTTGACAATGTCAAGTTTTCCATGTGTGACACCATAGACTTTTGGATTTCCACAAAACGTCAGGCGGTAATCAAAATGATAAAGTCAGTGGATGCTGTTGTAATCAATGATGAGGAGGCTAGACTTTTAACAAAAGAGTTCAACCTGGTAAAATGTGCCAAAAAGATGATGCAGTGGGGAGTAAAATATGTCATCATCAAGAAGGGCGAGCACGGCTCCCTGATGTTTTATGATGATGTAATCTTTCCAACGGCGGGATTCTCCTTGGAGGATGTTGTAGATCCCACGGGGGCGGGGGACTCTTTTGCAGGGGCGATGATGGGATACCTTGCAAGCAAAAAATCCACCAGAATATCGGATATCAGAAAGGCGGCAGCATATGGAAACGTCCTAGGATCGTTTGCCGTGGAAAGATACGGCCTTGACGGGTTGTTAAAGATAAAAAGTGGCGACATTGCAAAGCGCATGAAAAATTATGAAAAGATGATCCGTTTCTAAAAAGACTTAAGTTCAATTATTTCTCAGATTAATTTATCATTGTCACAAGAAAAAGATCGACTAGAGATGATTTTCCAGCTCCAAAAGGGGCTAACAGGTATGATGAAACTCGACAGGTACCCAAAGGATCTCGAGGAAAAGATTTCTGCCTTGTCTACTGCCATCATACATGAGGCAGTGGAGCTACAAAGGACAACCAACTGGAAGTGGTGGAAGACCCCAGCTAAATTCAACGAGGCAGAGGCAAGGGAGGAACTAATTGATATCTGGCATTTTGTCGTACAGGCATCCCTGGAACTGAAACTGACACCTGATGATATTCTAGACGAGTACAAAAAGAAGAACGAGATTAATCGTCAAAGACAGCTGAATGGCTATTAAAATCCGGCCTTGTTCAGAATTAGTTTGAAATCATCCACGCCAATCAGATCCACAAGGGTGACATTGTCTTGAAAATGCTTTATCTCCGAGTTTGAAACTGTAAGGAACGGATCCGGGCTCTTTGAACCAATTATCCTGCTGTCTTCATCCGTTCCGTTTTTGTGGACCTGGAACAGGGAATGGCCGGACTTGTGTCCCCAGACCTCCTTTCCACAAACGATTATTGTGTCAACTCTGGGATTCCTGCCGACATGTTTGATTATGGAGTCGATTCCCTTGTTTTCAGAAAGCAGTCGTCCTGCAACGGATATTCTGTTCAAGACATCAGGATTTGAAAATTTCCTGAGCAGGTCCATGCTTGAAAGGGTGCAGATTGCCATGCTGGAATCGGGATTTCCAAGGTAGAACTCCTCATTGATGGGCAAGATGATCTTGCAGAGTTCCCCAATATATTCACCTATTGCATTCACGGTATTTCACGCATGGTTCTGGCAATAAATTCGTATTCTGTTGGGTGGTGTTTTCACGAGTTATCATATCCCTCCGGAGTTGATCCTAATCTCACTTGGCTTTTTTATCCCATTAAATTTACTGAGATTCCCAATTATTCCATCTATACATTTGATGCCATCAAGGCTAGAGTGCTGTAAAGGAATTGATAATACATGCAAGATCTTGAACAGTTCAAATTACTGGCAGAATCGACTGTTCTTTTACCTGCTCTCTTCAATCAACAAGTTGGAGATTTATCACGTTACGGGTAATTCGTTGATCAAGAGGATCCGGTGTGGATGGATGAAATCTGGACGATTTCTAGGTGTGGATCATTTGAGATTTAATCAAATATTGAATATATCCTCTCTGAGGCCAGCAACATGGTTTTGTTTTTAGTTTCTCTAAAATATTGTCCAAATTGGGCAAGTAGTGTCTCTCTAATTCTTCTCTGCATTTTTTGTATTGTAAAGTCTTGATGAGTTTAAAATCTCTGTATTTTACAATGTATCACTTTATGTCTAATTCTGATTTTTTTAACAGTTCTAATTCATCAGGATTTGTTAGTATGTCCAATGTATCTGTATATGAATCAAGATTGGATGCAAAATTAAATCCTTCATTTATCAATTTTGTCAAGATGTCTGTCCGTATTTTGATTGTTGGTGTTGCTAATATTCCAATCATTATACAAATAAATGCAAGCATGCTTCCATAAAGTGATCTTTTAAAATCTGCATAATCAAGATGTTTAGATATGTTTTCTAACTCTTTTTCTCTTTTAGAAATCTGTATAATGTTTTCTGTGTAATCTTTTAGTGAATCTAACAAACAGTGTATCATGTATTTGTTTTCCCTTGACAGTCCTGTCTGATCAATTTTTTGTAAACACATTTGATAAACTTCTAAATCTAATTGAAATGTTTTTTTCAGATCATACTTGTAATATATGATAGAAGATATCTCTTTACAATCTCTGATGAATTCATCTATATTTGATTTTTGAATAATGGATTCTTTTGTTTTTGATTTAATTATTGGAAAGATGGTTTTCTTTGTTATTTTTATTTCAATGTTGTCAATTTGTCTATTCTGAGTTTTTTTCTTAGCATAGAAATATTGCCTCAAAAATACGTTTGTTGGATTTGGGAATAATTCTTGATTCATCATTACTAGAATGTCACAAACTATAGATAAAAATTTATTAATTATTTACTACGATTATGGAATTTTAGAAAGTCTGCTTTGTTGGATGATGGTCTACAAGTTGATCTATTGCAGAAAGATATGCTTTTGCCTCTAAAAAACTGCCTTCAAAAACAATATCTGCCGTATTGTTTTCTAAATCGTTGATAAATTGTTTCTGCTCTGCAATTTGTTCTGGAGTGAATATGTATTTCACTGTATGTCGCTTGTGCTGATGATTCATGGTTAATTCTTACAAAATTCATATTTATCTATTACTATAACTTGCGCTGCTGAGTGAAGGTTTCACTAGAATGTAAAATTCGAGTGATTTCAGCACTCCATATGTAGGAGTGACTAGGCAGAGATGAGTTGAAAATCCCACTATCCACTCTAAAAATAACCTCATCTTTTTACATTACGAGTACGCGGATTAAACAAATGGGTGTTTTTGTTTAATGGTCGTTGAATCTGTTAAAGATAGGTATAATGAGCCAGTATGGAACCTAGATGAATTTACAAAACCTTTAGGGTTCTGGTCACAAACAGTGATCAGATCACTGCATTTGACCAAAGTCGGAGATTTTTTGAATTGGAATAAGATCTATATTTCAGGTCTCCAAGATTACAGAACCCTAAAAACAACTTCATCTTTTTATATTACGAGTGCGCGGATTAAACAAATGGGTGTTTTTGTTTAATGATCGTTGAATCTGTTAAAGATAGGTATAATGAGCCAGTATGGAACCTAGATGAATTTACAAAACCAAATGGCATCTTCGTATCCAATCAAAAAAACCAAATAACATTTCTACCTACAAAATTACCTCCTACAATCGATTATGATGGTGAATTGATCATGTTGCTTGCAAAGGCTGAAAGAAAAATAGGGGAATTAAAAGGAAAGGGAAATGAGCTTGCAAATCCTAATATTCTGATTAGAGCATATCTGAAAAGAGAGGCAGTTCTAAGCTCAAAAATTGAAGGAACTTTGGCTTCTCTTGAAGATTTGAACAGGCAAGAAGCTATTGGCAATATCGGAAAAAATGAGATGGATCACTTGGGACTCAAAGAGGTTCGGAATTATGTTGATGCATTGGAAAATTCTTTGGATAAAATAAAAGGTGGAAAACAAGTTGACCTTGATCTGTTACGAGATGCACATAAAAAACTTCTAAAAGGAGTACGAGGTGAAGACAAACATCCTGGCAGGTTTCGTGATGGACAAAACTGGATTGTGAAAAGGCAGGGCACAATATCAGAGATCATCTACACTCCTCCGCCACCTGAGAAAATACTGGAATTGTTAAATAACCTACAGACATTTTTTCAAGCAGATCATGATGCAATATCCCCATTGGTTCAATGTGCAATTATCCACTACCAGTTTGAAGCAATACATCCCTTTCTTGATGGGAATGGAAGGATTGGAAGATTGCTTTTGCCGCTGATACTCTATGAAAAAGGTTTGTTGCCTCAGCCGTTATTGTATCTGAGTGCATTCTTTGATAAACATAGGGAGGAATACTATAACGGGTTATTAGAGGTCAGTCAAAAAAGCAGATGGAGTGAATGGATAAAGTTTTTTCTTCAAGCTTTTTCATCCCAGGCTGATGAAACAATAAAAAATATTCAAAAATTATCAGATCTACGAAAAAAATATGTAGTGACATTAAAGGATCGAAACGCTAGCAGTAATGCAATATTTTTAATGGAATATTTATTTAATAACCCTTACATTACAATACCAAATGCTGGCAAATTTTTAAGGATTACATATCCCGCTGCAAAAAATACGGTCATGGCACTTGTCAATGCAGGGATTTTGAAACAAACCGACATAAAATTCACAAGTAAGGTCTTTCTTGCAGAAGAGATAGAAGAGAATCTAACTGTTGACTAGACCACGTATCCACATTTGACAGGTAGAATGGTCCCGCCAGTTTTATGATATTATCAGACCTGAGATCATGGCCTGTAAAGCCTACCTTAACAGTTCCATTATCTTCTGCGCCTTGCCCTGCTCAATGTCCAGTTCCTCTGCCAGCTGGTCCATCTTTGAGACGCCATAGCTTACGCCGGAATAGTCATAGTTAAACGTCGCATCAGGCACTGATACCAGCTTGCTTGCATCAAACATCAGGGTTGCCTTTTGGCGCTCGTCATGCTTTAGGCTGTCAAAGTTTGAATGCATCCGGGTCATTACGTTGACTGCCCTGTCCTCAAACCGCTCCATCTCCGGTGCAGTAATTGAGAACCAGCTGCCGTGATCATTTTGTGCCCACAGATACCCCGAATCATCCTCCCAGATGTTGTATCTTCGGTCCTGCTGGACTAGTGTGAGCATCTCTGCAGGTCCCTGGTTTGTCTTTTTCTGCACCATAAGGTGCGTGTTTGGCGCAAGTATTGCATCTCCTGTAAACTCTACGCCCTCGTTGATGTATGTGGTGGTGCTGCGTCGCTTGGAATCGACTGCAGATATTGCCAGCACGTCGGACTTTAGCGGCGCATCAACCTTGAAATTTATATCAAATGAATGGCACGGAACGGCATCGCGTGGGTTGCACAGTACCTTGGTGACTGTAGCCGTTGTCTGGCTCTCATCGACTAGTGATTCCTTTTGCTCGTGAATTATCTCAGTAATGTCGTAATCATCGGGATTCTCATAGTTTCTCTCCAGCATCAGTATGATGTCAGTTTCCGCATCAGTTGCCATACCAATTTCTGGCACCCCGAGTGACAGTGCCACATAGCTGAATCCATCAGGTGAGAATGCCTTTAGAGTCACGCTGTTTGTCTCACCGATTATCGATGAGGTCCTTCTAAATTCGGTATGCCAGTTGTCTGTAATATCCAGGGTATAGTCGTTGAATGTGAATCCGTCAGTTACCAGCTGCGATGAGGATATCTCCCATGACTTGCCAAAGGTTGGCTTTTTCTTCCAGTCATTTGAGCTGCCGCCAGAGTTCTCGGCCAGTATCAGCACGGCAGTCCTTGGCTCGTATTCCCTGTTATCATCCTGATATGACCAGGTAAACACAAACGATCTTGAATCCACATCCTCTAGATAGCTGTCATCGAACTGTCCTGGGATTTCACCTGTACCCATAACTAGGGTTGATGCGATATCCTCAGGCAGGTTGCCTGGGTTTATGATTCTGTATGCTATGGATGTGTCTGTTGGATCCTCTTCGGGATCCGTTACTGCCATACTAAGGCCTGGAATGGCTCCGCCTGGTCTTACAGTTGAAAAGTAGGTTCTAAATCTTGGCTCTTCATTGATTAATTCGGTACATTGGTCATTTCGCTCTACTACTATACCGGCAAATTGTACCATTGGTTCAGGCGCCCCGCTACCGGGGCTTCCTTCTATACCTATATTGTTTGTGTTAACATTATTTTCATCTCGTAATGTCCAATCAAAACTATATGTTCTTGTACCTCCCTCACCAATGGGCGTATCACATGAGAATACCGCTGAAAACTCACCGGTTACAGGATCCAGAGAATCATGGATGTGTTGTGGCAATCCAATTGTAACATCGTTTTCGATTCCGAAATCCGCTTGGCTTAGAGGATCAGTTATGATAGTGTATTGGATAAACTCGTCGATTGGATCCTCAGGAGGGTTTGTTACAACAGTTGAGAGGGGAGGAATGGGGTGCCCTGCGGATATACTTGGGCGATATTGACTATCAAATACGGGGGCTTCATTGTCTGGCGTACGGCAGTTATTATCATTATTTACTGTTATAACACTTGACGTGACAGTTTGTGTGTTACCGCCGCTGCTACTGCCATCTGTGTATGTCCAAGTAAATCCAAGGTTTGTCTGTCCGTTCCCTAATGTACCACAGTTAAACACAGCTCCAAAGTCACCGGTTGTATGGTCTAGGGAGTCTACAATGTATCCGTATGCAGGATTAGTAAATAAATCTCCTGCGGTGATATCGTATCTGATTGCCCCATCTGTTGAACTCTCAGGAGGGTCAAATACTGCAGTTGAGAGGCTTGGAATGGTCTGTCCTTCGACTGCATCCTCGTCATAGATACTAACTATAGGTACCTCATTTGTTGATGTAATTTCTGTCATGCAGTTTGGATCATCAATTACTGTTATGGTACCTTCGGGAGCGCTCGCTACTGAGTTGACACCGTCCTCAAATGACCAAACAAAATCATACCTCTCACTTTCACCAGCAGATACGGTATCACAGCTAAATACCTCACCAAAGCCACCGGTTGCAGAATCCAGGGAATCCCGAATGTATTGTACCTTTCTCAACTCTCCTGAGGTTATAGTATATTCATGTGTCACTGCAGGAACCTCAAAAGGGTTTGTTACAGCAGTTGAGAGGCGTGGAATAGGCTGACCTTCCAAGACCTCGACTTGATATCTATTAAGGGTGGGAACCTCATCTCTGTCTGCTGTAAGTGGAGCGCATGTTGAATTCATATTCACCCTCATCTGGCCATTGTTCTGCACATATGTTCCGCTGCCGTCCTGATATGACCACCCGAATCGATAATTCGTACGTGGCTCCACTGGGAGAGAATCACAATTAATCTGGGTTGCAAAGTCACCGGTTTGTGGATCCAGAGAGTCTAAAATGTAGTCAGGCACATCATCGTTCCTAATGATAGTGTATACGGATGTCCTATCTATGGGATTCTCAGGAGGGTTAGATACGGCAACTGAGAGGCTGTGAGGAGTCGTCCCCTGATAGTTCTCTGGACCATATATAGCAAAGTCAGGCACATCATTGTTTGCTGTGATGCAGGATCCCACTGAATTAATCTGCGATGTTATGGTACCCCGTTGTACAGGTGATGTCCCGGTACTGTCTGTAAAGGTCCAACCAAAGGTATAGACAATAGGAATTCCGATACGCGCAGAATCACATGCAAACGTTGCTGGGAATGCACCCGTATCTGCATTCAAACGTTCTACAAAGGTTCTAGGTATGTTGTTAGACTCTAGAAGAAAGAATGTAGGCAAGTTTCCAGGATCTACAATGGCGTATACGGGTGTCTCTGCAGGATCTGTAGGATAGTCTGTAACTACTGTGGATAGAGGAGGAATCGGTCCATCATCTATCACAGTAAATCGGTACTCATCAATGTCGTACCCTTCATTTCCACGCGTTACTGTCGGGACCAGGTCAGGGTTGTTGTTTACCGTTATTGAGCCAAGCTGGGGTTGGGGTGGTGACTCTCCGGTGTCGTCTATGTATGTCCAAGAGAAGAAGAGGGTGGTGCTACTAGCTGTCGTACCAAATGGGAACGTCACTGCTTCACCGTCTTCATCCAAGAAATTACCGGTTGTAGAATTCAGGGATTCTACAATGTAATCAGGCAGATCCGAGCTCTTGAAGATTCGGTATTCGATTTCTTCATCTATGGGAAGTTCAATAGGGTCTGTAACTGCACCAGCCAGTGAAGGAATGGCCTCACCCTCTAGTATGACTGGCTCATACATCACAATAACTGGCACTTCATTGTCAGGTGTAATCTCTGATACGACAAATGAACGTGTTTCAGTCGTTTCTCTTGGCCTAATTGGCGAATTATCCGCTGCCGTAAATGTAACTTCCTGAGTAGTGCCAAGAAGAGATGCATCAGGCGTCCATTCAAAGGACCCGCCTGGAGTGATAGTCGCACTCAGGTCGGTGGTTAAAGTAAAACTTGGAGTATGGCCGTCCTCATCCGTGGCGCTCAGTTCAAATGATACTAGTCTGTCTATGTAAACTATCTCAGGTGTGTCAGGTGGAAACTCTATTTCTGGAGCTCTGTTTTGGACAAAAAATTCGAGTGTATGAATAGTGATACGATCAATGTTATGTTGATTATTGAGTATATTAGCACCATTTGGAGGTCGCTCCAACTCTTGATGATTTTCTACAATAGCAAAACCAATATTTACGAATGTCACATCTAAATCTGATAGCTGAGGAGTCCATGTGAATACTCCGTCTTGGTCAAGGGTGTAACCGCGGTCTCCAGCCGTTCCGTCGTCGTGGTATCTACCACCACCAAATGTAAGCCATGTTATCTCATCATCGTCAAGATCAGTGGCAGTAAAAGGAATCACTACTGTTTCACCTACATTAGGATTGGGATTGACACCGGATGGCTGTGAGATTGTTGGTAGGCGATTGGCCGGTGGTGCTGTCACCTCTAGTGTAAACGGCAGAGTGATTCTTCCACCAGGATTTAGATCATTGACTGTAATCGTAAAGTCATGCGGACCAACTTGAGCTAAAGTGGGAGTCCATGTAAAAGTAAAAACGCTAGTACCAGTTTGTGGCCGGTTCTCGTCAATGCGTAGATTCGGATCAGAGCTCACTGACGGCGTGAACACCGATGTTAAAGCATCATTATCAGCATCTGTAGCTCGTAATACAAATGATACCCTATCACCTGCAGCAAGTGATGTAGGGAAACCCATTGGAAGGGGATCAAATACGGGAGGAGTGTTTGGTGGAGAGGTTATCATGAATTGAAATGTAGGGAAGTTATTGTGACTATTACCGTCAGCATTAAGCGCGGTGGATATTATCTGAAAACCACATGTTTTACCTACATCTGCAATGACTGGAGTCCACGTAAATACTCCATCGGAATCAATGGCAGCACTATTGGTCGTACAACTAGCTTCGGTACTTACGGCAGTCCAACTTTCAGATTGATCAGTTTGTACCCCAGTAGTGTTAAAGTTAAACCTATATTCCACCCCTGCCGGAACATCAGTCACTCCGCCACCAGGAGAATCTGAGATACTATGAACTGCAAATACAGGAGGAGTCGCAACTATTACAAAGGCAAATACAATACATACGGCAAATAGCACGTATGTAACATTATTCATAATGGAAAGTTGTCACTTGAGTATATATATTTAATAGGTTTGCAAACATTTCGGTCTTGACAAAAAATGATGCTATTCAAATACCCTCCACTTTAGGCTCGTTTGCCTGATCGCCTCAATATCCATTCTGTCATCCCGGGGATCTCCTGCATCAAATGCAGCCATTCCCTCATTGTAAACTGTATAATCTGAGGGTACTGTCAGGTCTTTGGAGGTTGGGTACCAAATACGGACTTGTTCTGATTCAAAAGTCCCTCAAATTTGGATTCTCATCTAGTCATGATACACAAGACACCAGATACGGATCTCTTCTGAATTCAGACCCCCATTCAACTCTGCAACTGCAGAGGTCCCAAATTACAAAGTCGCATAGATGCCAGTATCCGAGTCAGTCCTTGGGAATTCTTCACACCGGACACCTATAGAGTATGCCATGAACAGGGGAGATGCAGTGCAGAATACCATCAGGGAACAGATTAGATATCTTTGAATCACATTTGGATGTAATGCCCAAGGAGGCCCAACCAGGGACAGATTCTTGGTCTGTCAAATCCTCAGTGGCATAAAACAGCATGATGCGGATCCCAGCACACAAACATGAATTTTTATATTTCGAGACTTGCCAGATACCATGAAGCCGCGCTATCTTGAAAAGACAGATCCGAGTTACAGGGTGTATCTGTACATTTTCTATGTCTCCGGATTCATAATGGCATCATCGCTGGTCTTTGGGGTATATGTGACCATGGCAGAATGGATTGAAAATGGGACATATGTCATGGGAGAGGCCATCCACAATACCACCATTCCGTTTGAAAATTTTGCAAGAGTCACGACCTGGATATTTTTCTCCACAATAATTGGATGGTACTGTGTTTCAAGGATCGGATGGAGAAGGACGGCAGGGGACAAGATTGTAGGTGCAAGAATGGCACTGCTCCAACTGATGCTGCTGGGATTTTCAATTATCTGCCTCTATGAGGTACTGTACAACTTTACCGTGCTAAACGCGCAGATGACTGCGGGATTCATAGGCGGGGCGACTCCGGATATCGACAGGCTGTCAATTGCCTATCCGGATACTGACAGGCCATGGAATCTGGTCTTTGCAACCAAGGTGTTTCTTGCGGCATTCATCATCAGCACCCATGCGTTCTATCTCAGTGTAAAGCCGAGAAAGAGCTTGGAATAAGCAGAGGCCCAGGCAGATTCTTCAGATACAATCCGATAAGAAACTATTTCTACTATGCCTGACTAATTCAGACGTGGGATTATTTGGTTCTAGTAAAAATGAGTTAAAGTGCAAAAAATGCGGGACAGTTCTTGCAGATTCTGACAGACTAAAGAGGCATCAGGAGAAAGCCCACAACAAGAAAAAAGAGAAATGCAGGGCGTGTGGAGCAGAATTTGACACCACAGATGATCTAAGAAAGCACAGAAAGAACTGCAAGTAGGACTATTCAGGCTCGCATCTAGGTTCTCTTCTCAGAGCCTCTTCTATTGCCTGCAGATTTTTGATCTGATTCTTCGAGTTTATCGACAGTGTCTGAATCATCTCTGAGCCTAGCTGCACTGACTGTTCAGGCAACGTCTCAAGAAACTTTTCAAGACCTTTCTTGTAGTTTTCAATCAGTTCCAGTCCCTCCTCAAGAGTCATCAACAGTAGGAAGGATCTCGTCTATTCAAACCTTCTAGACTGGGATTTAGAATAACTTTATACGTTTACTTTTCAAAAGCTGTTTTGGTTTGGATATTACAGAAAAAGTGGATCTGATTCAGAGACCGCCTACTGAGGAGATTGTAACAAAAGAAGAGCTGATAGAGTTGCTCAAGACCAACCCATCGCCAAAACACTACATCGGATTGGAGATCTCCGGTTTTTTGCATCTTGGCAGCCTGATTAGTACGGGCTTTAAGATTAACGACTTTGCAAAGGCCGGAGTGAGATGCAAGATTTTTCTTGCCGACTGGCATACCCTGATTAACGACAAGCTGGGAGGGGACTGGGAGACAATCAGAAAAGTTTCAAAGTACTACCAGGATGCCTTCAGACTGGTCTGCCCCGATGCAGAGATTGTACTGGGATCAAAACTGTACGAGGAGAAGACCGAGTACTGGTCGGAGCTTTTGAGATTTACAAAGCACATGTCCATTGCAAGGACAATGAGAACCCTGACGATAATGGGGAGATCAGAGGACGATAAAAAAATTGACGTGGCAAAACTGCTCTATCCGGCAATGCAGGCAGTAGATATTCATTCCCTGGATGTGGATATTGCACATGCCGGAATGGATCAAAGAAAGATCCACATGCTAGTCAGGGAGATATTCCCAAAGATGAAATGGAAGGTGCCAGTAGCTGTCCACCACAAGCTATTACCCGGACTTTTGAAACCTGCAGACTCTGACAGAATAGGCAAGATGAGCAAGTCGGATCCAAATTCAGGCGTGTTTATTCACGATTCCGATGAGGAGATAAGGAAGAAAATTAACAAGGCATGGTGCGAGGAGGCAAACATCGAAAATAATCCACTGCTGGAAATTTCAAGATCCATAATCCTTCACCAGTTCAGTGAAGTAAAGGTGGAGAGGCCTGAAAAGTTTGGCGGCAACATATCATACGGCAGTTACGCCGAATTGGAGAAGGATTTTGCGGAAAAAAAACTGCATCCCGGAGACTTGAAGCAGACAGTTGGAAACTATTTGGTAAAAATAATCTCCCCAATCAGGGAAAAGTTAAACCTTGACAAGGAACTGGGTGATGCGATAAGGAAGAGCTTTAGACTTTGAGGTTCGGATTGGTCTGCTCTTCTAAATTATATTTTGACTTGTAGCCCCGCGGATTAATCATCAGATCCTTGTAGGTGTATGTTGAGGAGTTTCCTACAATTACGGTACTAATCATGCCCAGCTGATCTGAATGGTCAGGCAGGTTCTCCAAATCCGTCATGACCACAGTCTCAGACTCTCGAAATGCGCCCTTGATGATTGCAACTGGTGTAGTGGGCTTTCTGTATTTTAAAAGGGTCTTTCTCGTATCCTGCAACTGGTGAATCCTCTTCTTGCTGGCAGGATTATAAATCACGATCACAAAGTCGCCCTGTGCGGCTGCCTCGACCCTTTTTGTAATGATCTCCCATGGAACCAGCAGATCACTCATGCTTACCACTGCAAAGTCAGTCATCAGTGGCGAGCCGATTATCGATGCACATGAGTTCAGTGCAGATACGCCTGGAACAATCTCCACCTCAAGCCCGTCCTTTGGACTCCAGCCAGATTCGGCAAGCGTCTCATAGATGAGTCCTGCCATTCCGTAAATTCCGGGATCACCGCTGGAGACAAGCGACACGGTCTTGCCAGACTTTGCAAGATCAATGCACTGGTGTGCCCTCTCCACCTCCTGTGTCATGGCATAGCGATGGACAGTCTTGCCCTCAATGAGATCTGCGACCAGGTTTACATAGGTCTCATAACCGACAATGGTGTCACTCTCACCGATTACTTTTTTTGCACGAAATGTCATGTGATCATGATGACCTGGTCCGACACCGACGATGTAGAGCTTGCCTGCCAATTTCAAAAGAAATTTTTTGTCAAGTAATTTATCCTTTTAGTGGGTTTTGGAAGGGATCAATAAACGGGCAATTAACTATATGATCGCTGTTTGTCGGTCGTGCGATACTGACTGACAGCAGGTCTTTTGCATGAAAAGAGTCGATATCTGACTTGGTCTCGAGGATCTTGGCAGATTCTGCATCATTCCATTCGACCAGATAGATTCGCCACATGGGGCTGTAATTTGCATCCCCCAGTGAGGCCCCGGCAATTCCCGGCTGAAATCCTAGCGGACCAGAACCGAGAATTCCATTCTTAAACTGGAACAGATCGACTGCCCCGGAATGGGCAATCAGATGTGCTGACCTCGGGGAGGACACAACGCCCATTGTCTCGGCAGGTCCTGACGGCGTTGCATCAGTTACGATATAGTAGATAGTTCTTCCATCAGGGCCCCAGCCCCGATGAGCTACAAAAGTGACAGTCATCTCCTCTTTGTTGATTTCGGTGATCTGCCCGCCACTGTAAGGCATCTCGTCAGTAATCTCCTTGTCCGGACGAACCGTCATCTGTCCGTCAGGCCAGATAATTTGCGGTGCGTTTAGAACGACTCCCGTCTCGTTAAATCCAATCCTGCCGCCCTCCTTTGCTGTAATTATGTCTGCTTCGGATTCAAATTCAGTCTCCTTTTGGCCCACCTTCCAGGTAACTTCAATTACGGAATTCAAAGCACTGTACTGCGATTCCTGTGATGGGGTACTAGAGAATACCTCGTTTTGAAATCCATGGATTCCATTTCCCTCTACCCCGTTTTTAAAGATGTATAGTTTTTGGAGTGCCTTTTCTGGAACACCTGCAAGTGGCGGGGCAAGCTCGACATTCCATCCCTGTTTTTCTGAAAGGCTCTCCGAGTATCCCTCATCGCTGCCGTCAGTTATGATGTAGTATACCGGACCTCCCTCATGGATTCCCTCATGCATCGGAATGGTGGCAGGCACATTTGTCCTTGAAAGCAGATGGGTGGGCTCTTGCTCCTCCAGTTCAATTTTTTGCATTGCCACCTCTGTATACTGCCCCCTGATCCATCCATCAGCACTTACTGTGGCGGTGAATTCCTTAGAGTCCGGCTTGTGCAGTGCAACGGCTGCCCCTGTAAACTCAAATGAACCCGAGTTTCTCTCCAAGCCGATCAGGGACATACCGTATATTGTTTTTCCATTCACAGTCCATGTGGGCTGGCCTTTTGATTCCCGCGAATCAATCTCATGTAAAATCATGATCTCCACAGGCTCGCTAGAGGTGAACGTCATGGAACCAGTATAGATTGTTCCCTCATTGGGGGACAGTATGAGTGCCAACTGGTGACCTTCATGCCCCTGGCCAGGATCTTGGGATGATGTTATCGTTTCAGTAAATTGAATTTTTTTTCTAGGACCGGCATCGACGTATTGATCAGCTGACGAGGATATGAGCACCACGCCTGCCACGAAAATTGCAACTATTAGGATAGATTGAAGCTTGTTCAACAAATATTCTCAGACTGATTCATTTAAATTATTTGCCCTAGTTGATTTTGTCCAATGTGAACTCGTCGTGCAGCGCCTTGACGGCCGCATCTGCATCAGAATTTTTTACCACAAATGCGAGGTTGAGCTCAGAGGAACCCTGCGTAATCATTGACACGTTTATCTTGTTTTTCTCAATTGCACCAAAGACCTTGGATGCGACCCCGACTGTTCCCCTCATTCCGGAACCGATCAGCGCTATTATTGCAACATTTGTAGTGACTTCGAGTTTTTTAATAATTTTGCCCAGCAGTGTCATCTCCAGTGCGCTGACGGCTTTGTCAAGATCGGCGTTTTTCAGCACGATGGTTATGCTTGATTCAGAGGGGTTTTGAGAGATCATCATCACGTTGATTCCAGCTTTTGCCAGGGTTGCAAATATCTTGGCAGCAGTGCCGGGTGTTCCAACCATGCTGCCGCCCCTTACATCGATTAGTCCGTTGTTCCGAACATTGCTCACGCATTTTACAGTATTTTGGACAGAAGACGAGGTGGATGCAGAGACCAGGGTTCCCTCATTTTTGATATTGAAGGAATTTCTGATCTTCATAGGTATCTTCTTGTCCAACAGGGGTTCAAATGTCCGCGGATGTATCTGCTTTGCACCAAACAAGGCCATCTCGATTACCTCGATGTATGACACTTCCTTGAGCAGTTTGGCATTTTTTACAATCTTTGGATCGGCAGTCATCAGGCCGTCCACATCACTCATCAGCCAGATCTCGTCTGCCCTGATGCAGGAACCTATTGTTGTGGCCGAATAGTCAGATCCGCCCCTACCAAAGGTGGTCATGTGTCCGTGCTGGTCTGCACCTGCAAATCCCCCGACAACGGGAATCGTCTCCTTTGCCAGTAATGCATCCATAGTCTTTGACACTCGAAGTCTTGTCGTGTCCATTAATGGCTTTGACTCTCCAAAATTGGAATCAGTGACAATGCCTGCCTCCTTTCCGGTCAGGGGGACTGATTTTTTTCCCGAATCACTGACTGCTGCTGAAACTAATTTTGTTGACAGTCTCTCACCGAATGAAATCAGATAGTCCCTTGACCTAGATGTAACCTCACCTAACAGTACCATTCCGTCAATTAAAGCAAGAAGTTCCACAAAATCTTCGTCGAGTTTTGCCAGTAATTTTTTATGCACGTCAGGTTTCTTGATGGTCTGTTCAGCCAGCTGCCTGTGCCTATTGATGATTTTTGATGCCAGCTGTTCGGCTGCAGACTTGTTTTCTTTTTTTATCGACTCGGATATCTCCAGCAAGTCATCAGTGGTTCTGCTTGTTGCAGAGCAGACGACAACGATCTGATTGTTCTTTGATAGTTCACCAAGGTGGGCAGCCACATCCTGAATATGTTTGGCAGTGGAGATTGATGTTCCGCCGTATTTTATTACAAGTCTCAATTCAAAGTAACTGAACTAGTTAATCTTTAAATGCTTTAACTTTCCACGCGTGGAGCCAGATAAAAGTGGATTCTGCCAATATTTGCCACCTTGAATTCGACTCTGAGAGGTTTTGCGCTTGAAAATTCGCATGTAATCGAGCCTACGTTGGAGCCGACTGCCTTGACTACGGGGTTTAGATATTCAAGGCTGTACGTGCCAACACTGTCCTCCTTTGAGGAAATCTCCTCAATCTCTTTGTCATCCTTTTCCAGTTCAATTACAACCTCTCCGGAATCACCTTTTCCAGAAAAGTCCCCCTTTGAGTCAGATGTCTGTATTGTAAGATAGTCAGATACAACCTGGACGTCGCCGAGAATCTTGTCAAACTTTGAGGAGGTCAGGACGATCTTTGAATCATACGGTATCTTTGGTAACGGGGTATCAGTTGCAGAACTTTCAATCAGTCGCATCTTGTATTTTTTATTTTTTCCAACCGTTACAAGCAGCATGTTTTGTTCAGAAATGCCGATCTCTATGCTGTCTTTTTTGTCTGCCCTCTTGATAACCTTGGAGAACTCGTCAATCCTTACTCCAAACTTGACATCGCTGTCACACTCATATTTTTCAAATGCAGAGTTGGGCCATGAGATATCAATAAGAGCTACGTGTGACGGATCCATCCCCCTAAAAGTAATTCCTTCTGCCGTTGCAACAAAAGTTGCCTCCTCAACAAGTGTGGATATTGCAGAGATGATGGCCTTTAGATCATCTGATCCGCTAGTTTTTGCCCCAAAAGTCAAATCAATTTTCCTGTCTTTATGTTCCAGTTAAATCTTTATGTATAGTCCCGCCAAGTATGCTTGCATTTCAAGCACCGATAGAATCTAGTTGTGGGCTCATCTGCACTCCTTGTTTGGAACATCCATCCCACTGCTTCGTCGTGTCCGCATTTTTCACAATCTATCTTTGTTGTTGGCAGGGATTCCTCTCCCTCGTCCCCCTCAAAAGCAAGCAGGGAGAAATCTGGTTCCTCTTCGGCAGCAACCTTTTTTGTTTTTGCCTGTCCGCCTTCAGTGTAACCGCATTTGGAACATTGGAGGCCCGAATCACTGTTTTTTAATTTGACCTCACATTTGGGGCAAAACTTCAATCTAATTTACCTTGATTTGGGAATGAAATAGTTGATTAAACTCTTGAGCCATTTTTCCTGCTGATTCTGTTGCTTTTTTAATTTCACCTAGCGGTTTTGAGCTAGAATTGACTCTCATCCAACACTCATTGGTTAGAGGGTGCTTTACAATAACGCCTGCAAAGTCAATGGTTGATGCTTTTAGCAATTCATGCTGAATTATGTATAAAATCCCTATATCAGTTTCAGTGATTGAAAGGCTGATTTCTTTGGAGCCAGAACTGAGTACTTCTGCGTTCATGTTATTCAGAAAAAGCACTTATTGCGGATATAAATCATTATGAGAAGGATATGGGAGAAAGTAAGATTTCAGCAATAAAATTGGCAAAGTCCAAGGATGAATACGCGCCTGATGAGAATATTGAGATAAATGTCCAGTTTTCAGTTGAGGGGGACCTCAGAAATGCCTTCAATGAGGCCAATTGGACTAGAGCGTACAACAACAACGATGTCTCATTCAAGTTGAAATACGGTACAAAATTGACAACTGGGGGATTAAGAAAGAAAGAGTTGGGGAGAACCGTTGACACTTACAGGAAGGTATCAATATTCTGGACAAGAAACCCAAAACTGGTCAATCCGATGAAGGATAGGCGAATTTGGGTGCAGATAGCCAAGAACTTTGAGCCATTTATCAGATTGACAGAGGAGGAAGTCAGGGAGGAACTGTTTGACTTTGATGAAAAATTTGTGTTCAAAGCATCGGATTTGGGAAAAGGCAGACACAAGATTGGGGCAGAAGCTTTTGCATCCTGGCAAAAGCATGACTTTACAGAGACTGGAAGCGTCAAAAACAGCTCCAGTGAGATAGAGATTACTGTCAACTAGTACTGCAACTGACCATGCCAAAAGACTTTCCAACTCTATAATTATGTAATAACCCAGAGACCAGTACGAGATCATATATTCAAAAAAACTGGGAACAAAAATATTTTCGACAGTGTTGATTCACGTACAACTAAAGGTATAGATGACATCATCATGAAAGTTTTAAAGATATCAGGTTGTAATAGATGTGAAAGAGAATGACAGAATACCAATCCATGGATTTGAAAACTTTGTTAGGGCATTCATTAAATGACATTGAGGAAAAACATGCTCCAGAAACAATCTATTGTGTAGGACCGATGCAGATTCCATTACCGTGTCCCAGAGTTTCGGTGATTGGTACAAGAGAGCCAACAAAAGAGGGAATTTCTGCAGCAGAGCATGTTACAAAAATTCTCGTAGAAAATAATGTCATCATTGTGGGCGGACTTGCAAAAGGGATTGACACAGTTGGACATAAAACCGCCATCAATAATGGTGGCAGGACCGTTGCCATTATTGGAACGCCATTAAACAAAGTATATCCAAAAGAGAATGCCAAATTACAGGAAAAGATGATGGAGAGCAATCTGATTATTTCTCAGTATCCCGTCGGATATCCAACTACGAAAAAAAATTTTGTCCTGCGAAATCATACAATGGCGTTAATTTCTGATGCTTCTGTAATTATAGAGGCAGGGGAAGGGAGTGGGACATTATATCAAGGATGGGAGTCGCTGAGGCTGGGAAGACCGCTGTTCATATGCAAATCAGCAGTACATGATCCAAAATTAGAGTGGCCCGAAGAGATGATAAAATACGGTGCAATAGAGCTTGATGATCCTTTAGACATTCTGGAATTTCTTCCATCAAATGTTAGAATGCCGGATTTGTTCCAATAGTCAATGAATACGGTTCTGTGTAATCACCCATTATTTGTAAACTGATCATATTTCCGGCGATCTTTTCAAAAGATCCTCTTTTTTTACATGGTTTATCTTTAAATTCCTCATCTTTTATGCCTAAAATCTGTATAAATTCCAAGTTTTGTGGATAGTACACTAAACTTTCCTTTTTACCCGATCATTGTTTGTCAAATTCAGTAAGAGAAAAATCGTTTTTAGTAAGATGATCTAAGATCTGCGCGAGCGGAGTTAGTTTAGTCTGGTATGACGTCAGCTTCCCAAGCTGAAGGCCGCGGGTTCAAATCCCGCACTCCGCATCATAACTCCCTGATTGCCTGTTCTATTACCCCCCTGTCGGGAGCCCTGGGATGATGTTTCAAATAGTTTTTGAGATCGTCTTTTGCTTCTGCATTCCTATTTTGTTTCTCTCTAAGATAAGCACGGTTTTTGTATATTTTTGCAGAACGCTTTGGGTTAATTTCAATGGCCTTTGTGTAGTAACTTTCCGCCTTTTCAAACTGGTCGGTTTTGAGATAAAAATTTCCCATGCCATTATAGGTCAGATATGATTTTTTGTTGATTTGCAAACATTTTTCATAGTATTTTATACAATCAGGGGAATTTTGGGCGTTGAGCATCGCACCAAATAGGTTCAAGGCAGTCGGGTTGTCTTCATCTAGTTCCATAGCTTGCTTTAGTGATTCAAGAGCTTGGGGGGTATTTTTTAAGATGTTTTCTTTTTCAGAAACCAGACACAGTCTGTTTGGTTTATCACTAGAGTCATTTTCCAGTGTTATCGAGGATAAAATATCAAAAGGCGCCAAAATGATCAACAGTCTTCCCTCCTCAGACCATTCTTTCTCAAAGATACTTTGGGGTATTGCCCCCTCCTGTTGTTCCCCCTTTTGATTATCATTCTGGATATAATGCAAGATCGTTTCTTCCTCTTCGTCAAAACCGGTAATTACAGAGGCATGCTGTGTGATTTCAGGAATTCCGGGAAGGATTACAATCGGCGGAATTCCCAAGTCAATGATTTTTTTTAACTCGATTAAAGAAGAGTTGACCACCTTGCAGGTTAGGCCGTGTCTCTCTGCAGTCTCTATTCCCTCAATCAGTATACTGCCATCAAATCCAGAGTATTTTTTTGCAGATTCAAGGGCTTCTGCCATAGGCAGATCAACATTCCAGTACCTTGATACCACGTTGATTGGCAAGGGCAGGCAGATGTTTTCATCTTTAACTAGGGGTAAAAGTAATTGATGATCCTCTTGATCCATGTGAGAGGGAAATTTTGAGAGTTATTAAAATCAATCAGAGCAGGCAGAATTTTTCAATTAGATCATTACCATCAGGACTCATCTCCGGATGAAACTGAGTTCCAAAAATTAGTCTTTTTTCATATTGGACAATCTCATATTTGCAATTCTTTGACTTTGCAATGGGAGTTAGGGTATCAGGCAGTTTGGATATCTCAAAACCATGACTTTCAAATACCTGCAGGGAACTATCACAGAGGGGATTATCGCCGATGACTTGGATTAGCTCATCCCCCTTCTGCAATGAGGGGGTTTTCCGAATTGTGCCACCCAGAGTGAGTGCCAAAATTTCCGCACCATAGCAGATTCCAAGCAGTTTATCATTATTTTTGATGCAGTGCATGATGATTTTTGAATTGACTTTGTTGATCCTTTTTTCATTTTTCCTACGTCCGGAAAGAATGAAGGAGCTATAATTTGGAAGCGAGTCAAGGTTCAGGAGTTGCGGTGGCTGTTTTTCAAATGGGATCTCTTTCTCGTTTAAAAAACCAGTCAACTGTTTTGTGTAAATAGAACCGTTGTCAACAACAAGAAGCAATTAGTTGCCTACCTCAATTGATACGTAATGTATCTCGGGAAGTCCATCTGTTACAGATACAGTTCCAATGTTGAGAATGATGCCTTCTTCCCATATGAGTACCCTCTTACTATGTGGTTTTACAAAGTCATCTATGAATGTAGACAGGAATTCTTCGGTGGGTACGCGGTCATTTTCAGTAAAGAAGAAGAGTTCTCCTTCATTAAATGACAGTGGAATCTGAATGGATGTTGGCTCAGATACAGAAATGTCATTTGTTGCAAATACTGATTTTATAATTTCAACTCTATCGTTTTTGTCTAGCTCGATATAATCAGCATCAATGACAGTCGTAGTTGATGCCACGCCGGAAACTTTTTTCAGGTAAGCTTCAAATGCCTCTTCTTGGGTTTCGCCCAACCCGACAAAATACTCACCGTTAAATGCGGCCCCTACTGCAGCAATGGTTCCTAATTGTGCAACCACGCCGGTTGCACCTGAAGTATATACTGAAATAAAGTAGACATCGTGATCACCTACTCGATACAGTATGTTGTCTCCGACTCTTGTATTTTTCAGCAGGGTTTTCAATTGAGCAAATTCCGGATCTTTCTCAAGTGCCTCCTTGACTGCAGTAGGACCAATTAATTTTGTTGTAGAGTTTAATGGGACCTCGTAGAATTGTATGTCGCCTAGATTGGAGAGATCGTTTTCAACTATCATGAATCCTGCAAGATTTCGGCTTTTAGAACCCTTTAATTCCAAGGAAAGCAGTCCTACAAATTCAGTCTGCTCAAAACCAGGCGGTTTTGATTGGACATAGTAGGTGTCAAGACCTGCTGGAATCTCATAAAATTCGTTGGCTTGGATAAAGGTCTCAACATTAGTTACATGGTAAATATTATACATCTGTGTCTTCCACTTGAATAGTTCTACTGGGTATCTGATCTGTTCCTCTAACCAAGATGGCATTGGTTTGAATTGTTCAGAGTATTGACTGGCAAACATTTCTGAAAAGAAATCATCTCCTGTCTTTAGCAATTGAATATCACCGTCGTACGCATCAACAAGGGCATAGCCTACCAAACGTAGGTAGTGGTTACTCATAGACCAAGGAACATCACCTGTATCAAATCCAATGATTAGGGGAATCAGCCAATAGGATTTTTCTCCGTCAGTTACAGGAATTGAATCTAGTTCTTTTCCAAACAAGTTGTATAGGAAATAGGGATACAGGGTTTCCATTCTGTCATGAATGTCTTTGTACCTCATGATGTGAACGGATTCGGTAGGAAATGAAAGTAAAAAGTTTGGCTCAAATGCCCAACTTAGGGGCGGTGAGACATCCAATCCGCCCTGACCAGTATAGTATCCGTCTGCAACTTCGTCACTTTCTGAACCCCTAGAATTAGGATAGGCAGACCATTTTTCTGCAAAGAGGCCACCCTCACCGTAGTAGATCTCCCTTTGTTGGAAAAATTCACTGCTATCTATGATCTGACCATCAGTTGCCTCGATGGTTAGAAATCCATTTGGAACGTGAGTGACAACAAGATGTTCATTGTACCATTTATTTTCATCACTAACAGTAGGAGGTGTGATAGGTTCCATGGAAGCCGTCCAGTACAGAGTATCGTTAAAGCGAAGAACATCATTATCTCCAAATTTTACATATGGGATTAGCCCGATTTCAGGCGTTAATTTGGTACTAGATGCTTCCCAATCCCAGATTCGGATTACATCAAGAACGTCACTATTTTGTTTTACATAATTATCGATATTGTTTGCAGAGACGGATGTAAGCTTGACGTCGTGGATGTTCTCTTGTATGTTATTTAACTCTCCAAGGTGGCGATTTACGCCGATTTGCTGAGCAGTGTACGGTCCTAAAAATTCAATCTTTTTTGAATCTGCAATACTGTCATTAACCAAGACAACCCCCACTACAATGACTGTAATTGCAAGAATTGTTAAGAATCTAATGTATACATCTCTCTTAAACATGTGAGTTAGTACGCGGGCCCTGATTCTGTCAACAGCTGAAAATGCTATTAATGCAAAACCAATGATCAGTATGCCACCGATTACATACCGCGTATTGTAGTCAATCTGATCTGTGAAAAATAGGTTAAACCCTACCCATATTACTCCGATGCCTAGTATTCCCTCGATGGTTGAAACGTAGTTCAGATATCTTGGTTTGCCCTCATTGGAGTCTTTTATAAAAGACGTGATGACGTTGATTATTCTATGTATTCCGACATACAGGACTAGACGAATGCCTGTTGCTGCAAGTAATGGCGGAATCAGTATTACCAAAGCGGGGATCATTGGAACGACATGTTCTACTGCATAGTTTGGATCGGTGTCTGGAGTTACAAAGGGCAGGGTAAACAACGATGGAAGATTTTCAACTCCCAGGGTGTTTCCGTCAATAAACGAGACTGCCGCAAATCCAAACATGATGTTTGCAAAGAAGGCCCCAAAAAGCAAGATCTTGGTAATCTGCCAGATTATGAACTGTGGCGCAGATAATTTATGATCTCTAAAACTTGCCAATGTGTTTGAGATTGGCTGCTGCCCACCGCCACCTAGAAATTTAATTCCAGTGCTGATGCTATACCAGAAAATTGAGGACCTTCTTCCAACATTGACTCGAACCAGGGCAATGGCAGACAGAACTAGGGCAGAGACAAGCGTATAGTAGAGGGGTTTGGTGAACTGTTCACCGAACTCTGTAAAGTTCATCGATAAAATGACTGCTTGCTTTCCCACCATGACAAAAATTGCTATTCCAATGATTGCAACGATGATTAATCTGATGTATTTTCCAGTATCAGGAGGCGGAGTCTGCTTATCAGTAGTGGCGCTATACAAAACTATGTCTTCTCAAGATTCGGTAAATTAATGTCTTACCAGCAAAATCAAGCTATTCTAGCTAGTTTTTTGCAAATCATGTAGACTGCCGCATATGTGGGAACTGTCGCCTCTTGATCTACGTATGGCCCAAATTTTTTATTTTTCAGCTTGAACTCTATTGGGGAGTTTGCAAAAACCTTTACCTCGTCATCGCTCAGAAAGGATGCTTCTGCATAGGGATCAAACTTTGTCAAATCACTGCACAGAGTTTTTGTAAGGCCGCTTTTGCTGTTAATGGAGCCTGGCAGTCTAAATATTCTATGAATGTCCATAGTAACATTAGGATCAATCTTTACCCCGATATCCTCAGATGTGTCACGGATAGTTTTTTGGAACGTCAGATAGCCGTCTTGTGTATTGCCAGCCAGTTGGGAGATCACCTTGGAGCGTTGGGATTTGGATCCAAATGCTTTTTTGGCAAATCTTCCCCTCCATCCCTTTTCATCGGTGTTTGGGAATGAACTTTTGTCAAGTTTGTGTTTGTTCATCCCAAATGTCTCAGGAATCATGCCCTTGAACAAAATATAATCAGTCAGATCAGACCTCTCTCTAGAACCAATCCCTTGAAACTGTGAGTTATACACATAAACATGAAACCCCTCATTTCCAGAAAAATATACTTGGATGTCTTCTCGGGCTGCTCCGAGATCATCAACTAAAACTTTGAGAAGCTTTGAGACCTCGGATTTTGATGCGCCAATGCAGTCTTTGCATGGCAATGATTTTTTTTCCAGTTTTGTCGAGTTACATCCCGGACATTGTGCAGAGTCCTTTGAGACCTGACTGCACTCATTACAGATTGATACCGTGTGATTTTTCCTGCATGGCAAGTCAAGATCCTTTGCATCAATATCAAAGATGAGATCTGCCTCCTTCCAGTCTTTGTCCTTCATGGGCAGATTGGGAAATGTATAGTATGCATTAGAACAGTAGACATCAGATGGAATGTTGTTCATCAGCATCAGGTGCAGCTCTTTGTCATCCTTGAGGGATATGTGGCGGATCATTCCCGAATTGAACTTTTGATAGCCAAACTCCCTTTCAGACGTCCTTTGCGGGACCTTGATTTGATCAAAATGATCAAAGTAGTATTTTTTGAATGAGTTCTCTAGAAATTGCATATCTGATTCCTGCATTATTTTTTCCTCCTTCCAAATTGTGTGGGATTAATGATATTGTCACAGTCAGGTGTAACAAAACATAGACTCTGGGTTTGTAATTTCTCACATGAGGGACAGGAGTACTGGGTTCCACCACCGCCTGTTCCTGCCAAACTGTTTAGCTGGTAAAGTGTAACGCGCTCATTGTAATCAGGTGCATTTTTGAACAACGGTGCAATCTGTTCTATGGATTGGCCCTTTGCCAGTAGAAAAGTTCCAAGCATGAATCTTCCAGAATGTGGAAGGTTCTCGCCCTTTTCAAGGACGCCTATTGCATGCTTGATGCACGGCGGATACTCCCCGGTGGATACAAAAACTGGCGTGAATTTTTTTGCAAGTGAGATCAAGTTGCTGATCTCAGTCTCCAATCCCGGAATCATCTCAGGAATTGGCGCCTTGTTTATTTTTGAGCTTATGTAAACTCCTATCTCCTTTCGAAGCAGTCTTACGATTTTTTCAGAGTTGAGAAACACTTTTCCATCCTCTACATGCCGATTGATTAGTTTCCACTCCCGTTCAAAAAAAGTTGCAGACTGCTTGAGATAGTCAGATACGGATATTGTAAAAAAATCATCCTTCTTGACTATCTCAATCCCAGATAACTCAAAAATTATTTTTTTTAACAGATCAATCTCTGACGGGTTCGAAGCTCTTCCCAAGTCTTTCTTCAGATAGGACTCGGCTCTTCTAGCCTCTGCCAGTGCAAACCGCTTGACCAAGGTATGCATCCCTGAAAGCTTTATCAGAACTATGGCAATAAGAAATGAGAAAACCTCACGTTCCAGGACATATGGTTTTGATGCTTGTCCGTCTATCAGATCAGAGTTGTAAATTTTTCCATCTGCGGCCACTGTTATCCTATGATATGCCTTATCCACTGATATTTTCAGATCGGGATCGGTTCCAAAATCATATATGGAAAATCCCTTGTCCTTCAGATAGTCACCGGCGTCTGCCAGGAACGGATATTTTGCAATCTCATCTTGTCCAAGTGCCAGCATAAAAGTAATTTACCGAGTTCACTTAAAAATCTGATTTTTCGAATTTGGACACGGGTTTAAATTATGTTTTGGGAAAATAAGCGTATGCAGATAGGATGTCATGTTTCAATATCAGGTTCCATTGACAAGGCAGTCGATAATGCAGTTGAGAGGAAATGCTCCGCATTTCAGATATTTACAAGAAATCCAAGGGGCTGGCACGCAAAGCCGCTTACCAAAGAGGACATTGACAATTTCAAGGCAAAGCTAAAGGCAAGCAAGATTGACAGGTTTGCAACATGTGCGCACATGCCATATCTGCCAAATCTTGCAACACCAAAGGAGGACGGGTTTGAAAAATCTGTCAAAACCTTGATTGCTGAGACAGAAAGGTGCGCACAGCTGGGAATCCCGTATCTTGTGACGCATCTTGGTAGCCACCTGGGTACCGGAGACGAGGCAGGCATCAAGAAACTAGTTGAGGGGTTGAGAAGAGCTGCCAAAACAAAAAACGACGTGGTCATTTTGTTGGAGAATACTGCAGGACAAAAAAATTCAGTCGGTTCTGATTTTAAGCAGCTGGGGGAGATATACAAGCAGCTAGGACCTGCAAAAAAGTTTGGCGTGTGCCTAGATACGTGTCATGCGTTTGTTGCAGGATATGATTTAAGGACTAGAGAGAAGGTGAAAGAGACATTTTCAGAGTTTGATGAGCATGTAGGACTGGATAATTTGAAGATCCTTCATCTCAACGATGCCAGGGGGGAGCTTGGCTGCAATCTTGACAGGCACTACCATCTGGGACTAGGCGGGATTGGAGAGGAGGGGATCTCCTCTGTTGTAAAGTTTGCCAACAAAAGAAAGATTCCCATAATCTTGGAGACCCCAATTGACGATGACAGGGATGATTTTGAAAATGTTAGGATTGCAAAGGGATTTGCGTAGGAATTTATTTCACGGGTGAATGAACATGACAATGGACTATGAGGCAGTGATGAAACTAGCACTTGAGCGCGGATTCTACTTTCCTAGCTGTGAAGTTTATGCCGATGCGCAAGCAGGATTCTGGGAGTACGGTCCGTCTGGAGTCGGCCTGAAAAACAAGTTCCTTGAGCTGTGGAGAAGGGAGTTAATCAGAAGGGACGGGATGCTCGAAATTGACGGATCGCAGATCATGTCAAAATCAGTGTTTGAGGCATCAGGACATTTGGGAAATTTTGCCGATCCGATAATCAAATGTACAAAATGCAGCGCCACGTTTAGGGCAGACAGAACCATCGCAGAGATCACACAGATTGAGATTGCAGAGAGGGCAGAGCCCGAAGAGTTCGATGATGCAATCGCACAGAACAATATCAAGTGTCCAAAGTGCAAGGGGGACTTTGAGAAGACAAAAAAATTCAACATGATGTTCAAAGTCGGCATTGGTCCTGAAGAGGAGGAGGCGTATCTTAGGCCGGAGACATGCCAGTCAATCTTTGTGGACTTTCCAAGACTGTACAAGACCATGAGGGGAAGGCTGCCTCTGGGAATTGCACAGGTGGGAAAGAGCTTTAGAAACGAGATAGCCCCGAGGCAGAGCCTGCTTCGTCTAAGGGAGTTTTATCAGGCAGAGATCGAGGTGTTTTGCAATCCAGACAGGCTCTCTGAGATGGAAAAGTTCTCAGAGATTCAGGACCTGACCATCAGGATTCAGACAGACGGGGATCCCGTACCCATGACATGCAAGGAGGCAGTGGAATCAGGTATTGTTCCAAACAAGCTTGTGGCATACTATATGGGAATTTTGAGTGAGTTTTATGAAAAGACGGGAATTGATATGACAAAGAGCAGGTTCAGGAAACTCGGAGATAAGGAAAAGGCATTCTATGCCACAGTGGCATTTGATTTTGAGGTAGAGACCACAATAGGATGGCTTGAGCTTGTCGCATGCAATTATAGATCCGACTATGATCTGACTAGCCATGAGAAGAAGAGCAAGCAGAAATTTGAGATAATGGACGGGGATGAGAAGGTGCTGCCACATGTATTTGAGATATCCATGGGAATCGACAGGAGCCTTTACACAATCTTGGAGCACAGTTTGAAAGACGATACGGAACATCAGAGAATCGTACTGTCATTAAGGCCGTACCTTGCACCGATGCACGTGGGAATCCTGTCTCTTGTCAAAAAAGACGGTCTCAAAGAAAAGACAGACGAAGTCTACCTGCAGATAAAGAGAAGGTGTGATGCATTTTTGGACCATTCGGGGGCCATCGGAAGAAGGTACAGGAGACTAGATGAGATCGGTGCACCGTTTGCAGTGACTGTCGATCACCAGACATTAAAAGATGAGACAGTAACCTTCAGGAAGAGGGACTCTATGGAACAGAGCAGGATAAAAATTTCAGAGCTTGACTCTGTAATTTCCGAATCAATATCATACCCCTGAGTGTCTTCAGGGAATTTGCTTGCAGCAAGATCCAGTCAGGGGCAGGCTGATTGATACAGAGAACTCTGAGAAATTAAAACAAAAATAATGAACTGTTCGTCATAACCGGGCCTACTCAAAGGTAGAAGTAGAGGATTGTGACGAAAGTCCGGTTGAAGTTGGTACAGATGGGAATTTATCTCCAATCTGTTGCTCAGCTACTGCAGATGCTTCCTGAAGAATCTTTTCAGTTTCCTCACTTGAAACATCAGACTCCATGTTAAACGAGTCTCCTGCAAGTGAATCCATCATCAGGCCATTGAGTGTCTGGGTCATACTGTTCAATTCTGAATCAGCTTCTGGCATGAATCTTCCTAGCGATGACTTCAATCCCTTCATTGTAGACATTGCCGGTCCGATTGCCACCATAGCGTCACCAAGATCATGAATAGTTGTCAGTCTTAGTTGAACCTGTTCTAATGACATTCTTGCGTTGCCGAGCATCTTTGTAACTTTACGAATTTCAGCTAATTCGTTGGACAAAACTCTACTTGTGCTAGTATCATGTTGCTGCATTGCAGTCACGACCCTCTGAAAGAGTTGCGCATCCCTTTCGTGCAGCTTGCCTAACATAGAGTCCATTTTTGAGATTTGGACCTGTAGTTTGTTCACTGCAGTCTGGATTCGTGGTTTTAATGCACCTTGAGGCTTTACTGCTTCACGGAGTTTGCCAGTTACACTTTGGGTCTCTTGTCGAGCCCAAGTCTTATCGAAGTTTGGCATGATGACTCGTTTAGAAATTTAGTCTTAATGGACGGTGTGTATTTAGATCAACTTTAGGGTAAATTTAGCTAACAAACATTACCTATGATTTTGCAGGTGGTTTGTGGCTAAAATCGCGGTCTTTGATTCTGGTCTGGGTTCGCTGTCAGTGATTAGGGCAATTCAAAGGATCTCAAAGTCAGAGATCATCTATCTTGCAGATCAGGAAAACTATCCATATGGGAACAAGTCCCGGGCTCAGTTGTCTGGGATAATTGAGAGATCCATCAGAACACTGCAGGAAAAATTCTCGCCGGACATCATAGTTGTCGCATCAAATACCCCCAGCCTCATGCTGGATGTAACCACAAAGAAGGTAATGGATGTCAAGCCCCCACTGAAGCATGCTCAAAAGAACTCAAAGACAAAGCGGATCGGGATTCTGGCAACAAGAGGTGCAGTTAACAGCAGTGGGTTGGCACGGCATATCAGAAAAAATAAGTCTCCAAAGAAAGTCAGGTTTTTTAAGATAGACGGATCGGAACTCGTTGATCTGGTAGAGTCTGCCAAGTTTATTTCAGATAAAAAGTACTGCAAAAAAATCATTAAAGAAACTCTTGACGAGAAACTATCCAAAAACAATATCGATGTGATCACCCTGTCCAGCACACATTTGCCGTTCCTAAGATCACTGTTGGAAGAACAGTATCCGGGTATCAGTTTTGTAGATCCCGCAGACACAGTTGCAGAGAAGATTGTTTCAAAGATAAAGGATAATCAGGCCAGGAAAAATTCATTGAAAATTTTTGCAACAGGTAATGCCAAGGCATTTCAGACAAAGCTGGGAAGGATGGGAATAAGAAACAGGGTCAGCATTATGCCTTCTTTGCTCTTCGATAACCGTGGCTGAATTTCTTATCATACAGTTTAGAATACTCGTATGTCTTGGGATCAACCACATCACCAATTATCACGATTGCAGTTCTGGTAATCTTTTGATCCTTTACCTTTTGCGCAATATCATCCAGGGTTCCCTTGATTATTTTTTGATCCGGCCAGCTGGCTCTGTAAACTATTGCAACCGGAGTGGATTTTTTATATCCCCCAGCTACTGCCTCCCCGGTTAGCTTTGGGAGCAGGTGGATGCTGAGATAAAAAATCAGTGTTGCCTTGTGCTTTGCAAGTTCAGAGATTTTCTCACGCTTTGGTACCTTGGTCCTGGACTCTGCCCTTGTGACAATGATTGTCTGGGTAACGCCGGGAAGTGTCAGTTGCATTCCAAGTGCGGCAGCTGAGGCCAGAAATGCCGTGACTCCTGGAACCACAATAGACCGGATGCCGCCCTTCTCAAGGTTGTCGATCTGCTCTTTGATGGCACCGTAAATTGAAGGGTCACCATCATGCAGTCGGATGACAAGTTTGCCTTTTTTAGCATTCTTGTATAGCAGATCAAAGATCTCCTCCCTGACTAGTTTGGCAGCATCGTGCAGTTTTCCTTTTTTACACAGCTTTAAAATCGGTTCAGGTATCAGGGATCCCGAATAGACGACAACGTCTGCCTTTTGAATCAGTTTTTTGGCTTTGACGGTGATTAGTTCGGGGTCGCCAGGACCGCAGCCGACAAAAAATACATCAGACACGTTTTACCACCAAAATTGAGAAATATTTTGTCGTCAATGACGAATCATTGACCTCTCCCAATGTCATTTTTCTTATGATCTCGTTCTCTGTCCCAAGATCCTGCCCAATTGCAAAGATAGAGTCGTCTGGAAACCCGGATTCCTTTAGAACCTCAATTACCTGATCAAAGTAACGGCCATCCTTGAGAAATATCATCGACTCGGAATGCTTTGCAATCTCTTTGACACTTGAGAGATCATAGCAGGACGGAATAATGGCGACCTTTTCTGCACCTTCAGCCACACTTACGCCCACTTTAGCTGCAAATGTAAACATCGAGACAATCCCAGGTATCACACTGATCTGCATCTCAGGATAGTTTTCTTTGAGATCCTTGTGCATGTATATCCAGGTACTATACAGGAAGGGATCGCCTACCGTGAGATAGACTACGTTCTTTCCACTCAGCACGGTTTCTGCCATGATCTTGGCATTTCTCTTCCATGTATCCTTCAAGACATCCTTGTCTTTTGTCATTGGAAATATCAGTTTTATAATCTCCTGGTTTTTGGATTTATCAATTATTGGCAGTACAATACCAAATGCAATGCTGGGCCTGTCCTTGTGGGAGGCAGGACACATTATGATGTCCGCACTCTGAATTGCCTTGACGGCCTTTACAGTGAGTAGATCAACATCTCCGGGACCCACTCCTATCCCAATTAACCCAGGCATGAAGGGTATGACTTTTCTCCTAATTAAAAATCTAGATTAGATCTTGGTCGCAGAGATGATGGTTACGGGATTTCTTGCAAGCATCATGGTGCCCGTGCTGGTTTTTCTGCTCTTCGATACAGTAACCTGGGTGATATCAACTGATTCAAACCGCAGCTTCTCCAACACTTGCAACACAGAGTAGAGGGTCTCAATGAGTATGGTCCCAATCACAATTCTTCCTCCTGACTTTAGTTTCTTCTCAGAGAGTTCAACTATATCCCTAGTGTCCCCGCCTGTTCCGCCGATAAATATGGTGTCAGCCTCTTCCAATTCCAGAATCTTTTCTTTGGCATCGCCATAAATTACTGAAATGTTTGATATGCCAAATTTTTCCATGTTCTTTCTGGTCAGCTCTATAGCGTTTTTATCATAATCCACTGCCAGTACCTTGCCGGATGTCTCTATCTGTAATGCAGCCTCAATGGAGATGGAGCCACTGCCACATCCAATGTCATAAACGGTTTGCCCTGGTTTTAATCTGGCCTTGCTTATTTGAACTACCCTGACTTCCTCCTTGGTGATAGGTACTTTGTCTGCCCTCTCAAATTCCTCATCAGGAATGCCCGGCGTCTTAAATTTCCACATGTACCATAACCTTTTGTCTCTAAACTAGATGTTGATTCCACCAGTTGTACTTCCCAGGTGAGTCAGTGTGTAGCTTACAATCCATGAAAACAGGTACAAAAAGACATAGCTGCCTATGGCCTGTGTGACAACTTTTTTTCTATCAGATGACGGCAGCTGCATATTCATTCTTTTGGCAACAATGATGGTTGCAGAAAATAGTATAATCATAAATGCAATCGAGGCCCATCTTCTGTCCTCACCTTCAATGTCCTCAAAGATAAAAGTCGCAGCAGTTCCGGCAATGACTGCCAAGGCAACACGCATCCAGAATAACTTGTTTAATTTCCTGTCTTTTTCACTCTTCTCGGCAACGCTGACTGGCGGATCCCCTGGGGGCGTCTCCAGTGTCGGTTCGGATTTTTCCACTTCTGGAGTATTTGCCGGAATACCTTCTGCGGGCTCCTTTTTAGAGTCAGCAGGATCGGTAGTAGGTTCAGATTTCTTCTTTTTGAATTTTGCCAAGTAAATTTCTAGCGTGTCTCAAGCAAACCGTGTTTAATATCTTTGGTCAAAATACGAGCATATCAGAGCAAGAGTATAATTTCAGAGAAGATAACGATGATTATGACACTATCGGGGATTGAGCTGCGATATCTGGTTGACACAATCACAGAGCAGGTTCAGGACTACTATATCAGCAATATCTATGGAATCACAAAGGATAGCATTCTCTTCAAACTTCACCATACTGAGAAGAGCGATCTATTCATGATGATATCGACATCCGGCGTTTGGTTGACTGCAGTAAAGATAGATCAGATGGAGCCAAACAGGCTGCTCAAAAGACTGAGAAGTGATCTTCTCAGACTAAAACTGAAAAAGATAGAGCAGATAGGGGCTGAGAGAATTGCATACTTTACGTTTGAGGGATTTGGAAAGGAGTTTGTACTAGTCGGGGAATTTTTTGGGGACGGCAACATCTTACTTTGCAGCAAAGAGAGGAAGATTCTTGCATTGCAGCACTCTATAGATGTCAGACACAGGAAACTTGGTGTCGGACTAGAGTATGTCCAGCCGCCAAGTAGCGGCTTGGACATTTTTAATCTCAAGGAATCGGACTTTGACGGACTGAAAACCACGGATCTGGTTGCGGCAAAGTGGTTTGGAAGAACCTTGGGGCTGCCAAAAAAATATGTTGAAGCGGTCTTTGAGATTGCAGAGATCGACGGCAAGAAGATTGGAAACCTGCTAGCTGAGGATGAGATAGAAAAGATACGTGAAACTGTAAAGAAGATTGTCTCAGATATAGTGTCGGGAAACCATGAGGCAGTCATAGTCAGGGGCGAAAAGACAGAGGTTCTTCCCATCAAGCTAGGAGAGCTCAAAGGCGAGGTAATACCTGCCAACAGTTTCATCGAGGGACTAGATACCGTATTTACTGAAAACATCATCAAGGAAGGCAAGCGGGTTCAGTCTACGGGTTCGGATAAAAAGATCAAAGAGTTGGAGACGCAGATCTCCGAGCAGGAGAGGGCCATTGAGACGGTAAAAGGTAGATCAAAGAACATTACAAGTGTCGCAAACTCGCTCTTTGAAATGGTGTCAGGGGGAATAGTTTCAATCGAGGATGATCTGGCACAGGAGATCCTGGCAAAAAATAATGCAAAGCTGGTCAGTGAGAGGGGAAACTCGCTGATCATCATCGGCGATGAGAAGATAAAGGTAAACACCCAGTCCCCCCTGCAATCAATTGCATCGGTATTGTTTGATGAGGCAAAGAAGCAGTCAGGTGCAATACCCTCCATTCAGGCAGTCAAAGAAAAGACAGAGAAGAGATTGGAAAAATTCCAGAGCAAGACCGAAGGGGAGAGGGAGCTGATAGTGGTCTCGGAGATCAGGAAGAAGAACTGGTTTGAGAGGTACAGGTGGTTCTTTACGACTGACGGATACCTTGCAATAGGCGGAAGGGATGCCGCATCAAACTCGGCCATAGTCAGGAAGCATCTAGAGAAGAATGACAAAATATTTCACGGGGATATCTTTGGCTCGCCGTTCTTTATCATAAAAGATGCAGAAGGTGCACCGGACACGAGTATGAACGAGATAGCGCACGCGACTGTCTGCTTTAGCAGGGCCTGGAGAGAGGGAATGTACGGCGTGAGTGCATACTGGGTCCGACCTGAGCAGGTAAAAAAGTCCGCGCCAAGCGGGGAGTTTCTTCCAAAGGGCTCATTTACCATAGAGGGACAGAGGAATTTTATAAAGTCAGAGACACTCAGGCTGGCAGTCGGGATCATGCCAGTTGATGATGACCACATCCTGACATGCGGACCTCCAGAACCGATCAAGAGGAACTCGCTGTGCTATGCGATAATCGAGCCGCACGGATCAGAGATGGTAGAGGCTGCCAAAAAGATACGGATAGAGTTCTCAAAGATGTTTGAGGATGTCACAAAAAAGATAAGCATAGACGAATTTGTGCGCGCATTGCCGGCAGGCAAAAGCCAGATAGTCAAAGTGAGCATGGGTGATTTGCAGGAAAAAAGAATCAACGATAACGAATTTGATTAGATTCGGTGCTAAATGAAATTTTCATCCCGCTTTTAATTGAGGCAAACTCCTCGCCACTAATTACAATCATCGGAATGTTTGCCAGTGCGCACCCGGTGGCCACTGTGAGATCGGCCTTTTGGCAGACCATTGCAAGCGGGGCCGTATCATTTGACTTTATCGAATAGATGGTATATGCGCCAACGCTGCTTCCCACCCCCGATGGAAAGACAAGAACGGTACCCTTGACTGACTTTTGATACAAGTCATGATTCCTGTCACTGATAACTCCGGTCTTTTTGTCCACTGTGCCCAAGAAGTTGATTGGATCCTCGGATTTCAAGACGGTTCCTTCCACGTCTCCTGCAACCAGAACCTTCATCTTGTCTCATCCTCGACTATCTGCAGCAGAGGCTTCAAGTTAACGTCCACGCCGTTGGAATTTTTCAGATAGAATGCGCCCTTGATGCTGTTGGTAGTCACTGCATCTACGCTGTCTTTGCTAATCAGGGGGGACAGACATGTACAGCAGTCAGACAGAATCTCACATCCTGCCCGCTTGAGCTCGGCAGTGTACCCAATCTTTGCGGACTGTTCCTTTACGGTCCTTGGCATAAACACCATGCATCTCTTCTGAAAGGAGCGGCCCTTTAGCTTGCCGGCAAGATCAGATATCTCATCTAATCCGAGCTGGGGGCTGCCAAGCGTGATGATATCGCCCCTCTCTGCGGTGTTTAGCTCATCATGCACGTTTCTCATCTCCCTTTCATCAAAGTCTACCTTCTCACAGTCAGAGCTGCCCTCTCCAAAGATAAATTTGGCACAGGTC
This sequence comes from Candidatus Nitrosopumilus sp., assembly GCA_965206745.1. Taxonomy (GTDB): domain Archaea; phylum Thermoproteota; class Nitrososphaeria; order Nitrososphaerales; family Nitrosopumilaceae; genus Nitrosopumilus. The sequence goes on along the minus strand of OZ242220.1, from coordinate 83,442 downwards.
CCAGAGGTTCCCATTCCCCCACACATTGCCTTGGTCTGCCTCCTGTCGATCTCCCCGAGTCCGGAGATATTTACAGACGTATCCCCGATTTTTCCTGCAAAAAATCCAAGCATGCCATACGTCAGCTCGTTGGGATCTTTGACCTTCATTCGGATTGTAATGTTTGGGTCATCCTCCTTTCTTATTGACGAGTACGGGCTCTTCCCCACAAGTGCGCTTGCAAGTGCGCTAAAGGCGCTCTCTTTGTTTGTTTTTAGATGATCAAAAGAGTTTGCATGTATTGCGGCATTGCTTTCTGCAAAGGCTACCTGGGTTCCATCCTTTGGGATCTCAAATATCTCGTAGGGGATGCATGAGAATGAAGGGATTACGCCCATTGTTTCATAAGATCTTTTAATTGAGAGTTGTTTTGAGACAAAGTTCTCATCTAATCCATAGTCCGATACGTTATCAATGTCAAAGCCCATCGGATTCAGAGTGGTCTTTACCTTGACTCGTGCACTCTTGCTGATGCCAGATAGAAACTCCTCCCCTGCATCTCCGATCGTGTTGTAATTTACGCCAGAGAGGTGAACCCACTCTACGGGAACCAGCCTTTCAGCATCTGTGGCGCGGCCTGTCGCAACAAGGATCCTATATGCCATCTGCATGATCTCTCCGTGCTCGCCTTTTAGTGCGGACTCTTCATCCTTAGTTAGTTCCAACAGAGTTCTTCTGATATTATAGTCAGATGATTATAAACCTGTTCCCTCAATTAACTCCGCACAAGTATTCATCTGAGAGACTGACTGCGCTGGAATTTTCATGTAGGTGCTCAGACTTGTGCAGTCAGATGTCCGTCTTACAGTTCCAGAACATACCATGTCATGGCAAGGAGTGTCATATGTGGCAGATGCAAGACGGATTACCGGCATTTTGCAGATGCATGGATTGGTATGATTAGCATTGGGTTTTACAAGATGGTTGACTCTGAGCAAATTTTTTGATCTTGAAAGTGCAAGACGTGCTGGGCTCTGGTCAGAAAGGGTGATCTGGTCACTATATTGGGCTAGATCTCAAAAGTCTATTCATGGTAAGGAGATCATTACTAAATAGGATTTAACTATTCATTTTGATTTTCTTAGTAAAGATTAATAGCTACCAATAAAATATAGTTTACGCATGGATAATAGGTTGATTGTTACTTATAATTTACATAAAGTAAAAGAAGGCTTTGTTTCACGATGTATCACAAATGATAAGGTAACAGCATTTGGTACTACAGAGGAAGAGGCAGTAGACAATCTAATACAATCAATACAGGAATATTTAGAAATCTATCCAGACAAACGTGATGAGATTTTTAATACACCAATGAAGGAAATGCAACTAAAATAATTAAACATGACTCAAAGATATAATGCAAAAGACACGGCAGCTACATTAAAAATTCTAGGATTTAATGTATGTTGATCCTGATGCTCTGGTAAGTTGGCGTGTGTTTTCACTCCTCTGTATGGTGTGTTTTCAGCATATGGCTACGAATGTATGAGCTGAGATATGGATCTTGTTCCGATCAAAAAACATCCCCAGAAGGTCTCAAATTAGGGCACATAAAACCCCAAATACGGCTCTTTCGAATTGAAAAATTCCCCTTCAACCTGAAATTTTCATTTGAATGTCAACTTGTCCTGTGTTTGGTGCCGTCATGTAGTTTTACAATTACAAAAATACATCTCAAAATGATGGGCTCTGGAATTATGATCATGGCCACAGCCATTCTAAATTCTCATTCTCTTTGTTTTTAAGACTGTTCTTTTGCTATCTGACCGAGTGCCCAGAGTATTGCCACGATTATTACCTTTGTGCAATTTTTGTCAGAGTTTTATATTTATCCGACTGAATCCCCAGAGTATTGTCATGACTATCCCGATTATTATCTGGATGAAAACTAGTGGAAAAAACAAAAGTGCTCGATAATCATTGCCGCCTGTATCACAAGGTAGATACCCATCGCCATTATAATACAAACAATATGTAGACATACGATTTACTGCATCTTCAGTTATTGGTACACCGTGTTGATCTTGTATCATGCAGTTGGTAGGGCTTTGGAAAAAATGCCTGTCACAATGTATTGTATAGTTTGCATCTCGTAAGAACAGTGGCGTCCTCATCTCACGATCAAAAGCTTGTATTTGTGAATGTACAAGTACTGTCAAATATAATAGTGATATCACTATTCCCAACATCAGTATTCTCTTGGCCCTTGTAGGATCGTCATTCTTTTTGGCCACCCATACAATCAGGCCTCCAATGATTCCAAATAAAAGCGGCATCATATACCACATAGGACTTGGTGTCTTTTTTGGTTCCACTATATCAGATATGATAATCCTTTCGTAATTTTTTGGGGCAAGTCTATGGGCATGTTATCATCACTATAGTATATGACATAACCTTGGGAATTTGTAAACACACGATCTGTTTGAGCTGGCGTGTATGGTTGCTGTACACTGCATATCTAATCTAACCTCATGGTATATTCATCAGAACATCATGAAGCACTATTTGTGAATATGCAGAGATTGCAACATGTACTGCTGATAGCGCTATTCCCAACACCAGTATTCTCTTGGCCTTTGCAGGATCTTGATCCTTTTTGGTTATCCATACAATCAAGCCTCCAATGACTCCCAAGAAAAACGGCATCAAGTACCACATGGAACTTAGTGTCTTTTTTGATTCTACTATATCAGACATGATAATCCTCGTGTCATTTTTTGGGGCAAGTCTATGAACAATACCGCCATTGTTTTTGTGTTATTTTTTGCCATTGACAATACCACACAGTGGAGATTAAAAGGCGTTGTGTACAATTTACAACTGTAATTTGTACACAATGGTTTTAAGCAAGTAGACGAGGTTTTACAATTTAACCTTCATTGACTGAAGATTCTAGAATATTTGCAGTCTTCATGCCTAAGAAGCATATGCCGTAAGGAGATGGATGTCGCTAAATAACACTATGATGATAGATATGACAATAATATGAAAAACATACAAACAACAAAAACAATACTGTTTGCATCTCTGATTGTTGTAATGATTCCACCATGAGCATTAGATTTGTAAAGACAAACTTCGTCTTTGTCGAGTCAGATATAGTGTCATTCCCTGGAAACTTTACGTCCATATTTTCTGGGATCCTTATCGTCTCCATGCATGATCTCACACACGGATGGGAAAATCAGCGAGTTATCTGTCTAAAAAAAGATCATGCCATAAAGTGGAAGCTTTGAGCGGATCAGTTGATACAAAAATGATATCTATAGAATCCCCACCATATGTAGCCGGCCCTACTTTGGAGTCTCTCTCTTCTACGATCTTTGTTCGCTGTTTGGAGTTTGCGGTTCTGTCTAACTCTTTATCCCATTTGTCAGGATCTTTTTCATATTCTGTAGCTAGAACTAGGCCGACTTGCAGCATAATCTCTGTTTTTCCATCAAGTTTTTCTTGAAGTTTCATCCTTTCATCAACTGATTTGGAATTATCAATCTGTTCAAGTATTTCTAGTACTTCATATGCTACCTTGTCTTGGTCTTGCGGCGTGCTGAGTTGTATTTCAACTCCATTTTGCATTGAAGTTATGACTTGGATTTTTTTCTGATCTGATAGGTTATTGTCACTGCTAAATATTCTGTCATATTGTGCAATTAACGACTCATCATCAACTGCATCAGCAGCTTGCGCAGCACTCATGCCACTAAATGGCAGAATCATTGCAGTAATCAGAGATGCAAAAAGTATCATTTTTGCGTTGTTTTCAGTCATTGATAATACCACACAGTGGAGATTAAAAGGCGTTGTGTACAATTTACAACTGTAATTTGTGCGTGCATTGTTTAGTTGAGTGGGGGTTTCACTCGTCTGTAAAGTTAGAGTGATTTCAGCATTCTCCATATGTAGGATGACTAGAATGTACATGGAGGTAAGTTGAAAATATCACCTATTGTACAGGTGAGTAAAAACATCACTTAACAGTGCATGCAGAAATACATCTCAAAATGATGGGCTCTGGAATTATGATCATGGCCACAGCCAAGGTCGATTTCCAATCACTATTACCAGGAATATGACATGCCAAACTATCACAAGAGGGTATGCTTTTGCTTGTTTTCGAAACCATACTGCACCAATTATGCCAAACACAGAAAATGGTACTTGAATCAAAAGTGCATCAAGTCCATTATATTTTTGATTCAAAAACCATGTTTCAGCATTAATTATTATGAAAAATAAAAGTAGGCTTGACCAAACAAGCTGTTCAAGATATATTATTTTTCTAAAAATTAAAAGAAGAGAAGGAGTTAGCATATCTGTAGGATTTATAGTCAAAATGTATTGTTTATTTATTTTTGGCATATTGAATCTGATAAAAATCATCAGCGTCTTTTAAAAGCACTTTTTCTTTTTTGGTTAATGCACGTTTATCATATTCATCAAATGCTTTAGCAGGTTCGCCGAAAAGTTCTGGAATACCTGAAAGTTCTATATCTTTTGCTGCATGTTTGATATCTGCCATAGTCATAGTTATTTTTGCTATACTAGGATAAGTATCTTAATTTGTTGAATTGGTATGAGGTCACCTACTAAATCCTCGCCGTAACCTCATCTACGATGCTTTTCCCGTGTGTCCTCCATGTCAGGATGCAGGTCATAAAGTTGAACATTCTTTTCATGGATTCACTTTTGCGAACCTGGGCTCTGCTCAGAAATGGTGATCTCCCGGTTCTGTAACTGCAGAACTGTTTGGTTGGATGTATCGAGGTTTAGATGGGGATTTTTGAATCGGAATAAAAGATCCGTATTTGATGCCTAAATCCCGAAGACTTGACAATGCCATCAGTGGTTTGTTTTCTGTTATATATAGAACCGTTCAGTGGTTTGTTTTCTGTTATATATAGAACCGTTCAGTGGTTTGTTTTCTGTTATATATAGAACCGTTCAGTGGTTTGTTTTCTGTTATATATAGAACCGTTCAGTGGTTTGTTTTCTGTTATATATAGAACCGTTCAGTGGTAATAAACGTGATCAAAGAAACTGACGTACGTAATTTGAACCCATGGTGGAGAGATCCAGAAAATATTCAAGATGATAAAAAAATCAAAGAATGGGAAGAATCTGAAAGAAAATACGATCCAAGACTTAGGCATGTGATTAGATATGATTTTGACCCAGAAAACACTGTAGTTTACACTCTAAGGGGGCCCAGACAAGTAGGTAAAACAACCCTTGTCAAATTACAGATTAGGGATTTTTTATCTAAAGGAGTACACCCGTGGAATATCTTATACTATTCTCTTGATTTAGCAGATACTAAACAAGATGTTGTAGATTTAGTAGAAATATATTTAAAAATAAGTCGCAGAGCAAGAGGCAATAGACGATCCTATTTATTTTTAGATGAAGCATCATCGGTAACAGATTGGCAAAAAGGTATCAAGTGGTTAGTTGATAGTGATAAATTAAAAAATTGTACTATAATGGCTACAGGTTCACAAGCTATCAATCTTAGAAATGCTACTGAAAGATTACCTGGACGTAAAGGCACAATCAATGATAGTTATGATAAAATTTTACTTCCTATGAAATTTGCAGAATATGCATCACTGTTAAATAATGATATTAGAGAATTGATTAACGAAAATAAATTACTTTCGTTTAGAAACAGAGAAGAAATTTTTAAAAAATTACTTACTGGAGAGGTTGATCATAGGATAGAAAAATTAAATGCATATCAAAATGAGATTAATGATTTGTTAAGCGATTATATGTTAACTGGTGGAATTCCAAAAATAATAAATGAATTAGTTAAAACAAATACAATTCATGAAAGTATCTATACAAATTATTTGGAAAGTATTATAGGTCAATGGAGTGAATTAGGTAAAAATGAAACATTGTTAAAACAATTTAGCGGCGCTGTTATCAAAAGCTTGACAAATCATAGTTCATGGACTAGTCTTTCTAAAGAATCTGCATTAGGAAGTCCAAATACAGCACAAGATTATGCATACTCTTTACATGATCTCTTTGTTTTATCAATTATTCATCATTATGGTGATCAGAAAAAAATACCCATGATTCAAAAGGATAGAAAATTCTATTTTCATGATCCATTCTTTTTACATATTTTTAATAGGTTGATGAGTCCAAATGAGAATTTTGATACTAGCATCAAATATTTGGAAGATGAAATGAATCAAAGCAGAGTTGTAGAAGGAATTGTAGCAGACCATCTTATTAGATGGGCATTTTCAATGAGCAAAAAGAAGCAGACCTATGACTACTATAATCATGTATTTTATTGGAAAGATGATAAGAACAGAGAGGTTGACTTTATTCTATACGATGGAGATTCTATAGAAGTACCCATTGAAGTAAAATACAGGAATAGACTCGATCTCAAAGAATTAGCTCCTATGGTGAATTTCCTTAGTAAAACAGATAATGAGAAAGGCTTGGTACTTTCAAAAACACTATTTGATATAAAATCAGAATATGTGATTATTCCAACTTCATTATTCTTGTTATTAATTTGAAAATGTGACAAGATTAAATGGATGTCTTTTTGTGCTCTGTAAAGTTGAGTGAAAACACCACTTGCAGAGCAAATTTTTGTTTACAGTTATAATACTTGTAGGCAGTCTTTAGTTGGAAATGAAGAGGATTCTTTCAGGAATGACAAAGACGATGAACGCAGTAAAGCCTCCAAGAATAACGGCATTAAGGGATCTTCACGATGCAGAGACCGGTCCGTTCAGCATATTAATTGGAACGATACTGTCTGCAAGAACCAAGGATGAGGCAACAACCAAGGCAGTCAAGGAACTGTTCTCAAGGTACAAGAACCCCAGACAGCTAGCCGGCGCAAAGGTGAGGGACGTGGAGAAGATAATCAAGTCAATCGGCTTTTTTCACGTAAAGTCCAAGAGAATCATAGAGGTTGCAAAGATTATTGACAAGAGATACAAAGGCAAGGTTCCAGATGATCTAGACACCCTGATACAGCTGCCCGGAGTCGGAAGAAAGACTGCAAACTGCGTTCTGGTGTACGCATTTGAAAAGCCGGCAATCCCTGTCGACATTCACGTTCACAGAATCTCAAACAGGCTAGGCCTGGTTCAGACAAAGGACCCAGAGGAGACCGAGCAGGAGCTGATGAGAAAGATCGAGAAAAAGTACTGGATTGAGATCAACGATACGTTTGTAATGTATGGCCAGAACATCTGCAAGCCAGTCTCGCCGATGTGTGACGTGTGCCAGATAAAGAAGAACTGCAAATTTTATAAATCTAGGAACGCCTCTTAGTCAGAAACAGCACCCCGACTATGACTCCCATGCCTGCTGCGACATAAAATGGAAACAATGCAAACACGTTCTTTGCGGGATCGCCGGACAGAAACTCTATGATCATGCTGCCAGAACTCGTTGCTGGAGGATCAGTGGAACCCTCCATTCCATGGACAGAGTACGAGTGAATTGCAAACTTGCCAATATCGAGATTGGTCACCACAATTCTTGCCCCGTTGTTTACAGTCAGTCCTGCCCTGTCAGTATACGATATGATGGACTTGGCCTCCGGATACCAGCCCCGGTCCAGATCCCTATGGACGACGATGTAGCCCTCCTTTGGGGTCTGCACTGCAACCCAGAACTTGTTCTCAGGCTTTGGCCCCATGCCAACCTCGATGAATTCATCTAGTGTCTCCTGATCGTATAGTCTCAGGACCGCACTGCCGCTTGAGTTTGTATAGATGAGGTTGTTGTCAATGGTCACCTGCCAGCTGACTGCGTGCACGTCATCTAAGACCCTGATCGGCGCCTCCCGCTGTACGATGTTAAACTCGTCTGAGGGAATTTCCAGCGCCTCAATGATTAGTGACGGATTGTTTTGCTCCTGCGCAAATGCAGGGGATGCAAGGACTCCCGAAAGTAGAATTAACGCAAGGAGGTACTTCACAAGCTAGGGCGGATCTGATTGAATAAAAGTCTAATCAACAAACGGCTTTGGATGATCCAAGATCACCTGTGCCACCTCTGGTCTTAGAATGAATTCAGAAGGGGCCTTGCCGTCCTGAATCATCGCCCTCAGTGCAGTTCCGCTGATCTGCTCTTTGAGATCATCGGCGTGTGGACATGCCTTGGGGGTTGTGTATGTAAGGCATTTTTTACAGTAAAAGAACGCCGGGAAGAAGACTGGGGAAATCTCCAGCTCTGGATAGTCATCGAAGATCTTTTGTGCGGCCATCGGATCATAGAACTTGCCGACACCTGCATGATCCCGCCCGATTATGATGTGGGTGCAGCCATAGTTCTGCCTCATAATTGCATGGTGAATCGCCTCCTTTGGCCCCGCATATTTCATCTCAGTATGTAGCGTCCCAAGCTGGCACCTGTTTTCTGGATAGTATGATTTTATCATGGTCTCATAGCACTTTACAATGACCTCATCTACAAAGTCGCCGGATTTCTTCTTTCCAATTATCGGATTGACAAACACGCCATCACGCGTGGTTATCGACGTCTTTTGCAGCATCTCGTGTGCCACGTGTGGCGGATTCCTGGTCTGAAACGCACAGATTGTCTTCCAACCTGCCTTTGCAAAAGATTCACGTGTCTGAATTGGAGTCAGCCTGTTTTTTCTGATCTGGGTGTCAGTCGGCCTTTGAATGTAGTCAATTTTTCCTCCGACCAACCAGTCCTTCATGGACAGTGTCTTTGCAACGCCGGGATGCGAGGAGTCACTAGTCCCATAGACTCCCTGGATGGTCTTGTCCTTCTCAAACGTGAATGTCTCATCCACATGCAGTACTGCGACCCCTATCCCGTCGGGATTCTTAATCAGGACATCTCCTGCCTCCTTCATCTTTGATGCCGTCTCCTCATCGACATCAAGCACGATTGGCATGGTCCAGGCCAGGCCATTGGCCAGTCTTCCACTTGATACGACGCTTTCAAAGTCCTCGCGTCCTAAAAATCCCTCCAGGGGACTAAAGATTCCATCTGCAATGTTCTCAACGTCATTTGCAAGATCCTCGCTAATTGTAATTGAAAATAATCCCGCAGGATCAGTCTTGATGATTCTGTTTACCAGTATTCCACCATGTGGCTTAATTGAGTTATCTGACATGACAAGTCTTCCATCACGGGTCTATATGAAGGCCACACTCTTTGTTGCCTTGCTGTTCCCACCACCATCTGCCAGCTCGAATGTCCTCGCCGGGCTTGATTGCCCTGGTGCATGGCTGGCACCCTATGCTTGGATAGCCCTTGTCAAGCAGACTGTTGTAGGGCAGGTTGTTTTGCTTGATGTATTGCTGGACCTGATCCCAAGTCCAGTCAACAATTGGATTTATTTTCAAAATTCCGCCATGGCCGTGATCCAGCTGAAAGATTGTGACATTTTCACGGTTTTTGGTCTGATCACGCCTTAGTCCAGTGATCCAGCCATCCAGAGTACTCAACATCTTGTTCATGGGATGTACCTTGCGGACCTGACAGCAGAGTTTTCTATTCTCGATGCTCTCATAGAAGAGGTTCATTCCCTTATCACGAACCATGTCTTGGACCTCTTTTGTGTCAGGGAACAGGGCCTCAACTGAGATGCCATACTTTTTGCTGACTACATCTATGATGTCATAGGTCTCCTGTGGCAGTCGTCCCGTATCAAGTGTGAAGAATCGAAACTCGGGGTTGATCTTTAGCATAATATCCATTACTACAGCATCCTCGGCGCCAAAGCTTGATGCCTTTGCAACCTTGGGATGAAGGTTACGTGAGACCCACTCCAATGCCTGCTCGGCAGTTCTAATCTCCGAGTTCAGGCCATCTACCTGCTCTTGGGTGAATTTTGTCACGTCTCCAGTTGGACTATTTGTTTTATATTGATTACCCGGAATCCGTCCTGAATTATAAGCAGGTGGAATTTAAAATAGAGGATATGGATGAAATATCGTACGTGGTAGTCTTTCCGACTGTATTTTCAAAGAACAAGATTCCGCATCTGATCTCCAACATCAAAAAGATTCTAAAGATAAAAAATCAAAAGTTCAGATCCGTCAAACGTGACGGGGAGATAATACTAGTTGATGCAAACGATCCCGTCTTTGCATCATCTGCCATCAACCTGCTCTTTGGAATTGAAAGGATTGCCATTGCAAGGCAGACAGGGAACGGATTTGAGAACATTGTCTCTGTGATTACCTCGATCGGGGGCAACCTGCTCCTGAAGGGGGAGAGATTCCTAGTAAGGGTGGAGGGAACTTCCAAGGGCTTTGTTGTAAAGGACGTGGAGATTGCCGCAACATCAAGCATTATAGAAAAGAAGGCAAAGTCGGGGGCCCGCCCGGGAACAGATGAAAATTTTGACAAGCTGCTATACACGTACCTTACGAAAAACAACGCATATGTCTGCATTTTCTCTGATGATGGAAGGGGCGGCATTCCATATCAGTCACAAAGTCAGAAGACCATCTGTGCAGTATACGACGAGATTTCTGCAGTTGCCTGCTATGAGACAATCAAGCAGGGCTATGACACAAAGGTGATAGTCTGCCACAGGCAGAAATCAGAACTGATGAATCTTGCAAAGATAATCAACCAGATCATCCCAAGACTGGTGCAGGATTCCATCGAGCTTGAATTCCTACAGTTGAAGATAAGCCCGAGCGGAGTGAAGAACCATCTGATTTATGTCAACTCGATATCAGAGATATTGCTGCGGTATTCCAGTAATCGCGTGTCATTGGCACTATCACCATTGATTCATTCCTCAGACTTCATCGATGACTCGTTAAAGGCAGTGTTTGAAAGGGGAAAGATTCCCCTGCTGCCACTTGCCGGGGTTGACTCTAGCTTGTTTGATGATGCAAGGGAGATTGGATTGGAGAGAGGCATCAAGGGATTGAAGAGATCAGTTGCGATGCATACCGGCAAGATCCCCCCCTTCTCGGCAAAGGTAGTCAAATCCGCACTTGAGACAAAGAAGGTCATTACAATTCAGGTAGGCCCTAACAACGTTCATGACATCCTAGACTCTTTGGAAGATCACTGAGAATTTAAACGGCATATTCTGCTTCATATTGTGCTCAAAATAGGAGAATTCATCTATCCGTGGGGAGGCGGCCATTACTCAAGAATGATGAGGCTAAATGATGTTTTAGGCAAGCACATCAAAGAGGAGTTTGAGGTCCATTTTTCTAGCAAGGATCACGTTTATGAAAAGTTGCTGAAAAAATTTCCCGATCAGAAGGAAAAGATTCATGAGATTTTAATGCCGACGCCAATTGATGGCAAGTTCGGTCCGAGTGTCTCCAAGTCATTGATGAACCTGCTACTGCCGGTTTCAAAAAATCCGTCACTGGTCAGACAAGTTACAGACTATCTGAGGGGGGAGAGGGAGCTGTACAACAGGGAAAAGTTTGATCTGGTAATCAATGACGGGGACATGGGTTCAAACATCCTAGCTAAAAACAGAAACATCCCCAGTCTGTTTGTAACAAACCAATTCAGGCCAAAGTTATACAACTCGAGGGCATATCTGTATCCATCACTGGTTTTTATTGCAAAGCAGATTGCAAAGGCAACAAAGATTCTTGTGGCAGATTCGCCGCCACCGTATACAATGTGCGAGTACAATCTGAATTTTGTCAAGGAGGTAAGAGAGAAGGTTACGTATGTCGGACATTTTACAGATAGCAGGCAGATCAAGAGAGAAGACAGTTCTGAGATTGAGAGATTAGTCAAAGATAACGAATTCGGATATTGGATGAGGACGGGAAACAAGTCAACCAATGACGGAACAGGCCAGAGATACGAGGAGGTATTTTGCCAAGATGAGATGAGAGATGAAAAAAGGGTGATCTCACATGCAAGAAATGATCCGAAGATAAATTCGGTGCTGGGAAAAGACGGGAAAAGATATTCAGTCACAGAGGCACTTGACAAGAAGGTCGACTGGATACAGATAGATGTCGGCTTTCTATCAGAGCAGGAAAAAGATACGGTCCTGAATTTATGCAGGTATGCAGTTGTAAACGGCTCCCATACGGTGATGGGTGAGATTATGGGTGGAAAGTCAAAGCCGATAATCGGAATTCCAATTTATGATGAGCACACAAACAATATCAGGTGGGCAGAAGAGAAGAATCTGGGGGTACTTGCAACCAAGACAGGTCACGTGGTTAAAGGAATAGCCAGGATTAAGGAGGATTATGAAGAGTTTCAGGGCAATCTAGGTGAATTCTCAAAGAATTTCGTTCCTAATGGGGCAGAAAATTCAGCAGAGATTGCCGCCCAGACATTAGAGGAAAAGAGATAATAGATTATTTTGGTGATTTTCCTCGTCTGGCGCGCGGGATTTCGATGGGCGAACGGACCGCAAGGGATGATGAAAAAATCCGCGTGTCAGACAATATCGTTGATCGAAGATTGTGGGAACGCTTTTATGGAAAAAATTAAGCCAAATCAACAGTGCCTAACTGTCCCGAATGTACTTCACGAGAAAAGAAGAAGGTAGAAGCAAAATACGTGGAGGATATCCCAGAGGAGGAGGACAGGAACAGAGATGCCCTCTTCAAGTTGTTTGATGAAATCGACATCCCAATGAAGATGGATGAAAAGAACAGAAGACATTTCATCTGTAAAAGGTGCGGATTGTACGCAACAAGAGAAGAGATTTCAGATATCAGGTTCAAGCTAAATCAGAAAGAGAGGACACGTGATGACAAGCATGATGACTATCTGGAATGGTGGTCAAAGAGCAAAAAAGAAAAAGCAGAAAACTAGAGGGGTTTACTATGGTAAAAAAGAAAGAAGATAAAATTCCAGAATGGGTTACAGATGAGATTCAGAATGCAAAGTTCAAAAAGCCTCAAAAGATGAAAAAATCAGGATACATTTTAGAGTTCTACTACGAGGATGGCAAGATTGATGCCCAGCTGTATGATGCAGTGGAGGACGGGCGGCATATTGTAACTATGGATGTGGCAAAGGACATCAAGATTGATGACCTGCTAAAGGGTGAAGTGTATGAGTTTGTTTTTGATCAGCACAAGGCCCCACTGAGCAAAAAAGTATCAGAGTTTCTAGACAAGGAGAAAGAGATCGACATGAAGGCGATCTACCAGTTTGAACTAAAGTCACTGGAGCTGTTGGATGTGGACACTGCTAAATCTGCAGATGGTGATCTAAAAAAATGAGACTAGTCACCTTTCACTGAATCCAGCTGTTTCTGAAAAGCCCTTCCTAAAATCGGGTTGACAATGTATGGGAATGTGTTCTTCATCCACACTGCACCTCGCACCACAGATGGAACTATGATTTCCAATCTGGAAGAGTTTGCAGCCCTTATGATTGCCTTTGCTACGGTTCTGGAGTCAAGCGAGGTTGGGGAAAATTTGGGCATTTTTTCAAATGAGGGATGATCAAAGAAGTTGGTCCTGACCATGATGGGACTGACAACGGTAACTCCTACCCCGGAATCTTTCAGTTCATGTTTGAGGCCTTCTGAGAATCCCAGCATTGCAAACTTGGAAGCACAGTATGAGGCGATTCCAGGCAGACCAAAACTGGCAGCCACTGATGCTACATTGACAATGTGACCTGATTTTTTATCCAGCATCGATGGAAGGAAATTTTTGATACAGTAGACCATTCCAAGATAGTTTGTCTCCATCTGAGACTCTATCTCATCAATGCTAAGATCAGCTACAGAGCCATATATTGCAAAACCGGCATTATTTACCAGAATATCAATAGAGCCGAACTTTTCTAGAACCGACCTTGCCATCTCTCTTACTTGGGCTTTGTCAGATACATCACACGGGCATACTAGGACAGTCACGCCGAATCCCTGCAGCTCGTCTGCAACCTGCTTAAGCCTCTCCCTAGTTCTTGAGACCAGGACCACATTGGCGCCCAGCCTTGCAAACTCTATTGCCGAATCCCTGCCGATTCCCGATGAGGCGCCGGTGATCAGTACAACCTTGTTCTTAAAATCCACAAATCAAGAAAATCGATTAAAGATAAAGTGCTTTCTATACGTGTATTTTGTCATATGACCAAGAAAATCATCAGATTGGGGCAATTTTTTCCAATGTGGTGGTTTGTGGAATCGTTTGTTCCATGCCATTGTCATTTTTGGACATAGTGCCAGATTAGTGCAGATTGATTATTCTTTGTCAATAATTACTGATCTAAACACTTAGATCCAACTAAAATATCTTAAGAGGATCTTGAAATCCTCAGATCAATCATATAAAAATTGGCAAGCTGAATTTAACAAGTTCGAAGACGACTATGATAATTTCAGAGATTACTTTGAAAAAAATAAAAAATGTAATTGCCACATGTATGAATGCAAACATTTTGACAAAGCGACTGTAAAGGTACTAGGGGAAAGAATAGATAAAATTTTTCAAGCACGGTTAAACATGGGTTTCAAAACATATCTTGATGCAATAAGGAAAGATTAGATTCTGTCTCCAAGTATTTCTCGAATCTCTTCTCTCGTGTATCGTTCCGGCAATTTTTCAAACCGCTCATTTAATCTAACAATGTCATGAATTGCTAGGGGTATGGATGATTTATTATATTTATTCTTAAAATATATAGCTGATTCATAGAGATTTTTTTCTGTAATAGGACAAATTAATGTCGTATCTTTTTCCAACAGTTTATAGCGAAATCCATCCAAAGCTCTCATTTGATAATTACGAGTATTTTGAGGACCTTCTCTAGTCCAAAATGAGTATGCATCAATACCAAAATAGTTGTAAACTAATGACGAAACGACACCGGTAATTGATTTTTGGATAAAGGAAGCCAATCGAAGAATCTGATCATCTGGATGTGCGACTAGAAATGCAAAATTAGATTGATTGTTGATTTGTTTTTTGTTTTTACTTGGAACTCTGCCAAAAAAAGAAATTATTTGATCTTGTTTGGCAATGCATTCTTGATACAATGTTCTAAATGAATCATGATACATGTTTTCATCAAGTGAGGCCACAAATCTGTCTTCTGGAATTAGGGTTCTATAGTATTCAGAGTCTTCAATATCCTTAGCCAACTTGAAAAATACTTTGATTAGTGGAAATCCACATTCTTTTTGAAATTTAATTAATGATTCGTTATTAGCTTTTGTAAATTTAAAATGAATAATTCCATGTCCGGATCTTTTGTATTTGTTATCTCTTGCACCTCTTAATGTAAAAAGAAACAAGTAATTGGGATTTTCATCTATCATCTTGGAAATTATTTTGGACCTACTTTCCCTATATTCAGAATCATTTATCAGTTTTTCTGGGTCAGGCTCTATTATCTCCACAATATTTGTTTTGAAATTGAATTGCTTGTCATCAAAATAATCATCTCTATGATTCAGATTAGTTGAAGTGATTGATTGGGTTGGAAAAGTTCCTTCAATGCCATTGATCTTAAAAGTTCCATAACGATTACCATTTTTGTAATTGACTGAAATGGCCATATGATTTGTATGATCAATGATATATTTAAGACGGATCCCCATGGAATTTCAGAGCCGATCTTTGAATTCTTTAATGAACTGATCCTGATGGAAGATGTATTGCAATTGGATCTCTCTCGCGATGGCTTCACGCTGCTGGTCCGAACCTCTAAAGATAACGGACATCAGGGACTTGCAGTCAAATTCCCCCTGTACGGCACGAATTGCGGCAATTGCAGAGATTCCACTGGTTACCACATCATCAATGATTACCACCGGGGAACTGATTCTTCCCTCAACTAGTTTACGAGTTCCATGTTTTTTTGCCGCCTTGCGGACAAAGAACGACTCGATCAAAGGGTTTGACGGATCCTTTTGATTTTCAAAGTAGCTTAGCTGCGATATTGCCGTTGCAATCGAGATGGAGCCTGATTCCAAACCACCAACTGCCCTTACGGCGGGAAACTTTTTGATCAAGTGATAAAAGACCTTGGCAACTGCATTGATTCCTTCCGGATGTCCGTTGAGCAGTTTCAGGTCAAAATAGTATTCACTGGTCGCCCCAGACACCAGTTGGAATGGTTTGTCCGGTGAATATTGAAATGCCTTGGTCTCTACTAGCAGTTCGGCTAGTCTCTGTTTGTCGGCTAGAAGATCAGACGGCAAGGTCATCATTGGAGAGGAGACAATCCAATAATAACCATCTCTAACTAAAAAAAAGACTGCCAGATGTGAGATTATCCGACAGGACTCTCAGATGACAGGTCCCCCTCTATGAAGACTGTGATTTCGGTATCTTGCTCAAGGCCAGCTTTACCAGGAGCAGCCACGTGATTACAATCGGGACGTAATATGTCGCAATCCTCCACCCAATCACCGCATCCCAGGCCACGACCCCCTCTGAAATTTCAAATGCAAACGGATCCAAGTTATTGATGTAGGCGATGATTCCAAACTCTGCCAGGCCTGAGCCCCCTATGGTAATTGGCAGGTTTCCAATCGCATTTGCACCCATTACTGCCATGATGGAATCAAACGCACTGATCACAAACCCGGTTCCCATCGCAATAATCATAAACGAGATTCCATAAAACGTCCAGGATGCAAGTGAGAACAAAAATGAGACTGTGAATATTTTTTTGGACTCGGAAGTCTTTAGGTTTTCCCTGCTCATCGTACAGACATCCTCCATCCAGACATTTGTCTTCTCAATGGCCTTGAGGCCCTTTTCTTTTGCAAATCTCCCTGCAAGATTTTCAAGTATCTTGGGAACCTGGAATGTGTGTTTGGATGAAAGAAAGAACATTACCATCCACAGCGATGTAATAATAATACTGGTCGTCAGTATTACCGTTGCAACAACATATGCGCCGCTCAGCAAGGCAATGACTCCTGCCATGATGGATAGCAGGCCGGCTGCAAATACCTCAGTTACAATATCCATGATTGCAATCCATGCCGCAGTCGCAGGCTTTGCCCCTTTTTTGTGCAGATAATAAATTACGACAAATTCGGCCCCAATAAACATGGGCGTTGTAAACTTGATAAATTCACTGCCAACCCTGACGCCGACGAGTTTGAAGAACGAATCAAAATTCCCAAGATATTTTTTTGTAATATATGCAAACTTGACTCCCTGCAGTACCAGCTTTATCATCATTGCGGCAATTGCACCGACAAATGGAAGCAGTCCGATGGCTAGAACGTCTTGTATTTGAATATCGAACTGAATAGCGATGATGAGAATTGGAATTAGGGTGATGGGTACGGCTATTATTCTCCAGTTCATTTGATGGTTTTTTTGGGGAATCAAATATGAAAGTTGAGTACATTTCCAGTCAGGAGAAATTGGTGCCTAGGACATGAGGGCCATGCAGGATTAGAGGTTCCGGCAGCACGACCCCCTAGTCTTCCCAAACAGCAAGGCCTAATGCAAGGCAGGCCTACTTTCAAATACTCTTTGGTTCACAGACGGAATGCAATCGAGGCAGGCAAGGATTTCAGGTGGAATCTTTCCGAGATACCAATCCCCGGTGTTTTCAGTGATAACAATGAGAACCAAGCTAGTTTGAAATATAAGCAAATAATAAAAACTAGACGGATTGAAGACGATTTTTGTTTCAGGTACGGCAGGTTCTGGAAAATCCTTGCTCTCATCGAAGCTTTTGGAATATTATACGGGCAACGGGGTATTTGCAACAGTATTGAATCTGGATCCCGGCGTGGAGAACCTGGCATACACGTGTGATGTCGATGTCAGGGACTATGTAGATTATGTGTCAATTATGCAGCAGTATGATCTTGGTCCAAACGGTGCAATGGTCATGGCAAATGATTTGATTGCATCAAAGATTGACGAGATTCAAAACGATGTAAACAAGGTAAATCCAGACTATCTTATCGTCGATACGCCGGGCCAAATTGAACTGTTTGCATACCGTTCTAGCGGGCGTTTCATAATTGAAAACATCACATCAGATGAAAAAACAAGCATATTCCTTTTTGATGGGGCGTTGATCAACACCCCAGTAAATTTTGTCTCAATTGCGTTACTTGCAACATCAATCAGACTGCGTTTGAACCTGCCAACAATCAACGCACTTACAAAGACAGATCTAATCGGCGACAAGTTAAAGGACATTTTGCAGTGGTCTACAAATTTGAAGACATTGGAGAATGCCATCGGCAGTGAGGCAGATGGCGACACCTACACGCTGACTACAAACATCTTGCGGGGATTGAATCTGGGAGGGTTTGCCCAGGGATTAATTCCAATATCCAATGCCACAGGCGATGGTTTTGCAAATCTTGAGGGCGCATTGAGCAGAATTCTTAATTTGGGCGAGGAGGTGGAAGATTAGTTGGCATCAAAAGTTACCATCAGGGCACCCTCATCAACTGCAAATTTGGGCCCGGGATTTGACGTGTTCGGACTGGCTCTGGATGCATTTTATGATACAGTCACGCTGGCCAAGACACAAGACGGTGTGAAGATAATTACAGACGGCGATGTTCCTACAAATCCTGAAAAAAATACTGCAGGATTGGTGGTGAAGAACATGATGAAGAGATTCAAGATCAAGGGCGGTGTTGAAATCAAGATCAAGAAGGGAGTCCCCGCAGGATACGGGATGGGAAGCAGTGCGGCATCTGCATCAGCTGCCGCAGTCGCCTTTGACAGACTGTTTGGATTAAAGTTGGATGGGAATTCCCTGGTGGAATTTGCAGGATCCGGAGAGGAGGCAAGTGCAGGTACAATCCATTATGATAACGTTGCAGCCTCCGTACTGGGGGGGTTTGTAATTGTAAAGACAGACCCTTTGAATGTGATTAGAGTCGACCCTCCTGCCAATCTAAGGATGTGTGTGGCAGTTCCGACAATTAGTGTTCCAAAGAGGAAGACAAAGGTGTCAAGAGGGGTCATTCCAAAGAAGGTCAAATTATCTGACAGTATCTTGAATTTATCAAATGCCGCTGCAATTGTGGCAGGATTTATGAAGAAGGATCCGGAGATCATTGGAAACTCGATCAAAGATGTGATAGTGGAACCTGCCAGGCAACACATGATTCCGGGATTTGCCAAGGTGAAGGAAAATGCCATCAGGGCAGGGGCATTAGGCGTCACCATTAGCGGTGCAGGACCCTCAGTAATTGCATTCTCAGAAAGTTCCGCAGATTTAAAAAAGATCAGCTCGTCGATGGCCAAGGGGTTTGCATCTGCAAATACAAAATGTCAGACCATAATATGCAAGCCAAGCAAGGGTGCCAGCAGATAGAAGAGACTGGGATGGATTATGAAAAAGGCAGTCATTGTTTTTAGTGGAGGGGTGGATTCTGTTTGTGCAGTCTCATACCTGAAATCAAAATACGAGTTGTACGGTATTACGTTCTCCTATGGGCAAAAAGCAAGCGGTGAGATTGCAGCGGCTAAATCCTTTGCAAAGAGATTGGGCTTGAAGCAACACAAAATAGTAGACATCGGATTTATGAAAGGCCTGTACGGAGACTCTAATGTTTTAACAAGCTCCAAAAGAGAGATTCCTGGCAAGTTTGAGTACTCGATCGTCGTACCAATTAGAAATGCAGTGTTTCTGTCAATTGCCTCGGCGTGGGCTTTTACACTGAATGCATCCCTAGTTGCATATGGGGCCCATACCGGAGACAGGCATTATCCTGACTGCAGACCGAATTTTGCAAAAAAGCTAGAAAATGCGTTTAATCAGGGTGAGATTGACGGCATCAAGTCAAAACTGCGAAAAAATATCGAGATCTGGTCACCATATGTAGTCGGCTTGTCAAAAAGTGATCTGTTAAAATCAGGAATCAAGGATCTGGGGAATTCCATCTTTAAAACATGGAGTTGTTATTCAAACAAGAAATATCACTGCGGAGTCTGCGAGTCGTGCAACAACAGGAAGACTGCGTTTGAAAAAGCTGGCATTGCAGATAAGACAAGATATCTTGATTAATTCTGGTAACTGTTCCTAAGAATCTTCTTTTTTAGAATCAGGCCTCTGATTCCGACATACCAGAGCAGAAAGAATACGCCAAAGATTCCCATGAATACATAGTTTTGTACGTCAGGGGCGAGTCCTTCAATGGAGTCTGTAATTTTGCTTGAAGCCAGCATTGAGACGGCAATTACAATGATACATTCAATTGCATACCATGTCCAGTTTGGCCATGATTCTTTTGGAATGTGAACGTACGGATTTGCCCCCATGTCTGTGATCAAAAATATTGATTATTTAATTTTTCAGTATTGCCTAAAAGGACAAGTCTGAGGCGCCGTTTCTAAGAAGTGCCATCACGCCTATTTTTTCCTCCTTGTTTTCATAGATTCCCCTAAATGCAGATGAGGAGAGCGTTGCATCATTTTTGACACCGCGCATCTTCATGCACAGGTGCTCTGCATCAGCTAAAACGACGACGCCCTTTACTCCCTGTGAGTGCAGTTCATCGGCGATGTTCTTGGTGAGCCGCTCCTGAATTTGGAGTCTCTTTGAGTACTTTTCCACCAATCTGACAAGCTTTGAAATTCCAAAGACCCTGCCGTTTGGAGAATATGCAATGTGAATTTTTCCGTAAAATGGCAGCATGTGATGCTCGCACATTGAATAAAATTGAATGTCCCGTGCAATTACCACATCAGAATCCTCTGAGAATTGAACAGACAGTTCTGAATCTGAATCATATCCGCCAAAGATCTCTTTGTACATATTTGCAATCCTTTCAGGGGTCTTGCGCAGTCCCTCGCGTGTGGGATCCTCTCCGACCTCGATGATTAGTTCCCTGACTAGCTTTTCTACACGTTCTTGATCCATTGATATTCACAGGGAATTTTTCCAGTATTTGAACCTAGTCTGATTTTCAGGCAGGTAGTAATACTATGGGGCACCGATAAATTTGTGCAGTTGTGGAACCACCTTCACATCAATGTAGTGGGGATAGACCAGGTCGTATAGTTCCAGTAAGAGTTCTAGCGAAGGCTCTGAAATTCCATAGGTGGGTTGAATGATGAAACCGTCAATATCGTCTCTGGATATGACATCAAAAATTTCACGGACCAGCTTTGCAAATTCATCCGGTCCAGTTTTTGAACTGACCACGACTTTGATGTAAGTTGTCTTTCCTGACTTGACAGAGGACTGGAGGCATTTCATTGTGTGGCCGATTAGCTTCTCATAGTGCTTTGTATCGACAAAATCAGAATCTATTGTTTTAAATTCAATCTTGACAATGTCAATGAACGGCAATACATGATCAAACCTATCAATATCAAAACATGAGGATTCCAAGTATGTCGGGATCTTCTTGTCCTGGATGTGTTTTGCAAGTAGTGCGACTGCCTCATGCTGGATTAGGGGATCACCGCCTGTAAAATTTACCTTGTAAGTTTGGTTCTTCAAGCTAGAGTCAATCAGGCAGTTTGCATCCTCAATGGAATATTCAGTCCCAGAATCAAGAGGCAGTGACTCTTTTGTATCACAGTAAAAGCATGTAAAGGGACATCCTGCCAGTCTCACAAAGAGGGTCTTGGTCCCGTAAAGAATTCCCTCACCTTCAACTGAAGTAAATACTTCAAATAATCTAACTTTCAAGTAATAATTGTAATTTTTTTCATTATTTATTCAGTGAGTTTCTAATGCATTACGGGTTCCTTTGTATAAAACAATCCCGAGATAAAGAATATCACTCCTAGGATCCCAATTGTGCTTCCTATCAGCTCCACTTGGTTTTGAAAATCCCCCTCAGCTGGAGCCCACAGCCATGCCATCAGGGCGCCTACAACGATCATTGGTATTCCGACGCCGACAGTAATTGCTTTGGATGCCATTGTCCAAATTCTCTGGAAAATGTATATGAAGCTTATGATGTATGACTAGATGATCTCTCGATAATTTTTACCAGTTCGGTCAATTCTGTAAATCTCTTCTTTACATCAGAAATATTGTCCTCTGAGATCAGGATTTCAATTTCTTGAACCAGATGATTTGCCTCCTCGAGTTCGAGCATGCCAGGATCGACGGATTCAATCTCATCTAACGTATATTTGATTTTGTCTAGCTGTTTTAAGGCAAAATTCTTGTTTCTATCAGATGTTGAGTGGGATTCATGTTCGCTAATGTCGTGCCTGATCGCCTCAATGAGCAACTCTAGCTGCTCGATCGTTTCAATGGCCACCTCGAATTCACCAAAGTTTATCTGATCATGGGCTTGGACAAACAGTCCCTCGATGTAAGACAGGTCAATTCCCGTGTCATGCCTTTCAGATATTGTCTTTATGTTCTGAAAATACTTTTCCAGCCTGTCTAGTTCGCTTTCAAGATCCCGGTCATCCTCATCTGCAGGAGTGTCGCTTACTTCCGGTGTGGATAAGAGCGTTCTTGTAATTTGTTTAAAGGTCTTCATTGCGATGAGGAAGTTCTCCTGTGCCCCATCCACATCATCAGGCAGTGAATCCTCCAATGACTGTACTGCAATGTGGCCGTTCTGATACAGGGTTTGGATATCAGATGGGATGGAATCGCCATAAATCCTCTCTAATTGGTTGACAATTTGCTCGTCTGCCTGCGTGGTAATGCGTAGCAAAATGGATGGATCATTTTGAGCATATGCGCTGTCAACCAGTGAGGTTGATGCGGTTGCAGAAACCAGTACAAATATTGCAAGTAATGCTAATGTGTTCATTCCTCTTCCTCCACGTCCTTGCGTAGTTTTACCAAATTCTGCATATCTTTCTTTTGAATTTCAATTATGCCATAACGCTCTAATCTCTTGACTGCACGCCACATGGTAGTTCGTGGCTGTAGAAACTTTTTTCTCAAATCACTCTCAAGTACTTTTCCCCCGTTCTCAGAGATAAACTTCACTATCTCTTTATCATCTTCACGAATATCAGGTCTTAGTTTGAAGATTGCAGCAGGGTCGACTGTCTCGGCATCTGGAGTGGTTTGAACAACTTTGCTTTCTTTGGCAGATCTTTGGTTTTTTTGCCTTGTTTTGGCAATGGCCACAATTCCAACCACGGCAGCTATTGTGGTTCCGGCAACTATGGCATAGATCATGTAATTTAGATCAATGGTACTAGTCGGCTGATTGGCTGGCTTGGCCGGAATTACCGGATCTGATGTCGTACTGAAAAGATAGTCGATCTCAGTATTGCCGCCAGACAGTGTTAATCTGTTTTGATCATTTGCTATTTCCATATTAATTGGGATATTTGTCATGCCGACTATTGCTGAATTTTTTGGTAAAAGTAGTGTAAAATCAGAAGGCGTATCCAAAGAAAACGTCCAAACTCTGCCCTGCTTGGACACTAAATCATGAATGTCATATTCTACAGATATGACAGATGAGCCAAAGGTTTCAATCAGCGCAGAGTCGCCAATGACGTCAGATGAGAGCAAAAACTCATTTTCGCCTACGGCGACAAAATTATCAATTGTGCTTCCAAACAGTTCAAGTTCATAGTCAGTAGCTAGCGGATCCATATCAATCTCTGCTGAAACATGTGTTGTTCCGTCCGGATATATGATTAGATCTAGGACTTTTGGAGAACTGAATGAGGACTGGGCTGGCATTATAGCTGCTACAATGAGTACACTTGCTACTAAAAGAGGTACTTTGGTCATTGTATCAATGATACCATCTGTCCTTACAAAAAGCATTCCATCTTCTCCAAAAGACTTTTTCCTGTGAATTGGTACGATTTTTGGATTCATATGCTCAATACCTTAGATTCATGCTTTCGACTAGTCCCTGAAATTTCTTGAATTCCTGAAAAAACAAGAGTCCTTTTTCAGTAATCAAAAAGACCCTGTTCCTGTCGTTTTTGACGGATTCGACCAAGCCTGCTTCTACTAGTTTCTCACATTTGTCTAGTACTGCATAGTGAGACAGGTTGGCTTTGCGAGAGATTGCAGATACAATGACTCCCCCACGACCGCCATCGGCAGTCACGTCTAAGATATCGCCCATTATGCCCATTTCGGACCTGTATTGTTGTTTTGACATGCTCTAGTATAGAATGGAGGGGTTTATGAGGAACATTTTGAAACTTTATAGCGGAACGCATAGCGGAACACCAATTTTACTAGAAAAATTGCTCCATTTTCGAGATTTTGAAAAATGAATGAAAAAATTACGCCTAAAAATTGATTCAAAAAAACGTCATTTTTCTAAAAAAATGTCATTTTGGAATATTTTGACAGAAAATGTTCCATTTTGCCAAATTTTATGTCAATTTGCCAAATTTTAGCATATAAGGAACAGGATAATTCCTGAATTTTGTCATTTTGGGGAGGTTTAGACGGGCCTCTGCGTTGCCTGAAGGGTCTAACAGGTGTGGATTTGCAGAGAACTACTCATTTGATGACCAAATCTCTTTGGGTTGTGCCAATTACAAGGCATATCAGTGCAGGAAATCATCATTTTTGATGGAAAAGCATCAAAATTGGGAGAAGATCTGCGGGATATTTCAAGGGATGAGGGGATATTTGGGCAAAGAAGCCCCAGATTCATGGTATTTTCTGGAAAAGATGCAGAAACGGATCTAGTTTACAGCTTGGCCTGTCAATTCCTGAGATGGCTCAGAATCTCAGATTACTGCAAATTGGAGAATCAATCACCAATTCAGGAAAATTCATTGGTTTGGCCTGGGAATTCAAAAGATCAATCCGGTGAAAAATCACCTTTCTCTTTGATTGACTAAAAATCATTCACAAGGTCAGCTTTGAGATCTAATGTAACTTTTTATTCCCATTTTGGAAAGTAAATCATAAAATGTTTGACAAATTCAAAAATGAGGGAGGAGAGATGGTAGAGGAGAAAAGTGAGAATGCCGGTGCTGAAGAATCCAGTTCTACGGTAGAGACTTCCAGTCAAATTGGAATTGGGGAGTTGATGACAAAACGGGCAAAATTGGAAGAGGCAATAGATTACGTTGGTTTAATGATTAAAAATCTCAAAGATAAGAGAACACTGCTTGAAAAGGACATTGAAGAGGAATCAGTCGATATTAAGAATCTCAAAGAAAAGCTTCAGAAAGTCAGTGAATACATAGAGGAGGAAAACAAGGGAATTGCAGAGCTTGCCAACAAGAGGTTGAGGGTGGAAAATGAGGCTGACGAGGTAGGCTCCATCATCAATACCTTAAGGGACAGGCTTTCTGGTGTTGACAGGGTGATTGATGATGAGGGCAGCAGAGTCAGAAAAATCAAGGAATCCAGAGATTCATTTGATCAATAGGGTTTCAGAATTAAAGATATTTTGCGGTGGTGGTTGTTGCTTCTTCCGAATCTGTTGGAACCGAAGGGAACATTTGTCCTGCCGAACTTTCAGCAACAGCGGCGGCCTCCTTTAGGATGCTTTCAGACTCTGCGCTGGATGTCTGGTCCATTCCAAATGCCGCATCCCCTGAGAAACTTTCGGTCATAAAGCCACCAAGCATTTCTGCCATTTGGCCAATTTCTTGCTCAGCACCAGGCATGATTTTTCCAAGGGAAGATTTGAGATTCTTCATCAGTCCCATTGTTGGCATTATGGCTACTACGGTGTCTCCAAGATCACTGCATGTAGTTAATCGTAATTCTATCTGTTCTAGCGCTATCCTGGCACTACTCAAAATTTTTGTAACCTTTCTAACTTCAGCCAGTTCATTTCCGAGAACTTTGGTTGTTTGAGTGTCATGTTTTTGCGTTGCATCCACGATTCGTTGGAATAGCTTTGCATCACGTTCCTGCAAACTTGTTAACATGGTATCTAATTTTTTAATTTGTAATTGTAATTTTTTAATCCCATCTTGCACTCTTGGCTTTAAGGCACCTTTAGGCTTGATGGTATCGTTAATTTTTTCAGTAATACTAGGCTGGGATTGCTTTGACCATTTGTTGGTTAAATTGGACATGAGTCTGAGTTTAGGAATATGTACTTAATTTCCAGTGTAAATAATGGTTAACAGGACATTAAAAATAACTAAGTAAAATGATGCTTTTTGATGATTTTGGCCTGAAGGCAGATACATGAATGCAAGATGCTCAAAAATGCTCTTCCTAAATAGCCGTAATTTGAAGCCGTGATGGAGGGATCTAGAATGAGGTCTTGGAGTTTATCATCTTAATTATCCCATCACGTTTTTTGTATTCAAGTTGCAGATTATACTCCAATCGCTGCATAGTTTCTAGGTGAGTTTTGGCGTTCTCTGATTTGGGATTTTTTAATTCGGATTTTTTATGCTCTTCGAGTTTCTTTATTCTTCCATCATTGATCTTTAGCTGCTTATCTAGCAGGACCAGCTGGATACTGCAGTCTTTGCAGGTTGATTCCCTATTTGCTGCACAAAATACAGACCCACATCTCTTACAAACAAAGTCCATTTGCTACTATTTGCCCCATATTTACGAACTTAAGCCTATTGAAATTTATTTTTATAACGCAATTTGGAACGTGTCTTATTGAATAAAAAAATCATCATCATACCCATAATTGCAACAGTAGTAATTGTTTTAGCAATTTTTTCATCAGACAAAACAGAGAAGAGTGTCAGTGCATTTCATGTGACACTTGCAGATCCTAATCTTTACGTTGATGGGGTCTATACTCAAAATTTTACCCTTGAGCCAGGCGAATATCTTTTCAGCTTTGTTCCAAATGGCAGCAGTCCAAAAGTTTTATCAATTGCCATAAATGGGGATGCGTTTAATTTTTCTGAAGATTTTCAGCGGGTAGGAATGCCCCATCAAACTGGAATCTCAGAGTATTTTACATGGGATTATGACGGGCAAAAAACTATCTCCATTTCAGACATGCAAGAAGTTTCAATTGTAATTGATCCAAACGGGGAAACGTTGGGTTCGGTATCAGTTTATCTTTTCGATGGTACAGTCCGCCCCCAGATATAGCCCACTCCATAACTAAAAGCATCTAATTGATCTGGCTGAAGAGTCAGGCAAAAGAAACACCGTATCTTAGGTGTTGGCAGATGATACATATCGTGCGGCCACAATATTTGAGCACCTGTACCATGAGGAAATATGCTGTGATTCCGGTCCGAAAAAATTCCAGATGTGATACCTCATCGTATCTGCGTACAATGGCAGTAAAGATGCAAATACTGAGTGGAAAAAGACTGCAGGTTGTGGAAAAAGATGGGTGATTGGGGACACATTTGCTACAATAAAGAGTTGTTTGAGAGAGCGTGATGGCACGAAAAAGGGAAAACATGTTACATGGGATGAAATTCAAGGTTGTTTCATACAACCAGGTGACTGACATAATTTCAGAAAATATGGTTTGGATTAGACTGTGCAGGGAGGCAAATAATCATCTAAATTGATTGAATCATGCAATGAGGTAGGCAATAAAGATCAAAAATACAATTCCAACAGATAAAGTCACGATTAAGAAAATACCATCTGACATGGCAGAAAAATAAATCTAGATTCCAATATATTCAATAAATTACACTAGTATGAAATTAATATTCATCACAAAATTGAATTATAATTTTAAAATTTGGTAAAAATTATTGTTACTTATTACTTATATTAAATAACTTTATGAAAAGATCGTTAAATTATGAATAATGAATTTAAATTAGGAATGATCAGTTTGCCGATTCCAGCGATCATAATAATTATTTCACTTTATGTTAAGATCGACTTTGTATCAGAATTTAATTGGATTATGATTGTTTTTTCCATTTCAAGTGCATTAATCATACCTTTTCTTTATGATCGTATTAAACAAGATAGAAAAAAGAAGAAGGTTAAGAAAATTATCAAAAGACATTTGATATTAATCAAAGGTGCAAATGCAGAGTATAAACACGCCAAAAAAATATTAGATCAAATTGTAGATGATCTATACATTATAGGGCCATATTTTCAAGATGCATATGATGAAATAGAGTATATTGATTATTTTAGAAGAATTAAAAATTTAAAAGCGTTAGGGATGGAAAATAAATCAACAAGAGACTATTACGATTTAGCTTTAGAAGAATTAAAAGCTATTGAGCAGATATAAGAATCCAATTAATATCATGAGGACATGAACCCAACTTTGAACCGACATCACCTTTTTTAAAATATTTTAGATAAGAAGGGTCTGGAACAAAACATTCTTCGCCGTTTTTAGAAATATGACCATCATAACAATAGAATCCACTAATTTCAAAAGTTTCACCGCTTTTAACAATTGTCTGATTTTCTAAACTCAACTTATCTCACTATATACTTGGTTAGTATATAGTTAATTACTATATATGGTTAATTACTATATATGGTTAATTACTATATATGGTTAATTACCATATATAGTAAATTAGTATATTTGTTTATTTTTTAAAATTTGTATTCACTATAGAATGATTTTGATTTGTTGCACGAGATGCCAGACCACAAAGAAATCAACGATTCATCAATTGCCTAAAATCAGAGTCATGCAACAAGCACTTTTAGAAAGTTGAAAAGGCGTATACCCCTTTGTTACAGAACAATGAGAGATTTCCTCTCTTTGTCAGTCGTTTAACGTCTGATCACCTTTTTTCGTTCTGCGGGGTTACGCAGTTTTAGTCGATAGTAATTACATCTTTCGACATTAACAACTATAACAACTCCAAGTATTTAAAATTTAATGTTAAATTTTATAGAAAATCATCATATTTTGTATAATTTTTTGTGCCTAAAATTGATTAATAGATCTATAAATTACGATTTTAAATCTAGACAATATTGAGATTATCTGGTAAAATTGCCCTAGTAACAGGTGGGAGTCGCGGAATTGGGCTGGCTACTGCAAAGATTCTTTCAGAGAACGGGGCTACTGTGGCAATCACTGCAAAAAATAAGGAGAGATTGGAGAATGCAGTAAAGGAGATTCCCAATTCCATAGGCATTGTGGCAGACATTAGGGTTACAGGCGAGGTGAAAGATGTCGTGGGCAAGGTGGTTGAAAAATTTGGAAGATTGGATATTCTTGTAAACAATGCAGGAGTATTTCCTGAGATAAAAAAATTACATGAGATTGACGAGGAAGAATGGAACAGGGTTTTGGATGTAAACCTCACAGGGCAGTTTAGATTTACCAAGGAGGCAATTCCTCATTTGCAGAAAACATCCGGGTCAATAATCAACATATCATCAGATGCCGGGATAAAGGCATACCAGGGGTTCAATGCAGATGCATATTCTGCATCAAAGGCCGCCTTGATCCTATTGACAAAGTGCTGGGCACTAGAGTACTCAAAAGACGGGATCAGGGTTAATTGCATCTGCCCCGGGGTGGTCGATACAGACATGACAAAACCATTCTTGGGGACTGAAAAAGACAGAGAATTCATGAATAATGAACACCCAATTGGCAGAATTGGGCAGCCTGATGAGATTGGAAAGGCAGTCTTGTACTTTGCCTCAGATGATGCATCATGGACCACGGGTGCAATACTGACTGTGGATGGAGGGGAATCAATCAAATGAGTTCAGATGAATTTAATACAACGCCAAAAGGAGGAAATCCTATGAAAGACAGAAAAGCAAAGGCAAAGCTAATCATACTTTTGGGAATTATTTGGATAATCATAACGCTGCCCTTGCCATGGATAATAAACAATCCGGAGGTGTCAACTGCACAATTTAACACCATACTTGCCATCATCGGAGTAATGTCAATTCCATTTATTGTACTTGGAGTCGTCTGGACATTAAAGCCAGAACTTACAACCTAGGTAATCTCCATTGCAAGATATTCCCATTTCAAACAAGATTCCGGAGTTGGATATTGCCATCAAGGCCGCAATTGATGCCGGAGATGCGATTCTGGATATCTATCAAAAAGATTACAAGACAACTACAAAAAATGACGATTCCCCAGTTACAGATGCGGATTTGAAGAGTAATGAGGTGATTAAAAAAGTCCTGTCCCACACAAAACACTGGATTTTATCTGAGGAGGATAAGGATGATTTGCAGAGAATATCGCAGGAGACAATATGGATCGTAGACCCGCTTGACGGGACCTCTGATTTCATTGACAAGACAGGCGAATTTACGGTGATGATCTCCTTGATTAAAAATAAAAAACCAATTCTTGGCGTAATTGGATGGCCTACAGAAAAAACATTGTTTGTCGCCCAAAAGGGGAGCGGGGCATTCAGATTTTCAGGTGGAGGATGGAACAAGATATCTGTAACCAATGTTTCAGAAATTTCAAAATGCAGGACCGTGGGTTCAAGACATCATCTCTCAGACAGGGAAAAGTCATTCATCAAGAAGTTGGGCATCAAGGATTTTGCAAGCATAGGCAGTTCGCTAAAGGTGGGAAAGATAAGTTCGGGTGAGGCTGAAGCCTACATCACGACCACAAACAAAATGAAAGAATGGGATTCGGCTGCCTCTTATTGCATAATTTCAGAGGCAGGGGGAAGAATGACGGACATGCTAGGAAACGACATCACATACAACAACAAAGATGTGTTTCATCATAACGGCATTCTGGTAACAAACGGGTTAATTCATGATAAAATAATTGAGGAATTTAAAAAATTAGAGTAGGTTTCTTTCCTTAAGAAAGTCCTTGATCTTGTCTGCACTGTCTGAAAGTGAATCATGTTCCGTATCAACTACCAAATCGGCCTTTTCGGGAGCCTCGTAGGGATCATCAATCCCCGTAAATCCTTTGATTTCCCCCTTTCTGGCCTTGGCATACATGCCTTTGACATCTCTTTCTTCACATTTTTCAAGTGAGCACTTGACATAACACTCTGCAAACTGATTGCCTGCATTGATGATCTCTTTGGCATTTTCCCTATTCTCAACATATGGTGAGACAAGGGATACTGCGCTTGGAACGCCGTGTTTTAACAAGAGCTTTGCCAAATGGGCAACTTTTTTGTTGTGCTCGTCACGTCCGGCCTTTGAAAAGTCTTTTGGAGAGAACCATTCTCTTAGCTCATCACCGTCAAGCATTGCCAGATTTGGAATGTCTTTTTGCAGATCTTTTACGATGGTAGTCTTTCCTGAACAAGGAAGACCGGTCATCCAAAGAATGAAAGGTTTCATGAGTGAAATATCCAAATAACCCATAAAGAGCTTACGTTAATTTTTGGCCCAGGGCTGATCTTCCAGATAATCAATGTCTGCAATCAGCTCCTCAACTTTTTTCACTATGGCAAAGACTGATCTGTATTGCTCGTACATTTCAACTTCTTCCTCCCTTGATAAGACCTCTGCCTCTGCCGTATCAAAGAACTTGTTTTCCTTGTTGAGGTGGTCATTTAGGAATATGGCATACGTTCTCAAATATCGCGATACAGGTTCTTGGGCATCCTCCCCATTCTTCCATCTTTTTAGGTGGTGTGATATCTGCCGAGCTACATTCCTGCCAAACTCATGCTCAATCATGAATTTTCGAATCTCATCTTTTAGGGAATCATAGCTTGCAACGCATGGAAAATACGAGTCCTCCTCCCTGGAATGGTGAATGGTGTCGACAAATTCCGAAATTACTATCGTGATTTTTGTCAGATCTGAGAATGGAACCCTGGTTCCTTTGTATAGTTCGGCGGCACATTTTGATACTATTTTTTCTAGACGGCGAACCTGATCATGATCAGCACGGAGTTGATTTGTGGCACTCACAGCATGGGTCAGGAATATGTCATTTAAAAATCAGTTAGAGCCTAAAAATCCCGAATTGGCTAGTTTGACTTTTATCCCGATATATTTACAAACAGTCATAAATGAATCCCATAATTTTGTCCATTTTGAATTTGTTTGACGGCCAGACGTGGGATTCGCTTCCCTTGTCTGATTTTGACTCGAGTATGATTTTTGATAAAGTTGCAGAGTTGCAAAGTTCGATTGGAACGCTCTCTATCCATGACGGGCCCATTGCCGAAGCTCACGTGATACTGCTTGCTGCAGGTGTGGTGATCTTTCTAGGGGTAGCCGGCGAGGCATTCTTCAAAAAAACGGGGATTCCGGATGTAGCTTTTCTAATGATTCTTGGCGTGATTATCGGGCCCATATTTGGAATTATCCAGCCCGCAGCTGTAATTCAGGTGGTACCATACTTTGCAGCCCTTGCGTTGATTATCATCATGTTTGACGGGGGACTGAACCTGGATATCAAGCATGTTTTGAAGACTGCACACTTTTCATTTACGCTTGCAATTCTTGGCTTTATTTTATCAGTTGTGATGATTTCACTTGCCGCCCACTTTGCATTAGGATGGCTGTGGTTGGAGAGTATTCTGCTGGGATCCATTGTCGGGGGAAGCAGTTCTGCGATCGTGTTTGGACTGGTAAGAAACATCAAAATTTCAGAAGAGACCAAGTCGATGCTGAGTTTTGAATCTGCATTAACTGATATTTTGGCCACAATTATTGCGTTTATTCTGTTTGAGGCAATACTGGCCGGGCATTTTGATATTCAGACACTGCAAGAGACCCTTGGCAGAGCAGTCATAGTTGGACTGGTGCTTGGGTTTGGGGTGGGAATTCCCTGGATGTATGTATCGACAAAGCTCGGCAATGCCCAACACGCATACATGCTTACACTGGGAATCCTGTTTGTCCTGTTCTTTTTGGCAAATTCATTTGGAGAGTCCGGCGCACTGACTGCCCTGGTGTTTGGTCTGATGATTGGAAACAAGAATCATCTCTCACGCGTACTACGATTCAAACTCCCAAGGATTGAGATGGATGATCCCACGCACAATCAGTTGACATTTTTGGTAAGATCGTTCTTCTTTGTGTTTGTTGGCTTGCTGGCAAGTTTTGGACAGATAGAGTATCTTGTGTTTGGTGTCCTCATTACGGTTGCCGTCTACTTTGGCAGATTGTTTGTCGGCAAGATAACATTGACAAAAAGATTCTCGCTTTTGGATAGGGCAGTAACAAACTCCATGATACCAAGGGGCCTGGCTGCGGCAGTCCTTGCAACATATCCGATTACCTTGGGATTGCCAAATGCGGATGCATACCCACAGCTCATATTCTTTATTATCTTGTCATCAGTGATTATTACCACGATCGGACTGGGAAGATCAAAAAAGATCCCTCCGCCAGAATCCGTTGAGGGGGGATTTGTAAAGCCCGCAGAGGAACCCAAGGAGGATTCGGCTGCGGCAGAGAAAACATCCGAAGATCTAGGCGATACTGTCGGGGGCGGATTCATCAAGGACAAGGAGTCCCAAAAGGAATAGACCATGCCCCACAGGATCTTTTCTGGCAGACACACCTTTGTTTACAGGGTTCTCAATTAGGCATGAAAACAATCAACAGTACGGATTCGGATGGCTAGGATTGCAGTCTTTGCTGTATAGCTTGAAGATATTTCTTGCTGTACTCGTTGAATAGTTGAATTTTGTTTTGGGCCAGGGCCATTGCGCCGGGCCTACTATTGATGTGTTCCTGGGCAATTTTTTGTTCTTGCAGCAGATCTTTCAAACTTTCATCAGAGAGTGTTTCCAACTCTGCAATTAGTATTCCGAGTTCGTCTTCAAGATTCTTTTTCGTGTCAGGAAATGCGGGCGGGGCAGCACCTATGATTTCCTTGGTCATGATGCCACCAAATACTTTCTTATCCAGATCAAGCAATAATGAAAAATGGCATTCGCCGTATAAATTCAATTTCATTTTGATCAAATTTAAAAAATGGGCGCATGGCAAACCTGGCAGAAACTGCCCATACAAAGCTGCTGCAAATTCGCAGAATTTGAAGGAATTTCTCCGGACTGCAATAGACAGTTGTGATGTCTTTTAATGGACAGAAAAGTGCATGAATCCAAATTTGTGGGTAAGAGATCATCGTAAAAATCAAAATCCTATTTATAAGAAATCGATACCAGTATAATCATGGCAATTCCTGCTGACGTGGAAGAATTCGTTGAAAAGCACATCAAATTAATGATTTCGCAGACAGAGACATACCTGCCATTTATCAAGGTGGCGTTTCCATATTCAAACAACATTGCAGACGGAGTGTATAACCTGATCATCGGCAGTGCGTTATCCGTATTCATCAATCAGTTTGCGATGAAGATGAAATATCCAACTGCAGACGATTTTACAGAATTTGGAAAGATTGCTCTAAAATACAGAGACCAGGTTGATCAGTTTTTTAAATAATCAGGATATTTCGCCGAGAAAATGTACGGTGTCATTTGTCACAACGACCGTTCTGTCCTTTGGAACACGATAGAGTTTTTTTGATCCATTAGAAGACTGAACGATAAGTTTTGAGAACGGATCTTTGAGCGATTTGTAAAGGATTCCTTTGTCACCTACAGATTGAGACCAATGAGTTCCTTGTACGAAGGAAATTGTTTGAAACTTTACAACTTGATATGAATAGACCATTTCTAATTAATTATTAATAATCCCGCTCATTAATGACTTTCCTCCAATCAGTGCTGCAATTGAGAGGCCAACATTAGCCAGTATGTTGATAATGAGGGTTCCGTACTGGTTGCTCTCCAAAAGATTGCTAGAATCAAGTGCAAATGAGGACATTGTGGTAAGCGAGCCACAGAATCCGACTGCCGCAAATAGAGAATATCTTCCATCAAGATGCCAGTGCTGTGATAGAACAACAAACATGCCCAAGACAAAGGCCCCAAGTACATTGACTATCAGGACGTTGATGGGCAGTGTGTTAAAAAGCAGAGGAGATTCCACCACTTTGAATCTCAGATATGCCCCAAGTACTGAGCCTGCTCCAAGAAAAATAAACTCTAGGCCTTTCATATGTTCAATAGAAGTTAATTGACATTATTAGTGCTGTTTGAATCGGGTCTGATGCAGTTTGTGCCTAGTCAAGTTCAGATTTAGATGTGTCCACAGTTTTTATAGGTTCAGTCTGTTTTCCAGACTAAATGATGCTAAAGTTGAGATGTGAGGACTATGGTTTTGAATGCAAATACCTTCTTGATGAAGAAAAAACTTTGGGCCTAATTGAGAAGTTAAGAGATCATTTTGAGGAAGAGCACGGAATTGACTACACCATTGAGGCAGTCACTCAAATGATTACAAACCGCGGACATTCTTTGGAATCAATCAAAAAATAAGCCAAAAATGTTTTAATTTTAACATTTATTACAGCACGTATAATGTTACAATTAGAAACTAGTTTTTGAGAAGATTCTAGGTATTTTTTGTTTGTAAAGTTTAGTTTTGATTACAAAATTACCTGAATCATGATATTTTTATTTTATAATCACCAAATAGTAATTTACAGTGATAGAAGATATTTCAAACAGCCATGATGTCAAGTGTCAACTAGATGCTTGCAAGGCCTATCCAACAATAACAGATTCCGAAAGGGGAGAAATTGTTTGTGGGGGATGTGGTCTTATCCTATTGCAAAACATGACTGATGCATCACATGGAAACGGCAGTTACAGCCAAGAGGACTTTATGAAGCTGTCAAGAACGGGTCCTGCCACATCATTAACTATGAATGACAGGGGGCTGTCAACTGTGATTGGCGCAAATAAAGATTCGACTGGAAAGGCGCTGCCTAGCAAAACAAAATACGAGTTCAACAGATTACGAACGTGGGATCAAAGAAGCAAATCAAGAAAGACGGCTAGTTTAAGCAAGGCTTTCACCTTACTTCACGGGATGAAGACAAAACTGGGAATCTCAGACAATGTCGTGGAAAATGCAGCCTACATTTATAGAAAAGCAGTCAGTGCGGGGCTGACTAGGGGAAGGAGCATGGCCTCGCTGATTGCAGCCTCACTTTATGCAGCATGTAGGGAAAACAACATGCCAAGAACACTAGACGACATAGCAGATGCCGGAAATATTGAAAGGCGGATACTCTCCAGAGACTTGAGAACCATAATCAAAAAGCTAGAATTGAGTCTTAACCAGTACGATACAGCATCGTTTATCTCAAAAATCTCAAACAACATGAATCTGAGAGAGAAGACAAAACGGGATGCATTCAAGATACTAGACCGCTGCGAGAGGGAGCAGATTACTGCTGGAAAGCACCCTGTGGCGCAGGCTGCCGCATCATTATACATCTCATGTATAATGAACGGGGAGAGGATCAGTCAGAAAAAGTTTGCAGCAGAATCTGGAATCAGCAATGTCACAATCAGAAACAGGACGGTCCTGATTAGGAAGACATTAAAGCTGGCAGAATAGACTGCTTGAGAGACATCCTACAGTTGAACTGCAGGAGAAAATATCTTTTCGTATGCTGTCTCTTTGAGTTGGTTCACCAGATCCATCATCACTTTAACTTGTTCTAATGTAATCTTCTTTAGATTTTGTATCATACCGTTTAGCTCTGATATTTCTGCCAGTAGTCTGGACTTTTCATTATTGAGTGACTGTATCTGGTTTTGCAGATGTTTGTTTCGTTGTTTCAGATTATTATTTTCGTTAGTTAGTTGCTTTAGTTTTTCTGAATCAGATTCTTCGGGGAAAGGATTTGGTGCAAATGGAGGATCTGGCATTCTGATGGGATCTGGCAGGGGACTGGGTTCGGGTATCTGTGGCGGCCCCGGTATCTGTTCTATTTCAATGGCAGATGTCGTCTGTGAAAAACCGGCCAGTGCAAGCAGAGCAATTATGCTAAAAATAATGCTAGTCTTCATATAGTTTCACAAGAATATTACGGTGGTTTTGTATATGAATATGATTATTCATTGCTAAGAGTAAAGGCGGCTATTTGTAGAAATCAGGTTCCTGATCTCTCTTCTGCTTTGGAAGATCTTCCATGACTGCTTGGACTACCTCATTGTGGTTATACGTCAGATGTCTAAGAAACTTTGCCGATTCGTCTGCCCTAGTTTTTTCATCGGCAAACAGCATTTCAGGACTGCTCAGTTCGGTCATCATGGCATTGCACTCTTTGCACGGTTCAAAGTCCAGATAGAGCTTCATGGTTCTATGTCATTTTCCTTAGTATTTAGACTGTTTTATGGATTGGGGTATGGGCGCCTCCTTTCTTCGAGGCTTTACCTTATCGACAGCATCGATGAGATCTTGTTGGACAATCTTGATCTCCTTGACATTCTTTGACTTGCCGGCAACATATCTCTTCAAAGCTGTAATGGCTGCCCTGTTGGCAACTGCTGCAATCTCAGCGCCGCTAAAGTCTTCAGTCAGCTTTACTATTTCTGAGGGCTGCACGTCATCTCCGAGGGGCTTGTTTTTTGTATGAATCTCAAAGATGTGCAGTCGTCCCTTCGCATCAGGATTTGGAACTTTGATGACCCTGTCAAATCTGCCCGGTCTGAGAAGGGCCTCATCTACGATGTCCAATCTGTTTGTTGCACCAATTATCAACACGTCGTGCAGTTCCTCTAATCCGTCAATCTCTGTAAGAATTTGGGATACCACGTTTTCTGTAACATGTGAGCCAGAGCCGCTGCCCCGTCTTGGAACAAGCGCATCAACCTCGTCAAAAAATATGATGCATGGCGCTGCCTGTCTGGCCTTTCTGAAGATCTCCCTTACCCCCTTTTCAGATTCTCCAACCCATTTTGAGAGCAGTTCCGGACCCTTGATGCTGATAAAGTTGGACTCTGTCATTTTTGCAAGGGCTTTTGCCATCATGGTCTTGCCAGTTCCGGGAGGGCCGTACAGCAGAATTCCTTTTGGCGATTCCACATCTACGTAATCATATGCATCCCTGTATTTGATAGGCCATTCAACAGCTTCCCGGAGTTCCTCCTTTAGCCCATCCAATCCGCCTACATCGTCCCAGCTAACATCTGGAACCTGTACTTGGACCTCCCTGAGTGCACTGGGCCTAACTTCTTTTAGCGCATCCCCAAAGTCATCGCCGGTAATTTGGATCTTTTGGAGTATCTCTGACGAGATTTTTTCCTCATCAAGATCAATCTCAGGAATAATCCTGCGAAGGGATCTCATTGCCGCCTCTTTGGATAATACTTCCAAGTCAGCCCCTACGAATCCATGTGTAATCTTTGAGATTCGTCTGAGATCCACTTTTTGATCAATTGGCATTCCGCGGGTATGGATTGAGAGAATATCAAACCTTCCTTCATCGTCTGGAATTCCAATCTCTATCTCCCTGTCAAATCTTCCAGGCCTTCTGAGTGCAGGATCAATCGAGTCAGGCCTGTTGGTGGCTGCAATCACGACAACCTTGCCCCTGGACTGCATGCCGTCCATCAGAGTCAGCAGTTGGGATACAATTCTCTTCTCTAATTCGCCTGATACCTCATCTCTTTTTGGAGCAATCGAGTCAATCTCGTCGATGAAGATTATGCTCGGAGCATTCTCTGCAGCTTGGGCAAAGATCTCCCTGATTCGCTCCTCGCTTTCCCCGTAATGCTTGCCCATTATTTCAGGACCGCTAAGGGAGATAAAGTGGGCATTTGTTTCTCCTGCGACTGCTTTTGCAAGCAGGGTTTTGCCAGTTCCTGGTGGACCATACAAAAGCACGCCTTTTGGGGCCTCCACGCCTATTTTATCAAAGAGTTCGGGATGCCTCATTGGCAGTTCGACCATCTCTCGGATTTTTCGAACCTCATTTTTTAGGCCTCCAAGCTCGTCGTATGTTATTCTGGGCACAGATGAGTCAATTCCTTTGGTCATTGTCCCTAGCTTGAAAACTGTGTTCTCTGTAACAATGACAGGCTTTGGCGGTTTCGTACTAGTTACAACAAATTGAACCCTGCCTCCCATCTGCGTGTTCAGAGATACCGAATCCCCGGTTGTAAATACGTGATTGAGATAGTTGTAAATCATGTATTCCTGCAGTCCTTCGGCTGTAATTTTTTCAGTCGGAGACAAAACAATCTGTTGGGCATTAACGGCCTCGACTGATTTTATTGAAATTTTATCACCTATGCCGGCCCCTATATTCTGTCTGGTCATTCCATCGATCTTGATGGTGCCAGTACCATACTCTACGACCGTGCCAGGCCAGAGTTTTACATGCGTCTTTTTGTTGTATGTTAGTTCCAAGATCTGTCCAGTACTCCATCCTTGATCCTCGATGATTTTGGGATCAACTATTGCCCTGCCCCTTCCAACATGCTGTTGCGGACTTTCTTCAATTTTTAAAATTACTTTGTTCATATCAGTACCTCAAATTAGTGAGGGGTTTATTCAACCTCCACCACTTTGTCTTTTGGTTTTTCCTCCTCAACTAACTTGAAGATGATCTGCAAAACCCCGTTTTTGTAGGAAGCCTTTGCAGAGTCTTCATCAACCTTGTGTTGCAAGGGAACTTTTGTGTGATATCTCTTATCACCGCGTTTGGCTGAAAGATCGACTGTTTTGTTTTTGACAACAATCTTGACGTCGGATTTTTCAACTCCTGGCATCTCAGCTATGAGTTTTACTACTTTGTCTTTTTCATCAACAATTGTATCAACGAGTGGTTCTCGTGTGTCAGCAGGCAAGTGTCCTGGTTTGACATTTCCATACTCCCTTACAACGGGCCTACCATCCGGACTGACAGTCATTGTGTAACTGTAATAGTGCGGACCAGATTCCTTGAGTTCCTCAAGAATGTCATCGATGTCAAAAAAAGAGCTGGACATTTTTTTGAAGATTCTTTCAAATTCGCTATCAAAGTACATTGTCATATTCACCTATAGTATGTAATATGTATGACATTATATAAAGATTATGGATATTTCTTTGATTTCTTACATAATCCTATTATAACTGACATTATATAATAATCATGATGAGGACTACAAACATGTCCATACCCGAAGTGGTAAGGGAGATCATTACCAGAAATCGCTCAATTTATGATTGTATGAAGATGGATTTGATAAATTATACGGCCCTGGCAGTAAAGATTCAGCCGGAGATAGAAAGAGTCCTAGGAAATGCTGTAAATCTCAATACAGTAGTTGTAGCTATTAAGAGATATGCCGATTCGTTTGAAAGTAAAGAGGATCTCAAGGAAGAGTCAGTCTTGAAGAATGCGAGGTTGGCATTGACTGATGGAATAATGGATGTCAGGTTTTCCATAAAGGATTCAAATCAGATGGATCCAATGGCAATTTTGGACAAATTCTCCAAGGTAACAAACAACTATGAGTTTTTCAGATTGTCTGATTCATTTAGATTTCTTGCAGAGGATATGGACGATATTAGGCAGATCTTCAATCACATCCCAGAAAGGGACGATATGTTTAGTACGGGCCTTGCAAAAATTAGAATTTCAATTCCAAACTCTCAAAACCAATCAGATGTGGTGTCCTATGTAGCCGAGGTGCTGCATGCAAACGGCGTTGAGTTGGTTAACGCATTTTTCAGCCAAGATAACATCACAATTATCTTAAATGAGAGGGATTCATCAAGAGCCTATGACATACTACATTCAGACATTATGAGAACCTAGGGGGCAATCCAGATATTATTCTTATAGCATATATTCACCCAGTTTGTGTAAAAGATACCATTGGCAAGAAATAAGAAGAAGATCGTGGTTTTGGGCGGAGGCTTTGCAGGAGTGGAATGTACCAGAGAACTAGAATCAAAATTTGGAAACGATCCTGAAATTGAGATAATAATGATAAGCGAGGATAACTTTCTATTGTTTACGCCAATGCTGCCGCAAGTCGCATCCGGAATGATTGAGACTAGGCATATTGTTTTGCCCATCAGAACAATCTGTAAAAAAACAAAGTTCTATGAGGGAAGAATCAAAAACATCGATCCCTACGGGAAGCTAGTAACATTGTGGGGAACCAAGGA
Source organism: Candidatus Nitrosopumilus sp. (assembly GCA_965206745.1). Classification (GTDB taxonomy): domain Archaea; phylum Thermoproteota; class Nitrososphaeria; order Nitrososphaerales; family Nitrosopumilaceae; genus Nitrosopumilus. Next base: position 42,720 of record OZ242220.1, on the reverse strand, counting down.
TAAGAGGGGCATCTTGATTCATTATGACTTTTTGGTGGTTGCACTTGGAAGCGAAACTAACTTCTTTGGAATGGCAGATGTTGAAAAGAATGCCTACACTATGAAGACGCTCAATGACGCCGTCGTGCTGAGAAACAGGGTGATCGATATGTTGGAGCAGGCTGAAAATGAAACAAACCCAATCCTTCGAAAAAGTTTTTTGAATTTTGTAGTTGTGGGGGGAGGATTTGCCGGAATTGAGACTGCAGGAGAGTTAATGGATCTGCTTTTAGATGCAAGAAAGCACTATCCCACAATTGACAAAGGTGATCTCAAGGTGATTGTCCTGGAAGCTCTGGGAATGATTTTGCCCGGATTTAACCAAAAGCTGGCAGATTTTGCAAAAGAGAAGATGATGGAGAGGGGAATTGACATTAGATTAAAGACGGCAGTTACCAGTTTTGATGGGAACGAGGTGACAACAAAATCATTGGATGAGAATCCAAAGGAGCCAGTTGATTCCTCTAAAATTGACTCGATAATCACAAAGACACTGATTTGGACTGCAGGGGTGACTCCAGTCAACACCATCAAGAGATCAATGTTTAAGACGGAAAAGGGAAAGGTCGTAGTAAATGACCATCTGGAAGTTTCGGATTTTCCCGGAGTATTTGCAATAGGTGACTGTGCACTATACATTGATCCTCAGACACAAAGACCACTGCCTCCGACTGCCCAAATTGCAGAAGCTCAGGCAAAGATTGCTGCCAAAAATCTAATCGCACTGATTAAAAATTCTAAAAAAGAGAGATTTGTTTACCATTCCAAGGGACAGATGGCAATCATTGGAAAAAGATCAGGGATTGCCACGTTTTTGGGAATGAACATTTCCGGATTTTGGGCTTGGCTGATTTGGAGAAACGTGTATCTCTCAAAGATTACGACATTTGACAAAAAAACTCGCGTACTTCTTGATTGGACGATAGATCTGTTCTTTGACAGGGACATCTCAAGGCTGAAACTGATGAAACGTGATACGGAGAAGGAATACAGGCTGCTTGACGAGGTAGATGATGTTTGGTAGAAGAGATTTAATTATTTTCTAATCTTGTAAATGACAACTGCAGGTACGGCAAAATAAATTCCAAGATTCATCAAAATTATTCCAATTCCATAAGATAGCATTTCAGATTCGGAATTAATCTCGACATGGTTTAGAATTGATAGTGTGGACAACATTGGGGTGATTGAGAGTTTAACGGCTTCCTTGAAAAGTGGGTTCTCCCGTTCCAAGTCAGCAATTATGGGCGAAAAGGAATAGTAGATCTGGTTAAATCCACTCATAAAAGCAGTTCCGGATTCAGTTGACAGAATAATATTATCTCGAATCTCACGGAGCTGTTGAACTTGGGGTGCAAGTTCTGAGCCAAATGTGGCTGTTGCTATCAAACAGCCCCCATCCCCTTCTGAGGATTCATCAGGAACTTCTACTACTTGCTCAAAGGCGCCAGTGTCGTTGCCTGTTTGTCTGTAGTCGCCTAGTTTATCAGAAGATGAGGATGAAGAGTCTAGTTTATCAGAAGATGAGGATGAAGAGTCTAGTTTATCAGAAGATGAGGATGAAGAGTCTAGTTTATCAGAAGATGAGGATGAAGAGTCTAGTATTTCAAAGGAGTTTAACGTTTCTTCAAATCTAGGCAGTTCTGAGGCAAAATCATCTAAACCATTTGCATATACAATGACATAGTATTTTTCAGGACTATGAAATACAACCTCTCTAAATTGTACGTCCACATCTCCAACCTCAGTGGAAAATACTCCTTTTGCATCAGTTACAAATGCATCTGTTCCATTGATAGAGGCCCAATCCTGTGAAATTATTTCCAAATTTTCAGATGCTGCAAGTTCTTCCAACATGCTAGTTTTTTCAGCTACTATTTCATCAAAGGTTCTTTGATCGGTATTTTGTATCGTTAAGGAGATGTTCGGATTCACTGCACCCATCTTTGGTCCGATTGCGACAAGGTCAGGGGAGTCATCTGCGGTTTTTTCTAATTCTTGCAGTGTCCAGCCCTCAGGTATGCTAAATGTAATTCCAAGCTCATCACTTTCAAGTTCTCGATTGTCAGTTAAAGGAGGTGTCATAGATTCGAGGCGTTCAGGTTCTGACAATTCAAGAAGATTTGAAACTTCAGAACGGTTTACTGCCATAGCCTTTGTTATTCTGACTTTTTCAGGATCTGTCGGCTTGTCCCCGCTGCCAGTTTCCACTGATGCAATTTTATCCAAAGTCTCAAAGCTCTCCTCAGTTGCAATCCTTCCAAACACCGTATACTGTTCATCTAAAAAGTTAGAATCTTTATGAACAATGAAAAACTGTGAACCTCCACTGTTAGGATCAGCAGATCTTGCCATCGATAATATTCCGCGATTATGCTTTATTGTATTGAATTCGGCATCCACATTCGTGCCAGGACCGCCGGACCCCCAGGTGTTGGGATCACCACTAACCGTGTTAGGATCACCACCTTGGATCATAAACCCTGGAATAATTCTATGAAACACCACTCCATCATAAAATCCCGATTCTGCCAAGCCGACGAAATTATCAACATGGTTTGGTGCATCGTCAGTAAAGAATTCCATTACGATGGTTCCAAGGTCTGTTTCCAGCACTACTAATTTGTCATCAGATTGGGCAACTGCGTTGTTGCCAAGACCGACTATCAATAATGAAATAAGGGGGATCAGGTACGCTTTGTTCAATAATTTCCCCCAGAAATTCTCACTTAAAAGCTAATGGTATTAGTTTTTAACAAAGTCCAACAAACTAACGGATATGGAACCTGGTGAGAAGATTCAGGCACATCTGGTTTCAATATGGAGAGAGTCAAACAAATTCTTCTCGATCGGAGGAAGAGAGGGCATGCTGGTACTAACTAACAGACATTTGATGTTTATTCACAAGACAGAGTCCAAAATAAACTGGTGGAAGGCCATTACACAGAGACAGGTAGTCAATTTTATCAAATCAAAAAATATCATGGTTTGCCATGATGGATACGGTGAGGAGGACCTGATGAATGATTGTGAGGATGAAAGAAATGTAGAAATATCTTTTGATGATATTTCCAGCATTGGCTTTACAGAGAAGGAATGGGGAAGTTCATTGCAACTGGAGTATCAAAAGGACGGGAAAGATGAAAAGTTTCAGTATTCGATAGCCCAGGATTGGGTAAAATATCCTGCAAAGGAGCCTACAAAATACATGAAGGTGGATTGGGGGCCTTTTGTGCAATATATTAAAGACAGGCAAAACTTGATAGAGCAAAATTGAAAGTTTATGCTGTAGGTGTCGGGCCCGGTTCTCCAAAATACGTAACAGAGATTGTAAAAGAGATAATTCAAAGTTGCGATGTCGTTATAGGCTACAAATACACGCTAAAAACAATCAAAGGCCTGATCACAGGAAAGGAGATCTATGAAATTACTATGAATGATCAGGAAGACTCGTATCAAAAAATTCTTCCACAGCTCGGTGACAGAACATTGGTTGTTCCATTTACTGGCGATGTTAATTTTTCAGAATCAGAAGTTGTGGACAGACTGATAGAGATTTTTGGCGATGTTGAGATTGTTCCAGGCATCAGTTCAATTCAGGTTGCCGCATCAAGGGCAAGGGTCCCCCTTGACAAGTCCAAGGTAATTACGATGCACGTTACAACTCCTATTGAGGATAAAAAGTTGGAATTGCAAAAAGCATTGATTGACGGTTTCAGTGTATTGTTAGTTCCAAGACCCTGGCCAAAACAGCCAGACAAGCATTTCATGCCATCTGAGATAGCAACTTACCTTCGAGAGCACGGTTTTGAGACTGACAGGATGAGGGTTCATGTTTTTGAGGCAATAACTACTGAGGATGAGACAAGTTTCGAGGGAACGGTAAAAGAGCTGGAAGGAAGGGAGTTTTCTGATTTGTCTGTAATGGTGTTTAATCAAACGAGTCTTGATTCTTACATGAATTACAGATGGCAGTGGGAAAGCTAGTTTCCTGCATTTAATCCTGTGCCCAAAGTCAGACTGTCTGAATTTGGAAATACATAAGCTACAATCTTCATCCAAGTATAGTCTGGATCATACAGTCTGTAAAATCCTGCATCATCAAATGTTATCGTTGCTGTCTCTCCTGGCTCTATAACACCAGTTGAAATTCTGCCATCAGGAGTAAACGGATCATGTCGATCGCCATAGTTTTCCTTCCCACTGATGATTTTGTGGGATACTGTATCATCATTGACTATCGTAATGGTGGATTTTGGTTCTATCGAAATTCGATCATCTGAAAAGAATCTCAGTAGTACAGAAGATTTTTGTCCAGGAACTATATCAGAGCTGATTCCTTGGGTGGATGCATTTTCTAGAATATGAACTGTAAATTTGTCAGAGGATGCAGATCCTGTCTCTGAAATAGCTTTTTCAATGGTGGATAGTTTTGTTGTGTAAATTACTTTGTAAACCGTATCGGGTGTCGTAATTCTGCCCGTAAAGCCATAGACTGACGCATCCTTACTTTCATCTACCAGCCTTCCAAAAAAGCTAATTGATGTATCAGATCCGCCTGAACTTTTGATTTCGCCAGTCAACCGAATGTAGTTGCCTTCACGCAAAAATTTTCCTTCCAAATCGGAAATTGTAAATTTCTTTCCATCTAATGTAACAAAGCCGTCTTCTATCAGAAAGTTAGTTGAGCTTCCACGTTTGTCCTGAGAAAACAGGCCCAGAGTAATTTGGGATAATTTGATGGTCTCTTCACTTACTGCAAAACCTGAACCTTCTAAAAGAAATGCCTGATTCTCAGGAATTGCACCAAATGATTCACTCACAAAATATCCTGATGAGGCCACAAGTAAAGCTAGTAATGTGATGGCCGCTTTCATGATCAAATTTGACCTTGTTTGGTTTATAATTTACTACTAAATTATTTTAGATGTAGCGTATAGTATATCTAAACTCTTATTTTGGCAGCTGAAATGGCAGATTTCCTTAGAATAAATCCATTCCAGACACCAGATGGCGTAAATGGGTGGGTTCCTGGCACGTATTATCAAAGTAACCTGCAGGGGGGATCCTGAAGGTGGAGGGTTAAGGGATGTAATAGGCCTGAAAGGTTCAGGTGGAGGGGGGGTTGATTCGTCTGGGTTTTCCACAAGCATGAGGTTAAAAGAATCCAGAGGCACATGGAAAGAACTACCAAGAATGGAAACCGGGGGATTCGAGCCCGGGCATGTCAACTAGGCCCTCTGCCTGAGCTAGTTCTATCATGTAAAATTCTATGCCAGGGAGTTCTCAACGCATGGATATCGTCTGGAACTCGGCCTGAGCTAGTTCTATCATGTAAAATTCTATGTACCCTCCAGCCAAAAGAAGCCCCGTCACAATGCCAATTTCAATCAATGTTGGTTTAATTAGTGGAACCAGATTGATTTTTTTGATTACTGCTCCAATTAGAATAAAACTTCTGGAAATTCCAAAAGAGTATGCAGCCAACTCCATCAAGCCAAACGGGGACAGAAAAAGAATTGAGAGTGGGGAAATTTCACCGAGTTCTGGTGTAGTTAGAGTTATTGCGGCAAAACCAAACCCCGTTGACCATGCTGCAAACAGTCCCCATGCCACACCAAATCCCGGGATAAACATTGGTAGTGCAATAGTCAGGTTGTGCGTAAAGATCCCAAATGCGTCGATATCTAAAACGAGATCGTTAAATTCTGCCATGAAGGCATCTGCCTCTTCCTCACTCACAGTAGTCATCGATCCGATTTGGTACGTGGCTGCAAACAGTCCCAGAAATATAAAAAATACGATTACTCTGATTTTGTCCATATTGCGGTATTTCATGAACAATATTTGAGGGTTGGTACAGGCACAGATTTAATTAAACCAAAGGATATTCTTTGATATGAAAAAGGAACTGGCCTTTGCGTTAAGCTATGCGTTGAGTAAAGGATTTCAGATCCATCCTGATGCCTTTAAGATTCTAGATAATGTGGATGTCAAAAAATTGGAGAGGGTAATCAAGGAGATAGTAAGGGAAAAGACACGGCAAAAACTATTCCAGATCAATCAGGATGATTTGGAGGTATATCTTGGAATTAAGGAGGATTCATCACTGCAAAGCGAGCTCAAGATACTGTCTGATCCGACTGACAAGATCACGTCAGGCGAGGGAGTCAAAGGGTACAATGCCTTGTTTTCGAGCAGATTTAACAAGCTTAAACGGATAATTTCGGACAGGCCAGAATCAAAATCGCTCAAATCCGCAGGGTCTCTAAAAAATGCAAAGATTGACGGCGATCTGTACGTGTGTGGACTGGTCACCACCAGAAATTCTGAGCGCAATATCACAAAGATAGTTCTGGAGGATCCCTCAGGCTCGTTTGAGGGCGTGATTTTTGATGAGGAACTGCAGAAAACTGCAGGCACCCTGCTATTGGATCAGTTTGTCATGGCCAGAATCGGCTCTGCAAAAAACTCTGGATATATCATCAAGGACTTGATTTTACCAGACATCCCAGACCAGGCAAGAAACAAGTCAGAAAGTGATGCACATGCCGTCTTTCTCTCTGACTTGCATATTGGAAGCAAGTATTTCATGGAAGAGGAATTTTCAGATTTTGTATCATGGATATCCAGTCCGGATCCGGTTGCAAGAAAGATTCGGTTTGTCCTAATTGGTGGAGACATTGTAGACGGGGTTGGAATTTATCCAAATCAGAACAAGGAACTGGTCTGCCAGACGATTCAGGAGCAGCTGAAAAAAGCAGAGGACCTGATTGACAAAATCCCCAAAAATATCCAAGTCATCATAATGCCTGGAAATCACGATCCGGGCAGAAGGGCACTGCCACAGCCGGCCATCCCAAAAAAATACAATTCAGGCCTATGGGAGAGGGAAAATGTGATGATGGTAGGCAATCCTGCTGTAGTCTCATTGAATGGGGTCATCGTGTCAATGTTTCATGGACAAAGTATAGACGACATTGTAAAGACGACACCAGGTCTCAGTTATGACAGGCCTACCAATGTCATGAAACACCTGCTCAGGGCAAGGCACCTCAGCCCAATTTACGGCAGCCAGACGCCAATTGCGCCTGAAATGGAGGATCTTATGGTGATTCAGGACATACCGGATATCTTTCATGTGGGCCATGTTCACAGAGCCCAGTTGGATATGTACAAGGGAATCCTGTTGGTAAACTCGGGTTCTTGGCAGAGGCAGACGCCTTTTCAGGCCAGTGTGGGAATGACTCCAAATCCCGGCATTGCCATAATTGTAAATTTAAAGACCTTCCAAGTCTTTCATCAAAATTACAGTTCCAATTTAGACAATGTCTTGCAGACTTAGGTCATCTTGGAATGATTTTTTTATCATCTCAGATGATATCGTAAGTTTGAATTTTTTTGTCCTGCCATGAATGCCTTGATGGATAAGCCTTCCGGAGATAATCCCTGACAACTCAATCTCACCGAGCATCTGTGTAATCCTTCTCTGGGTAAGTTCGTCCTTGCTTAGCATCTTGCAGAGGTTTTTGTAGGAGGAATAAATCTCGCCTGTCGAAGAACCGCTGGCCTTCATTATGGCTATAATCACCAGTTTTTCATGAAGCGGATATGATTTGAGGGAGGCCTCCTCCTTGTTCTCTTCAATTTTCATGGCCGCATCCCTGACATGATTATTTGTGACCTTTTCAGATTGCTGTCTCTCGGCCAGTTCGCCTGATACGCGAAGCAGGTCAATGGCCCTTCTGGCATCGCCGTGTTCCCCTCCTGCAAGGGCCGCACAGAGGTTCAGGGCCGGTTCCTCTACAGAGCCTTCGATGAAGGATTCGCTAATTCTCTCCTCAAGAATTTTTTTTATCTGCTCGACGTTGTAATTCGTAAATACAATCTCCTCCTCTCCCAGGCTGCTAATTACCCTGGGATCCAGTTTTTCTTTGAATGTCAGATCATTTGATATCCCCACCATGGTCAGGGAGCCCTGTTTTAGCTGCTCGTTTGCCCTTGTCAGTTGGTACAGGATGTCCTTGCCAGTTTTTGCTACTAGCTGTGCAAGGTAATCAATCTCATCAATTACAAAAACTGCATTAAGTTCTTCCTCCTCAATCTTGGCTAGGAGTCTCTTGAAGACCTCGCTGATGGCAAGTCCGGTTGTGGGCAGTTCGTCCTGTTCCAGGCCCAGTTGCCTGCCTAGGCTGACTAGTAGCCCGTATAATGTGGTCTCATTTTTTGAGTTGGAATATACAAGTTTTATCGGAAATTTTGATTTCTCAACCCTCTCCTGGATCTTGGAGAGCACTTTTTTTACGACCAGTGTTTTGCCAGTTCCAGGCTTGCCATAAACTAGGAGGTTTGAGGGCCTTGATTGTTTTAGGATTGGCAAGAGGGACTGGGTAACTTTTTCTTGTTCGGATTTTCTATGTAAAATGACACTTGGAATGTATGTAAAATGAAGAACGTCGCGATTTTTGATAATTGATCTTCCAGATTCTGCCGCATCAAGCAAGTCATCTATCGGGTCAGACATACTCACACACCTTCATTTCCAGTCAATATCAACAACTACACCTCAATTAAGAGAGTATAGAATAGAATAGTAATACTAGTTTAGTTTGTAATTAATTATTTTTACTTAGTTTTAGATTTTCTATTAAAAAAAATTAAAAAAAACATAGAGTGGAAATACTGGTGTGTGGGTTTGTTCCTGCATGTGGAACAGGTTAACATGGTTGTTAATTTGGTGTTAAGATATGCTGAAAAAAGCCCATTTTGACCCCTTTATTTCCACTCCAGGCGTTAAGATGGGTGTTAACACTGTGAATATCTCCATTTTGACCCCTTTATTTCCACTCCAGGCACGAAATATCCTATTCAGGAGGGGCCAATTCTGGAATGGTTGTTAATAACAGAATATGGGCTAGGCGTGGCTTGTGCAGTCAATATTAACAAACCACCTAGTTAACAAATATTCTGGGATCATTTCAACTGTCAACATCTGGATCAATTAGATCTCAAAGATGGCTAAAAAACGTATTCGAATTGATATGGAGGATTCTGATGGTGCCCGGTATGACATCAAGCTGGAGGGCAATGTGACCAGAGACAAGGTCCTTAAAATCTTCGAGATGATGGACTTGATGAATATTGAAGAAGAGCATCAACCTACAAACATGGATTCGGCCGGTTCCAAGATTTGGAATATCGTCGACAAGTTCTTCCCAATGGGCAAGTTTACCTCAACGAACGTTCTTGAGAAATATGAGGATGAATATAATGAGCCTGTAAAACTTAGTATTATCTCCACATACTTGTCACGATTTGCTACAAAAGGGAGGGTAAATAGAACCAGAAATGGCCGAGAATGGACATATCAAACCCCCAAAATAACTCAAAAACAACAATGACTGATCAAGAGATCGTTACCTTTCTAACCAACAATCGATCTTTTCCGAGAATTACTTTGACATATTCGCCTTTTTGGATGTCCATATACTTTCTAAACTGCTTTGGGATTGATATTGTACCTGCAGAGGTAATTTTTACTAGAACCTCATTGTCTTGTACTGACATACTATTACTATAAATTAATAATATATATAATTTAATAATTTATCTAAACATAATATTACTATAAAATACGACTAATTTTTCATAAAATCCAATAAATCCATCACAAAAAAGATCTGAAAATATCTTACTGTACTAGGAGATTCTCTTCGGTCCGTCCCACTTTTGCAATTCCCTTTTCGGTGATTGAGTAAGTGTATGGTTTTGATTCGGTATTTCTTTGAACATATCCTTCTTCAAATAACTTTTTCATCAGACGTGAGGTGTGCTCCCTGCTCTTCTTTAGTGTGATTTGAATGTCACGTGATGTCATATCTTTGGTTGTGATTAGGTGCAACACATAGTTAACCGGGTTTATAGGCACAATATTCTGAATAATGGGCGTGGAATCGACCTTTTCAGGAACAGATTCGACCTTGCTGGGAACCTCAATTGGTTTTTCTTGGACCTGATTCATGGCTAGTTTCTCTAGGAATTGTTTTAACTCTAGGTTGGGATCCTCTGTTTTTTGCTCAATTCCTTGGATTTCTATGGCATCTAGGCGTATTTTCATGTCAATTAGCTGTCTTTCATAGTATTCCAAGCGTTCAGCTTGTGAGGCATCAAAAACATCTCTCTTAATTTTTATGAATGGACGTGCCTTAAAGTAAGCAATCAGTCCTGCAACACCGATAATGAATGCCAGAACCATGTTTAAAATCACATCAGGTTCAGGAATTTCTATCAACATCACAACTTTTACGCCTACAGCGTGATTTATTGTGATTGAACAATATTATTTCACACTTTAGATTAACAATCACACACATATCATCACATACGGTTTGATTTGAGGCAGACTAACCATATCACATACATCACATATTGCATGCCTGACGAATGAGCCTATCAATCACATTAATCACTTCTTCTTCTCTCTCAGGGAAAATATCACTCTCATTAATCACACTAATCTGCTCTGAAAGCTTTGATATCACATCTATATCATCAGGCAAAAGTATGCCTAGACCACGAAAAAGTATGATTGAATAGAATAATCCAATTAATTTGTCCCTAGACTGCCCAACTTGCCTGTAATACGCACCCTTACTGATGGGAAAACTCGATTCAAGAAGATCCTTCTGATTTAAAATAATTTCAACTTGTCGCTCTGTAAACAGTGATTTTTTGATGATTTTCCGTATAATGTTGTTAAAATTAGATTCTTCCAACTCGTCCATAGCTATACAAATCTGTATACAGCATTCCAATTAAACTTTAAAGAGACATACACAAATCTCTTTTATGGCCACAGACAAAGTCGAATCGTTCCTAAAATCAGAGCTAAAAAAGAAAAATGCATTATTGTTCGTGTTGATTGATTCAGAAGTATCCAATTTAGAGGCATCAAGCAAGCTTGCCAAAGATGTTGAAAAGATTGGGGCCTCTGCAATTCTGGTTGGGGGCTCATCGGCAACTGATCAGATTGAGATGGCCAAGGTTGTAAAGGGAATCAAAAAAGGCCTAAAGATTCCAATCATTTTGTTCCCAGGCAACATTACGGGTGTTGTACCTGATGCAGATGCCATATTGTTTAGCTCGTTGATGAATTCTGAAAATCCATATTTTATTACCCAGGCGCAAGCTTTGGGCGCTCCAAGTGTCCTAAAATTTGGATTGGAACCACTCCCAACTGCCTATCTGGTAATAGGGGATGGGACATCTGCATGGTTTGTAGGTTCGGCAAGAGGAATCCCATTTGAAAAACCAAAAATTGCCGCAGCATACTCTCTGGCAGCACAGTTTCTTGGTATGAGATTCGTGTATTTGGAGGCAGGCTCTGGTGCAAAAACCAGCGTCACCCCTGAAATGGTAAAGACTGTCAGACATGCGTTTAATGGGTTTCTGATAGTGGGCGGGGGCATCAAAGATGTAAAGACTGCCCAAAGTCTGGTCAAGGCCGGAGCAGATGCCCTAGTCATTGGAACATTCCTTGAAAAAGGCGGTAGTATCACAAAACTCGGGCAAATAGCAAAAGCAATTCAAAGAAGCAAGTAGTAGGGTATCCATGTCCGAAGATGATACAATATCCCGAATCAGCGATATTAAAATGCCAGACTACTATCTGGATTACTATTCTGGTCTTTCAAACGAGACATATTCGGTATTTGAGCATGCAGCAGCGGCAAAATCAAGCTTGTCGGACTCCTCAGGCAATATCGAGCCTAAAATCGCCTTTGATTTGGCAGACAGGGTCGCAAAAATGCACGAAATTGACATCGCCGATCCCCTAAGAGAAATTTTAAAGACCAACGGAAAAGAACTCTCCGCATTAATTTTGGCAAAGGAGATCGCCCAGGGCAAGTACTGTCTTCCTGATGCCACCCTTGAGGACAAATTAGATCTTGCAGTGCGTGTAGGGCTGGCAATCATCACAGAAGGGGTTACAATTGCACCGCTGCAAGGAATTAACGAAATAAAAATAAAGAAGAACAAAGATGGCACCGAATATCTGTCCGTCTCAATTGCAGGACCGATGCGTTCAGCCGGCGGAACAGAGTCTGCAGTTACTTTGCTGATTGCAGATCATGTCAGGAAGATTGCCGGCCTCTCAAAATTCCAGGCCAACTCATTTGACGACGAGACAGGCAGGTTTGTTGAGGAGTTACGGATTTATGAAAGGGAGGCAAGCAGTTTCCAATTTCATATCTTAGATGAGGACATTGAGCACGTAATTTCCAATCTCCCAGTAGAATTGGCAGGCGTTGATACGGATCCATTTGAGGTAGTCAACCACAAGTCGATGGTCAGAATACAGACAGACCGAGTCAGAGGAGGGGCCCTGCGTGTGTTAAATGACGGACTGATTGGGCGATCAAAAAAACTTCTCAAAAGGATCGAACTGTACAATCTGGATGGTTGGGAATGGCTCAATGATCTCAAGGGAGCCGTTCAGACCGGTGATAACCAGGAAGATGCCGCAGCCAAAAGGATGCGTGAAGTAATCACAGGCAGGTCAGTCTTGTCCATGCCTAACAAATTAGGAGGGTTCCGTTTGAGATACGGGAGGGCCTGTAATACGGGCTTTGCAGCAGTAGGGATTCATCCGGTAATTGCGGAAATTCTTGATCATACGGTGGCAGTTGGAACCCAGATCAAAATCGACATTCCTGGGAAAGGGGCTACTGTGGCATTTGTTGATTCGATAGATACCCCCACTGTCCGTCTCAACAATGGCAGCGTCGTAAAAATTCGAGATATCAAACACGGACTGGAGATTAAAAATGAGATAGAAAAGATTCTGCATCTTGGCGACATTCTAATCTCGTTTGGGGATTTTCTAGAGAACAACGCCCAGTTGGTACCTTCAGCCTATGTTGAAGAATTTTGGATGGAAGAACTGAAACAAAAAATTGCAAAGTATGAGCCAGATGATCAGTACCTAAACCAATTTTTGAATAGGACTCCCACAATAGATGAGGCAATTAAAATTTCACTTGATTTTAAAATCCCACTTCATCCACATTACCTGTATTTCTGGGATAAAATCTCATCAAAAGATCTTCTCAAACTTTTGGAACCGGAAAAAGTCAATGAAACATCAATAGTGTATCTGGCTCAAGCCAAGAAGATTCTCGAAAATCTGGGAACCCCCCACAAGGTTGAAAATGAGACGCTGATCCTAGAGCACCAAGAGGCAAAAATCTTCTTTAATTTGCTGTTTAGAGAAAAACCGGCAATCAGTGACTTGTCAGTACCGAAAATTCTGTCAGAGTCATCTGGCATTCAGATTAACAACAAGTTTTCAACTAGCATCGGAGTCAGAATAGGAAGGCCTGAAAAGGCAGCCCCCAGGCAAATGAAGCCTGCCACACACGTATTGTTTCCAGTAAGCGAGAAGGGCGGACCCACACGGGATCTTCTCAAGGCATCAAGAACCGAACATTTCTTTGCAGATCTCTACAACAGGTTTTGCATCAAATGCAATCAACCATCAATTGGGATAAAATGCTCAATCTGTGGCACAAAGACTGCAGTCAACCTCGAATGCCCCAAGTGCAGGAGTGCTCTGAAGGAACCATTCTGTGAGAAATGCAAGCGCAAGGCCATCACTCACTCGCACCAGCCATTCCCGCTCAAGAACAAGCTGCTTTTAGCTCAGGAAAAGATGGGAATTCGTGCAAGGGAGCCCTTCAAAGGAGTCAAACAATTAATCAATCAGGACAGAATTGCCGAACCGCTTGAAAAAGGGCTTGTAAGGCAGAACTTTGGATTGACAACTTTCAAAGACGGAACAGTCCGATTCGATGCAACAAACTCCCCGCTTACGCAATTCAAACCTTCATGGATTGGAACGCCAGTTGAGAAGCTAAAGTCACTCGGATACTCCCATGACGTTGATGGCAAGCCATTAGAGTCTGAAGATCAAACCGTTGAACTTCGAATGCAGGATGTAATCATTCCGTATGAAATTGGCAATTATCTCGTATCTGCCTGCAAGTACATTGATGTTATTTTGGAAAAGTTCTATGGGACACATTCATTTTACAATGTGAAGAACTCTAAGGAATTAATCGGACACCTGATTATTGGCTTGGCCCCACACACATCTGTGGGAATAGTGGGACGAATCATAGGATACACCGAAACGCATGTTTGTTTTGCAACCCCAAACTGGCATTCTGCCAAAAGAAGGGATGCTGACGGGGATGCCGACTCCATAATGCTCCTGATGGACAGTCTCTTGAACTTTTCCAGGCAGTTTCTTTCAGATAGAATCGGCGGACTGATGGATGCGCCATTACTTATTCAGCCCCACGTCCTGCCACACGAGTCCCAGCCTCAGGCACACAACCTTGAAGTCACAAAGACGCTCCCGCTTGAATTCTTTGAATCAACACTCAAGCAGATCAAGTCATCTGACGTCTCATCCATCGAAATCATCAAATCCCGCCTTGAGACTGAGAGACAGTTCTACGACTATCACTTTACGCATGCAACCTCGTCCCTTACCACGTCAAAATCCAGAAGTGCATACTCGACGCTTGGCTCGATGCTTGACAAATTTGACATGCAAGTCAGGAATGCGGAATTAATTGATGCTGTAAACACTTCGGAAATTGTTTCAAACGTAATCTCGACGCACCTGGTTCCAGACCTGATGGGAAATCTTAGGGCATATGCAAGACAGAGCTTCAGGTGTACGGCATGTGGAAAGTCATTCCGACGAATGCCCCTTATTCAAACGTGTGTCTGCGGGCACAAACTCATTGCCACAATTACAAGGGGTTCTGTGGAAAAATATCTGAAACTTGCAAAAAGACTTGTCGAAAAGTATGACGTCGGCGAGTACCAAAGGGGAAGAATTCATGCCCTTTCTGATGAGATCGAGCTGGTATTTGGAAAGAGCAGGGGGGATCAGTCCTTGCTTACGGACTATTAGCAGGTCTATCTTAGTTTGATGTACTCGTAGGCACCCAATTTGTTGTCAAAACAGAACCTGACTTTCTGATAATCCTTCCTGAGTGTCTTGACTTTTGAAAGTATCTTCTTTGGATCCTTTTTATCAATCACAACTTGTCTTATCAGCGAAGCAATCTCCTGCATCTCATACTTTTTCATTCCCAACCGTGTAATCTCTGAAACCCCCAGTCTTATTCCTCCGGGATGGAAATAGTTTCGTCCGGCCTTGATATCGCCTGGAATGAGCTGTCTGTTTACTATGATGTTTGCCTTTTCCAAATCAGCTTCCACCTTTCCGCCATCAGAATAGTCCAGAACATTGACTGCAATCTGGTGGGACTGTGTGAATCCCCGCTTCTCTCCTAGTACCTTGAATCCGTTGTCACTCAAGGCCTCTGCAAATGTCTTGGCATTTTTGATTACCTCTGTTGCATAATCCTTTCCAAATTCCAAAGCTTCGGCAAAGGCAACTGCCTTTCCTGCCATGTGATGGATGTGATGGCTGCTGGTAAGGCCCGGGAACGTTGCTTTTTTGATGGCCTCCTCATGTTCTTCTGAACCTAGGACAAGTCCGCCTTGGGGACCAAACAAAGTTTTGTGGGTACTCATAGTCATCGTGTCTGCTCCTTCCCGCAGCGGATCCTGAAATTTCCCGCCTGCAATTAATCCTGCAACATGGGCCGCATCATAATTGATATGCATGCCGTAACTCTTTAGAAAATCAGACAGTTCCTTGACGGGGTGGGGAAACAAGAACAGCGAGCCGCCAAACATTGCCATCTTTGGGAGACGGTTGTCTTTTTTGAGATCTTTTACTTTTTGCTTTGTCTTGTCTACATCAATTGTCATCTCTTCGGCATCAAACGGATAGAACTCGATCTCTAATCCGTGGACCAACCCCGCAGTGCCGGAATGCTCCTTCTTTCCGTGTGAAATGTGTCCTCCTGCCGGTATTGAAGGTGCCAGCATGATATCTCCAGGATCCGTAAATGCCGAATATATCGCCAAATTTGCAACAACACCTGATATCGGTCTCACGTCTGCAAACTTTGCCCTGTATAATTTTTTAGCCAGTTTCATACATTCAAACTCTACATCATCAATGTAGACACAGCCTGCATAGACTCTCTCCCCTGGCCATCCTTCTGCATACCTGTTTCCAAAATCAGAGATTATTGCCTCCCTGACTGCGGGACTGGGTATATTCTCACTTGCAATCAATGGAATTGAATTTTCAAACCATTTGTGATGATCCTTTAATTTTTTAAAAATTTTATCATAAGCTACCCTATTTGGTGATTTGACCATTGCTTTCCATCCTGATTTTCCCAATTTAAAAACACCGATATAATTTCAAAACTACCGATCTTGATCTGGAAGATATAAAAGGGGAATCGGGGGTTTTGGCATTTATGGGAATGCAGGCAACTTCTAAAGGAAACATGCCCGTTGTCTTGCTGAAGGAAGGCGGTACTGAAACCAAAGGACGGGAAGCCCAAAAAAACAACATCACGGCAGCCAAAATTATTGCCGAAATTGTTCATACCAGCCTTGGTCCTAGAGGCATGGACAAGATGCTAGTCGACTCGTTAGGCGATGTCACTATTACAAATGACGGTGCTACCATCCTAAAGGAGATTGACGTACAGCACCCGGCGGCAAAGATGCTAGTTGAAATCTCAAAAACCACCGATAATGAGGTTGGAGACGGTACAACATCAGCCGTTGTGTTGGCAGGCGCATTACTCTCACAGGCAGAATCGCTAATTGATCAAGATGTGCATCCCACAGTCATTGTTGACGGATACAGAAAGGCCGCAAGAAAGGCAAAAGAGTACCTTGAAGAAATCGCAGATACGATTACGGCCAATGACAAGGCCACTCTAAACAAGATTGCCAAAACCTCGATGCAAACAAAACTCGTTAGAAAAGATTCCGATTTACTAGCCGATATTATTGTAAAATCAGTCCTCGCTGTTGTAGAAAAAGACGGCGAATCATTTGAAGTCGATATTGACGACATCAAAGTGGAAAAGAAAGCAGGCGGTTCCATCAAGGACTCGCTTATCATTCAAGGCATTGTTCTTGATAAGGAGATTGTTCATGGTGGCATGCCGAGATCAATCAGTGATGCCAAAATTGCACTAATCAACACCGCATTAGAAATCAGCAAGACTGAGACTGATGCAAAAATCAACATCTCCAATCCCCAACAACTCAAATCATTCCTGGATGAAGAGAACAGGATGCTAAAGACAATGGTTGACAAAGTCATTGGCTCTGGCGCAAACGTGGTTCTATGCCAAAAGGGATTAGATGACATGGCTCAGCACTATCTTGCAAAATCCGGAATCATGGCAGTCAGAAGAATCAAGGAAAGTGATCTTAGCAAACTGGCAAAAGCTACAGGTGGCAGAATCATCACCAACCTCGATGATCTCTTTGAAAAAGATCTTGGCTCTGCAGATGTTGTGGAAGAAAGAAAAATTGAGGAGGACAAGTGGGTATTTGTTGAAGGGTGCAAGCATCCAAAATCCGTAACACTGCTTCTTCGTGCAGGCTCACAAAGAGTGGTGGATGAAGTTGAACGTTCCGTTCATGATGCTTTAATGGTCGTAAAAGATGTAATCTTGAAACCTCAGATTGTTGCAGGCGGAGGCGCCCCTGAAACATTTGCGGCAACAAAACTGAGAGGCTGGGCCAAGTCTTTAGAAGGCAGGGAACAGCTTGCAGCAGAAAAGTTCGCCGATGCACTAGAAGAAATTCCGCTCACACTATCTGAAAACGCCGGAATGGATCCAATTGATACCCTCACACTTCTTCGTTCCAAACAGCAAAAGGGGGAGAAATGGACTGGAATTGACGTAATGAAAGGAAAAATTGCAAACATGAAGTCAGGCGATATTATTGAACCCCTTGCAGTCAAACTTCAAATTGTCTCAGCGGCTGCAGAGGCCGCATGCATGATTCTCAGAATCGATGATGTAATTGCCACTCAGAAATCTGCCGGTGGACCTCCTGGCGGAGAAGGCGGAATGCCTGGAATGCCACCCGGAATGGGCGGCATGGGAGGAATGCCCCCTGGAATGGGAGGCATGCCTGATATGGGCGGCATGATGTAAGATTATTTTGGCATCTTTTCAAACCTTTAATTGTTAAATCATTTTGTGAAAAATATTGAAAAAGGCAATGTCCGAAGTCCTCACTGGATTCACGTATATCTACCTGCTTGCATTTTTTGCACTACTTGCAGGACTCTTTCACCCGCTTATCACTAACACTAGTTTTGGCATAGTAGTCGGTGGGGTGTCCGTATTATTCCTGGGTCTTATAGGCGGGATTCTGCTATACAAAACTGCGACATCTGAGAGTAACAGGGTGGTATTTCTGGTAATCGGACTTGCATTAATGACTGCCTCTTTACTGCTTGTCTTCCAACTTACTGGAAGAGCTTAAACATCAAAGTACAGATAAAATTCATGCGGATGCGGTCTGATGGCTATCTCACGCTGATCCCTTCTTTCTAGCTCGATAATCTTGTCTACAACATCGTTTGTATAGATTGGATTGAGGAATTTCCTGTCACTCTCCAGCTCATCTAGGGCCTCACCGAGACTTTTTGGAAGGACGCCGATTCCTCTTTTCTTCCTATCGGATTTGGTCATCTTGAAGATATCATCACGGACTTCGTCCCCTGGATCCATCTTTTTCTTAACCCCGTCCATTCCTGCAGCTGTCACTGCTGCAAACACGAGATACGGGTTCGATGAAGGATCAGGTGCTCTGAATTCAAGTCTTTTAAGATCGGAATAGTTTTTTCCTTTGAGATGTTTTGGGACCCTCACAATGGCAGAACGATTTCCAGAACTCCATGCAATGTATGCCGGGGCCTCATATCCCGGAACCAGTCTGTGATACGAGTTGGTTGTCGGATTACAAATGGCAGAGAGTGCTTTTGCGTGGTTGACTATTCCGCCACAAAAGTATCTTCCAAGCTGGCTTAGCTCAATTTCGTCATCTGGATCATAGAATGCATTTTCTTGTCCCTTCCACAAACTAACATTGACATGCATTCCAGAACCTGAATCCATGGCAATCGGCTTTGGCATCATTGTTGCAACCTTGCCATATTTCTGTGCCACATTTCTGATTACATACTTGTATGACTGTGCGGCATCTGCTGCATTTGTCATATAGTCATATCTGATATCAATCTCACACTGTCCTGCAGTTGCCACCTCGTGATGGTGGTTGTCACACAAAATTCCGAAATTTGTACTAAGAATATTCACGCATTCATTTCTGTACGGTGTCAGGGTGTCTGCAGGTGTGCTTGGATAGTATCCCTCTTGCAGCCCCATCGGATATCCATCACCTGACTGATTCCATGGAGCTTCTTTTGATTCGATAGAGTATGACTGGCCTTTGTAGGGAGTTAGAACATCCCAGTGCACTTTGTCAAATACAAAGAATTCCACCTCCGGACCCCATGTACTAAAATCATAACCTTGAGTTTTGATGTATTCCTCAGCCTTTTGAGAAATCCCTCTCGGATCCCTTGATAATCTTCCTCTGTTCTCCCCCCAGTAAATATCGCACAACAGCCGGGCTGTCTTGTTTTCAGTCATCCAGGGAATGATTGCAAATGTATTTGGATCAGGCTTTAGAAGCAGATCTGAATCATCAATGCTGGTAAATCCGATAATTGATGAGCCGTCCAATTTTGGTAGTCCGTCCCTCATCTGTTCTGGAGTGAAGGTATTTGCTGAAATCGTGGTATGATGAAAATGACCTGTCAGGCCTGTAAACTGAAGATCTATAAACTGGATGCCCTCGTGCTTAATTCTTGAAAAAACCTCGTCAGAGGAGTATGTTACTTGGATTGCTTTACCGTGGCTGACTTTATATGGCAATTTATTCTTCAATCAAACACAAATACATCAGCCATTTAAGGATTAGGTAAGACATGTCAGAATCAAACCAAATCGATATCAACTCGCTGCATCAGACGGTTTTGCGTGAAATTGAAAATGATTCCATTTCGGAGATTGATCCAAATTTTTACAGGAATCTGGCTGATTTTATTGGGAACTTGCAAAAACAGGAGTTTGATGGAATGGAAAACAAGATCAAAGACACCATGATAGAAATGGTCACAGAACTGGCATCATTATTAATAGAAATCAGACTGGACAAAATCTCAAAATCTGCCGACTTGGAACCGGGCCATCTGCTTGATGAGGAAAAATTCATTCTTGATTCACAGGAAGAGCAAAGTGAGAGAACCAAGATGATCATCTCTGCTACTGTAAATGGAAAGTCAAAATTTTTGGAATCATTGGCCCAAAATCACAAAACCAAAAAAATTGTCGTCAGGTTCCTTCATGACGTGGATGAAATTGTCGGTGCGGATCTGGAAAAGTACGGTCCCTTCAAGACTGAAGACATTGCTACAATTCCATATGAGAATGCCCAGGCCTTAATTGCTAAGAACATAGCAACCAAGGTGCGCCTGGAAGATTAGATAGAAATTACACCTTTTTTGATTACAAGACATGTCCCATACAGGCGTCGACGTGATTGATTTCCTTCTTTATACAATTTACCCCGTAATTGGGATCTTTGCAGTTGAAGCTATCAGCAGATTGGTAAAGTTGCCAAAATGGATAAAATTATGGACACAGGCAATCGTCTCAATCGGCTTTGGAGTCTACTACTGGTTTATCTTGCCAGCACCGCAAAATTTTCCACTGACTGCAATGGTGATGTTTGCACTTGCCATCGCGTTGATTTATCAGGGAAGACGGGCAAAAATTTCCCCTGACAAAAGTCCGTACTAATTTCTGAATCTTGCAAAAATCCGCCTCAAAATGTTTGGCTTGTTGCGTCCGCCATCACGGATGACTTTTCGCTCTCCAAATTTCTTGGCCCTGATCTGGGTGAGTTTTACACACCTGTGCTCTTCGGGAAGCCTGTGTTCTGCGCAGAAGGGGTCCTTGCAGTAATTGCACTGGAATGGCATATCAGTTAAATCACCACAGTAAGCGCATTTCTCAGACTGCATATTCTGTAATGTTATTTTTCTTTTAATAAAGGTGTTAGAATTTATCGTTGAATTTTCTTATGTCTAAACGTTTTTACGATGTTTGGCCATAATCTGCTTGAAGATTAGATGATTAAAGACAAGGTTGCAATAATTACCGGGGCAAGCAGTGGAATAGGATTCGCTACTGCCTTGGCCCTCTCAAAGGCAGGCGCAAGGGTTGCCATAGGTGCCAGAAGGGTTGACAGATTAGAGGAACTTGCAAAAAAAATCTCCTCTGATGGCGGTCAGGTATTTTATCAGAAGTTAGATGTGACACAGAGATCCGAATGTGAGAGTTTTGCCAAAGCGGTTTTGGAAAAGTGGGGCTCTATTGACATTCTTGTAAATAATGCGGGCCTGATGCCGCTGAGTCTGTTCAAAAGCCTCAAAGTTGACGAGTGGGATCAGATGGTTGATGTGAACATCAAGGGTGTCTTGTATTCCACAGGTGCCGTAATTACACACATGAAGGAGAAAAAATCAGGGCACATAGTCAATCTTTCGTCAGTAGCAGGAAGGATAGTTTTTGCCGGCGGCAGCGTCTACTGTGCAACGAAATATGCAGTTGCAGCGTTCAGCGAAGGATTAAGACAAGAATTCAGCGTCCGCTCCAACATTCGAGTAACTAGTATCGAGCCGGGAGTCGTTGCAACAGAACTCAATGATACAATTACCGATGAATCCTTGCAGGGATTTGTTGAATCTGCAAAGAAGATGGAATCTTTACAAGCAGAGGATATCGCAAATGCAATCCTGTACGCAGTTGATTCCCCATCACACGTGAATGTAAATGAGATTCTGATACGACCCACAACCCAGGCACTTTAAGTTGGCAAACATTCCGCACGTTGTAATTTTGGGAGGGGGATTTGGTGGCCTCTCAGCTGCAAATACACTAAGAAGCACGTTATCGTCATCACAAGTAAAAATTACCATAATTGACAAAAAAGACTGGTTTATGGTGGGATTTGCCAAACTGTGGATCATAACTGGGACTAGAACTTTGGAGGATTCCACTGGATCTCTAAACGAACTGCATAAGAAAGAGATCAGCTTCATCAAGGATGAAATTTTATCAATCAATCTTGAAGGCAAGAATGTAAAAACAAAAACTCGGGAAATTCCATTTGATTTTCTAATCATCTCAATGGGGGCGGTGCTGGCTCCACAAATAATTCCCGGATTGGAGGAGAACGGATTCAATCTCTATGATCACAACCAGCTTTTAAAAATACGTGAGAGACTCGAGAGCATCGAATCTGGAAAAATTGCAGTCTCTATAATGGGAATGCCCTACAAATGTCCTCCGGCGCCATTTGAGGCAAGCCTGCTGATAGACTCCATGCTTCGAAGACGAGGGGTCCGTGATTCTGTACAGATTGATTTTTACAGTCCTGCCCCCATCACCCTGCCAGCTGCAGGACCTAAAGTAAGTGAACAGATTCTTCAACTGGTAAACTCCGAACAGATCACCTTTCATAATTCATGCAAAATAAAATCCGTCGAGGCCAAAAAATTAATCTTCGAAGAAAGCAAGGCTGACTTTGACATACTCTTAGCTGTTCCGCCGCACATTGCCCCCAAAGTAATTTATGATTCCAGACTAGCTCAAATGCCTGGATTCATCCCGATAGACAGAGACTGCAAGACACCGACTGAAAATGTCTTTGCAGTAGGTGATGTGACCAGCTTGACAGTAGGAAAAATGGCAGTTCCAAAGGCTGGAATCTTTGCAGAGGGGGAAGGTATCACAGTGGCACAAAACATCATTGCAAAAATCCAATCCGGTGAGGAATCCGCACTCTTTGAGGGGAAAGGCGGGTGTTTTATTGAATCCGGCAGGGACACTGCATCTGTAATCGAGGTTGACATGTTTGCAGAACCCAAACCATCGACTAATCTCACAGAGTCAACTGTTGATAATCTTTCCAAAAAAATAGAGTTTGAAAAAGAAAGGCTGTCAAAATGGCTTTAGTCTATTCGTCTGAATCCTTGCTCTTTGAAAGATGTTCCAGAATTGCCTTGACCCCCACATCCAATTCCTGAGTATCTTTTGAAAGGTTGAGTTTTTCTGGAATGCCGTTTTTAAAATCCTCGCCTTCCAGTTCTATGCTTCTTCTTTGAACGCAGTCAAGGTGATCCTGATTTGTAGCAGAAATCTTGTGGCAGATATTACAGAGTTTCATCGATTTTGCTTGTCAATACGACGATTTAATAATTTCATTTTGTGCCTCTGAAACAAGGGATCGTCGTCTAGCTTGGTATGATACTAGTCTGGGGGACTAGTGGTCGCAGGTTCAAATCCTGCCGATCCCATCATAATTTCAGGATTTTGAGCAGTTCTTCAAAGTTTTCCTGTGATTTTTCATGTTTGTACGACTTTAGTGCTTCAATGATCTTCTCCTTGGGAGGATTTTTGTAAATTTTCTGTGCCTTTTTGGCAATCCCTGACCCGATGAAAAAGGCCTGGGTAATTGATGTGACATTGGATGGCCTCCTCTTTGTGCTTGAACTTTCAAAATCAATCAGTGAGGATTTTGTTTTGCCCACAATGACGTGCTTTGAAATGTTGCTTAGTTCCCCATGATCAAGTCCTATCTGATCTAATCTGTAACAGTCCTCCAACACACTTTTAATTGCAGATTTTAATTTTTTCGCACTTCCAACTCCCTTTAACATTCCAATCCAATTGCTAAATTTCTCCCCCTGAAGATACTCCATGACTAGGAAATTTTTACTGACATCGATCACTTTTGGGCCAACCTTGACTGAATTGACCAACTTTAACAACACTGCCTCATTCTTCATATTTTTTCTCGGGGAGTCTGTCCTTCTGATTTTTAGGGCGACCTCCTTGCTGCCTTTCTTTGCAACTACAACGACACCGACGTATCCTTTTCCCAAAATTGCCAGGTTTCCAAGCGTCGTAGGGCCTGTCAAGGAGATTGATCTAATTTTCAACTTTTCCAGCTCGGCAATCCTTGATCTGATTTGTCGACTAGTTGCACTTGGATATCCCAAGATGTTTGAGTATGGCTCTTTAGAAAATTTCTTAATTGAAATGAAGGAGTGCGCCATCTACTGAAATCAATTCAGCTGCCTCCTCTTTAATTGATTTGCTTAGATTTTTGTCTCCCACAGATATCTTGAAACCTTGCTTGAGATCATCTTGAAGACCTTTGGGCATGCCTGCCTGAAGATTTTTCTCCAAAAATTCCTTCATAAAATTTACTGCATCAGTATGTTCTCTTTTTTCTAGGGAAATTATTCTCTTGTTGTTTCCAACCCACATCAATTTTGTATTTTTAAGATTCTTGACAATAAAGCTGTTGGTGCCATCCTCTCTGAAAAACTCTGGTCCATCTTTGGAATAGATCCCACTGATCTTGATGGACTCCAGGAAGAACAAAAGATAGATCTGTTTTTGATCCGTGTAGGATTTGCTTCTCAACACGGTGAATCCCCCCAATTCTAGCTGTGTGGACAGCGTTGAGGCTGCCCTTTTTATCTGTCCCCAGATGATATCCGGGCTCCTGTCTCTAAAGTCGAATTTTACGACCAACAAATTACCCCAAAATTCCTCTGATATCCTTGATCCTTTAATCCTGAAGAATCCTTGGTTTGGTTTCTCTTTGAACGCCCTTGAAATAAGAATGAGTTTCCCGATATTCTCATCGGAGATGGCAGCAGCCAAATTCCGGTTACTGTCTACTGGATCTATTATTACAATTGAGGTGTCAAACTTCTTGTCCGTTTTTCCAATGATCTGTTTTTCTTTGATTTTTGAGATTGATTTTACAAGGTTCTCAAAGCTTTTAAATTCCAAAATCAAAACCTCTGAAACATACCCGCTGAATCCTTGTTTTGCTATCTCTGCACCGTAAATTCCATTTGACTTTAGAAACGTCTTTAGAATCCTTACCTCGTCTCTCATTTTTGGCCCTAGTGATTCTTTCATGAATCTTGTATGAAATGGGGATCTGTCTGCAGCACTCTTCCAATCCCCCATGGCGACATCATAGCATGGTACGATGTTGATTTTTGTATCATCAACCTTGGCCTCAACGTAAGGGTGTTGAGAGTACCTGACATAAGGAGAATATTCCTCCAATGAGGCAAATCCAATCTCCTTGGAAATTTTTTCAAATTTTTCTTCAGATACATCCTTCTTGAATTTGATGAAGATGTCAATGTCTGCATCTTCGGTCAGCCATGTACCCTTTGCAAACGACCCGCCAAACTCCAATCCTACCACTTCTGAATACCCTTCAATCTCCTTTTCAACCAGGCTGAAAGCTGTTTCTGCGATCTGTCTCTTTGATTTTTCCATTGCTTTTGAAGGCATTACAGTTTTAGATATCTTGGAGATTATCTGCTTCATTTTTTTGCATCAACCTCCGCCAGGTCTGAATAAATTGGTCCATCTGCACCAAGCTCACTTTTTTTTAATTTAATCTTTGAGACCTTTTGAAGCCCAAAATTCTTCATTTTATGATTTTTCAATTCTCCTGATACATCCCCCACCTTCTTTTTAATTCTAAACACTGTGATATGAGGTTTAAACGGCTTATCTGGAAGAAATCCTAGCGGTTCCAACGCCTTTTCCACTTTTTTGGATAATTGAACCAACATGTTTCTGCCATTCTCATCTGTTCCAATCCAAATTATTCTTGGGTGTCTGGGTCTGGGAAATGCCCCAACTTCTTTCAGATTGATGTCAAAACTCGAAAATTCGATTGTTTTAAGAGACTGGATGATCTTTTGGGCAACCTTCTCCGAAATTTCCCCTAAAAACTGCAAGGTGAAATGCAGATTTTTCAGTTCCACAGGCTTGGCATCAATACTGATGCCCTCTTGAAATTCCCTGACTGAATTTATTATATTATCATCTGTGACTTCAACAGCTACAAAAGCACGCATCATGATATTTTTTGCAGTATGTTTATAATTATTTGCGGTAGCTTCATAGACGAGCCCTTTTTCTGATATGTGTTGGGGAAATTAATCGTATGTTTGACAGGCATGCCCGGAGCTGGCAAGTCTACCATTGCAGAAGAATTGGCATTAAAGGGCTATGAAACAATCAACATGGGAAATGCTGTCAGAGAGGAAGCTAAAAAAAGAAACTTGGAGTCTAGTAGGGAAAATTTGGGCAAGTTAATGCTTGAGTTAAGGGAGAAGAACGGTCCTGGCGCCATAGCCGAACTGGTCAGACCACATATAGAATCTTCAACCTCAAATGTAATTTTGATTGACGGAGTAAGATCCAATGATGAGATTCAGGTGCTGAAAAAATATGGCACTGTAAAATTATTGGCAGTTCATGCCTCCACTGATACCAGATTTGATTTTCTGCAAAAAAGAGGAAGATCAGATGATCCACAGACAAAGGAACACTTTGAACAAAGGGACAACCGTGAATTGGGAGTCGGTGTAAGTGACTCTATTGCACTTTCCGATGATGCAATATCCAATGTTGGCATAACGAAGGAGGAGTTAATCGAGCAGGCTTTTAAAATTATTCAAAAGTGGTTAGAATGAAAATTCCAAACATCAATTGTAAAATAGAGATGGTCTGCCCAGTAAACCCGTCTGAGGATCCTGAAAAAGTCAGGCAGGCAATCTCCAACATCTTTCCACATTCGACGATAAAGAACGAAGTTTCTTCGATAAAGGCACAGTCAAACGAGTTGAGATCCTTGGAAAAAATTTGCGAGTCAATCCTGTCTGCTCAATCCCAAAAAAGTTACACGCGCAACTTGGAAGATAATTTGAAAGGTGATAGTACCTGGTTTCTTCTAAACAAACAGGCTGCTTTTGCAGATCAAGTTGCAGTGTGTGATGAGGCAGAAGAATCGCCCCTCGGGCCAATAAAGGTACAACTGGTTTCAACAAATATTGATGGAATTATAGATTGGATTTCATTTTCAAATAATGAAAGTTAGGACTTCATGCAAACTTGCACATGTACAACCACATCAATTCAGGGCACCCAGAGGTACTGCGGTGATTGGAATCTACGTAATCCGTGTTTGACTAGAGTCATTTTCAGAGTTGTTAAAGATTAATCTCAATTTTGTAAAGCCACATTAAGGATTGGATGGGAAAACACTAGCTCAAGCTGTAAACATTGAGTTGAATTTAGATAACAACAAGTATCTAGACTTGATTAAAAAATCTACAACAAAACCAAATTTTGTAAATAATTTAGAAAAACGAATCAAGAAAATTACTAGTGTAAATGAAGGAGATTCAGTCAAAATAACACCTAGAAATTGGATTCAAAAAAATACTTGGAGAGAAATTAATGATATTTTGAAACTTCATGGGTTTAGCTGGCTCTCAAATGAGAAAGATAGTTGTTGGATGAAATTATTATAATTCTTTATTTTCCAGCAAAATCTATATTCTAGAATAGATATGATTTATTATGGTTATCCAAATAGATTTTGAAGCATTAATCAAAGTGATGCTTGATGAGCTTGAAAGACAGCATCCAAATGATGTTATGTCTGCACTTAAAGGAACAGCAGGTATTGTGAAAGAATCAATTTCTGAAAATCCTAAAACTTGGTTTACTGCATTAGGTTTAGGCATTATTGTTATTGATGGCAAGGATTACTGATTTTTTATCACCCTGACTTAACACCGATCCGCCTAATTGAACAATCCGTTGAAAACAGTGAAAATTACAAAATGACACAAATTGAATAGTGTATGGAGTAGAGATATGACAATAGGGATATTTTTTCATTTTTAGTCAATTATATGCTGAAAACACACGCCAACTTATCAGAGCAAAAATTAGTTAATAAAATTCACTCATTTTTGATCATTTTTTTCAGTTTAAGTGTAAAATCTGTTTTTTTGAATTATTCATAGATGTTGATCAAACTAGGCATAATCGTAGGCGTTATGGTTTTGGGAGGCATGATACTGTTTAATGAAGCTGACAACCTGTCTCCTACATCTGCAGCCACGTTTGATTCTCTACAAAATGACGCACATGTCTTTGGATCCGATCTTTCAAATTCAGTAGGACAAGGAATCGACTCGTCAATTGATACGATTGTAGACCAAAGTGAATCACTGCCCGGTCAAGTAAATGACGCTCAAGGTAAAATAACTGGTACGATTTCTGAGACAATAGAATCATCACAAAAAATGATCGAAAAAGGATTCTCTGGTTTCAATCCTATGGAATCAATACAAAATATTTTCAATGGCAACTCAAATTTAGAATCTACGAGCCAACCAACAGCTGATCAGTGAGCAGCAACACTCGTTTCCACTCAAAATACTACAATAATGTCATCTCAAATTTCCCCCTCAACTAAACAACTCGATGTCGTGTTCTTCAATATCCTGATACCGATGGAAGGACAAAATTCCAATTCAACTAGAACCGCATACAAGGGAACTTTTTTCTGGAATATCTTCACATTAAAATCCATTACAAATCTAAACTATGCAACAGTGAATCCCATATTGTGTGGATATGAGTACACACTGAGGATTGTGAAGCTATGTCAATTTGTAATCCAGATCCCCTTGGTATCAGAACCAAACGATATCTTTTATCAATTATGATCTGCCTCTAAACAATGAAACCAGTTTGGGCAGAATTGCTGCACTGGTATTTCTGATTGTCACGTCCATCTTCCATGACATATCAGTCCTTTCTGGATTAACTTCAACCAACGTTGCATTGTTTTGCTTGGCATAGTGTGGCAGCGTGTTTGCCGGAGACACTGCAAGTGATGTGCCTACAACTACCATTAAATCACACTGACTTGCAAAATCCATGGCCCTGTTCCAGACATCCTCTGATAACGACTCTCCAAACCATACGACGTCTGGTCTAAGTATATTTCCACACTTGCACAAAGGCGGCAAGTCGGAAATTTCGCTCAAAATCTCTTCGTTATAGTCACATACAGAACACTTGATCCTTACAATGCTGCCATGGAGTTCCAATACGTTTGAACTTCCGGATTTTTGGTGCAATCCATCAATATTTTGTGTCAAAACTACGACCTGGGCATATTTTTCAAGTTCGGCAATTGCCTTGTGGCCCGGATTGCCTTGTGCCTGAAGAATGTTCCTCCTTCTTTCATTATACCACTGCCATACGAGTTTTGGATCATCATAGAATGCATTTATTGTGGCAAGCCTCATTGCACTATAATTTCTCCATAACCCGTCTTTTCCTCGAAATGTAGGAATCCCGCTCTCCTGTGAAATACCAGCCCCTGTCACAAAGACAACTTTTTCACAGCTTTTAATTTTATCCTTGATTAAATCAAACATCTCGTTTAATCTCTATCTCCAAAAGGTCCCTAGCTGTTATCACTGAATCGTGTATTTTTTGTGCCTCCCTCAAGTGTCCTTGCTCATCTTTGTATCTAGCTGAAAAATGAGTCAAAATCAAATTTTTGACTCTGGAATTTTTCCCCAGTGTAGCTGCCTGTCTTGCAGTAGAGTGACGCGTATCTTGCGCTTTCTGTCTTTCTTCATCCAAAAATGTCGAATCAAACACCAGATAATCACAATTCTCAAAAAACTTTTCCAATTCTGTAGTGGGCATTGTATCGCCGGAGATTCCAATCTTGATGCCGCTACGTTTCTCCCCTAGTACCTGCTCTGGTTTTATTATTTTTTCATTGACCGTGACCCTTTGACCTTTCTGCAAGTCACTCCATAATTTTCCTTCAGGGATTCCCAGCTGTTTGGCTTTTTCAGTGTTAAATCTTCCCGGCCTGTCTTTCTCCTCAAACAGGTACGAAAACGCCGCTACTGAATGATTGGCCCTGCATACATGCATTGAAAACTTCTCACCATCGAAAATTTTTCCTTCCCTGATGATGGTTATTAAAACGGGAAATGACAGTCCAAAGTTCAATACCTTGATATTGGCTGAGATGAATTCTTCAATTCCACTCGGTCCGAAAATTTCTAATGTTTCAGTCCTGTTCTGCATGGACATGGTCTGTAACAATCCCAGGATTCCTATGCAATGATCACCGTGCATGTGCGTGACAAACAGCTTCATTTTTTTATTCCATCCCAAACCTGATCTCATAAAAGATATCTGAGCGGCCTCGCCGGCATCAAACATCAGAATCTCCCCGTCCCTCTCCAGGCAGATACATGACAACCCCCTATTTTCGGTAGGCTGTGCCGCTGATGTTCCCAAGAATACAAGTTTCATTTGATCAGAATTGTCCTTGTCAAGCTTTTATGCCTATAGATGTGATATTTCTTCAACCCGCTTAGCTTTGAGTTGAAATCCAGCTCCTTTTTGTACATTATTGCCACCCTCTTTCGTTTAGACAGAATTGAGAAGAATTTTTTCAGGATTTCCTGAGGCTTTTCTGATGTCTTTGAGGCTATTCCATAAGGCAGGTCAGTCACAATCCCATCAAATTCATCAGATATTTCCAACAATCCCTGAAATTCAGAGTTTAAAATCTTTGAATGGTAATTGTTAGCCTTGAGATTTTTTTGGGCAATCTTGCACATCTT
Organism: Candidatus Nitrosopumilus sp.; assembly: GCA_965206745.1. GTDB lineage: Archaea > Thermoproteota > Nitrososphaeria > Nitrososphaerales > Nitrosopumilaceae > Nitrosopumilus. The sequence goes on along the minus strand of OZ242220.1, from coordinate 12,065 downwards.
CTCATCAAAATCCAGCCCGATGCCATGAATTCCCATTGATTCGGACTCGAGTAGTGTCGTACCGGTTCCACAAAACGGATCACAGACGGTCTCTCCTTTTTTCAGCCCTATCAGATTAATCATAACCCTAGTTAGCTTCCAATCCAGTTCGTGGGGATGCTTTTCAATTTTTTTTGGTCTTTTTTGTCCCTTGGTTCGTTTTGAAAACCCAAAAAAGTTTTCAGTGTTTGTAAAAATCAGATATGCCGTAATGTCCGGATTCTTCAAATTCACTTTGGCATGCGAGAACTTTGATATCATATCCCCCATCGAGTTTTCCAGTTCTGGAATGTTAAACTGATTTGATGACAAATTAACTACCCTGCAGACAAAAGTTTTTGCATTTTTTAAAACCCCCACATTTTCATCATCCAAAAATAATCCTGACATTTTCCGTAAAATCTGCCCAGAAATTTTTACGAATGTGGCTCGCTTTGCTATCTCATTCCCACTTGTTTTGGATTGGACAATTACCAGATTGGAAATCACCTTGATTTTGGAAAATCTGTCATGCATCTTTGCTATTGCAGTAATCTCATCTATCGCAAGTTCCAGATAATCTTTAGATAAAACAAAAAAACTTTCTGGCATAACTAAATTGCCTTTACAATGGTATTAGATACATCCACGACTGACGTTTTGCCCGGAATCGTATTTGTGCTGACAATTTTTGTGACACCTGCCCTTTTTATCTTTCCTTGAGCATCATTCATCAGCAACGCGTGTGTACATGCAACGTAGATTTTTTTACATTTTCGCTTTTTAAGAAACTGTGTGGCTTTGACAATACTGCCTCCGGTACTAATCATATCGTCAACCAAAATCAAATCCCTGCCAGCCACATCGATATCTTTTGTCTTTATCTGAACTTTTCCTGTTTTTCTGTCCCTCTTTTTCTCCAAAGCGACGTATTCTGAGCCTAACTCTCTTGCAAATTCCTTTGCCCTTTCTTTTCCACCCTGATCCGGCGATATCACAAGGGGATCTTTCAGTCTCAATTTCTTGACATACTGTACAAGTTCAGGAATTGCAGATACATTCTCTGTCTTGATGGCAAAATGTTTGAATCCAATCATACTGTGGATATCCACTGCAATAATTTTTGACGCCCCTGCCCCTCTGAATAACTTTCCAAGGACCTTCATTGTTACGACTTCTCCTGGCAGAAATTCCCTGTCCTGTCTTGCATATCCCATGTATGGGATCACGGCAATCACCTCCGATGCCGTTTCCTTGGCTTTTGAAACAAGTGATAGTGCCTGTATTAGATTTGTATCCACCGGCGGATAAATTGACTGAACAACAATGGCCTTTCCTTTGGATACCTTTCCGACAAGTGTTATCTTGCTTTCCCCGTCGGCAAAAATTCTAACTTCTGATTTTACAAGATTTGCATTTATCTTTCCAGAGAGCTTTCTTGCCAAATCTTCAGAAGATTTGCCTGCAATTACTGATAATCTGCCCAACAAGAAATGTCAACCAATGGGTTTCTTAAGTTTTGAGAAAATCATTCATCCTCACCACTGCCACGGCCAATGTCCCCGATGCCATATCTGTCAATAACTCCCATCCTCTGTTCATTGAGCTTGTCAATCTCCGCCTGTTCGCGTTTTTCATCTCCCTGGTATACTGTTCTAATTGGCCATGGAATTCTGATATCGTATCTTTTGAACTCTTCATACATGATCATCCTCATGTCTGTTTTGGTCTTGAACTGTGCCCCATAATCCCTCACATAAAGCCATAGTGAAAAATCCAATGATGAGTCATTGAACTGATTGAATCTGACTACTGGCTGGTTTATCTCCACATGAATGTCCTTGTCACAACCGCAGCTTGGTCTGTTTTTGTCCAAATAGGGACACCTTAACTGTCTGATAAGATGCCTGCCTTTCCCGTCAACAACCTCCTTCATTGCACGCTTGCCAACTTTTACTAGAATTGCAGAAACCTGTTTTGGATCATTAAGATAGGAGACGCCCACCTCCACAATGGCCGGAACCATCTTGACCTCTTTGGAATAGTTAATTATCTGGGCATTGACTAGCTGCCTGGTTGGAATTACCGCAAATGACTCGTTTAGTGCATCCCTGATGTACGTGACCCTAGGCGTGATTTTGTGCACATATCCGTTATACCCGGTATCCAACTTTACACGCTCACCTTCTGCAAATATCTTGTCTTTTCTAATCAAAATATATGCAAAATAATTCTGCATTGTCTCTTGTAATGCCAGCCCAATTCCGATGGCCAAGCCCCCCGTTGCCGTTGCAAGTACGATTAGGTCAATTCCCCACCAGCTAACAATGCCGATTACTACAGCTGCAAAAATTCCCAGAGGCAGAATCTGGGAGACGGACTTTGGAAGATTTTTTCTTTTTCTCAAGGCGTGTCCTGGAGGTTTTGCCCCGGGAATTATTGGATCAAACCCGTCCAGTCTTTTTTCTTCCCTCCATGTATCAATTGGATAGATCTCCTCAACCTCCTGTCCTGTTCTGAGCTTTTTACCTGATTGATTATTGCCTGATGTGGATCTTTTAAAATAATCCGCATACTTTACTCTCTCGGACTTTTTCCAGCCTTCAAATGGTTCTTTGATTAGTTGCTCGTAGCTGCCAATTGGCAATCCTTTGGTTGTCCTATACTCTTCAAGAAAGTGCCTTCCTTCCTCGGTTTTTAGTTTTTCCTCAAATTCTTCTTTGGAGATATCCTCTGGCGTGTTTATAGGGGCAACCCATTTGAAGAATTTGTGAAACAAGTCACCTTCATCATCTGTAAACCCCCTCATGTCCTTCCACATTGCAAAGTCTTCCTTTTCAAGACTGGTCTTCTCTCGTTTAGCGATAATAATGGGAATCAAATGTGCTATGGTATATCCAATTACCAGTATGTTGATTGAATCAAGAATTTTTCCAAAAGTTCCGGCCACCGTCAGCATTTCCTCTGCATCCTCCATCGTTCCCTCTTCTGCATCTGTTACAATTTGTTCAGCATTTCTGACTGTTGTTTCATCAAATACGTCAAAAGATTGAATGTATACGTTCATGCTCGTAATGAGAATTATCGCAAAAAACGGCAAAACACCGACTCTGACAAATTTTGAGAGGTGAGGTCTCATATAATTAAATTTTTTAGTCTGAACCCGATTTGAAAAACTGCGATAAACTAACACGATGCCTATAATCCCGATAACTAAAACTGCAAATGCAAGTTGCAGCGATTCGGAGGATCCTATGATCGTTGAAACACTCTGAATTTCACTGGTCTGTCCTGTTACTGCGCTTATTATTTCATCCTCAGCCAACTAACACATTCTCCTGTTCTAGAATACAAACGTAACCTCTAATATGATTTCTATTTCCAATCGGATTTCTGATCAACTGATAAATTTCATGCGTACGAATGATATAACATTTAACAAGGGCAAGCGTGTCAATTAGAAAATGACCCATCAGGAATCAGTATGGAATGAATCGCCATCACTAAAATCTTACACATTATCAAATTTTCGCACTCTGCCACAAATTCAGAATCTTGGCGAGAAAACCCAGTTTGAAATGGAGGTTGTGGGAAATGTTTTGCCGTTTAAGGCAAATAATTATGTCGTTGAGCAGCTAATTGACTGGAATAACATTCCAAATGATCCAATCTTTGTCCTGACATTCCCACAAAAGGGGATGTTAAAGCCAGAGCACTATGCAAAAATGGAGACAGCTTTGAAAAATAACCTTGAGAAGAAAGAGATTACAAAAATTGCAAATGAGATACGTTTACAGTTAAATCCACATCCTGCAGGACAGATGGAGCTTAATGTTCCGACACTAAAGGATGGAACCAAACTTTATGGAATGCAGCACAAATACAAGGAAACCTGCCTTTTCTTCCCCAGCCAAAGCCAGACATGCCATGCATACTGTAGCTTTTGTTTCAGGTGGCCACAGTTTGTTGGAATGGACGAGATGAAGTTTGCCATGCAAGAAGGCCAGCAGCTTGTTCAATATGTGAGCGAGCATCCGGAGATCAGCGACATACTTTTCACCGGCGGGGATCCGATGATCATGAGGGCCAAAATTTTTGCAAAATACATCGACACGCTAATTGATGCAAAGCTTCCGAATCTCAAGACGATCAGGATTGGAACAAAAGCTCTGGCATACTGGCCATACAAATTTCTGACAGATTCTGATTCCCAGGAAATGTTGGATGTCTTTAAAAAAATCACGGATAACGGTCTGCATCTTGCATTCATGTCCCACTTTAATCATCTGAACGAATTGTCAACAGATGCAGTAAAAAATGCAATCAAGGCAGTAAGAAAAACAGGCGCACAAATCAGAACCCAATCCCCCCTGCTAGCACACATCAACAATGATGCAGAAATGTGGGCAAAGATGTGGACCAAACAAGTCCGACTCGGCTGTATTCCATACTACATGTTTGTAGTTAGGGATACGGGGGCTCAGCATTACTTTGGAATCCCACTGGTAGAGGCCCATGAAATCTTCAAAAAGGCATATTCCTCAGTTAGTGGACTGGCCAGAACCGTTCGTGGACCAAGCATGTCAGCAACGCCCGGAAAGGTGCATGTTATTGGGACTGCAAATATCAATAATCAAAAGGTAATTGTTTTGAGATTCTTGCAGGGCAGAAATCCTGATTGGGTAGAGGTGCCATTTTTTGCAAAATATGACGAGAATGCAATCTGGTTGGATGACTTGAAACCTGCCTTTACTGACAAATTCTTTTTTGATAAGAATATGGAAGATTTCAAGATGACGCATTCAGTCTCCTGAATCTTGAGTTCTTAGATATAATCTGACGCAAACTTTGTCATCTTTTGAAAATTGATAGAACATTTTTAAAATCAAATTTGGTTTTTCAAGTATGAAATTAAATTTCACAATTTTGTCCCTATTGATAATTCCCTGCCTGTCTGGAGCCGCATATGGGCATACAATTGATTCTGTGGGTGATTACAGAGTTGAGATTGGTTGGATGAACGAGCCAGTCGTATCCAGAGAGACCAATGCCATCGAGTTTTATGCCAGTCCGCTAGTCCCATGTCCTGACATTCCTGATGCGCTAAAATGCGCCGCATCCCAAGAGTTTGCCAATGGAATTCCGGATCTAAAAAAGACAGTCAAGATACAACTAGTCCACAAGGACAAAAGCATCATACTTCCTCTCTCGCCTGATCATGATGTCGTGGGCAAATACCATGCGTTTGTCAACCCGACTGTTTCAGGATTTTATCAGGCAAATATTCTTGGAACCATTGCAGATACTCCGATCAGCCTGTCCATGCATCCGCCAAAGGTAAGTGAACGATCATACATAGAATTTCCTGTATCCTCTGATATTACGATAACACAAATGATTGACGGGCATACTGCCCTGATTGCAGATATCAATGATTTGAAAGAATCAGTGAAACATTTGGAACAAAATCAAGCAAATGACGCAGGATATGCTGGAATTGGCGTTGGATTCATTGGAGTTGCCATAGCCATAATTGCGGTTCTAAAATCAAAGAAGAAATAATGATTTATTTTCAATTGCTATGTTAAAAATATTGTCGAATCCTTGATATTCCACGTAATAACCTAAGTATAGGGATTTGAAAAAATAACTTTGGTGCAATCATGGTAGAGAATAATTATGACATCTTGGGAGTCTTGGAGGGTTCGACTGAGAAAGAAATCAGAGATGCGTTCAGACGGTTGGCACTGCAGTTTCACTCAGACCGCGGTGGAGAAAATGAGCAATTTATCAAGATCAAGCAGGCATACGACGATCTAAAAATTGGCAAGAAATATCCCGAGACAGATAATGAGAAATTGAAAAATTCCAGAGTTTATTCGGGTGATTCTGAGGCTGATGTCAGAAGGAAAAATCAAATCTTAGGCCAGGAACTATTCAAAGAGATGAAAACTGCCCAAGAGTGGGCCTTGACACTGAACAAATCAAACTCTACTGGATCCAGACTGTTCGGATCAAAGACTCTTGGCGAAATTGAGTTGGAGCAAAAAGCAAACGGCACTTTGTCAATAAAGGGGAATTTTATGGCGGGAAGCTTTAGCTATGACGGTTCCATCATAATGCAAGGCAACATCTCTAGTCCGTCGTGGACGCAGGAGTACCAGACAAACATTCACCTGACAAGCGGGGACTTTAAGTTCATAGATGCGTTAGAAAATAAATACAAGGTTGATAATGGCGCCAAAATCATCGTGGATAATGGCGATGTAGTGCTGGGAAATATCTACGGCAGGAAATTTCGCATCGAGGATCCCATTCGCGTCGGAGTTTTTCAAACTCAAGAGCATAGAACCCAAATTTCAGCTCCTAATGGAAAAATTGTTGCAGAAAATCTTGCAAATACCGTACTGCTTGAGGCTGACTCAATCATTGTTCTCAATGTAGAAGATGATGTGATCTTGTCTGCAAGGGAGATTTTGTTTTATGGGGGGAAGTTTACCTATGATTCGGTTATTGAATTAAAAAAAGGCGGATCAATCAGATTCTTTGAGGCTTTTTCCATCCAGGGCCTGAGTGGCGATGCAGTAATCAAGCTTGAGAATGGCAAAAAGATACGACTGTTTGATCTCAAAACCAAGAAAATCAAGGACTTGGCTGATGAACTTGTGCCAAACAAGGAGAGTTACGACAAGGATGACACCATGGTCGGCAAGGGGTTTACAATCACATATGAGATGCTAGACTATCTCTCATTGAAGCCCTCAAAGGGACAAAGTTGGGGTCGGCTAAAGCTTGGGTTTTTAAAAAAATAACCGGGCGTAAAGACTCTCATCCCTTTCTTTTAACTTCAAAAATACTATAGCCGTATTTTTTTTCCATCTCATTTGATGTAAATTTCGTAAACTCGTATTCGTCAAAACCCTTTAGAATCTCATACAAATTAATTCCAATCACCACGCCGTTTCTTGGACAGAGTGAGTTAATCTTGAAGCATCTGTTTACTGTGGGCCCAAAAATATCTGAAGTGTTGGAGGTTGTGCTTTGAGCTATTTTTACAGAGCCATAAGTTGCGCTGATCTTGTAATCCAACTCTGGCATGTTTTCTGCATCCAGCTGTTCTTTTAGCGCATCATGGGAATCAATCATTGACAGGCAGCATTCCAGGATATTCTTCATTGCCACGGTATCATCGGGATCAACATTTGGAAACCTGAACATCAGGGCATCCCCGATGTTCTTTACCACCTCGCCGTTGTGATTATGTACAATCTTTGCCATAAAATTCAGGAAAATCTCATACAGCTTTGTAATGCTCTCGTCTGATAGTTTGCTTGAAATCTTGGTGGAATCCTTCATGTCAATAACTCCAACACAGTCATTTTGAACCTGCTGAGAAAACTTTAGCAAGATATCTTCTTGCTGCTTGATGACCTCTTCCTTTTCTTTGATCTCAAATAGCGATTCCTGCAATTTTTGTGCCATTGAATCAAAAGATGAAGACAGGCGTCCTATCTCATCGTGTGACTTTATGTTGGTTCTAACACTAAAGTCCCCCTGCGAAATTTTATTTGCCGCATCGCCAAGTTTCGTGATTGGTTCAGACAGACGCTTTGAAAGAAAATATGTCAGAATGCTCAACCCAATCATCAATGTTATCCCGATCCACACGATATTTTCCTGCAGTTCAAAAATTGGTATGTTGTCAAAATTTAGGAACAGAATGGTGGTAATTGAAATTGAAGTCAGGGTTGCAGACAAGACCAATATCAGCAACTTTTTTTGTAAACTGAAAAAAATTGTTTTGGTCATATCCACTATTACAAATAATCCCAAGTATTTAATCATCTAAACCATGCCTGTGGAATGATATTTTGTCAGTAGCCTCATTTTTTACAATCCTGACACTCTTGGGGTTGTTTTATACGGAGGAATGGACATTGAACTCAGATGATACATACGAGGATTCTTTTCCGGATCCAATTGTGATAGTCCATGATGAGATCTGGATCTCTGAATTCAAAAACCCCTTCATCTGGAACCTGTTGTAATTGTACTGTGTAGTTTCTGTTAATTATTAATTCTGATAATTTGATTCTAGGCTATAATAAAGAGTCATACGAGAGCATCATGATGTTGAACCATGTCCAACGTATATGATGGCATTACATACCATATCAAAAAATTGAGTGACGGATATATGGTAAAATGTAGCTTGAGTCCCGAAATTGCTGTGTATGGAAATACCAAAGAGGAAGCATTATCTAAAATTGATTCTGCCATAGATGAATTTACAAAACTCTTTCCAGATAGAGCAATACATGTATGAACATTCGCTTGATATCCAGGTTCAGTCCCCCATCAAACATGACTTTGAAAAGAGAAATCTATCAAGCTATGATAATGATTCAAGAGTGATCTTTGTTGTAAATCATTTATCTTTAGTGATTTTATGCAATATGGATAAATACAGTAAACCATCAATAAAACTATTGGACGTTAAAAAAATGACAGAGAAAATCAAAAGTGTTCATATTAATCCAGCCACTATGCATGCCGATGAAAGAGAACATTTGGCTAGAATATTTTTTGTCGAGATTATGCAAAATGGATGGTATGGTATGGATGAAGTTGACAAAATTTTAAAAAATTTACCATACTCAGATCAAATAAAAAACAATATTAAAGATATTGCAGAAGTAATTTGTAATTTAAGAGACATGCCAGAAACTAGAGGTAGACGTCCAGATGGATATGTAGATATTATGAAGAAGATTTTAACATAGAAATTATTTGCAATTACAAACTTAATCCAAAATCATTGTTTGATAGATGTTTAGGAAAAAACGAGTAGGATTCTTCATTTAGAAAATAAAGACAGAATTATTTTATAAAATTTTAATATCTCATCACATATCATAAAATCAATACCACATACACAAATTAGTTGGTAGAATATCAATTTAGATTTTAGTTGTTTTGTGTTGCTAATAATTACTATTACATTCTTATCTATTTCAATATTGATTGGTTCAGGCATTAAACTCTAAGATAAGTGATTATTATTTTTACTGTCTAGGCATTCCTGTTATTTTTACATTATTTGGAATCTGGTTTTTTATCCAGCAAGTCAGAAATTTAAACAAGTTAGAAAGACATTCCATCATTTATTATGTATGTATTTTTATCTTGTATTCATTATTACTATTGATAAACTACAAACCCTAATTCCATTGAATTTTTATGAGATGTGAAATTAAGAAACAGACAAAAAAATTCACTTTAATATTTTTTGGTTTTATCAGAATTGAATCAAACGCTTTAAAGAAATTAGTTCTGTATAGTACAATGACTATACAAAAAAGCCAGAAACTTCTTCTAGCAATGTTTAGTGTTGTAGCAATCACTGTTGTTACATCTGGAAACATCCTGAATTGATCATCTACTCATTATTCCAGGGAATATTCCTTGCAGCTATTCTGGTCAAAGAAAAACCTAATCAGAGATGATGCAACAGGTGCTTTGAAAATTTAAAATAATAAAAAGAAATTAAAAATTGACGAACTAATCTAATCGATTAATTCAGTCCAACCTTTGACGAAGACTGAGTTCTTGTAGAGTGGGACTGGTTGTCCAACTGTAAAGTCCATTGGTCGCATCCAAAAGATTGCTTTTGTTGGGCATACACCAATGCATGCACCATCAGAAATACATCTTTCTGGATAAAAGACAAATGCTTTACCTCTCTTCCAGCCTTCAACTGGTTTTACTCTGAGGACATCTGGTCCAAGTGTGGTACAGATTTCTACACATAGTGCGCATCCGATACACATTTGTTCGCTGATGTCTGGAATAATTCCTACTGGCATAACAAAATCATTTTCTGGTTTGGCATTAATATAATTTGCCTAAAAATACCGTCCTATAACGGCGTTTGATATTTTATAACGGCGTTTAATTTCTGATCGCTCAGATCTCTGTCACTTTGTGCTGCCTTTTTGACTCAGAGTATCTATAACCAGGTCATCTTCAATTTTTTTAAGAAGATAGGTGCCTGTTTTCTCTGATTTTATGATGTGCCTTCCGCCTGGCGATAGAACCCAATTTCCATTGTCTTTTTTTCGTACCATGCCAGTTACCACAATTGATGATTTGGCATAGTCTCCAATTGATGAGAGTAACATTATACACGAATTAATGAATCTGGCAGATTCCAACTCATCAAACAGATTGTACACCCCATTAAGCGAGTCGATGATTACCAGAAATCTCTCCTTTGACACCTTGGAGATAACTTCCGACAACTTTTCTTCCCAGTCTATCCTATTTGGACAAAAGATCGTTAGATTTTTCTTCTTCTGAATCATCCCTGATTTTACATATCCGGTATAAAGCAGATCCATGTCAATGAAAATTATTGGATCCTCAGTTGAACTGATTAGTCTATCAAGAAACTCTGCCTTGTGGAACGGTTTTGAACATAAGACCATGTTGGGATTTTTCTGTTCAAACTTGATTCGAATCTGCATCAAATTATCTGCAGCCTGCTCAGGATTTTTATCCAACACCCCCTTAGCATCCTACAGATATAATAATGAATTTGGCATCAAAAGACATTTCTGATGATTTTCCGGCCTCAGGGAAAATCTATCTAAACAATGCATCCGTTTCTCTGATGCCTATCCAAAGTATTGAGGCCATGAAGGAATTCCTAACTACATACAGTTCCATTGGTCCTGACTCAAAAGAGTCCGAACCATTCGTTAATGAGAAACTCCAAAATGCGCGAAAAACCATTGCAAGAATCATCTCCTGCCATCCTGATGAAGTTGTCCTGACTCAAAGCACTACTGATGGAATCAACTTTGTGGCAAACGGACTGTCCTTTGATAGTAATTCCAATATGATAATTCGTGGAATGGCACACGAGCACCACTCCAATTTTTATCCGTGGATCAAACTGCAAGGAAAAGTTTCCATACAAAGCTTGACCATTGATGATAACGGCTTTTTCAAGTTGGATGATTTGGAATCCTGCATTAATAGCAACACAAAACTGGTTGCACTCAGTCATGCGCTGTATAACACCGGCGCAATCCTGCCAGTAGAAGAGATAGGGAAAATCCTTGAAGGGAGGACTCCGTTTTTTATTGATAGCGCGCAAACTGTAGGATGCATCGGGGATGTAGATGTCTCCAAACTCAGGTGTGACTTTATGTCCTTTAACGGTTCCAAGTGGCTCTGCGGTCCTATGGGAACAGGATTATTTTACTGCAAGAAAAGTTCCAGTGAACTGTTGGAACCGAAAACCGTTGGCGGCGAATCTGCAGTCATTGACGGTGATTCCAAACTGACATACAAGGAACTGCCAGATAAATTTCAGACCGGGTTTAGAAATTATGCGGGAATCGTAGGATTGGAATCATCGGTGAACTATCTGCTGAAATTTGGCATGAACAACATACGCAAAAAAAACCAGCATTTATCCAGCATCTTTAGGGAAGAGCTATCAAAGATTCCAAACATTGTCCTGTATGGGCCAGAGGATCCAAGTGCCAGAACGAGCATCGTCTCTTTTAATCTTGAGGGACTTGACTCGCAGCAGGTTGTTGAAAAATTGGAGAGACAGAATATTATTCTGGCAGTACGGGAGATGATGAATCAAAAGATTGTACGGGCATCCCCCCACTTTTTTAACACCGAGTCTCAGATTTTTAATGTCATTGATGCGATAAAGAGATTATAGATTCTCTTGTTCTTCTATTACCATCATCGTTAGTGTCGATTGGACTTTGCTGATCTTTCTAACCCTGTTGGTAATGATTGCACGTAATTTTTCAGCGTCATCAGAGGATAACTTCAAGACAATATCATACACCCCGTAGACGCCCTGAATTTCATATTTGACACCTTCTTCTGCAAGAATCTGTTTTACCTCACCGATGATTGACTCATCTGATCCTAAATCCGAATTTAATAGTACATACGCAGTAGGCACAAGGAAGTTTTTCATGAGACTGTATTTAACCTTTCATTGTTGAAAATTGATA